>JAVHWL010000043.1:0-172222 GCA_032159825.1 Acidobacteriota bacterium
AGCGCAGGCGCGAATAACTTCAAGCACCAGCGCACAACTCGCTTTCATATCGAAGATGCCCGGCCCGTAGATGCGACCTTCCTGTACGCGCCAGGGACGCTCCCGTAAAGACCCGCGCGGATGAACAGTGTCGGTGTGGCCTATGATTAGAATCGTCTCAGACGATTCGTCCGCATCCCCGAAAGCGCACACACGTAAATGCTCGCCGTAGCCAGAACTTTCAATCCGCTCAACGGAAGTTACACCGTCAATCTTGCGCGCGGCTTCGGCCAGAAGTTGAACCACCGCGCGACTGCCTTCCAAATCGCCAGACGGCGATTCCGTCTCCACAAGGAGGCGCGCAAGCGCCAGCATCTCGCTCTGACAAGACTCTAAATGCTCTCTCACGGCCACGGCCTTTGCCTTTGAGAATCCAGGCTCAATCATCGAATCAGTGCTCAATAAATTCTTTTCTGACTGTTAAAGAGTCTATCCTTACGCGCTTGATCTCAAATCCCAGACCGGGTGCATCCGGCGCAATAATGGTCCCGCGCGACGTGATGGTGACGGGCGGCTCAATAATATCCTCTGCCCAGTAACGCGAGCTGGCCGACACGTCGCCGGGAAGTCGGAAACCTTCTAAGGTCGCCATGGCTATATTGTGCGCCCGCCCGATTCCTGATTCGAGCATGCCGCCGCACCAGACGGGAATATTTCTTTCACGACAAACCCGCTCCACGCGCTGCGCTTCAACGTGCCCGCCGACGCGACCGAGCTTAACGTTGATGATGCGGCAGGCATTCAACTCAATCGCATGCTGGGCATCTGCGGGCGTGCGGATTGATTCGTCCAGGCAGATTGGCGTTCGCACCTCACGTTGTAGCCGAGCATGGTCGAGCATGTCATCATAAGCAAGCGGCTGCTCGATCATCATCAGTCTAAACTCGTCCATCGCGCGAAAGAGCGGAGCGTCTTTCAGTTGATACGCGGAGTTGGCGTCTCCCATCAAATTAATTTCTGGGAAACGTGCGCGCACCTGCTCCACAATATTCAAATCCCATCCGGGCTTGATCTTAATCTTGATGCGCTGGTATCCGGCGTTCAACTCTCGCTCAATTTTTTCCAGCAGTGCTTTCGGCGTATCCTGTATGCCGATGGAGACGCCGCAAGCGATTTCTCTACGCACACCGCCGAGATGCTTCCAGAGCGGCATTCCCGCGCGCTTTGCTTCCAGGTCCCAGCACGCCGTCTCAAGCGCAGCCTTCGCCATGCGATTACCGCGCACAGCTTTCATCAGAGAGAAAATTTCAGCGGCGCTTTCAACCTCATGCCCCAACACCATCGGCCCAAGATACGTCTTCAACGTGCTCCACGCGCTCTCAGTCCATTCCTCGCAGTAGAAAGGGCCTTCACCGGCAGTACACTCGCCCCAGCCGTCTGCTCCATCAGCATCAATTACGCGGGCAAGCACGATTCGTCGCTCAGTCGTGCGTCCGAAACTCGTTTCAAAAAAATGGACGAGAGGCAGACGTATCTCACGCAACTCGATCTCTGTGATTTTCATAATCCGGTCAGCAATATACCCGACATTATGCCTGCGTGCTAAGTCTCGACAACGCGAGTTGAAATCCCAAGCCAGTTACCTGTCTTATTCCGGCCCACGATATAAACGGGAATGTTTATCTTTCCCACGCGATAAACCTTAAGCTCATCGAGATTGTCTTTCAGCGTTTGCGCTAGCTTGCTATACCTCTTCGCCTCCTGGCGGCTTTCCTCTGACCGCCAGCTTTCTTCTGACACAGCGACGCGGAAGAACTCGTCAACGCTCACAATTTCAACGGGAGCATCTTCCGCCTGCCCTGACTGAGCGCGTAAGAATTGCGTACTTATCTCCGGCAAGCCTTCCCAGTAAATAGTCTCGAAGGGATAATCAGACTCGCTCATAAAAAGCATCCCTTCGGTCAGTTGCTTCAACTCTTCTGCAATTTCTTTGTCGCTTTTCATAATCCGAATTTCCTGCAAAGCCATTTGAACATGAATCAAAAAAGAAGCGGCCACACCTTTGCAGCCGCTTCCTCGAAAGTGCCCGGACACCGAGTTGCATCACAAAAAGAGGCGAGCGAGCGATCCACGAAGTTCCGCGAAGCGACACTAAATGTTCAGTGTGTTCCTTCGTATCCTTTCGTGGATCGTTTCCCTCCTCATCTTGTTCGGTTACTGGCAGCTACTCGTGACCGTGTAAGCTACCCCGCTGTCAATTGCGTTGTTGCCGTTTCCCTGATCGTGCGGAACCATTACCTGCCGCGTCAGGGTTGTTGTGTTGCCCGCAGCATCGCTGACTTTGAACGTAATCGTATAAACGCGACCGTTGCCGTTGCCGTTGCGGTCAGCCCTGAGTTGGACTGACTGGCAATTGGCCGCGATGATTATGTCATTGCCAGAGATACTGCCTTCGTCGCTGGTGACTTTCTGAATCACGACGCTGTTAAGATTAACTCCGGTATTGCAGGAGTCACTGGCGCTCGCAACAAGGTCGGACACATTGAACGTGTGGTACTTCTTGTCCAAAGGCCAGAGCAAGAATGCCTGCCCGTTTGACGTGAGCGTCGGCGCGGTGGTGTCAATGATGTTGACGCTAACCGCATCTTCGCTGACAGCGCCGGATGGGTCTGTGACCTTGAGCGTAATGGTGTGCTGGCCGAACGCACGCGAGGTGTTGAGTATCGCGCCCGTGCCGAGCACGGTCGTACCTTCACGCCACTCGTAGGTCAACGTGTCGCCGTCAAGGTCGGATGATAACGACCCGTTAAGCGTCACGTTTGTGAGACCGCCAGCGCATTCCAACGTCTGATCCGGCCCCGCATTGGCTGCGGGGTCGTCGTTGACGGGGCTGACGTTGATCGAGACGCTTCCAGGCGCGCTCGTCAAAGCACCGGACGATCCATCGCCTGTATCAGTCACCGTGAACTGGAAGCTGTCCGGCCCATTGTAATTGAGATTCGGCACGTAAGTAAGATTCGGCGCAGTGCCCGTGAGCGTGCCGTGTGACGGGTTAGCGGTCACTGTGTAAATCAGGTTGCCTGCCGGAGTCTCAACATCACTACCGCTTAGTGTGATCGCCTTTGGAGTATCTTCGTTGGTAGCCACCGACTGTGAATTGGCGGTTGGAGTGTCGTTGACTGCCGTGACGTTGATCGAAACGGTAGCCTCACTGCTCAAGGCGGCGGAGGTGCCATCACCCGTATCTGTCACCTTAAACGTGAAGCTGTCGCTGCCGTTATAGTTCGCTGCTGGCGTGTAGGTCAGGTTAGACCCTGTGCCTGAAAGAGTACCGTGAGTGGGATTTGAGACGACCTCGAAACTCAAGCCTGCGGCTGAAGTCTCGACATCGCTTCCCGTCAGGGTAATAGCAGCGGCGCTTTCCTCAGTCGTGCTGACTGACTGAGCATTGGCGGTTGGCCCGTCGTTGACCGGGTTGATTGTCACTGAGACGTTCCCGGTTGCCGTGCCTCCCTGACCGTCGCTCAATGTATAGGTGAAGCTGTCCGTGCCATTCTCATTAAGGTTTGGTGTGTACCTCACCTTTCCTGCATCCGGCCCGCCGGCAATCAACACGGCAGTTCCCTTTGAAGCGCCGCTCACGCTTGTGATTGTGATGCCATCACCATCTATGTCACTGTCATTGGCGCGCGCGTCCACGACAACGGCATTATCTTCGTTAGTGGTGGCCGAGTCTGAATTTGCGACCGGGTCATCGTTGACGGGGCTAATCGTCACCGTAACCGTTGCGGTCGCCTCGCCGCCATGACCATCGCCCGCCGTGTAGGTGAATGTGCCGATGCCGTTATAATTGTGATTTGGATTGAAGACGGCCTTGCCATCCACGATGGAGACCGTTCCGCCGTTAGCATTAGACACGCTGGTCAGCGTGAGCGGATCGCCATCAACATCTGTATCATTGGCAACTACATCTATGGTGACTGCATTGTCTTCGGCTGTGGTCGCCGAGTCATTAACAGCCACAGGATTATCGTTAACCGAGTTGACCGTGACGGAAACAGCGCCCTGCGCGCTACCTCCATGACCATCGCTCACTGTATAGGTGAAGCTATCCGGCCCATGATAGTTTTCGGCGGGCGTGTAAACGGCGCTGCCGTTAACGACTGCGACCGTGCCGTACGCACCGTTCGTCGCGTTCGTTATCGAAAGGCTGTCTCCGTCAACGTCCGTGTCGTTGGCGCGAACGTCAACAACAACCGCCGTGTCTTCGTCGGTCATAGCCGAATCCGCATTGGCTACGGGCGCATCGTTGACCGGATTGATCGTCACCGTGACGTTTCCGGTTGCTGTGCCTCCCTGACCATCACGCACGACATAGGAGAATCCGCCCACGCCATGAAAGTTCAGATCAGGCGAGAAGACAGCCTTGCCATTCGCAATTGACACGGAACCATTCGTGGAATTGCCTACGCTGTCTAATGCGGGCGTGCCGCCATCTTCATCCGTGTCATTGGCGATTACATCTATAGTGACCGGCGTATCTTCATCAGTTATCGCCGAGTCGTTCACTGCAACCGGAGCATCATTCACGGAAGTAACCGTAATGTTGACCATGCCGGTTGCGCATTGAGAATCAAGTGTGCCATTCGTCGTGCCGTTATCGCATACCTGATAATCAAAGCTGGCTGGCCCGTTGTAATTATGGTCAGGGGTGTAAGTCACCTGCCCGGAGATGAGCGAGAGCGAGCCGTGAATGTTTGTGGGGGTCACGCTCGTCACCGTTAACGTTTGATCGCCTTCATTCGCTCCAGCGTTATCATTGATTGTCAGGTCACTGGCAGGGAAACTCAAAGCCGTGTCCTCAGCCGTGCTCTTGCTATCACTGGTAGCCACAGGCGCATCGTTGACAGCCGTGACGTTGATGGTCACGGTCGCGGCTTGAGAGTTGAGATACTTATCGCTGGCCGTGAAAGTGAAACTATCAGGGCCATAGTAATCCGCAGCGGGTGTGTAAGTGACGCTGTTTCCAGTGCCGCTTACTGTTCCGTGAGACGGCCCGCCGGTAACGTTGTAGGTTAGTGGATTGCTCTCGGCATCCGTAGCCGTGAGTGTGATTAGGCGAGACGTGTCTTCCTGCGTCGTAACCGACTGGTTGTTAGCGACAGGCCGGGTATTGCCATCGGCGTTCGCCTCGATAACGGCCTGAATTTCTTGAGGGACATTGGAGAAGAAGTTGTAGCCTGTTAGAGCTTCCACCTCATCCACGCTGACAATGTAATTATGCCAGTCAGAGTTAATTCCCTGCTCGTTGGGCATGATGACGCCAATAGTTCTCGTCGAGGTAGTAACGCGAGCAATGTCGTCGCCTTCAGCAGCAGGAAGAACCAGCAGAACCTTCCATGTCTTCGCGGGAACAACGACGCGGCCCTGATCTACCGTGTTCACGACTGCGCTGCTATTATTACCAATGCCGCCCTGCCCGTAGCCGCCGGAGATGATGTAAACCTCGTTGCCCGCATCAACCAACGTGCGCGCGTAGCTTTCCAGCCCTTCCCAAGTCACCTGATTATTATCCGGCGCTTGCGGAACCATGTTGGTCATCAGGAACGTCGCCGCGTTCTCCTCGTAGGTGAAAGTGCGATCCGCTGACGGGCACATGTGGCCGCGATCAAAGCCGGTGCCGGAGAAACTGGTCTCGTTGACCTGATACCAACCCGTAGGCAGATCAGGGTCTGCGCGGAAAAGATTGGTGCGAGGTTGTGAGCCGCGCCAGGAGTTATCCAGATGCCAGCTCGTCCAGTTCGGTATCGCGCGACTCCTGTTGTACGAGAGAGCATACTCAGGCTTCTTCATCAGGTAGTCGTTCTCGTTAGCCGTGTCAGCCGTTGCGTTACTCGGAATCCCCATCGTCAGGTGTTCATCCGGGTTGCGGACGACGCCTGAACTGCTGATCGTCGTGAACGTCCAGCTATAATCGGTCAACATGTGATCGGGCGGGTCGTTCGTATCCACATCGGAAACAAGGCTGGCGGTAACATTGACCGTGCATTGTTCACCGTTGGCAAAATTATCGGTCGGGTCCAGCTTAAAGCTTGTCGGGCCACCCGTAACTGTAGCTGTGTGTGTTCCGCTGGTTGGACAGGAGATACTGAACCAGTTCCCGCTAACACTCACAGGTTCGTTGAAATTAATGGTGATGTTGGAATCAACGAGGACATTGGTTCCGAATTTGCCGGGTGTTGTAGCTGAGATAAAAGGTGCTGTCTCCCCGCCCGGGCTGACGCCGCCCGGAGTAAAACGCGGATTGGGAGCGCCCGTTGTAAAGTCGGCGTTATTGTTGTTAGTATCGGTGTCGCCGCCATTCTTTCTCAGGGTAGCCGTGGTGTTAGTCAGAGTTGCGGTCGGACCGGCTCCTTCAAAACAGTTGGCAGCGGAACCGTAGCCGACGAAATCAATCAGGTCTGGATCACTGGGACAAGAGCCGCCCAAGGGTTCAGAGTTGGCAACAAGACCTACCTTACCTGCCGTCGCGCCCATAGCAAGGTTTCCTATAGCATTGGGTGTCGGAAGATTGGTTGTGCCACCTGCGCCCGCCGCTTCCTGAATCAGATAATACTGGCCAGGAGCAATCGTGCCGGAAAGGTCTGTGAGCGCCCATGTACTGCCACCTGAAGAGGCATACTGAACAGACCAGCCGTTCACGCTGATGGGGTTGGCTGTCGGATTGTAGAGTTCTATAAAGTCGTTCTTGTAGGTCGCGCCGCTATTGCCGCCCCCACCGTAAACCTGGCTAATGACGATATGAGTACCGCTTGGAGCCTGCACGTTAAGAGCGATTGATGCGGAGGCGGGGCGTCCTTGATCGTCGGTGACTGTGATGGGCAAGCTTTTTGCGCCGGTGGTCGTATTAGCAGCGACCGTTGCGTTAAAGCTAAAAGTGCTGTTGCCGTTATTGGAGAATGGCTGCGTGGACGAGCCGCCAATCGCGCTGAGGTCGCCCGTGACGATGTAGCTTGCGCTTGTCGGGTTTGTCCCGGGCGACACGCTCACGGTTAAAACGGTCGTCCCACCTTGCAGAACACTGGCTGGATTGGCTGACCCTGTTGCTGTCGGGTTCGTCGGTGTGAGGATGATGGTGCCTGCCGGAGTAATTGAGAAATCATCTACCGAAAGACCGTCGTCAGCGCCTGTAACATCAAAATCAGTCCAGCGAATGAAGAATGTAGCGCCTGCTGGAATACTTAATCCCGTGATGGATGTGCCAAGAGCCGTCCGATTCGCGGCTAGATTACCGCTCAACGCATTGCCCCCTGTTGATCCACTTGGGGTTGGCCCTGCGAAATCAAGCTGGTCAACGTCTGACCAGCTTCCGCTTGTTAAGCTTGTTGCATTCAAGCTGTACTGAAAGTCCAGGCGATCAGCTAAATTGTTTCTTCCATTATTTGTTCCACCGAATCGCCACTGTTCGCCGGTATAGGAAATATTGAGCGAGTTAATGACGCCCCCTGTGTTGTTGGTGAAAGACGCCCCGATAACAGGCGTCAGCGTACCGCTACGAAGCATGCCTAAGGCGCGATCAGTGTTACCTGCAACCGAGCCGTAGGCGTAGCAATCAGCCGTGTTACTTGAGCCGGTTCCAACTGCGTATTTACCATCATTTCTAGCACTGGTGCCGGATTCATCAAGGAGCCATCCGGTTGGGAGAACACTCGATAGCGCCGCATCAGGGGTGTTGGTTAGGGTGTCGAAATTTTGCGTATATGTTGAGCCAAGGGCGGTGAGGCTGATACTGCCGCCCCCGCCTGTAAGCGCATTTACTGTAGGGACGATTAAAACGAGTTGTTGAAAGATTAGAAAAGCGACGGTTGCGAAAGTCAGAAGCTGACGGGACGCAGGGGCAGGCATACGCCTAGAGTGGGTGGAACTAGACAAGTTATTTTCCTTTCTTGGTTGTAGAACGGATAGCGTCTCTACCAGGAAGAGACACAGCCGAGGGTAAAGAAATTTTTATCAGTAAAGGTGTAGAAGGTCAAGCAGACGAAGCATCTCTGACTCACTCGGAGCATTACATGATTCCAGATGAGTCATACAACATTCAGTAAGGCTTGACGGCGTTTCGAGAGGAAACCAGCCTCAAATAACATCTTTGCTTATTCGGTTGAAATTACTTCTTGACCGTAAAGGGCGGCGTGCATCGTGTGCCACGAAAGACTGGCGCATTTAACGCGCGCGGGAAAGTCGCGCACGCCAGAGAAGATCGTCAGGCGTCCGAGATTGTTCGGCGTCGCCTCTTCGTCCAGTTCGCCCGTCACCATCCCATGAAATTCATTAAAGAGATTCTCCGCTTCATGCTTAGTCTTTCCCTTAATGCTTTGCGTCATCATGCTCGCCGCCGCCTTCGAGATAGCGCAGCCGGAGCCTTCAAAGCTGATGTCTTTGACGACCTCGTCTTCAAGCTGCATGTAGACTGTCAATTGATCGCCGCACAGAGGATTGTAGCCTTCGGCAGTACGATTGGCCGCCTCCAACTTATGAAAGTTGCGCGGCTTCTTGTTGTGATCGAGGATGACCTGCTGGTATAGCTCGCTTAATTCTGACATGGTGATAAGTGATGAGTGATAAGTGATAGGTGATAGGTGATAAGAAAAAAACAAAAGCTTTCTCTTATCACCTATCACTCATCACTTTACGAAAATACCTCTATGACCTTCTCGATTGCGTGGACGAGCGTATCAATCTCTTGCTTCGTATTGTAGAAAGCGAACGAGGCGCGCGCTGTTGCCGGAACGTTGAAACGCTGCATGACAGGCTGGGCGCAGTGATGCCCGGCGCGCACGGCGATTCCCTCCTGGTCTAGAATTGTGCCGATGTCGTGCGGGTGAATGTCGTCAATGACAAACGAGAGCACGCTGGCTTTCTCGCGCGCCGTGCCGATGATTCTCACGCCCTCAATCGCGCTGATCTTCCCGGTGGCGTAAGCTAAAAGCTCATGCTCGTAAGCAACCGCGCGCTCGCGCCCGATGCTGTTCAGGTAATCTATCGCCGCGCCCAAACCGATCTGCGAAGCGATGGCGGGCGTTCCGGCTTCAAACTTATCCGGCAGACCCGCATAGGTCGTCTTTTCAAACGTGACGCTGCGAATCATGCTGCCGCCGCCCTGAAACGGATTCATCTTCTCCAAAAGCTCCGCCTTACCGTAAACAACGCCGCTGCCTGTCGGCGCAAACATCTTGTGGCCGGAGAAGGCGTAGAAATCGCAATCCAAATCCTGTACGTCAACAACCAGGTGCGGAGCGCTCTGCGCGCCGTCAATCAAAACAGGCACGCCGTACTTGTGTGCGCGCGCAATCATCTCCTTCACAGGGTTGATCGTTCCGAGTGAGTTTGAGATGTGCGCGACGGCGACCAATTTTGTTCGCTCGTTGAGGAGCGCATCATACTCGTCGAGAAGAAGCTCGCCAGCGTCATTCATTGGAATAACTCGCAGGCGCGCCCCCTTCTCTTCGCAAAGCATCTGCCAGGGAACGATGTTCGAGTGATGCTCCATCGCGGAGACAATAACCTCGTCGCCTTCGCCCACAAACTTACGACCGTAGCCGTGCATCACCAGATTGATACCTTCGGTCGCGCCGCGCACGAAGATGCACTCACGCGCCTCTCGCGCATTGATGAAACGCTTGACCTTTTCACGCGCGCCTTCATAGGCAGTCGTCGCGCGCTGGCTCAGGTAGTGAACGCCTCGATGGATGTTCGAGTGCTCCTGTTCCAGATAGGCGCTGCCGCGATCAATGACGATCCGCGGAACCTGCGAAGACGCTGCGTTGTCCAGATAGACGAGCGGCTTCCCGTTCACCGTCTGTTTAAGAACAGGGAAATCCGCGCGTATGCGCTCAATATCCCATGCGGCGTTAGCTGTTACTTCAGTCTCTAATGATTTCTCGATTGCTATCATTACTCTCTTATACTTCCAATCGCGCTTGCAGCCGGTTTAAGACCGCCTTGTCCAACTGTGCCTTGATTGATTCGACCTTGATCTTGTCAATCACTTCTTCAGCGAACCCGTATGTCAACAGATTGCGCGCCAGGTCTCTGTGCATCCCCCGGCTCGCCAGGTAGAACAACTCCTCTTCTTCAAGCTGTCCGACCGTCGCGCCGTGCGCGCACTTCACGTCGTCAGCAAAAATCTCCAACTGCGGCTTGGTATCAACGCGCGCTTCGTCGGAAAGAAGCAGGTTCTTATTTGTCTGCATCGCATCGGTCTGCTGTGCGCGTGGGCGCACGAAGACCTTACCGTTAAAGACAGCGCGCGATTTGCCGTCCAAGATGCCTTTGTAAAGCTGGTGGCTAGTGCAATGCGGCTGGCGGTGATCTATCAGGGAATGCGTGTCCGTGTGCTGCCCTGTCGTGACAAGGTAGAGGCCGTCCACCCAACATTCCGCGCCCTCTCCGTCGAGCGAGACATTGATGTTATGGCGCGAAAGGCGCGCTCCGAGCGTGATGGTCGTCGAGTTGAAACTGCTGTTGCGCGCGAGGCTCGCCTGCGTCGTGGCGACGTGGAAAGCTTCTGCGCTTTCGCGCTGCACCTTGTAATGATTGAGTCGCGCTCCATCCGCAAGCGCTATTTCCATCACAGCATTCGTGAAATAAATGTCTGTCTCACGCGCGCTCACATAGCTCTCGATAACGGTCGCAGAACTTCCACGCTCGCTGACAACGAGCAGGCGCGGGGAAGAAAGGCTTTGCGCCTGACTTGCGTCCGAGATGAAAAGCAAATGGATGGGCGATTCGACTTGAACGCCTTTCGGGATGAGAAGAAACGCGCCGCTCGAAAACATGGCTGTATTGAGCGCAGTAAAAGCATTCTCAGTGTAATCAGCGTCGCGCGCCAGTTGCTCGCGCAAGGCATCCGCATACTTCTCTTCTTTTAATGCACTGGCGATGTCCGTTGCGACGACGCCTTCAGGCAAGGCTTCAACAGAAGATAACTCCGAACGATAAAAACCATTGACGAAAACCAACTGGCTGCGCTGCGCTTCTTCGTAGCTGAATTCCTGCAACTGAGCTGCATCAAGCGTTGGCACACCTTCCAGGCTCTCGAAAGCTGGCTCAAACTTCCCCTTCGCAATCGGTGCAACGTTCGTATACTTCCACTCTTCCTGATGGGTCGCAGGAAAACCCAATTCTTCAAAATGCTTGAAAGCATTCTGGCGCAAACGCTGAACCCACGAGGGGTCGCTGGCGCTCGCTCGCTCTTCTTGCAGCTTATGGAAAAAGGCCGAGTATGCGTTCTCTTCTTTAACGGCTTGAGACATCATCTTTTCAACTTACCTGTTTAAACGGGCAGAACCTTTTCATGCTGCCTGAGCTTTAATCCAATCGTAACCCTTCTCTTCAAGTTCCATCGCCAGTTCCTTGCCGCCCTCACGAACAATGCGCCCTCCGGCCAGCACGTGAACGTAATCCGGCACGATGTAATTGAGAAGGCGCTGGTAATGCGTGACAAGGATAATGCCGTTCTCCGAGTTCTTGAGCTTGTTGACGCCTCCGGCGACGATGCGCAGGGCGTCAATGTCCAGCCCCGAATCTGTTTCGTCCAGCACGGCGAGCTTTGGCTCTAAGACGGCCATCTGCAAAATCTCGTTGCGCTTCTTCTCGCCGCCCGAAAAGCCTTCGTTGACGGCGCGCGACATAAAGCTCGCGTCCATCTCCACGATCTTCGCGCGCTCTTTCAGCAAATCCTTGAACTCAAGCGGATCGAGTTCCTCTTCATTAAGATGCTTGCGCTTCTCGTTGTAAGCCAGACGCAAGAATTGAGCATTCGACACGCCCGGAATCTCGATGGGATACTGAAATGCCAGAAAGATGCCTTCACGCGCACGCTCATCCGGCGCTAATTCCAGCAAATTCTTTTCCTCATACAGCACTTCACCCTTCGTCACCACATACGCCGGATGCCCTGCCAGAACTTTAGCAAGCGTAGATTTCCCAGAGCCGTTCGGCCCCATAATGGCGTGGACTTCGCCCTTCTTGATCGTCAGGTTGATTCCCTTCAGAATCTCGTTACCGTCAACGCTCGTATGTAAATCTCGAATCTCTAACACAGTAAGCTCCTTAAAAAGTGATAAGTGATGAGTGATAGGTGATAAGAAAGAGCGGTTTTTAACTTATCACCTATCACTCATCACTTATCACCACTTTTACCCAACACTGCCCTCTAGCTTCAACCCGAGCAGGCGCGTGGCTTCGACTGCAAACTCCATCGGGAGTTGAAGGAAAACATCCTTGCAGAAGCCGTTGATGATTAGACTCACAGCGTCTTCCTGCGAGATGCCGCGCGTCTGCAAGTAGAACAACTGCTCCTCGCTGATCTTGGAGGTTGACGCTTCATGCTCCACCTTCGAGGTATTGTTCATCACCTCTATGTAGGGGAACGTGTTCGCGCCGCAATGTGATCCGATCAACATTGAATCGCACTGTGTATAGTTACGAGCGCCTTCGGCCTTCGGCATGATTTTGACAAGCCCGCGATAGCTGTTGTTCGAGCGTCCGGCTGAAATGCCTTTCGAGATGATCGTCGAGCGCGTGTTCTTGCCCAGATGAATCATCTTCGTGCCCGTGTCCGCCTGCTGCGCGTGGTTCGTCAGCGCGACCGAGTAGAACTCGCCGATGGAATTGTCGCCCTGCAAAATACACGATGGATATTTCCACGTAATCGCCGAGCCGGTCTCAACCTGCGTCCACGAAATTTTAGAATTTCGTCCAGCGCATTTGCCGCGCTTCGTGACGAAGTTGTAAATACCGCCAACGCCCGCTTCGTCACCCGCATACCAGTTCTGCACGGTCGAATACTTAATCTCCGCATCGTCCAAAGCGACCAACTCGACCACAGCCGCGTGCAACTGGTTCTTGTCGAACTTCGGCGCGGTGCAGCCTTCAAGGTACGACACATGCGCGCCTTCTTCGGCGACGATCAAGGTGCGCTCGAATTGTCCCGATTCAGAATTGTTAATGCGGAAATAGGTTGATAACTCCATCGGACAACGCACGCCCTTCGGGATGAAGCAGAAAGAACCGTCGGTGAAGACCGCGCTGTTGAGAGCCGCGAAGTAGTTGTCGTTCGTCGGCACAACCGAGCCGATATATTTGCGGATTAACTCCGGGTATTCCTGCACAGCCTCAGAGAACGAGCAGAAAATCACCCCGGCCTTTTTCAGCTTCTCTTTATAAGTCGTCGCCACCGAAACCGAATCGAAGACCGCATCAACGGCAACGTTCGCTAATTGCTTCTGCTCCGACAGAGGAATGCCCAGCTTCTCGAAAGTCCTCAACAGCTCAGGATCAACTTCATCGAGGCTCGCCTTCTTTGCCTTCTGCTTCGGCGCGCTGTAATAGATGATGTCCTGATAGTTGACTTCCGGGTATGTGATGTTCGGCCAGTTTCGCGGCTCTTCCATCGTCAGCCAGTGCCGATAGGCTTTCAAGCGAAACTCCAGCATCCATTCAGGCTCGCTCTTCTTGGCAGAAATCAGCCTGACCGTCTCTTCCGTTAATCCTCTAGGGATCATGTCGGATTCGATGTCGGTGACAAAGCCGTACTTGTATTCTTTGTTTGTCAGTGCCTCAATAGTGCTCATCAAATTTTTCCTGCTTCGGCAACCCCCGAAGCTGTTCTCCAAAAGATAATTGCTTTCGCTTCCGTTAGAGCGCTCACGCGCGCCTGAACGTTGGACTCAGCCGAGACTGCAATCTCTCGATCTTGTGCAGCGTCGCATCCACCTTGGCCTCAGTGCCGACTAACTGCGCGAGCGTCACTTCCGACAAGGCGCTCTGCACAATCTCGTGCAGACCTTGAATCACGGGCCGGATGCCGCAATCTGACGTATGAACGCAAACGTCCAACACGCCCGCGTAGCTCTTGCAGTGCTCTTTCACCTCGTCGGCATCCAGCACCTTGATAACTTCGCTCAAGCGAATCGTGGAAGCAGGACGCGCTAGCTGATACCCGCCGCGAGTCCCCCTGGTGGACTGCACAAGCCCGGCCTTATTAAGAATCCAGAGCAACTTCCCTGCATTCGCCACCGAGATGCCCTCGCGCCTGCTGATCTGGGAAAGCGTCAGCGACTCGCCCTCTCTCAAATGAGCAAGCTGCACCAGGCAACGCAATCCGTACTCTTCCTGAGCCGAGACCTTCATCCCGTTAGACTCCTTCAGTGATCCTCTTTCAGTACCAGGATTCGAGGGTATTGTAGCATACCTTACTTTTAAGTCAAGATTAGATAAATGACGGAAAAATGAGAAGAATAAGCTCAGACGAGCTTTTTCGCGCTCTTGCTCAAGACCTCGAAAGGCTCACTCACAAGGGTTATAAAGCATAGTAAGAGATGCGAGAACTAGACACTTAAGCTCTTTGTTATATTGCACAACTCGACAAAAGTGTTTAAGTTGCCGAAGCGCGCATTGATTGTACTCAGCATGCGCTATTTGAGTAGCTTTCAAAAAGACAGCGTGTGCTAAAGAGACGCAAGCGCGCAATGGCATAAAGGCGAGATCATCAATCCCAACTTTCTGAGAATCTACGCACTGAGGAGAGAAGGGAAATCATCAGACTCAGCTTCTTGGTCAGTTTCTTTCATCACCGGCTGCGACATGATGTCAGCCGCCGCCGGAAGGAGTGGATTGTTAGGCCAGTTGAACTTCTGAAGCAGATACCCGACGCCTGAGCAAATGAAAAGTGAAAGTATAGGTAACAACAAGAGCCAGCTTATTCCTCCAAGAGGGAGTAAATACATAAGAGATATGATTGTCGTAGATAGTAATACTAATAAAGTAATACCAAACTCCGACCTATTAAAATTGCCGATTTGTTTAAATGTCAGGCTCATTTCTATCCGGTTAGTCTTAGAAATTCTTACACTCTTCATTAACCATCTTTGTTTTGTAACTGTAATCACAGAAAAAGGATAGAATATAAGTGCGAGAAAAAACATAAAAGGACGTATTATTCCTGGCTTAATGAGCACATAACTAGTATTTTGCATGGCCGGTAAATGGTCATGCACTGCTATGATGCTGTCTCGTAATCGCGCTATGTTATCGTTTGAGGTTAGTCCTATCATATCATGCAATTCGGGCGCACTGCTGGATAGCGTGTATGGGTCAGGAGACTCATAACCACTCCATTTATTTACTGTCTCATAGACCCTATCTTTCCCTTCTGGTAGAACTGGCTCGACAGACCAATTCCAAGGAAGAATGCGTGCGAGGCCGGAAGCGTTCGGTGGAAATCGCTGCTCTAGATCGGTAGTGATGATTTTCGCTTGATTCTGAAATTGATTAAGTAACTGCATGTCTATTCCATAGACTCGCATGGGCGTAAGTGTGAATATTAATGCTTGATTCGTTCGATAGTCCCAGATTTGCAGTACGAAGAGCATAAGCAAGAAAGTAACCGTGACCGCTAAGCCACTCAGCACTATAAGCTTTCCTGCGTGCTGCCTCCAGCGTTGAAGTTTCAGGTCGCGCGGCACGTGCTGCCATTGCTTGAGAAAGGCGCGTTCCTCCTTCGCTTTACTCGCGCGCGCGCGCAGGGCGTGTGCGGCACAGTTGATTGCCTCGCTACTGGTATCAGCAGGGTCGTTGAGCGACTCCGCAATAGTTATGGGTAAGTTTCCGGGGAAGTATTTTTCGAGGGGCCATACGGTTGCATCCGCACGTGAGGGCAAAAGGGTGGCGCGGCGGCGTAAGTCGCGCTGTCGGCTTTTCAACATTCCGGCGAGGATTCTACCAGCCTTGTCTCTGACAAATGGATCCGTATCATTGAGGAGTTGAACGAGTTGATCGAGAGCTTCGTCCGTCCCGATGTCGCGCAATAGCTGTACGGCGGCTTCCTTCCAGCGCGGCGACGACTGCTTGAGTAATCCTGGGATGACTTTCATCGCCGCTTCGGGTGAGGTGGCAAGGGCTGACTCCAGCGCCGACGCGCCGCTCTCGCCATAAGTTCCGGCCAGGTGATCTACAGCGAGGGTGAAGAACTCACGGGCGGGGGCGAATTCGGGCGCACGCCGTTGCGCTAGTGACGAGAGAATTTCCAAAGCAGCTTTGTATTCAATGGATGGGGACACTTGCTTGAACAATTCCCCGGCGACCCTTTCGACCAGTGTCTTATCCGGTGGTTCCTTCATGTGCAACATGCACCTACCCGCCTCCAGCCACCTACCCTGACTAATGAGTGTGTTGACGATGGAGGCAAGCGCGGGAATGTTGTTCATCAGCCCACAGTAAAAGTAAAGAACTTCGATGAACTCCGGGCGGCCCCCGAAGTGATCCACCACGTCTTTCGTCTCGCGGGTGCGGCGGGCCTCGCGCGCCGCGAAGTATTCTTGGATGGTGCGGTGCGCGCAGGTATAGCTTCCTTCGCTGGCTGGCTTAATGATCCCGTTGATATCGACCAATTCTTTAATAAGCTCGCGGGGATCAAATTTCTCCTGACGTAGCACCTCCTCAGCCTTCTGGCGAATCACGTCTTGCGTGAATTCCTCCGGGTCTTCGTGTGGAGTCACAGTCTCCAATCTTTCGAGTGCGACGCGCTCAAGTATCTGTCGCTTGTCATCGGCGTCGAACGTCTGCTTCATCTGGCGGCGCGCCGGGCGGTTAACAAGCAACTCCTCAACGGCGTCCTTGTAGAACCGTTCGCGCGAGGTCGGCAGTTCGAAGTTTTCTGTATCGAGGTAGAGTCCAGTAAGAATCGTTAGTAGCAGCGGGTTGCGGCAGATATCTCTAATCTGTGGATCGTTCTGGATGAGGCTGTAGAGTTTTATAGCCGTCCGTCCCTTGTGCGCGGGCCATCCCTCAAGGAAGACCCTCATGTGATGGTTGGCGAATGGCTCGACGCGCACAATCTCTGGAATGACACTCTGTAGGTCCTTTGTCCGGTAGCTGTTTTCACGGCAAGTAACGATCAGGCGGTTAAGATGTTCGCGTTGCTCATCATGCTCACAGAAATGCTGTATTTGTTCAGAGACATAATCGCGGCTTGCGCCGACCTCGTCGAGTCCGTCTAAGATAATCAGCATCTTGCCCTGACTCAGTGCTGACTCGACGAACCTGTCCGCGCCAGGGAAATGGTAGTCGGCGAAGGCCGCGACAATAGCCTGCTCTACTGTGTGTTCTTTCTTGGCTAGGTTACGCAAAACCACGAACACAGGGATGAGATCTGCAAGAGCCTCTTCTCGCGCGCGTCCTTTGATAATGCTGGTTATGAGGCTCTTCATCAGAGTCGTTTTGCCCGTGCCGGGACCACCCAATACTATACAGCGGTGCGACGCTGCGGCCTGAGAAAACAGATCGACGCTCTCCTCGGTAGTGCTGGAAATCAGCTTTAATGGGGCAAAGGCATGTTCGAGTGGAACATCTAGATTGGGACCAACGGGATTCTCAATGCGCGTGAGCTTTGAGCGTGCTACATGTTTCTTATAACTGCGGAGTGAAATTGAAAGCGGATTACGTGGGGCAACCCACTTATATATAGTCTCCTTAACAATTCTAATAGGACGGAGAATCAGGTTCAAAAGCCATTCAGCCGTTGCCTTGCCGAATACCCCCATCAGCATTCCGATCAGGGCCGTAACAACTATTAATGCAATCGTGCCAGCTTCAGGGGCTTTACCTAGATTCACCGGCAACCTCCTTTGATTCAACGACTCTTCTACGTATCACCGCAAAGGCTTTTTTTTATGGGCATATACCTGAATTACGAAAAGTCTTGGATGAAAGAGGCCAAGATCGAGTCTCAGTTTATGAAATGAATGAGGACCAAGCACTTTGACGAAAAGCGTATAGCACCCACAAGAGCATGGAGGAAGCCTCTTTTTATACCAAGTTGATGCGAAAAGATAAGGTTCGCTGGAACTAACCTACCATAAAGTTCTTGCTATATGTTGCCACTTTTAAGCGCAACTGTGGACGCTCCTCTTACCCGTACTTATATCAGTTACGCATCATGACGGACATAACGTCCGTAAGGTTTCATCCAATGTCAGCAAAATTGCTGGTATGTCCCTTGAAAGAGGTTTGAAGCACCGTCTGAATGCTTTACAGCGTGAAGTTGAAGTTGATGAACCCCTGGACTCTAACTGGCTGGCCTTCGACGACCGTGGGCCTGAATTTCCAGCGGCGCGCGGCATCCTCGGCAGCCTGACGGAGTAGTTGCGGGCCGTTAGTTCGATGCACCGTCGCCACCGCGCCGTTTTCGTCTACCTCCAGGTAGACAGTGACAACGCCCCCGATGCGGGCCGCCTTAGCCGTCTGTGGGTAGGAAGGATTGACCTTCTGCGTCGCCTTATCAATCAATGATCCGATTTCCAGAGGCTTTCGATTTAGCGACGCACCCGGTAGCTTCTCGTCACTTGAAACATTGCTCTGTTCAGGCTTAGAGGCGGGACGGGTCTCAGGAGCAGCGGCAGGACTCTTTTTCGTGCTGGTATTACTGGTGTGGTTCGGCGCGGATGAAGCTTTAGAAATCAACGGGGTGTCAGCGGGAGTAGTGGATGAAGAAACAGTCCGAATGGGAACTGCGCCAAGCGAAGCAATGCGTGTTTCAGAAGCAGCGAGTCTCTGTCGCGCGTCTGCAACTTCGCGCTGCCACTGTAGGCGCTCCTGATTATTACGCGCCAGCACGCCGCGCATGTTCGCAGCCTCTTCCAAAAGTCCGAGCGCATCGAAGTTCTTCTCGTTCTGGCTGCTCATCTCGCGCGCCTGCTCCGCAACACGCTCAAGCAGCATCCGCATGTGATCCAGATCGCTCGTAGCTTCCGCAGGCAACTCTTTATCCGCGATGTTGATGCCGAAGGAGCGATAGCGGCTGAAGTGTTCGCGCGCTCCGTTGACGGCCTGGCCCGCAAGCGCATAATAGGTGCGAGTCGAGTTTTCATCCTGCGCCGTGCGCAACTTGTAAGTCTCTTCAAGGAGACCCTGCGCGCTCATGTGATCGCCCTCTTCCAGGTAAACGCTCATTAGCATGATACGAGCCACATCGCGCACAGCATCGTCGGTCGTCGTGCCGCGAATCGCGTTAAGCTCGGTTGCAGCCGCCTCAAGCTTGTGCGCCGCAACCAGAGAGCGCGCGCGTTTGAGACGCTTCTGCCCTGCATCGGCGTCACCAGACATGGACTGCGCGAACACACACGAAACAGTCGCCGCCAGGACGAAGCACAAAAATAATCCGCTCATCAACTCGATCACATAAGAAGCTCTTTTTTCCTTCACTTTATTACACTCCATAAAAAACTAAAGCGAGCTTATGAAGGCTCGCTTACGGGTACAACCAAATCCTTTGTTGTCCCGTATTATGGCCTCTTCGATAGACTTTGGGCAAGTCCACCGGTCGAATTTTTCCCTGCTTGTGTGCTTGATGGAGCGAGGCTTTTAATAATTTGCTCCCGAAAGACTCTTGCGCGGGCCTTTATATCCTGTTCGTCCAAAGTTAGCAACCTCCGGTCGCGCATCACGACCCGGCCTTCGATGACCACCGTCCTCACGTCGTCGGCTTTCGTAGCATAAACCAGCTCCGAGTAGATGTTATAAAACGGCATCTGGTTGAGATCATCCAGGTCAACGATGACGAGGTCTGCTCGCTTTCCTTTCTCGATTGAGCCTATCTCGCGCTCCATATGTAGAGCACGCGCGCCGCGAATCGTCGCCATCTCGAAAGCTTGTTGGGCTGTGACGACTTTCGGGTCCATCGTGAAGACCTTGTGGAGCTTGGCCGTCGTGTCAATCTCCTCCCACATGTTGAGATCGTTGTTTGACGCCGCGCCGTCAGTGCCGAGTCCGAGGTCCAGATCAGCCTGGAGCATCTGAGGCACGGGCGCAACACCTGAAGCGAGTTTCATGTTTGATTGCGGATTGTGAACGCCGCCGACGCCGAGGCGTTTTAAGACCGTAATCTCTTCTGGACTCACATGGACGAGGTGAGCGGCGACGACGCGATTATTCAAGAACCCTATGCGCGCCAGGTAATCAACTGGAGACGCGCCCTTGTTCTTCAAGCTATCTTCAACTTCCTTGCGTGTCTCTGAAACGTGAATCACTATTGGCGCACCTGTCCGGTCGGAAAGAGCGCGCACATCCTTGAGATGCTCTTCGGAAACCGTGTAGGGCGCGTGTGGGGCGACAGCAGGTGTGACGAGCGGATTCCCTTTCCACTTTTTGACGAACTTTTCGGTATAGGCCATCGCTTCAGGCCAGGTCTTGTTGTCTGCGACGGGAAAGTCTATGACTGTCTCGCCAAGCAAACCGCGCACACCGGCCTTCGATGTCTCGTCAGCGATGGCGTCCTCGAAGTAGTACATGTCGCAATAGGTCGTCGTCCCGCCGCGAATCATTTCGGCTAATCCGAGCCGTGTGCCGACGCGCACGAATTCCTCTGAGACATTCTTCGCCTCAGCCGGGAAGATGTATTTCGTCAGCCACTCCTGCAAGTCCAGATCATCAGCCAGCCCGCGAAAGAGTGTCATCGGCACGTGCGTGTGCCCGTTGATGAGACCGGGGATGACGACCTTGCCGCGCGCATCAATCGTCTCGCGCGCAATATATTTCGCATCCATCTCGGCGCGTGAGCCTACAGCCACGATGCGCCCATCGCTAACAACAACCGAGCCGTCTTCGATGACGCGCCGCTCGTTATCCATCGTGACTACAGTCGCGCCGCTCAGGATCAGATCTGCGCGTGCCCTGCCTAAAGGGGCGGAAGGGGTTGGCGATGACGTGATAAGGAGCATGCTTAGAAGGACTAATAACAGCAAGGGCTTTGACATATTTGATGAAACCTCTTGAAAAGCGAGAAAGAATAAGTAGCGTAAACACGCTACCGAGTGACCTTGCCCCTGCAATCTATAACCTACGTGTGCAGGATCACAACCGTCTCTCATGTTCTGCTTATATTTATCGCATTCCATGGTCGGTGGGATCACCAGTTTCAAAAGACCAAGCATTTCAGAAGCCAAGGAGACGAAGATAGATATTGTTTCGGACGCTGGTGGTTTGCCATTAGTCTGACGATGGCAAAGTAATTCTGCTAACGTGCCAGTATTTTTGAGAGATCCCTAGCCAGGCGCTGGATGACGGCGTTGGAAGTTTTTTCGTTTTGCAAGAGCTTCTTTCCGATGTTATTCGACGCATCAAAATCCACTACGCCCCAGATGGTATCATTCTCATTTCGGATAGGTGCCGCGAGCACATATTTCAAACTTGGCTTAATCCGTCCCTTAACACCTTTTAAGCTGCTAGGTAGTGGAGCAACTGAAGAGCCTTCTGTTTCACACGTTCTTTTCGTTTCGTTGTCGAGAAAACATTTCACGACGACTACTTTTTCTGCTGTCTTCTCATCAATAGGGAATTTTGTTTTCCCGACCTGCTCGGTCGAGAGAAACGGATCCCAAAAACCCCGACATACAAGCTCATTGTTCTCTTGCTTAAAGATAAATGCTCGCAAACTTGCTCGCTCCGGCGTTTCCGGCGAGGCCATGGACCAACAGATTGTTTCCAGAGACTCTGTAATAGCCAAGCTCACCTCTCTCATCCTTTTCCTATGTTCCAACTTGATCGCGTCTGAGATCTGGGTACAAGCACTGCCAAGGGCAGCAGTGGGTTCGCGCTCCGCACGCTCCCGGTCATACTTTGCGGTTACGATGCCGAGCAGATCAGTGGGTAAGCGCATGTCTACGCCCTTTGGCCGGACGATAAAGCTCCTCTCCTTGCCAAGCCGACCGATAAACATGCCAAGTTCCAACACAACGTTATCGCGAACGGCTTGCTGCTCCTGCCCACGAATCACGACTATATCATTTGGAGCAAAAACAAATACGCCAAAATCGGATCGTTCAAGATTTCGGTTCAACTCATCAATTACGGTGTGTCCTATGCGAAACGCATCCTGTGTCCAAAGCGTGACCTCGGCAACCTTTAGGTTTTGCTGGATTGCCTCGGCCAGCCGTTCTGCTTCTCCTGAGGAGGCAACAAAGACTCTTGGCTGTGTTCGCATACTGTTTAACTCCTTAGCGACATTGTGGGGTTGGGAGTATTGTCGTTAGAACTGAAACACCACCTTAGAAAGGCAAATTAGCGCGTTTTGCGGGTGTTGTAAAGATAATTACTATGATATAGTAGGATCGTTCGACCTCAATCTTAGCCTGTTCTTCTTGCGGCTCATACCAAGAACCCCCGTCGTGGGCCAGCAAGCATTCTCTCAAGAGTGGGATAACTAATGTATATATCAGATTACACCCCAGATCGCTTATGGGATTTTGGAAACAGCTTTTTCGAGTTTGGCGGTGCTCTCTTTATGTTGATAGACTGTAGCCGCCTATACAAGGATAAGGAAATTAAGGGAGTATTTTGGCTATCAAGGTTTTTCTTCTTCAGTTGGGGCGTGTGGAACTTGTGGTACTACCGAGCTGGAATACACCAGATGTATAGCTTTTCAGGTGGCGTAGCACTGGTAAGCGCTAACCTGCTTTGGTGCATCTTGGCAATCAGGTGCAAACTCAAGTACGGGAACGCATAGCCTCTTTAAGAAACCGTGCGTCAAAAGCAAGGGGCAGAAGATCTCTTATCTGCACCACATCATGATCGCCCCGCCGGTTTACCAGTATGATCTCCGCGTTTTTGGCAAACTCCCAGATGATCTGACGGCAAGTTCCACAGGGCGGCGTCAGCGATTGAGTGTCTGCAGCGATTACTAAATGAGTGAAGTTGCGTTCGCCTTCGGACACAGCCTTCCAAATCGCAACACGTTCGGCGCAAACCGTCAACCCGTAGCTCGCGCTTTCAATGTTGCAGCCCGTAAATATCTTGCCTGCCTGGGTCTGGACGGCAGCGCCAACAAGAAAGTTTGAAAACGGCGCGACCGATAGATCGCAGGCCGCTAGTGCCGCCACAATTACTGCTTCTTTATCTACTTCGTTCAAGCTTGACCTCCATTGTAGTTAAAGCATTCGCCAATCTTTCGCGTATCTTACCGCTGATTAAATCTATGCTGACCAGATTATGCCCGCCCTCCGGGATAATCACGTCCGCGTAACGCTTCGATGGCTCGACAAACTGCATGTGCATCGGGCGCACGGTAGCGATGTATTGCTCAATCACTGAGTCAACGGTTCTCCCGCGCTCGGCAATGTCGCGCTTGAGACGGCGTATGAAACGGATGTCGTCGGGCGTATCTACGAAGACTTTGATGTCCATCTGCTCAAGCAAGCGCGCGTCAACATAGATTAGGATGCCTTCGACGATGACAATCGGCTTCGGCTCGATCAAAACGGTTTCGTTCAAGCGCGTGTGCGTCTTGAAGTCATAGATCGGAAGCTCGACAGACCCGCCCCCTTTAAGTTTTCTAATATGGTGGACGAGCAAGTCATTGTCCAGCGCGTCCGGGTGGTCGAAGTTGACTGCGTTGCGATAATCAAGCGGCAGGTCTTTGAGATTGCGGTAATAAGAATCCTGCTGGATGAAAGCGACTTCGCTGGCGTTGACCGATTCAAGAATGCTATTGGCGACCGTCGTCTTGCCTGACCCCGTGCCGCCGCAAATGCCAATTATCATAATCGAGTGACGAGTGACGAGTGACGAGTGACGAGTTAAAGACAAGTTCCCGGCTTGTCACTCGTCACTTGTCACTCGTCACTGTAGTTTAGAAATTATCCGCTTGAGCAGTTCTTTGAACGTGTCGCGGATGCGCTCGCCTGTCTCTATCACCTCTTGATGATTGATCGGCTCGCCGACGACGCCCGCAGCCATGTTGGTGATGCAGGAGATTCCCAGAACTTTTATTCCCATCTGGCGCGCGACAATCGCTTCCGGCACGGTGCTCATCCCGACGGCGTCCGCGCCCAGGATGCGTAGCATGCGTATCTCTGCGGGCGTTTCATAGCTTGGGCCGGAGAGAGCGCCGTAGATGCCGCGCCGCAGTTCCAGGCCCATCGCCTGCCCTTCCGCGACGGCTATCTCCTGGTAATCGCGCGTGTAAACTTCCGACATGTCAGGAAACCGCTCTCCGAAGCGGTTGTCGTGTGGGCCGCGCAAGGGATTGACGCCCATCAGATTCAGGTGATCGGAGATAACCATCAATGCGCCCTGATCGAAGGCGACGTTGATGCCGCCAGCCGCGTTCGTCAACACGAGCGACTTCGCTCCGAGCAGGCCGAGTGTGCGAATCGGGAAGACGACTTCATCGAAGTTGTAACCCTCGTAGTAGTGGAAGCGCCCCTGCATCGCTGCGACCGATACGCCTTCTATCTTTCCCAGCACAAGTCGCCCGGCATGTCCTTCGACAGTCGAGCGAGCGAACCCCTGAATCTCCGCGTAGGGAATCGCCACCGGCTCTTCGAGTTCATCCGCGAACGCTCCAAGCCCGCTGCCGAGCACGAGTCCAACGCGCACGTCTTCTGTGTAACGCGCGCGAATCTCCCGCGCAGCATGCTCCACGCGCTCGAACATAGGCGTCTGGTCACTTGCTGACAACTTCTTTTACTTCTCCTTCTGATACGGAATCCCCAGCGCACGAGGCGCACGCGAGAGACCTATGAACCCTGCCAGGACAACGATTGTCAGCACGTAGGGAATCATCTGAATGAATTGAACCGGAATGTTGCCCACGCCCTGCATCTGAATCGCCACCGCTTCTGCTAAACCAAAGAACAGGCAAGCGAGCATCGTCTGCACGGGTCGCCACTTGCCGAAGATCAGCGCAGCCAACGCGATGAATCCTCTTCCCGCAGTCATGTTGCGTGTGAAAAGCGACGACTGCCCGATGGAGAGATACGCGCCGCCGATTGCCGCGAGCGCGCCTGAAAGCAGAACGCCGGAATATCTAATCCGCGCCACGCTGATGCCAGCCGTGTCCGCTGCTTCAGGGTTTTCACCCACAGCACGCAGGCGCAGGCCGAACGGCGTGTGATTAAGCACGTACCATGTAACAGGAACGAGCGCGAAAGCAATCCAGATAGCAAATGGTTGCTCCAACAACGGGCGCAACGGAGTAAAGTACAAAATGCTCCACATTGCTCCTGCAAGGATGCACGTAATTGCTAATCGAATAATTAGATTCTGGTTTCTTAATACTGTGGCGCGCACAATACAGGCTGCAAAAATCAAAAGAGCAATCACGGTAACCACAAGGGATGCTGACATTAAATTATTCAATGGAATCTGCGGCGTCGCGCCGGTCGAGTCAAACAATGCGCCGCTCATTAACGCCGGGACACCTAGAAAGAGAATATTTATTGCCGTCCCCGTCACAACCTGATCGGCTTTGTACCTGATACACGCAATCGCATGAATACCGGCGACAACAACGCCCACAACTATCGCTGCGAGTAATCCGATCCACTCAGGAGCAGGATAGCCATGCACCACCGCAAGGTGCGTCACCGCCGCTGCTGTGAACGCGCCTGCCAGCATCAACCCTTCAAGCGCGATGTTGATGATTCCTGAACGCTCCGAGTAGAGGCCACCCAGCGCAGCCAGCAACAAAGGCGTGGTCAGGCGAATCATCGAGTAAACAAGCGCGATGGTGAAAATGTTCTTCATAAGCAGTTGGCGGTTGGCAGTGGGCAGTTGGCAGTAAAGAGCGGGCGAGCGCGAAGTGTTCAGCTTTTGCTTTTAACTGCCTGCTGCCAACTGCTCTCATACTTTCGAGCGTTTCAGCAATCCCCATCTGGAGAACGGCCCTCGGAATAACATTTCAGCCGCCACAAAGAGAATGACGACAGCTTGTATCACCAGCACCAAATCTTTCGAGACGTGTTGAGTAAAGATGTCCACGAAAAGTTGGCCGCGAGTCAGCGCGCCGAAGAAGATGGCGGCGATGAGCACTCCGAGAGGATGGTTGCGCCCCAGGAGCGCGACCGCGATTCCTGTAAACCCGTATTGCGGCGAAAAGCCTTCGTAGAAACGATAGCGATAACCCAGCACCTCGTTAATCGCCACCATTCCCGCCAGCCCGCCGGATACCGCCATCGCCAGCACGATCTGTTTTTTGACCGAAATCCCGCCATATTCTGCCGCCGAAGGGTTCGCGCCCGTCGCGCGTATCTCGAAGCCCCATTTAGTTCGCCACAGGAAAATATAGACGAGCAAGCACGCCAGAAGCGCGATGATGAAGGCGATGTTCAGCGGGATGCGCTCCGGGAAGCCTGGCACAAACGCTCCCATGCGCGGGATGTGCGCGTTGAGTCCCTTCAGGGCTTCCATCCCGGCGGGCATGTCCTGTCGCCCGATGAGACCCGTCTGCATGATGGGGTCGCCCTTCGCTTTGAAGTAGTATTGCGTGAAGTAGCTGACGAGAGCGATGGCGATGAAGTTCAACATGATCGTGTTGATAACTTCGTGCGAGCCGAACTTGGCTTTTAAGACTCCGGGGATTGCTCCCCACACAGCGCCGCTAAAAATCGCCGCGAGGCAAGCGAGCGGGACGAGAACCCATCCTGACAGATTCGCAAACGTGATTCCGACCCAGGCGGTCACGAATGCGGCGATGTAGAGTTGGCCTTCTGCGCCGATGTTGAGCAGGCCGCAGCGAAACGCGACCGCAACGGCCAGCCCCGTAAAAATCAGAGGCGTCGCATAAAAGAGCGTGTAGCCGATGCCGTCGGGCCAGGAGAGCGCGCTTCCGATCAGCAGCTTGTAGGTTTGAATCGGATCATCGCCGATGAGCAGCACGATGATGCCGCCGACGATGAAAGCAGCGACGACCGCCAGGAGCGGAAAGAGCAGTTCGCGTAGAAGCTTCATGGGATTTTAGATTTTTGATTTGCGATTTTTGATTGGATAAGGATTGAAGATTAAAAATCTTCTAATCGCAAATCAAAAATTATCAATGTCCTCCTGTCATCAGCAATCCAATCTCCTCGTTGGTGACGCTCTTCGGGTCAACTTCGCTGACGATTTTTCCCAGATAGATAACCAGCAGGCGGTCTGCGAGAGCTGTCACCTCTTCAAGCTCTGCTGAGACCAGCAGCACAGCGCATCCGGCATCGCGGAGCGCGACCAGCTTGCGGTGTATGAACTCGATTGCCCCGATGTCAACGCCGCGAGTCGGCTGAGAGACGAGCAGGAGTTTTGGTTTAAGATCAAACTCGCGCCCGATGATAAGCTTTTGCTGATTGCCGCCGGATAAAGCGCGTGCTGGCAAATCAGGATTGGCCGGGCGCACGTCGAAATCTGTGATGACCTGCTCGGCGTGTTTGCGAATCGCGCCTTCGTCCAACCAGACGTTTCCGAAATGCGCGACCGCCGGACGACGATAGTGGACGCCGAGAATCGAATTCTCCGCAAGATCGAAATCGAGCAGCAGGCCGCGACGATGGCGGTCTTCGGGAATGTGCGCGATGCCTAGCTCTTTGCGACGCCGCGCATTCGTGCTCGTGATATTTCGCCCTTCAAATTCCGTGATGCCGGAGATGGCTGGAGGAAGAATTAGCCCGGCCAGAGCTTCGATCAATTCCGTCTGGCCGTTGCCCTCAACGCCCGCGATGCCGACAATCTCACCTGCGCGCACCTCAAACGAAACGTTATCGAGCCGCCGCGTTTTATCCTTCGCAACCATTGAAAGCTCGCGCACGCTCAAGACCGTTCCGCTTGCCTTCGCCTCCGGCTTTTCAATTCGCAACAGGACATCACGCCCGACCATCAAGCGCGCAAGCGCTGCGGCGTCAGTCTCGGCGGTCTTCAACTCTCCAACCACGCGGCCATCGCGCATCACGGTCACGTCGTCGGAGATAGCCAGAACTTCCGAGAGCTTGTGCGTAATGATGACGACCGTTTTTCCCTGCTCGCGCATCCCTCTCAGGATGGCGAAAAACTCTTCAACCTCCTGCGGCGTCAGCACGGCGGTCGGCTCGTCTAAAATCAGCAGCCGCGCCTGGCGATAAAGCGCCTTCAGCAACTCGACGCGCTGTTGCTGTCCGACAGAAAGATTCTCGACAACGGCGTTTGGATCAATGGCGAGCTTGAATTCATCCGAGAGCGCGCGAATCTTCTTCGCGGCTTTATTAAGATCGAGCGTAGCGGCTGACCCAGGCTCTGCGCCGAGCACTATGTTTTCGGCGACGGTCATCGTCTCGACGAGCATGAAATGCTGGTGAACCATCCCGACGCCGAGCGCGATAGCATCATGCGGCGTGTTGATCTGGCGAACAGTCCCATCAACCGCGATCTCGCCGCTGTCAGCCGTGTAGAACCCGTAAGCGATCCGCATCGCGGTTGACTTGCCCGCGCCGTTCTCGCCCACGATGGCGTGAATCGTCCCCGGCCTGACCGTGATATTCACACGGTCGTTCGCCAGCACGTCGCCGAAACGTTTGGTGATGTTGCGTAGCTCAAGCATAAAGGCAGTGATGAGTAATGAGTGATGAGTGATGAGGAAGAAGAGTTTTTAACTCATCACTCATCACTGTTTTATTTCGCCATTGCGTCGGTCACTTGAATCTGCCCGTTAATGATTTTCTGTTTGGCTTCTTCGACTTTTGCAATCACGTCGGGCGGAATCAGTTTCTCGTTGTACTGGTCTACAGCGTAGCCCACGCCTTCGTTCTCCAGGCCATAGACGTGAACACCCGCTGTGAATTGACCGCTGACGCGATCCTTGATGATTTGATAGACGGCATTGTCAATCCGCTTCACCATGCTGGTCAGAACGTGTCCGGGCTTCACCCAGTTTTGATTCGAGTCAACGCCGATGACAAACTTATTTTGCTGCTCGGCTGCATCAAACGCGCCGAGTCCAGAATTGCCAGCCGCCGTGAAGATCACGTCCGCGCCTTTGCCTATCTGAGCGATAGCCAGTTCCTTTCCCTGGCCGGGATTATTCCACGCGGCGGGAGTGACGCCGACATAGTTCGCAAACACCTCTACGTTCGGATTGGCAGCGCGTGCCCCTTCCTCATATCCCTTCTCAAATTTGTGGATTAAATCTATGTCCATGCCGCCGATGAAACCTATCTTGCCGGTCTGCGATTTCATGGCGGCGATCATCCCGACCAGATATGAGCCTTGATGCTCCTTGAAGACGAGGCACGCCACGTTGGGCAGATCAATCACGCCGTCTATGATGACAAAGTTGACGTTCGGATAGTCTTTGGCGACCCGCTCCACAACGGGCATCTGTTCAAAGCCGACTCCGATCACCAGATCATAGTTGCGCTCGGCGAAGGCGCGGATAGCAGGCTCCACTGAAGTCGGGTCGCCCGGCTCAACGTCGCGCAGCACAATCGGAAAATCCTTTGCCGCATGCTTGACGCCTTCCCACGCTGAAGCATTGAACGAGCGGTCGTCTTTGCCGCCAATGTCGAAGACGATGCCAACGTGTACCTTGTCTTTATCGGCCTCGCTTCTGGCTCCAAGATCACAGGCAGGGCCAGCGAGCGCGAAGGCGAGCGCGCACAGGGCAGCCAGGCAGGTCCAGAGACGTGATTGCTTCATCCTGTAATAACTTCCTTAATCAATGTGGGGGCAGATGCGTGTTCGTCACGGATTTTGTATGCGGCGCGTATTCGCTCAAGAGCAGCCTCAGCCTGCGCTTGCGTCTTGCAGTAAAGCAGGCCCAGCGTCTCTCCTGTCTTAACCTGATCGCCGAGCCTGGCTTCGGCAGCATAACCGACTGCGGGGTCAATCGTGTCCTCGATGCGTATGCGACCGCCGCCGATTTCAGCTATGGCAAATCCGATCTCGGTCGTGTCAATCTGCGCGATAAATCCGGTGCGCGTGGATTCTACCTTAACCTCGTTCGGTGTCAAAGGAAGAAGTCGCGCTGGCTCATCGCAGACTCGCGGATCGCCGCCCTGTGCCTCTACGTTTTGACGAAAACGCTCAAGCGCAGCCCCGGATTCCAGCGCACGCAAGACCTTCCCGCGCGCCGCATCGAGCGACGATTCAACATTGGATAGAGCGACCATCCGCGCAGCGAGTTCTAATGAAAGCTCGCGCACTGACTCCGCGCCACCTTCCGTCTCGTTTCTCAGGATGAAGATGCACTCACGCACCTCGATAGCATGACCGACGCCGCGCCCCAGGGGTTGGTTCATGTCCGTCAATAAGGCTTCGGTGCGCACGCCGCAAGAATTGCCTGTTGCTACCAGGGCGCGTGCCAGTTCAAGAGCGCGCGCTTCCTCGCGCATGAAAGCCCCGCTTCCGGTCTTCACGTCGAGCACGAGCGCGCCCAGGCCAGCCGCCAGTTTCTTAGACATGATTGACGCGACGATGAGCGGAATCGCTTCGACTGTTGAAGTGGCATCGCGCAGTGCGTAAAGCTTTTTATCTGCGGGCGCAATCTCGGCAGTCTGCCCCATCATGGCGAAGCCGACGCGCTTTAAGACCAGGCGAAACTCTTTCAGCGAAAGGTTGACACGATAGCCCGGAATTGATTCGAGCTTATCCAGAGTGCCCCCCGTGTGGCCGAGGCCGCGCCCTGAAATCATCGGCACGCACAAGCCAGCGGCAGTGGCCAAAGGCGCAATCACGAGCGAGGTCTTATCTCCGACGCCGCCCGTCGAGTGTTTGTCTGCCTCTGGGCAAGGCATTTCTGAGAGGTCGAGAATCTCACCCGAATGCAGCATGGCCTGGGTCAAGACCTCTGTCTCGGTCTCGTCCATGCCTTTCAGAAAGATCGCCATCAAGAGCGCAGAAGCCTGGTAGTCAGTCCATGCGCCACCAACCACGCCGCTCACAAAGAACTCTATCTCTTCGCGCGAAAGGCGCTCACCATCACGTTTCCTGCGTATCACGTCCTGCGGTCTCAAACCTCTCCTCCCTCACGCGCGCTATAACTCATCTGGAAATTTAACCACAAAGGCACAAAGACACGGAGAAAACTTAGAAAATGAATTAATGAAAAGCATTCTCTTACTTCTATTTATTTTCTTCTCTGTGTCTTTGTGCCTTTGTGGTTATTCAAGGTTTTGAAACAGACTCCAGCAAGATGACAGCCTGCACCGTCACAGCTTCCCCGCGCCCGACCGCGTCAAGACCCTCGCCCGTCTTCGCCTTCACGCTCACGCACGCGGCCTCTACGTTCAACGTCTGCGCCAGCTTCTCGCGCATCTCCTCAACAAAGGGGCGCAGGCGTGGACGCTCAAGCATCACCGTTGCATCCAGATTAACGACGCGCCAGCCACGCTCACCTGCCAACCACATCACACGCGCCAGCAGATCAAGACTATCAGCATCCTTCCACTTCGGATCACGATCAGGAAAATGAACCCCCAGATCGCCCTCGCACAACGCACCGAGAATAGCATCGGCAATCGCATGAGCCAGCGCATCCGCGTCCGAATGCCCTTCAGCCCCGCACTCCGATTCGATCAGCACGCCGCCCAAGATAAGCGGTCGCCCGATTGCCAGACGATGCGTGTCATGTCCAATGCCAATGCGATACATAAGTCTGGAGTCTGGAGTCTGGAGTCTGGAGTCTGGAGTCCGCTGGGTCAAAGAACTTTTGTTTTTGACTCCAGACTCCAGACTCCAGACTCCAGACTGTTCAAAATGATTTCCGCGAGCGCGATGTCTTCTGGCCGAGTGATTTTGATGTTGCGCGCGTCGCCCTCGACAATCGTGACAGCTACGCCGAGCGATTCGACGAGCAAGCTCTCGTCGGTTGCGCTTGCCCAATCAGGCGACTGTTCAAAGGCGCGGCGCAGTAGTTCGTATTGAAAGCACTGCGGCGTGAGCGCGCGTCGAAGGCGTGTGCGGTTAAGCGTTCGCGCAACCTGATCCTTCTCTACTTCCTTGATTGTGTCTGTAACCGGAGCGGTGAGAATGGCCGCGCCGCTCTCATAGGCCGCGCGCACAGTTCGCTCGATCTCCTCCACTGTCACGAACGGGCGAACGCCGTCATGCACGGCGACGATTTCGGCAGTGGCGGCTCTCACCGATTGAAGTCCGCGCCAGACAGATTCAGCCCGCGTCGCTCCACCCGGCACAACGCGCGCGAGCTTACGCAGCCCGTGTTTTCCTGCCAGCGCGAGAAACCCCGCAGCGTCTTGCGCAGGCAAGACTACAATTACTTCCTGAATTGCAGCGCACTGCTCGAATCTTTTGAGCGTGTGGATGATGATGGGAACGCCCGCCAGCTCTAGAAACTGCTTGGGACGATTCCCGCCCAGCCGCGTGCCCTGCCCGGCAGCAGCGATGATAGCGACGTTCATAAGAAAGTTGGCAGTAGGCAGTTGGCGGTTGGCAGTAAATCTTAGCTAGTCGAAGCAGGGGTTATCAATAAAGAGTTCAGTCTATCAACCCTGACTCACTACTCACTGCCCGCTGCCTACTGCCAACTACTTTCATCCTTCTTCTCCAACACGTGTTGGCGCGGGGCGAATGTCGCGCACAGGGCGGCGCGTTGCTCCGTTGATGCGCTGCTCGGCGGTTCCATTCTCGCCTGAGTCTTCCCAGAGACGACCGAATATCATCTTTCCGGCTGTCGTTTGCAGCACGCTCGTGACGGCGATGTCAGCGTTTCTGCCGATCAGCTTGCGCGCGTTGTCAACGACGACCATCGTGCCGTCGTCTAAATAGGCGACGCCCTGGTTATACTCTTTGCCTTCCTTCAGAATGAAGACCTTCATGGCTTCGCCTGGTAGGACGACGGGCTTCAGAGCATTGGCGAGTTCGTTGATGTTGAGCACGCTGACGCCGCGCAGTTGGGAGACCTTGTTCAGGTTGAAATCGTTGGTGACGATGACGGCATCAAGTTGCTTGCCGAGTTCGATCAACTTGAGATCAACTTCGCGCACTGCCGGGAAATCCGTCTCAACTATCTGAATGTCGAGCGCGTTGTTGTTCTGCAAACGGTTGAGCATGTCGAGTCCGCGCCGACCGCGCTGCCGCTTGGAAGAGTCCGGCGAGTCTGCGACCTGCTGCAACTCTCGCAGGATGAATTGCGGGATGACGATTGTGCCGCCCAGGAAACCCGTTTCGGCAACGTCGGCGATGCGCCCGTCAATGATGACGGACGTGTCCAGAATCTTGTAGTCGCGGCGCGTGGTCTTGTCGCTGAAGATTCCGCCAAGCGCGGAAAGGTCCAGGTAGTCGCCCTTCGCCGCTCCGACCATCAACCCGACGTAAGCCATGAAGAAGGTCAAGGAGAGCGTCAGAAAGGTCTTCGTCTCAGGTGCGACGGCCATAGACTCCTGGCGACTGATGAGCGAGCCGATCAGGTAAGCCCCGATGATGCCCATAATCGAGCCGACCGCTGCGCCGATTAACGTCTTCAATGAAGCGCGCCGGATGCGTATTTCAAAGAAGATAATCGCAACCGCGATGAAGGCCGCGAACGCAGCAGAGACGATTTTTGACGCTAAAGGATCAGAGAGAAGCCCTGTCGAAGCGAGCCACTCACCGGATACTGGATGAAGCACGTAGCCGGACGTGACTAGAATGGCAGTGAAGACTAATCTGATGAGAATGACGTTAGTACGCATGATGGGGCATCTTAGCACGCTCTGCATCTTTGCGTCACGAAAAGCTTCTGAATACTTTGGAGTTAGAAATCAGAGGTGAAGTTCCCGGCTTTAGCAACAGCCATTGAGGTTCCTAAGCACTCTTTCAAGCAGAAGATTATGTCCACCGAACATAACCTGTGATCTCATCCACTGTTTTGTCAGCTTTCAAGATTTTGGCTTTTATATCGAAAAACCCGTAAGTCCAGAGGGCGATTTCAAAATTTCTCGTTCTTTCGTAGGACACTCGAATCCGCTCACGGAACGTCGGATGCAATTCGTAGACGACAGAATCTACCTTCAGGAGATCATCAGGATTGTCTGCATCTATGTAAATCTTCACTCTGTAATGAAGTTTCCCACCCTCACGAAATCGCATGGGTTTGATCTCTCTGATCCGTTCACTCTTGATATGAAAGGCCATCTACAAGCTCCTTAGTCCGTCACTCAGCCGGAGGCTCTTCAAGCGGAATGTCTTCTCGCGTGGGACTTTCCTTTTCTTTAGCCTGCTCGACTTGCTTGAGCGCTCTATCTTTTTCAACGCCTGCTTTTGTAGCTTCCTGGACAGCGAAGGCCGCACTGCGTTCGGCTGCCTGCACTCCTCGACTACCAAAATAATAACCTATCACTGTTGTCAGCGCCCCTCCCAACAGCAAGAACCCGCTCTTGAAGAGATCGAACCATGCGCCGGGATTCTGTTCCTTGTAAGCGGCTAAAGCGATGGCTCCAAGGCTCCCTCCATAGAAGACTAAGAGAAGAATAGCAACCGTCTTCGCCGTCCCGGTGTCGTGTTGCGTATCCTGTCGCCGGCCAGTCCCCTGCTGACCTTCGCCCCTGTTCCGGGTTGCTTCGTCCGAGTCCGGTGTCATCGCGCTCATCTGCTTTCTCCAAGAGGCCCTTATTTAATTCAATCCCACTCTACCATCTGAGGAACAAACGAATCCTATCAAAAACAGCTTACACCTTGAATCCACGTCATTTATTTACTGAGCATCAATGCTTCTTAAAATAACTCATCTAATGCCTCTTCAACTGAGCGCACGCCGACGACGCGCAAACCGAGTAGGCGTTCGAGTCCAATAGTGTTTGAGGCGGGCATGATGATCTTTTTGAAGCCAAGCGTCTGCGCCTCACGCGCGCGCACCTGCGCCTGCATCGCGCCGCGCACCTCGCCCGTTAATCCGACTTCGCCAAACACTGCCGTGTGCTCGTCAATCGCCACGTTCTTGAAGCTCGACGCGATGGAAGCGACTACTCCTAAGTCAGCCGCTGGCTCGTCAATCTCCAAGCCGCCAGCGATGTTGACGAACACATCGTCGCCTATGAGGTGAAACCCGACGCGCTTTTCCAGCATGGCGATCAGAAGGGCGACGCGGTTTGAGTCAACGCCCTGCGTCATGCGCCTCCCCGTTCCATACTTAGAGCCTGAGACAAGCGCCTGAACCTCTACCAGCACGGGCCGCGTCCCTTCCATGCAGGCAGTCACGACGGAGCCTGCGACGCCGATAGGCCGTTCCTGCAAAAACATCTCCGACGGATTCGCCACAGCGATCAACCCCGCGCCCGTCATCTCGAAAACCCCGACCTCGTTTGCCGCCCCAAAGCGGTTTTTAGTCGCGCGCACGATGCGATGGTTGTGATGGCGCTCGCCTTCAAAATAGAGCACCGTATCAACGATGTGCTCCAGTGCCTTCGGCCCGGCAATCGAGCCTTCCTTCGTCACGTGGCCGATGAGGAAGACTGGAATCGTGCGATTCTTGGCGAGCAGTAGAAACTGCCCTGCGACTTCCCTGACCTGCGAGACTGAGCCGGGCGCGGATTCGATGCTTGACGAGAAGACGGTCTGAATTGAATCTACGATTATGACATCCGGCTTCATACGCTCGATCTCGCCGAAGATGCTCTCCAGGTTTGTCTCCGGCAGCAGGTAGAGGTTCAACGCTTCCAGTCCAAGACGCTCGCCGCGCATCTTGATCTGCCGCTCCGACTCTTCGCCGGAAACGTAAAGCACAGTCATGCCCTGCCCGCTCATCTTGTCGGCAGCCTGGGCCAGCAAAGTAGATTTTCCTATCCCCGGCTCACCGCCGATGAGTATCAGGCTGCCCGGCACAACGCCGCCGCCCAGCACGCGGTCAAACTCCTCTATCCCGGAAGAGACCCGCGCATCATCCTGCGACTCAATCTCCGTGTAGGCGACCGGCTTGACCTCGCGCATGGTGAAGCCGCCACGCGCCGCCGCACCTTCTTTCTTCGCCGCCACCCGCGCGCGTTCCTCTACAAACGAGTTCCACTCGCCGCAGTCAGGACATTTTCCCAGCCACTTGCGCGATTGATGCACGCATTTCTGGCAGACATAAACTGTTGCCGCTGCTTTTGCCATAAAAATAGTAACAAGTGATGAGTGATGAGTTAAAAGCCAGATTCTTACTTATCACTCATCACTCATCACTCATCACTGCTTTCACACTCTCTAGTGCCTAAATTGGTATTGCTCAAAGTGCGGGTCTTCCGGCAACTCATACTTCTTCAGGAATTCCCATGCTTCCTTATTTATCTTCGGGGCGAGATCATAATACCAGTGGTCATGATTTGGTATCTCCGTGAGTTGCACAGCGAAGCCGCGCTCGTTCATCGCATCGCGCGTGGCTCGAACCACTTCCAAAGGGAAAGACGCATCAACCGTCCCGACCCAGATTGCGAGCGGGATTTTGCGCTTTGCAACGTCAATATATGAATAGGTTTGTTTAAGCAACGCGCCAGCGTGAATCGCCGTTGCAGCGAAATACTGCGACTCGAAAAGCGACATGTAGATTGCGTACCCCGCTCCTGCCGAGTGGCCGAAGAGATAAACTCTGCGCGGGTTGATAGGATACTTCGCCTTGAGAGCTTCAACCAACTCGTGAAGAAAATCAGGGCCATCTTCTGGCGTGCGCCAACTTGCCGGATTGGATGCGTCCGGCCCAACCACGATAAACCCCTCCTTCGACGCGAGGTCTTTCCACTTTTCGACGAGCGTTATACCGTTGCGGTTCGACCCATGCAGCACGACGAGCAAGGGCACAGGCTTCGACGCAGAGAGTTTGTCGGGAACATAAAGGTAATAAACGCGCGTCTTCCCCTGAGAGACAATTAACTCCTTAGTGATGTCGGCTGCTGAAACTGTTGGAGAGAAATTGAAAACTAGCACAGCGAAGAAAAACGCGACGAGGGATTTCAATAATTTCATTGCTTGCTCCATCCTTGTAGCTGTTGAGCGCAAGTCAGTACCGCCTGCGGTAGCGGGCGGGTATTGTTGAATCACACCCGCCCGCTACCGCAGGCGGTACTGACTTACAACAACGCTTGAACGTTCTCGACGGGGCGACCAAGCACGGCCTTTGTTCCACGCTCGACGATGGGGCGTTGAATTAAGTCTGGATGCTTGAGCATTAGCCGAATTAGCTCATCGTCGGAGAACTCATCCTTTCCCAAACCTAGCTCACGATAGACGGATTCGCTCTTTCGTAAAATATCGCGCGGCGCGAGTTTCATCTTTCGCAGCAATTCGCGCAGCTTCTTCTCATCAAGCGGCGCGGTGTAGTAATTAACTTTTTCAAACGGGACGCCGCTCTCACGGAGCAGCCGGTCAAGCTCGCGGCATTTGCTTCAAGTCGGCTTTTCGTAAACGACTATCTTGTCTGGCATGTTGCTAAAAAATTCCTCTCTACGGAAAGATGCCGCGCACGCGCGTCGCTTCCGCCACGCGGTCAACGGCCAGGATGTACGCGCCCGTGCGCATGTCCGTGTCGAATTGTTGAGCCTTTTCGTGAACCCCACGAAAGGCCGCGCGCATCGTCTGCTCAAGCCTTTCGTTGATCTCGCCTTCGGACCAGAAGTAGGAATAGAGGTCTTGCACCCATTCGTAGTAGCTGACGGTGACGCCGCCCGCGTTGGCTAAAATGTCCGGCACGAGAAAGACGCCCTGATCCTCAAGGATGCGGTCTGCGCCCGGCGTGACAGGGCCGTTGGCGAGTTCAGCGATAACCTTTGCTTTAACGCGCCCGACGTTTCCGAGCGTAATCGTATTCTCCAAAGCGGCGGGCAACAGTATGTCGCAGTCAACTCCAAGCACATCCTCGGCGCTCATCTCTTTCACATTCTTTAGTCCCTGAAGCGTCTGCGTCTGCTTCTTGTGGCGCAGCGCGGCATCAATGTCAATTCCGTTCTCCACATACACGCCGCTGCGCGAATCGCAGAGGGCGACGACGACCGCGCCGTCTGCCGCGACGAGCCGTGCGATATTCGCGCCGGCATTTCCGAAGCCATGCACGGCGACACGCGAGCCTCTCAAGCTCATCCCCTTAACGCGGCAGGCTTCTCTGAGCGCGTACAGGCAGCCGCGCGCAGTCGCCTCGCTACGCCCCTGCGAGCCGCCGAGCGAGATGGGCTTGCCCGTCACGACGCCGAGTTCCGTATGGCCGCGCACCATCGAGATGGTATCCATAATCCAGGCCATCGTTTGCTCGTCTGTGTAAACGTCGGGCGCAGGGATGTCGCTGTCCGGCCCGATGATCGGGGCTATCTCAAAGGCGTAGCGGCGCGTGAGGCGTTCGATCTCGCCGCTCGACAGACTCTTGGTGTCGCAAATGACGCCGCCCTTGCCGCCGCCGTAAGGGATGCCGACGGTCGCGCACTTCCATGTCATCCACGAAGCGAGCGCCTTAACTTCATCGAGCGTCACCTGCGGGTGAAAGCGTATGCCGCCTTTCGCGGGGCCGCGCGCGATGTTGTGCTGCACGCGATAGCCCTCGAAGACCTGCACCTCGCCGTTATCCATCTTGACCGGAATGGAGACGATCAGTTGGCGCTTGGCGTGCTTCAACACGCGACGCATAGAATCGTCCAACTCCAGAAAGTCCGCCGCGCGATCAAACTGTTGCTTGGCGATCTTGAAGGGATTAAGCTCCTCCTGCGCAACTGCCGCTGCCTGCTGCTCAATCATCTGAAGCGAGCCTCCATGGGAAAAGCAGAATCCAGAAGTCAGAAGTCAGAAGCCAGAGTGATAAGGTGGAAACCACATCAACAGATTTCCTTTTATTCTGGCTCCTGGATTCTGAATTCTGTTCTCTCAGTCTTCCGTCTTCTCTTCGATTTCTACGATGTCTCCGTCTGTGAAGAGGTAGGTACGCATGTGCTTGTCGAAGACGGGGCTGATGCGGCGCAGGTATTCAAGCCCCATCATCGCGTGTTCTATCTCTTCGTCGCGGTTGTGTTCGAGGATGCGGCGCAGTTGCTTGTCTTCAGTTGCCTGCGCACGCTGATTGTACCAGTCAACTGCCTCCAACTCCTCCTGCACGGATTTGACGGCGCGTGAAAAATTGAGCGCCTCTTCGCTCATCTTGTCGTAGTTCTCATGCCACTCGGCGCTAGTTGCCATGTTGATTACTCCCCTTAAAAATTTTGGCCGGACGCTCTTAATCCTAAAAGAATTGAGGCGCACTGTACAGGGGATAGTAGTTAGTCATCAGTAATCAGTAGTCAGTGAAAACCCGGCGACAAGCTGCGTCGGCTTTTCACTGATCACTGATTACTGACGCGAGGTATAAGTAATGTCCCGTTAGGGACAAGCGAAAGTAGCCCAGCAATTCATTGCTGGGAAAGTCGAATGAATTTGATTTGAGTCCCGTAGGGACGACTGAAGTTCAGTCGTCCCTACGGGACTAGAATCTTATTCCCGTTCTATTCCCAGCAATGAATTGCTGGGCTATTGTCAGTCGCTCCTGACGGAGCTTGAAAACTTTCGCAGCGCGTTACTGATTACTGACTACTTTTCCTGGAACAAGATGCTTGCGCCTGGAGTCTAAGTTTAATGAGGACGCTCCCAACAAGACCCGCATGGCACCGGCACGGGAGGAATAAAGAGATGTTTGGAAATCTAGTCGAATCAGGTTCACATAAAGGTGACAATGCGCGTAGGAGTTCGTTCTTTATCGGCACGCTCGCGGTTTACGCTCTTGCCTTCCTGGCAATCGGCGTGGGCAGCATCTATGCCTATAACACTCACGTTGATAATCAGGATTTGAGGTTGGTCTCGCTGGTTGCGCCGACTGAGCCGTCTGAAGCGCCGACGCCGCAAAGGAGAAATACGCCCCGGCCAGCCGCCGCAGGCAGCAAATCAAGTGTAGCGGTAGTTAGAACTCCGCCCTTGATTACCAGGATGGACCCGCAACTGGTGCCGAATCATGTTTCAGTCGCGCCCCCCGCCCCTGAACTGCCGCAGGGAACGATCTTCAAGATCGGGATTCCTACAGCGGGTGATAACAATTTCGGCGGCAGCACGGGAAATAAAACTTCCGGCGATGGTTCAGGGGATAATGGCTCCGGCAACTCCAGCAAGATGGATGAGCTTGTCAGAGAGACTCCGCCTCTGCCTCCGATTAAAAAGGAAGTTGCTAAACCAGCGGAACCCCGGACAATCTCAAAGGGCGTGGTTAACGGTCAAGCCACTTCCTTACCAAGACCTGTTTACACCCAGATAGCCAAAGCCGCGCACGCTTCCGGCCTGGTTACTGTGCAGGTATTGATAGATGAAACAGGTAAGGTAATTTCAGCGCACGCCCTGAACGGTCATCCACTCTTATTGAAAGAGGCTGTTCAGGCGGCTTACCAGGCACGATTCACCCCAACCCTACTTTCAAACCAGGCGGTCAAGGTTTCAGGCATCATCACGTACAACTTCGTGATGCAATAGCGGTGAGGTCGTGAATCGTGAATAGAGAAAACGTTGGTTTGTCTATTCACGATTCACGATTCACGACCTTATAGACTCTCGGCACGCGCGCGCTGATGCCGCAGGTGATTTCGTAGGAGAGCGTGCCAGCGGTCTGCGCTATGTCTTCCGCTGTCACTGCGAGGCCGCTCTCTTCTCCGAGTAGGGTCACGCAATCATGGAGCGCAACGCCCGGCACGTCCGTCACATCAATCAGCGTTAAGTCCATCGAGATGCGACCTACGACCGGAGCATAAACTCCGCGCACGATAACCCGCCCGCGATTCGACAAAGCTCTCACGTAGCCGTCGTTATAACCGAGCGGTAGAGTAGCCACAATCATCTCTCTTGAAGCCTCGAATGCGCAGCCGTAGCCGAGCGTCTCGCCCGGATGAACACGCTTCAATAAAGTGATGCGCGAGCGTAGAGACATCACGCTACTGAGATGCGGCGGGGAGGGCGATGGCGGCAAGATGTCGCGCCATAAACCGTAGAGCACACCCCCTGGGCGCACCATGTTGCCCCAAGACGAAGGATGCGCGAATGTCCCTGCCGAATTTGCCAGGTCTTCATAAGTCGGGCGGTGTCCGCGCTCGCGTAAAGTTTCGACTGCCCGACGAAAACGAGCGACCTGTTCATCCGTGAAGCTATCTAGGTCTGGATTATCTGCCGCCGCGAAGTGAGTCATCACGCCGTCCACGCGAATGTTCTCGAAAGGCTTGAGCGCGTCCGCAAACTCGCGCACTTCATCATAACGCACGCCCAGACGCCCCATGCCCGTATCAATCTTAAGATGAACGTCGGCAACCGTCCCCCGCTCACGAGCCGCGCGATCAAGAGCCTCGATCATGTCCAGACGATAGACAACGGGCACGAGCGATTCGCTGATGCAGAGTCGCTCCTGCTCATCCCAGAAGCCGCCTAGAGAAAGAATAGGCTGCTCGATGCCAGCGCGCCTTAACTCAATCCCCTCCTCCGGCGTCGCCACTGCAAACCACCCTGCGCCTTCCAAGGCCAGCCTACGCGCGCACTCTACCGCCCCATGCCCGTAAGCGTTGGCCTTCACAACCGCCATCACCTTGACACTTTCGCTGACGCGCTCCTGCACCCAATGAAAATTAGAGGCGAGCGCATCAAGGTCTATCTCCGCCCACGTCGGACGCTGCCCGCGAAGTTCGACTTCAACCCGTCTGCCATTTCCTTTTACCGTTTCAGAGTTCAACATTCACCCCGCCGAAGCAGATGCTATAGCCAACATCGAAACACACTTTTCCGCCGTCTACGATTATCAACGAATGCATAGAATAGATTGATTGAAACTACAGGCGCAAAGAGGTGGAAAAACATCTGTCGGCTCAAGCGGGCAAGTTTATCTTCCCCGTTACTCTCGCCACATGTTTTCAAAGCGCGTGAATTCTTTAAGGAACGCTAGCTTGGCAACTCCTGTCGGGCCGTTGCGCTGCTTGGCAACGATGATCTCAGCAATGCCCGCATTCTCTTCCGTGCGGTTGTACTGTTCCTCGCGGTAGATGAAAGCAACAACGTCGGCATCCTGCTCGATAGCTCCAGATTCTCTCAGGTCTGCAAGCTGCGGACGATGATCCGTGCGGTTCTCCGGCGCGCGCGACAACTGAGAGAGCGCGATTAGCGGCACGTTCAATTCCTTTGCCAGACCTTTCAACTCGCGCGAGATTTGCGAGACCTCCTGCTGGCGCGATTCCGAGCGGCGCGACGAGCCGGACATGAGTTGCAGGTAGTCAACGATAATCAGGTCAAGCTTCTTTTGCTCGGCTGCAAGGCGTCTCGCTTTGGCGCGCATTTCGAGCACGGTGATGCCGGGCGTGTCGTCTATAAAGATTTTCGTCTCGGCCAGCGTGCCGAGCGCGCCCGCGAGCCGCGCCCATTCGTCGCGCGAAAGAAACCCGCTGCGAAAACGGTGTGCGTCAACATGTCCTTCGGACGAGAGCATGCGCATCACCAGAGATTCCTTCGACATCTCAAGCGAGAAGATTCCGACCACAGCCTGCGCTTGAATGGCGGCGTTCTGTGCCAGAGTTAAGCAGAGCGCCGTTTTTCCCATTGACGGTCTAGCAGCGACCACAATCAGATCGGAAGGCTGTAAGCCTGACAACATCGTATCGAGTTCGTTGAAGCCGGTCGTCAGCCCCGTCAACATCGCGGAGCGTCCAGCCATCTCCTGCACATGCTCAAGCATCGCGTCCGCGATTGGCTTGACGTGTGAGAACCCCTGTCGCGTTCTTTCATCCGCGAGCGCAAAGATGGCTTGCTCGGCGTGATCGAGAATAATCTCCGCTTCGTCTTCTTCCTCCAACGCTTCGCTCGTGATCTTGTTGCAGGCTTTGACGAGCCGGCGCAGAGTGGATTTATCACGGACAATCTTGGAGAACTGATTGATGTTGACGAAGTGTGGAAGACCAACCATCAGGTTGGTGATGAAGGTGATGCCTCCGACTGATTCGATTTCACCGTCGCGGCGGAGTTCTTCGGCGATGAGAATTTGATTTATCTCAGAGCCGCGCTCAAACAGCGCGACCATCGCCAGGAAGATGCGGCGATGTGAGGGGACGTAGAAATCATCCGGCCTGAGTTGCTCGATTGCCTGGCTGATGAGCGCGTTGTCTAAAATGATTGCGCCGAGGATTGCGCGCTCGGCTTCTGCGCTGTTCGGCAAGGGCCGTTCAAGCATCTGATCGCGTGCCGTGTCAGCGACGAAGTTTGCCATTTGGAGAGTTTTCGATAAATAAAGGCTGAAGAATCGTGGATAAAGAAAAAACCGCAAGCGCGTCGTTCGCCTGTTGAGCCTCTTTCGTGAAGCGGACAGGCCGCGCGCTCGCAGCGCACTATACTACAGGGCGCGCGAGCGCGACAATGATTGCTCGTCCACCCGCGCCGACGCGCCTGTTTTGGTTCATTCCAATCAGGGAATTCACCACGAAGGCACAAAGACACGAAAGAATTGCTTTCTTTTTATGTCTTTGTGCCTTCGTGTTTACTTCCAGCGTTTTATTCTTCTGCGCTTTCCGCACTTGCTTCCGCTGTTGCCGGTTCCTCGCTCTGCGGCGTCTCGGCGGGTGTCTCAGCAGGCGCTTCGTTCTCAGACTTTGGCGCGCCTTCAGCAGTCACGCTGACGGGAACTTCGACCGTCACTTCACGATGCAGGCGCACGGGAACTGTAAACTCTCCCGTCTCCTTAATCGCTTCACGAAGCGTGATGCGGCGACGATCAATTTCGTACCCGCTCTCTTTGAGTGCTTCCGTAATGTCCATCGAAGTCACGGAGCCGTAAAGGATGCCGTGCTCGCCGACCTTGCGTGTGAAGCTCAGGCGCAGAGATTTCATCTGCTCTGCCTGGGCCTCCGCCCCGGCTTTTTCTGTCGCCTCTTTCTTCAGCAATCGTGAGCGTTCCTGCTCGATCTGCTTGACGTTGCTCGCGCTGGCTTCGACGGCGAGCTTGCGCGGCAACAGGTAGTTGCGCGCATAACCCGCTTTGACTCTGACGATCTCACCGCGCGCTCCCAGGTCATCAACATCTTCGCGCAGGAGGACGTTTGTGTTTCCCATCTCTAATTCTCCTCCTTCGTTAGTCTGTGGCGTATGGCAGCAGCGCGATGTTGCGCGCGCGCTTGATAGCTTCGGCCAGCATCCGCTGGTGCGTAGCGCATGAGCCTGAAATGCGGCGCGGGATAATCTTGCCGCGCTCAGGGATGTAGTTCTGCAAGAGCTTCACATCCTTGAAATCAATCAGGTCAACCTTTTCGATGCAGAAGCGGCAGATTTTACGACGATGCATACGACGCCCGCCGCCGCCACGTCCGCCGCCACCGCCGCCGCGACCGCCGCCACCACCACCGCGCCCGCCTCCATCACCAAAATCATCGTCGCGGTCAAAGCCGCCACGGTCACGATCCTCATAATGACTAGACATAATCTTTTCAATCCTCTCAATAAAGAGTCTGGAGTCTGGAGTCTGGAGTCTGGAGTCCGAGGTCAAAAGCAATATGCTTTTTGCCTTTGACTCCAGACTCCAGACTCCAGACTTTTAGACTTCTTCTCACTTACGATTCGTTATTTTCATCCGGGGCGATTGGTGCAGGCGCGGCTCCCCTGCGCCCTGTCGCAGAGCCGGAAGCCGGGCGTTTGCTTGCCTTGCGTGCGCGCTTTGCCTTGAACTTTTCGGCGCGGCGGCGATCTTCGTCAACGCGCACAGTGATGTAGCGTATGACTTGATCGTTAACGCGCATGCGGCGCTCAAGCTCTGCGATCTCACGACCGCTGCCGTCCACCTCGAAAAGTATGTAGTGACCGTCGGTTTTGCGGCCAATCGGGTAGGCAAGATGGCGACGACCCATATCCTCATTCTTGGTGATCGTCCCGCCCTGATCCGTGATGACTGTTTGCAGACTTTCGCTCAGACGTGTGATGTCTTCTTCGGACACATCAGTGTCCACGATGAACATCACTTCGTAGGTTCTTTGTGTAGCCAAAATTCATCCTCCTCTTGGATGTCTAGCCTCATCTCTTTGATGAGGCAAGAAGGAAAAGTAGTGATAAGTGATGAGTGATAAGTGATGAGAAAAAGCCTTTCTCTTATCACTTATCACTCATCACTTATCACCATTGTAAGCTGCCATTGCTTTGTCAATGCCGTCTCTGAGGACGGCGCGAAGCGCCTCTGCGCTCCGTTCTAAAATTTTGTCGAGTTCTGCACGCTCGGCGCGCGAAAACTCGTCGAGTACGAAACTCTTGGTGTCACCCAGGGGGTGGTCGGGTTGAATCCCGATTCGCAGGCGCATGAACTCGTCCGATTTCGTCGCCGCGATAATTGATTTCAAACCGTTGTGCCCTCCCGCCGAGCCGCGCCGTCTGAGGCGTATCGTACCGAAGGGGAGGGCCAGATCGTCGCTGATGACTATCAAATCTTGCGCGGCGTTCTTTGCTTCCTGCTTACTGAGAAGACATGCAACCGCTTCGCCGCTGAGATTCATGTATGTCTGCGGCTTGACGAGCAGGGCGCGCGTGCCTTCAAGCTCCGCGCGTCCGACCAGAGCGCGACACTCTTTGCGCTTCACCTGCGCGCCAGCTTCACGCGCCAGCAGATCAATGAGCATGAAGCCCAGGTTGTGGCGCGTTCGCTCATACTCTGCGCCCGGATTGCCAAGCCCAACGACTAACATAAGGAAAAAGGTGAAAGGCAAAAGGTAAAAGCCGGAATAAAAGTTTCATCCCCGCTACCTTTCTCCTTTTGACTACTCTTCGCCTTCATCTTCCTTCTTGCCCTTGCCGATTACTTCAGGCTCGGCTGGAGCTTCCTCTGTGACAACGGGAGCTTCAACAGGCTCTTCGCGCACGATGCCGACGGTTGCGATCACCGTTTCGGGCGACGCAAGAATTTCTATGTTCTCGTCCGTCGGAATATCCGAGACGTGCAGCAGGTCGTGAACTCCTAGATGCGCCACGTCCAGACTGAACTCATCAGGAATGTTGCGCGGGTCGCAGCGAATTTCAATCTCGCGCACAAGCTGCTCAAGAACTCCCTGCTCTTCACGAACGCCCACAGGCTCGCCCGTGAGATGCACGGGCACTGTGACTTCAATCTTCTGCCCCTTAACGAGCCTCTTCAAATCCGCATGGACAAGCCGACCACGCACCGGATCAATCTGCCTGTCGTGGAACATCACTTCGCTTGTGCCGACGCCTTCAACGTCAATCGTGAAGATCGAGTTATGCCCCGACTCCGAACGAAGAATCGCCGCCAGGTCACGAAGTTGAGCGACAGCCGAAACAGGCTCGCCTTCGCCGCCATACACGGATACTGGAACCAAGCCTTCACGCCGGGCGCGCCGCGCATCGTTTTTTCCGCGTCCATCTCTTTTGGTCGCGCGCACGGTAATCTCTTTTCTTTCTGCCATGATTTTTTATTCTCTCTTTAAGCTATCAAAGTGTTTGCCCTTCTCAGACGAAGAGCGAGGAGACGCTTGTCTCCTCATGGATTGACTTGATCGCTTTCGCCAGAAGCGGTGCGATACTAAGTACCTGAATATTTTCCAACTCACATGCGCCGTCGTGCAGCGGAATAGTGTTGGTCACAACCATCTGCTCTATATCCGATGCCGCCAGCTTTTCGCACGCGCCTCCTGAAAGTACGGGATGCGTGAAACAGGCGTGGATGCGCTCGGCTCCATTCTCTTTCAAAGCACGCGCTACCTTGGTCAACGAGCCGCCCGTGTCGCACATGTCGTCAACAATCAAACAACTTCGACCGCGCACATCGCCGACGACGTTCATCACCTCCGCGACGTTCGCTTTCTCGCGCCGCTTGTCGCAAAGCGCCAGTTCAGCATTCAAGCGTTTGGCGTAGGCGCGTGCGCGCTCTGCGCCACCCGTATCGGGCGCAACCACCGTCAGGTTCGGCAGCGGATATTCCTGATAATGACCAATCATCACGGGCGCGGCGTAAAGGTGATCCACAGGGATGTCAAAGAAACCTTGAATCTGCGCTGCGTGCAAATCTATCGTCAAAACGCGCTGCGCTCCGGCGGTCGCAATCAGATTCGCCACCATCTTGGCCGCAATCGGCACGCGCGGGCGATCCTTCTTATCCGAGCGCGCATAACCGTAGTACGGAATCACTGCCGTCACGCGCTCGGCTGATGAGCGACGAAAAGCGTCGAGCATCACCAGCAGTTCCATCAGGTGCGCGTCTGTCGGCGGGCACGTCGGCTGGACGATAAAGATGTCGCCGCCGCGCACGTTCTCGTCAATCTGAAAATTGAACTCGCCATCGGAAAAACGTTCCGTGATGGCGCGCCCCGGATCGCAACTCAGATAATGGCAAATCTCTTCAGACAGAGCGCGATTCGCGTTGCCGGAAAAAACTTTGATGCCGCCGGTTGTACTCATCTTATAAGTGATAAGTGATAAGTGATAAGTGAAAAGATAGGTTTTTATCTCATCACTCATCACTAAAATAATGGCTGGGGCGGAAGGATTCGAACCTACGAATGCCGGATCCAAAGACCGGTGCCTTACCACTTGGCGACGCCCCAAGATCAACTCTTCAATCCTTCATCTCGCGCCACACGGGAGCGGCGCACGCACCGAGTGCTTCCATGTAAGCGGTGCGAGAAAGCGTCGCGCATGGGAAAAGTCGCCACCCGCTGTCTTTCTCCAGTATCTCAATCGCACGCCGTCGCCCTTCGCTGCCTTCAAAGACGCCGAAGACGCTTGAGCCGCTTCCAGCAAGCAGGGCGCTGCGTGCGCCTGCGCGCAACAGGGTATCCTTTACTCGCTCGATTTCCGGTTTTAAATGGAAGACGACCGGCTCAAAGTCATTGTGCAGAGTGTCAGGATGAAAATCCGTAAATTGCTCGTCTGCACAAGAAATAGAAAGAATAGTGTCGCTATCCGCCTTTGTCAAGGCAGGGGCGTTGAGTGATTTATACGCCTGGGCGGTTGAAACTTTCGAGTGCGGCTTAACGATTAACAAGTGCGCGGCCATTACCTCATCCATTGGTTGCACGTCGGTTCCCAGTCCCATCCCCAGGGCAGTCCCCCCCGTCAGAAAGAATGGCACATCCGCCCCGAGGCTCGCGCCAATCTCTGTTAGCTCCTGCTTGTTGGTCTTAATCTCCCAAAGATTGGAGAGACCAAGCAAGGCGATAGCTGCATTAGATGAGCCGCCGCCGAGACCCCCTTCAACCGGAATAACTTTTTCGAGATGAATCGAAGCTCCCTTTCGAGCGCCGTATTGATCCCGTAGCGCAATAGCAGCGCGTAGAATCAAGTTGCTCTCATCAACAGGGATGTCCGGCGAGTCGCAGGTAAGCTGAAGCTGATCGTCAGCGCGTGCGGTGAACTTTAGTTTGTCGTGGAGCGTGATGGTTTGAAAGATTGTGCGAAGCTCGTGAAATCCATCCGGGCGTAGGCCAAGCACGCGCAGCACCCAGTTAATCTTCGCAAACGACGGAAGTGTGAAGGACGTATCAGACACTAAGGGCGGCTGACCTCTTAAACTCTTAAGCGCCAGCCGCCCTTCGTCAATCTTTAACCCAAGGCTTCGGTCAGCGCATGATGAAGACCTGCGTCAGGTAAACGCGACCGTCTGCTGCGCGCGCAATGCCGACGGCGGAATGTGTGAAAATCCCACGCAAGATATTAGCGCGGTGGCCGGAAGAATGCATCCACTGGTCAACGGCCAGAGCTACAGGATCGTTGTAACCCTGATTGAGCGCGATATTCTCAGCCAGTGATCTCCATCTGACACCGCTCTCGCGCGCGCGATTGGGGAGGTCGCCGTCCGGCCCCTCGTGATCGAAAAAGTTTAGACGCGCCATCTTCTCAGAGTGAAGCCTTGCCATCCGGCATAACTCTGCGTCCCAGACAAGCGGCGGCAAACCGTTCTTAGCCCGCTCTGAATTAATCAAATCGAAAGCGCGTCGCTCAAGGCTACTGGCGACAACGGCGGCGGCAGGAACAGGTCGCGCGGCCACGGCATGATTCATCTGCATCTGAGGCTCTTCGTAGCCAGTAGCGGTAATCAAACGCGCAACAGGACGGCCTGAAGATGTCTGTCCGAAACCTTCAATGGCAGTTGTAGCGAGTAGAGCGAAAGAGAGTGAGCAAAGCAGGAGCAGTCGGCCAGACGTACTCGTGGCTGTTCGGGGGAACAATTTGTAACGGCTCATTTTAGGGGAACTTTCTACGGAGTCGCCAGAACGCTCCGCGTCAGGCCGTGAGAAAGCTACTTAAACCTGACCGCGCTTGGGGCTGGCGGTCCTCAAATGTCACCCTGATAATAGCAAACAAAGTTTAACTAAAGCAATAACTATTTCATTTCGGTTGTGGTGGAAGGAGGGAGATTGCAAATCAGCGATGGACGATTCTGGTTAAACTGCGGATTATCGTTGAGTTTCGCTGCTGATTTTGGCTTTGAGCCTGGCTGTAGCTTGGGCTTCGACAACCAGAGAAAGCGCCTTTTGCCAGGCCGAGCGAGCCATTTCTAGCTTTCCGCGCTGCTGGTAAAGGTCGCCGAGGTGTTCCTGGATTGTGGCTGACGTGTTGTTGCGCCGGGCTGCCTCGGTCAAATGGCGTTCTGCCTCGTCGAATTTGCCTAGCTTGAAGTAAGCCCAGCCGAGGCTGTCCAGGAATGAAGAGTTGGTCGGATTGGCACGAACGGCGCGCTGGATTAGTTGAAGAGCTTCTGCGAGTCGCTCATTTCGCTCGACCAGGAAATAACCAAGATTATTCAGTGCAGTCGCGTTGTTCGGGTCTTTGGCAAGGATGCGACGTAGAGACTCTTCAGAACCTTTGGGGTCGCCAGCGCGCTCCTGCGCCGATGAAAGCGTAATCAACGCTGCCTCCATCATGTCTGGCCTTTCAGCCGGAGCAAGCTCTAACGCCTTGTGGGCCGCCGTCACAGCTTCAGGCGCGCGAGCCGACTGTAGATACAGACTTGAGATTAGCAAATACTTATCGAAGTCTTCGATAGAGCCTTTAAGTAGCGTTCTGAGCAGCGCCACTCCCTCATCAACACGCCCCAGTTCACCGAGCGTTTGAGCTTCGATCAGGACGAAATCGGTTTGCTCAGGGAATCGCTGGCGGGCGGCGCGCGCAGCCTGCAAAGCCTCGCTTTTCTTGCCCTGGTCACGCAGGGACAAGATGTACTGCGCGTCCGGCGTGGAATCGCCTTTACCGAGCAGAAGGCGCATGCGCTCTATGGTTGCATTGACATCGCTTGCGCGTCCCGCTCTCTTATATACCTCGATCATCCTTTGCAGGACTCTAGACGCGACGGCTCTTTCCTCATCAGTCGTCAGCGGCACAACTCCGATGCCCTGCACTTTGAGTTGCTCTTCGTAGACAGCAATCGCATCTGTGTAGCGCGCGGCGTCTGCGTAAAGCTGTGCGAGAAACGTGCGGAGCATCTGTTGCTCACGATCACCTTTCGGGTGGCGCGAGATGGCCGCGCGCACTGTGGTGGCCGCATCCTCGACGCGCCCCGAGCGGGCCTGAACTTTAGCGAGCAACTCTACTGTATCCGTGTTCGTCGGGTCGGCAGTAACCATGCGCTGCAACTCGGCGATTGCGGAGCTGTCCTCGATTCCACCTGCTTCGATAATCTGACCAAGGAGTTCTCCGTACTCTTTGTTTTCAGGGTTGAGAGCGATAGCGCGTCGAATTGCGGTGAGAGCTTCTGCGCCGCGTCCGGCGTTGAGCAGTCCTTCACCCAGGCGCGCGGCGGCAGCATCGGGCGATAGTTCCCGGTTAGTTATGTACTGGAAGAAGCGAGTGTCCGAGGATGCAGGCGCGGCGGCCCAGTGTGTCAATGCATCCAGCGACTCTACGGTTCGCCCGGTCGCTTGATAAAATTCACCAAGCAAGGCCCATGCTTCAGCATTATTCTTATCGAGCCTGGCGACCTCTTTTAGCTCCTTGATTGCTAAGTCAGCAGATAAACGGTTCAGGGTGCCTTCGCGCAATCCGCTCTTGATTGTGTAGAGGCGCGAGAGCAGGTGATGCGCGCCGAAGTTATCAGGGTCAACGCGCGTGGCATTTACGCCTTCACGAGCGGCTGCTTCAAAATCCTGCGGTGGGTAGTAGAAAGCTATTTCGGCTAAGGCCGTATGCGCTTCGGCGAGGGTCGGGTCGAGCGTGGCCGCGTCCTGAAAAGCCTGTCGCGCCTGAGCCAGAGTTACGGCGTTCCCATCGCGTCTCAGATCGGAAAGATAGCGCTGGCCTTCGAGCAATTTCGCATAAGCCTGAGCGCGTCGCTCGCGCTGCGTCGCCGGTTCCTGTCGCGTGGCGGAAGCGGAAGCGTTCTTTTCCTGGGTAGGGCTTGATGATTGTGCGGCAGGGGGAGTTTGTCCGTGTGCGTTCTGTTCTGTGTGAAGAAGCGCAGTGAAAACAGATACGAGAATTAGAAGTTGAGCAATGCGAGAGACAGAAAACTTCACGCCACAATTCCTTTCGCGGGCGAGGTGTCTGCGTTGCCCGACTCTTCGGCTGCTCGCAGGACGCGCTGCCAGGCGGATCGCTGCGGGTAAGTGTAAAGAAGCACAATCGCTGCGACGCCTCCGGCGCGGAGCATGTCGTATTTGTTGCCGGTCATGATCGTCACGACAAAGCCCATCAGCGCGATTGCGCCGCCGATGAAAGCGACTTGTATAGTCGTTCCCTGCAAAGTCGCCAGCAGACCTGAGAGGCCGCGCAAGGCTGCGATGTCCTGTAGGCGCATCGCTTGAAATCTCGTCCGGCGCAGGACAAACGACCCCAGACCGAAAATCAAAATCATGATCCACAGCGCCATCGCCAGCGAAGGATCGCCGGGACGATACAAGGATTCGGAAGCAACGAAGGCTATGACGGCGAGCGCGACGGTCAATCCGAGCAATGCGCCGACGACCATCGCAGCCGTGCGATGGCGACGCGCCAGTTCTCCCTGAATGCTTTCGGATGTTTGCGCCATGTCAGTTTTATAGACTCCTAAACGTCAGTTTGCGTGTGTGCAGCTCAAATCATTCAACCAAAATCTTAACACTCGCCTTTCATCACTAGCAAACGAACCGTTCTGATAGCTTCATCTTGCGCTTGCGCCCCGTGCATCCTTCGAGGTTGACACGGGGCGCTAGTAGGCTAGAGAGCGGGTGGCGCTGTCAGCGTCTTAACTTTCGGACTGCCAGTTTTTCAAACAGACCCGGACGCCGATCAGCAACCGATAACCCTTACGGCTTCGTTCCCAGAGGCGCTGTGGAAGGGGTCGTCGCAGGCGTCGTCGCAGGCTGCGTTGATGGAATAACTCCCGGCGTTGAATTTGTTGCCGGTGGCTTGCCGGGAGCCGGAGTAGTCCCTTGCTGGAAGGTGCGCGGCGGTTGACGTTTCTGCTGAATAGACGATGGCGTCAGAGATTGAATCTGGCCCTGGTGCGCGAGAGCTTCATCAATCAGGTCGCCGCCCTCTTTGCTGCTCTTGCTAATCAGAACTCCGTTACTATTAACGGTGACATCAGCCGAGCCTGTTATTTCAGTGAGCAGGTTTGACATCATCCCCGGTCGTTCAGGTTTCGGTATTTTCAGTTTGATCGGATCAGGGTCCGGGATGGGCGCGCCGATTTTGGTCAACTCTTCCTTAGCCTTGTCCACATAATCGCTGTTCGGGTAATCGCGCACGACCTGCTGAAAATACTTGGCGGCTTCATCAGGCTCCTCTTCCTGAATGTAGAGCCAGCCTTGCCGGAAGAGCACTTCGTCTCTGTAAGAGAAGTTTGGATACTTTTCAAGAATTTCACGCAGACGCGATTGCGCGCCTTTCAAACCGCCGTTGCCGCGCTCAAATTTATCCTGATAAAAACGCGCGATTCGCAAACTATGCACGCCGAGATTCTCCTGCACTTGCGTCAGGCGTAGCTCGACCTCCGGTCGCAGAGTCGTCTTTGGAAACTGCTGCAAGATCGCTTTCAGACGCTGCTCGGCTTTGCGCGCGCGCGTCACGTCGCGGTCGGCCAGACCCATCTGTCGCATCTCCGCTTCGGCCACCTTGAGCATGACGCGATCCGAGAGCGGGTCGGTCGGGAAAAATGTCAGCCAGTCCTGATAGGCTTGCGCCGCCTGGATCAGTCCGCTCGTCGTGCCTTCAAGATAAAAAGAGTCGGCGATGGCTAGCTTCGACAAAGGCAGGAACGGCGAATCAGGATACGTAGTGATAATTGTATTGAAGAGAAGGCGGCCTGTGTCGTAGCTTCCTTTACGCACTTCTTTGGCTGCGACTTCAAAAAGCTCACGATCACGTCCGGGCGCAACGGTGTCTGTCAGCTCAGCATACTTGTTATCGCCGCCGCCGCCGAAGAGACCGAAGAGTTTCCCCTTCTTTTTCTTCTTAGTTTCCTTGGGAGCTACGGGGCCGTTGCGAACCTCACTGGCTGTGGATTGCAAAGCAGCCTGCGCGCGAGTGTTCAGGTCTGTGACGGAGGTTTCGAGTCTGTCCAGGTCTTTGGTCTCGACACGTTCGGCGCGCTCCTGCTTCGACTTCAGGTCGTTAACTTCCGAGAGGATGGAGTTGGCCTCCTGCTCCAGCCCGCGCAGACGATTACGCGGATCGTCCACCCCCGCCTTGTCGTTGCCTTCTTTCGCGTTCATCGAAGCAACGGCGCTATTAAGAGACCGGCGGAGCGAATCAAGCTTCGAGCGCATAATCTCAAGACGCTGCGCGGGCGTGCCCTCGCCCGCTCCCTGCGCCATCCCTGCAACGCCACAACCGAAAACGAGAATTGCGCTCAACACGAGCACTGTAAAATTGCGAGACTGCATTAGGAAACCTCCAAAACAAAGTGATGAGTGACGAGTGATGAGTGATGAGTCAAGAACCGTTTTCAACTCATCACTCATCACTCATCACTTATCACTGCTTTCAAGCCCACTGCATGGTCGCTTCGCGGAGTTCGCGGACGGCCTGCGCGGGGTCTGGTTCATTAAAAACTGCCGAACCGGCGACGATGATTTCAGCGCCAGCCGCGACTATCTGTGCGATGTTATTGCGGTCAATGCCGCCGTCTATTTCGATGCGCGTTGCCAGTCCGCGCTCATCTATGATGCGACGAAGCCGCCGCAACTTATCAAGTGATGTCGGGATAAACTTTTGCCCGCCGAAGCCCGGATTGACGGACATTAACAGAATGTAATCCGCAAACGGCAACGCCTCTTCGAGCATGACAAGCGGCGTCGCAGGATTGATCGCCACTCCTGCCATCGCGCCTTTGTTCCTGATCGCCGTCAGGGTGCGATTGAGATGCGGGTCTATTTCAACGTGAACCGAGACCATCGAAGCGCCCGCCTCGACAAACTGTTCGGCATACAGCCCCGGTTCCGTAATCATCAGATGCGTGTCTATAGGCAGTTGCGTTGCCCGCTTGACGGCTTTAACGACAGGCAATCCGACTGTAATGTTGGGCACGAAATGGCCGTCCATCACGTCAACGTGAATGACGCCAGCGCCGCCGCGCTCGACCGAGGCGATCTCTTCGCCTAGCCGCGTGAAATCTGCCGACAGAATTGAGGGAGCTATTTCGACCATAAAAGAAGTCTGGAGTCTGGAGTCTCAGAGTCTGGAGTCCGCTGGGCCAAAGAAATGTTTTTCTTTTGACTCTCGACTCCAGACTCCAGACTCCAGACTTTTACGGCGTTCCTTTGTTCGCGCCTGGCCGGGGAGACGGCGTGGTCTGGGGCGCGCGCTTATTTGCGTTCTGGTTGCCGCGATTCGCGTTCGGGGCGGTGTTCGCGTTACGGTTGTTGCTGTTAGTAGTGCGATTCGCGTTTGCGTTATTCGCATTGCGAGCGCCGTTAGCGTTGTTAGCCTTGTTGCTGTTATTCGCGTTCTTGTTGTTCGCGTTGTTTGAATTTTTGTTCGTATTCTTATTCTTGGGCTTGTTCTGATTTTGATTCTGGTTCTGATTCGCCGTCGTAGATTGATTGACGTTGGAATTGTCAGCGGGTTTGTTCTCATCCTGCTGCTGCGTCGCCTCTTCTGCGCTTGATGGAACGCTCTCGCCCTCTTTCGGCGCGCGGCTGACTTCGACAGCAACAGGGATGCCCGCTTTGACGACCTCTCCCGCTTCAGGCAACTGGCTCAAAATCGTGTCAGGCTTTTTCTCTGTGCTGGGCCGCGTGCCCCTCACTCGAATATTCAACCCGATACCATTGAGCAACGTTTCAGCCGTGTAGCGATCCTTGCCTAACACGTCCGGGACTTTCACTTCCGATGTCCGCAGGCTGAGATAGACAGTGCCTATGAAGCCGAAGAGAAAGATGATGATGATGGACAGGGCGATCCCGACCTTGCCCAGCGCGGACAGCGCACGCCTTCCAAAGCTCACAGTCCGAAACCACCTCTCTTCAATCGCGCATTCGACACAACTGTTCTCAAACCGACCGCGAAGTCTATCACCCGCTTCAACGCTGCGGCAAGCTGACCGCACCTAACTCCGACGCTCAAACGCCGCGATAAAGAATCCGTCCGCGCCTGACTTGTGCGGCCATGTACGCGCCGCCCCATCCTCGCCCGAAATTTCCGGCGGAGTATTCACCGCGACCTGCTTGAAAGTATTGTTCTCGTCGAGAAAGTGCGCGACTACTTCTTCGTTCTCCTCTGGCTCAACGGAGCAGGTTGAATAAACGAGGCGACCGAGGGGTCGCACCATTCGCGCAACGCCTGCCAGGATGCCACGCTGCCGCCGAGACAAATCAAGAATATCCTGGGCTGAGATGCGCCACCGGATTTCGGGGTTGTGCCTGAGCGTGCCCGTTCCCGTACACGGCGCATCCACCAGCACACGGTCAAAAGAGCTTTCCGCGTATGGCAAAGCATTCTCCGCATCATGCACGACGACGCTCAAATGTTCGACTCCCTGCCGCGTCGCGGCCTTCAGAATTTGGCGGGCACGATGCTCGTGCAGATCGCCCGCGACGATGATTGAGAGGTCAGGCGTTCGCGCAGCGATGTGCGTCGTCTTGCTGCCGGGCGCAGCGCAAACGTCCAACACACGCTCGCCTGCGCGCGCATCCAGCACATGCGCGACCAACTGCGAAGCCTCGTCCTGTAGATAAATCTTCCCTTCAAGCGCGAGTCTCTGCAAGACCGCCGCCGCGCCCTGAACGCGCCAGGCTGTGGGCGCGACCTGCGAAGGCTCTGCAACACCGCCCGCCGCGCGCAGTTCACTCAAAACTTCCTCTTCGCTTGCGCGCCGCGCGATGATGCGAAGTGCGTGGGGCGGCGCTTCGTTGTTCGCGCGAGCAAACGCTTCAGCTTCATCTCTACCGAAAGCCTTTACCCAACGCTCAATCAACCACGCCGGATGCGAAGTCTCAACCGAAAGGCGTTCGAGTGGGTCGGCAACGTCTGCCGCCGGGTCATAATCCGGCTCGCGCGTTGCGCGCCTGAGCACTGCATTGATGAAGGCGGCAGCCGAGCGAAGCCTTGAGACGTAAGCGAGGTTGACAGATTCGTTGACGACAGCAGAGGCCGGGATGCGCGAGAGGAAGCGCAGTTGATACAGACCGAGCCTCAAGGCTCTACGCACCGGAGCATCAAGGCTCGCGCTGTTGCGTCCAGCGTAATGCTCCATCAACCGGTCGAGCCAGAGTTGCCGGCGCAGCGTTCCTAATACAAGCTCATAACAGAGCGCACGATCATCCGCGCGCATCTCTGCTGTCTCGCTCGCCGCCAGCAAGAGAGACGCATACGCGCCTTCTTCTTCAACGCGACGCAGGATATTAAATGCCGCGAGACGCGCAGGCGAGACAACCCGCGCGCTTACCCCGCGTTCGGTTTGCTTGACACTCTTGCGGCGCGCGCTCATCCCAATCGCTCGCCCGCGCGCACACGCATGCCGTTCAGGAAATCACGCACGCTCATCCGGCGCTTCCCCTCCGGCTGAACCTCATGAAGACGCAGCAACGTCCCACCGCCGCACGCGACTACAAGCTCGTCGCCCTGCGCTTTGACAATCTCGCCTTCGCTGCCCTTTTGCTCGTCGCTCACAACCCTCGCGCGCCAGATGACCAGTCGCTGCGAGTTGTATTTTGTGTAGGCGTTCGGCCAGGGTTGAAAGCCGCGCACGCGCCGCTCGATCTGCGCGGCATCGAGCGCCCAATCAATCAGGCCATCCTCTCTTCGGAGTATGGGCGCGAACGTCGCCTTCTCTTCGCTCTGCTCGCGCGTGGCTATCTCATCAAGCCTTGCGAGAGTCTCGCCTAGCAAATCCGCTCCCATCCGTGCGAGACGCGACATCAATTCCGACGCGGTCTCCGCTGCGCCGATCTCAGTCCCGCGTTGCAGGAGCATCGCGCCCGTATCCAACCCTTCATCAATCAGCATCGTCGTCACGCCAGTCTCTCTTTCACCGCGAACAATCGCCCAATTCACGGGCGCGGCTCCCCTGTACTGCGGCAGAAGCGAAAAGTGAACATTGATACAGCCGCGTCTCGGCGCACTGAGGAAAGTTGTGGGCAGGATGCGACCGTATGCGACGACCACGCTCAAGTCCGCGTCGTGCGAAGCGAATAAACGAAGCGCCTCTTTGTTTCTGATTTTTGCCGGCTGATGGACCGCAAGTCCGTGTTTGAGGGCAAACTCTTTAACAGGCGATGCAGTGATTTTGTTGCCGCGCCCGGCAGGACGATCAGGCTGCGTCCAGACAGCCACAACCTCGTGCCCGTCTTCAAGGCAACGCTGTAAGGTCGGGACTGCCGCCTCCGGTGTTCCCATGAAAACTAGGCGCATATCTTGAGTGACGAGTGACAAGTGACGAGTGACGAGTTAAGACTTCGTTCTTGCTTGTCACTCGTCACTTGTCACTCGTCACTGCTTTTCAAATCGTCGCGCGCTTCTCTGCTCTTTGATCTTCACGTGCGGCAATCTTCGCAGCCGAAACTTTGGCCTGCATGAAGAGCGCAAGGTAATCGTGCCCGCCCGCCTTTGAGTCTGTGCCGGACATGTTGAAGCCGCCGAAGGGGTGAACGCCGACGAGCGCGCCCGTGCATTTGCGATTGATGTAGAGATTGCCGACGTGAAACTCACGCCGCGCGCGTTCAATCTTCGCAGGGTCGCTCGTATAAACCGCTCCGGTCAAACCATACTGCGTATCGTTGGCGATTCGCAACGCGTCGTCAAAATCACTGGCGCGGATCACGGCCAGGACAGGCCCGAAGATTTCTTCCTGCTCGATGGTCGCGCCCGCTTTGACATCCGCAATTACGGTCGGCTCAATCATGAACCCTCGCTCGCCATCTGCGCCCCCGCCCGCCAGCACGCGCCCGCCTTCGGCTTTGCCCCTCTCGATGTAATCGTTAATCGTCTTGAAGGCTTTTTGATTAATAACGGCAGACATATTGGTTGAAAGATCGGTCGGGTCTCCAACCTTGATCTTCTCCGTTCGCTCGACAATCTTCTCAAGCATGGAATCATAAACATCAGCATGGATAATTGCGCGCGAGCACGCAGAGCACTTCTGTCCCTGAAAGCCGAATGCCGATTGAACAACTCCGGTCGCGGCCTCGTCCAGATCAACATCTCTGTCAACGATGATCGCGTCCTTGCCGCCCATCTCCGCCACGACGCGCTTGATCCAGATTTGTCCTTCCTGAACTTTCGCCGCGCGCTCGTTGATTCTCAGCCCGATCTCCTTCGAGCCTGTGAAAGCTATAAAGCGTGTCAGAGGATGATCCACAATCACGTCTCCGACTTCCGCGCCCGAACCCGTCATGAAGTTAACGACGCCTGCGGGCATCCCTGCCTCTTCCAGAATCTCGTAGAACTTGTAAGCGATTGTGGGAGCGTCCGAAGAAGGTTTGAGAACGACTGTGTTGCCTGTGACTGCTGCTGCCACTGTCATCCCGGCCATAATCGCAAGCGGGAAATTCCAGGGCGGAATCACGCAGCCTACGCCGAGCGGGATGTATTCGAGGCGATTGTCTTCACCTTGAATCTTCGTCAAGGGCTGCTCGCCCGCGTAGCGCAGCAACTCGCGCGCGTAGAACTCGCAAAAATCAATTGCCTCCGCAGTGTCGCCGTCCGCTTCAGCCCATGTCTTCCCGACTTCATAAATCATCCACGCCGACATCTCATGCTTGCGCTCACGCAAAGTGGCAGCAGCGCGAAACAGTATCCCGGCGCGCTCTGCGGCGGGCGTGTAACGCCACGTCTTGAAAGTCTCGTGTGCCGTTTCGACGGCGCGGCGCGCTAAATCTTGTGTGGCTTTTTGAAAGCGACCAACGACTTCAGCCTTCTTCGCCGGGTTGATGCTCTCAAACTTCCCTTCCGTCTTGATTCTCTCTCCGCCGATGACGAGCGGATACTCGCGCCCCAACTCTCCCCTGACCTTCTCAATCGCCTCGCGCATCTGACGCGCGTTCTCTTCCTTGCTGAAATCCGTAAACGGCTCGTTACTGAATTCGGTCTGCATACCTGCTCCTTAAAATGAATGAATCTTGATTGCGGTCTGCCTTCGTCGAACTAATATCCTCTGCGCTCAAAAACGCCCGCGCTTCTAAAACGCAACGAGCGGCTACGGCGTGTTGCTTGAGCGGGTCGCGCTTCCCCTGTCACCATTTTTGTTGAATCCCGGCGGGACGGTGTAAGTATTACTGTTGACCGCGCCGTCGCTCGTGTTGCCGCCTATCCCTTGATTCTGTGGGCCGCTGCCTTCGGTCGCGCTCGTGCCTTGATTGCTCACGCCTGTCGTCGTACCCGCCGCGTTAGACTGGGCATTTGCGTTTGAGACTGTGGTTGCCCTCTCACCGCAACCGATGAAGAAGGTTGAAACAAACAGCAAGGATAGAATCATCAGAGTTCGTCGCATCAGGTTTCCTCCCGCGCTCGTGCCGAATTGTCTAAAACTTTTTGGATGCCGGAATGTTACCACAAACCGGACGCAAAAACGCGGTCGCCACATGATACTGGACGACCGCGCCTGCGCTCCTTTAATTTGAGCGCCGATTTACCATTGACCGGCTTTCTGCAACTTTTTAATCTTGCGCTTGACCATCTCGCGCTTGAGCGGCGTGGTCTTGTCTATGAAGACTATGCCATCGCAGTGATCCGTCTCGTGCAGCATGCAGCGCGCAGTGAGTTCCATCCCGTCAACCTCAAACAGATTGCCGTCCACGTCGTGTGCGCGGACGACTGCGCGAAACTCGCGCTCGACGGGGAAGAAGATACCCGGAAATGAAAGGCAGCCCTCCTCACCATCCTGCGCGCCTTCGACCCTTAGAACTTCCGGGTTAATCATGGCGATGCGCTGCGCCGGGTCTTTCCCGCCCGAACAGTCCATCACGAACAGTCGCTTCGAGACTCCGACCTGCGGCGCGGCCAGTCCGACACCCGGCGCGCCGTACATCGTCTCAAACATATCCGCGACGAGTTTCTTAAGCTTGTCGTCAAACTCCGTTACCGCATCGCCCGGCTTCAAGAGCACAGGGTCAGGGTAATGCACAATATTCAGCAATGCCATCTCGCTTTTCCTTCTGGATGCCAGGCCACGAGCGTTGCCTTCCATGCTCGTGGCCTTCCATCAAATTCACGTCTCTATTTTACGACAAACCGCGTCAATATGCATCTGGAAGGCCGCCCAAAATTTACTCAAATCTTCGCTCACTTTTTCCTGACATACATGGCGTCCCAAACCGTTGCCCAGGTCTTGCCGCCATCGGTCGAATTCTCACCCAACTGCCTCACCTTATCCGGCCCAAGATTGAAGAATGTCATGCGCGTCATTACCTCTCCACGCGGAGAGTAGATTTTGCCCTCATACCGCATCGCTCCATCCCTGTACTCCCCGCTCATCTCCCAGATGCCCAAGTCATTGCCGACATACGTCTGTCGCCACTTACCTGTCGTGGGATTATAAAAGTTGATGCTCTTTCCAGTCTGAGCGGCGGGGATTGATGCCCAATTCTCCATGATGACGCAGCCGTCTTCGAGGCGCTGCACATTATTGGTTCCGACCGTTTGACCGCTGATCGTCACGTCCCATTCACCTACCCAAAAATCCAACTCTCTGGACTTCGGTGAATACATACAGGGCTTGACCAATTTATCCGCCGCAACCAGCAGTTCTTTGAAGTGAGCTTCATCGCGCAGGCTCGCAAAGTCCGCATCGTCTTTCAACTGCCTGGCTAACCCTGGCCCTCCAATTCCTCCTTCGCCCAATATTTTGTCTAACCAACCAAGAGCCTTCTCTTTGTCATTCAATCTCGCGTAAGAAGCGGCAAGGCTGTACATCGCAAAGGGCTTGCCCTGCGCTTGCATCTTTTCTATAGCCTGCTGGTAAGCAACGATAGCCTGCTCATATTTCCCCGTGTGATGCAGAGAGACGCCGAGGCGATACCAGGCCCGGCCATTATCGGGTTCAGTTTTCGCAATCGCCTCGTATGCCTTCACTGCTTCAACCCACTTTTGCGCTTGATAGAGCGCGTTGGCTTCGTCCGTCGCCGATTTTGAGGTCTGCGAGAGAGCATCTGTTGAAATCATTCCCAGGAAAACGAGCAGCAGAGCAAGACATCTGTTTCTGTACAACGTGTGAATCATCTGGCTGAATCTCCTCTGTTAAGAGACGCTAAAATCCAATATTTCGGATTGAGTGCTATCAAGCGCCTGAAGGGATGGCTAACAAATCTTTCATACGTAATGGCGTGTGGAAAGTTCGCCCTAGAGATAAATCTTCCGCGTGTATTCCTCAACCATCCGGTCGCTGTTGAAGGCGGGCACGAGCGTTTCAATCGAACGCTTCATCATCTGAACCCAGCGGCGCGGTATCCCTTGCGTGTCTCGCTCGTAGTAACGCGGCACGACCTCTTCTTCGAGCACGCGGTAGAGCGATTGGGCGTCCGATTCATCAACTTCGTCCGACTCGTTGCCGGCAACCACATCGCCGATGGCAAACCCGTTCGTGCCGTCGTAGCCTTCAATCCACCAGCCGTCGAGCACCGAAAAATTCAAGCCGCCGTTCATCGCCACCTTCTCGCCGCTCGTCCCCGAAGCTTCGAGCGGGCGGCGCGGGACGTTCATCCAGACATCAACGGATTGGACGAGCTGGCGCGCAATCTCCTGATCGTAATCCTGTAGGAAGACAGCGCGATGGCGCACGAGCGGGTCATACTTCCACTGCGCGAGTTGTTGCAGGATGAACTTTGCGCCCTGATCCTGCGGGTGCGCCTTGCCCGCGAAGACAAACTGCACGGGACGCTCCGCATTGTTGATTAAACGCAGCAGACGGTGCGGGTCTGTTAAGAGCAAGCTCCAACGCTTGTACGCGGCGACCCGGCGCGCAAAGCCAATCGTCAATGCTTCCCGGTCGAACATCGTTCGCGCAGACTCCGTGTACTCCCTGCTTTCGTTGCGACCCATCCGCGCATGAAACGAACGATGGCGAATGAAAGCGATGAGTTGCTGCTTGAGCAGGCTGTGTGCGCGCCACAACTCTTCATCGGAAATCCTCTCGACGCCCTGCCGCCATTCTTCCTTGTTGTGTGTAATCTCGGCCCAGTTGCCGCCAACGTGCTTCTCATAAAGCGCGCGGATGAGCGGGGCAACCCATGTCGGCGCATGAACACCGTTGGTGATGGAGGTTATAGGGACTTCAGCAACCGTTAGCTCCGGCCAGAGTCTTTGCCAGAGGGCGCGCGACACCTCGCCGTGCTTGCGGCTCACGCCGTTAGTCGAGCGACACATCTTGATCGCCAGCGGCGTCAGGCCGTAAAGCTCGTCATCAGGCACGACGCGCCCCATGTTGAGGAACTCTTCGTGTGAGAGGCCGAGCAACTCTTCGTAAGACGAGCCGAAACATTTTTCGACGAGCGGAACGATGAACTCGTCATTCCCTGCGGCAACAGGCGTGTGCGTGGTGAAGACACAACGCTCACGAACTCTCCGCGCCGCTTCATCAAACTCTACGCCTTCGGCTTTCCTGATCTCGCGCGCTAATTCCAGCGTCAGGAATGCAGAGTGGCCTTCGTTGAGATGAAAGACGTGCGGCTCAATCCCTAAGCGACGGAGCAGGCGCACTCCGCCGATGCCGAGCATCATCTCCTGCACGATGCGCGTCTCGCGGTCGCCGCCGTAAAGATGACCCGTCACGAGGCGATCAGTCTCTTCGTTCTCATCTATGTTCGTGTCGAGCAAATAAAGCGGGATGCGCCCGACATCCACGCGCCAAGCCTGTGCGCGCACCATTCGATCACGCATCATGACTTCGATGAGCAAGGGTGCGCCCGCTTCATCTCTGACCTGGTGAATCGGCAGCACCCCTGGATGCGTCTCGCCGTAATGCTCCTCCTGCCAGCCGTCGCGTCTCAGGCGTTGCCGAAAATAGCCGTAACGATAGAGCAAGCCGACGGCGACGAGCGGCAGGCTCAGGTCGCTCGCTGACTTCAAGTGATCGCCCGCGAGCATTCCCAGGCCGCCGGAATAGAGCGGCAGAGAATTATGAATTCCGTACTCGGCGCAGAAATAAGCAACAGGGCGTTCGTGTGTAATCTTCTTTTCCGTGCCCGACTCCCACGCGCGACTGTCCGCCATGTATTCTCGAAAACTCTCCGCGAGCCGCCGCACACGCTCGCAATAGTGCGGGTCGGTTGCCATCTGCATCAGGCGAAACTCCGAAACTTCCGTCAGAAGGCGGCGCGGGTTATGCTCGCACTCCTCCCAGACCGCCGGGTCCAGATCACGAAAAACGGACGTGCCATCCGCCGACCAACTCCACCAGTAATTCCACGCCAACTGCTCCAGCCCGCGCAACGATTCCGGCAACGCGCGCTCGCTGATAGCGGCCCTCTGCTCAATCTCTTCGCTAACTTGCATTATTTAATTTCCGTCCTCCATCAAACAATAGGCCATAAATAATGAAGGGTGAAAAGCGCGACCTTTCCATCATTCATCGTTTATGGTCTATCGTGCTTCGTCAAAACTGTGGTTCTTCAAAAATGTCTTCAGATCGTCGGGCAGGAAGAAGATGAGGCGCACTTCCCGTATCGAAGTTTCATCGCCCAGAAAATCCATGACCGCGCTTGATGCGACCCTCGCCGCCTCCGCTCGCGGATAGCCGAAAGCCCCCGTCGAAATTGACGGGAAGGCAATCGAAGAGAGCTTGTGCTCGGAAGCAAGCTTCAGCGAATTTTGATAACAACGCGCGAGCAACTCAGCCTCGCTCCCGCCGTGACGACCATAAATAGGCCCGACGGTATGAATCACATATCGAGCAGCGAGCAGTCCGCCGCTCGTTATCACGGCTTCGCCCGTCGGCAAACCATCAGGCAATTGTGTGCGCCGGATTTCACGGCATTCTTCTAAAATTTGCGCGCCGCCCGCCCGGTGAATCGCGCCGTCAACGCCGCCGCCGCCGAGCAAAGTGGAGTTTGCGGCATTAACAATCGCGTCCGCACTCTGGCGCGTGATGTCGCCCATCAGCACACGAACGCGACCATGAAAAAAACTATCCATAATAAAGTGATAAGTGATGGGTGATGAGTGATGAGTAAGAACCAAGCTTTTTCTCATCACTCATCACCCATCACTTATCACTTCTTCACCTCGTGCCTCAACCGTTATTTCATCGAACATGTCTTGTAGTTTGAGAGCTTGGGCGACGCCTTTCGCTTTGTGTTCGGTCAGCGGGTGCTCCGGGTCAACGCTTGCTATCTCGAACAACCGTTCTTCCAGCATCACAACGCCGAGCGAGCCGAGCGCGACGCCCGGCGCGACCTCTATATCGCCCATGTTGTGTATGCGAAAGTGTCCGGTTTGTTCGACCCAGTCTTCAATGAACGGGTCGCGTAAGGCATGCTCGGCTTCTGATTCGGACAGATATGCGCCCTCAACGATGAGACAGTATTCGCGTCCTTTATTCATCTTCATGGCGTGAGCGGGAAGCCTCAAGAGCCTCCGCAGGAAGTTTTAAGCCAATCCGTTGGAGCAGGAAGTGTAATTTAACACCGCAGGGCGATGAAGCGCCAGAAGTTTCTTGACCGGCAAGCGAGGATGAATAAACAACTGAAGGCCGCCGGAGCTTTAGAGTTCCCCGGCGGCCTTTAATTCAGCTTGGGCAATAGTCGCTCTCAAACAGCTTGAAGCGTTCGATTGCCCGGAATTCAATTAAGTCTCAGTACGCCTTCGCATACTGCTCGTTGAGCGCCCCGCGCAAACGGTCGAAGTACGAATCGAAGGTCACGAAGTCCGTGCCCTGAAAGAAGGCGCGTCCACCCGTTTCATTCGACAGGCGATTGAGCGAGCTTTGGCCGTAGCCGATTGCTCTGTAGTTCCAACTCGTCAAGCCAACCGTCGGCGCGTAGAACGAGTAGACATTGACGTTGCGCGCTTTGGCTTCTTTGATCGCACGGTGCAGATCGAGCGTGTTTGCAGCCGAGTCAATATCGAAGCCGCGCGACGTGTCCAGGCCATCCGAGATCAGAAGCAGCGCATTTGGATTCTCGCCGCCCTCTTCAAAACGGCGCAGAGCCTCTATCACTTCAACGTAAGGATTGTAGGGCGAAGCTGTGGTGCTGCCGACCGGCACGCGCAGAGCCTTAGCAGCTTTTTCGAGGTCGTCCGTAAACGGCTGCCGAACCTGCAACGCCCCGGTCCTCACATAGGCGACCATCACGCGCGAACCCGCAGGCAGCGAGCGTATGAAGTCGCGCGTTACATTGAGTTCGCTGCCGACGCGCGAGACCAGATCGTCCTGCACTAGAATCGCCAGGTTCAAAGGCGTCTCGACGCGCGCATTCTCCGAACCCTCTTTTGTGTCCTTGATTGACGGTGCGGTGGCGTTTGTTGCCAACACACCGATAGATGCGGCAATTAAAAGTATGAAAGCCGCGAAAACTGAAAATGCTTTTCTTCCCAACATGATTTTTATTACTCCCCTTTTGATTGTTCCCCAAGTTTACGTTTTTAAGATGCAATCAGGAGGGCGAAGGTGGCCTTGAAAAGCAGCAGGCAGTTAGCCCCGGAGGGGCGATCTATCAGTAGCCCATGACTTACGTCATGGGCTACTGATAGATCGCCCCTCCGGGGCTGTGCATTGACATCATTCTTGGTTACATCATTCTCAGGCTAACTGCCTACTGCCTACTGCCCACTTTCTTTATGCAGGGAGCAGAGGTCGTTTGCGTCGCAGGGCGGGGGCGCGCCGAAGAGTTTGTAGCGGCGCTTTGCGAGCCAGCGGTAGAAGAGGCGACCGAGAGAGGTGAAAGGCCAGAGGGAGAGCACGGGGGCAACGAAGCGCCAGCGCGGGAACACGCGCATCACGTCGAGCCAAGCCCCGTATCCGGCAGACCAGCGTCCGTCTGAGACCTTTCGAGCGTGCATCTCCGCATCCAACTGCTCGAAAGTGTACGGCGCACGGCTCTGGATTTCCACGTCGCGGTAATCGAGCCACTCGATCCGTTTGAGCGTGTCGCGCGGCTCAACCTTCGCGCGCATCCAGCGGCAGAGCGGACACTGCCCGTCTGTGTAAACCTCTAGCTGCGCCGTCTCGCTCATCTCAATTATCCAAAGTCCGCTCTGAGCGGATTCGGTAGTCCTTTCAACTAGACGATACAGCACAGGATTTCAGCAGGCAACACGACTCTTCACTCAATCTCACCGGACACTTTTTTCGCCACTGCTGCCAGCTTGCCTTTCCCCTCCCTGCTCGGATAAATTAACGTCTCACTCGGAGTGCATCCCGCCCTAATCTTTTCGGCGCGCTTAACTGCTGACCGGGGATGGCTATCCTTCTCCAAAATACGAATCTTTGAAAGGAAACTCTTTCTACCGCTATGAAACCTTATCCGACCGACATGATTCGCAACCTGGCCGTTATCGGGCACGGCGATGCAGGCAAGACGCAACTCGTCAGCTCTCTTCTTTACGCCGCCGGAGCAACACCGCGCTGGGGCAAGGTTGACGAAGGCACGACCACCACCGATCACGAAGAAGATTCCATTAATCGAAAAATTACGCTCAACACCTCTCTCGCGCATCTCGAATACAAAGAGACCAAGATCAATCTCATAGACACACCCGGCTACGCGGCCTTCATCGCTCATGCGCGGCCCGCGCTTCGTGTTACAGATTGCGCGCTCGTCGTAGTTGATGCGGTCAACGGCGTGGAGGTTCAGACGGAGAAGGGCTGGGCTTACGCCAACGAGTTTATGCTGCCGCGCATCATGGTCATCACCAAACTCGATAAGGAGCGCGCCGACTTCGGCACAGCCCTGGAGAGCGCGAACAACACTTTCAGCCGCGCTATCATTCCGTTCACGCTTCCCATCGGACGTGAGAAAGACTTTCGCGGCGTCGTTGACGTGGTACACATGAAAGCCTACGAGTTTGACGCGCAGGGCAAGGCTAAGGAGGTTGAGTTGCCGACCGAAGGGCGCGACCGTCTGGACAAGACGCGCGAACGCTTGATCGAGCTTGTCGCCGAATCGGACGACTCCCTGATGGAGAAATATTTTGAAGAGGGCACGCTGCCGGACGAAGATGTCATTCCGGGAATCAAGAGAGCGATTGCCAATAGCAAGCTCTGCCCCGTCTTTGCTGTCTCCGCCGCGACGCTCGTCGGCTTGACGGCGCTGCTCGACGGCATCGTTGACTACGCCCCGAATCCTGCCGCGCACGAGGCCGAGCATGGGCGCGCCTCGGTTGACGGCGACGGCGGCGAACCCGTCTCCCGAAAATATTCAGATAGCGAGCCGTTTTCAGCTTACGTTTTTCGCACCATCGCCGACCCCTTCGCAGGGCGCATCAACGTCATGCGTATCATCAGCGGCAAGGTTATGCCCGACGCCAACGTCTCCAACTCCACACGCGGCACACAGGAACGCCTCGGCGCGCTCCATTCGGTTCAGGGCAAACAGCTAGACAAGATAGACGAAGCGCACGCCGGAGACATCATCGCCTGCGTCAAACTGAGAGACACGCAAACGGGCGACACGCTCTCAGACAAGGCCGCGCCGGTTGTTTACGACGGCGTAGAGTATCCCGAAGCGGCCATCGCGTTTGCCATTGAGCCGAAGTCGCGCCAGGATGAAGAGAAGATCAGCGTCGCGCTCCACAAGATTCTGGAAGAAGACCCCGCGCTTCACTTCGACCGCGATCCGCAGACCAAGGAGTTTCTGCTCGCAGGCTCAGGCCAACTCCACGTCGAGACGGTGATTGACAAGCTCAAGAAACGCTACGGCGTCGAAGTCGCGCTTCATCCTCCGAAAGTTCCTTACAAGGAGACCATCACGCAGCGCGCGGAGGTGCAGGGCCGCCACAAGAAACAGACGGGCGGGCGCGGGCAGTTCGGCGATTGCAAAGTCGTCTTCGAGCCGCTGCCGCGCGGCGAAGGCTTCATCTTCGAGGATAAGATTTTCGGTGGCTCAGTCCCGCAAAACTTCCGCCCCGCGATTGAAAAAGGAATTGTCGAAGCTGCCGCGCATGGCGCAGTCGCTGGCTACCCGCTCGTTGATTTCAAAGCCGTACTTATTGATGGCTCTTACCACACCGTTGACTCTGACGAGCACTCTTTCCGCGCAGCCGGGCGCAAGGCATTCCGCGCGGCGATGGAAAAGGTGAAGCCTGCGTTGCTTGAGCCGATCATGGATGTCGAGGTGGTCGCGCCGCAGGAGTACAGCGGCGATTTGATGGGCGACTTGAATTCCCGGCGCGGGCGCGTGCAAGGAATGGAGGCGCGCGGCAGTAACCAGCAAGTCATCAAAGCGCAAGTCCCCATGTCCGAGATGCTCAACTATCAATCAACGCTCAACTCGATCACCGCCGCGCGCGGCTCTTATCACATGCAGTTCTCACACTACGATCCGGTTCCCGGACAGATCGCGCAGAAGATTGTTGAGCAGGCGCGGGCTGAAGGTAGAATCAGAGCGGAAGAGGAAGAGTAAAGAGAGCGAGGCAGTATGTCACGACAATTAGCCAAACGCTGGATCACCGTTGACGAGTATGAGCGCATGGGTGAGGCGGGCATCTTCCACCCGGATGACCGCCTTGAACTACTCGAAGGGGAGATTTACGAAATGTCACCAATCGGAAGTCCTCATGCCGCGTGCGTTGATTTTCTTACTATCCTGCTCACCGAGTTTGCGCGCCGCAGGTTTATTGTGCGCGGACAGAATCCGATTCGCCTTAACGATTTCTCAGAGCCGCAACCAGACATCGCGCTCCTGCGCTGGCGCGACGATTTTTACCGCCACGCACATCCGACACCTGCCGATGTGTTGCTCGTCATCGAAGTTGCTGATTCAACGGTTGAAAGTGATCGCTCGTACAAGATGCCGCTCTATGCTAAGGCAGGCATTCCAGAAATATGGATTGTCAATTTATCCGCCGAAAAAATCGAGCTTTACTCTGAACCTGCTAACGGCGCATACCAGTTCACCAGAGAATTCAAACGGGGCGAAGATATAGAGGCGCGCAGCATCACTGATCTGCGCCTTACAGTCGCCAGTGTGCTGGGCTGAGCTGCGGCCCGGCAGGTTTCCTTCCAAACTCATTATCAGTGTTTACTGAAACAAGCGGCGCTATCAAAACAGTAGCGCCGCTCTTTTTTGCTGAGAGTTAATTGACGCGAAGCGAATGTTTCGTTTGAATATTTGTCTGGTCAGAAGAAACCTGCGAGCGCAGTTCGTCGTATCGCTTTTTGCGCTCGTTCCTTTCAATGTTATCGCTCGCGTCCAACCAGGATACGCCGGGAATCATCGAACGAGGGCGATTGACCTGCAAGTTTGAGGGTCAGGGCGTGCGGCTCTCTCGGTTAGCAATCAATTCACAAGTAAGGACAGGTTAGATCAATGCGTAGAATCTCGCTCTTGTTTCTCATACTGGCAATCACCACTCTCTCTGCGGCAACAATCAACGCGGCGGGCAAATCCGATGATGCGCCTTTCTGGACGGGTAAGCCCGATGCGGCTGCGTTCACAAAGCTTCAGGATGAGCGCATCACCGAAGCCCAGCAAGCTCTCCATCGCCTGCTTGCCGTCAAGGGTAAGCGCACCATTGAAAATACGCTCACGCTCTATGACGAGGTGCTGACCTACCTTGATGCGGCAGGCTCTCAATCCGGGTTGATTCAGGAAGTCCACCCGGACGAAGCTGTGCGCCAGGCAGCCGAGAAAGCATCGCAGAAAGTCGAAGGCTTCCTCACCGATCTCTCTTTGAATCGCGCCGTCTATGATGCGCTCTCGTCGCTGGACTTGAAGGGGGCTGACACCGAGACCAGCTATTACGTCGAGAAGACTTTGCGCGAGTTTCGACTGGCGGGTGTGGACAAGGACGAGGCGACGCGCAAACGCATCAAGGCTCTGCGTGATGAACTCGTGCTAACGGGGCAGGACTTCGCCCGCAACATACGCGACGACAAACGGACGGTCGTCGTTGACGATGCTTCTGAGCTTGAGGGATTGCCCGCCGATTACAGCGCGCGCCACAAGCCCGGCCCTGACGGTAAGATCACTTTGACCATTGACTACCCCGATTCTCTTCCAGTCTTCTCCTATGCGAAGCATGAGAGCCTGCGCAAGAAGATGTACATGGAGTACAACAATCGTGCCTACCCGCAGAACATGGCCGTGCTCGACCGCATGATTGCTAAACGCTACGAGCTTGCCAACCTGCTCGGCTTCTCAAACTGGGCCGATTACATCACGGCCAACAAGATGGTCGGCTCGGCAAAGAACGCCACAGAGTTTATTGACAAGATCGTCCAAGCTTCAACCACAAAGGCGGCGGGCGAATATCAAACGCTGCTCAAACGTAAACAGCAGGACGCGCCGGAAGCTACAGGCGTCAACGCCTGGGAATCGAGTTACTATTCCGAGCTTGTGCGGAAAGCCAGCTACGATTTCGATTCGCAATCCGTGCGCCCTTATTTTCAGTATGACAGGGTCAAGCAGGGTGTGCTCGACGTGACAAGCAAATTGTTCGGCATCGCCTTCCGGCAAATCAAAGATGCTCCCGTGTGGGACCCTTCGGTTGAATGCTGGGAGATGTTGGAGAACGGCAAGCTGATCGGGCGTTTCTACTTCGACATGCACCCGCGCAAGGGTAAGTTCAATCACGCGGCGGAGTTTTCTGTGCGGACCGGCGCGCTAGGTCGCCAGCTTCCTGAAGCCGTGCTCGTCTGCAACTTCCCCGGCGGCGAGGCGGGTGATCCGGGCCTGATGGAGCACGACGACGTGCAAACCTTCTTCCATGAATTCGGCCATCTTCTACACGAACTCTTCGCGGGCAAGCATAGATGGATTGGACTTGGCGGCACGCGCGTCGAGCAGGATTTCGTTGAAGCGCCCTCGCAGATGTTGGAAGAGTGGACGTGGGACCCGGCGACACTTCAGACGTTTGCCAGACACTATCAGACTGGTGAGCCGATTCCTGCCGGGTTGGTTAAGCAGATGAAGCGCGCCAGCGAATTCGGCAAGGGGTTGGGCGTTCGGCGTCAGATGGTTTACGCTAAACTCTCGCTCTCCATCTACGACCGCAATCCATCCGGGGTTAATACGAACGCGATGATTAAGGGATTGACCGAGCAGTATCAACCTTACCCGTTCGTCGAAGACACGCATTTCCAGACCTCATTCGGACACCTTGACGGTTACTCTGCTGTTTATTACACGTACATGTGGTCGCTCGTCATCGCCAAGGACATGTTCAGCCAGTTTGACAGAGCGAACCTGCTTGCTCCCAATGTGGCGAGGCGATACCGTAATGCTGTGCTCGTGCCGGGCGGCTCCCAACCCGCGCGCCTGTTGGTCGAACACTTTCTCAACAGGCCATTCAATTTCAAAGCCTGGCAGGAATGGCTCAACGAAGGAAGCTGAAAGAATAGTGATAGGTGATAGGTGATGGGTGATGAGTAAGAGCTTTTTCTTATCACCTATCACCTATCACTCATCACTGCTTTTGGAGAAAACTATGAAAAGACTCGTACAAGTAATGATCGTTCTCGTGGCGTTGATTCTCTCTTCCGTTATCTGGTTGGGCGGGGCGCACGCCCTCAGCTTGGCATCAAAGCGTAGAGACGCTGCGACAATCTTCAAGGGCGAATGCGCGAGCTGTCATGGGAAGGATGGCAGCGCCAAAACCTTCAAGGCGAAATTCAACGGCGCGAAGGACCTGACGAAAGCAAGTTGGCAGGAGAGCACGAGCGACGAGCATATCTTCAACGTCATCACGAACGGGCACGGAAAGATGCCCGCCTACGGGAAGAAACTCTCGCAAGCTGAAATCGAATCGCTCGTGGTTTACGTGCGCAAATTGAAGAGGTAACAACCGGCTGCTGATCGCTAAACTTCTTCGGTTGAAGTAAAGAAATGGAAACGGGGAACACGCAGTATTCAGACTGTGTGTTCCCCGTTTTCGTTTTGACAGGATGTTAGGGAGAGAAGTTCACGCTTCCTGGAAGCGGGAGCGAGACAGCTTTAGTGTCGCCCTCTGCCGTTTCCTCTACCATTGTTCTTGAAGCGATCTCTGAGCGCTTCCCTTTCCTCGCGCTGGTCTACTCTAAGGTCCCTTCGGTCTTCTCTACGCTCATTACGCCAGACGCGGTTGTTGCCGTTGATTGCGCGGTCATTACGCAGGCGCGCGTTGAGAATGCGCCGCTCACTTCGCTGATCGAGTCTAAGATCGCGCCTCAACTCATTGCGACGATGTTTACGGGCGCTCACAATTAGCCCGTAAGGTCGCGCGTTTCGCCTGCCGTAAGCTGGTGCCCAGGGCGGCGGGCCATGGCGATGTTGCGCCTGGGTCGAGATGCCCATTCCGAGCAAGAGCAACACGCTGACTGAGAGCGTACACAAAACCTTCTTTACCGTACTGATTTTCATACCGAACCTCCTCCTAATATTTGCGAATTTCCCTAACAAAACGGCGCTTTATTCTCATCCTGCCGGATTGCCGTTCTTGTCTTCAATACAGGGTGGCAATTCTTATTCCGTATAATTCGGTTGCGGATATGAAACTCTCATGTGAGTTATTCACTAGCGAATTGCTTGCGAAAATCTTTTGAACGCTGCCGCAACTCAAGCCAGTCGTTGAAAACCTCCGGCTGTTGCAGCCAGACCGTGAACCACTCTGCGATCTCACCCTTCTCGGCCCGCTTCTTTTCAGCGACGTTGCTGTTGCGCGCAATCATCTGCGCCCGCTGCTTGCCCTTGAGTGCCGTCTCGCGCACACGCCGCAACCCCTCCTGATCCTTCTTGCGCGCAAACTCTCGTCTCAGATTCTCCAGGTTCTTAATTGAGGCGGCGGCCTGCGCGAAAGTGGAAAACTTCAGGACGTTGCGAAACATGGCCTCGTAAGGATCATTGGTGCGATAGCGCGTGTCCAGTTCCAACACTTCGGCGTGGCGCAACTCCGCGCCTTCGTCCGCTAAAAGACGCGCCACTATCACCGGACTTTCCACCGCGCCCTCGCCAAACCTTTCGCGCACCACGCTCTCGATTGTTTCCAATTCCGCCGCGCCCACCGATTCGCAATCGAGATGCTCCCAGACCTCGATCATCAAATCCAGCTTCGTCCGCGCTTTCCATTCATGTTTTTCCATCTCGCGAAGAGATTACCGCGAACAGCCCTAAGTCCCAAGCCCTTGAAATCCCCTCTGATGCTAGTTTTCTCTACGCCTGCAATTTTCGCAATAGGCGCACATGGCAAAGCGGTCGCAGATAATTATCTGCGACCGCTCTCCCTTTACACGACTATGTTAAGCGGTTGCCGTCGCTACAGCCGCTGCCCTTTTCTTGAGAAAATTCTCAGCTTCGGTGGCCGGGATTTCCTCCACATCCACTACCTGAGTGCCGTTCCTACCTGCAACGACTATCTTGGGCACGTACATTCCGGGGAATGTCCCGTTAACCTTGTATGGCGTAGTGCCTTGACCAAGCGGTCCGGTCCAGCCCATGACATCTACTTTTAGCCCGCACACAAAATGCCTGTCTTGCGCCAATTGAATTCCGCTCGTATAGTTCGGGGCATCGCCCTCCACCTCGATGGAAAAGTGGCCTGCCTCACCTATTCCAGTCCAGACGTAGAAAGCTTTCGCGGTGGTAAACGGTTCCAATCCATAAAATCCCATGGTGATCTCCCTTCAGAGAGTGAAGTTCCACTCGGTAAGGCTTGCTCGACCGAACTTCCAGACGCCATGCTATGAGACTTGCAGAGCTATACCGGTTTGAATATCGAGCGCAAATGGGGTTAATTAGAAGCAACTTGGCTCTAATTGATATTAATCGGGAAGTCTTCAGCGGAAAGTGAGTGCTAAGAAATGTACTTCGGCAGAAGGCTCCACAAGGGATACCTTTTGAAACCCGTGTAGTGATTGAGAAGATACTCTTCCCCTTGTCTAAAGTCAACGAACGGCTACCCGGATAATGGTTTAGTTTGAATTTCTGAATATGCATTTTCAGGCTGAGCCACTACTAAACTTGCGCTTGACTTGAGACTTTGGACGTTGGACTTTAGACTTTAGACTATGACAGTTATTGAAGACGCGCTCTCAGCGTTGCACGAGCATTTCGGCTTCGACGATTTCCGCGAAGGCCAGCGCGAAGTCATCATGGCTATCCTGGAAGGCCACGACACGGTTGTCGTGATGCCGACGGGTGGCGGAAAATCACTCTGCTATCAGTTGCCTGCGCTGATGAAACCCGGCGCAACCATAGTCGTCAGCCCACTGATTGCGCTGATGAAAGATCAGGTTGATGCGCTTGCCGCACGAAACCTTCCAGCCACTTTCATCAATAGCTCCATCACCTTTGAAGAACAGAAGGCACGCATCAGCGGTGTGCGACGTGGGCTTTATAAGCTCGTCTATGTCGCGCCCGAACGCTTCCGCAGCGCGCATTTCGTCGAGACCCTGCGCTCGATTGACATCTCGCTCTTCGCCATTGACGAAGCGCACTGCATCTCTCAATGGGGACACGATTTTCGCCCGGACTACCTGCGCCTGCGCCAGGCCATAGAGGACATCGGACGCCCGAAGATTGCCGCGCTCACCGCAACCGCTACCCCTTACGTTCGCTCCGACATCATCGAGCAACTGAGCTTGCACGAGCCGCGCGCCTTCGTCAGCGGCTTTGATCGCCCTAATCTTTCGATCAACGTCGTTCACACGCAGAAGGAGCGCGAGAAGATCACGCACATCAAGGCGCTCGCCGCAAGCAAAGGCTCCGGCATCATCTACACTTCGACGCGCAAAGCCGTCGAACAGGTGACAGGCCGCCTCCGAAGCGCTGGCCTCAACGTCATCGGCTATCACGCCGGGATGGACGAAGCCTCGCGCTCACAAGCGCAGGACGATTTCATGGCGGGGCGCACGCAGATGATCGTCGCCACCAACGCCTTCGGCATGGGCATTGACAAGCCAGACATACGTTTTGTCGTTCACTATCAAATGCCCGGCTCGATTGAGGCTTATTACCAGGAAATCGGACGCGCCGGGCGTGATAGCCTCCCTTCGACCTGCGTGCTCCTCTTCAACTACGCGGACAAGCGCACGCAGGACTATTTCATCGAAGGCTCCTACCCTCCGCCCGAAACGGTCGCAAAGGTCTATCAAGCTCTCGTCGCTACGAACCAGAAGCGGATAGAGCTTTCCGTCAGCGAGATTGCCACGCGCGCCGCAATTCGCAACGAGATGGCCGTCCAGTCCGCGCTCATCATCCTGGAAAAAGCAGGACACATCGAGCGCGGCTCATCGAACGAGAACCGCGCCGCGCTGCGCCTGCTGATGAAGCCGCATGAGGCGCGCGCTGCGGTCGGAGAGCGCGAGACAAAGGTTCGGCAAGTGCTCTTTGGGTTGCTTGGAGGCTATGATCTCAACGAGCGCGCGGAAACGGAACTCGACGTGACGGAGTTTTCCGAAAATCTCGGACTCGATCTACAAGCGGTGCGACGCACTCTTTCGCAACTCAGCGCGTCCGGTGTCGTCGCCTACAATCCTGCGCGTCGCACACGCGGCGTCCTCATGTTGGATGAACAACCCATTAGCAGTCTACGCATCCGCCCGCATGAGGTCGCGCGCCGCGCCGCACTCGAACAACGCAAGCTCCGCGAGATGATTAGCTTTTGCTACACGGAGAGTTGCTATCGCGCTTTCATTCTCGATTACTTCGGCGACACGCGCCACGCCGCCAACTGCGGCACATGCGGCAACTGTGTGAAGCTCACTGGTAGCGTAGGCGCTCGCGGCTCGAAGCTTTCAGCGCCGCTCGACGAGCCGACCGAGTTCGATGATTTCGTCAGAGAACATGTGCCCATCGGACTTGATCTTGAGCACGAGCTTGACGAGCGCACGCGCATGAGGCGAAAGAGCGAGGAGGCTGAAGCCTCAACCCAGGCAGAGACGCGCGAGATCAGCGTCACCCAGGCTCGCCCCCTGACAGATGAAGAAGGCTTGCTTATCCGCAAAATCCTGGCGTGCGCGGCGCGTATGCAGGGACGCTTCGGCAAGGGGCTGCTGGCTTCCACACTCAGAGGCTCTCGCGCCCGCAACGTCCTTCAAGCAGGACTCGACAAGCTCTCAACCTACGGCATTCTGGACGACATGACGCAGGACGAATTGATGGATTACATTGATGCCCTCGTCGCCGCAGGCTGCCTCAAGGTGACAGGCGGCTCTTACCCGACCGTCTCTTTGACCACGCTCGGCGGCGAGGTAATGCGCGAGCGCGTGAGCGTCGAACTGGCTTTACCGGAGACTGCGCTGAGCGCGTTCGCCACCACTACCTTTAGTTCTTCTTCATCTGCCGCCAAACCCTCAAAAGCGAAATCCGCCAGCACCGTTGATGAAACTTACGCTCTCTACACCGAAGGATTAGCAATCGAAGATATTTGTCAGCAGCGCGGACTGACCGAGATTACCGTCGAAAAGCATCTCGCCGAATGCATCACACAGGGTCGCCCATTCGACATCTCCGGTCACGTCCCGGACGCCGACCGCGCCTTAATCGAAGTCGCCATCGAACAACTCGGCACACAACTTCTGCGCCCCTTGCGCGATGCGCTGCCTTCACACATCAACTACCGCATGATCCGCTTCGTCGTCGCCGACGCACAACGCGCGGAGCAAAGCGAGCAATAAACCACAAAGGCATGAGAAGAAGTCTAAAGAGCTGTTTGAAAAGTCCATGAAAGCCCCGAAGGGGCGACGATGTAATAGCCTGGGGCGATGCCCCAGGCTATTACATCGTCGCCCCTTCGGGGCTTTTTCAAACTGCTTCAAAACTTTCTAACGGCCTTTGTGGTAACTTCACTTCGTTTGCTTTTCAAAACTAGAGAGATAGGAGAACTTCGCATGAGTCTTAATCTGAGCACAGAGCAACCGGGTGAGCCGTTGCCGCAACCAGGCGATCCCGTTCTTCCAGACCCCACGCAGCCTGAGCCTCTACCTCTTCCGCCAGATTCGCAGCCTTCGCCAGCCGCGCCCGTGCGTGAGCCTGTGAGTCCGACACCTGCCGGCGACCCGCCTTCGGGTGAGCCGACGAGATTAGCCTGAGAGTTGTGCGCCTTCGCAAAGCGAGAGCAGATAGTCCGTCATCCAGATGTTCAATGACGGCAAGCCTGCCTTGATAAGCCGTCAACGCGCCGGAGATTCACCAAAACTTTCCAGGCGCGTTTCTCACCAGCCGCCGAAAAGCGCGGGCGCGCCCCCTTTTAAGCGCCCGCCGTCGCGGCAACTAATGCAAAACTAAAAATGCAAGACGAAAGAAACCTCCCCGTCTTCACTTTTGCATGTTTAATTTTGCGTTTTTACTTTACAATCATCAGCGGGAATTTTTCTTCCGAAGCTCAGACTTTCCGCAACATGCTCTCAGGGAAAGCGTCTCATAGCCGGTGATAATCAGAGTCAATCATTACGCGCGCCGAAGACGAACATTCTAGGTGCGCGATAGTTTAGAAGGATGCCTGTCTGGAATGCTACCATCGGACACTTTAATCAGCCGGGCTGGAACAAAAGAGATGAGCACGGGGTATAACCTCACAGAGAGAATCGTTCTTCAACCTCAAGCACAGCCGGAAGCGCCGCCCGTGTTTCTGAAGAAGATTGCGGAGCGGCTTGAAGCCAAACCTTTCAACCCCCATCCGATGTTCGAGAGCGGCCATGCCCAAACGTTAGCGGCTTACCACTGGCCGCGCCGCTTTCGCATGCGCAACCACCGCAGAGACGAAGCTCGCATCTTTGAGGTGGAGCCGGGCGTGCGTCTGCTTGCTCACTGTCGCTGGCAAGCGGAACGCCTTTCACATCCCACCGTGCTTCTCGCTCATGGACTTGAAGGCTCGACCGCCTCCGTTTACATGCTTGGCACGGCTGAGAAAGCCTATGGCGCAGGCTTCAACGTCGTGCGGCTGAACTTTCGCACCTGCGGTAAGACAGAGGACCTGACGCCGACGCTCTATCACGGCGGCTTGATCGGCGACCTGCGCGCTGTCGTCCGTGAATTGATCGAGAAAGACAACCTGACGCGCATCTTTATGATCGGCTTTTCGCTGGGCGGCAACATGTCTCTGATGTTTGCCGGAGAAGATGTGGGGAGCGTGCCGGAGGAGCTAAAGGGCGTTTGCGCCATCTCGCCGACCATTGATTTACAATCTTGCCAGGAATCAATCGAACGACGCGCAAACTGGCTCTACATGCAGAGCTTCGTTCGCAGCATGCGCCAGCGCATTCGCCGGAAGCGAAAATTCTTTCCTGAGCGTTACGACACGAAAGGTCTCAGGCGACTACGCAAGATTCGGGACTTCGACGAGCGTTACACAATAGTCGAGGGCGGCTATAGCAGTGTGGAGGAATATTACGAGCGCGCAAGCTCTATTCGCGTCCTTAGCCACATACGCACGCCCGCTCTGATGATTCACGCGCAGGACGACCCGTTCGTTCCCTTCGATCCTTTTCGTCATCCTGCTATCGCGGAGAATCCTTACCTGATCTTTCTCGCACCGGAGCACGGCGGGCACGTCGGCTTCCTCGGCGCAACGGCAAACGGCGAAGATCGCTTCTGGGTCGAGAATCGCGCCGTTGAATTCTGCAAGCTAGTCAACGAACATCTGCCATCCTAATCAACCCGCAGTTATGCTCTCATCGTTGTCGCTTTCTTCGTCGCCTTTCGCTTCGTCTTTTTTCTCGAAATCGTCCGCCGGAGCGTGATAGGCGAAGACCGCTTCCTCTTCCGTTGAAGGAAGCACGCGCGAGGCGAGGTCGGACAGTAGGCGACGGATGCGGCCCGGCTCTTCTGTTGAAGCTGGCACGAGTGGCGTCTCGCTGCCGGAGAGTTCCGTGTTGAGGCGTATAAGCTGCGCTGTAATTTGGCGACAGGAAGCGCAACTGACCAGATGTTTGACGAACGGCGCGGATTCGATTTCGCTCAGGCGACCTTCGACGAAAGATGAGAGCGCATCTTCATCCAGATGCCCGCCAACCGGAGACTGGGGAGCAAGCGCCGCGCGCCGCAAGTGTCCATGCACTATGCTGCGCAGGCGGTCGCTCTCTTTGTTGCTCTTAGGTCGCGGCATCTAGCGTTTGTCTCCTTCTAACTCTGTGGACGCTTTCTGCCCACGAAGTTTGCTCTATCCTTCGGCGGGCGCATCCATCAAATGACGCCGGACATCTTCCGGCGCAAGGTCTTCGGTCGCCATCTCGACGCACAACTCAATCTCGGTCTCGCTCAATCCGCTCGTCTCTTGTAATTCTGATCGAAAACGCTCAAGAACTTTGCCGTAAACTTTTTCCAGCCAGCGCATCACCGTTGACTCATGCACGCGGCTCTCTGGAACATGGACGCGCCGCTTCGACTGTCGTTGAAACCAGCGGCGCAGAGGCGAGGCAGGCTCCTCGACAAGCCTTGCGATCTCGCGCAGCTTCAAACCTTCAACGTGATAGTAAAGCAGCAGCAACTTTTCGTGGTCGTCCAGAGTTGCGAGCGAGCGGTCAAGCGCCGCGACCGTCACCGCGCGATACCTTTCGCGCGTGATCTTGTCAACCATCGCGCTTTCGCCGCCGCGCGCTTCCGCACGCCAACCCGGACGATCATGCACCTCGCCGCCGCTCTCCGACCAATCATCTATGGAAACCTCATCGTGGCGCGCTCGATGTAGATCAATCACGGCGTGCCAGACGACTGTCCGCAGCCAGCCGCGCAACGTGCCGCGCCCCGTGTAGGTCGCAAACTTCGATTGGCGCACATCGCCCACGACGCGCGTGCCGTAAAGCTCCACGTAAACTGAATCAATCACCTCTTCAGCATCAATCTGGGCGCTTGCCAGATGCCGCGCGATGCGCTCTATGTAACCTCTGAAATTCTGGTCGAACTCCCACCAGGCATGCTCGTTGCCGCTTGAACAGGCTAAAGCCAGGTAGAGGTCTGTGATTTGTAGCTCGTTGATGAATTGGCGTATCTGGTCGGGCGTGGGGGCGTTGCCGTTTTGATGATCCACCAGATACTTGTCAATCGCCGTCCTGATGGAAACGTGGAAAGTTTCAGGAGTGATGCCGTAATTGGGCGCACCCTCGGCACAGCGCGCGTAGAGCGCGTCTATATCGGCGGCGCACTCTGTAATCGCGCCCTCAAGCTTTGTCAGTAATGAGGCTGTCACTTGATGCGCGATTATAGATTAAACGGCGCGGTTTCGCATCCTACTTTCGATTGGCAAAGAACTTTGGCCCTCGAACAACTGGGAAAACCTCCGTTTGGGTTTACCTCAAGTCCTGGCTGACAAAATTTTCTTTTTCTATTGAGCGGGTTGGGTGGCGTTATCTTTGGGGCTTCCGCTCACGCCGGGTGGACGGCAGGCAACCAAATATTTTGCTTAAGCAGGATTATTTTTCCAGCTTCTTCAAAATTCGCCCGGCGTGATTACGAGACATGAGAGGAATACGCTCATCCGTGCTCAGTTCGCGCAGCAGCGGGACGAGTTGCTGTGGATCGGAGAGGTCGTTTCGCTTGAGATATCCGTCGAGCACGTCAAGCAGCTTCGGTGAATTCAGCGGCTGGTTCTCGCGCGCAACCGTAATGTCGAAGATGAAGATCGCTTGATTAGCGAGTCGCCTGTATTCTTCCGTCAATGCCCTGGCGTTCGCGTCGTTTGTCCAGTTGAACTCTGCGACTCTCTGGAGCGTGCCCTTAGCCATCCCCAGCCGCATCGTGCCGAGATGGGGAAACTGCTTCTCAGATTGGTAGTCGGCATTTGAGTCCAGGAAACGCAGCGCCTCCCACAACGCCGCGATTCGTGTCCATGCGCTTGCCGACAACTCGAAGGGTTCGACAATCGGCTCAAGGTCTCCTTGCCGCTCGAAAGAGATTTCACCGCGCCCTGTTGCATTATGCTTGATGACGATATGACGTATAAAAAAATCGGACTTCTGAAACTCGTATGAGTAGCTGGCATCCTCCGCTGAGGGCGCGGCTGTGGTACTCGTCGGAGTCTGAGCTTTCGTCGCTTGCTCGCGCGTGTTCTGCTTGACCGCGCCGTTTCTGCTTTGGGCCACAGCGCAAATCGCCGCGCCCGAAATCAGGAGCGCGGCAATCGTTGTAGACAGAATCGTTTTTCGCTTACTCAATCGAATTTCACAGAGACGAGCTTTGAGACGCCTGCCTCTTCCATCGTCACGCCGTAAAGCGCGCGTGCCATCTCCATCGTCCGCTTGTTGTGCGTGATGACGATGAACTGTGTGCTGGCGGCCATCTCGCCAACCTTATCCGTGAAGCGTCCGACGTTTGCTTCATCGAGCGGCGCGTCCACCTCGTCCAGCAAGCAGAAGGGCGACGGGCGATAATGAAAAATGCCGAGCACGAGCGCGAGCGCCGCCATAGCCTTCTCGCCGCCCGACAGGAGCAGCACGTTTTGAAGACGTTTGCCCGGCGGCTGCGCGATGATGTCTATGCCGGATTCTAATACATCGTCGGCATCTATCAAACTCATCTCGCCGCGCCCGCCCCCGAAGAGTTCCTGGAAGAACTGCCCGAAGTTGCGATTGATCTGCTCGAATGCCTGGCGGAAACGCTCGCGCGAACGTCGCTTGATCTCGCGCAAGGCTTCCTCTGTCGAAGCGATGCCTTCCGTGATGTCCTGCCGCTGGCCTGTGAGAAACTGGAAACGCTCCTCAGCTTCAGACAATTCTTCGAGCGCCATCATGTTGACCGCGCCGAAGCTTTCGACGCGCGCACGCATCTCTTCGACCCGCGCCCGTCCCGCTTCCAAATCAAACTCTTCATCCAGCGGTCTCTCGTGCGACAACTCTTCCAGCGACTGACTCAACTCCGACGCGCATGCTTCGCGCACATAGCTGAGACGCGCGGTAGCTTCTGCGCGCTGCACCTCAAGCGCCGCACGCGCATCGCGCGCCGCAGCCGAACGACGATTCAACTCCGCAAGCTCAACTGAAAGCTCGTCGGCCCTTTCACGCGCTGCGGCCAGACGCGCGCTTTGTGCCGCAATCTGCTGCTCTTCGCGTGTACGCTCTTCCACAATCAGTCCGGCGCTCTGCTCCATCTCTTTAATCGAGCGGCTCAACTCTTCAAGTCGCTCCGTAGCCTCTGTCACCTCTAGCTCATGCCGCTCAAGGCGCGCATCAAGCTCGCTGCGCTCTGCTTCCATCCGGCGAAGCTCGCCCGCTGTGGCGCGCCGACGCTCGGCTGCGGCTGCGGCGGCGGCGCGTTGTTCGCCAAGCCCTTCGCTCTCGGCTTCCGCTGCGCGGCGCGCGACCGCCAACACGGTTGCAGCCTGCGCGATCAACTCTGAAGCCGCGAGGCGCGCTCGTTCGGCTGTCTCTGCTTCGGCGAGCGCAGTAGAGCGTCTCTCTTCGAGTTCTAAACGCTCCTGGGCAAGCCTGGCAGAGTCGTCGGCAATCACGCGCAGGTGGCGCTCGGCGCGCTCGATCTCCTGTGTGAGTTGTGTTGCGTTCAACCGTCGCGCCATCGCGTCGCGCTCTTCGCGCCCGATAGCTTCGTTGAGCAGCACGACCGTATCTTCAAGCTCGACCAGGCGCGCACGCGCCTCGCTCATTGACTGCTCGGCAGATGTCACTTCCCGTTGGAGCACAGGAGCGCGAGTTTCAAGCTCTCTCAGTTCGCGCTTGAAAGAGAGAAGACCTGCGCCCTCTTCGAGCGCGCGTGCGTCTCCGGCGTTGACGAGTTGCCCGCCCGCGACCCAATCGCCCTCAGTCGTCACGCACATCTCGCCCGTTGTCAGCGATACGGTCATCGCGTCTTCAAGACTATTGGTGACGCGAGCGTTCATCCGTTGCGCTAATGTGCGTGTGAGAACCGTCAAAAGCTCGCGCGGCGCTCCGAGCAGATCGCGTATGCGTATGTCACCCGTAACTTCGCCCGTATTCGACGAATCAATGCTCGCTGCGGCTTCGATCCTGTAGGTGGCCGTATCCGTCTCATCGCTCGCGCCATGAAGACCTGCGACGAGGAAACTGGCGCGCCCCGCATGGTTTTCTCTCAACCACAGGGCGGCTCGCGCCGCATCATCCGGCGTCGGCACTATGATCGCCTGCAAGGATGAGCCGAGCGCTCCTTCAACGGCGCGCTCCCAACGCGGCTCGACGCTGAGCATGTCGGCGAGCGTGCCCCTGAAGTGAAACTCCGTTGGAGCATCATCGGTCGCAAACAGGCGCTGAACCGCCGGGGAATAATGGGCGCGCTTTGCGTCCAACTCCACGAGAGTGTCCAGGCGGTGGCGGACACGCGAATACTCTTCACGCACGCGCACAAGCTCTGTATCCGTCTCCGAAACTTTTTCGTGCCCTGCGACAACCGTATGAACGGCAGCTTCACGTTCGGCCACAAGCTTCGCGAGAGTCTCACGCTCGCGCTCAATCTCTTGATTCAGTTTTTCCGCTTCCGCCACGCGCTCCAGGTGGATGCTCGCTGCGCGTTCGCCCTCGCGCGCCAATCCTTCAGCCTGCAAAGCCAGGCGTTCGAGCGCAGCTTCAAGCTGGCGGCCAATCTCCATCAATCTCTCTGAGACCGCCGTGTGCGTCAGAAGCTCCGCGCGTGCGCGTTCAATCTCGGCCTCGGCCTCGGAGACTTCGACGACGCGCTTCCCGTAAGCATCTTCGGCAGATTGAAGAACGAGCGCGTGCTCTTCGCTCGCCGCACGCAGTTCAGCATCCTGTTCACGAAGCCGCTCGCATTCTTCCTCGACGCTTGAGAGACGCTCGCGCACCGTCTCGATTTCGCTTTCGACTTCGGCGCGACGCTTGAGAAGCGCTGCGACCTGTTCTTGTTGATAGCTCTGCTCGCGCGTCCGACGATCACGCTGTAACTCCGCTTCGGCCACCGCCGCACGCGCTTCGGCCAACTCTTCTTCCACGACGCGCGCTTCCTGCGTGGCGCGTCGCGCATCCTCTTCCCGCGAGGCCAACTCTTCGACAAGAGCGCGCTCTTCAACCGCAGCGCCTTCAAGCTGCACCTTGGTCTCTTCAAGCAGAGTGGTCAGAGAGCGCTCCTCCGCGACGTACATGCGGCGCAGGAGTTCTCGCAGCTCTTCGCGCAGGATGCGGTAGCGCCTCGCTTTACCAGCCTGACGCCGGAGACTGTTCACCTGGCGATCTATCTCGGAGATGATGTCAGAGAGGCGCGAGAGATTGCCGCGCGCCGCGTCGAGCCGTGCTTCAGCGGCGCGCTGGCGAACGCGAAACTTCGTGATCCCCGCAGCCTCTTCAATCAATGTGCGGCGATCCATCGGCTTGGCGGAAAGAATCTGCCCGATGCGTCCCTGCTCGATGATGGCGTAGTGCGCTCCGGCGAGGCCCGTGCCGGAGAATAGGTCTTGAATGTCGCGCAGGCGACAGAGACGATTGTTCAGCAGGTATTCGCTCTCGCCCGAACGATAGAGACGACGTGTGACGGAGACAGACTCGCCCGGCGCAAACTCCAGAGCCAGGCGGCTCGGTCGCCAGTGACGCTTGTGATGAACTTTGAGCGCAGTCGCTTCGACAGCAGGATTCGCGGAATCTATTGCAATAGTCCCGGCGGCAGTAGCTTGTGTCTCTTCTGCGCTGCCTGCTGCCTCTATTGCCAGTTCAACTGGCTGCGCTAATGTACCGGATGTTTCGGCTGCGGCGGGTAGCGTTGCGGGCGCTTGGGCAGCTTCAGCAAGTGTGGCAGGCTCTGCGACCAACTCATCAATGGCGACCGCCTGGTCGTCTATCTCTTCGAGCGTGGAGTCTATGTCTTCTATGTCGGGTTCGTGCTCGACAGTTTCGTCGCGCACCATGTGCAGGACGACTTCGGCCATGCCGCTCGGCTGGCGGTTGCGCGAGCCTTGAAAGATCACGTCCTTCATCTCCGCGCCGCGCAGATGCTTGATTCTCTGCTCGCCCAGCACCCAGGCAATCGCGTCGGCGACATTGCTCTTGCCGCAGCCGTTAGGGCCGACGACTGCCGTAATGCCATCGCCTGTGAAGACAATTTCCGTGTGATCCGCGAAGGATTTAAAGCCGGTGATTTCTAAACGTCTAAGTTTGAACATGCGTTAAGTCTGATGCGTTGACTCTTATTCGGAGGACGTAAACGCACTCCCTAGAACGCCATCGGCAGACGCACACTATATGTTGGACTTCCCGAAGATGTCAACTAATGCTTCAGGCTAAATGTTTTTACTGTTGCAAGAGGCAAGGTTAAGGTATTTGAGACGAACGTGAAAGGGAGAGCTAATAGCTCTCCCCTTCACTCTCAATCAAACAGCTTTTCAACCTTAGGGCTTGCCAAACCTGGAGCGATACTCCTCTGAGTTCAAGAAGCCGTTGACCATGATCCGGTAATTCCCTCCATTGTCGCTGATGGTCTTGATCCAATCCTGATAGAGGGAGTCCGGGTCACGTCTCAAGTAGCCGAAATACTGCATCACGACGAAAGCCTCGTTGTAGAACTTCTGGTAAACTTCGGCGCTCTCGGCCAGTTGACGTAAGACCTGTGCCCTGGTGAGCGTTCCCTTGTTCAGCCCGTCAATCCATCCAGCCCGCGATGGATGATTCGGCAACCCGGCAGCCTGCAACAAAGTATCAACGTAGGCAGTCGGATTGTTGACCGTCGAGTCGTATTTATTCTTGAACGCCTGGCGGCTCATAAACTCATCAACGAATGCTACCTTGTTGGCCTCCTTCTCAGCGTCTGTTTGGAATCCGCTTACCCTGGAGAGGTCCGGCATGAACTCCACGTAGTCGGGCTTTCTCCCAAAACTGGCCGAGTAGAAGCGATAGACAAAGTAGCCTCTCTCCTGAAACTCTGAGGAGCGGAAGAAGTCTGATGAGACTTCAATCCTATCGCACGTCGTGTCGCCGGACTTGCAGTTATTCAAGATGTCCTTCCAGTCCTGGAATCCCTTCGGTTCCGGCTCGCGGTTCAGGAAGTCCAGGTAATGCTGGCGGACGAAGAAGTCTGTCCCGAAAATCGGATTCGCCGCATTAGAGTTGCTGTCGTTATCCGTGATGTTTAAGGTGGCCGTGCTTTGCGCGCCGAGACTGGCCCCGGTCGGTTTACTGAGGCTGAAAGTAAAACTCTCGTTGCCGTCAGCATACACATCGTCAATCACGGAGACGGAGACTGTCTTGCTGCTCTCGCCAGCGGCGAAGCGCAACGTCCCGAACGTTTCGGTGTAGTCACAACGCTGGGAAGCTTTGCCGCTGATCGTTTTGCACTCAGCTAACCCGGAGGTGTCAGAGGTCGCGTAATCCACAGTGGCCGCGCTTGCCGCGTTAATGCGCGTTACTGTGATATTGAAATGGCCTGCATCCTCTGCCACCGTATAAGTTCCCGCGCTCAGTTGTAATGAAGGCGGAGGCGGAGGCTGGTCATCGTTTTTAATTGTCCCGACACCTTGACTGTCAGTAAGGGTCGCGTTGGTCGGGTTGGAGAGATTGACGAAGAATGTCTCGTCAGGCTCAACAACCGTATCTCCGTTGACGGTGACAGTGATTGTCTTACTCGTTTGCCCCGGAGCGAAAGTCAACGTTCCGCTCGCTGACTGGTAATCCGAGCCAGCCGTGGCTGTGCTGTCGGCGGTGTCATATTTGACCGTGACCGTCGAACTGCTAACCGTAGAAAGAGTCACGGTAAAGATCGCGTCGGTCGTTCCGCTGTTGCCCTCCGTGACCGTCACATCGTTTATAGATACGCCGGGAGGTGTGGGCGGAGGCTGGTCATCGTTTTGGATAGTGCCGATTCCCTGACCGTCTGCGATGGTCGCGTTTGTAGGATTCGACAGGTTAACTGCGAAGGTTTCATCCGACTCAGGTGTGGTGTCCCCGTTAACAGCTACGGTGATTGTCTTGCTGGTATCACCCGGAGCGAACGTGAGCGTTCCGCTGGCGGCTTGATAATCCGAGCTGGCGGTTGCCGACCCGTTGGCAGTATCGTATTTCACGGTGACTGCCGAAGTGCTTGCCGCCGAAAGCGAGACAGTGAAAGTCGCGTTGGTCGTTCCACTGTTGCCTTCCGCAACTGCGACATCGTTGATGGAGAGTGACGGCGTGGGCGTCGTCGCGTTTGAGCACGATAGATTACCGACGACCATGTAGGAACCACCCGTATAAGGATCAGCCGGGCCAGCCAGAGCCGTTGCGTCAACGGCGGACTGGGACTTCACCGTCTCGTTGCCGTTACCGGAGAAGGTTCTCGCCACGAGTGTGCCGATGATGTCGCCAACATTCGGCGCTCCCACCTTGCTGGCGGAAACCGTAATGGTGATAACCCCTGTTGCCGGGTCAAAGCTGCCGCTGTCAGCCGCGCCAAGCTTGCTCGGCGTGCTTGTATTTGTCGGGACAGCCTCGACCGTGCTGACTGTGCCGTACTCGAAGGTCGCTGCTCCCGCGTCAGAGTTCATCCCGACGTAGTAGGAGCCTGTGAATGGGGTCAGAGTTGAGCCGGACGGACTGATCGGGTAATTCCAGATAATCCTCCACTGCCGGTTCGGGACCAGAATGCTCAGGTCAGCGACCTTGAGCTTAAACACCAGTTTGTTCTCGTTCCCTTCGACGTGATCGGCCATCGAGATCGAAAGAACGTCGAGGTCCGCATTTCCAGGCGCGCCTTTCTGATCGCCCGCCGGGTCGGTAGCCTCCACGATCCCTGAGCAGGAGTCGCCCATTGGCGGAGCAGCCGTCTCGTTATTGCCGCACGAATCGCCCTGTGCGTTGACCGCGACCACCTTGTAGTAATAAGTCGTGTTTGCGGTAGCGGTCGCGTCGTCATACTTGACGGCAGTTCCGGCAATTGTCGTCAGCAACGTTTCTCCGCCGCTGGTTGTGCCGCGCAAGATTTTGTAGTTGGTGATGGCCGAACCGCCATTATCGGATTGCGACCAGGACAAATGAACTACGGAGCCGTCGCGCCCGACGCTCAGGTAGGGCGTGCCCGGTAAAGTTGCTGTTGTCGTCGCGGCTGTGTCCGGCCCAAAGAGCCGCCTTCCACCGGTCTGCCGCGCAATCGAGGCCAGCGCCGTGTACGAGTTGCCGGTAGCTTCATATGGAGCTTGAACGCAAGCCGGGCCAGTGCAGCCATCAGCATAGCCGACGACCACGCGCCCCTGCTTGTCCACATCTATCCCGATAAAGTCGAGCAGGTTGCGGTGTGGAGGAGAGCCGCCGCCGAGCCAGATGCCGCCGCGTTGGACGGGATCATTCGGCGTGGCGTTAATGGTCGTCCACGTCGTGCCGCCGTCGTAGGTGTGCGCGATAAATAAATACCAGGCTCCGGGGAATGCCCTATCCTGTATGCTGCCTTTGGCAGCGGTTCCCAGAAACGCTACTGCGGCGCGATCATCATCGCCCGCGATGACAACCGGAAAGGCCGTGTGATTGACGCCTGCCGCCGCTCCCACGTCAAAGCTCTTCCAGCTTCCTTCCTTCCCGTGATTATCCGAGACGGCGACCATCGCTTTGCCATCGTTGAGCGCGTATGAGAAGTAGACTCTACCGCCAGCCACTTTGTCTCCGCGCCCAAAGGCGACCCAGGGGTCGCTGGAGCCAGTGCCGCTATCCTTGATATGTCTTACCTGCCAGGTGACGCCGTTGTCTTCCGAGGCGATAACGGCCTGCTCTGTTCCGCAGCCATTGTTCGGCACAAAGGCTGTGCCGTCGGGCGCAACCTTCACGTGGCCGTGAAGATTACCGCACTGCGTCAGGTTATAAATCGGCACGGCTGGCCCGTAGGTTCTTCCGCCATCGTCGCTTCGCGCGCACGATGCGCCGGCGTTCTCCTGCGAGCAATAATAGACGGCATGCGGGTATGAGCCGGGCGCTTTCGGAAAAGGAACGCCGGGAGCTATTTCATGGTATGGGCCAGCGCCTACGGTCTGGTGATCTTCGCCCGACATCAGGCTGCCGCCTTCATCCGGCGTCCACGTATCACCGTCATTGTCTGAGAAGGATGAGAGGCTCGTAGTGCCTAACAGGTGCGAAACAATCGTGCGGTTAGCGTCAGGGATTAGAATGTTGTATCCGTGATCGGTGAACATGATTGGATCGAGGCTCTCCTGGGATGAGGCAGGGGTTTTATCTTCCCATAAAGCGCTCGGCGATGCGGCGCAAGAGTCGTTGAACGTCACGCGAAACGTCGTCAGACCAGACTGGTAAAGCACTCTGCCGGTTGTCCAACTCGCTCCGATTGATGGCTCGCCCGCATCAGTGCCGTTACCGGCAGATGGGACGGCTGGTTGGCTGCCGTCTGTTGGCTGTGAGGGTGGTGCCGGGGTCGGCTGCGTGCGCGTCAAGATACCCTTGGGAGGAGTGAAAACCTGATAACGCGGCGTAGGGCCGGTCGCTTGAGGCAACTGCACGGGCGTCGGTTGCACCACTGCGCTCGTCGCAACCAATTCGGCCTTGCCCTGAAACGTGACTGTGGGTGAAACGTCATAGGGCACGACTCTAATTATGTAATCACCCGGCAGGGCCTGGAAGACGGCAATCTCCGGTTTGGTTGTGCCGGGGCCTTGCCCGACCAGCGTGACACCATCCGATTTATATATGTAAACATCGAAGTCGGAATTGGGATTTCCCTGCGTGGTCGTTCCGTTATCCGTCCAATCAATCGTGACCACGGCTGAGTAGCTCGTAGTCCCCGCCGGTATATCTATGTGCAACGCAAAGTCGTCACAAGTCCCTGGCGCGCACGCAGGAGGAGTCGCACCGACGGGGCTTGACGGGTTGGAAACAGCGAAAGGCCCGCCCGTATAGGTAATCAGTGGATGTGATGGCGAGAGCGTCCCGCTCGAAGGCGTCCCGGCCTGTGCCACGTTGACAAGGAGTCGCGTCACGCTAATGCCTGCGACGAATAAACAAAGCACGGTAAGGATAAGTAACGCCCGGCGCGCTTTATTAAATTGGCTACGATTGCGACTTGAGCTTCTCATGATATTAAGTCTCCCCTCCTGATTGTTGCCGGTATTGATCCGGCGAAACGGTTAAGGCCGATCACGTGTTTCTATGGTAGAGATTTCTATAGTAAGACCATCCCTCACAAACGAGTTTGAGGAACAAGCTTCTCATCAAACTCGCGCTTGCAGAGAGACTATCTCTGCGCTTAAATGGGCGCACTCAGATTTCAAGCACACACCGAAGCTCGCGTCTCGTAAGTCAGGTCGGGGCAACCTCAGTTGAACTGAATTTGTAGGGGGTTATTGACGCAAACAATAATGGCCCCTGTCCCCATTGTCAATTGCACTTCCATCACAGGAATGACGACGGAATGCAACGCTTACGCAACGTTTATGCAAGTTAATCTAGGGTAAAGGTAGCAAGGGGTGGTTGAGAAAAACTTGAGGTTGAAGAATTGACTTGAGATTCAACGAATTAATTCGACGCAGAGCTAACGATTGACGAGCACAAAAGAATTATTCGTGCTATGGCTCGACCAACTCCTTTTTCGCGTAGAGCACGAGCGTGACTCCTGGACGAAGCGGATAGGAGCCAACCATTCGGTAGCGACCATCGAGCACCGTTTCAAGCTCCGCTTCCTGCTCTACCGAACCCACAACTATCGCCTCGTCCGTTGTAGTCATTCGCCCGTAAAAGCCTGCGTGCTCGTAATCGCGTAGATACCAGGGCAGCGGCCAGTATTCCGGCGCGGTAATCGTAATTCCTGTTTGCACGCCTGTGCCTGCGCGCTTCGCCAGCCGATCAATCTCATCCACCAGCGGGAGAAACTCGCGGTACGTGTGCGCGTAGACGTAAGGATACCTATCGTCGTCGTAGTGATAGAAGTTGAGGATGATGGACTGCGCGCCGCAGAGGACGAGCGCAACCGCTGCAAGCGTTAAGGCCGTAATGCGCGACCTCAACCCATCCTCCAAATTGTAAATCTCGTTGACGGCATAACCGCTAATGAGCGCCAGTGGGACTGTGATGTTGATTGTCAGCCAGGGCGTCTTGTAAGGAATGAGCGAGTAGGCCGCGAGGATGCCGAAGGCCCACGCTCCGGCAAAGACTGCGAAGCGGTTGCGACGGCGAACTAAAGCAATCATCGCGCCCATCGCGCCAAGCAAAAGCAGCGGCGACTCTTCCTGCATGAGCCATTGAAGATACGTGTACAACTTATGCGTGTGTTCTTTCGTGCCCGTCTTCGCCCAGACCTGTAGGCTTTCGAGTGCGCCGCTGACTCCTTCCCAGTAAGTGAAGAAAGACGAGTAGAAGAGAATGCTGATGAAGATAAAGAGCGCGAGCGCGACGCCCGACCAGAGCGCGACGTTTGAAAGCCCGCCGAATCGCAAGAGCGGTTCATCCCTGGGCGCGCGTTTCTTCTTACCAGGCTTGCGCTTCTTCCCGGCGCGCTGCTTCTCCCAGGGCACGCTTGTGCTCCTTCTTGTGAGCCGCAGGTAAAGATTGGCGATAATGAGCGCAAGCAAGAGGACGGCGACAGAGATGAGCGCCGTCTCTTTCGTGGCAAAGAGCAGCGCGGCGGAAAGAGATGCGAGCAGCAGGTAGAATGGGTCGGCGCTTTCGTAGTAGCGCACGGCGGCAACGACTATTCCGAGGGTGAAGAAAACGAAGTGAGCTTCGTGTATGAAGTAGCGTGAGATGTAAACGTCGCCGGGCGAAAGCGCTATCAGGGCGGCGGCGGTGAGCGCACCAATTGAGCCGAGGTTTCGGCGCAAACAGAGCGCCACCCAGACTGTCGCAACGCCGAAGATGAGAGGCACGAGGCGCACTGCAATCGTGCTCAAGCCGGAGCCGCCGAAAAGAAAAGCATTGAGCTTCGTCGTGACGAGCGCGAAATAGTAGAGCGTCGGGCCGTGATAGTTCGTCGGGTCGTAGTGATAGACGCCGTTACGAAAAAGGGTCGTGAGGAAAAAACCGTTGACGCCTTCGTCGTGATGCAGGGGCTTGAGGCCGAGTTCGTAGAGACGTATGAAAGCCGCGCTCGCCAGAATTGTCAGGCTGGCAATTCGCCAGACGAGCGGCGTGATTTCCGGCGCGTCCACGCCGCCGAAATCCGCGTCGGTCGGAACCTGCGCGCTAGTTCGCGCCGCTGTTGCCTTACGGTCGCGCAACTTTGTAGAGTCTGTACTCACCTGTTTCTCCGGCAAGCGGATACCGCATGAAGAATTGGTCGTTGACGAATGTTCTCTGCTGCCCCATCACTTTGCGCTCGTGCGGCCCGACAACCACATATTCAACGCCGTACTTCTCCATTAATGCTTCAGCGTCAGGCGCGCCCGCATAGATTCGCATAATATCGCGGAAGCGATCTTCGTACTTGATCCCGTGCGAACTGATGTGGCCGGGATAGCCCATCACCGAGCGACGGCCTGTCAAAAAAATCGGCGTATCGAAGGTCGGCGCGTGCAAAACGGTAGCACGCGCTCGTGTCTTCTCTTTCACAATTTCAGCAAACGCCACTCCATCTTCATCAAAGATGCTGAACTGCTCTGCACGCGATGCCACGCTCCAGACATCAAGCGCGCCGGAGAGCGTGAGCGTCAAGAGCAACGCGACCGCCGCCGCGCGGAGCAAGAATCGTTCGCGCAAGAGGCGTGCGAGCAGCAGCGCGACGAGCGGCACGGATGCGATGAACCAGTAAAAGATAACCTTGATATTGTCCCACACCCAGGGCGCAAGTTTAATCAAATTCGGGATGATGAAACAAAGCGTAAAAGGAAGATAGAAGTAGAGCACTCTTCGCGGCACGAGATATTTTCCATCATCCGCCTGGCCGCCGCCGCGCCACAGTAGCGCCGCGAAGATGAGCGGAATGAAGAGACCCGTATTCTTGAACCAGAACCAGAAGAAATTCTCATCCCCCTTGTCCCATCCAAAATGCAGGCCGAAGAAACTTTCTGCCTCGACAGAGCTACCATGCGTCGCCCACCACATCTGCGGCAGGGCGATGAGACCGGCGGCGAAGAAGAAAACAATCCACGCTCGCCGCTCCTTTAGTCCCGTCAACAGCGCCACACCCGCTCCGACCACCATCACCACCACGAAGCTATGAGCATGAATGAGCGGAAGCATCCCCGCGATGATGCCCGCCGCTGCCATGCGCTGCGTGGCGTTGATGCGTTGACGCAATGGCGCGTTAACGCGGCGATGTTCAACCTCTAGTCCTTTCCGTTTTTCTTCTTGCCTGCGCTTCTTTTTATCTTTGCCACTGATAACAACGTCGCCGCGTCGCTCAATCAACGAGTCGTTCAGCGTCCACCAGATTGTAAACACGATAAGAGCGAGCGGGAGACCGAACAGGATGCCTCGTTGTGGAACCAGCAGCGTCGTCAGCGAATTGCCCCAACGAAAGCCCGTGTCGGGCGTGATCGTGTATTGCTGTTGCAGGTTGAAGAGAACCTTGAAGACGCCCTGCTCGCTCCAGTTTGAATCTTTGAAGAAATACCACCAGCCCAGGCCCCCGCTGAAGAGAACGAGCACGGGCGCGATCAGACCTGCCAGCCAATCGCGCGTGAGCTTCAAGGTGAAATGGTAGAGCAGCCCGACGAACGAGAGCGCGAGCACGTAGTTTTCCAGCAACATCGCCTGACGCAAGCTTGCTCCCGCACGAACGAAGCAGGCAGCAACAAAGTCTGCAATGAAAGGATAGGTGAAGCGCGCACCGGCCCACGTCGGGTCTTCCGGCGGAAAGTTTGCTCCGTCGCTGAAGCCCGTAATGATGCTCAGGTGAAATGGCAGATCGCCGTAGTTGTTCTTCACCCCCGTGTAAATTCCGTCCGGGAACTCAATCATCGCCCGGTCAAAGACAAGCCAGAGCAGCAGAGCAATAAGCGCGCAGAAGACTATGTAAATGTTTGTCCGGCGCGTCGGGTGTAGAATCGCACGCCGCACGCCGCGCACGGCCCTCTCTATGTCCGCACTGACCTCTTCCCTTCGCGCAGGCTTTAAGAGAAGCAGCAGCGGCGCAGCGAGCAAGATTGCGCTCAGGATGAGAACGAGAAGATTGAGGCCGAAGAGAGAAGCGAGAATGAAACCTAATAGACCGAGCGCGGCGAACCCTATGCACGCACCCATACACAAACGCGCCACGAGCGGCGCATCCTCATCAAACAAATATGTGACGAGCGCGCCGCCCGCAATCGCAATCAACGCCAACGCAAGAGCGAAAGACATAGGAAAAGTGATAAGTGATAGGTGATAAGAGGAAGGCTCTTCTTATCACCTATCACTTATCACCTATCACTGCTTTTAGACTGCATCCGACAAACTGGTGAAGGAGAAGTCGCGCACTTTGAGCGCGGGCGCGAGCACGGGAGAGCCTGCGCCGAAACGCTCAGAGCCGGTGATACGCATGGTCGGCGACATCGCATCAATGTTGTTGAGCATCTTGACGGGCGTCTCGTTGAAGCGAAAGTTCTTGACCGCATACTTGAGCTTTCCCTGCTCGATGAGAAACGTGCCGTCGCGCGTCAGCCCCGTCAGCAGAACGCTCTGCGGGTCAACGAGGCGGATGTACCAGAAGCGCGTGACGAGAATGCCGCGCTCCGTCCCTTTTATCATCTCCTCGATGGATGATTTGCCTCCGTCCATAATGATGTTGGAGGCTCCGGGCGTCGGTTCCTTGCCCATCTTCTTGGCCCAGTAACGATTGTAGTTCAGATTCTGGACGACGCCTGCGCGCACGTAGTCCAACCGCTTTGTCGGCAAACCCTGTCCGTCAAACGGCGCACCGGGCGCAGTATTGTAAGTCGGGTCGGTGTAGATGTTCACTTCATCGCCGTAGAGTTTCTCTCCGACGCGATTGCCGCCGCCCTTCTTCGAGAGAAAAGAGCGACCCTCGTCAGCCTGCCGCGCGCCGAAAAAATTCATCATGAAAGCCATCAGGTCGCCGACGGCGTTTGGCTCAAGGATAACCGTGTAGTTGCCCGGCTCAATCTGAACAGGATTACGCGAAAGCTCTGCCTTTTCGATGGCGCGAGAGCTAACAGCCTTCGCATCAATGTCGCCGATGCGATGCGAGATCGCAGTCGCCCAACCCGAACCCGTCTTGCCCAACTCGTCAGCCGAGCGCACGGTCGTAGTGTACGAAGCGTTCGTGGTTCTGAAGTAGCCGAAGTTCCCGTTCGTATTGGCGCGCGAGGCGAACCCGCCCGTGTGATCGAAGATTCCGGCGGCGATCAGGTTCTTTGCCTTCGCCGGGTCAATAGTTGAAGCGATGGCGCGCGCGCGCAAAGCCGCATCAGCGCGATACGTCGCCTCATCAAAAGCAGCATCAATGGTCCCGTACTGTTGTTTTGTCAGGAAAGGCTGCTGCTCCGGGTCTTCAGGCCGCAGGCGCGCAATCTCTTCCGCCGCGCGCACGACCCGCTCCAGGCCCTGATCGTCGAGCGTGTTGGTGGTTGCAATGCCGCTGCGCTGGCCGAAGTGCGCGTTGACGACCAGCGAGAGATTTTCCGTATCGCCGCTGGTGTTCACCGAGTTGACGCCAAAGCGCGTGTAAGCCGTGCGCCCACCCTGCAAGCTCGCCTCCAACTCATCAGCCTTCGAGAAGCTCAAAACTTTTTTGAGCATTGCCTCAGCTTCACTGCTAGAAAGTATCGCCATAAGGTCTCCTGAAAACAGTGACAAGTGACGAGTGATAAGTGACGAGTTAAAAGCTAAAAACCTTCTTGCTTGTCACTCGTCACTTGTCACTCGTCGCTGCTCTTAAATTTTTCGCCCTGTGTTGATGACATTGACGCGCCGAAAGCGCGCGGGCGGGCAGCCGTGCGAGACGGCGTTGACCTGACCGGGTTCGCCCTTGCCGTCGAAGTATGCGCCGCCGAGGGTGTAGTGCTCGCGTGACCCGACGCCATCGCAACTGTTCCAGAAATCAGGCGTGCGCGATTGATAGGCGACATCGCGCAGGAGGCCCGTTTTCTTTCCATTCTTAATCTCCCAGAAGACCTGCCCGCCAAACTGGAAGTTGTAACGCTGCTGGTCAATCGAGAACGAGCCGTCGCCTTCGATGTAGATTCCGTCTTTCACGTCCGCGATCAAATCATCCGCGCTAATGTTCGCGCTTCCGGCAGCAGGCTGAAGACTGACGTTCGGCATTCGCTGAAACGCGACAGACCCCCAGCTATCCGCATAGGCCGCGCCATGTGAATGCTTCAAACCGATGATGCCTGCGTTGTCGCGCACGGTTTGATAATTGACGAGGACGCCATCCTTGAGTATGTCCCACTCGATTGTCTTCACTCCATCATCATCCCAACCGCAGGTCGCCAACCCATCCTTTTGAATCTTGTCGCCCTTGATGTTGATGAACTTCGAGCCGTACTGGAAATTCCCAAGCTTCTCACGGGTTGCGAATGATGTGCCCGCAAAGTTCGCCTCATAGCCGAGCACGCGATCAAGCTCGGTCGGGTGGCCTATGGATTCGTGTATGGTCAGCCAGAGATGCGTCGGGTGAAGCACAAGGTCTTTGCGCCCTGGCTCGACGGGCTTGGCCGTATGCTTCTGAATCGCCTGCTCTGCCGCGAGCGGCACTTCGTTGATGAGATCGTATTCGGCGACCACTTCATAGCCTTTACCGATGGGCGACCCCAGACTCGAACGTTGCTCAAAGCGTCCGGTCTTAGGATCAACCGAGGTCACGGTGAAACTCGGCCACGAACGAATCAAGGTCTGTTCGATGTAAGAGCCTTCGGTCGAGGCGAAATATTTCTCTTCCTTGATGAAGAACATGTTCGAGTTGACGAAGATCGGCCCAGGCCCTTTGACCTTCAGGGCTTCGGCGTTGACCTTGAGCAGGTAGTCCGCCTTCTCTGAAAGCGGCACCTCGAAGGGGTCGCGCTGGACGGGCGTCGTGTATTTCGCGTCCGGGTACTTTTCGACCGGGACAAGCGTGATGCGGTTGCGCGAGATGCTTCGATTCGCCTTGGCGATTGACGTGGCGCGCTCGGCCACGCGCGCAATCTCTTCCTTATCCATCTTGCTTGAGGCAGCGAATCCCCACGCGCCGTCAACGAGTACGCGCACGCCGAAGCCGTAAGATTCTGTATTCGTCACATTCTCGACGCGCTTCTCGCGCGTGGTGACGAAGTTGTTGCGCGTGCGAACAATGCGTATGTCCGCATAGGACGCGCCCTTCTGCCTGGCAGTATTTAAGGCGACATCGGCCAGTTCTTTCATCTTGTTGGTCTCCGAGAATGGAAAGCTTTTGTGTCTGGATAGAACGAACCTAACTTGGGACGCCTGGATTATACGCGAACTGTGGCGGATAGTTGCAACTGGAAACCGGAGCGGATTCCTGTCTTGCGGAAGTTCGACAGCCATTCCGCCATAAAATACTTGTGAGGCAGCTTCCAGTCAGGTAGAACAGTAATATTACACAACAGGAGGAACTGTCTGTTGGTCGCTACAATCAGAAATCTCTGGCAGAAGATTAGAGATCAATCCCCTTCCACTGAGCAGGAGTTTCGGCAAACTTTCATTCGCAATTTGGAGACGTGTCGCTGGGAGCCTCACCCGCTCTACAGCGCCTTTACTCAATATGACCAGGAGTATTACCTCGAAAGGAAAGAGACTTTTCTACACAAGTATCGCTGTTTCTATGCCGTCTCAAAAACGATTCGTCCAAAAAAGATTCTGGAGATGGGAACCTCGGCAGGCTCCAGCGCCGATGCCTACCTGAGCGCGTCGCCCAAAGCCTCTTACGTAGGCTTCGACAGCTTCGGCAAAGATGTTCATCGTGTACATCAAACCGTGTGGGACCCTTACCAGATTGCGACGCAGTTGTTTGCCTCAAGAGGATTCAAGAATTATGAGCTAATCCAGACTGACCTGCGGACTTTGGATCGCCTGCCTTACCGAAGCGATTTCGTCGTTGTTGATGCGGGTCACGATTTCGAGAATGAGTATGCGGATTTGAAGCTGGCGTTGACGGTTGATCCTCTCTTCATCTTCGTAGATGACGCTGACGGTGAAGACGGGGTAAGCCTTGCCGTCGAGCGTTTCTTGAATGAGGATGTGAGAGGCCGCGTTGATTATACGGCCCGCATTGAGTATCAAGGTGAAGGGTTGGTCATTAAGCTGAAGAAGTAGTAGAACAATACGCAGCCTGAAGTCCAACGTTAGACGGAGAGACACAAATGGTAGATTCAAACTTGGAGAGTAATCCTGCCGTTGATGAGACCTGGCCGAGCTTGCCTTTAGAAGAGTGGAAAGATACCTACGCGACGCTGCATATGTGGACGCAGATTGTCGGTAAGATTCGGCTCGTGCAAAGCCCGCCCGTTAACCACTGGTGGCAAGTGCCGCTCTACGTGACCTCTCGCGGCCTGACCACTTCGCCTATTCCATACGAAACTCGAACCTTCCAAATTGATTTCGATTTCATCAACCATCAGCTTCTCATTAACACCGGCGATGACCAGACTAAGACAATCGCTCTTGCGCCGCGCTCGGTTGCGGATTTCTACAAGGAATTGATGGCGGCTCTGCGTGCGCTCAAAATCGAAGTTGCAATCCGCGCCAGGCCGGACGAAGTTCCAGACCCCGTTCCCTTCGCAGAAGATCACGTACATGCTTCTTACGATCCTGTCTACGCCAACCGTTTCTGGCGAATCCTGTTGCAGACGGACAGGGTGTTCAAGGAATTTCGCTCGCGTTTTATCGGGAAATGCAGTCCAGTACATTTCTTCTGGGGCAGCTTCGACCTGGCCGTGACGCGCTTCTCCGGTCGCCTTGCGCCTGAGCGTGAAGGAGCAGACAGCATCACGCGCGAGGCTTATTCGCATGAAGTCATCAGTCATGGATTCTGGCCCGGTGGCGGCGCAGTTCAAGCAGCGTTCTACTCTTACACCGCGCCTCAGCCTGTGGGTATGGATAAAGCTGTGATTCGTCCACGCGAGGCGTTCTACAGTCAGGAGATGTCGGAGTTCCTTTTGATGTACGACGACGTGAGAAGGGCAGACTCGCCCGATGAAGCATTGATGGACTTTCTGCAAAGCACCTATGAAGCAGGCGCGAACCTGGCGAAGTGGGACAGAGCTTCTTTGGAACGAATGTCAACAACGCGAAGTTAGATAACGCAACACACAGATTTTCAAGCTCCGACAGGAGCGACCGAACTTTCCCAACTACAGGACACGGCCCTTCGCAATTTTGTCGGCGGCTGGACATTGATGCGCGTCGCAGTGTAAAAAGTCTGTTTCGCTTCAACGCGCTGATCCGGTCTGAGAGGGGTTATCTTCAAAATGCTTCGCGCAGGTATCGTCGGTCTTCCCAACGTCGGCAAGTCCACGCTCTTTAACGCGCTCACGTCGCAACAGTCTGCGCTGGCCGCCAACTATCCCTTTGCCACCATTGAGCCGAACATCGGCGTCGTCGCCGTGCCGGACGAACGCCTTGAGCCGCTTGCCAAGCTGGTCAAGACAAGCACAATCATTCCGGCCACTGTCGAGTTTGTTGACATCGCGGGACTCGTGCGCGGCGCGTCGAAAGGTGAAGGCTTGGGCAACCAGTTTCTAGCCAACATCCGCGAGACGGATACAGTCGTGCAGGTCGTGCGCTGCTTTGAAGACGATAGCGTGGTTCACGTCGAAGGCTCCATCAATCCGCAACGCGACATAGAGACGATTCAAATCGAGCTTGTGCTGGCTGATCTTGCTACGGTCGAACGCCGCCGCGAGCGAGCGCAGAAGACGGCCAAGGGCGGCGACAAAACTGCCCGCGCAGAGCTTGAGGTGCTGGACAAAATTCAACCTGCGCTCGAAGAAGGCAAGCCCGCGCGTGTGGTTTCGTTGACAACGGACGAGCACGCCGTCGCACGCGGTTTCTTTCTGCTCACGCTGAAGCCAACTATTTATGCGGCCAACGTGGACGAGGCTACTCTGTCGGAGAACGTGGAAGAGAACGCGCACGTTCGCGCTGTCCGAGAGATTGCTACGAGCGAGTCTGCCGAATTCATCATCATCTGCGCGCAGCTTGAAGCGGAGGTTGTTGAGTTGCCGCTTGATGAGCGTAAAGATTATCTGGAAGCTCTCGGCGTTAAGGGGAGCGGCGTTGACCGCCTCATTAAAAGCGCTTACCGCCTGCTCGGATTGATGTCTTTTTTGACGGCTGGAGAAAAAGAGGTGCGAGCATGGACGATTCCGCAGGGCACACGCGCGCCGCAGGCTGCAGGCGTCATCCATTCAGACATCGAGCGCGGCTTCATTCGCGCCGAAACCGTTAGCTACGACCAACTAATACGCGCTGGCTCCTATGCTGTTGCGCGCGAACAGGGCTTGCTGAGATTGGAAGGCAAAGAGTACGTGATGCAGGAAGGCGACGTGGTGCATTTCAGATTCAACGTCTGAAGAATATCGCCAACGGATTTCCGTAGAAGCGGCTCGAACAGGTGATTAAGATTCATGGGAGGCACTTGTTATTGGCGCTTCCGCACCTGCCTGAGCAGCACTGTTCAGGTTGAGCCTGACTACACGGACTCTGCGCGGCTATGCAGACACAGGTTTGGTTCATACAGAGATTTGAACAGCATCGCCCGTTTGTAGTGCATGGACTGCCGATGGCCCCACAGGTAGCCGCCTGCACCGCCGCCGGCGCTACGATAGACGTGATGAGAGGTATCAATGCTATCGCGAAGCCTAATTTGCGGGTCAACTCGCGGCGCGTCATCCGCTCCTTAAAGACCGGCAGCTCTACTCGCTCCTCTAGCAAACGCGATTGTTCCAACTGTTCCAGCGCAAACCAAATCAACCTCTTGCTAACAGGATAGCCAATCTCTTTTTCAAGAGCCTGCGCTATCTCTTCCACCGTTCGTCTCCCATCACAGGATTGCCAGACGAGTGCGGCTGTTCGATTCAGACAATAAGCCTGGTGGCTGTCCAGATCATAGATGAGCAGTTCGTCGGGCAGGCTTTGAACCACTAGCTGGCTTTTACGTGCGCGAGGCAGCGTTGTCTCGATTCTTCTTCTATTCATTAGCGTTTCTTTTAATCTGCGCTTAAGAATTGCGCTCCGGCTCATCGCGCCCGGCTCAGAGAGCTTACCGCCAATCGCTAATTTGCGTCACGACGGAATTTCTTAAACGCTTGCTCAATCTCTGACGACTCGATGCTGACCCAGGCGGTTGTTTGAACTGTCTGCTCGACGGTGGCAGTTTCCACTGTCTCATAAGTTCGATAGTAGCTCGCATAGTAATCGTCGTAATAGTCAGGCCGACCCGCCTTCGCATCGTTGAGAACGATGCCATAGATATTCGCGCCGATGTCTGTTAGCTGCTGCTTGACGCGCCTGACCATCTTGCGAGAACTCTTGCCCTCTCTTACCACCACCAGCACGCCATCAACGAGCGTCGAGAGAATGGCCGCATCGGTGAAAGAGATGGCGGGTGGTGAGTCAATGATGATGTGGTCGAACTGTTGGCCCATCGTCTCCAACAGGCTGCGCATCTCGTCCGAGCCAAGCAACTCCGACGGGTTTAAGGGCACTTGCCCGGCGGTGAGGATTTTAAGGTTCGGCAACTTGCCGTAAGCACGCAGCGCAGCATGAGCCTCCGCCTTCCCCGCCAGGCACTCGGTAAGACCGGGCGACTCCGGGAAGCCGAAACGTGTATGCAAGCGTGGCCGTCTCAGATCGCAATCCACTAATAAAACATCCTTGCCGGTCAGAGCAAAGATGGCCGCCGTATTCATAGCCGTCGTCGTCTTACCCTCCAGGGCTACGCCCGAAGTCACCAAGATACTCTTCGGGGCGCGCATGTTTGATGATTTCAAGAGCGACGTGCGTAGATGACGATATGCTTCCGAGAGCGGAGAGCGGCCATCCTCTATCAAAGCGAGAGACGCGCCGTCGCCGCCCGGGTTAGCCGAATCCTTCCGTCTTAAAGGCAAGAACTGTTTACGTGTCGCCGGAACGATAGCCAGCATGGGCAACTGTGTGTAGAGAGCCGCTTCCTCTGCCGACTCGACTGCGCCGTCGAATTTGTAAAGCAGGATGGCAAGCCCGATTCCAGCGCCCAGCGAAAGCAGAAACGAGAGGATGATATTCTTCACACGCGCTGGCCCGACAGGTGTGACAGGCAACTCGCTGGGATTCTCTATTCTGACGTTATCCGACATCCCGCTCGAATTGATTTGCAGTTCTTCCTGGCGCTGGAAAAGCGTGCTGTAGAGTTGCTTGTCGGTCTCAAGCTTATTATTGATGTCGCTCAACTCGACCCCGGCCTGGCTCTGCTGGTTGGCTGCGCCGTGTTCTTTGAAGTAGGTTCGTCTCAATTGCTCCTCACGCGCCAGCGCCGTCTCGTAGCGCAATCGCATCGCCGTGATGATCTCATGGGGCGACTTCTCTAAATCCTGCTTGAGCCGTTTGATCTCTTCTTCAAGTTGCATCACCTCCGGCCATGCCGGGGTATATTTTATGAGAAGCGAGGCGCGCCTTTGTTCAAGACCTCTAATCTGCTGGCGCAACTCCTGTATATTTTTGTTCTCCTGTATTTGTGGAATGTCCCAGGGGTTTGTGGATTGCCGCGCAGCTTCGTAAGCGGTCTGTAAGCTTTGACGCTCGTTCTCCGCAGCCAGCAATTCACCGCTCAGAGTTCCGAGGCGTTCGGCAGTCAGGTTTTGCCCCTTCCCTTCACCGAGCGGTAGTTCATGGCTCTTCATGTAATCGAGTCGCTCGTCTTCCAGCTTCTTGATAGAAGATTGTAAATCCGCGATTTGTTTGGCAAGCTGCGTCGCCGCGTTTTGCATACCGAGCGTCGCCTGGTTCGTGTCGTTCTCGATAAACAATTGCGCCAACGTGTCCGTCACCTTCATGGCGATTGCAGGACTGGTGTGCCGGAATCGAATGTTGACTAGATTCGTACCCGTGACCGACTCGAAAGACAGGTTTGCCAGCAAAGCGCTCACATAAGGCGCGAGCGCGGTGCGTTGTTCCGCAGTTAAGCTGTCAACATTCGTTCCGGCGACGGGAGCAACCGTCCTTTCAACCTCGCTTGAAGATGCCTGGTTGGTAGGAAGGGTTTGACGCCTGGCAGAAAGCAGCGAGCTGGTCGACGATGGAGCTAAAAACTCCGGGTTGTGCGGAAGATCGAGCGTCAGGGCTAATTGACGCATGAGCTGCGGATTCTCAAGTAGCTTGAGCTGCGTTTGTCTGTAAACGGGGTCGCTGGCGGTATTGATGACAATATCTTTCGAGCGGAGGTAACTTTCGTTTTTCGGTTCAATACGGATCGTCGTCTGCGCCTCGTAAACGGAGGGCAGGCGGTACATGTAAAGCGCGACAAGAAATGTAGTGATGAGCGCAAGCCCCGCAATAGCCCACTTGCGCTTGAGAATGGCATCCAGGTATTCGCGCAGATCATCCTGTTGGCGCGGGAGGGCTTCAGCGGCGGAAATTCGTTGAGATATATCGGAGAGGGGATAATCCAGCTTATCATTGTAGGGAGGCATCAAGCGCTGATCTTGCGGCATATTTGGTCTTTTAACCTCAAGAGTCAAGGGACGGAATCTGTCGGAGTAGTGGCGGACTCAAGGAAAGAAAACCTGTCATGATTCTACGCATAACGAGCTTTCCAACAGATTAACAAACAGTGCGCGCTGCGACGGAGCATCCGTCAGGCAAGAAGATGGAAAGTTTACCACAAAGCGAATAAAGCGGAAATGGATTTACCGGGAGGCCAGGGTCTATTCATACACTGACTATCAGCCAGGATTGTGACAACGCAAGAGATGAACTGTCCACGAAGCCACACGAAACGACACGAAAGAGAACGCAGAGATAAATTCTTTTCGTGATGTTTAGTGTTGCTTCGTGGATTGCTCTCTTTCTGTTGAGAATCAATAGACCCTGCCAGGAAGCACGCGCATCTTGCGTGTTGTGGTAGAATTTTTCCCGCTCATGAGCTGCGTTGCGCTTTCACCACTTGAAACAAGGCCGCATCTTCGTCTGTCGTGTGCGCCTTTATCTGAAGAATTACGAGGAGAGACCCAAATGATTTCCCTGAAACGTTTCTACACTTCCGTCTTCGCCCTGCTTTTATTTATCACCTGCGCTCAGCAATACGCCTCGGCGCAGGCTCCGTCGGTTCGTCTGCCGCGACCTAGCCAGAAGGCCAGCGTCATGCAGACCATCGGCGTCACGGACATCACCATCACCTACAGCCGCCCCGCCGTTAAGGGTAGAAAAATATGGGGCGACCCGCCAGCAGCAGCGCCCGCCAACGGCACGGCCACGCTGGACGATTCCAGCACCCGCTTGAAGGACGCACCCATCGTCCCCTACGGCCACGTCTGGCGCTCGGGCGCAAACGAGGCGACCACGTTCACAGTCACCGACGACGTGTTGATTAACGGCCAGAAGCTCCCCGCCGGAAGCTACAGCCTACACACCATTCCTGGGAAGGATGAATGGACAATCATCTTCAACAGCGTCGCGGATCAGTGGGGCAGTTTCAATTACGATGAGAAGAAGGATGCGTTGCGCGTCAAGGCCAAGCCACAGATGACCGCAGACAATCAGGAGTTGCTGCTCTACAGCATCCCCTCAGTCACACCAACCTCCGCGCAGGTCGTGCTCCGCTGGGAGAAAATCGTTGTGCCCTTCACGGTCGAAGTGCCGGACGTGAACGCGCTGATGTTGAAAAAGATTAACGATACGGTCGCCGCCAACCCTTCGGACTGGAATATTCCTTTGGCGGTCGCCAGACAGTATGCCAATGATGACAAGTGGGACGAGGCTCTACGCTGGGCCGACCAGTCCATCAAGGTCAAAGAGACCTTCCAGAACCTCGCGGCCAAAGCGCAGTTTCTGTTCTTATCAGGCAAAAAAGATGAGGCGTTTGCGCTCGCCGATAAAGCAATCGAGCGTGGTAAAGCTGACAAGGTTGACACCACCCGATTCGAGAAACGTCTTGCCGACATGAAGGCCGGGAAGATGTAAGCGCGATAATGAATTTGCAACCGCAGCTACAGGCACAGCGTGTGAAGAATTAGTAGAAGCCTCGATAGAACATCAGGCTAGGCAGGAAGGGATTATGTACGGCCTTTTATGTCCGGGAAATCTGTCTACGGTTTTCTTTGAGTTTTTCGCTTTGCTTCTTTACACGCTTGTGCCTGTAGTTGTCAGCACCTGCTTTGCGGGAACGTTGGCAAATCTAATTATGGAAGCGCTGGCTGCCAGGAGGCATGGCCGGAAAGAGGAAAGGCAATGAAAACGGTGGGAGTTAGCTCACGCATCACAATACTACTTATCCTGACTCTTTCGTCCCTGGCAGTAGCCACTGCTCAAACCTCGCCTACGGTAGAGCAGTTGCGCTCTCAGTTAAGCGATATACAGACGAAAGAGACTGCGCTACAGGATCGCGTCAAACAGTTAGATGAAGACTTGCTGCCGGAAAATATTGAAAAGTATTTTGCGCTCAACGGCTCAACGCATCCTGAAGAGTTGCGGGAACAGCGCCGACGACAACTTGAGAATCAAAAGGCGAGTGTTCAATCACAACTCAGTCAACTGGCAACTAGCCGGGCCAGACTTGAAGCTGCGATTGCTACGGCAGAGGCCACAGCCTATCGCCAGAGCGCGCTCCCCCCAACACCCGACCAGCCGTCGCCTGCATCACCGGAAGTAACCACGACCAGCAACTCAACGGTACAGCCTAAGCCAAGTGTGCGGCGCACGCATCCACGTCGCGCGCGCCGCACCCGAAGGCGTGGATAACAAAATTTAGGGCACTCCTTTCCGAGATAGACCGCTTTCTGATATAAGCCGGAGATAGGCGCGAGTGGACAGAATCTGGTAGCATCTACGCGCCTCCTTCACGGTTTGTCGGCTAATTCTTTCGTTTAGGGTTTAACCACCATGCAAGATAAACCTCGCATCCTCTACGTCGAAGATCATGATGATACTCGCGTCCTGATGACAATCCTGCTTGAGCAGGCGGGCTTTCAGATAGTTTCGGTACGCAATGGAACAGATTGCATGAAGATGTTTGAGAGCCAGAGCTTTGATCTGATTCTGATGAATCACACCTTTCCCGATGCTTCCGGCGTGGGGCTATGCATGATGATTCGTGAAACGGATAAAGAGACCCCAATTCTTTTCTATTCGTCGCGCGCTATGGAAAAGGAGAAAGCAGAGGCGATGAAAGCCGGGGCGCAGGACTATCTCATCAAGCCAAATGACATTTTCAATGTTGCCGACCACGCTGCCAGATTGATTGAAGCGAAGCGCAAACCTGAAACGCCCAACTAAGCCGGGAACAAGCAGTGGGACAGTTTGAAGGAACGAGTTCAGAGTTCAAGCTTGAGCTTGCTCTTTAGCATCGGCAACCTGAAGGTTGTACTCTGATCTGACCCACTACCTGGGAACAGATTTTGTTGATTCTAACCGAAGTTAGAGTATAATCTTCCCCTGATCTGCCAAAGTCTTCTCAGCTCGGGACTCAGCCCCCTGACCTGGCTTCTCACTCATGCTCGGCCCTCCCAACCGAACATGCTAGCGGGCAGATAATTAAACCAACCCATTCATTTCAAGCTGTGTTGTGCGGCTCGGCTTGCAGTCAATCAGCGTTGGTCTATTCGACAGTGCCCGGACAGTTCAGGCTTATTCTTTATTTAGCCAGGTGGGATGAGCTGGTAAAAGTGAAACCTTCCATCTTCTACTTTGACGATGAAATTGTGCTTCTGGACATCTTCCAGGAGATGTTTGGCGACGAGTATGAGGTGCGGACTGCGCCAACTCTCTCTGAAGCGCGTCGAATAATTTCGGAATGCGTCCCCGATATTATCATCAGCGATTGGAGTATGCCTGAAATCTCCGGGATAGAGTTCCTGCGTGAGGCGACCGAACTTTGCCCTCACAGCTTCAGGATCATGTTGACCGGCTTTGCTCAAGTTGGAGATATGGTCAAGGAGATCGGCGCAGGTGTGATTCAACTCTTTATTTCAAAACCCTGGAATGAGGAGCAGATGCGCAAGGCGCTGGAAAGGGCGGCTCTCTACCGTAAGAAGGATTAGCCGGATAAGTTCTCTTGAGGCGCTCTCCGTTCTGAGGTTGGACAAAGCTCTACTTATATCTTTGACGATGCGATGTCAGTCGCGCTTGCTTCGGCTCTGGACGATAGGGCAACATTCGGCTATCGTTCGGCGTGGTCTTCAAATAGTAGTTCCAATAGAGTGGGAACATCAGCTACTTGGTACACACTTCAAAGCTGAGATCGTTCTTTGCAGCTTGTGTTTTGAAACGACCTCTTAGTGTTCCCCGCTCCATTCAACCAGACTTGTCTAACACATTTTCCAGAGACAGCCCGCCCGCGCAAGATGATTATGCCTTTCCGTCAACCGCCGCCGACTCTCGGCAACCAGTACGAAGATGATCGCACCTTGCGCTCCTTTTTGGCGCGCACGCTACCCCCGGAGATACTGCGCGAAATCGAGCCTTCTCTGAAAGAGATGGGACATCTGGCCGGAAGCGATCTCTACCGGATGCAGCTTGCCGACAGGCTAAACGAGCCTTCGCTTACCCAATGGGACGCATGGGGAAATCGCATAGACCATATAGAGCTGACACCTCTGTGGCGTATGGCCGAGCGAATCGCCGCCGAGCACGGAGTAGTTGCTACAGCCTACGAGCGCAGGCACGGGCCTTTTTCAAGGGTGCATCAGTGTGCGCTCGCTTATCTTTTCACACCGTCAACAGACATCTATAGCTGTCCGCTGGCGATGACCGACGGCGCTGCGCGAACTCTTTTGAGTTCCGGCAATCAAGCTCTCGTTGATCGCGCCGTCCCGCACCTCTTGACTCGCAACGCGGAAGAGTTTTGGACGAGCGGGCAATGGATGACGGAAGCTACGGGCGGCTCTGATGTTGGCTTATCGGAAGCGGTCGCGCGCCCGGATGCGGAAGGTGTCTGGCGACTTTACGGCAGGAAGTGGTTTACCTCGGCCACGACTTCGCAGATGGCTTTGACGCTTGCGCGGCCCGAAGGCAACGCTTCCGGCGGGCAGGGTCTAGCTCTCTTCTATGTCGAGACGCGAGACGCTGAAGGGAAGCTTCGCAACATTGAGATCAATCGTCTCAAAGATAAGCTCGGCACGCGCAAGGTTCCGACCGCAGAGTTGACTTTGACGGGAACGCCCGCGCAACTCGTCAGAGGCACGAGCGACGGCATACGCAACATCACGCCCATGCTCAACATCACGCGATTGTGGAACGGCATCAGCGCCGTCTCTTTGATGCGGCGTGGGCTTGCGCTCGCCTTCGATTACGCGCGCAAGCGTGTGGCCTTCGGCGCACCGCTCAATGAAAAGCCTCTTCACGTGGACACGCTGGCAGGTCTTCAGGTGGAGACTGAAGCCGCCTTTCATCTTGCCTTCTATGTTGCCGAACTAACCGGGCGCAGCGAAGAGGGTGAAATCACTGAAGAAGAGATGCTCATCTTGCGCCTTCTCACCCCGGTGATGAAACTAACGACCGCGAAGCAGGCCGTCGCAGTCGCAAGCGAAACGCTCGAAGCTTTCGGCGGCGCAGGCTACGTCGAAGACACAGGGCTGCCCCAACTTCTGCGCGACGGCCAGGTCTTGCCCATCTGGGAAGGAACTACGAACGTGCTCTCGCTCGATGCCCTACGCGCTCTGGGTGAGAATGGTCGAGCATTTCAATTGTTGAAGGCGGAAGTTGGCCGCTCGATAGAAGCTATCCGTGAGGTTAGGCTGATAGATTCCGCGCGCATCGTCAGACTTTCATTAGAGCATGCCGAAAACTGGCTGCTTCAGGCAAAAAAAGAGGGACAAGCTTTCCTGGAATCAGGAGCGCGTAGGTTCGCCTTGACCCTGGGCCGCGCAATGGAACTGGCCTTGCTTATCAAACACGCTCAATGGTCTGTGGACAATGAACTGGACGGGCGAGCTACGGCGGCGGCAAGATATTTCGCCGGCACAGGCATTGATCTTATTATCCAGCGCGACATGGATGATGCGCGCTCATTACTCAGCGATCAATAATTCCCTGTAACCGCGAGCGCTTTCTCTCTTTTCAATCCACAATTGGCAGGGTTAGCCGCAGAGGACTGCGCCGCCGTTGACGTTGAGGATTTCGCCCGTGATGTGGCGCGCCCAATCCGACGCGAGGAAGACGATTGAGAGCGCCACATCATCTGCGGTAGCAAGGCGCTGGAGCGGAATGCTACTCACCAGATTGTCCTTTACCTGATTGTCTCTAAATTCCTCGTCGTTCATCTCCGTATCAACCCAACCGGGCGCGACGCTATTAACACGGATGTCCGGCGCGAGTTCGCTTGCCAGCGATTTAGTGAAACTGATTTGACCGCCCTTCGAGGCCGCGTAGTTGGAGTAACCCGCTTCGCCGCGTTGACCGGCGGTCGAGCTGACGATGACTATCGAGCCGCGTCTTTGTCGTTTCATCAAGGGAACGACAGCGCGACACGGTGCCCAAGTCCCTTTCAGATTCGCGTCAATAACTCTATCCCAGAGCGCTTCTGTCATCTCTTCGACGGGCGCGCCTTCCCAGATGCCAGCGTTCGCCACCAGCACGTCAACACGGTCAAAGCGTTTCGCCGTCGCTTCAACAAGCGTAGCGGCCTGACCAACGTCCGACACATCGGCACGCACTGCCAGCGCGTCCACACCAAACTCACGCGCCCGCTCTGCAACCTCTTCCGCCGCCCGTTCATTGCTTAGATAGTTGACGACTACATCCGCCCCGGCTTCAGCTAACCTGAGCACGGTCGCACGCCCGATGCCGCGCGACCCGCCGGTCACAATCGCCACACGACCGCACAGCAATGTTGCCGGAAACGCTGTCCCATCCAGATATTCTTCCGCCACTTCTCTTCCTCCCGGAGTTTGCTTTCCGATGTTCTTCAGGCGATAACTCTCTCTTGTCTTATAGCGGGTTTGCCTGGCTTATCACCCGCCCGCTACCGCAGGCGGTACTGACCCGTAGTCGCACTCTAGACTGCCAGCCTCAACCAGGCTGGGAGATTTTTCTCCGCCGAGATGCGGCCTGATGATTTGGGCAAGCTGATGAGCGTCTGCCAGAAATCCGTCGTGCCCATGTGATGATGCAAGCTCGGCGTATGTGGCGTTCACCCCAACTGTACGCGCCCGCTCAGAGAGAGAGCGCACGTCTCTTGCCGGAAACAACCAGTCCGAAGAGATGCCGACCAGCAGCAGTCGCGCGCTGATTCTCTTCAACGCATCCTCTTCCGAATCAAACCCGCGCGCCAGATCGAAGCCGTCCATCGCTTTCGAGATTACCAGATATGAGTTGGCGTCGAAGCGCCTGCTAAAGATCATGCCCTGATAATCCAGGTAGCCCGCGATGTCGAAACGCCCCGGCATCGAACCGTGTGGGTCTTCGCCGCTCCGGTCTGGACGACGAGCGAAACGTTCGTCGAAGAGTTCCGCAGACTTGTATGAGCACATGGCAAGAGCGCGGGCCATCGCCAGACCTTTGACGGGTTGCTCAAGAGACGGATAGCGCCCATCCTGCCACGCCGGGTCGTTGCGAATCGCCTGACGTTGCAGATGATTGAGCGCCAGCCCCATCGCCGACAGTGGAGCTGCGCCGATGGCTATGCATCTCTCAACGTGGTCGGGGAAATCCACGGCCCAGCGCAACGCTTGCATCCCGCCGATAGAGCCGCCGATGACGCAGGAGAGTCGCTCGATGCCTAGATGAGCCAGGAGCCGCGCTTGCCCTGCAACCATGTCGCTGATCGTGACAAGCGGGAAATCAATGCTGTAAGTCTCTCCGGGCTTGTGCGGATTCAAAGACGATGGCCCTGTGGAGCCGTAGCACGACCCGATGACGTTGACGCCGATCACACAGTAGCGCGTCGTGTCGAAGAGACAATCCTTGCCGAACAGTTGCGGCCACCAATCGGCCACGCGCGCCGAACCCGAAAGCGCGTGGCAGGCTAGAACCGCGTTGTCACGCGCCTCGTTGAGCTGACCGTAGAGCGCATAACGCAACGTGACGGGCTGCAATAAGCCGCCGCCCGCCAACTTGAACGGCTCTTCATGCGCGAAGGTAAAGTCAGCTTCTATTGTTGGCTCAAGCGCCGCGTTCATACTTCTATACTCCGCCCGCTCCCGCCGCAGCCTTTTGCGGCTTATCCGTTGCTCCTTCGTTCGCTTCCGGCAACTTCGCCCCGCGCCCTTTAAGCGCCTGATCCAGATCGGCGATGATGTCGCGCACGTCTTCGATGCCGACCGATAAGCGAATCATCTCCGGTGTCGTGCCCGTCGTGCGCTGCTCTTCTTCTGTGAGTTGCTGGTGGGTCGTCGAGGCCGGGTGAATGACCAGGGATTTGGCATCGCCGATGTTGGCGAGCAGGCTGAAGAGTTTTAGTGAATTGATAAAATTCTTTCCGGCTTCGTAGCCGCCGCGAATACCGAAAGTGATGAGCGCACCCGCACCGCCGGGCAAATACTTCTGCACGAGCGCGTAGTACGAACTCGTTTCCAAACCCGGATAATTGACCCACTCCACTTCCTCATGTTTTTGGAGAAAGCGCGCTACTTCGAGCGCGTTCTCCGAGTGTCGCTCCATACGCAGGTGCAGAGTCTCCACGCCCTGCAAGAAGAGGAACGAGTTGAAAGGAGAGAGGCATCCGCCCGTGTCGCGCAACCCCTGGACGCGCGCCTTGATGATGAAAGCGAGCGGGCCGAAAGCTTCCGTGTAGGAGACGCCGTGATAGGACGGATCGGGTTCCGTGAAATCTGAAAAGCGGCCAGAAGCTTTCCAGTCGAAGCGACCGGCATCAACGATCACGCCGCCGATGCTTGTCCCGTGCCCGCCGATGAACTTCGTCGCCGAGTTGATGATGATGTCTGCTCCCCACTCGATGGGACGGCAGAGCGCAGGGCTTGGCGTCGTGTTATCCACGATGAGTGGCAAGCCGTGCGCGTGCGCGATCTCAGCCAGTTGCTCTATGTCAGAGATGTCCAGCTTCGGGTTGCCGACTGTCTCCGTGTAAACGGCCTTCGTCTTGTCGTTAATCGCGGCACGAAGCCCGTCGTAGTCCGCCGCGTCAACAAAGCGCACGTTGATTCCGAGTTTCGGCAGCGTGTAATGAAAGAGGTTGTACGTGCCGCCGTAGAGCGAGGTGGTCGAGACGATCTCATCTCCGGCTTTAGCAATCGTGAGCACGGTGAGCGACTCGGCGGCCATTCCAGACGCGAGCGCGAGCGCGGCAGCGCCGCCTTCGAGCGCCGCGATTCTCTTCTCGAACACGTCTGTGGTCGGGTTCATAATGCGCGTGTAGATGTTGCCGAACTCCTGCAAGGCGAAGAGACGCGCGGCGTGGTCGGCGTCGTTGAAGACGTAGGAAGTGGTCTGGTAAATCGGCACTGCGCGCGCGTTGGTCGCGGTGTCCGGGTCTTGCCCGCCGTGAATGGCGAGCGTGTTGAAGTGAAATTGTTCAGGTGTTTCATTCTGGTCGTTTGCCATCATCTTCTCCTTAACGGTTGCTGGCTGGGTAATTTATTCCGGTCGTTGATGCTGTGAGCATAAACCTTCTCCGGCTCAATCTCACAGGGCAAAAAGCGAAGCCCCCCACGCTAAAGATGTTGCGCGGGGGGCTTCTTGAAGATTACTTGAAGAATGCAGCCCGGCCCTTTAGCAGTTTTTTTCGTGGAGCAAGTCGCCTTAAATCGCCACGTTCATTTCAGTCAATATAACGGACGCAGTGTATAACATACTCGTCTGGCGGCAGTCAAATATCTCACCAGAGGAGCGGCTGTTGTTAATCAGGGTCTCTTGCTCATCGCTCCCTTGATACTCTCTTGTGCGAGTCATGGATGCTTATTCTCAAGCAGACGTTTCGCGTCTTTGTGGATTGGCGCTTGAGGTGATATTAAAGTTCAGAAAAACCGGAGCCGAGAGCATCTCCGAAGCTGATTTCTTCGTACTCTTATAGAGATTAGATTAAGATTCCTTTGTGGTCCCTCCGATTATGAAAGTATTGCCTGAAGAGACAAGTATCGCGCACTACCGAATCCTGGAGTCGCTGGGTGCGGGCGGCATGGGCGAAGTCTACAAGGCGTATGACGAAAAGCTGCATCGCGTCGTCGCGCTTAAACTATTGCCACCGGAGGCTGTCTCTCACGAAGACCGCCGCCGCCGCTTTCTACAGGAAGCTCGCGCCGCCTCTGCCTTGAATCACCCACACATTCTCACCGTTTACGAAGTTGGAGAGGTCGAAGGCCGCCCTTACATAGCGATGGAATATATCGAGGGTGAGACGTTACGCCAGAAAATTAAGTCCGGCGCTTTACAGGTCAAAGAAGTTTTAGACATCGCGCTCCAAGTAGCCGAAGGACTCGCCAAAGCTCACGAGCGCGGCATCATTCATCGTGACCTGAAACCTGAAAATCTGATGATTAGCCGCGATGGTTACGCAAAGATTCTGGACTTCGGTCTTGCGAAACTCATCAAACGGCAGCCGCCCGGCTTCGCCGCCAACAGCGCGGAGAAAACTCTCATCCGCGTCAAGACGCAGTCGGGGATGATTATGGGGACGGTCAATTACATGTCTCCTGAGCAACTGCTCGGCCAGAGGGTTGACCTGCGCAGCGACATCTTTTCCTTCGGCATCATCCTCTACGAGATGTCTGTGGGGCGCTGCCCGTTCGTCAACGAAAACCAGATTGACACAATGCACGCCATCCTCCACGAGGAACTGAAGCCGCCACAGGCATTCAAATCCGGCCTGCCCCTTGATCTTCAGCGCATCCTCGCCAAAGCTCTCGCCAAAGCACCGAAAGGGCGCTATCAAACTGTCAGAGAACTCTCGGCTGAACTCAAGTCTCTCCAGCGCGATCTTGAGCTGGGCAAGGTCGCGCTGGCTCCGGCGAAAACCAGGCTGGTCTTGAAACGCTTAACCACTCTGCCGTCTCCGCGCGTGATAAATTACGAGAAGGAGCTAAACGAGTCGCAGTACAAGGCTGTGATAACGACCGCTGGCCCGCTTCTGATTGTCGCCGGAGCTGGAACGGGGAAGACGCGAACGCTCGTCTATCGCATGGCGCGTCTGGTGGAGATGGGCGTGCAGCCTGAATCGGTGATGCTGCTCACCTTCACACGGCGCGCGGCCACGAGCATGCTCTCGCGCGCAGCGGCCCTGGCCGATGAGCGCTGCCAGCGAGTCTCCGGCGGGACGTTTCACTCTATGGCCCATTCCGTTTTGCGGAAGTTCCCGGAGATGGCGGGCGTAGAGCGTTCCTTCACCGTGTTGGATTCAAGCGACACAGAAGACTTGATTGACCTCTTGCGCCGGCAGATGCATTTGACCAGAGACCGCCACTTTCCACGCAAGCGCACCATCTGTGCGATCTTCAGCATGCTCGTCAATAAGGTCCTCTCAATCGAGGAGGTGCTTGACCAGTGTTATCCGCAGTTTGCCGATGAGCGTCCCGCTCTTGAAGAGTTATTCGACGCCTTCGACGAGTTTAAGCGCGGGCATCACATGCTCACTTACGACGATCTGCTCTCGTGTTTGCGCGAAGCGCTCGAAGCCAATGCGGAATTGTGCCAGCGGCTCTCCGAACAATACCGCTATCTGATGGTGGACGAGTATCAGGACACCAACAAGCTTCAGGCGCAGATTGTGCGCTTGATGGCGGCGGCGCACGACAACGTGGCGGTCGTAGGCGACGAATGCCAGTCAATCTATTCGTTTCGTGGAGCCAGCTTTAAGAACATGCTGGAGTTCCCTGACATCTTCCCTGGCGCGCAGATCATCAAGCTGGAAGAAAACTTCCGCAGCACACAACCGATCCTTAACGTCGCCAACGCGATTATCTCTGATGTCAAAGAAGGCTATGCGAAGCGCCTGTTCTCGCAAGCTTCGGAAGGCTCGCTGCCCACGCTCGTCAGCGCGCACGACGAAAATGAGCAATCACGCTTTGTTGCAGAGCGCATCGAAGAGTTGAGAGAGGAGGGCGTCCCGCTGCACGAAATCTCCGTTCTCTTTCGCGCCAGTTCTCATTCATTCGATCTCGAAATAGAACTCAGCAAGCATGGGATTCCGTTTCGCAAATTCGGCGGAATCAAGTTTGCCGAGTCAGCTCATATCAAGGACGCGCTGGCTTTCCTGCGTGTGGTCGCCAACCCTGCGGACACGCTCTCGTGGTTTCGCACCCTCAAATTGATTGACCACATCGGCGACGCGACGGTTGAGCAAATACTCTCACACCTCGGCGTCGAGAGAAAAAATTTCAAGGCACAAAGGACGAAAGGGAGCCTGTTTAAGAAGCTGGCGCAGTTTCCTGCAAGGGCCAGCTACAAAGACTCTTTGAATCGGCTGGCGCGCTTGTTGGGAATTCTCGTCGAGGAGAAATCACCCGCCGTCCAACTTTCAACCGCACTGCGCTTCTACCGCCCTATCCTGAAAGCCAGATACGATGATTATCCACGCCGCCAGCGCGACCTGGAGCATTTACAGGCAATCGCAAAACGTTACAAAAGCGCCGCCGAGTTGCTGGCCGATGTCGCGCTCGACCCGTCGGACGCGGCCCAGGCGAACGCGCGTGGCGGCGGTGGCGGAGGTTATGTCACGCTCTCGACCGTGCATTCGGCGAAAGGCTTAGAATGGGGCACACTGTTTGTCATCTGGATGACGGACGGGTGGTTTCCATCATCCCGGTCTTATGATGAGTTTGATGATCTGGAGGAAGAGCGGCGACTGCTTTACGTCGCTGCGACGCGCGCCAAGCAGCATCTTTATTTCACCTATCCGCTAAATACCTACCGGAGCACAGGGACGGATTCCTTCCCGGCTGTCTCGCGCTTCCTGGAATCTATTCCACACGCAATTCTTAACCGCGCGACTCTTCTGGGGGAATCCAATAATTGGGACCAGAGTTTAGAGTCCAACCCTCAAGCTGCGACGACCATCACGTTCAAGCGTGAACCCTGAATTAGCCACAGAGACACGGAGAAGAAACGATCAAGTCGGAATGATGAACGCGGAATGAAAGACAAAGGCTCTTCAGTTCATCATTCATCCTTTCTCTTCTCTGTGTCTCTGTGGCTAATTTCTTTCTCATCAACTCGCCTCCAAAGCTTGCTCAATATCAGCAATGATGTCCTTGATGTCTTCGATGCCGACGGAGATTCTGACGAGGCCATCTGTCAGACCCAGATGGTGTCTGTGTGCCGGAGAAACATCACGGTGGGAAGCTGTCGCCGGATGCAGCACGCTGGTGAACACATCGCCGAGGCTGGTCGAGCGCACGCACAAGCGTAGCCGGTTCATAAACTCAAAAGCAGCCTCGCGCGTATTCTCCTCCAGCTCAACTGAGACGAGCGCTCCGGCCAGAGGCAATCGAAACAGACGATTGATTCGCTCCTGCATGCCGGGGCCAGCCAGTGGCGGATGATGCACGCGGGAGATGCGCGGGTGCTTTAACAGGTGTTCGGCCAGAAGCTGCGCGTTCTCGCACTGGCGATCCATGCGGACTCCGAGCGTTTTGACGCCGCGCAGAATCGCGTGCGCTTCCCACACTCCTAAGATACCCCCGACCAACTTCAACACACGGATGAGTGTGGGCAAGTCTGCCTCATCACGCGCGACGACCAGCCCGCCCATCACGTCCGCGTGTCCCCCTAAGAATTTGGTTGCGCTGTGAACCACAAAATCAGCGCCGTGTTTGAGCGGCTGGCAGAGATAGGGCGAAGCGAAGGTATTATCAATGATGAGACGCGCGCCGAGTTCGCGTGCCAACTCCGCGCAAGCTTCTATGTCGCAAACCTTCAGCAGCGGATTCGAGATTGTTTCCGCGATGATGACGCGCGGTTTTATCTCATGCGCTTTCTCTGTGACAACGCTCATGTCAAAAAAGTCAGCCGTTGAGGTTTTGATGCCGAAGGAGCCAAAGACTTTGTGAAGAAGGTCTGTGGTCGCGCCGTAAAGGTCCTGTGAAGCGAGGATTGTTGAGCCGGGCGCGAGGTCGCAAGCGAGGAGCGCCGCGTGCAGCGCAGCCATCCCGGTCGAGTAAGCGCAGGCCGCCGCGCCGCCTTCAAATATTCTGATAGCCTCCTCAAGAGCGGCGACGGTCGGATTGCCATAGCGCGTGTAGAGAAAGCCCTGCTTTTCGCCCCCGAAGACTTTATCCACTTCCTCCATCGAATCATAGGTGAAGGTCGCAGATGCATAGATGGGGGTAACGACAGGCTTGCCCACCGGAAGCTGATCTCCTCTTTCGCCCGCATGCACCAGTTGTGTTCTCAGCTCAAGCTCTTCTTTTGCGCGAGTCATCCTTGCCTCCAGACGTTTACTTTCCGGCGTGAGATTTTATAGTCAGTCACTGGCTCCGAAATTAGAATCAAAAACTCCCCGCGACTTCCAGGGCTTCCTGTAAAGTAAAGACTCTTTCGTAAAGAGCCTTGCCGACGATTAAGCTGTCAACACCGGATTCAGATGCCGCTTTGAGACGCTCTATATCCGCCAGCGACCCGATTCCTCCCGAAGCTGTGACGGGTATGCCTGCTGCATCGGCTACCCGCACAGTCTGCTCGACGTTGACTCCCTCTAACATGCCATCGCGCGAGACATCCGTATAAATGATGCGCGCAACACCCATCTCAGCCATCCGGCGAGCCAGCACCAGAGCAGACGCACCTCCCTGCTCCTCCCAGCCTCGCGTCAGCACAGAGCCGCCCCGCGCATCAATGCCAACAACAATCCGCGCTCCGAAAAGTCCTAAGAAATTTTGCAGCGTTTCCGGTTGCTCGACCGCAAGTGTTCCGATGACGACTCGCTCAACGCCATACGCAATCATCTCTTGAATATCCGAAGCAGCGCGCAGGCCGCCGCCGAACTCTACAGGAATCTTGACAGCCTCAATGATGCGTCGCGCCACCTCTCGATTAGGCGACTTCTCCTCACGAAACGCGCCATCCAAATCAACTACATGCAGAAAACGCGCTCCCGCATCTTCAAACCCACGCGCCACCTCGACCGGATCACCATCATAAACCTTGACCTCGTGCCTACGCCCCTGCCTCAAACGCACGCACTGCCCGTTTCTCAAATCTATCGCCGGAATAATCAACATAAAAAAGTGATGGGTGATAGGTGATGAGTGATAAGTGATAAGTGATAGGACGAAGGCTTTTCTTATCACCTATCACCTATCACTTATCACCGCCCTCAAGACTTCATCGTAGAGCGCGCCATTGGTTGAGATGGCGTTGCCGCCGCGAATCGTTCTGTGGCCTTGCCAGTCCGTAAACGTTCCGCCAGCTTCTTCGAGGATGGGCAACAGCGGGGCGCAGTCCCAGATGTTCATGATGGGGTCGAGCATGATGTCTGCGCGCCCTGTTGCGACTAAAACGTGGCCGTAGCAATCGCCCCAGGTGCGGCGTGCGCCTGCGCGTCGTTGTAGCTTTTCCGCCGCCGCGCCGAAGCCGTATCGCTCGCACGTCCCGAAATCGGTTGAGAGGAGCAGCGCGTCTTCAAGCGTCTGTGTTTGAGAGACGCGCGCTCTTTCATTATTCCAGAAACAACCCATTCCGCGAGCCGCATAAACAAGCTCGCCGAGCGCCGGAAGATTGACGACGCCGAGCATCGTTTCTTCTTCGATCTCGAATCCGATCATGACGCCGTAGAGCGGCACGCCGTGAACGAAAGAGTATGTGCCGTCAATCGGGTCTATGATCCATTGCCTGCCGGAGAGACCAACGCGCGCCGCTTCTTCTTCACCAAGAATGCTGTCACGCGGAAACTTCTCTTCAATCTGCGCGCGGATGAACGCTTCGGCCTCGCGGTCTGCAATCGTGACAAACGAGCCGTCGAGCTTGCGTTCAGCCACAAGCGACCGGCGAAAGTGCTTCAAGGTAATCTTGCCCGCCTCGCTGGCTAAGCGCACGGCGAAATCAAGCGGTTCTTCAAGCTCCGTCGTCATTCTTTGCTCCGCTCGCCGCCGCGTCTTGACAGTTCAGCCGTCACATCTTCCAGCGCCACGCCGCGCTCAACCAGCAACACCAGCAAGTGATAAATAAGATCGGAGACTTCCGCGACCAGCATGAGCGGCTCTTCATTCTTCGCAGCGATGATCGTTTCAGCCGATTCCTCGCCGACCTTTTTCAGAATCTTATCCAGCCCCTCATTGAAAAGATAAGTCGTGTAAGAGCCTTTCGGTCTCTCCTTGCGACGGCTCATGATGAGAGCGTAAAGCTGCTTGAGCAGTTCGCCCAACTCGCGCGGCTCAATGGTTTCTCCTCGCTCCACATTCTCACTGCGTTCAACCTGCCGGTGAAAGCAGGAACGCTCCCCTGTATGGCACGCAGGGCCTTTCGGCTCGACGAGTACGGTGAGCGCGTCCCCGTCGCAATCGGCAATCACACGTAGGACACGCTGCGTGTTGCCGGAAGTTTCGCCCTTATGCCACAAGCAAGAGCGAGAGCGCGACCAGAACCAGGTCTCTCCCTCTGAGAGCGTGCGCCGCAGGCTCTCCTCGTTCATGTAAGCAAGAGTCAGCACCTCGCGCGTGTACGCATCCTGCACGATGGCCGGGATGAGACCCTGAGCATCGAATTTCAAATCCTCAATTGCCAAGCTCAAATCTTCACCAGTAGTCTTCATCGCACAATCACTCCACGCGAGCGCAAATAATTTTTCACTTCCGCAATCTTGTACTCCCCGAAGTGAAAGAGCGAAGCTGCGAGCACGGCACTTGCACCGCCCGTCGTCAACGCTTCATAAAAGTGTTCCAACACGCCCGCGCCGCCAGACGCAATGACGGGAATCCGCACTGCATCAGCTACTGCGCGCGTTAACTTCAAATCATACCCGTTGCGCGTTCCGTCCGCGTCCATGCTCGTCAAAAGTACCTCACCGGCTCCAAGCTTTTCAGCGCGCACAGCCCATTCGACAGCACACAATCCGGTCTCGCGTCGTCCGCCATGCGTCCACACATCCCAGCCCTCTACATCCGCGCCCGCCTTTCTTCGGCGTGCATCAATTGCTACAACCATGCACTGGCTGCCGAACGTTTCCGCTCCCTCGCTGATTAACTCCGGGCGCTCGATGGCAGCCGTGTTGAGCGACACCTTATCCGCGCCCGCGCGCAGCACGGCTCGAATATCCTCAAGCGTACACAGACCGCCGCCGACCGTGAACGGAATAAAGACTTGATCGGCCACACGCCGCACCAGGTCGGCCACAATCGCCCGCTTGTCCGAAGACGCCGTAATGTCCAGAAACGTCAACTCATCGGCGCGTTCCGCGTCATAGCGGCGCGCCTGCTCCACAGGATCGCCCGCATCAACGAGTGAGACGAAGCGTATGCCCTTGACCACCCGCCCGCGATCAACGTCAAGACATGGAATAATGCGCTTTGCCAACATTAGAAATTGAGAGTAGCCACAGAGACACAGAGGCACAGAGAAATGGTGTAATCAGCACGCGAAATGCTGACTGAATGACCCTTGCTTGTTTGTTCAGAGCTTATCGTTGCGGCGTTCATTCTTTCCCTTCTCCGTGTCTCTGTGTCTCTGTGGCAAAATTCTTCAACAGTCGCAGTCCAGCCGCCTGGCTCTTCTCCGGGTGAAATTGAACGCCGTACACATCTCCCTGCCCGACCACCGAAGCATAAAGACCGCCATAGTCCGTCTCGCCTAAAACCACATCCTCGTCCGCCGGGTCGCAGTAATACGAGTGGACGAAATAGAAGAAGGCGCTTTCTTCGAGGTCTGCGAACAGTGGATGCTCGCGCCGCACCCTGACCTGATTCCACCCGACTTGCGGCACGAGCAGGTCATTCGTAAAACGGCGAACGCGCCCGCGCAGCAGTCCAAGCCCCCCGGTCATTCCAAACTCTTCAGACTCTGCAAAGAGCATCTGCATCCCAACGCACACGCCCAGCAGCGGCACGCCCGCTCGCACACGCTCGCGCACCAACTCATCGAAGCCCCGCTCCGTGAGTTGACGCATACACGCGCCGAACGCGCCGACGCCGGGCAAGACCAACTTCTCTGCTTCGCGCAACACGCGCTCGTCACCGGTCAAGACAGCCTCGCAGCCTGTGGCCGCGAAAGCCTTCTCGACAGAGCGCAGGTTGCCGACACCGTAATCAATGATCGCCACACGCGCCTTCAAAATTAGAGGATTCCCTTCGTGCTCAACACGCCCTTGATGCGTGGATCAATCTCGACGGCCTGGCGCAGAGCGCGCGCCGTTGCTTTGAATGTTCCTTCTAAAATGTGATGCGTGTTGCGCCCACGCAGGCAATCAATGTGCAGATTGCAGTGCGCGCTCTCGGCGAAGGAACGCCAGAAATGTTCGGCCAACTCAACCGAAAAGTTGCCGATCATGTGCCTCCGCGCACGCACTTCATAGATTAGATAGAAGCGGCCAGAGAGATCAATCACAGCGCGGCACAGCGCCTCGTCCATCGGAACAATCGCCGCGCCATAGCGCGCGATGCCCGCCTTCTCGCCCAGCGCTTCGCCGAGCGCCTGCCCCAGAGAGATGGCGACATCTTCCACCGAATGATGATCGTCCACTTCCAGGTCGCCGCGACATTCAACTTCCAGATCGAAGAGACCGTGCCGCGCGAAAAGCTCAAGCATGTGATCCAGAAACGCCAGCCCCGTCTTGATGCGCGACTGCCCGCTACCATCAAGCCGGAAGGCTACGCGCACGTCCGTCTCCTTCGTCTTCCGCCTGACCTCCGCCGCTCGCTTTCTGTTTTTTCTAGCGCTCAATAGAGCCTCCTATGAGAGCATTCTTATTACTCAGACAAATATTTCTCGCAATGCTGACAGCAACTGGTCATTCTCGACTGGCGTGCCGACGCTCACGCGAAAATAGTCTTTGAGCATTGGATAACCGCTCACGTCGCGGATGAGAATGTCGCGTCGCAAGAGTTCCGCAAAGACGCGGCGAGGCTCAAGCGTTGAGCGCACGATCATAAAGTTAGCCTCAGATGGCACGGGCACGAGTCCCCTGATGCGCTGCAACTCAACGAAAAGCCGCTCGCGCTCCGCGATGATGTTCTGAACCAATGGCCGCAATTCCGCTTCATACATCTCGACGGCGACCTCGCCAGCGGTTTGTGAGACGGCGTTGAGGTTATAAGGCAGCACGGCCTTACTGATTTCGCGCGCCAGCAACGGCGCAGCCAGCAAGTATCCAACGCGCAACGCTGCCATCGCCATCGCCTTCGAGAAGGTGCGTAAAACGACAAGATTCTTGTGGTCTTCAAGCAACGACACGACCGACTTGCCCGCAAATTCGTGATAGGCTTCATCTACGACCACGAGGCCATCGGAAACTTCAAGCAGAGCGACGAGATCGCGCTCAGGCATCAAGCATCCTGTGGGATTATTCGGTGAACAGATAATGGTCACGTCCGGCTTGCTCGTTTCAAGAGCAAGCCGCATCGCTTCCACGTCGTAGGTCAACGCGGGCGTGAGCGGCACGCTCAAGACTTCGCCGCCGAGCACCGTTGTGATCTGCCTGTAGAGCGCAAACGTCGGCTCAGAGATTAGCACGCGCTTACCCTCCCCGACCGTGACCATCAACAGCGCTTGAATCAATTCATTCGACCCGTTGCCCGCAATGATTCCTTCCGGCTGCCATCCGGCAAAGGCCGCTAACCGCTCGTGCAAACTCGCTGGCACGAAATCCGGGTAGCGCGACCAAGCGCGCTCGCGCAGACGCCTGAGCGTCTCCTGCTTAATCGCCGCCGGAGCATCCCAAGGATTCTCATTCTGATTAATCTTCACGCTCCCACGATCCGGCGTCAGCGAGTAAGCGCGTAGCTGGCGCACAGGCTGCTTGATATGTCTAAGTCTGGAGTCTGGAGTCTGGAGTCTTGAGTCAAAAGAAAGAGAACTGCCTTTGTCCTCGGACTCCAGACTCCAGACTCCAGACTCCAGACTATCTTTTATTCTGATGAGCGCCGAGCGCGCGTGCGCGTCCAGTCCTTCCGATTGAGCAAAGGTGGCAATCATGGGCGCTGCGCGCGTAAGCTCGTCTAACGAATAACGCAGGATGCTGGTGCGCTTGACGAAATCATAGACGCCGAGCGCCGACGCAAATCTGGCCGTGCGGCATGTCGGCAAAACGTGATTGGGACCGGCCAGGTAATCGCCGACGGCTTCCGGCGTCTGTGCGCCCAGAAAGATTGCGCCCGCATGGCGCACGCGCGCGGCAATCGCTTCTTCATCACGCGCGATTATCTCCACGTGTTCGGGCGCGAGTTCATTCACGAGCGCGCAGGCTTCATCCAGATTATCCATGACGATGATTGCGCCGTATTGCCTCAACGACGCCTCGATCACGGACGAACGAGAAAGCTTTAGAATCTGCTGCTCAACTTCGGCGGCGACGCTTGCGGCGAGCGCATCGCTGTTTGTCAGAAGTACGCTTGATGCTTCTTCGTCATGCTCGGCCTGCGCCAAAAGGTCTGCGGCGATGTAGTCTGCGCGAGCCGTTTCGTCCGCGATGATGACAACTTCGCTCGGCCCGGCAATCGAATCAATGCCGACCGTGCCGAAGACAAGCTTCTTGGCCGCCGCAACGTACTTGTTCCCAGGCCCTGTGATTTTATCCACGCGCGGCACAGTCTCCGTCCCGTAGGCGAGCGCGGCGATAGCCTGCGCGCCGCCCACCGCGTAAACCTCCCACACGTTCAACTCCACGAGCGCGGCTGCAACCGCAGGATTTTCATGAAGCGTGCGCGGCGGCGTGACGACGATGATGCGCTCGACGCCAGCCACCTGCGCGGGCACAACGTTCATCACCACAGATGATGGATAGCTGGCCTTCCCGCCCGGCACATATAACCCCGCGCGCTCTACCGGCGTGATGCGCTGGCCGAGACGCACGCCCGGCTGCGTCTCCATCTCCCAGGAGTCTTCACGCTCGCGCTCATGAAAGGCGCGCACCCTCTTGATAGCTTCGCGCAAAGCTTCAAGCACTTTTGCGTCAACTCGCTCGGCACAGGCGCGTAAAGTGTGCTCATCAACACGCAACTCGTCGCGCTGCAAATCAACGCCGTCGAAACGCTTCGTGTAGTCTATGAGCGCCGCATCACCGCGCTCTCTCACGTCTTCGATAATGCTTGCGACTGCGCGCATCAACTCCGCATCAAGCGCGACGCTGCGCGAGGCGATGCGCTCAAGCTTAAGCTTACGCCTCTCCGGTTCCGTGCTGCGGATGATTTCAATCAAGGTTGCTCCCCTCCTTGGGCAACCCGGCTCACAGCTTCGAGCAGCCGAAAGACAGCCCCCGCTTTGAGTTGGTAACTCGCGCGGTTGACGACCAGCCGCCCGGTTGATTCTGTAATCACCTCGACTATTTCGAGTCCGTTCTCAGAGAGCGTGCGCCCGGTCTCCACCAGGTCAACGATGCAATCGGCCAACCCCAAAACGGGAGCAAGCTCGACCGAGCCGGAAAGCTCTATGATTTCGACCGGGATGCCGCGCGCACCAAAGTGTGAGGCCGCGATGTGAGGATATTTCGTGGCGACACGCAACGCGCCGAGGTTGGGTTTGAATTCCCTGCTCGCCATAGCCGCGACAGCAATGCGGCAACCGCCTATGCCCAGATCGAGCGGCTGCAAAAGGTCTGCGCCCGATTCGAGCAGCACGTCGCGCCCGACGATGCCGCAATCCGCGATGCCGTGTTCCACATAGACCGGCACATCAGCCGATTTAACGAAGATGAAGCGATACTCTCCGCTCTCATCTACAATCGCCAGCCGACGCGAGTTAATCATCTCATCGCTCACGCGCACCCCGGCGCGGGCCAACAAACCGAGCGCCTCATCCTGCATCCTTCCTTTCGCAATCGCAACAGTCAAAACAGGAAGTGATGAGTGATGAGTGATGAGTGATGAGTTAAAACCTTCTTCGGATGTTCGCTCGTTTATCATTTGGTCTTCCCTGTCAAAAGTTTTCATCCCTCATCCCTGATTCTCACGCGCTCATTATTCAGTCGTTTTTCTCTGGCGGCGAGAAATAGCGCTGCCGGATCATGGTCGGCTAGGTGAGAAGCCACAGCAGGGTTCGCGTCCGTGCTCGCGGAATGATTCCGGCGCATGAGCACGTCGGTCAGCGCATCCAGGTCCAGGACGAAGCCGACCGCCGGTTCAGCTTTTCCGAAGTTTGCCGTTAACCCGTCATAACGACCGCCGCTGCCGATGCGAGAGCCTGCGCCTGCGACGTAGATTTTGAAAGTCAGGCCCGTATAGTAATCAAGACCGGAGACATCGCCGAGGTCTATCTCGAAAGAATCGGTGAGGCCCATCGCTTCGATGATGCGCCAGAGGCTTTCGAGCGAATGAAGCGCAGCCAGGGAACGCTCGTTGGTGATAATGCGTCGAGCATCGTCTAGTATCTCGCGCTGGCCCGTCAGTTGTGTGAGACGCGAAAAAGCGGCGCAGTCTGCTGTTGAAGCGGCGCAAGAAGCCAGGAAGCGGCGAAGCTCTGCGCCGTCCCTGACATCTATCAGGTGGCGCATCTCTTCGCGCCGGGGCGCGCCCAATCCCAGATTCTCAGCGATGCCGTTAAAGACTTCGACGTTGTTGAGCGTGATTCGGTAATGGCTGCCCAGATTCATCCGCTCAAGAGTCTCTGCGACGATGGCGAGCATCTCCATCTCCGCCAGCGTGCTGCCCGGCCCGATAAACTCGCAGCCGAGTTGCACGCTCTCGCGCCTCCACTCAGCATGCGATTGCGTTTGCTGCCGGAAAATGGGCGCAGCGTAGCAGAGACGCAGCGGGCGCGATTCTTTGTTGAAGAGGGTCGCGGCAGCGCGTGCGACCAGGGAGGTCACATCGGGTCTGAGGGCGAGAAGTCGTCCGTCTCGATCCGTAAAGCGAAAGGCGCGCCGCGCGTGTTCTGGTCCCATGCCACGCTCGAAAAGAGCGAAGTAATCAACGGAAGGCGTGGTGATCTCTTCGTAAGACCAACCGCCGAAAACGTCCATCGCGGCATCTTCGAGACGGCGGCGAAGGCGCGCCTCTGCGCCGAAGTAGTAGCGCAGGCCGTCAGGGATTTTGGATAATGGCTCGAACATTTTTTGCAGCTCAAGGTCTCTTTGCGGTCGCCGAAACGAAAAAACCCGCCGCCAAACTTTTCGCTGGCAGCGGGTTCATTAGAAGCTTTAGACTTAACTTTCTTGCCGGTTCTTCTACTCAAGCTTCGCAGTCCGCTGGCGCGTTCCCTTGATGGTGATGGTGGATGCCATGACCAAAAGCGCTGCCCGCGTGGTAGCTCAACTCGTAGTTCTTAATTTGATTCTCTCGCAACATTTTGAAGGCTCAGTTTATACTCGCCATTCCGCGCTCTGTCAAATTCAAAGCTATCCTGAGCTATGAAGCAGCGCCATCGCTAATCGTGAATTTAATTTCATCACTGCTTTCCGACAGCTTTTGATCTGCGCTGTTGTAAGCTTCAACTTGCCAGCGGTAGGTTCCTTTTTGGAGCGGCTTATCAATGGCGAAGGAAGTCCCTTCGATGCGCTCATTGACGTATGGAGATGTAACGGTCATGTCGTCAGGGTGAATGCTGAACTTGTAATACGCCGCATCCGGGTATGGCTCCCACTTTAACTCCAGGTTTTTCGCGCTCACCTTAGCTCCCGCTTTAGGATTGAGTATTTTGAGATCGCCCTTGAAGAGATTGGTCGGCGTGACGAACAAGGTCTTATCCGCAGCAATCTCGTACTTGGTCGAGCTAATTCCTCCGATCCCCGAAGTCGCAAAGATATATGAGTCGGTATCAAACACACGCGCTACCAAACCTTCATATACTTTCGGCTCTGCGTTAGTAATAACATACTCACCGTTTTGGTCTGTTCGCGCCTTATAACTTTTCCCGCTACAGCCGCCCAGGTACTGGCTGAATTTTTCGCACAACTTAACTTCGATATTCTCGACAGGCTTGCCGTTGTACAAGACTCTTCCCTGCGCATTACCTGTTCCCGGCGCAGGTTTAATTTTCTCAACTCCCGTTTCAGAACTACTATTAACTGACGCGGTGTCAGTCTGAGTTGCAGAAGACGAGTTTGTTGATTGCGAATTCTTGTTACCATTGCAAGCCGTCAAAGAGATCGCTGTTATGACGCAGAGGCAAGCAGCCAGCCGTTTACTATAGATCATAATTGTGAGCCTTTCTTTTTCTCCCGGTCAGCACAAACAGAGAACGCGAAGGCAAGATATTCTTGTGAAAAGTAGATGTCAATTTACGACGCATCATTCACTTCTTGCGCCGCCCGATTACCCGATTCAAATGCTCCCTGCATCCAGCCGAACAATGATGATGCATGCTCGCCTGCGAAATGGACTCGCCCTTCCGGTCGAGCCACATACGGAAGCAGCGAGATCATCTGCCCCGGCTTGAACCAGGCATACGCGCCGCGCGCCCACTCATCTTCATCCCAGCACTTGCTCGTGCCCACTTCAAAATACTGTCGAACGAGCGGGTGAACCTTCTCTACTTCTCCGAGAATTGAACCCACTCGCTCGGTCTCCTTCATCATTGTCAATGCCCGCGCTTGCGGCCCGGCAAGATATGATTCCAGAATGCCGCGCGTTCCCGATTGATTCGGAGCGCCGTCGAAAACCATCATGTTTGAGAGGTCTGTAGTGGCCTGGCTGCTCAACCCTTCATCAAGCCAGAATTTTTTTCTCGTTTGCAGGTAGGTGCGCGCAACAGAAGTGTAGGGTAGTTGCTCTATCACGTTCTGCTTCTCGGCGGAGAAGCGTGGGGAGATTTCGATGTGACGCAGAACAGAAAACGGCACAGCACAAATGAGACGGTCAGCCGCAAGGCTGGTGCGTAAGCCTGCCTGCAAATAGACGACGCGCACCTGCCTCGCATCGTGCTCGATTCTGACGACGGGCGCGCCATAGCGAATCCGATCCGATAATTTCATGGCGAAGGCTTTAGGGAGGAGATCGCTTCCGCCACGAATGCTGTAATTCTGTTTCACCATCGCCCTGTTCGCCGCCTCACGAAGTAAGACAAGGGCTGAAACGCTCTGCACTCCATCACCCAACCCACCGATTCCGCCAAGTCCTAAGAGCGAAGCTGCATCCATTGACGCGCCCTGCTTACGTAAAAATTCAAAGAAGGTCATCTGGTCATACTTCTTCAGCGCATCGGGCGGCCAATCCGCAGCAGTGTAATCGCCTATCTCCTTCAGGATTGGCCCGACATACTTCTCCCACATCCCTCTTCGCCCGAGGCCCTTCTCCTCCGGCGTCAGGTCTAGAGGATACTCGACCGCTTGCCCCGGCTTCACCTCGATGCGGTGTCCGCGAATGTATAGAAGCGAGGCGAGCGTGGACGGCATCACCGGATCGAGTGTGAGGTCGAACTGCTTGATGTATTTCATCGTCCAGTGATGATTATCAAAGACATTCGCCGCGCCTGCTTCTGTGTAGAGTCCATCAGAGAATGGCTCGCGCAACGTGTAAACGCGACCGCCTGGCCGACCGCGAGCTTCGAGGATCACAACATCGTGGCCCGCCTGTGTCAGTTCCAAAGCTGCCGAAAGACCTGCCAGGCCCGCGCCGACAATGATAACTTTCTGAGCAGCGCCTTTTCGCTCAAGCTTCACCGAACTAAAAGCTGTCGCTTTCCATGAGGACAGCGTGACGGCTGCTGCTGTAAACGCGCTTTGCTTCAAGAAGTCTCGACGCTTCATACAGTCGTTGCTCCTAAGTTGTGCATTGGTTGCCGGCCCCGGTTCGGTGATCGTGACTTTTCAAAACCAGGTTTTGCTGCGGTAAAGCTCGTACTGCTCGCCAAAGGCTGCCCTGAGAACGCGCTCCTCCCGGCGACTGCGTACAATCTGGAACGGCACCGTCGCCAGCCAGAGAACCAGCACAGGCCAAATCTGCAAAGCTAACATGACTCCGAAAGAAGTCGCTGTGCCGAAGACGTAAATCGGATTCCGAATCTTGGAGTACAACCCGCTAGTAACGAGCTGCCGGGCTTCCGGTCTGATCGAGAATGAGGCCCCAAGTTGCAGCCTCGCCAGAATCCAGAGCGGGAACGACACTAAGGCTACTGCCAAGCCTACGAACCAGGGTCCCCTTCGCGGGCTGAAATACAGCGCAACGCAAGCCAGGGCCAGGAACGCGGCAACATCTGTCCAACGCAGCAGCCGGTAAAGCGTTGCTCTATTCACTGTCCAGCGATCTCTCGTGTATTCATCAACACCAATGCATATCAAGCAAAGAATGAAAGAATATAGCCATTGCGATGAGTGCGCTATCTCGCCGGTAAGGGGCAGGTGCAGATGTCGCGCATCGCTTCAGCGGCCATATTATCGGGCATGACCATGTCGCAGGGTGTGTGGCTCGTCAAGCATCGCCCGTTAAAAAGGAGCGTCTCTTCCGGTTTCGAGAACAGAACGACCGCGCCCGGTTTTTTGCGTCGAATATGAATCGAGGCACATAGCCGAACCAGATTTCATCCTCACTCTTTCAATGAATAATTTCCGGCTGCTCGGACTCGAGCCACCTATCCTCAAAGATACTTTGCACTCCCATGAGCAGTTGATAAACTTCGTCTTCCATAAAACCTCTACGCCAGCTATGGCCCCTGCCCGCCAATGAACTGATGGTTAACGGCACATCAGAGCCTAGTGTAAAGAGCGCGGCAGCTAAGTCTCGCTCCAGTTCAGGGTGATTCTCAAGAGATTGAAAGACTATGTGTAGCGCCAGGTTGAGGCGGCGCATTCTTTCGCTTCCGGGGTCTTCACCCCTGCGGACTGTCATCAGCAGACTCTCTCCGCTCTCGCTCACCTCGGAGATAATCAATGCGATTGCTTCTTCGGAAGTCATATCGTGGGTCAGTTTGAAGGAACGAGTTCAGAGTACAAGCTTGAGCTTGCTCTTTAGCACCGGCAACCTGAAGGTTGTACTCTGAACTGACCAACTACCTGGCTGAAGACCCTGCCGCTTCTTACATCGAACTTGCGTTAAATTACCTGATTCTCATCGTGGGATCGCCGAAGAGAATCCACGTGCGGCGAACGTCCAGATCAAAGGTAGCCGCTTTTGCTTTTTGGACAGCCTCTCCCAGTGTCAGACCCGGCTCACTGAAGAGTTGTTGGTAGAGCTTCTGGTTAATCTCGGCCTGCCCGGTTGGTAAAGTTATTCCAGATGACGCCCAGACAGCTATTGCGCCGCCGTTGACAGTTTTAATCAGAGCTTCGGCAAGGCTGTCGGTTGTGGTGTCAACATAGTAGCCGTTCATGCAGGTCATCGTCACGAAGAGCGAGGTCTTTCCGCTGTTCGCCAGCGAGCCTGCGTCACTTGTTCTCAGCACGCCATCGCCAGTCCACTTGTCATACGTTCCATGCCCCGCATAGTTGGCAATCAACGGCCCCTGATTCAGGCTGTTGACAATCTGCGTTCTGATGGTGCTGCCGTCTTCATCATGGCGAACGATTGATTGCACGTTGACGTTGCCGGGAATCAAAGGCTTGAGTTCGTTGCTGGTTGACTCGAAATTGAATCCGTCCGCGCCGATCTTGTCGGAGATCAGCAGAACGCCATTCCCTGAGTTATCAGCAGCAGGATGATAGTTGACGATCTTCGAGATGACCGCGCTCGCTTCCTGAGTTGTCCGCACGGGCAAACGCCCGACAGCCATCTCAGCAATGCCGTCGTTGTTGAAGTCCGCGTACCAATCGTCGTCGGCTGTTTCCATGTAGCGCGTGTCCACCATCTTCGTCGGGATCAAATCGAATTGGCCTTTGCCCTGATAGTTGCGCGGGTCATAGCTGCCATCGCCGACGAGTAAGACGAAGCGCGGAGACTTTTGCCAGTGTGTGCTGACCCACGAGAGAAAATCTTTGATGGCCTGCGGATCGCGCGCCCCATAGCTGAACTCGTCGAAGATGTCTTCCACGTCAACGACTGCGACAGACATTCCCTGCCCGCCACGCAACAGCGCCAGCGGCTTGACGCTCGTGCGGAACTGGCGATCAGTGATAATCAGAAAGTCCGCTGCATTATTGCCCTGGCTCCAACTCGAAGGGCGATTGAGTGTGATCGCAGCCGGATGCTCAAACTGGTCGTCGGCAAAGGCCAGGAGGTTTCTTGTTGCGCTCGTCATGCCGGGTTCGATTGTCACCGTGTAGCTTGCGCCCTGCGCTTTGATTTGAGGACTAACCTCTTGCACGTCGTTCGGATTGGTGATGTCCAGCACGCGAATCCTGGGGCTACTGAATCCTTCGACGTTGACGACGCTTGAGCTGCCTGCGCTAAAGTTCAGGCGGTTGTTTTCGGCACGGTAGAGATGCGCGTATGTGAGCCTCAATCTATCCACCAGGCTGACATCGGCTGAGCCTGCCTGCGTGATTAGTTTCACCGTGTTGTCGCCCTCGCGTAGAAGCGTCGGGCTGATGGAAAGGCTCGTGGATGAATTGGACATGCCAGCGTAGTTAAGTGTGCCGACATCCATGCCGTTAAGTTGCACGAGCACCTGATGAGCCTGCGTGGTCGCGCCCTGAAGCGCGACTTCCAACTGCGCCTGATTGCTCGAAGCCGTGTCCAGATTGCGAATGTTGATGGTTTGCTCGATTGGCGTCGAGGCCAGGATTTGTCCGAAGAAGTTCTCCGCATCGCCGTTCTGTAAGGCCGAAAAGTAAATAGTCCTTTCCTTGCGCTCCACCGTGTAGGCGTAGCTCACAGGTATGGAGACACTTCCGTCCGGGTGATGCTTCTGCCTGTTCAAGTCGTCCTTTCGGGCTTTACGGCTCGACCTCTTCTTCTTTCGAGCAGGTTTCGGCTTCGGCCTGGCCGCAGGCTCTACCACGTCGGGCGCGACTATGGCTGCGGCTTCCGGCGCGGGCGCGGGCAATGGCTTCTCCGTCTCGCTCGCTTTCGGCTCATCCTTCGCGGGCGCGTCTCGAAGGATGGTAATGAATGGAATGTTGACTCTCATGGGTGCGCGCGTCGGAGTTGTTCGTTGCGGCGCGTTGCTGAGAGTCGGCTTCGGCGCGTTGCCTGTCTCCATTTGAGTATTAAGCGTGATGATGCGCTTGCCCGGTTTGGAGCCTGCGACGAGCCAGTAGGTGCGCGTGTCTGTCGCGGGAGTGTCGAGACCTGTTCCGTAGAACTCCAGATACCCGCCTCCGTCCAGCCGCGTTGAAGTACTGAAGACGCCGATGGATTGTTCCACCCCGTCAGCGTAGAGTTGCAGCATGAGCGGATTGATTGCCGGGTTGAGTCCGGCAGCCACCAACTCCGAGAGGTCTGCGCGATACCAGCCGTCTTTACGCACCGAGAGCTTGACGGCAGCTTGAGCAGCTAAAATGTTTGACGGCGAATCGCCCGCCGGGGCCGCGTTGCTTGAAGCAGAGCTAACCTGCGCCTTGCCGAAGTAAGCAGGGCTGCCCTGCGTAGTCGCCTGCGAACCGCCGGACACCTGCGCGAGCAGCGCAGCTTGCGGCCCCGACTTGGAAGATGCGTTACCGGCAACGGGCGCGACCGGGCCGTGCATGGTGTGCGTTCCGTCTAGATCAATGTCTTCGAGCGTGTAGAGCGAATCGGCTGTGCCCTGCGGGTCGAGCCATTGATAAGAGAAGCCTGCTGTCAACGGCGTTCCCGCGCCAGCGACGAATGCCGTGCCTGCGATGAGCGAGGGATTCACGAGCACACGCTTACCATTATCTTCGCGGTAGAGATTGAAGCCGAGATTATTCACCTCGTAGCCCGTCTCCCAATTCAGCCTGACGCCTCCATTAGTCTGCGAGGCCGTGAATGAAGAGAGCTTCACTTCGGTCGGAGCAAGAGGAACAATTGAAACTGCGCCCATTGCCCAGGGTTGAGAAGTTTGTTCCGTCCAGGTGGTCGTCGTACTCGTTGCCCCCGGCTTGGTGCTGCCAGCGCCAACGGAGTTGAGAACGCCGAAGCATGAAGTCGTCACGCCGTTCCACCGCTCGGTTTGACCAGCCCCCGCCGTGAGAATTCCAGCCTCGTATTTCGTAGCGACTGTATCGAGGACGATTTCATTTGTGGCGCTGGCAACCGTGATAGTTGCCGGAGACGTACTGCCTGAGCTTCTCGTGAAGATTCTGGTTGGGTCAACCTGATTGACATCATTGAAAGAGACTGACCCGCCGACGGCATAGTTCACCCCGGCGTTTAAGGTGACTTGAACGGTGTGCGCTCCGGCTGCGCCCACAGGCTCTTTCAAGATGAACATCTCGACGGCACTCTGACCGTCCGGCGATAGTGCCAGCAGGTCGTCGAGGCGGGTCATAGCTACCCCGTTGTACGTCACACCGGAAGCTCTCGGAGGAGGTAGCCCGCCCATAGGCAGGACGCTAACGTAAGTAGAGACACCGACGATAAGGACGCGAGAAGTATTACTGCTAACCGTATGCGACCACGAGAAGGTTCTTGGTAGACCAGCGCCATCAAAGCTGCAACCTTGCGCGGAACTATCGAACGTCGAAGATGCCGGGCGCGGGGTTGGAGTAACTCTTGTAAAGTCAGCCGAGTTGGTATTGGTGTCGTTGGAAGAGGGCGTCCTGGTGACAGAAGTAGTATTATTCGTAGGGCCAGTTGCAGCGGCAGTCTCAAAACAGTTGGCCGTTGACCCGTAACCAACAAAATCCCTGATGTTGTTGGTTTGCGTCCCATCGGTTTGAGGGCACGTTCCAGTTAATGTCGTGTTGTTAATGACTAGCGCAACCTTACCCGCCCCAGTAGCAATGCCAGTCGAACCACCTAAAGCTGAAGTCGTAAGATCAGGAGTGGGTAAGTTAGCACCCACAGTACCTGATGTGGTTATTTGAACTAGATAATATTGCCCAGGGCCGATATTGCCAGAAAGCGCGACCTTATCCCAAGCACTACCCGTATCACTGGCGTATTGCAGCGACCAGCCCGTAAGACTCACAGTACTAGTTCCACGATTATAGATTTCAATAAAATCATCCTGATAGGTTGCGCTTGCATTACCGCCGCCGCCATAAATCTCGCTAATAACAAGGTCAGATGATGCAGTTGCCTGTGCTTGAGACGACGGAGGAAAGGACAGATACCAACCCGTGAGCGCGAAGGCTACAAAGAAAAAGAGCGCGACCATGTAACGATGCCTGCGTATCACGACGCGCGACATCTTCAGAAAGGCCAAATTGTGAGAGTGCCTTTTTGCTGGTTTCATACGTCCCCTATCCTTTCCTTGATCGCCGTTAATTTCTCAACAGCGCATTCAGGTCTCTCTAACAGGTTGCTCTTGCTCTCGCATTAACTTCGGCAGCCGCGTCATAAAGTGCGTCGTCTTCGCCACGTACTCGCCAACCTGAAAGGGCAATCGCGGCCACCCGTTCATCGGCGCTCTCATCCTGACGGTCGCCTGAATCGGGTCAGGCCAGCGATTCCTTAAAGCCCTGACCATACGCGACGGGTGGCGCAGCGAAATCATTATCAATTCCGGCGGCAGGCGATCAATCAGGCAAGACTTCTCCCATTGCTTCAAAACCGTCGCCAAGAGCCAGCCAGGAATTCTCCCTGCGCGCTCACGAACCGGAGTGTCCTCAATTCGCGCCCCGAGCAGACGATGAGCCAAACCCAACGCGCACGCTACCCACTCCGCCTCCCGCTTCTCTCTGCCGAAGCAACGCTCCCAATCGAACTCGTTTGAGCGCGTCTCCAACAGAACACCCACGTCGCACAACCAGAGCGGACGCCATGCGCCGTGACGCAGCAGATGTATGCACAGGAAACGCAGATGATCCTCCGTAGACAACAACCGCACTGCCTCTTCGCCAAGCCTGACCGTCTCAGAGCGTGCGCGCAGCTTATCCCAGCCTCGTCCGTCTAACCCTTCAAATTCCTCATGCTCGAAATCAACGAAATACTCTTTGCCTTCCGCGCTTCGTAAAACTTTGCGCGCCGCGTCTCTCTGGTCTGGACGAATAATCAGGTCAATGTCACCACATGGGCGCAGACCCTTCGACGGGTAAGCCCTAGCCAGCGACCAACCCTTGACGAGCATAGCCTCTACTCCCGCGCGGCGCAGCAATCCGAAAACTTTTTCAATCTGCTGCTCTTGAAAAGAGGCTTGAATGATATTTTGGTGGTAGGCGCGCTCTAATGCTTCCGCCGCAGAGGTGAGCCGCAACGCGGAATCTTTAATCCTCCACCAGGCGAGCGCAGCCGCACCCGACCCCAGAAGCAGCGGCGCAATTCCTTCCAACTCTTCAACGGCTAACTCTGAGCCTTGCGGAGAAGGCCGCCATGCCCCGGCGAGAATCTCTCCGATGAGGCGACCGCACGTGCTCTTTTGTGACTCTCTATTCATTACTAAGTCTTGAGACAAGCATTGCTCACGCAAGTAGCCGGAGGACAGCAGAGGACGCCGTTACAATCAACGCAACCGGAGGCCGCAGCTTCAACCGCTGTCGGGGCGACAATAGTAGTAATCAAGGGCACGGCGATGACAGCCGCCAGACCCAATCGCTTGACCAATTCTCGCCGGGATAATTGAGCGCCTGCGATGGTGGGCGCGATGCTTTCCGTCAACAGATGGTCTTTACCCAACTGTGCCAGCGCATACCAGACAAGGTCTTCGTTGATAGAAGTCTTTAACTCTCTCCGCAAACTTGCGGCGATTCCGGCAGGCGTAGTCCGTCCATCGCAGCGCCTCCAGACCAGCGCCGCAGTTTGATTCAGACAATGCGCTTTGTGGCTCTCAAGGTCATAGACCACCATCTCATTCGACAGCTCGTTGATGACCAACCCGTCTTTGCGTGCTTGAGGCTTATATGCTTCGCTCATCTTTTTTCTAACCTGCCTCCGAATATTTCGATTGATAACCTTCAGCTACCTTCGCGTTCGGATGGAGCAATAACTGAGAGGAACTTAAGTCTCGCGCCAGGCGAGAAGCGAAGCTCAGTTATCGAGAACCTTCAAAATAGAGGCCGCGACTTCCCTGGCCTCACCGCGCGCACCCTTCAGAACTCGCGCCCGTGAAGTCACCCTTTGTAAAGTATCCAGGGCTTTCTCCGGGTTGAGCCTCGCCGCGACCGTGTTGGAGAGCATCTCCAGGACTCCCTGTCCCGCAGAGAGTTCGCGCGGTCTCCAACTGGCTCCTGCCTTGAACTCGCCGCACACGACGAGCTTTACAGGCAGCGGAGCAACCCCTGACTTTCCGCCCAGAGTTTCCACCGGATGGTCGTGCTGTTTATGGCTTCCCTCTTCTCTAATTGACAAAGGTTTTGGAAAGGGATGCACATGCCCGCGCTTATCTAAAATCGCAAACTCATCTGAGTAATAAGTAGCTCCGGCTTTGACCATCTCGGCCACCAGAGTAGTCTTGCCGCTGAAGCTGCGTCCGGGAATAATTACAGCCTGGCCTCGCCACCCGACCACACCCGCATGCACAAACAAACGGTGCTGCGCTCTTTCGGCAACGTAAAGCCGGATATTTGATTCAAGCGTCTCAAATACCTCGCCAACGTCGAGAGTTCTGGAAAGCTGCTCGATGTCTCCATAAAGCAAGTTGAAGCGTCGAACAGAAGATCGCGGCCCGACACCGCCAACAAAAAGAGAAAACAATTTTCCAACTACCGGCGAGGAAGCAGGCTTCCATCCGGGTGGCAGATGATTCGAGAGACGATTGAGAACCTGCGCATCGTTTACCCGAACGCCGACGCGCACACCATAACTAACAAATGAGAGACCTGCCGCCCACCCGAGGCGGTCAATCTTCGCCATTCAAGTAGATGTGTATTTAAGACGGGGTATGTCTGCCATCTATCTCTCTTCTCTTAAAATCTTTTATGAGACGGGTTCAGCTACCGCAAGAGTTCGGCCAAAAAATTGGCAGGATCAGGTTATCCGCTACATAGATTTGTGAAGAGAATGCTTCGAGCCAGAGTTCGGAATTCCGGCTCGATGATGCGCTCTTCAACCGGGTGGTGGACTTAAAACTTGCCCCTTGAAGAAAACCAATCGCTAGCTCAATGTCGGGTTCGGAGTCTAGCACACAGAGGGTTAATTCACCATGAAAAGCTGGCAGTGACTGGCGGGCTACAACCTCACTGATTTTTCCTGAATCATTACCGGATACTTACCTTTGGCTATAATTTCTGAAGCGAGAAATCATCCAGCCAGAGGCTGCCAAAAACAGGGCAAGGCCCGCTCTCACAACTCCGCCTGCGGAGAACGACTAGCACAGCTTGAGTCTCTTTGCCGGTCGCAAAATCCATGCTCCGCTCCTGCCAGGGCGCAGTCTTTGGCGGAAGAGGATCGGACTCTGCAAGTTGCGTAGAATCTTTGACGTTCGCATCCAGGATAGCTATCAGCGGCAGCCCTCCCGTCACCAACTCTTCCGCGCGCACGTTGAAGCGCAAACGGTAGCGAGCGTTCGGCTCAACCAGCACGGTCTGGGAGATTATTGTTGACGCAGGATTCGAGTCTCCACTGAAATCAATTCTTAAACTGCTGCTTCCTTGATGCGGCTGAACGTTATCAAGTGAGAGTCGCACGCCCTGCGGGTTGCGCGCTATTTGCCAACCGAATCCGGGATCATCAAATTTGATCTGCTCTTCAAAGCCGCCGTCGTCGAAGTCTGAACTCGAAGCGCCATCCTGACTTCCCTGCCCCTCTACCCAGACTTCGTAAGCTACGCGGAACTCCCTGGCGGCAAGTAGCTCTGAGAGAAACGCGCGCAGGTCTTCTTCGCGTACATTCTCAATCGTGCGGAAGATTCTCGCCGCATCCGAAGCCTTTCCGTGCCGGGCAGTGAAGCGTGCCAGGGCGAGACGAGCCGCTGAACCTTCAGGCTGAACTGCCTGCTTTATTGATGCGATGTCCCCGCTATAAATCGTCCATGCCAGGTCAATCAGTTGAGGCAGGAAGGCTTGATTGCTTTGAGTTGCGCGGCGCATCTCCGAGAATGCTTCGTCCGCGTGCCCTGCTCGAAGGAGAACATTTCCGAGTTGCCAGTGTGGCTCCGCATAATCGGGAGCAAGCGCGACCGCTTCCTTAAAAGCATTGATCGCGCCCGCTTGATCTTCCGCCTCATCAAGCGCAAGGCCAAGCTCCAGCCACAGGACGTAATCTCGCGGACGAAGCGCGGCTGCCCGGCAATATTCTCTGATCGCCTCATCCAGCCTGTTATCCGCTTTCAGGAGCGCGGCTCGAACCAGGTGCGCTTCAGGGTCGGAAGGAGTGAGCAGGGTAGCAGCGTCGGCGGCGCTCAACTGCCCTGCCTCCGCCGCATAGGTCGAATCGAGGCGCGAGAAACCTGCGCGCCCCGCCAGCCGGAGACAGAAGAGACAGAAGACCAGACCGAGAAGCGCAAGGACTGTCCTTATCACGCGCAGGCTATTTGAATCGGAGTTTCTACTCATTTATCTCGGCAATAGAATAACGTGGGTTCGACGTAAGAGCCGGGTCGTGCCATCTCTTGCGGCTGTGGCCGCTTACGTCGAACTCACGCGGGAAACAAACAAGGTCTCAAGAAACAAAAATTGCGCTGAACATCAAGCAAACGGGCGTGCCGTCTTTGAAGGTTAAAGACGGCACGCCCGTTTAGAGATGTAAAGTAGAGATAAGTCTTACGGTGCGCCGCGCGGCGTGCCGGGACTTGGATTGCGACCGCGATGCAGCGCGACCGGAACACCGACTGCGGCAGCGCCACCGAGGATAATAGCTGCCCATTCGCCAGGGGAAAGTCCGCCGCCAGCAGCACCTGCGCCAGCGCCTGCGCCTGCGTTGGCTGCCGCGCCCTGATTAACGATAGGATTGGGAGCGCCCGACGGGTAACAGACATCTAAGACAGCCGCCGGTTTCTGATTGGGGTCATTGCTCGCCGCTACCCCTTTATCGGTGAGTATCTGGGCAAATGTCCCTTTATTGTTTTTGACAATCACGCAGCCCTGAATAACGGTAACTTTGATCTGACCGTTGCTGAACTCAATCTGCACTTTTGAATTGGGAGCAATATCAATTGTCCCCAGTGGGCCTAAATGGATGCTCGCTCCTACCTGGTCGCCGGTTTCAATAGTCGCCCCGGACAGGATGGTTGCGCCGGTACTCGCATTGTTTCCGTTGACTAAGACGGGCTGATTACCGCGAGTCGCAAGTTTGCCCATGATGGCTTGAGGCGCAACGACGGGCAGCATCGTGGTGGTCGTCTCACGCGCGAGGCTCGGCCCTGCCAGAGCGAAGACCACATAAAACTGCATGAAGGAGAAGACGATCAGTAAGGCAATCGCCTTGTGAGATGAGGAACCCCTGGGCTTCATGGTGGATGTCTCCTTTGCTAAAGATTACCGCTTGTTCTAGCTCGAACCAGATGCATCGAGGATAAACTGCGCGGAAGCTTACTCCCATTACAGGAACAGGTCAATCTGTTCCCAAACCGTGAGATGATACCCCTCAGACATCTTGGTAGTGCAGGAAAGTTTTTGCCTAATGCGTAGCCAATTCGTGATTCCGCATTCGAGTGCTGGCTGCGCCCTGGTCTTCTACTCTGCCCTCAGCTACGGCGATGACGACAAGCGCAGTGAATATCAAGGCGTTGATCGTGATGTGCAGCCCGAAGTCAACCATACTGTGAACGGCGACGCCGAAAAGACCCGCGCTTGCGCCCATGCTCGCCGCGCGGCGGAAAGAGTCCTGCGCTTGAAAGCTTCTTCTCGTGTCTTTGATAACAAGAAAGAGAAACCATAGGACGAGCAAGACCCCTATCATCCCGCCGCTCGCCATTAGCTCCAGATAATCATTGTGAGCCTGCTGCGGTGTGAGTTCCCCGGAGGCTTTGTGATACTGAGGGATGGCCGCCCAGTAACCATTAAAACCTACGCCCATCAAAGGGTGATCCTTAATCATCTTCCACGTCGCCCGCCAGATATCTTGCCGCCTTACGCCCTCATTACTCTCGCTGCTGTCAGCCGCCATCTCACTTGAGACTGTTTCCAGTCGAGAGGTGAGCGATTCCCCGCCTATCCAGAGAGCGCCGATAAAGACCAGCGCAACGAGACCCACAATAAGAGCGTAGCGAACGATACTCGCATGTGTGATTCGCCACCGGAGACTTCGCTCCTCGCTTCCATGCTCCAGGTCATCTCGCCTTGATCGCTTGAAGCTGAAGAGGAGAGCAAGAAAGAGCACCTGGGCAAGCATGCTGAACAGCCCGCCGCGCGAGTTGCATAAAACGAGCGCGACCCAGACAGGCAAAGCCAGCGACAGGTAAATCAGTATTTTATCGCGGCGCACGCCCCGGCCAACGATTAAACCTAGAACCAACCCCAAAACCATCTCCATAAAAAAAGCGAAATGGTTGCGATTGATGAACTGCCCGTAACCTGAGCCGGTTTGGAGAAAGGGGAGGAAGAAGCCCGCAGAGCGCTGCGTCGTCTGCCGGAGGATGCCGAAGAAGGCGCTTAAGATTCCGACGCCGGTGATGGTGTAGATGAGAGCGCGCAGGCGTCGTCTGCTCGACGTGTAACGAAGGAGCATGACTCCCGATAAAGTGAGGGCGAGGAGTTTGAGGACGGAGAGCCTGGTCTCGTATGGGTCGGCGCTGATGGCGCGCCATAGTTTGAGACCCGGAGTAGACGCGCTTTCTGAGAACAGCGGGAGCGTTTGAATGTAAGCGTAGAGGATGAGGCCGAGAAGCGGCAGAAAGATTCTGTGTCCCGGTGTGAGCCAACCCCGGCTCAACATTCCTTCCACAATCCAGAGCGCTCCGAGCGCAAAGACGATGCACTCAAAAAGAGCTTCCCACCAAGGCTCAACCGTTCCATAAGGGACGGCGACAAGCGCAATGAGTGCCAGGAGCGAAAAGAAAATAACCCGACTGAGGAGTGCCGCTGCGCGCTCTCGTCTCACAGACCTTGTCTTAACCTCAGCGGACTCAAGCGGGGCAGCTTTCGCCTGCGCCAGGGAGATGCTCACATCAATCTCCGTAGGAAGCGCTCATCGCCAGTTGTCGCGCCTGCGACTCTTGCGCGCTTTCACTCAATAGTCTCTCGGCAGCCTGTGCCATTTCACGCTGGAAGAGATTGCAGAGATAGTTGATGTCCAGCATCAGCGCGTCGCTGTCGAACGCGCGATACAGATTTATGTAGCCCCAACCGGCGTGATCGGTCGAGAGCGGCAGGCGCAATGACCAGTAGCGGCCAGAGCCGATAATATCTATAGCCTTCACGTCGCCGCGCTCCCAAGACCAGTAGATCATTCCCTTGCGAAGCTCAACTCCCAGCAACGACAGTGACCCATTCTCACGCTCAAGCGCCCGCTCATTCCCCTCACTATCGCCGCCGCGCCCTAGTTGGACTGAAGCATGAACGAACTCTCCGAGTTCGAGCATCTCGGAAACAGCAGTGAAGAGCCTTGATAAACTATCGGCCTTAGATATTGCGCGGCAGGCGCGCCGGATGCCCAGGTGGTTCGCTGCACGCGCGCGGCGGTCGCCTAGATTGCGCCTCATGCTGGCCTTTAACTCATCAACCTCGTGATAGCGCAAGCGGCCAAGCGCAAGCACGATTGCCGACCCGACAACTATCAGAATCAATCCCGTCAACCTGCTTGTCTCGTTGACGAGAAGCAGAGAGATTAGTCCCAGCGCGGCGCATACTGCGTAAAGCACAAAGACAACACGACGCTGCGACCAGCCGCGCGCCAGCAGCATGTGGTGAACGTGCTCCCGGTCGCCTTGAAAGATGGGCTTCCCGCTCAGGAAACGACGCGCCATGGAGAACCCTGTATCAATCACCGGGAGGGCGAAAGCCATCAAAGGGATCGCTATCGCAACTGCGGTTGAGGCTTTTTGTGATCCTTGAAGGGAAAGCGCCGCGAGCGTGAACCCGACGAAGAGCGACCCGGAATCACCTAGGAAGATCGAAGCCGGATTAAAGTTGTACCGCAGGAATCCTATCAGCGCGCCCGAAAGAGCAAGCGCGACTACCGTGACGTGCGGGTGTCCGAGCATTAACGAAACCACCAAAACCACCAGCGACGCAAAAAGTCCCGCGCCGGTTGCCAGCCCGTCAACCCCATCAATCAGATTAAAGGCATTGGTGACTCCGACAATCCACAAGAGTGTTGCCAGGTAGCTGACCACTAAAGGTAAATGAATGGAACCGTAGATTGGTAGCGAGAGATTTTCGACGCGCCCTCCCATCGCATAGAAGATAGTGCCTGCGACGGCTAACGCCAGGAATTTAAGTCGCGCATTTGCTCCGCGCAGGTCGTCGTAGAGACCTAAGAGCACAACCAGGATTGCCGGAACGAAAACCATTAACAACTGCCGCTTGTCTCTGAACAGAGATTGTGTGACGAGATTATCAACGAGAGGAAGGGCCAGCAGCGCGATGACGACAGAGAGCAAAATCGCCAAACCGCCGACGCGCGGAATAGCCTTGGTGTGTACCCGCCGGTCGTCACGCGGCACGTCTAACCATCCGAATCTAACGCACAGCCGCCGTATTACCGGGGTCAGGACGAGCGAGGAAAACAGGGCGATTGAAAAGAGCGCTATGTACGTGTTCATGGTGAGGTCTCCTTGAGCTTTGACATCCTGGGCTTCTTGAGAGAGTGGGAGTTCTCCATACACTTCGAGAAAGTTTCCAGGTAGGAGTTGACCGCCTGCGGACGATTAAAATGTTTCTCAAATGCTTTCCGCGAGGCGATGCCCAGTTGAGTAAGTTTCTCTTTGTCGGAAGCCCAATCCGTGATGATCTGGGCTAGGCGGGCGCTATCGCCGGAAGAAACTACTTCGCCGCAATTATTATCCAGGGCTATGCGCGCAACTGAGCTTCGCGCGTCTCCGACAAACAGAATGGGTCGCCCTGCGGCCAGTATGCCGTAGGTCTTACTGGGCACGCTTAAGCCAGCCAGCCCTTCAGCCAGTGTGACCAGAGATGCATCCGCTGAGGCCAGGCTATATCTCAAAGTCTCGCGCGGCTGGTAAGGCAGCATGCGTATATTTTCGAGGTTATGAGCTTGAGAGAAGTTTTCAATCTCGGAGGCTTTAGCGCCCTCTCCAACGAAGAGGAAAAGGATGTCCGCGCGGGCGCGCAATATGCGAGCAGCATTAAGCACGGTTGAGAATTCGTTGACCCGGCCCAAGTTCCCGGAAAAGAGAAGAACGAATTTGCCCTCAAGATTATGTTCCGCGTTGAAAGGGTTCACATCCTTGTTCAAGGGCTTAATCTCAGAGCCATCCGCCCAGTTATGAATCACGTCCACGCGCGAGGCCACGCTCTCGCCTGCCTTGGCGATGATGCGTGTACGCATGCATTCGCCTAACACGATGATCCGATCCGATTTTCGGAGCAGGAGGCGACTGAGGTAATCCAGAAAGCGTGTCGAGGGGCTGCGCTGACGGAGCGACCCTAGAGAAACAGCAACATCCGGGTAGATGTCCTGCACGAGCGCGACCACTCGCATGCCGCGTAAGCGCCCGGCGATGAGGGCAATCAACCCGATCAGCGGAGGCGTCGTCAGAGCCATCGCTATGTCGTGCCTGGGCAGCCGCAGGAGTTTCCACGAAGCGCCCAGATAAAATGAGAGATAATCGCAGACTCTCCCGAGAGAGTTTTTCTTACCGAAACTTGTAGCCCAGGCGCGCTCGATTCGCACGCCCTTGTAAACCTCCCTTTTTTGAAGATGCTCTCCACCGTTGTACCGGCCACGCCCCGAAAGCGCTGTGACTTCGACGCCTTGTGTGAGCAGGCTCTCGGCCAATTCAGTCATTAACTGGCTGGTTGCCGAATGATCAGGGTAGAAAAATTGGTTGAGAATTATTATTCGCACAAAAGAGAAAGTGTGGATTCTCGAACGTAGTGGTTAAGCTTGAGCACTCATCTCAAAACCCGAAACAGTTCTCGATGGCTCTTAATGCAGCTTGTGTTTTGAAACGACTCTTTAGCATTCACGAAACGGCTCGCCTGACGGCGTGATTGCCTAGATAGATCACGTCCATGCGCGTCTTCAAAAAGCAGTCAATCGCATGGCGCGGCGTGCAGACCACCGGCTCGTTCTCGTTGAAAGAGGTGTTGAGAACTATGGGCACTCCGGTCAACTTGTAGAAATCCGAAATGAGTTGATAGTAACGCTCGTTGACATCCCGGCTGACGGTCTGCAATCGCCCGGAGCCGTCAACGTGTGTGACGGCTGGAATCAATGCGCGCTGTTCAGGCTTAATCTGGTAGACCATCAGCATCGTCGGAGCAGGATGAGTCTGCTCGAAATAATCGCCAACATGCTCTTCCAGGATCGAAGGCGCGAAAGGTCTAAACGGCTCGCGCTTCTTGATGCGCTCGTTGAGAATGTCCTTCATGTCGGCGCGGCGCGGGTCAACCACAATCGAGCGATTGCCGAGAGCGCGCGGCCCAAACTCCATGCGCCCCTGAAACCATCCCAGCACAGCGCCATCCGCAATGTCCTTTGCAGCGCGCTTTGTTAAGTCTTCGTCAGAATAGCTTTCGTATGCCAGCCCGCTGCGGTTCAATTCTTCTTGAATAGCCTCGTTTGAAAACTCCGGCCCCGTATATGCGCCCTCCATTACGAATGTGCGCGGTTGCTTGAGAAGACCGTTATAGATTTGGTAGCAAGCGCCGATGGCTGTTCCGCTGTCTCCCGCAGCAGGCTGCACGTAGACGCGGCGAAACGGCGTATTGAGCAGAATCTTGCCGTTCATTACGGAGTTGTATGCCACGCCGCCCGATAACCCCAGGTCTGTCAGGCCGGTCTTCTCATGCAGGTGATTCAGGATGTGAAACCCGACTTCTTCCAGACGCTTTTGTAAGCTCGCGGCGATGTCGCGCTCGCGCTCCGCAAGGGGCGCATCTTTCACACGCGCAGGGCCGAAACGCTTTACATACTCATCGGAGAAGATTGGCCCGATGACGGGCGATCCCGTCTCCCAACTCATTTCCACCCCTTCGGCGTGATGCCGGAAGTAGTCAAGGTTGAGGCGAAACCGCCCGCCTTCGTCCGTGCGAATGATGTCTCGAAACTCTTCCATGTAGCGCGCCTTGCCGTATGGCGCTAAACCCATCACCTTGCCCTCGTCGCCGTAGTGCGGGAAACCAAGGAACTGTGTTGTCGCCGTATAGAGAATGCCTGTCGAATGTGGATACTCCACCTGGCCGAGCACTTCTATATTGTTCCCGTTTCCCATCCCCCACATGGTCGAGATGAAATCCCCGAAGCCGTCAATCGAGAGTAGCGCCGCCTGCTCAAACGGCGAGACGTAGAACGAACTCGCCAGGTGCGCGCGATGATGCTCAACGTTGTGAAACTGCGCCCGCATCTTGCTCTTCGCTCCGCCCAGAGCCTTCACTAAATCCTCTTTCAGGCTTCGCACTTTAGCCGTGTTAGCAAGACGCTCCGCCACCGCCCCGAAAATCCCGCGCCCACTCTTCTCGCTCATCTGAGCTTGAGGGTGCTCAGACCTGCCGACGCTCTTCGCGGCTCTTGTCGCCGCGAACAAAATCTTCTTGTGAAGATGCGCCGAAGGATCGCGCGAGATACCTATGTGCGACACCTCTTCGATTGAGACCCCAGCGACCTTCAGACAATATCTAATTGATTCGACTGGAAAGCCCGCGCAGTGCTTACACCGATTAAAGCGCTCTTCTTCGACGGCGGCGATTAACTCCCCATCGCGGATAATGGCAGCAGCAGCATCGCCGTGATAGGCATTAATTCCCAGAATATACACTCTTTAATTCTCTAGCCTTATCTGGTGTGGGATTAGCAGATAGGAATATTACCGTTGTCTTCGTAGAACTTGCTCTGACGTTCACTAACATTGTTCTGATGTTTACTCAGCCTGAGACAATATCTATCAACATTAGGTCAGTGTGAGCATATACGGAAGCAAATGAAGTATGGCCTGTAGTGATGTCTATAAAGATTCCCGCAATGTAAGTGATTATTATCCTCATCCAATCTAACATCGGAGCAAAGTATGATTACATTGCTCCGGTTAAAATCAACATAGCGCTAATATCAGTGCATATTAAGGCTATGTAAGTGGCAATAAGCCTGATTGCTGTGAGGATAGGGCGCATAAAGCGCGCCGCACAAAGAACTTGCATAATTTCGGGCTTGAGACTACTCTTACCTCACCCACCCAAACGGTTCCACCCGTGACTTCAACCTCAACCTCTCACAAAGGAGAAATCCATGTCAAAAATCAAACTCAACCTCCAAAGACTAACCATTCCCGAAAAGATCGCACGTTCGCAGCAGATCGTCGCGGCCATGACGGGAAATGCGAACTTCACCTCACCTCAACCGGCGCTCCCGCAGGTCACAACTGCAATCAACGATCTGGACACGGCCTACGCTGCGACCCAGACAGCCCGGCAGGAAGCTAAAACCAGAACCAGCATACAGAACCAGAAAGAAGAGGCGCTTGACCGGGTGTTGACGCAACTGGCGAACTACGTCGAAAGCGTTAGCGGCGACGACGAAGCAAAGATTACGAGCGCAGGCATGAACGTTAGAGCCGAGCCAGCAGCCGCTGGCGACCTCGCCGCGCCAACAGGACTCGAAGCTTCGGTAGGCGACCGCGACGGCGAAATAGATTTAGTCTGGGACAAAGTTAACAAGGCGCGCAGCTACGTCATCGAACGCAGCGCCGACCCGCCAACCGCAACTTCATGGACGCACGCCGCCGTCGCTACCAAATCACAGGCCACCGTCGGCGGACTCACCAGCGGAACTAAATATTGGTTTCGCGTCGCCGCCGTCGGTCCAAACGGCCAAAGCCCCTGGAGCGACCCGGCCACTAAACTTGCGCCTTGAACTTCCGATCATTGGGTAACAATTTGAACGGGACGGAGAGAGATTCTCCGTCCCGTTTTTACATTCCAATTTCTGAACCGGACATTTTATCGCCATGCGCTGCTCTGACTTCTTCCAGCCAGGATGTCATCAAACACTTCGTTAAATTCGCGGGCGCATCTCTCCCAGGTAAACTTTTCTAAAACCAACTGACGACCTTTACGCCCCATTTCGCGGCGCATCTCCTCATCTTGTAGTAGGCAGGCAATAGCTTCAGCGGTTTCTTCGACGTTGGGGGATGCGACCAATCCTGCTCTTGCATGCAAAACATCCGGCGCTAAATCCATGTGGTCGCTGATGACCACAGGGCAACTCGCCGCCATCGCCTCCACTAATGACAAGCCAAAATTCTCCTGCCAGCTAGGTAAGACAAAAACAGAAGCCGCTCGATACGCCTCCTTGACAGCATCGCCCTTGAGAATTCCTGTGAAAAGAACACGCTCTTGAATCCCCAGACTCTTCACCAGTTCATGAAGGCGTTGGATATAGGATGGTTCGCCTGCACCGGCCAGCACCAGATGAGCATCGGGCATCTCAGAGCACGCCTGATAAAAAGCGCGTATTGCGACATCAGGTTGTTTTTTATAATGGAGCCTCCCCAGAAAGAGCACTATCTGCTTATCAGACAGTTCAGGGTATCGCCTTAAGAAACCCCTTTCATCCGGCAAGTCTGTGTATTTGGACTTGTGCAGGCCCAGAGGGATGACGATCTTCGGTACTCGCCACTTGTTGAGGTGTGAATGATTTAATTCACCTTCACTTGTCAGATGGATAGCATTTGCCCCTAGAAGCGTGGTGCGCTCGATCAAACTCATGTAAGGTCTCTTCTTCCATGCTTTCTGTGAAAGCGACCAGGCATCCAGCATTCCGTTCGGACTAAGCACATAAGGCATGTTGGCAGCGCGGCAAATTCGTCCGGCGATAAATGTCGGATACTGCCAGAGGCTTTCAATCATCACCACATCGTAGTTCCTGACAAACCTTTCAAGATAGCGCCCCAGTTCGGGTGCCCAGCGCCATGTATCATAGCGACAGGGGAAAAGTTTGAACTCTACTCCATCCAGTTGAGGGGTTGAATTATCGCCGTAATCACTCGAAGCTATACAGACCTCTTGGCCCATAGCTGCCTGCGCTTCAGCTAAACCCAGAACAGCAGTCACAGGCCCGCCGGTCTCCGTGGCAAGATCAGGAATAACGTGAAGGACTCTCATGCGCTCTCAACGCGGGGTCAGCCTGCGACTTCCCTGTAAACCTGAAACGTCTGCTCCGCCGCACGCTCCCAGGTAAACTGCTTGGCGCGTTGCATTCCTGTCAGGATAAGAGAGCGCCTCAGATTCTCGTCACCAAGCACTCTGGCGATAGCGTCGGCGATTTCTTCAGGCTCTTCAGGATTGACTATCATCGCTGCGTTACCTGCCACTTCGCCGAGTGAGCCACGATCAGAGCAGATGACCGGAGTTCCGCTCGCCATTGCCTCAAGCGGAGGCCACCCGAACCCTTCCCACCATGACGGGAACACCAACATATCGGCTGCCCAGTAAACAGTCTGTAGCTCCTCATTATTCAACACCCCAAGCTCTCGAATACGCGACGCCACGCCTAACCCTCGCGCAAGTTTCCGCTGTTCGACTGTTAGCCTCTTACCGACCTTAATCAGAATCGGACTACTCTCAACGGACTGTTCTTGCAGCACGGCGAGCGCCTTTATAACCCCTTCCAAATTTTTATAGAACCAGTTGTTCCCCACATGAAGGAGAGTGCGCTGCCCGTCAAAACCCCAGCGCGCACGCGCAACCTGTCGCTCATCCGCGCTGGACGGAGGGGCAAACATCGGGTCTATGCCTAAATGCACAACGCGAATTTGCTCTTGAGGAATATTTAAGTGTTTGACCAGATCATCTGCCGTCGCTTTTGAATCCGCTATTACCATAGCCGCGCGTTTTAGAAAGCCCAATGAAAAACTTAAAAGCCGTGAAGCAACAGGCGGGGGCACGTAAGAAGGGCCAAAGTCACCTCGCACAGACTTGAGCAACATCAGGTCATGACAGGTAACTACAGTGCGGCTCGCCGGAAGGCAGCAGAGCAAGTGCGCGTAAGCTTGATCTACAACATGAAAAATGTCGCTGCGTCGTCTAAGCAGGCTTGGCGGGTAAATCCCGTAGCGCGCAACGTAGTCCAAAGCTTTTGCGCTAACACTAAGCCGTGATTTGTCGGAGAAAGAAGGTGGTCGCCACGGGACAACACTCTCGACCATGCAACGGTTGTTAAGTCCCTGCGTGAGCCGATCAGCGTAGAGCTTCATGCTGAGGTTGCGCTCCTCACCAACATTACGCAGCATTAAAACCTGCATCATTCGCTCAAGGTTTTTCGCAGGACAGCTTAGACATTCAAGCTAAACGCTCAGATGTGTAGACAATTCATCGGTCAGCTTCCTGCGATAGTCAGCCCACGTCCACTGTTCCGCACGGCGTCTTGCCAGCATTCCCATCTCGTAGAGGGCATCACGATTCCGGTATGCCCATTCGATTCGCTCCGCCAGCGAATTAACGTCGTGCGCCGGAACGCACCATCCTTCCCTCCCGTCAGCAATCAATTCCGGGCCGCCCGTGTTTGTTGTTGTGAGGACGGGCACTCCGACGGCCATAGCTTCGCCAATCACCAGCCCAAAGCCCTCTGCCAGAGATGGAAAGACGAAGAGGTCTGCCTCTCTCATCACCTCTAACAAACGCACGCGAGGCAACGCTCCCAAATACCGGAAATTGTGATGACCGTTTAAATACTTCTCGTCCAGATTCATTGATCCCGCCAGCCACAAACGGGCGTCTTTGAGTCCGAGACGCTTCCATGCTTCCATCAGAAGCGGCACACCTTTGCGAACTCCTATCTGACCTGCGAACAAGACGGTGAACGGGCCATCAGGTCGTTTAGCTCTGACCAGCACATCATCGGCGGGCGTGCCGTAAGGAACTTTAACAACACACTTTTTTGGCGACTTGCTGAAGCTCAAACTCTCGCGCGCCCACTCGCACGGCACAACCACTATGTCGGCAAGCTCTAATTCCGAATCCTTGCGCGCTCGTTTCCAGGCAGGCTCGTGTTTAATTTGAAAATTAATATTCGGCGTAATCTTTATCGCTCCTTCTAACGCATTAACTACTCCTAAATAATAGCCCGCCGGTAGCTCATAGACTTTTGCGATATTTAATCTTTTCGCCGCTTCAAGCGTTAGCTTCGCCCCGTCTTCGTATGTATAAACGGCATTGAGCTTTTTTTCTAACGTCCGCGATACTTGCCAGTCGTGCCCACAGAATAAAAAGTCATACCAGTTTGCTTGCGATGTCAGCCCGCCGGGTTTAATGCGCCTTCCCATTCTGGACACTGCTTCCCAGTAGAGGTGCGGGCGTTGGCTTTCTTTCGGAATATGCTCGAAATGCCTGTTAAGAAGGCGTCTTTTTGAATTATTCGGCAGGTACGATGAGAGCCTTGCGATGGCGCTATAGCTCGTTATCCCGGCCTGGAAAGAACCGAGCCAGTTCTTCTCCGACAACGCCCTGGCTGCGTGATAGCTGTTTAAACTGCCGTGCGGATGTGAGATTGTGACTCTCAACATTTGATGAATTTATTGAAGCGAGTTGTAAATGGTATGAGCAAATTAATGCAGAATATTCTCAAAGACCTGTAGGTAGGATTTTGCTATCTCTTCTTTTCTATGGCGTAAGAGATGCGATTCGACATGGCTCCTGTAGTCGGACAACTTCTGTTGATTTACTAACAGGTCGGCAAGCGTTTGCGTTAGCGCCACCACATCGCCATTGGGGAAGGTTGCGCCACAAAGCCCGATAGCATCCTTTAAGCCTCCACCCTCTGAACCGACGACTACGCATCCGCAGGCAATTCCCTCCAGAGCGATAATCCCAAACGGCTCTTTCCAGCGCGATGGAACTACCATGATCTGGTGCTCATTCAATAGGCGCGCCAACTCCCCACCCGTTTTCAATCCGGCAAATTCGATTTGGGAGTCAACGCCTGAATCTTTCGCCTGCTGCCTCAGCTTATTTTCTTCCGGCCCACTACCGATGATGGTCAGTTGTGGCCGCAAGCCTTGCTGCTTTAATTGCGCCAGAGCGTCCAGCAAAAGGTCTGCTCCTTTATCAGAAACCAAACGACCCAGAAAGACGAGTTGCTTATGACGGGTGATTTCCGGCATTAGATAAAAGATGTCTTCACGGTAAGCGTTGGGGATAATTGTTGAGCCTGATGAAAGGTGATCGGCAACCGCACGGCTAACCGAGATGTTATGCGCGAACCGGGTGATGCGTTGCTTTAAGTGATCCTGCCAACCGATTCGGCCATCTGGACGCGAATACCAACCATTGTGTGATACGGCCAGAGGCTTATGCGAAATCAATAAGGGCCAGATGCCCTTCAAGCTCACATTGGCTTGAAAATAGATGTCGCACCAGCGAGTCAGTTTCAGGAGTTGATACGGACTGCCCTGCCGGAGAACCTCAAAAGGAAATGCTGTCAAGTCAGTTGCTTTAGTCCGGCAAACCAGTTTCACATCATGACCTTGGCGGACAAACTCGTGAGCCAGGATTGAGACAATCGTTTCGAGGCCACCCACGCTTGGATAAAACATCGGCGAGTAAATAAGTATCTTCATTCAACTCGTTTTGCTTGCCGGCCAAGAATATGCGGCGACTTCCGCACACACTAAGAGGTACGGAATCTGCTCCCAATAGCAACAGTCTTATCAGATAATTTTTCGGCGTTAAGCATCGCCAAGGGGATACCGATTAAGAACCACTGGTAGACATTTTGTGTGTGCTGGGTCACAGCCCCACCTATCAGGAGTGGGAATATGAGCGCCGCGAAGGCAGCGACCGCGAGGGATTTAGATTCAATGTCACGGATGGAAAAGCAGGCAGACAAGAGCGTAAAAAATATGCTGAGACGCAGAAATACGTGGAGCAGATATCCGACAATGCCCAACTCCAACATCACGCGGCCTGATTCCCCTTCGTAGCCGATAGGGATTTGCTCTCCGATGAACGGTAGACTCAGTTTGCTCATAAGCACCGGGGTCGCGTTCTGTGTCGCGCCAACACCGTAGCCGAATGCACCCGCGTATGCGGCTTCATTAAAAGGCAGGCGGTAAATTTCTTCGAATCGCCCTGTTCCCTCCTTTACCTGATCTTCCCCACCAAGCGCACGCGTGTATAATGCGTCGAACGCTTGCGGGAAAAAGACCGTGAGCGCAACGCCAACCAGAACAAGACCAATCGCAGCTTGCCGTAAACGCCGGAGCAAATCCTTCTTAGAAGCTAGAGCGTAGAAAATTAGTGCGATCAATATAAGGTCGAGCACTGCGCCACGGCTGCCCGTCATGAAAGCCGTTGTAGCAACAGCCGCGAGAATAATGTGATAAATCCACCTTGAGCTTTTCGGTAAGGACTGTATCGAGCGTTGTGAGATCAGGCCAAGCAGCAAAGCGAACATGGTCGGCAGGTAGATAGACAGACCGGAGAGATAAGAGAACGGGCCAGCGACGCGCACGTAGTTGCTTCCAGCCGAATCCTGGAAGTTAGCCACCTGCATATCCATTCCTGTCGCCGCTGCTGTCTTTTCATCCCACGCGTAACGATTGATCGCGGAGTTCGGATCGGAATCAATAAATTGCATCGCGCTCAGGGCTGCAACCGACAGGGCGATAATCAAATACCACTTGAGAAAAGCGACCAGCTTCTCCTTACTTGTAAACATCCTCGGCACGAGAAACGCGAGTGGCACGTAGAGCAGATAAGCTTTTACCCCTAACAAGCCCACGAGCGGATGAGGCAATCCGGGGTTACTTATGGAAGCTACTGCGTAGAGAGCGAAAGCGACGAGAGTCACAGAGAAAAGTTTAAGCTCATGTTTGATGAGAAGAGGCGATTTGCGCCCCTTCATCAAATAGCTGATGACTATAACGACCATCAAAAAATCTTTGTAGAAGTAAACCAGCTCGCTTGACGAAGGCAGAAACCACTTCCTCACCGCCCCTTCAATTATCAAGACAACCAGCAGCGACTGTATGCCTAATTCCCAGTTGCGCCAAGCTACAATGAGGAGTACCCCTCCTGATAACCATAGGAGGGGTGCGCTGACTTCGGCTACTACACTCACCGTTGTCGCTGCCAAGATAATGGCTATTCCCAACAGCCCGGCGATGAGTGTTATAATAATAGAAAAATTTGCAGGCCGCTCCTTTCTTGTCCATCTATTTCGCGTGATTCTTTGATCTGCCACCAAGTTGAGCATCAGCAACAACCTTTGAGAACCTATTTGAATTTTAATTTATGAACTATGCGAGATTAATTATGAAAGCGGCCTTGACACTTGGTTTTTAGAAAATGCTTGCCATCCCCGTTTTTCCATGCGTTTCGTAACGCGTGAAGGGTCTTTCGTTGCAAGGTAGCTAGGAGGTTCCCAGGGAAGTAAAGAGCCTTTTAGCTTTCCCGCCGGAGATTCAAGACGCGGCCCCCAAATCCCTTTGTAAAACCTGAACAAGGTAAACCCACGATTTTCTAAAAAGTAAGTAACTCCACTAGGATAGCCTCCGTGTTCCTCAAATACGATGTCGCGAACATGATGCGTTATTACTTTGTCCCCACCTTGTAAAACTTTAAGCTCATGTCCTTCAACATCAAGCTTGATAATAGAAACCGGGTAATTATCATTCATTAAGTCGTCTAACCTTGCCAAAGTTATGGGGCATTGACAAGCATGACTGTCTGCCTGCTTGTTTGTCTCATCAAGGAGTGAAGCGACGCCACGATTCTCCCTGAAATGAGGGGGCATATTGAGCGTTCCAATACCAGATGTATTAGACAAAGCTACGTTTTGGCTTTCTATTTGCTGCCACCCGCGCGTCTCTTGCCACATTCTCTTGTTTTCGCAGAACTCATCATAAATCTCTGGATGAGGCTCGTAGGAAAAAACTCTTCCTGTTGCTCCTACCCTTTTCGCCATAACGCTTGTCATGTATCCAATATTCGCTCCGACATCAACTGCTGTCTCCCCAAGATCAATCAACCGCCAAAGAACTTCTGTAACGCATAAGTCGTAGACACCCATTGTTACAATCGAATGCCCGATGACCTCATTTGGTCGCACTTTTATTTCTGTTTCCCAAGGCAACGCTACTATTTCGTACTTATTGTTTCCTCTTTTTACTGTATGCCACATTCGACGACATAACTGGGAAGGTCTAAAGATATATTCCGGCTTATTTAGGTATTGAACTATCTTCATATTAGCGAATAGCGGTTAAGAAATCAGTGCTCTCGTAATGCGAGTCTTGATTATGGCTCCTTGTATGCTATAGCGAACAAGTTATCGCTAAAGCGAAGCCCTTTTAACAAGCCTGCCGTGAATTTTTGCCAGTGAATCCAAGGCAATTTGGGAATACCGCCAATGTTTGAAAATGCGAATTGCGGAGACGAGAATCCTGCTTCGACGAGAATCCGCTCAATATCCCGACGAACCAGTGCCGTTATATGAGCCGGATATGATGAATCTCCAAAGTCAACAAAGTGTCCTCGCAAAACAAGAGCAAGCAAGGCTCTACAACTTTCATTATTCGGCGTGCTCAGAATTAATGTTCCACGAGGACGGAGCAATCGAAACCACTCTCTAGCTATGGCCCTGGGATTTTCAAGGTGTTCGATTACCTCAGCCGACACAATAACGTCGAACGACTCGTTCGGGATATTTGTCGCCTCATTAAGATCACAACAATGCCAGATTACAGAGGCATCAAGGTCGTCGGGGCGCGGCATAATATCTACTGCGGCTATTGAGTCGAAGCAGCTTAAAGAGAGGAGACGTTGTGTGAGAACTCCTTTTCCAGCCCCGAAGTCTAATAAGTCACCAGAAAGCGTCAACTCCGAAACAATGCGCTCGAAGTTTCCATAAATCGTGTCATTACTGATTCCAGAGCTGGCATCAGCGGCAGACCGCCTGTAGCTCTCTAAAGATTGATCGCTTACCAACTATCTAATCCAGCCTTGAGCCAAACTAAGCCCACTTTTTTGTGTACGCCTTATTTCCCCGGCAAAGGTCTTTACGTGTTCGGATAATTTATGCGCTTGATACCAGGCATAGGCATTGTCGGCAATCTCTTGACCATCTGCCAAGCTCAATGTTTTATCGTGAGAGTTAGCCGCCCAGTAATGTTTCCTGGCCTCTAAACCATCTACCTGCGCCGCTGCATCACAAGAGGCACTGATGGGAATCAGTCTGTGCGCGCTATAAGCAGCAAAGATTGTGGATTTAGCCAGATATGCCGTGTTGTAATCGAAGAAGCCCGCGACCGCATCTGACAGGAGGTCGCTGATTTCAGCCGCTGGCCTTTCCCCCATCTCTATTACCGGCACACTGTTGATTTGAGACACTACTAAGCCAGTTGGTGGCCCAACATCAAAAATCTCCTCAATAGCTAATGCTCGACAAACTTTCTCCAATGCAGCCAGGGAATTCTCATAAACCCGCAACCTGTTACTACGCCCTCCAAAAACCACGAGACGACGCCGACGATCTTTCAAAAGGGGCGGAGTTTGTTCAGGCTCTCCAATGTTAGAGAAGACTGGAAGAGTAGCAATTGAGTTATGCTTATTACGGCTTAATGCATTAAGAATTTCAGCGTAACCTTGTCTGCTCGTAAGGCACGCATCACTCAGTCGTGACAGGCGAGCGGCCAGATGCTTTTGTAGAGATGACAGCCAAAAGGCGCTAGTCCAGAGCGGCCCGGAAGCATAGACTTCATGGAACATCGTCAGTAAGCGTGCTTCTTCATTACCTGTCCGCCACTTCTCCAGTCCATCTACTAACCAGACAGGCGCTCCCCTTCTTGCGTATCCATAACCGACATAATGAAGCAGCACTGTACACAGAGGCTCAGAGTTGGTTAGATTGGATAACAAGGCAACGGCGGAGCGACTCGCTAGTTTACTGATAGAGAATCCCTTAACCTCGCCCTCCCCAATCCAGTTCGTATCGCTAACGATGAAATGGGACTCGACTCCAAAGTCATTACGTAATTGACAAGCGAGGTTCAAGCCGTAGTCGCCAAGACCATCGGTTGCCGGAGGGAGGCGAGGAATTATAGAAATAATATCCATCAGACTTCTTTAATAACTTCAAAAGTTATTGGCGTGAGAATATCGTGCCTTAATTTTGCGATTCTCATACTGAGGATTAGAAAGCCATCCGCGATATATAGCTTCTAGCTTCTTGACGTTTGACTGCCAGGTTAATGCCCTCACCCGATGCCATCCCCCGACTGCAACTTTTGTTCGCATGGCATCGTCTTGCAGCAAACGCTGTACGGCATTCTCCATCGCCATAACATCGTCGAAATCACATAACCAGGCTTCTTCCCTATCGCGCAATGCCCAACCAAAGCCTGTTCGGGTGGTCACTACAGCACAACCGCAAGCCATAGCTTCTGCTAAGGCAATTCCAAACCCCTCGTATTGTGATGGAAAGAAGAATATTTTTGCCTTGGCTAAGGAATCGGCTAGTTCCTTGTTAGATATGCGTGGGTGAACAGTAATTCTGGCATGCAGTTCAGCGGGGAAAGTGCTTAGCACTACGTCTCTCGCTCCCCCTGTTCCATACACATCAAAGTGCAGTTTCGGATTCCTGGCTAACACCACACTCATAACCGCAGCCAGTTCTTTTATACCTTTCCTTGGAAGCCACGAGCCATTGAACGCTACTCTTTCCTCTTTTAACGGCGAGAAAGGAACAGCGAGATACTCTTCATCCAATCCGGGTTCGACTACGCTTGTTAGCTCAATCGGGTAGAGCATTAAGTCCAAAACGTGCTGCTGGTCTAATTCACACAGCGATACAAAAGCATCGGCATAGGCGAATGCCAGGTGTGAAAAGCGTTCATGAGTCTGCAAAGAGACCCACCTTTGCAAGCGGCTGCGCCTCGGATTGTAGAACTGCGAACGCGATCTATCGAGCAGTTCCAGGCCATTAGTGTGTGCGACTAATAGAGGTCGGTTCCGTGATTTCGATAGTTGCCAGCTAACCAGCCAGAACTCATCACCATAGAATTCAACGAGATCATATTTATTCGCTCGCAGTTTTTGTTTGACTGCTCTCCACGCGCCCCAGGCTTGACGGAATTTTTTGGCCTTCGCATATCTCTGCCCGATCTCATAATCCTTCGGCTCTAACACATCTATAGAATGCCCATAACTCTGCAACCCTCTGGAGTACATAAGCACGGTCTTCCCCGATCCAGATTGCGGGTCTAAAGGGCAGTTCGTTAGAGACAAAAGCTTCAACGCATTATGCCTTCTCAAACAACGGCGGTGAGGCGTTCGCTGTTTGAATCCTACAAAGTATCGAGACGGGCTAAACTATCTGATGATATTTCGCTGCCCTAAAACGATTTTTGTATTTTCTCCCTAACCGCCACGTGATCCAAAAGTCTGACACGTTAAAAGATGCGGTCTTCCTCTTTAGAGAATTTAGTGCAGCATTACCAGCAAACCAAGCGAGACATTCCATACTCTTGAAAAGATTCGGGAAGTAGCAATTGTAAGTAAGATAAGCCGATAGGAAAGAGCTTTTCTGTTCCACTTTCATATCATTAAATGACCGGCCATTAGATATGTAATGGTGAATAATATATGTGCCGGAGCAGAACCTAATACGATAGCCTAATGCTTTGAGGCGTGCTCCGAATTCCAGGTAGAGATGTCCGAAGTTAAACACCTCCAGGTAATAGTGTGTGTTAAATATCTGCCTCGGATAAATTGCCGCCCCATCGCTAATAGCGAAACAGTCATCGTAATCTTGAGGTGGGCCGCTGAAGCCGCGCGGCTGAATCTCGCCAGGAAGCCCAAGCCGAGATGAAGCAGTGGGATGTTCACCATATTCGCCTATTATCCAAATGCTCTTTGGGGCAATGCCGACAGTTTTATTGACAACATCAAAGTGCCCTTCAGGAAATTCATGATCATCATCCATCGTGCGAACATGTGTTCCCTTGCAGGCCAAAGCCGCATGATTCCGGTTAGCATATAATCCACGACGCGGGCCACTGATATAATGACAATCCCATTGCTCCGCTATACTTTTTACCTTCGATACATATTGAGCGTCGGAATCATCCGAGATAATCACTTCAAAAGGCTGCACGTTCTGGGCACGCAGGCTCCTCAGACAGCGCTCCAGGGATTCAGGCCGATTGCGTGTAACTAAAGCGATGCTGAGACGAATCTCGTTTGTGTCTTTTGATAGGTTTTCCACAATTAATGGAAAGGCAGGATTAACAACCCAGGGAAAGAGAATGTTCTTCAACAGTTCCCATGAAGCGGTTTGCACACAGCCCCCTGAAAGCATCGTAATAGGCATCAATCGTTGCCCGGGCAATTTCCGGCCAAGAGAACATCCGGGCTACTTCTACGCATTTGCGCGAGAGATTGATATAGCTTGATGAATCTAGCTTAAGCAGTTCCACCGCTTGATTGCTTAGCCGTTCAATATCACCGACAGGAATTAATGACTGTGTATCTAGGCGTCGTAACATCTCTCGTGGTCCCGCTACATCATAAGCCACCGTCGGTAAACCGGCAGCCAGCTTTTCTAGTACCGCGAACCCAAATCCTTCGATATAACTGGGAAAGACTCCTACCGTTGCAGGACCTAAAAGATTTGGCAGTTCTGTATTTTTATACTGCGGTATAATGTCAACACAATCACTACAGGACAGGTTGAGATCACCCAAAACTTTATCAGCACTCAATCCGGTTCCCAGAAATAAAAAACGTGCATCTGGTACTTTGGATTTAATCCTCAGCAGGATCTCCGCCCAATCCTTAGCTCCCTTTGTAGGAGACCACGATCCAATAAAGGCGACTATTTTATTATTTAGCCGTTCGCGCGCTGGACAAATTTCGCTGGCGAATTCGTTTTGCTGCTCTGGCGTCAAACCGAATGGGAAAACTTTACATTTCCCGCCTAATCCTAAAACATCTCTTATATAGATAAGTTCATCGCGATTCGGCACATTGATAAGATCGCAATTTTCTAAGCTGTTTTGGGGATATGGGGATTCTCGTCTTTTGTGCCATGAACGAATTATCCTGACTATCGCTTTCCCCTTTTCGTTTGACGGCCATTTAGTTTTTACAAACTGGACGCACTGTTCATGAAAGGCGTAAAGACCAACCGAGCGTGCAACCATTAATCCCTTAAATCCTAAATCATCTTTAGAGAACGGCAGGTTCCCTTGCTGTGCATCAATGATGTCAAATCTATCTGCGTTTCTCTGTACGAAAGCCTTGGCTCGATTAGCGAAACTAGATCGAATAAGAGGAAGGATGCGGGATTTTTTTTTGGCGGAAGGAAATGCGTCGAACAAGTCAAATTTTTCTACTCTGTGACCCAGCTTACGAAATTCTGCTGCTAATTCCATCTGGGGTCTTGGACCCCCTAAATTTTCATCCCAGGGCATGTGGAGCAGCATAAGTATAGAGAGTTGTCTAGTCATATTCATATTGCTCTTTACAAATCGTTGATACCCTTGTGCGATGTGACACCTCCGACGAATTGTCGAATAAGTCAGAAAGGATGTGGATTACCTTAAGAACTCATGAGGAGTGCGCCGCGCCCATTTAAACCGCGATAGCTCAGTCCGCAGTTGAGCAAGAACGTCGGGATAAGCGAAAGGATACCGAACCAGAGCACGCCATTGAGGGTTGAAATATTGAACACCGAAAGTAACACAACCTGCGTGAGAATTACGCCTGGAATGTTGAGCCAGGTATATTTTGTCCATGCCTTTGCCGCATTGAGCGACCACATTGTGCCGATGACAGAACTGAAGGATGTCAGCACCATCATCAAGAGTACTTCGCCGCGCAGGTGTGTGTATTTTGGTCCTAATATCCAGAGAACCTGGTTGGGGAAGAGTCGCGCAAGCGCTATTAATGAAGTCCCTAGGAGGCAGAAAGACCCGATAACCTGAAAGTAGCGACGACGTAGTTGAGACGGTGATTGACAGCGCGCGAAGCTTGGCAACACGATACTGGTCATCACCGCACCGATAACTGAGAAGATTACAGTCAACCGTCCGAGCGCGCCTACTTCTGCAATGTTTTGCGTGCTGCCGAAGAAGGCGATAAGCCAGACTGTAAGTTGTCCTTGTATACAGTAGAAAATGGCGTTGGGCATTTGGCTCTTGACTATCCCTATCATGGCCGTGCGGTATTCCTCGCTCACAGGCGCACATGTGTCAACGCTCTCGGATGTCCAACGCGCGAGTAGGAGATACTGTAAGAGTGTTGCTACGAGCGCTGCCAGCACAGCTACCGCCGCATTGAGAAAGATGAAGTAGGCCACCAGAAGAATAGCCAGACGCGAGAATGCTCCCAGCAAGTCTAGTGATTGCACCCTTCCTATGTGCGAGCGAAGGCGCGGCACAACCAACAACACGCCCGTCATTATCTGTAAATTTGAGCTGAGTAGAATAACGAACGTAATTAACCCGGCGTATGCGAATGAGGCTCCGTTGCTCGTGAGCATCCAAAGGAGAATGGGGGTGACAACCACGATGGCGGCGACGGCCAGGTAGCGCCGCAAGCGTAGCGCCGTATTAATGAGTTGGCCGAAGCGGTGGCGGTCTTGCCACACTCTTCCGCCGATTGAGGAAAGGCCAATACCTATACCGGAATCTGCCAAGAGATTAATTGTTCCATGCATGGCGAAGGCAATTGTGAAATAGGCATACTCCCTCTGGTCGAGTGTCCGCACAAGTAAGATACCACTCGCCACGCCAATGGCCTGCACGATGAGTTGCGCAGAGATAAATTTACCGAGCGTCTTCAGCCAGTAAACATATCTCGGCGAGGCCGGAGATGTTGCAACGAAGGTCATACGCACAGAGACTTAAGGGAAGACCCTATTCATGACCATGACTGCGATTTCGAGATTAATCGTTAACAATCCCGGCAGGACGCTCGAATTCAGCACCAGTCATCACATGATCCGGCTCAGTTTTATAGTAACCCTGTGATGAGTAGCTCTGGTAGTAATAGTAATCATGCTCGCGCAGGTTGACGTTGTTTAAGACGACGCCGAAGACTTTCGCGCCAACGTCCTGCAAGATTTGGCGTGTGCGGCGAGCGATGCTGCGCGAGGTCTTGCCGCTGTGAACTACGAGGAGCACGCCGTCAACGAGGGTGGAGGTGAGCACGCCGTCTGTGAAGGAGCCGATGGGCGGCGAGTCAATGATGATGTGGTCGAAGGTTAGCTCAAGCGTGTTGATGAGACGGCGCATCTGGTCGGAGCCGAGCAGTTCGGCGGGGTTCGGTGGGATTGCGCCGGAGGGTAGAAGATTAAGGCCGCTCTCGTTGTGCTGGATTATCAGGCTCAACATTTCGGCCTCGCTCATATCGGTTGAGAGAATCGTGCTCAAGCCGCGCTGGTTGTGCAAACCGAAGATTGAATGCACGCGCGGGCGGCGCATGTCGGCGTCTATGACGAGGACGGTCGCTCCGGTCTGCGCGAGGCTCAAGGCTGTGTTGACGGCGGTTGTGGTCTTGCCTTCAGCGGGCATGCTTGAAGTCACAAGGAGCGTCTTCGGCGCTCGACCGGCTGAGGAGAGCAGAACGGAAGTGCGTAGATGCCTGTAGGATTCTGCAAGGGCGGAACGGCTCTCCACGTTGGTAAGTAACTCCGGGGAATTTTGGACGTGACCGTTGCCGTTGCGATGTTGGAGGGCGCGCGAGGGCAGAAATCGCTTTCGGGCCGAGCCGCCGATTTGCGGGATGACGCCGATGGAGGGCAGATGCAGCCAACGTTCCACGTCCTCGGTCGAGCGAACGGAATCGTTCATGTATTCGAGAAAGATCGCCAGGCCGATGCCGCCTGCAAACGCAAGGAACAATCCCATGAGGATGGTGCGAATGCGCTGCGGCCCAATGGGAGCATCAGGCGTGACCGCATAGTCAACGACGTAGATGTTGTTGGGCGTTCCGGCCAGCACGACATCGTTCTCTTTCGAGCGTTGTAGAAGCCCGTCGAGTAGTTGCTTGTTTGTTTCGATCTCCTGCTGGATGATGCGGTAGTTGATGGCGGCCTCGTTCTGTGTGAGGGTTTCGCCGCGCTGCTTGTTGAAGGCATCGCGTATGGATTTTTCGCGGTCGAGCGCCTGCCGATATTTCGTTTCAAGGTTGGTCGTCAGGGTGCTCGTATTGCGGCTGCGAAGGTCGCTAATCTGTTTCTCGGTTACGGCAATCTGCTGATTCGTCTCTTTTACCTCAGGCCACTCTTCCGTGTTTTCCACGAGCAACTCCTGCCGCTTTTGTTTGAGTTGCGCGAGCTTTCCTTCAAGGTCATCGAGTTGCTTGGCGTCTTTTGAAGCAAGGGCACTCGCTGCGCCCGGAGTTTGAGCCGCACGATATTCTGCCTCCGCAAGCTTGCGGTCGTTTTCCGCCTGTAAGAGTTGCTGGTTGAGTCCGGCCAATCTTTCGACGACTGTGTTCTGGCTTCCATCGAGCGAAAGTATCTGATGATCTTTGGCGTAGTTGACGAGTCGCTCCTCGTCAACGCGAATGTTGGACTGTAGCTCGGCCACGCGCTTTTGCAGGAAGTCCCCTGCGCTGGCGTTCGTCTCGGTCTTCTTCTCAAGGTTGGAGAAGACAAAAGTATCCGCGATGGTATTGACGATTTTAGCGGCCAACTGCGGGTCCGGGTGCGAGTAACTGATGTCTATCAGGCGAGTGTCCTTTGAATACGAACCTGTTCGCGTCTCTTTAACCGGCTCGACCTTGAGATTCGCTTGCAGCATGCGAACGAAGGGGTCCAGACGCTTGGCTTCAACCAGGTCCTCGCGTGCAGTGGCCGGGGCAACCGAAGTAGTCAGGGGCAGTTGGTCGTCCGCCTTCTCCCTTTTATCCTCATCCTTTTTACCCAGCCCGAACATGCGCAGCACGCTTTGCCAGGTAGAGCGATTCTGCTCGCGGCCAGCGTGCAGGAAGGCGTCGTTGTGTTCGAGATCGAGCGTTTTGACGACGCGCCTGAGCAAGCCCTGGCTGGTCAGGTTCTGCAACTGCGTGTTGAAGTAGGTGGGGTCTGAGGTGACGCTGTTGATGACAACCGTGCCGTTCTTGCCCCCTGTAGCTCCACTCGCAGGATTGGTCTCAAGGTCAACCTGCACGCGCGCGCCTGCCGAATAGATGTCTGGGCGGCGCGCGACGGAGATGGTGACGAGGCTTGTGACGATGAGTGTGATACCGATGATAAGCCAGAGATGCTTGCGAATGGCGCGGAGGTAACTTTTGAAATGATTCTCTTCTTCGCCGAGGTCGCCATTACTCCCGTAGCCACCGTATGGGAGTTGCGGTGAGGCGTGCTCCCTGACCTTTTCAAGCCCGCGAGCTTCGGGAAGACTTAAGATAGGTTTTTGATCGTCTTGCATGTCATTACCTTTGAGAACCCGGATGCGTTTCGATTAGACCAGGCTCAGTAAATCAACTTCCAGATCAAATCTTACGGGATGATCCGCACGGGGAGTTGCCCAACCGAAGGGACGATTGCGCCGACGAGACTACGGAAGATTCGCTTGCCGCCAGCCACCGGCACCTCAATAATGTCGTTCGGAAGCAGCGCAATGTCCGTAGATTTCCCGTTATCAATCGCCTTGAGATCAACGATCATTTTTGTTTGCCCGCCTGCGCCCTGTCGAACAATTCGCACCTGATCCTTCTTTGAATCCGGGAGCGTTCCGCCAGCCATCGCGATTGCCTGGGAGATGGTGACGTTATTGTTTTTGAGTAGAACGGGGCCAGGCCGCAGGACGTTTCCGACGATGTAGGCTTCTTTCGCTTCCGGCAGCGTGATGACATCGCCGGGCTGCAAGTAAGGATTAGCTTTCTCTTCCCCTGCCAGCGTATCCTTCACATCGAATTCGACGAACTCGATGGAGTTTGCGGAATCAGAAGAGGAGGTGCAAGGGTTAAAGTTGGAGGCGCGCGCGAGTTGAATTCTTCCGCTGGAGCGCTCCGTCGGCCCGCCTGCGTAGAACTGCACCAACTCAAGCAAGCGCACGGGCCGACGCATCTGAAACTGCCCAGGCTTCATGATGGCCCCGTTGATGGCGACGGGCTGTGAATTATATTCTTTAATGATGACCATGACCTGCGGGTTTTTCTTGTACTTCTTATAAAAGGCGCGAAGCTCTTCAGCCAACTCGGTTCTGGTCTTACCGGCAGCCTGTATCTCGTTCTGCTCCTCTTGCTCAACCGAAGGGACAGGTATGCGCCCGCACTCGTCAACCTCTACCCCATCCATCGAAAGCTCCGGGACGAGGCGGCCAGCCGTCACGCGTATGTTCAGAACGTCGCGCGCTCCTATGCGGTATTGATCCACAACGCGGGTGACGCCCGAAGTCGTCTCAGCCTGAGAGGGGTTAGCAGCGGTTGTCTGAGACAGCACGGCTTGAGGTGCGCTCTGCTGTTGAGCTTGTAGAGGAAACCGAGTACACAGTAAAAAGAGCGGAAGCGCCAAACAACTCCAAAGAGCAGCCCTTATTAATTTCGACTTCATATCATTAATACCTCAAGCCTTGCTTTCAGGAGCGCGCACGATCCTGGCAGCCACGCTTTGTGTAAAGCTTTGTGAATCTACTTGCCTGCCATCCCGATGCGACGCGAGAGGAGCGCCTCGCGCAGGTGATTCGGGTGGGCTAGATTTAAGACCGTGTTGCTTAACATCACCATCAACTCTTCGTGCTCGCGGCTGAAGGCTCCCGTTAAGGGGCGATCACCCGTCTTGACCACGACCCCTTCCCTGACCCATTGCCAGAACTGAGCTTGCGTAGTCCAGAACTCTTTACGGTCGCGGCAAACCACAAGCGCCGTCTTTTTCCTCTTTTTTCTCTTCTCTTTAATTGGACCCATATTCGTTTTACCCCAAAATATAACCGGGCACACTCAGGCGCTGGCCTGTTCACCCTTTGTTCAAAAAACCAACCAGAGCGGATCACGCGAAACCCCGAAGGGAAACCTCGAAAGCCGAGGCAGCTACAAATTTTCAAGTCACAACTCGCGCCGGAAGCTCCCATGTTGAGCTTCAGCGCGCACCTTGTTCGCCCCCTTGCTCTTCCCTGCCTGTCCGCGAATACCCATTGTGAACGAGCAAGCGGGAGATCAATTCCGTCCGCCGCCTGACTCCGAATTTAGTGAAGATATTTCTGAGGTGGAATTTTACGGTCTGCTCGCCTATCGAGAGCCTTTGGCCGATCTCAAGGTTTGTCATCCCTTCGGCGCACGCCAGGGCAACTTGAGCCTCTCTACGACTCAAGTTGTGGTAGCTCGTGACGCGCTCAATGGCACGACTAAAACCTGCGGCTCCCTTGTAAACCTCTATCTCTTTCGGGTAGGGGAGGAGGCCAAGCGCGCGGCGGCGCTCGAAAATCTCTTCGGGCTTGAAAATCCGGTAGAAATGGCTCGCGCGCGCGCTGCCCTCACCTTCTTTGGGATTTGCGCTCTCAATGCTCAATTTGCGTAGAAGGCCCGTGAGCGCACGGCGAACTGTTGAAGAGCTATTGATGCCCGTGAGCCGACTCAAGCCCCGGATGCTAAAGACTCCGCTTGATCCTTCGGCCCTCGCCACTTCGGAGAGCATCGCCCTGTACACCTCGTCCTCAAGCGGCGTATGGCTAAACGCGAGCAGAGCCAGATGGTGGCTCTCACCTGACGAGCCAAAAAACTCACCGGAAGAGTAGGGCAAGCGATGCGACGAAGCGTCTGAGGAATGGGGGCGTAACAACTGGGCTACCTCTAGCTTGTTTAAGGAGACGAATCTGGTTAGGAGACTTCTCTCGTGGAGTAATTATCTAACGCATACCTCTTGCTTAGTGAGTGTCTAGCGCCGGCTGACCTAAACGTGCTTCTCTTTGAATTAACAAACGAAAAGTGGAATCTGGAATCTGGCGGCTACAGACTCCAATTCCTGCCTGGGAACGTTTGTGGTCAGCACAATTTTTCGCGGCTATTTCAATTGAAGAAATCGGTGTTCCCAGGATAGTGAAAGGTCGAGGCTAAATCTATCCCAGGAGAAAACTCAAGTGGCTCCTACCACCGATTTTCATTCAAATGAGAGCCGCTTATAACATAGCTTGATGAGCATCGTCAATGAATTTGACGGGTGGGTTGTGACGTAAATCTGAGGTGGTTGGAGCTTTACCTGGCGCAGATTTCATCCACAAAGATAATCCATTTGCCGTCCGAGCTTTCCTTTTCCCAGAGAGCGCGAAACCGGCGCTCATTTACTCTTGAACTATCTTTGAAAGCTCGAACCCTGTGGCTTGAAGTCTATTCTTCATCACCCTTCTACCTTCAATATGCGACCTGTATACTTCTCGCGCAGGGTCTTTCAAAGTCGAGAGGTTAGAAGAGCCATCGTTTGACGAGTTGATGAAGTGTAAACCGAAGAAGCCTTGATTAGCTGTAACGATTAAGTGGGAAGAGTGATGAAATTCATGCGCTGTAGGCCCAGAGTCAAGATTTGCTGTATCGGCAGCCTCGAAGAAGCATGGATGGCGATAGAGCACGGCGCAGACGCTCTGGGATTGGTCTCTGAAATGCCGAGCGGCCCCGGCGTAATCTCAGAGGATTTGATTCAACTCATTGCCGCGCGGGTTCCGCCCGCTGTCTCCACTTTTCTACTTACCTGCAAGCAGGACGCATCTTCGATCATCACACAGCAGCGACGAGCGGGCGTCAATACCATCCAAATCTGCGACCGCCTTGAGTCAGGCAGCTATGAAGATTTGCGGGAGTCTCTGCCGGGTATCGCGCTCGTGCAGGTGATTCACGTGGGCGGAATGGAAGCGGTTGATGAATCCATAGAAATCGCTCCTCATGTAAACGGGATTCTGCTTGATTCCGGCAATCAACGGCTTCCGGTCAAAGAACTGGGAGGCACAGGGCGCACGCATGATTGGAGTCTGAGCCGTAGGATACGCGAGTCTGTTGATGTGCCAGTCTTTCTGGCTGGCGGCTTGAATCCGAATAATATCGCGGAAGCCGTCCGGCAGGTCAGGCCGTTCGGCGTGGATGTGTGCAGCGGCGTGCGGACGAATGGGAAGCTGGACGAGACTAAACTCTCAAACTTTTTCGACATGATCGCTGGCGCTTGATGCAACGCAAGAATAATCCAGAACGCCCGTGTGCATGGTCATCTTCCACTCGTCTTTGACCCGCGCATAGACCTTACAGACTCGCCCCTTCCAGTGATTCTCGCTTCCCTCTCGATTAACCCACAGGGTATCTATATCCACAACCGCGAACGCTCCGTCGCCCTCTTTTGAAATGACAATCTTCTTAATCTCTCGACGGTTGTGAACAAGCATGTGCGTCTCAAACAATTCCTGCCAGCCGCGCTTCCATCTTTGATAATCGTAACGCCCCAACTCCATCACCCAATCCAGGGGGTCATGCGACTCAGGCGTTCGAGGCCAGGGCCACACCATGTCCGTGTGAAAGATGGTCATAAGGAGATCAACGTCCTGTGTGTCCCAGGCTCTTGTCTCGCGGTTGACGATCTCTTTGATTTCACTGTTGATGTCGTCCATCAGTTTTGCAAATATGCGAGACTGTGGCTAAGTCAGTACCGCTTGCGGCAGGCGGTACTGACTTTCGGTTAGAACAGGAACTTCAAAGACAACTGAACCTGTCGCGGATCGCCGACGCCCTGGCGCAGGAAGCCATCAAAATTAAAGAGGCCGGGCGTGGAGAGCGGGTTCACGTTGTTGTCGTTGTTGAAGGTATTGAACATCTCAAGGGTTGGAGTCAGCTCATAGCGTTCACCGATTTTGAAGGGACGCGCCAGCCGCCAATCGAATGAGAAATACTGGTTGTCCTTACGCAGCGTGTTGCGGTTGGTCGCGGTGCGCACAACGGGCGTAATCGGTTGAGCCGAGCGGAACTGAACGCGCGGGCTGAACTGCAAGCCCCAGGGCGCTTCCGCGTACATGTAGAAGTTGAACCTGTGCCGTGAGTCTCTGTCCGAGAGAGCGTAGTCTAACTGTAGATTGTTAATATCAAAGGAGCGGTCCGTGAAGGGGTCGCGCTCGTTGGAATCGTCGTCCTTGTCTTTGGAGAGAACGTAGTTCCACTCGAACTGATAATGCCTGCTGAAACGCTTCCTCATGCCGACGGTAAAGCCATCGTAGAGCGACTTGCCGACGGCGCTCGTCACATAGATGTCGCCAAGCGTCGGGAAGAGTCCCGTGCGCGCGTAGTTCAGAAAACGTGTGAGATGCACGCCCTTCGCATGAGTGAAATCGAAATACAGAGAGAGATCATTAGCTACCTGTTGCTCAAACTGTGCGTTCGTCGTATAGATTCTGGGGTTGGCGTAGTCCTTACTAAAGACGCGCACGGAAGCGCCGAACGGGATTGTGCCCGTAGGCGTCGAGGGCACTGTGTTGGGCCAGGTCGGTGGTTGTGTTGAAGCGCCGAAGCAAGTGAAAGCGAAGGTCGAGGCGCAGGTGACGCCAAACTGCTGAGCGCCGTTGGTGGTAATTGACCCGACCTGCGACAACATATTCTGCCGTCCATAGTAGATACCGTAGCTGCCCCGTAAAACCGACTTGCCTTTCCCTTCTATATCCCACGCAAAGCCCACGCGCGGCTGGAACTCTTTTTTCGGACTGTGCAGTGTGCCGTCAGAAGGAAAACTTGGGTTACTAAGGAGCGGGCCGTAGGCCGTTTGCGAAGGAGGAATCACGGGACTAGGGAAAATCTGTGCTTCCCAGCGCAGGCCATAGTTGAACGTGAAGTTGGTTGTGACCTGCCACTTGTCCTGCGCGAACAGAGCGAGGTCTTCATTTTTGATTCTTGATGCTCCGGGCAGAGGAACGCCCGAAATGCCTGTGGGTGTTCCATCCTGCAAATAAAGGAGCAGAGGCCCGCCGACGCTGCTGCCTGCCGGACAGGTTTGCGTGGGACGAGTAATCCAGGTCACAACTCCGGTTGCTGAGATACACTCCTGAACTGTCGGGCCGAAACCATTAGGCGCTGTGGGTGATGCATAGCGCAGGAAGCCAGCCACGCTGTCGAAAATATATCTTCCGGTGAAGAACCCGCGAAAGACCTGATCGTTGAGAGTGTGCAGCCAGTCGCCGCCGACTTTAATCGTGTGCCTTCCCGCCACGATGGACAAGTTGTCTTTAAGCTGCGTGCGCCAGATCAACTCGTCCACAGTAGGTTGAAGAAAGAACGGGCTGCCGAAACGAAACGTCGTGGCAAAGCCCATCGCCGTATCAGCCGGGACATTTGAAGGTGTAGCCGCGCGTGGTCTCGACTCACGCCCATAGGTAAAGTGTCCTTCGTTGACCATCGTGAGCGAAAGCGTGCTGAAGAGATTGACGTTGAGCACGTTGATCTTCGACGGGCCTTCGATGCCGTTGGCCGAGTTGCCGTAGGTAGCAACGTCGAAGGTCTGGTTCGTGTTCTTGGAGTAGTCGAAGTTGTAAGAGATGGCGAGCTTGTTGGCCGAGTTGAGATTCCAGTCGAGTTTGCCGAGTATGGCCGAGTTGCGAATCGGACGCTCGACCGGCAAGCCTTCCTCCTGACCTCGCGTGGCACTGAAGAAATTAATCAGCGCAAGACGCTGGCAATCCGTATTAGCGCCAATCAAAGCTTCGTTGGCAAGAATCGTCGGCGCTTGAACGGGACAGGGCGTTGTCCCGATAGGCTCGCTCAAGTTCGCGCGCGTCAGGTTTTCCCGAATCTGTTCGAAGGCTCCGAAAAAGAAGACCTTATCTTTTTTGATTGGCCCGCCCACTGTGCCGCCGAACTGTTCACGATGAAAACCCGTCAGCGACTTGCCATCGGAGGTGTGAGCAGTCAGCGCGCGAAGCCTTTGAAAATAAAAAGCGCTGCCGTGAAACTCGTTGGTTCCGCTCTTCGTGATGACGTTGACGACGCCGCCTGCGGTGCGTCCGAACTCAGCGCTCGCTCCAGTCGCCACCACCTGAAACTCCTGCACGGCTTCGAGAGTAATGTCTATGGCCGCGCGCTGCCCGCCAGCCTGTTCACCGAAGAAGCCGTTGTTATAGTCGCCCCCATCGAGGCTGACGTTGTTGAAGACGCCGCGCTGCCCGGCGAAGTTGATCTCGTCGCCGTCTGGCCCCTGCGTGATGCTGACGCCGGGCGTCAAGGTCAACAGGTCTTCAAACTTTCTTCCAAGCACGGGGAGATTGCTCACAGACTTTTCATTGAGGGTCGCGCTCGATTCCGTCTTGAGCGTGTCAACGGTCGGAATCGTACTGATGGTGACGCGCTCATCCACCTGAGAAACTTTCATGCTCAAATTAAGAGGAACTGTCTGGCCGACTGTTAGCGGGAAATTCTCCTGAACGAGAGTAGCGAAACCTTGCTTGGAGACAGTCACGGTGTAGTGGCCGGGCGGCAACTGCAAGACCACGAATCGTCCATCCTCGTCCGTCGTCAAGGTTCTGGCCTGATTGGTTTCCAGATTTTTGACCTCGACATTCGCTCCCGGCACAACTGAGCCTGCCTGATCCGTCACCGTACCCTGAATAGTTCCGGTAGTGATTTGCGTTTGCGCTTGCACGCCGAGCGCGCAGGCAAGCGTGACGAGCAGAAAGAGACCGCACCCTTTAATCAAAACTGAAAAGCTCCGAAGCAAGCTGCTACGCATAGTCTTCTCCTTATATCTCTCAAAAAGGATTGCGCGCGAGGATTACAGATGTCCGTTTGATCTTTTGCCTACTGAATAAAAAGGACGAGGCGACCCATCTTAAGTACAGTTCGCTGTCAGTGTCAACGAGTTCGAGCGAGTGGCCCGATTCTTTATTGCTGGTGGTGGCGATTGCCGCAAGGCAGGTCGTCGAAGCGTGCGGTGACGCGCTCATAAAGGGCATCGCAGACTTCGGGCAGGAGAGGGCCAACGAGTTGCGGAACGGCAACTCCGCCCGCGTAGTAAACGGGTAGGTGCGAGAGCATTTCGCCAGCCCCGCCCTCTCTGTCAAGCGCGCCGAAAACGACGCGCCCCACTCCATGCAGCAACAGCGCGCCCATGCACATCAGACACGGCTCAAGCGTCGTGTAGCATGTCATCTCACGACTACGCGGCCACATCTCGGCGGGCACGCGCGCCAGAGCCTCCATCTCGGCGTGGCGTCCCGGATGATAGAAAGGCACGAGGATGGAGTTGCCCGCTTCGGCGATCACTTGGCTATCGAGTGTGATGACGGCTCCGATGGGCAGATTCCCAAGCCGCTCGGCTTCCAATGCGAGTTGCACTGCGCGATGCAGATGAAGAAGGTCGTCAGTCGTATCGTTCATCTTTGATGGCATCTTATCTTCAACGCTTCTTCGCTTCGATGATGAGCGAACGCGGCACTCTGTAGTTGTCCTCCGGCCATCCCTTATATCTGCGGCTGAGAACCGGCTCAATAAACTTCTCTATCTTGAAGCCGCTTCCCACAAGGGCGTCGAAATACTTTTCCATCGGATGATAATAATTGAAGACCGTGACATCGCATCCTTCCAGATGAATCCAGACTTTACGACTCTTCGAGAAATTAAAACCGTCTATCTTCTGAAAAAATCTGACGGGATGATAGAGAGAGAAAACCAGCCTGCCCTCTGCGTCCAACCAATCGCTGAATTTTTTAATCACCGGATAGATGTCCTTTGCGTACATCAGGCTCAGGCTGGCAATTATCAGATCAAAGGAGGCAGACTCAAATTCGGCCTGCTCAAAGTCTGCCTGAAAAAAGCGGCCTTGATGAAGACAGTGTTCTCTGGCGATGTTGACCATCTCTTCGCTGATGTCTATGCCGGTCACATCTGCTCCCTTTGCCAGCAGTTTCCGCGCATGACGACCCGGCCCACAGCCCGCGTCCAGCACCCGTTTGCCTCTCACGTCCCCGGCCAGAGAGAGAACCGCCGGGACTTCCGTGTAGTCGCTAATCGCCAGCCGCCTGTTGTCGTGATACTTGGCGCTGATTTTGTCGTACAGAGTTTTGGCTGATTTCTGTCTCATGCAAACCTCCATCCGAATGTAGTCTTATCAGACCTCTTGTGCCAACCTCAATGCGGCGCTGTTGTTTGGCAGGGTCTATTCATTCTCTAAGAGCGGGACACGTTCCTCCGATAGAATGAGGTTGCCTAACCTTTACTTCTACGGAGGAACGTATGAGCACCTTGCAAGTGCCGTCCCTGCGTGATGCTTTAGCAGA
>JAVHWL010000005.1:0-144913 GCA_032159825.1 Acidobacteriota bacterium
CAATGTGGTCGCGGCTTTGGCTGCCTACACTTTCCGCGAAAAGAAACCGATGTTGAGCATCGAAATCAAAGAACAGTTGTTACTTGCTGCGTAAGCTGCTTGCTTACGTCGAACTCACGTTAACTAAGAGGGTTTCATGAACAATCTCCTCAAGCTTTTTTCGGTGTTCCTGTTTGCTGCCTGCCTCCTTTTCGCGTCTGAAGCCAACGCCGATACCGTTGTGATCACAGGAGGAACTGCGACGCAGCCTTCTCCAGGTGGACACGCTTTTGACATTACAGGTCAGGGTTTTCGCGCAAGCGGGTGGGGATATTTCGGACGCACGGTGTGCCTTCCATGCGCCGCTGGCGACGTGGTTAACCTCAACAACTCCTACGAAGGAGAAGACCAGCTCAAGTATGGGCCGGCAACTTACAATGGGACGGATTACCCACAGCTTTGGTATACGGGCAGACTTACTTTTCTAACCGGCCCGCTCGTCATACCTCAAAGTAGCCCGACAGGATTACTGACCCTGACATTACCCTTTACTTTGAGCGGCAATTTGAACGGGTACTTGCTGAATCCATTTTCCGGCAGCCCAGGGCCTGCGGTTTTCAGCCTCGCTGTAAGCGGGCAGGGGCTTGCTGTTCTCGAACTATCTTACAATCCTAATCCAGCTCTGGGTTATCTCTATGGTTTCAGGAGTCTGACATACAATTTTCAACCTGCCCCGGTTCCAGAGCCAGCCACACTGCTGCTCTTGAGCACAGGTCTAACAGGAATTGCTGCACTCCGGCGAAGGCGGCGGAAATCTCTTCAAGGTTAGCGAATTGAATGCGACCGGGATGCTATGGTCGCAGGCATCAACCAATTCCCCACCATCAAATCTGTTCTGATAACCCTCTCGCTTGTCCCCCTTTAACTTGACAATTTTCTAAGCATTTCGGTATTCTAACCGTTCGCGTTCAAGACGCATTATTCAGAGAGAGTCATCTATGTCAACATACTTTCCAAGCGGCAAGGGGCTTGCCGCTAATCGCAAATGGTACGTCGTTGATGCGGCGGGGCAAACGGTCGGGCGGCTCGCAACTGAAGTTGCCAGCCTGCTCACAGGCAAGCGCAATCCACAGTGGACGCCTTTCATGGACATGGGCGACCACGTTATCGTGATTAATGCGAGCAAGGCTGTCTTCAAAGGCTCAAAGGCCGAGCAGAAGGTTTATCGTCGTCATACGCTCTATCCGGGCGGATTGCGCGAGATTTCGGTCAAAGATCAGTTTGAGAAGCACCCGGAGCGCGTGATTGAGCTGGCCGTCAAAGGCATGCTGCCGAAGACGAAGCTGGGCAAGGCGATGGCTAAGAAGCTGAAGGTTTACCGCGATGCCAACCACCGGCATGCCGCTCAACAGCCTCAAGCGCTTGAAATCAACACCATCCGCTCAACTCAAGGATAAAATTTAAGCAGAGTAGATTAGAAGGATAAGAAAAGCTGTGGCTGAGATTCAACAATATTACGGAACAGGGCGGCGCAAAAGCTCTACGGCGCGCGTTTACTTGCGACCCGGCGCGGGCGAAGTCAAGATCAACAAGAAGGCTTTCGAGCAGTATTTCCCGAACGAAACCTTGCGGATGATTATTCGCCAGCCTTTGCAGTTGACCGAGACGACGAACAAGTTCGACATTCTCATCAACGTGATGGGCGGCGGCCCTGCCGGACAGGCAGGGGCGATTCGTCATGGCATCACGCGCGCCCTGATGGAATTCAACGCCGACCTGCGCCCGGCCCTCAAGCACGCTGGCCTGGTCACGCGCGACCCGCGCATCAAGGAACGCAAGAAGTACGGACAGAAAGGCGCACGCAAGCGCTTCCAGTTCTCGAAGAGATAGTGATAAGTGATGGGTGATAGGTGATAAGAGAAAGATTTTTCTCATCACTTATCACCCATCACCCATCACCGCTTTTAGTCCATTGTCGCTGCACCGATTGGTTGCTTCTAACGCAGAAGTCACTCCAGGCAGCGGCGAGTACATTAAACCAACACTGACGAAGGGAGTTCTCTTTTGGCTTCGGTTACGATGAAAGAATTGCTGGAGGCTGGCGTACATTTCGGCCACCAGGTGAGGCGCTGGAATCCGAAAATGAAGGAATACATTTTCGGCGAGCGCAACGGCATCTACATTATTGACTTGCAGAAAACGCAGCGCATGTTCCGCGATGCCATACAGTTTGTGACAAACCTGGTGGCTGAAGATCGCGGCAAGACTGTGTTGTTCGTCGGCACAAAGCGCCAGGCGCAGGACGCCGTCCGCGAGGAAGCGGAGCGCGCCGGTCAATATTACATCAATCAACGCTGGCTCGGCGGACTGCTGACCAATTTTCAGACGGTTCAGAAATCCATCAAGCGCTTGAAAGACCTCGAGGCGATGCAAACAGATGGTCGCGCCGAGAAGTTGACCAAGAAAGAGCGCATCAAGCTCGACCGCGAGCGCGAGAGTCTGAACAAAAACCTTTCCGGCATCAAGAGCATGACGCGCCTACCTGACGTTATCTTCATCATTGACGTGCGTAAGGAAGAGATCGCGGTGGCGGAAGCCAATCGCCTGGGGATACCGGTCGTGGCGGTTGTTGATACTAACTGCTCGCCTGAAGGAATTGATTACATCATCCCCGGCAACGACGATGCCCTTCGCGCTGTTCGTCTCTTCGCCGCGCGCATCGCCGACGCGGTACTGGAAGGCCAGCAGATGATTGCTGAAGGCGCGGAAGCTGCGGAAGGCGGCGCACCCGCTGCTGAGACGGCAGCAGGAGGAGACGGCGACGCCACCACTGCAAGACAGAGCCGTCCCGCAAGCAGCAGCGCCGTAGATAATACGAGCAGCGCAACGACCAGCGTTGATCCGGGACGCGAGGCTGAGAACGCAACCGACACGGGTACGGCTGCCCCCTCGACTGAAACGCAGGTTTCAGTTCCAGGCAATCAGGGTTTCGGCACGACGGGTCAGCAACCTGATAGTGTTGGCGATCATGCGCAGGCTGGAACTGGCGCGCCGGTTCCAGGGGCAGCGGGCGGTGGCGATGAAGCAGAGTCGCGGCCACAATCAAACGCAGAGCAGGACAAGGACGCTGAGTCTGTCGGCGTCGCAAGCTAAAAAGACCAACGGTTTCAATTTTACGGCGAGCGCAGTCCGAATGTGCGGGACACTTCCGCCGGGCTGCGCATTTTTATAAGTCAGGGAGATTTTTTCAAAATGGCAGAGATAACGGCGAGCGGCATCAAGTCGCTTCGTGAGAAGACGGGCGCAGGGATGATGGAGTGCAAGAATGCGCTCACGGAAGCAAGCGGTAATGAAGAACAGGCGATTGAAATCTTGCGTAAGCGCGGGCTGGCGTCTGCGCGCAAGAAGGAAGGCCGCGTTGCCGCTGAAGGCGCGGTTGGCTCCTACATTCACATGGGCGGCAAAGTCGGCGTGCTTGTGGAGATCAACTGCGAGACTGACTTCGTGGCTCGCACCGATGAGTTTCAACAGCTTATTAAAGACATTGCGATGCACATCGCCGCATCCGAACCGCGCTTCGTCTCGCGCGAGGAAGTTGCGGCAGACGCGCTCGACAAGGAACGCGAGATTGCGCGCGCGCAGGCCAGGAACGACCCGAAGAACGCGAATAAGCCTGACCAGGTTATTGACAAGATCGTCGAGGGTCGCTTGAATAAGTTCTATGAGGAGGCCGTCCTTCTCGACCAACCTTTTGTCAAAGACCCTGCGAAGACCATAGGGGATTTAATCCAGGAGAAGACCGCGCAAACGGGAGAACGCATCTCAATCCGCCGCTTCATGCGCTACAAGATGGGCGAGGGACTGGCGAAGCGCGACGATGATTTTGGCGGTGAAGTTGCCGCCCTCGTAGGAAACTAATAGTTTCAAGTTTCAAGTTCCAGGTTCCAAGATTTTCAAACTGGAACCTGGAACCTGGAACTTGAAACTTGAAACTCTATGTCATCATCCACACCTAACGCAGCCAAGCCAGCCTATCGTCGCATCTTGCTAAAGATTTCCGGCGAGGCTTTGATGGGCGGGCAGAACTACGGCATTGACGTGAATGTCGCGCGCACAGTCGGCGAAGAGATCAAGGCCGTGCGCGACCTCAATGTTGAGGTCGCGGTTGTGGTCGGCGGCGGCAACATCTTTCGCGGCGTCTCGAAAAGCGCAGGTAACATGAACCGCTCCAGCGCCGATTACATCGGCATGCTGGCGACGATCATGAACGCCGTCGTTCTGCAAGATGCTCTTGAGAAGTTGAGCGTTTACACGCGCGTCATGTCGGCCATAGCCGTGCCGCAGCTTGCGGAGCCTTTCATTCGTCGTCGCGCGATTCGTCACCTGGAAAAGCAGCGCGTCGTAATTTTCGCAGCCGGGACGGGCAATCCTTATTTCACAACCGACTCGGCAGCAGCGTTGCGCGCCCTTGAGATTAAAGCGGACGTGATACTCAAGGCGACCAAAGTTGAAGGCATCTACAACGCAGACCCGATGATTGACCGGACGGCGACGCGCTACGACTGCATCACATACCAGGAAGTTCTCGAAAAACAGTTGAAGGTGATGGACGCTTCGGCCATCTCTCTGTGCATGGATAACAACCTGCCCATCGTCGTCTTCAACATGCGAACTCACGGCAACATCATGCGCGTCGTGCTGGGCGAAGAAGGCGTCGGCACGCGGGTGTGTGTGGAAAGGCAGTGATAAGTGATGGGTGCTAGGTGATAAGAAAGAGCAGGTTTTCTCTTATCACCTAGCACCCATCACTTATCACCTAAAATTTTTCGGAGAAAAATTTTATGAGCGAGAAAGATGTCATCAAGGAAGCGCGACCGCGCATGGAGACTGTGATCGAGGATGTAAGGCGCAAGCTGGCGACTGTGCGCACGGGTCGCGCCGCCGTCAGTTTGCTCGATAACGTGATGGTCGAGTATTACGGCACGCCGACGCTGCTTAACCAGATGGCGAGCGTGCATGTGCCTGAGCCGCAGATGCTGACCGTGCAGCCCTGGGATCAAACACAACTCGGCTCAATCGAGAAAGCCATCCGCGCCGCCGATCTCGGTCTCAACCCGTCGAACGACGGCAAGCTCATACGCATTCCCATTCCGGCGCTGACGGAAGAGCGCCGCAAACAACTCGCCAAACAGGTACACGAAATCGCGGAAGAGCATCGGACAGCGATTCGCAACGTCCGCCGCGATTCCAATGATCGCCTGAAGAAGATGCTCAAAGATAAAACCATCTCGGAAGACAATGAACGCGACGGGCTGGAAGAAATCCAGAAACTAACTAACACTTACATCGGCAAGATTGACGACCTGATGAAGAATAAAGAGACCGAAATCCTGAGCGTGTAAAAGAGCGCAAGATTCAATTTGTCAGCCGGTAAGCTGAGACGCATAAACAAAGAACCGCCCGCCAGTCTCTTATAACTGGGGGCGGTTCCCTTTCTCTATTCACTACTGCCTGACGTGACACTGACTACTTGATGCCGCATTACGTTGACTCGCTACCTTGATCGGCATATCATGCGCCCCATCAAAAGGTTTTCGCACTCCTGCGAGCCTCTATTGACACCCTCGTTGTCTAACGGGTCTCGCTCCTTAGCCTTCATCGAAGGCTCTCACCAAAGATTGGAGAAAAACCATGAAATCCTCAACCATGAAACTTTCAACCAAACGTGTTTTCAGTCGGCTCGGTCTCTTGCTGCTCTTCGCATGTCTCATTTTTCCTCTGCTTCTCGCCGCCACTGCTCGCCCCGACGAGCGTGATGATATCGTCCGAGATATTGAGAGCAGGCTGCGTGACATCAGAGGCTACATCAGTCAATTAGCTGGCGCATCATCAGCCAGCAACGTGGGCTACGCGATAGATAAAGCCGACAGCATTAAGGATAAAATCAGAGACCTCGACAGAGTCAAGGGCGACGACAGCAAAGCCAGTGATATGGTCTCTAAATATCCTGGTTACGTTGACAAATTCAAAGAGGCGATGCAGTACCTCAAACAGATCAAAGAGCAGCATTTGGCTTTGAGGGAGAGCGACCAGATACGCAAGTGCAAGGATGCGGAAGAGAGAATTCAGAGCAAGATCGCAGACTACAGGCAAAAGGCCCCGAAGGATCGCTATCCCAAAGCCTTGCGAGGTGAGGCTCATTCTATTGCCAGCACCGTCTGGGATTTTGTCCGGCGCATGAAAGATGTGCCGGATCCGCTGGGCCCTCTGGCAAGCAAAGTGAATGAGTTCAATGTCACGGACGGCGAGTGGAGAGATGTTTCGAGCGCAATGTCCAGCTCCGCCGAGGAGATTAGAAGAACCTGGGTGCAGGATGTCGCCGACGCCCGCGAAATATGTAATAAGGTAGCACTGGGCGCAACTCATCCCGACGTTCTCAAGGCGGCCTACGGCAGTTGTGAGGAAGAAAAAGCAACTAGGCTACAAGAAGTAGTTGATAGAATCTGTAAGGATGAGGAAGGGCGAAGCTGTGATGGCGATCAATTATGTCCTCAAGTGAGAGAGAATCTACGCAAGAATAAGGAGTGCTACGACGCACGTCTCACCATCATGAAGGAGTGTTTCAACGGCGGTGATGCCGGGCACGTGGAGCAGTTGGACGGTACAGAGAGGGCCATCAATAAATGCAACGACAGACTCAAGGATTGTAAAGAAAACAACTGAGAGCATAGCGGTTCATTGGCAGAGTCAAAACGATGGTCGTTTGCCAGCCATAAGAAAACTCACTCTAACAGGCGTTTAGGGCGCAGAGAGAGGGGGGCACAAAGGCTCGCCCCTCTCCGCGCAATCTATCTTTCTGCGGCGGTGAGTGTTCGTGCGTCTGTCGCTTATGTTGAAAGCTGCTCAACTCTCAATGGCTTATCATAACGGAAAGGCATCAAGATGAGTGAAGAGTCTCGGTTGGAGCGTTTGAAGTCGAAGATAAAACAAGCTTTCGCAGAGGCAAAATATCCGGGCGACGATCAGATACTCTCTGATCGGGAGCACTGCCCGGAATGCCGGCAGGTAGCGGCTGACTTCCAGGGACAGTCTTGGCCTCAAATGCCTTTTAAGATTTTAAGGTTCAACCGTGAGAGCTTCGGATCACAGTTCACTCCAGAAGGATTCCGGTTTTATTTGCCCGCCTACCTACTGGCGGCTTTAGAGGATGGTGATGTCTTGGAGTACACCCTATTCGCTCTACTCCCCTTGGACAAGCCCGACTCCGTTGCCAGATGGCGGGAAAAAGTCCAGGGATTGAGCGCCGAGCAGAGACATATCGTGCGGGAGTTCCTGGATTACATAAAGGAAGAACGGCCTGCTCAATTTTTACCTGACTACCCTAACTCAAAGCTGACGCTCTACTGGCCTGACGAGAATGATCAGACTCTCTAACTGTACTTGCTCCGAACAGGATGAGCATTTCTCTTGTTATTCATCTATTCAGTGCGGAGTGAAGACTGGATCAGGCAAAATAGCAATGACCGGTCCCTAATTCAGAGCCTATTGTTAACCGACTACAGCCAAGTGGTAGAGCCGCTTACATTGAGTTCGCGTTAATGCCTGCTACAGCAGCAACGTCTCCACACGATGGGCGTGAACCTTCTCTTCGCACGGCGACCACGCGAAGATAGTGAAGCGTCCGTCCTGCGAGGCCACCAGTGCAACGGAGTCGCGCTGGTCTTGGACGAACTGCGCTGCCGAGAGATGACGAGTTCCGCCGAATTGCACAGGCTGAACGATTGAAGCTGTGCTGCCGATAACAGGCTCCGTCACGATTACCTGTTCGACCTGCTGTGCGCCTCGTCGCGTAATCTTCGCGCCGAAGGCGAGCAACTCATACTCATTGCTGATTAGCGCCGCACCGTCAACAGCCGTCAGGCCGGCGATTGTCTCGACCGCACGGCGCAGCGCCTCCTGCCACTCACGCCGTTTCATCTCGCCCTCGTCGCGCCGCATCAGCTCGGCCAACTCGGAGAACGCAGGCGACACAGAATATGGGACAGGCCACAAGATAGACTCCCGCCACGCATCAGAGCCTTGAGGCACGACGAGCAGCGACCCGCCGCGCCTGTGTGCGCGCATGGAGGCAGCCAGTTGCACGAGCACGTTCAGAGAGTCGGCTTGTGAGTCGGGCGAGCCGAATCCAAGCAGCGTGGTCAGAAGTTCCGGGCAATCCGGCAAGCTGGTTCCCTGCTCGTCCACCACTTTGATCTGGTCGCCCTTGAGGACCACGACGTTGACGAACTTGCCTGGGTCCTGGCCGCGACGATACTTAATCACCAACAGCCCCGGCTCAATAACCTCCAGCACGAAGCAGAGCCTGGGAATAGTCCGTGTGGTTCCCCAGACGCATAGCTCATTGCGCTCGCGCCAGACGCCTAGATGGATGCCGGGACGCTCGACAGCCGGGGCAAGCCGCGAGAGCGCGGTTGCGGTCAGCGGCAGACGGCGCTCGAACAGGAGCGGTTGACCCGCCTGCTCTGGCGGGAGGAACGCAAGGGAAATCTTTGGGGAGTAGCCCTCCTCGCGTCTGAGGCTGGCCCAGAACGCGGCGTCTATGATTGCTTCGATCGCGCGGTCGTCCGGCTCAGGCGCTAATTCCTGCTGGCCCTGTTGTCGCGCATGAGCGATATGGCGGGCGAAGTGCGCTTGCACGGTAGCGGCAACAACGCGGGCGGCTGGGTATGCCGGTTCTGTCATAAGTTCGGTGGCCTTTATCATTTCAAGCTGCGGGTGTAGCAGTTATGCGACGCATCTCCGCTCAACAATAGAGTTTCTTAACAATCACGCTCAAGCCTTAATTTCCGATTCGGCGATGAAGCGATAGCCGACACCTCTGACCGTCAGGAGATGCTTTGGGCGAGAAGGTTCGTCTTCAATATATTTTCTTAATCGCACGATGAAGTTGTCTATCGCGCGCGTATCGGTATCTTCATGCAGGCCCCAGACATCTTCGAGCAGCGACTTGCGAGAAACCACCTGTCCCTGATGTTGGATCAGATAGCGTAAGACTTCAGCCTCCATCAAGGTGAGCCTCACGGTTTGCTCTGCGGTGCGTAGTTCCAGCGCTTTGAAGTCAATCGTCTTCCCTGTGAAGATAAAAGAGTCGGGCGGAGGATTGCCAGCCTTCAAGCCGTTCTTCAAGCTCCCGCCGGAGAGAGCGGAATCGCGTTTTTCAAGCGCCGCCGAGTTGTCCCGATCCAGGTGAAACCATTCGCGGCGTCGAAGCAATCCATTGAGGCGAGCTATCAGCACGGCCAGCTCAAACGGCTTCGCAAGATAATCATCCGCCCCGGACTCGAACCCGCGCAAGACATCTTCGGGACGCCCGCGAGCCGTCAACATCAGCACCGGAACAAACTGCCCGCTCGCTCGCAACTCCGATGCGACGGCAAAGCCGTCCTTGCCCGGAAGCATCACGTCAAGCACGACGGCATCGAAGCGCGAGGGCTTTTCCATCAACAAAGCTAGCGCCGCTTCGCCGTCTCCGACCGCTTCAACCATGTAGCCTTCGGCCTCAAGGTTAAAGCGCAAGCCGTCGGCCAGGTGTTTCTCATCTTCAACGATTAGCACCGCGCTCATTGTTCTGAAGTCCTCGGAAGTTGAATCGTAAACGTGCTGCCCAGGCCAGGCCCCTCGCTTTTAGCAAAGACACGCCCGCCATGCTTTTCGACAATCGAGCGCACGATGAAGAGTCCCAGCCCGGTTCCTTTGACGCGCGTCATAAAACTACCCGGCACACGATAGAAGCGCTTGAAGATTCGCTTGAGTTGCGCGCTTGGGATACCGATTCCATGATCCGCGATACGCACAGCGACCTGTTTCGGGTTAGCCGTCTCCACCTCGACAGTGATTCGTACCTCTTTATCCGAATACTTGACCGCATTATCGAGCAGATTTGAGATGACCGCTTGTAGCTCGTCCGGGTCGCCCATGACCTGCACCCTCGGCTCATCCAATGATTCGGAATACAGGAGTGAGTCGGCATCCAGATTGTAGCGAGTGCGCGCCAGTTCAAGACACTCACGCACCATCTGGCCGAGATCAATGGGCGTTCTATTGATGCTCCCTTTTCGCTGGCCTGCGCTTCCGGCTCTGAGCACCTGTTCGACTGTCTGCAAGAGCCTGTTACTGTCGGCGAGCATAATGTCGTAAAACTCCTCGCGGCGAGTCTCATCAACTTCACGAGTTTTTAGCGTTTCTAGGTAGAGCCGAATTGAGGTGATCGGCGTTTTCAGTTCGTGAGTCACGGCGTTGATGAAAGTGTCGTGCTGCTCATTGCGCCTGATCTCTCGAATCAGAAAGATTGTATTCAAAACAAGGCCGGTAATAATCAGGATGAAAAAGACGATTCCCAGAATTAAGAGCGCGACCTCGCGCCAGTTGAGCAGAATCCATCCGACGTTGAGCGCAATCGCCAGTGCGACCAGGCAGGAACCGAGCGTGACGAAGGCAACCGATTTACGACGACCGCTAAACCGCATACCTTTATTGTAGAAAGGTAGAAGGTAAAAGTAAAAAGGCAAAAGAAAGACAGACGCCAGCTTTCAAATAGCGGCGTCCGTCCTTCACTTACCTTTTAACTTTGGCTTCTCTCTTATGCTGCTTGCCGAAGAGACTCTGGCTCCGATTGTGCCCTCATCTGGGCCTTGCTGATGAGCTTGATGTCTTTAGCCAGTCCTAGAAATTGGAGAGTGCGTATGCCCCACCAGTTGATGTCAATCTCATACCAGGTGAGTCCGTGGCGCGCTGCTCTAGGATGCGCGTGGTGATTATTGTGCCAGCCTTCGCCCCATGTCAGCAGAGCGACCCACCAGCTATTGGTTGAATCGTCGCGGGTATTGAATCTGCGTTTGCCCCACATGTGTGTCGCGGAATTGACCAGCCACGTCATGTGCAACGCCACTGTGACGCGCAGGAAGGTGCCCCACATCAGCATTGACCAGCCGCCGACTGCCAGCAGAACTATCCCGCAGATAATCAAAGGCACGAAGTAAAGCCGGTTGAGCCAGAAATGAACCTTATCTTTCATCAGGTCGGGAGCATATCGCCACATGACCGCATCGCCATGCTGCTGCGACGTGCCTCTCAAAATCCAACCCATGTGTGCCCACCAGCCGCCATCGCGCGGCGTGTGCGGGTCCTGGCCCGGAACCTCTGTGTGCGCATGGTGAATGCGATGCGTCACAACCCAGTTGATGTGCCCGCCTTCGAGAGCCAGTGTGCCGCAGAACGTCAGGAAATATTCCACAGCTTTTGGAGTCTTGAAGCCTCTATGCGTTAAGAGGCGATGATAGCCCATGCCTACGCCCAGGCTTCCGGCTACCCACCAGAGAAAAAGAGTCACAAAGAGCGCCTTCCAACTAAACATAAAAAGCGCGGCTATTGCGCCCAGATGAAAGATCACCATAAAGATGGCAGTATTCCAGTTAAGGCCAACCTTCTGTTTGCTGATTGCTAATTTTCCGTCCATGAGACTCCTACCCCTTATGAAAAGTTTCTTCTCCACACATTAAGATGCGGGGGACACAAGTATCCTAGCAGTTTATGGGCCATCCGTTTGTAATAGTTATGTCAGCATTTCGTCGCTCGGTATTATCAATGAGTGGCAGCGACTCATTAGGCGCACAGATTCAGGATAGTTTGGCGGAAGCGGGTCAATTTTGTGTGGAAGTAGTCACGCAGCTTGCTTTTGCTTTTTGTGAGAGGAGACGAGCTTCAGGCAGATTCACTATGCGCTGGATGTTTTGTAACGGAAAAGAATGTACTGTCTGAGGCTTGCCAAGATATTATCGTTGAGCGCGATGGCCGCAAGGGTGGATGCGGATGAGACACAGGGAGTGTTGAAATGATGCGGCAGGCGGCAGGCGTGTTCGCGCGTTAGTCCGCTCCGCGCGCTTCATCAGAGATGGCTTCACGAACGTGCCGGGTGGCAGGAATCAGATCATGCATGAGGTATTCATAGCTTGTCCCGTCTGCTTCTCCGGCAATCATTTCCAGCTTGACCGGTTGGAGCAAAAGCTTGCATGTGAGGATTGCGGGTTTGTGTTGGCTGAAAATCTGAGCTTGAATGCTTCTGAAGCCGAAGAGTGTATTTTCTGCGGGAACAGGGATTTCTATTTTGAATCGCCGCTCGGTCTCTTATTTCTAGGGCGTGATTCGATCTGTTATGTCTGTGAAGCCAGATATAAAACCGCCTGGGTAAACGACCCCGACGAGAAATACGATCAGAAACTATCTGAGAGGTCTCAAACATCAGAATCCGCCATGCGTTGGAAAGAAAGAATCGAGCAGTATAATCAACAGGCTGGTTGAAATGTCTTCAATCACCGGAGCGCATAACAAATCAACATGGATGAAAACTTTGTAGAGGACGAGGGCGCGGGGAGTAACTTTTTAGACTGTGCTGTGGAGATAGCATCTACCATAGACAATCTTGAAAGTCGCTCTGAAGTCATTTCTCTGATAGCAGTTCGATACGCTGAATCAGGGCTGCTCGATAATGCCGTTGATCTGGCGGAGACCATCAACGATTCCTTTATGCGGGATCAGGCGCTTGCGAGTCTTGCTGCCAAGTCTATTGAAGTCGGAGAAGATGACTACGCCGGTAAGCTGCTTGAGATGATCGAAGACGATAACCTTCATTCGGACGCAATGGGGCAGATGGCAATTAAATATGCTGAGGCAGGCGCAGTTGAGAAGTCTATCGAGCTTGCCTGGGAACTGGACGACAGCGCGCCAACGTTAAGCCAGATAGCTCTTGTCTGCGTTGGCAGCGGCCACTTTGCTCAAGCTCTTGAGGTAACAAGATCAATCGAGTATGCCGATTCGAGAGCGGTGACATTAGCCGAGTTAGCCGCCAAAGCTCTTCAAGATGGGCGTAGCGCCGAGGCACTTGAACTTCTGCCGGAAGCGATGAAAGCTGCCGAAGAGGTCGAGTTTTCCGAGCAACGTATCTCCACGCTGCTAGAGATAGCTTACCTATATAAAGAGAGCGGACAAGAAGAGCAGGCTTTTGAAATCCTATCTCGCGCGCACCAGTTGTGTAATGAATTTGATGGCTCAACTCCAGCAGGGATGTCTACTAGCTATGCTAAAGATGGCGCTTTAGCGCAAATCGCCGGAAGGTTTGCCGCTCTACAGCGCTACGATCAGGCTGATTCGGTTGTTGAAGAAATCGAAGACCCGTTTCAATTCGCCCGCGCGACGATCATGGTGGCGCTTGAATATCACAGGGCCGGTCGAAGCACGGAGGCTCTTGCGTGGTTGACACAAGCTTTGGAAATAGTCAGAGACGAAGAGGTATATGGTGAGCATGGCCTCATGCAGAGAGAGAGCCTGGTTGATAGCCTGGCGCTCTCTTATGCGACGGCAGGCCACTACGAAGAGGCTTTGCAGGTAACGGAGTTGCTCAATTCTCAAGACCAACGACAACGCACGTTAGCGGAGATGGCAAAACTATGTGCGCGTTCCGGGAATAATAGCAGGGTGTTTGAAGTCTCCGAGATGATCAAAGAGAGCTACGCCAGAGTTCTATGCGACGTTGGGGTTGCCGATGCTTTTGTGGAATCCGAGCAATTAGAGCTGGCTGACCATACACTATCTCAAGCCCTCTTGAGCGCTGCCACGATAGAGTTGCCATACGAGAAGGCGCTGGCCTTAATGGAAATCGCGCCCAGGATTGCGCGAAGAGAACAAACGGCCAAAGCTTCCAATATTTTATTCGAGGCTCTAACCACTGTGGCTTTGATTGATGGCAGCTATCACCGATCACTTACCCTGATTAATTTAGCAGGCAAGTACACGGAAGTGGGATTGGAGGCAGGTGAAAGAGAGCAGCAGGTCTTGCAGGAAATGATTCTTAAGTTGGAATGAGTCATGCTGTCCACGCTTTGTTCTGCAACTCGTTAACCTCTGACGATTGACATATAATCCTGCCTTCGCTTTTGTTCATCCTCAAAATAAGGATTGTTTGATTATGCCTACGGTATTAAATGAGGCGGAGGTGCGAGTTCTGGGGGCTTTGGTTGAAAAGCAAGTCACCACGCCGGAATACTATCCCTTAACACTTAACGCTCTGACCCAAGCCTGCAACCAGAAGAATAATCGCAACCCGGTAGTTACATTTGATGAAGCGACGGTTGAGCAGGCGCTCGAAGCCTTGCGTTCAAAGAATCTCGCCTACGTCTTTTATGGCAGCACCAGCCGTGTTCCCAAATACAAGCACATGATGGCCGAGATTTTCAGTCTCAGCCCCGGTGAGCTGGCGGTCATGTGTGTGCTGATGCTCAGGGGACATCAGACCGTCGGCGAGCTTCGGGGCCGAACGGATCGCCTTTACGATTTTTCAGGACTACAGGAAGTTGAGGAAACGCTAAACTCTTTGAGCTTGAAGGAGGCGGAAGCTTTAGTGGCAACGCTGCCACGCCAGCCAGGTCAGAAAGAGACTCGCTATGCTCACCTGTTAAGCGGCGAAGTAGTAGTTGTCAATCACCAACTCGAATCTGAAAATTCAGAATCCACAAGGCCGTTTCAACCTTCCAGGGGCGATAGGCTCTCAGCGTTGGAGCAGGAAGTAGAATCACTACGCGCCGAAGTTGAAGGGATGCGGCGAGAGTTTGAGGAGTTCAAGAAGCAATTCGAGTGACCGATGATAGGCGCACTGCTACAGCTTATTGATGGAGGTTTGGCAGATCATTTCGCCAAACCACTCGACGGAACATTTGTCACCCTCGCTCCCTCTGATGTAACCTGACAGGCCAAAACACAAGGCTCAGTTTGTCTGGAAGTGAAGAAGTAGAGAAATGGCTGAAAAGACTTCCGAGTTAATCCGCTCCGTTACCAAGCGGCTACGCAAGTATGTGAATGATCGCCGCCGTGCGCTCAGGCGCGACGAGCGTTCTGAGGCACGCCTACCTTTCATCATTACCCTGCGCGTCCCAGGCAAAAGCGCTGTAGCGAAGAGTCTGGCTGATGCGCCCGCAATCGTGGGTCACACGCGCGACATGAGCGCGTCAGGACTGACCCTCTTGCTGCCTTCGGTGCGAATCGGAGACCTTTACCTGACGGATGTGGAGAGCCGCCTGGAGGTCAAGCTCGAACTCCCCGGCGGCCCGGTGAAGATGCTGACAGCCTCAGTCAGGTTTGAACAACTTAAAGGTAAAGAAGCAGGGTGTAGTTATCTCCTGGCAGTGCGGATCGTCGAAATGCAGAATGATGCGCGGGATCGTTACATCGCATACTTGAAGACCATCAGGAGTAAGGGGAGGCGGGCGCGTGAGCGTAGACAAGCACAAGCTGGCGCTCTCACCGGCCCAAACAGCAAAGCGCAATCAGGCACATGGGAAGCCCTCACTCCCGCATCTGTGAGTAGCGCGTTCGAGCAGTTTTACGGGAGTAAGAAACGCCGCTTGTAGAGTAAGCATGGATGTTGAAGAGTAAAGCAAGTGTAAAAGTAGAAGGGAGCAGGAAGTGAGTAATGAAGCCATTTTTGTCTTCGGTTCCAATCTTTCCGGGAGACACGGCAGAGGCACAGCTCAGAGCGCACGCGAACATCATGGGGCAGTGTCCGGCAAAGGAGTCGGACTCCAGGGCACAAGCTACGCTATCCCAACCAAAGATCATGGACTGCGACCGATACCTTTAGATCAAATTGCTCACTACGTGCGCCGGTTCATCGAGTTTGCGAAGGAACACTCCGAGTTGACTTTTGAAGTGACGCGCGTCGGCTGCGGACTGGCCGGGTACAGCGACAAACAGATGGCCCCGCTGTTTATGGGAGCGCCGAAGAATTGCCAACTCCCGGAAGAGTGGAAGCCGTTTCTTCAACCAGTTAAAGAGGAGAAGAAGGGCGCAAAGAAATAACTAATCTGTGCGTCAATGGTCAGGCACATTTTCCGATAGGGTTCCGGCGCAAACGCTAAAGCTGCTCCTTTCCACACACTTTTCCAGCGGTATAACTTCAATTCTTTTCTCTATACTTTACACGCCTGATTAGCTGCTGAAGCAGAAAAAATATCCGCGTCGGCTACCCTCTCAATATTTTTCTGCCACAAAAAGGGCGTGCGCGGTGTTTGCTATATAGAACGGCAAAACTTCCGAGGCTTTGTTTCAATAAGCCATCAATCTTGAGGAGAGAATGAGATGATTAAAAAAGTATTGGCACACACGGCGCTTGTCTCTGTCGCCCTCTGCCTGGCTGCTTCAGCAGTTTCCGCGCAGATGAATGACGCGCGCTACTCGCTCCGTTGTAGCGATCAAGACTCTTCTTATAACGATTCGCGTGCGCGTCACTGCGAGGTCAAAGAGCAAACTCTGGCGGCGACCGGGGGCGCAGTCAACGTGGACGGGATGCAGAACGGCGGAATCTCCGTCAAAGGCTGGGAGCGCAATGAGATTCTTGTGCGCTATCGCATCCAGACGCAGGCTTCCACTCAAGCTGATGCGGATAACCTGGCGTCCCAGGTTCGAGTCGCAACCGCCAGTGGGCAGATTCGCGCTGAAGGCCCGGAGCCGACTCGTAATGCGAACTGGGACGTGGGCTACGAGATATTCGTGCCGCGTCAATCGAACCTTTCGCTTCGCGCTCATAACGGCGGCATCAGCATCGCGGACGTTAATGGCCGGATCAGGTTCGATGCTCAAAATGGCGGCGTAGCATTGAAGCGTCTCGGCGGCAATGTGACGGGCGAGACTGTTAACGGAGGAATGGCAGTTGAGTTGACCGGCAGCAACTGGGAGGGCGAAGGACTCAACGTGAAGACGACTAATGGCGGGCTGTCTGTCATAGTCCCCGATAACTACTCGGCTCATCTGGAGGCAGGGACGGTCAATGGTCATCTAGCAGTTAGTCCTTCGATTGCCGAAGTGACACGCGAGATGAGAGAGTTATCACTCAACCTGGGATCGGGCGGCACAAACCTTCGCATTTATACGACCAACGGCGGAGTCTCCATCAAGCGCCGCGAAGCCAGATAAGAAAAAATGTAGAAAGGCCGATGCCATGCTTTTCGCCAGGCTGTGATGAAATCCTCAGAATGAATCAGAAAACGAGCGGCGAGCCAAACTTCTCGCCGCTCGTTTTCTGATTCCACGCCTTAACTTTCGACCTTACCCCAAAAGCTACGCCGCGCCACACTCACTATACCTAATAGAAGAAAGAAGCGAGCCGCTCCCATTCGCTCTAAACTCCTAACTCAAACGAAAGCTCAGGTAAAAAGTAGATTCAAAGTTTCCGCTATCAGAGTCTATAGCTCTGGCACACTCATTGCCATAACTGGCTTCCGGGTGGTGGTGGTGATGAAAAAACTTTTAGCAACCTTGATGTGCTTGATAGTGTTTAGCGTCGTAGCGATTCCTGTGGGGGCGCAGACTCGCTATCGCCAGAGAGCTACACAGAGCAGCCAGTATGATTATCAGCGCCGTGATAATCGCTCTTTCTGGGAGAAGCACCGCGACAAGATCACGACCGCTGGCGGCGTTCTGGGCGGTGCGATTCTAGGCAGTATTATCGGCGGCAAGAAGGGCGCGGCTATCGGCGCAATCGCGGGTGGGGGCGGCGCAGCAGTCTACACCTACAAGATTCGTAACAAGTATCGCCGTTACTAAGCGTCAACAGAAACTATCGAGTTCGGTCGCTGCTGTCTTAACGTAAGTGAGCGACCGTCAACTGAAGGCCCGGATGCGAAGGGGAGAGCGCATCCGGGCCTTCAGTTATTTTTGAAGCGCCTTGATTGGTAAAGCTGACTAACCCATCAGATCATTACGGCCTTGAACGCGCATCATCGTGGCAAGCATGGTGGCAACAACCTTACTTTGCTCACCCTCAACTGACCAGGCATCGGCCACGCACACAGTCACATTCCGCCCCGCGCGCTTAACATCTGCCCTGGCCCTGATAAGCTCGCCTTTGGCCGGGGCCAGCAGGTTCACCTTAAATTCAATACTCAAAACAGCCGCGTCCGCAGGCATCAGGCTGAAGGCGGCATAGCCGCAGGCGCTGTCGAGCACGGAGGCGATGATGCCTGCGTGTATGAAGCCATGCTGCTGTGTGAGGTCCGCACGATAAGGTAACTCAATCTCAACTGCGCCTGGCTCCACGAGCGTCAAGGCTGCTCCCATCAGATGCATCACCTGCTGGCGGGCGAAGCTTTCGCGGACACGGCTCTCGTAGTTTGAATCTTGCGGGTGAAACTGTGTCATACAAGCTAAGGCCGCGACTATAACTGGTCGCGGCCTTTCATACAACTTGCTGAGATGGTAGCTTGACCGCCAGCTTCAAGCTCCGAACCGCTGGCGATACTCAAGCGAGTTCATGAAGCCATCAATCATGCCCCTGTAATTAGCAGGGTTCTGATCCATTGTCTTGATCCAGTCCAGGTAGAAAATATCAGGGTCACGCCTGAGATACCCGAAGTATTGCATCACCACAAACGCTTCATTATAGAACTTGCTGTAAGCCTCTGCGCTCTCTGCTAACTGGCGTAAGACCTGTGCTCTCGTCAGAGAGTTATTCTGCAAGCCTGCAATCCATCCTGCACGTGATGGATGATTAGGCAGTCCCGCCGTAGTCAACAATGCGTCAACGTAACTGGTCGGATTATTGATTGTCGAATCATACTTACTCTTGAAAGCAGTTCTTGCCATGAACTCGTCAACGAAGGCTACTTTGTTGGCTTCTTTCTCCGCATCCGTCAGGAATCCACTCACCTTTGCTAGATCGGGAATGAACTCTGCGTAATCAGGTTTTCTCCCCAATGCCACTGAGTAGAAGCGGTAGGTGAAATATCCGCGCTCTTGAAATTCAGATGAGCGGAAGAACCCTGATGAGATTTCAATGCGGTCACATTTAATGTCTCCAGCAGCGCAGTTGTTCAACGAATCTTGCCAGCCTTGGAAGCCTACGGGGTCTGGATCACGACCAAGAAAGTCTGCATACTGTTGAGCGATGAAGAAGCGCGGACTGTCAATCGGGTTCGACCTGGCTTGCTCGTCGCCGTTCAATACCCCGTTGGCATCACGATCAATTCCGAGACGACGACCCGCGCCTGTGGGAACACCCGTGAAAGTTAACTCCTGGTTGAAATCTACTGCCTGTGTGAGCGTCTGCAAGGAGACTGGCGAATCCGCCTGCCTATCCGGTTGAAAAAGCCCGTTGCCGATATAGAAAAATCCACGCCTTGCGCCGCCGAAAGTTCCGCGAACGATCAAATCACAGTTTCCAGCGCCCACCTGCGACATCAGCAGATTAATCCGGTCTGTGACGAAGGCGGTAGCCTTGTTATCGTGATTCACTGTGACCTGCACGCCAACGGCTGGCGCGATGCCCGTGTCGAAGGAGAGAACGAACTGGGCAACGTCGCGGCGGTCGTTGTCGTTATTGAAGGTGAAGACCGGGGAGCGCAAGAAGCTAAGCAAGGAATCAAAGTTGCCGTCATGAGCAAAGCCGTAGCCTGAGAGTTGCTCGCCCGGCGCGTTCTGCATCCCGACCTTCTGGTAGAGACCGCGAAGCTGTGGGACTTTGAAGTCCTGCGTCTCTTGCAGAGCGACTCCCGGAATAATCAGACTGTTAGTTCCAAGCTTAAATCCCGGCGATGCCGTGTGACATTGATTGCACGACAATATTCTCGCATCCAGAAGCGCCGTGTTGAAGAGTTGCTCGCCGCGCGCTGCGCTCGGCCCCGTCGAAGGGTTCGGCAAAGTGCGGTCAAGATTTTGAAACGGATTCGGCGCGTAGGTCAGCGTTCGCACGAACGCCTCAAACGCGCTCATCTCATCTGTGGTGAGCTGGCGCGGACTGCCGAGCAGCGAGACGAAGGCGGGATTGAAATCAGCCAGGCTTGTTCTGTCGCCGCGCCAGTGAAGCGGCTCGCTTCCCGTTATGCCGCGCAAAGATTGCGTCGTCATCGGCCCCTTCATCGGGTGAAAATTGGAAACGAAGGGAAAGATAAATCCGGCGATGCTGCCGCCGTTGTTAACGAACTGCACGCTCCCGCGCGGGTCGCCCAAATCCCACGCTAAGCCGTCGCGGTGGCCGTTGCCATGACAACTCGCGCAGGCCAAATCTCCATGCGCCGACAGAGAAGCATCGTAAAGAAAGCGGCGGCCATTGCGAACTGCCGCAGGCTCAGGATTATTGCCGACCGCAGTGTTGATGACGACGTTGCGCGATGCCAGGTCAACGACGCTCACAGTTTCGTCGAAGCGATTGAGCACATAGAGCCGCCTGCGCGCGTTATCGAGCGCAAGCCCGGTCGGTCCCTGCCCGACATTTATTCGCGCCAGCACTGCTCCTGTTGGATCAAGCACACCCACGCGGGCTGAACCAGTCGCCGCGACGTAGAGTGTGCCGTCCGTATCGCGCGCGATGTCTGCCGGAAGCGCAAGGCTCTGGGCGCGCTCCTGGTCTGAGCCTGCCGGAATATTTAAGTTGACGTGCGGGTTGAGATCAACAGGTGTGACCGTCGCATTCGCTCCGAGGTTGACGACCGAGACGCGCGTGCTCAGGAAGCGACCGCGCAAGTTCGGCTCGAATCGAACCTCGTTATGAGCTTCAGTGTTGACGACGTAAAGGCGATTCGAGGCAGCATCAAACGCAGCGTTGCCGATGCTTGTGCCAACGCCGCGCAACTCCTTGCTGATCGCAGCCGTCTGGCCGCTCGCGTCAATAGCTACCACGTCAACATCAGCGAGAGTGTAGGGGATGAACTGCGTCCAGCGCCCATCGCCTCTTTCATCAACCCAACTTGATCCGCTGCGTTTGACGATCAGTCCGGTGTCAGGCGCGCGTGGCAGCGAGGCAGACATGGCCGGAGACGGCGGAGGCGCGCCGCCCCCGGCCCTGACCTGTTGGAAGGGAACAATCGTCGTCTGATTGCCCGATTCAAAGACCGAGACGAAAACCTGCGACCCCGAAGGATCACGCACGAGAGCGCGCGGCTGTTTGCCTCGAATGCTGATGACCTGCGGACTCGCAGCCGGTGCATTCGGATCATAGACTTTAACTTGATTGAGGCCGGAGACGCAGACGAAAGCCATCTCGCGCGCTCGGCCTGCGAAGACTACATCCGTCGGCTCGTCGCCCACATCAATCGTGCGTATGACGTTACCGTTGGCAAGATCAACGACGCTCACAGAATCCGACAACCAGTTCGTGACCCACGCCTCGCGCTCATTACGCACAGCGACGCTCGTCGGCTCAAGCCCGACCGCAATCTCCTTCACCAGCGTTAGAACTCCACCGCTCAGGTAGAAGACGGAAAGCGTGTTGTTCGGAGTGTTGACCGCGAGGAGACGCATCCCATCGGGCGTGACGACGAGAGGATGAACCTGCGGGCTTTCAAAATTTTTGTAGTCGGGCTGCTGCGTTTGAGCCTGAGCGCGCGGCACATCCCGGCGCGCGAGCATCCAACAGGCGACCATGCCGAGCGCAACAATGAGCACGATGCGCTTGACCGGAATTTTATTGAGGGATAAGCGAGGGAACATAAGGCTTAATACTCTCTACTTCTTGGCGACTCGGAGCGCCCATGCGCTACCAGCCGAACTTGAACGAGGATAACTTCCAGCAGGGAAAGTTTTAATGAAGAGTTTTAGTTTAGAGCGTCAACCGTTGATGCTCATCTGCGAGAGCGATTTGCTTCCGGTTAATAAACCCCTGGTGAAGGCTACAGGAAAGCTCAACGCCTTGCTGTCGGCAACGCATTCTATAACATTTTGGCTGGCTCGCTGTCGAGCGACTAAAGCAGGACTAGCTCTTGCGAACCATCGTGTTGAGTAAATGCTCCAACATTTCGTCACCGTCGGCGCAGAAGCCTGTGTGGACGGGGGACGTTTGAATGATTGTGCTGCGCGGCGCGACCAGCCAGTGGAAGCGAGCGCGGGGCGGGAGCAACCCGATAGGCCCAGCGCCTAAGCCGCCCTCGCAGATGGCGGGGATGGCGTCCAGGTGTTTTTGGACGAGCGCCGGATCGAGCGCGGGCGCAAAAGCGGCGAGGCGTTCCCTGTCCAGTTCGATCAGTGCTTTCAGGAAATCTTTTGCCGGGCAGGAGACGATCACGCCCGCGTTGACGAACTCTTCCCTCTCGACTCGCGGGACGACGCGGATGACGGCGTAATCAAATGGACAATGCTCTGGCATCAACCGCCTCCTTTACGAATTCGCGCGGGAGGGCCAGCCGCGTCAGAAGATACTGCGCGTAAGCGGCGCGCTGCTCTTGAGCTTCGGCGAATTGTGGATGGGGGGTGAGCCACTCATCCGGGATCAAATTCAAAATCCCTTCAACCAGGTCCGGCGTCACTTTCTCGCTCAATGTCTTGTCGGCCTCTTGTAATGCGCCGGCAAACGGCAAGAGGACGTGCTCTTTAATCAGCGGGAACGAATTGCGGCTGCGCTCAAGGTAGTTCATCCAATCATGGTGGAAATAGAGCGCCGCGCCGTGGTCAATCAGCCAGAGCTTATGGTGCCAGACGAGAATGTTCGTGTTGCGCGCCGTGCGGTCAATGTTGGTCGTGAAGGCATCGAACCAGACTACAGCCGAAGCCAGTTCCGCGTCGGGCTTATCCACCAGAGGGTCAAAGGTGACAGAGCCGGGAAGATAATCGAGCGCGAGATTGAGTCCTGCGCTCGCCTTAATCAAATCCTGTATCTCAGGGTCAGGCTCGGTGCGCGCAAGCGCCGGGTCGAGTTCGACGAAGACAATCTCCGGCACGGGCAACCCAACCGCGCGGGCCAACTCACCCGCTATCAATTCGGCGATGAGCGCTTTAGGCCCCTGCCCCGCGCCGCGAAACTTCAGCACGTAAAGCCCGTCGTCGTCAGCCTCCACGATAGCGGGCAACGACCCGCCTTCTCGCAGCGGGGTCACATACCTGGTAGCAGTGATACTTCTCAGATTCATTCTAATAAGTTGCTTGCGGCTCCGGCGTTTCAGTCGAGCTTATTTCTCTTCAAGTGTGCCACCGATGAATTGATTTTCATAACTCCTGTGACCTGAGATGCTATCATAGCCGCGCGTCGGCAAACTCCTGTGCAGCCACGCGCGTGATCTGCGGCGCGTCACCCACGATAAGTATGCGCTCGCCCATCTTCTCCTGTCTTTGACTGCGAGCTATCCTCGACAGCCGGTTCGTCTTCTTCGCCTACGGGGAGCGTAACGACAACGCGACTTCCCTGATGCCCGCGAGCATCCTCGATCCAGATACGACCGCCGTGAGCTTCCACGATTCCCTTCGCAATAGCTAATCCCATTCCTGTCCCTGAAGGCTGGTGCGTGCTTGAGTCGCCGTCCCTCATCGCGCGAAAGAATTTGTCGAAGACGCGCTCACGCAACTCTCCCGGTATGCCGCTGCCCTGGTCTTCGACACTCAGTTGGATCGTTTGCTCATTCGCATACTTCGCATCCACTTTAATAGTCGTTCCGGCAGGAGAATATTTTGCGGCGTTATCAACCAGCGTGTAGATGACCTCCGCGACCGCCCTGGCATCTACGCGCACGGCTGGCAACTCGGCATCGAGCGAGACTTGCAGCTTGTGAGCATGTGTGAGAGGCGCGGCGCGCTCCAGTGTCGCAGTGATGATCTCTTCAATCGAATCCCAGCGCCGACGCAAGTGCATCTCTCCGGCTTCGATGCGCGCCAGTTCCACCAACCCTTCGATGAAATGGTTGAGCCGGTCTGTCTCCTCGTCTATGACTTCCAGCATCTCCCGCCGCCCTTCGGCATCGAGCGCCATCGCCTCTTCGTCGTCAGCCTTAGATTGAAAGTCATCCAGCATCGTGGTGACTGATGCCTTGATGGACGTGAGAGGCGTGCGCAGGTCGTGTGTCACGGCATCGAGCAGCGCCGACTTCAAACGCTCGCTCTGCTCAAGGGCTTTCGCATGGCTGGCGCGCTCGAAGGCGTCCTGAAGCTCCTGGTATAAACGCTCGATCTCACGTCGCCCGGCATCGGCCTCCTCTGCGCGTCTCTTGGCGCGCGCCGAAAGCTCGCCGACAGTAACGGCAGTGATGAGAAAGGAGAACAGAGCGATCCAGTTATCCGGGTCATCTATGGAAAGTCTACCGACAGGCGGCAGGTAGAAGAAGTTGAAGCAGACGACACCGAGCAGCGAAGAGAGTACGGCGGGGCGCGACCCCCAGCCGCTGGCGACGAAAAGCACCACGAGAAGTAGACCGAGCGCGACGGTCGTCGAGTTGATATGCTCGCCGAACAGCTTGAGCACGCCTGCGACGGCGACTGTGCCGAGCACGGCCACTAGATAACCCGTCCGCCTCTTCTCGTACATTTTCGTCCACATGCTTTGTATTGTATGATGGGAGCTATCTTCTGAATACATCTTTTCTGTGCGGACTCTCTCTGAATGATGATTTGAATCCTGGCTCGCTCCCTGCATAAAGTTTCCGTTTCCTGCCGCAATTTACGCAGCATTTTCCGTCCAACTGTGGATTCTCCGGCTTGAATCCGGTTTTAGCCCACTGATGTTAGCTGAATAGTTGTCGAGAACAAGAGAATCACACAGTTTTTGCCGCGATACCTGCTCGAAGACAAGCGAGCAAAGCTACGCGGGTTTTCTTACTTTAAGTTCAATTCAATATGAGTCCTCTGTGAATCGGAGTTAGTAATGGCACAGTCAGCTCCCCTGACTCTCTATTTCGAGCCTTTCCATATTTCGTCTGACGTAGATTTGCTGTACATGAGCGAGCAGGTCATACCTCTCGAACCTCTCGCCGTCAGAGTCCTGCGCTACCTGGTAATGCAACACCATCGCGTGGTTCCCAAAGAAGAGTTGTTAGAGAAAATCTGGCCGGAGGTTTTCACCACCGACGGTGTGTTGAAGAAGGCCATCTCGCAGGCGCGGCGCGCCCTCGGCGATAACGCAGAGGAGTCGCGCTATATCAAGACCTACCATGCGCGCGGCTATCGCTTCATCGCGCCCGTCAGGTTTGCTCACGGCGATGAATTGAGCGAAGCGAAGGATGAAGCGGCCCTGCAACCAGGCTTTCACGCACAGGCAACCGGGCAGCAAAATCTAACGCAGCCCGCCACACATGCTGTAGACCCTGACTTCGATCAACTGGTGGGTCGTGAGGGAGAGCTACAAATTCTGAAGGCGGAGTATAGAAGAATCCTGGAGGGCGCTGGACAGCCTGTCCTCATCATGGGCGAGCCGGGTATAGGCAAGACGCAGCTTGCTCGTCACTTTGGACGTTGGGCACGCGCGCAAAACGCACACTACATCTACGCGCGATTCTTTGATTACGGCGGCAGTCGCCTGGCCCCTTACGAAGTCTTTCTAAACCTGTTGCGTGCGGCCTTCGGTAGCCCAGGCGCAGTCACGCAAGAAGCGCGTCAAACCAACCAAGGGGAGATGCAACACCATCTGCGCGAGACGGCGCGCGAGACCTGCGGCGTGACGCTGCCGGAAGAGCTATTCGTGGAAGCGGAAACCTTGAGCGGCCCCAGAGAGTTGCTGACGAGCGGCGGGACCACGACGGGCGGAAACTACCGCGTCGTCATTCCCATCAGCGAATGCTTCCTGCGCCTGAGCCGTGCGCGTCCTCTCGTGATGATCTTGGACGATTTGCAGTGGGCCGATGAGGCCAGCCGCGACGTGATCGGCTACATGATGCGCAGCGCGCAGGGCGAGCCTCTCATGCTCGTCGCGCTCGCACGCGCTGAGGAGGCCGCAGGGGACGCATCCCCCCTGGCCGATTGGTTAAAGCACCAGGCCAACTATCGTGCCTTCATCAGCCTCAACCTCAAGCCGCTGGACGAACACTCCTGCCATTCAAGTATTAAAGCGGTCTTTGGCGGCGAGCGCCACAGTCCCCCGATTCCGCCTCAAGATTTACGCAGGCTTTACCAGATCACCGGAGGCAATCCCTACTTTCTAACCGAGACGCTGCGCCTGTTGATAGCCGAGCGTGCGATCAGTTGTTGCACGAAGGACGGCATGCAGTGGCGCTGGCACGGGATCAAGGACATGCGCCTGCCTGACACGCTGGTGATGGCGACGCGAGCCAAGCTCGACCGCTTGCCCTCGCGCGTCAGGGAAATGGCCGAGTGCGCGTCTGTGATAGGCGATGAATTTCGCGTCGTCACGCTCTGCCGTATGACCGGGAAAAGTGAAGTGGAAGTTGAGGAGTTGCTCTGCGAGGGCGTGCGTCGTGGCGTGCTCTCGGAGCGCGCTCTGTCGGCTGGCGAAGACTGTCGTTTTTACCACACCATCCTGCGCCGCGTTCTTTACGAAAGCATACCGCTCATGCGGCGCAAGCGTCTGCACGCGCGCGCGGGACAGGCGCTCGAAGAGGTTTACGCGCACGAGGCAGACCGCATCGCCGAAGCTCTCAGCGCGCACTATGAGGCGGCGGGCGACCCGCGCAAGACCTTCGAGTGGAGCTTGCGCGCATGGCAGGCTGCGTCGAGTCGCTGGCAGTGGCCCGAAGCGGTCACAGGGATTGAGCGCGCCGCAAACGCGGCGGCTGAGATCGAGCGGCGCGGCACAGACCAACTCACACCGAATGAGCGGTTGAAGCTCTGGCTTGGATTGGGTGAAGGCTACTGCTCAATCGGTAATCTCAAAGAGTCGCAATCCTTCCTGGGCCAGGCAATCAGTCTCGCCGCAACTCTCTCGGATGATGCGGCGCTCGCCTCCGCCTATCTTATCCAGGGACAAACGCAGATCGGTCTCAGCCAGTACAACGATGCCATCTCTTCAACCAAACGTGCGATTGAAATCTATCGCCGCTTGCAGGACGAGAGCGGAGCGCAGCTTTCGCTCATGCAGCTTTGCAACGTGTATGGAGCCATTGGCAAGTATGAGGAAGTGTCGCAACTGGTCGCGCAGGTTGTGGAGAATGCAGCCGAGAACGAAGAGGTGTTGACGACCGCGAGCGGCATACTTGGTTGGGCGCACGTGCTTCAGGGCGCATACCGCGAAGGCGTTCCCCTGCTCGAACGCACCCTTGAGTATGTTGATCGAGTGGGCGATGTCAGACGCCGCGCTCACTGGCTGAGACGGCTTCAGTGGGCGCAACAGGGACAGGGACAGTACGAAGCTGCGATTCAATTAGCCATGCGAGCGCGCGAAGACTTCAAGAGCGTCGGCGATTTGCTGGGCGAGGCGAAATCGGATTACGGCATCGGGCAGGCGCGCGTGGCCCAGGGGCTTTACGTAGAAGGCATCAAATATTTGAAACGCGCGCTCGACCAGTTGCGCGACATAGGCGATACGCACTGCGAAGCCGAAGTCTTGTGGGCGCTGGGTCGCGGCTACTGTGAGTCGGGTCAGGCCATAGCCTCGCGCGCCGCTCTAACGCGCGCGATTGAACTGATCCGCGAGGTGAACGACCTTGACGACGAGTTTCGATTCCTGATTGATCTGGCGCGCCTCGAACTCGTCGAAGGAAACTACCAGGAAGCGCAGACCAAAGCCGTGCTTGCCGCCATCATCGCAGGAGAGTTGAGCAATCGTGATGGGCTGGGCGCGGCGCTTGTCGAATCGGCGCATGCTCGCCTCAAGTTGCACGACCAGAAGCCGGCATTTGAAGAGGCCGCGCAAGCAGTGAATCTCTTGAGAGAAACCAACTCCGGCGATCTATGGCGCGGCTATTACGTCCTTGCACTCTGTCTCGACGCGCCCGGCCACGACGCTGCTCATCCCGCCGAAGATAGCTGCGTGCTTGAAGCCTCTCGCCAGGCAATTAAACTTCTGAACCAGATGCGCGAGCAGATTGATGCAGGCGACGCGGCGCGGCGTGCGACCATCACGCAAGCTCGACGCGAGATTGTGCGCGGCATTCAAGCGATACTAATTAAACATGGGTGCGATGAAGAAGCGGACACGGTCTCAAAGCAATGGCTGCTCGAAGAATCCTTTTCAGGCTCGGCCAGAGAGTAATTCTCAATCAAGCTTTACGCCAAACAAAGATTCACCGCCGAGTCGCTGAAGAACGCTGAGGGGGGCGCAAAGAGATTTCTCTCCCTGCGTATTTTCGCGTCAGCCACGACTCGGCGGTGAATGTCTATCTCGCGCTCAATTCAAAGCTCTACACTTTCCTGCTCCTGACGAATCACTGCATGAACCCCAGGTCGCGCACGGGATTGAAATTCGCAAGCGTTGGGAAGACCTGATCTATCTCGTCCTCGGCAGCGCCGAACCAGCGCGCGAGTGTTGCGCCGTACTGGGAGATTGAAACTGTGGGGATGAGCACGCCGCGCGTGTTGGCGTCGTCCGGGCCGTTGAGAATGAGTTGCGGGAAAGTGCCGTACAGGTCGCCGCCCTTGACCGCGCCGCCCATGATGAAATAGTGGCTGCCCCAGCCGTGATCCGAGCCTGTACCGCCCGGCTGTAAAGTTCTACCGAAGTCCGAGAGAGTAAACGTAGTCACAGAGTCCTGTATCTGCATCATCCCGGTCGCGGTGTAGAAAGCGGACATCGCCTTGCTCACCTGCGTGAGCAGATTCCAGTGGTTCCAACTTAAACCGCTGTGCAAGTCAAAACCGCCGAGACTACAGAAGAAGACCTGGCGGCTCACCCCTAGTTGTTGGCGCAGGTTAATAATGTTGGCGACCTCTTTAAGTTGATCGCCCAGCGGGGTCGGCGGAAAGAGGTTTGCGAAGCTTGAGCTGCCCGACGCATTCTTGAGCATTGGGCCGAGCGTGAGAGCGTCACCCATCTGCTTGTTGGCAGCATCAATCATCTGGTTGCCGGAGGTGGTCGTGACGATCTCCTTCTGAGACTGAGCGCGCTTATCGGCTTCGGCCTGCGGCCAGAAGCTCATCGCATTTTGAGCCATGTAATTTCCGGGCTGAAGACTTGCCGACTGCACTGCCTTGCCGGAGCAAAAAAGAGCCTGCCCTGAAAGCGAGATTGATGTCGGGAAATTCGCGCTCGTGTTGAGCGGCTGCATGAAGTCAGCCGTGCGCCCGCCCCAGCCCGCGCCGCTCGAAGCGTTAGGCGCGCCCGTCTGCATCTGCACGACCTGATCCGCGTGTGAGAAGAGGTTGGTCGGCACTGTCGCATTTGGCGAGAGAAACTGTTGCCGCGAGGTGGGCTGCACAAGCATGCCTGCGTTGGCGAGTATCGCCAGCTTGTTCTGATTATAGAGCGACTGCAATTCCGGCAGGCCATAGTGCAACCCGTAGGGCGCATTGTTCGATGTGTTGATAGGCAAAAGCTGTCCGGGCGGGAGCGCAAGCCCCAGGCGACCCGCCTTGTAGTTGTTATAGCCGGTCGAGTCCAGAGGGACGACCGTGTTGTGGCCGTCGTTGCCTCCAAAGAGGAAGATGCAGACGAGCGCCTTGTAATCTGTCGCGGTTGCCGCACGCGCTATATTCAGGCGGCCCAAGGCGGCGAACGCGCCCAGCCCCAGGCCCAATTGCATGAAGCCGCGCCGGGAGATTCCATTTCTATTTTCCATTCTCTTAATTCCTTCCGAAGAGATCAGTGCTGAACCAGGTATTCACCGGACATGGCACACAGGTAGAGCGCAGTGAGCGCGCGCACGCGGCTGTCCGTTGAGACTTGCAGCGCCTTGTAGATGGAAGCGCGCGTTGAAGGCAACATGCGCCCGAAGAGAAGCGCGTTGTCAACGGCGTTGACGAGTTGCACCTGATCGCCCGCGACGCTTATAAACGGCGTGATGTCGTAGATGCCGCCGTTCCAGGCAGACATGCCCTGGTAAATGAAGTTGCCGCGATTGACCGCTTCGGTTGGGGAGTAGATTTGAAACTCCGGCCCGAAAGTTTGCGTCTTCGGAATCCTGAAGAGCGGCGAGTAGTGGCCGAAGACGGACGGCGGGTCGAGCATGCCTTCGCCCAGACTGTAGTAGATGTAGGCCCCAAGATTTTGCTGCGGGATGGGCGACTGGAGCGCACGCATGAGCGAGAGAACGTAGAGCATGGGGCTTTTCAGTTTCCCGAAGTCCGAGGGCGGCGCATCATTTCTCGCTTCCGGGTCGAGCAGAACGGCGCGAATCACCGCCTGCATGTCGCCGCGCGTGCCCTGCCCGTTATCGTCGAAGACGGCTGTGACTCTTTGAATGTAAGCCGGACTCGGATTGCTTGTTACCAGAGCGCGAATCAACCTTGTCGCAAGGAACGGGCCGAGGTTCGGGTGATTGAAGATGATGTCGAGCGCGCCGTCCAAATCCTGTGTGATCGTCTGGTTCGCCGCGAGCGTTTTTCCGAGAATGTTCTTCTGCGTCGTGTCGTGAAAAGCGGGGCGCGCTTCCATAACGCCGGGCTGGTAGTTGTAGTTCATGCCGTTGGGCGACTTGCCCGGGGGCGTCGGATACGTCCAGCCCGTCAGCGCGCGGGCCAGTTGCTGCACGTCCGCCTGCGTGTAAGTCGGTATAGCTTGTCCTCCCGCGTCCAGCTTCTGCGAGCCGTCCGAGTTGAGTTCCCAGAGTCCTATGGTGAAAAGCTGCATCAACTCGCGCGGGTAGTTTTCATTTGCGCCGACGCCTCCCGGCCCAGGCTTGACGCTATTGACGAGATCGAGATACATGCCCATCGAAGAACTGAGCGTCATCTCGCGCATCAGCGTGCGGTAGTTGCCGAAGGCGTTCTTAGAGAGAATTTGCAGGTGCGGAATAATCATGTCCGCATTGACGTTCTTGTTGAGCGAGACAACCCAAATCTGGCTGAGCGCGTAGAGAACTCTCTGGCGCAACTGGTCTGCGCCAGCGCCCGCATTGTAGAAGAGCGCGTTGACGGCATCCTGTCTCTGTGTGGTGGGGAGCGTGTAATCGGGCCAGGGCGATTCGGGCAGCATGAACTGCTCATCCAGAAAAGCGTTGAAGCCTACCTGTCGCACATGCGTCATCAGTTGCGGAGTCGGGCCGAAGGTAGATTGCTCAAGGAATCTGCCGACAGAGATGGCCTGCGGGTCTTGCAGGTTAAGGGAAGCCGTGCCCTTCGTCGAAGCATTAGCCGCACTCACCGCCGTGATGGTGACAACGCCCATGTAAGGCGCAGATGCGGGTGCGGTATAAAAGCCGTTCGTGTCTATCGTGCCGATTGTTTGATTGCCGCCCGCCACACTGTTGACAGACCAGTTGACCTGCGTGTTCGAGATATTTGAAACCGTCGCTTGAAACTGCTGCGTGCCGCCGATCTGAACATTGACAGGCGAAGGCGAGACACTTACAGAAGGCTTCGGGGTCGGGGTCGGAACCGGCGTTGGCGTCGGTGTCGGCGTGGTGTTAGCGCCCAGTGTGTAGTTGACCGATATTGCTCCGGCTGGGCCTGGGTTCACAACGTTAACGCTTGCGCTTCCACCCACGAAGTTGCCTGTCGCCGTGAGTTGCGTTGAAGAGATGAATTTGGTTGGGAGCGGCGAACTGTTGAGAAGAACCTGCGCCCCGCTGACGTAGCGGCTGCCGTTGACCGTGATTGTGAAAGGGCCGGGCGGGAGCGGGTTGGGCGTGATGGAAGTTATATATGGAATCTGGTTGCGGATAGTGATGGAGCAAGTGGCGTAGGCCGTAGGGTCGGCAACGCTCGTGGCTTTGATGGTGACGATTGTTCCGACGGCAATGCTTGAAGGCGAAACATAATTGCCCGCCGTGCTGATTGTCCCAGCCGTCGCATCGCCGCCAGTGATGCCGTTGACAGACCACGTTACGCTGGTGTCGGCAACGCCGCTCACTGTCGCCGTAAGTTGACGGCTTCCGCCCTGCGGGATGGTGATGGATGAATCCTTCAGCATCACCGTCATGCCTGCGGCGAAGGCGCGCACGGTCGGCACTGTAGTGATAAGCAGCGCGAACATGAGTGAGAGGGCGACTACGGGACTGCCTCTGCGTCGTTTACCGCTCATACTGCAAGACTCCTTTTACCGAAAACTTTTCTCTTAGTCCGGCTGCACGAAGCTCAGGCCCGGCCAGTATGGAGCTTAACGGCATGCTCGCTCGCCAGTCATGACGGTTTGGTGACTCTTTGGTGATGGGTAATTAACGTGAGTTCGATATAAAAGGACACCTTGTTCTTAGCCCCGGCAGGGGCGACCTATCAGTAGCCCATGACGTAAGTCATGGGAACAAGCGTCCAATAAACAATCAAGCCCCGGAGGGGCGGCATAGTATGTCGCCCCTCCGGGGCTTGCTATCTATTTCCTTATCTGATCCCAGGGCTGACGCCCTGGGCTACTATCATATCGCCCCTAACGGGGCTGGAAAAATTCTGCCGCTTCTTACATCGAACTCACGTTATTTAGATTCAACTACCAGCCCAAAGCCTATGTAGCTTAGAATGTTTTCCGTCCGGTTTATTTGAGCGCCGGGCAGATAAAATGATTGTGCTGAAACCGAGGAGATTGAAACCGATGAAATTAGTTGCAGGTTGTTTGCTGTTGCTGTGCTTATGCGCGGTCCTTGTTCGCCCGCAAAGCTTCACGGCGCAAGACGACATGAAGTCGTACACGAAAGTCGGTCAGCAGATGCCTTCATTTACTGTGACCGAACTTGGCGGCAAAAAGATCAACGTTGGAGCGACAAGAGGTAAAGTGATGCTTGTTAACTTCTGGGCAACGTGGTGTCCGCCGTGTCGCGTTGAGATGCCGCGCCTCGAAGAGGAGGTGTGGCGAAAGTACAGGTCTGAGGATTTCGTTATGATAGCGATTGCGCGCGAACAATCCGCGCAGGAGATTACCGCATTCAGAAAAGAGTACGGCTTCAGTTTCCCGATGGCTCCTGACCCACACAGGGAAGTTTACAAGCTGTTCGGGAGCGGCGGCATCCCACGCAGCTACGTTGTTGGCGCGGACGGGCGGATTCTATATCAGTCGGTCGGGTATAACCCCGCCGAGTTTGACAGGATGAAGGAAGTGATCGAGAAGGAATTGAAGAAAGTGCAGCAGGCAAAGGCGAGCAAATGAGCAGCAAGCCGCTCGACACCACCATCATCATTCTCATCGGGTTTGCGGGCACCGGCAAATACACTATCGGTCGCGTGCTGAGCGAGCGCACCGGAGCCAGGCTGGTTGATAATCATCTCATCAATAATCCTATCTTCACGGTTGTTAATGCTGATGGCGTGTCGCGGCTGCCCCCGGCGGTCTGGGATAAGGTCAAAGAGATCAGGCGGCTCGTGTATGACGCTATCCGCGAGATTTCGCCTCCCGAGCTAAGTTTTATTTTTACACTGGAGCTGCGTGAAAGTGACAAGGCGGCTCATCAAGCATTTCTCGATCTTGAAGAACTCGCCGCAGCACGCGAAAGCCTGTTAGTGCCTGTCCGGTTAATCTGCGACGTGGAGGAGCTATGTCGCAGGGTGGTTGACCCGGCGCGCGTCGAGCGGCTCAAAGAGATTAGCCCGGAACTTGCGAGAGAGAAATGCGCGGAGCATAGCGTCTTGAATCCGAAGCACGAGAACGTGCGAACCATTGACGTAACCGGAAAATCGCCCGCCGAAAGTGCGGATGCGATCATGCATGAAATAGAACTGATACGAAGTCGTTAAGCAAGGCAACTGGCAAACGCTTCAACCGGACGCGCAAAAGCAGCGTGCCTCTTATCTTCAAGAAAGATGCCTGGTAAGCTGCTGTCGCACAGGCTGCGGCAATAAGACAAGGCTCACTTGAATATAATCTCGACCTCTTCACGTAAACGGGTTGGCTGCGAGTTTCTCTTGATCCTGATTTCAAGCACCGGAGAAGCGACATCCAACAGGCTACTGATGTTGCCCGAAAAGAATTCCTGCGACGGGCCGGCCTCATCACCCTGCTCCTTATCCTGTCGCTCCTCCCAGTAGGCTTTGACGCTCGCTGCGTCCAGTTTCCGCACGACTGAATCAAAAGCCTGCTCTCTTTGAGTAAGTCGAATCACCGTCAAGTCGTTAACCGCAAAAGATGTGTTTGGCTCAAGCACGCGCTTGCGGCTTCCCCCTTTGAGCATCGCTTCAAGCATCTCAGGGCTGTTCGCCAGAACCAGGTCCGGCCCCCTGAGCGCGTAGTACATCCCCCATCCGAGCATGGGCAAGGTAAGACGCCTGCACCGTTGAGCGCCGCAAGAGGCATCTGTCCAACTCAAACCTCTGCTTGCTCCCGCGATCATCAGACGGCTTTCGGCCAGACCTGTGACGGCGCTCTCGAAGGCGGACGAACGGAAAGCTGCGGGCGACTGCAACGTTAAGACTGCGCCTCTTCTAAATTCCACGAAGAGCGGGCCGTTGAATCCTCTCGGACTTTCAACCGTAGCAGCATAAAGCGGACGCGCTGCCGCGATTGCTACCCGTAAGCCTTCAGCGAATTTCTGCTCAGTTTCCCTGCTTAAACGCCCGTGCGCCAACTCATCCTCGTCTTCGACCTTCGCATCTTCCGGGTCGTCAATCGAAGAATCGAAATTGGGATTAAGAGAAGAATAGTCCCGGTCGCTTCCTTCTTCCCCGCCATCGTTCGTGTAAAAGTCTGAGTCATCAAAGGTGCGCCAGTTCCAGCCCTGGCCGCTCGCGCTCTTTCCATCCTGCGGAAGGCGATCCATGAAAGTGTCGCGCACAAGAGAGGCTGCCCCTCCCGCTTCGTCCAGGGCGCGCAGCTTAAAGTAGGGCGCGTCGTCAGGGATGAATGATGAGATTCTTTGCGCGACTGCGGCAGGGATAGCCGGACTACGGGCTTCGCTCTGACCTGCCAGCAAGAAATCTCTATGCTCAATCCACTTGCCGTCCTGCAACTCAAGGTCGAGCACACAGGCGCGTATGTTTTTCAACTTCTCGACGTTTCGCATCACCCAGTAGTGTTTGAAATACCAATCGTCGTTGAGCTTCGCTTGATCCATCCAGACGGTCAGAAAGTGCGGCACGACTTCAGCGCTCAAGGTTTTGAATGTGGGGTCATCACTGAGGCGGTCGCGTTTCGATTTACCGTTGATGTTGGAGAGCGTGCGTAAAAGCAGTTGCTCGCTCGTCGCCAGGACAACTCGCCCGCGAACAGTAGCGAAGGCAAACTTCTGCTCACGCCGCCCGCCGTCTGCCTCAACCACGCGGCTGTAATAGACAGTCCCGTCCGGCAGCTCTGTTTCTTCAAACTGATCCGTGTTCTGAAAAAACTTTGTTGCCGCCAACTTCTCTTCGCCGATGGGCGCAACAAAGACCATCTCCAAACGCCCTATGTCATAGACAGCCAGCGCCGCCCTGTTCTCTGCCGCTTCGCCGAGCGTTAAAGCGTCGAGGGGAAAGCCCAGGGCGCTATTGAACTCCTCCCAGCGCTCGATTAATTTCAAGGCGAGGTGGCGACTTTGAAACTGCTGGAAATTAGTGCTTGCCAGGTATCGCTCTTTGAGCGGCGATTCATCCCAGCGCTTGATGAGCGTGGGCAGGTCGCTGAACTGCGCGTAAACGAGCGCGCCGCGTGGAAGGTCTGCGGCCAACTGATACGCGCCCGCAGATTTTTTAGACACCCTGGCGTAAGCGATCAGCGCCGCACACGCGAGAAGCGCGACGACCGTTAGTTTCAAAAAGTGTCGCCGCAAAAATCTACGCCTAATCTTCCGGGCAATCATATCTACAACCTTTCATTATTTCTCTTCGACAAATCTCTTCCGCTCGTCGTCCCAGATAAGCTCGCGCGTGTACTCTCCCACCAGTCGGAGGCGCACGGCGGGCCTTTCTCTCCATTGCTTTCTTTCATTGTGCCAGGCTCCGTCCGTCTCCACCCAGAAAGTGTTATCCGGGGTTGTGCCGGAATATATAATCATCTCTTCCTTTGTGGCGAGCCGGAGGTGTGCGCCTTTTCCGTCAGCCTCTGGAAGAAAGATGTAGCTCGTCGTATCGCGCAGCTTAACATCGCTCCAATTCGCTTCGCGGTAGCCTTCAACCGGCTTGATCTCCTCTTCGTTAAATTCCGCGACCTCGGCGAGTGCGCCGTCCGTCAATCTCAAGAGGCGCACGTTGCTTGAGTAGCGCGTAGCATCGCCCGTGCTCTCGCGCACGAGAATGTCATGCACGCCCTGCTTAACCGTCTCCGGCGTTTCAAGCCAATCCTGATAGGGGTAATCCTCAAAACGCAGCCAGGAGCTGAGCGCGCCCACGAGCCACCATCCGCACTCTCCCTTTTTGAGAATCAGAGCCACAGGCTTTTCATACCTGACGAACGTCAGCACGGCCTCATCCCCGCTTTGGTCATCCAGGTTGATATACTTCACTTCAGCGCGGTCAGCCCTTTCAGGATAGTCCCGATCCCTCTCGTAATCGTAGTAGGCGGTTGAGACACCGGGACGCAAGAATAATTTTTGGAAGATGGCCTGCCTGACAACCACATCCTCGTTCTTGAGCGCGGCAAGTATCTCCTCCGGCGATGAGAAGCTATCAACCCCGCCGCAAGTATGCTGGCCTGATAGCTCATGGCGCGTTGCAGTTTGCTGATGCGGCTTCAAGAGGCCGATGACGAAACTCACGATCAGGAAGAGCACAAGGCCGATGCCGAAACCCGTTAAGAACGCCATCAGGCTTGATTTCCATTGCCGCATAAGCTCCCTCCCATTCAACGCTGCGCGATGAGATTCTGATCCACGCTGTACGCGATTACTGCCCGGCGCGAGTTCTCTTTCTGACGGATGAGCAACTGCCCGATACGCGCCTCCGCCGATTGCCGCTCAGACGCAGCCGTAAGCAGCTTCAGCCTGACTCTCTCGAACTCGACCGCGCGGCTAAGGTCTCCAACCTGCTCCGCCGCACCCGAAAGCAGACCCAGCAGTTCCTTGCGCGACTGAATCTCGCGCTCCGCTGCACGCTCTCGCAGAGTTTGGTAGCGCGAGCCATCCTTCGCCGCGCTCGCCCGTATCTCGACCTGTATTTCCTCTGCAACCGCTGCCGGAACATTCTCATCGCGCTCTGCCTCGTCACCACTTTCTTTCAAGGTCAGGTCAAGCTCGGAGGCGAGGAGCGCGGCGCGCGGCTGTCCATTTACGCCGTAGAAGCGAATGATCTGCCGCAGCGGGTTTTCTTCAAACAAGAAAGCCTCGCTAACCTGCGCGTCTCTTTGCGCGACAAGCGTGTGGATGAACCCTGCCAGCGCGTCCGCGCTCTGCGCTCTTTTTTCGAGCAGCGCGCCGAAGAAGCTCAGGTAAGGATTCGGGTTTGCTGCCTCCATTTTGCTGATAAGTTTGATGGCTTCGCCCGTGCGCCCTGCGTTAGACAAAGAGAGTGCGTCAAGCGCCGCCAGCATCTCATCGTCACCTGCATCGGCTGCGCGCACGCGCTCTTTAAGCTTCGCCCACAACTCGTCTCTCGCGCCAACAATTTCCGAAGAGAGCGAGACTGCTTGCCAGCGCGCGTGCCTTGATGTTCTGCGGTCGCCAATGATCTGCGCGAGTTGGTTAATGGCCTCCTCATAATTCTTCTTTTCGGCCAGGAGCCGCGCCAACTCGATATGATTCGTTTCATCTTCCGGGGAAGCCGCCAACAACTGCTGACGATAATTGATGCCCGCATCAAACTCCGCAAAGGACGTAGCGGTTTCCGCTGCGAGCCGCAAAGCTTCTATGTGGTCGAGCGTATTTTCCATCTCCGCGCCTTCCTGCCGCGCGCGGTCAACCGCGTAAGCTTTGACGGCGGGCCAGGAGGCCAACTCAGCCGCCTCCGACGCCTTCGTTTCCTCGTCGGAGAGAGCGACCATCGCTTGCAGAAGTTTGAGGCCGAGCGTTCGATCACCTCTTGCGAAAGCGAGGCGCGCGAGGCCGACCAATGCGGGCGCGCTGTAACGCTCAAGCGCAATCTCCCTCGTATAAGCGGCTTCGAGCAATTGATCGGCTGCGGCGGCGCGCCCCTCTTCTCTGAGCATGGAGGCGGCCATATTCAAACGCTCCATGCTTGGCGGGTTGATGGTGGCGGTCTGTGATGCGCTCTCAATTCCCGCGAAGCGGCGTAGACCAATCAGGGCGCTTGCTTCCCGCCTATCCAAAACGTCAAGTCGCAGGCTCGTTAGACGCAGCCACGACGGGCGCGCGTAACGATGCGCGATTTCGGTCTCGACCTCATTGATGATGCGGCGCGCCGCTTCGGTCTGGTGACGAGCGATTAAATAATTCAGATACTCTTTCTCCCAGCGTATGCGCTCGCTCGGCGGCTCGGAGACTTTGTAATCAGTCTCCTGATCGAGCGACTCTTCGGCCTCGTCAACGCTCCAGGCGTTATTGAGCTGCGCTGTGTAATCGTAGTCGTGCTCGTAGCTGCTCAAAGGAGAGCTACGCTTAATCAACAACTCGTAGAACCGCCCCCAACTGCTCTCCGCGATGAGAGATTCTTCAATCAACATTTTCGGCAGCAGGCTGTTGCCAGGCACGGCTTCGCTCAACTTGTAGAAAAAACTGGCCCGCGCTGTTTCAGCTTGTACCGGGAGCGGCTCATCCGCACTTCCTTCATCGCCGCTCACTCTGAACGAGCTAGCCAACGCATGAATCAGCTCCTTGAAACTCCCAAGCTCCTTTCGTCGCTGCTCGGTGATGGAGTTGGAATCCGGGTAGTCGCTTTCGGAATCGGTGAACCGCGAGACCTGTGCGACGACCACCGGGAGCAGTCTCTTCCTGGCTTCGGCGGCGAGGCCGTGCGCTTGAAGTGTGCTGAGGTAAAGCTCAGACGCTTCTATCGTAGGCTGATCGCCCTTGATAATCTCAGACCATATCTCCAGAGCTTTGCTTTCATCACCCGAAAGAAAAGCGGCGGAGCCTAAACGAGCGCGCGACGAGGTGTCCCCCGCGTTCATCTCAAGCGCAAGGTTCAGGTGCTCAATCGCGCTCTTGTAATCCTTCCGGTCCAGATACCAGCTTCCGAGCTTCGCTTGCTCATCCTGGTCGTGCGGTCTGTTCTCGATCATCGCGGGCAGCAGGGTGCGCTTCCCGGCGTCCGCGCTATGCTGCGGTGATTGGTAAAGCCATTGCCCGTAGGCTTGCGCCAGATGAAACCAGTCGTCGCCGACGAGTTGCTTCGACGTGACGGGTTTTTGAGTGATGAGTTCTCCGATTGATTTAAGCTGCAAGGCATCTGTGAAATAGCTTTCGCTCTGCGGGCTGTAATCCTGAAGCGCGAGACTCGCCCCTGCATGGCGCGCTGATTTCCAGGCTGCGGACAAGGGCACGCGCTCAATCGCTTCATGGGCCAACACGCCTTCCCCTCGCGCGAGCAGGAAGTTGATAAGCTGAAACTGGTATGGCGAGTTTTGTTGCGTTAGCTCACGAAGCTCCTGCTTTCCCTGCTCTCCATTTTCGTAGAGCGCCTCAAGGTAACGACCAGCCATCTCATCCGAGACGCCGCTTGCCTGGTTCGATAGACTGCCCATCAGCCTGCGATAGTTCTCTCTTAAAACTTGCAGCTCCTTTTCACTGTCGCCAACTGTGCGCGCGTTCTCTGCTTGAATTTGCAGAAGGTATCCTAGATCGTTGCCGTCACCTGCTCGCTCGCGCTCTGCTTCCATCAACGCAATGACACGCCTGTAATCTCCGCACGCCCGGTAGAACTCAACCAGCCCTTGCAGTCGCTGGCGATAAAGGTCATGGCTGCCTGTGCGATAGGCCGCCTCCTTTTGCGCGCTCAGAATCTTCTCTTCCAGCACGCCGAAGCCTGACTTGTGGCTCAGGTTCTGCAACAGCGCGAGCGTCTCGAAAGCATCATTACCCTGTAAGGCATCTTCGATGCGGCGATTGAAGTCGCTGAACAGGGCGGACAACTCATCGCCCGTTGCTTCCTCTGAAGCGATAGCACCAACGGCTTCCGGGAGCGCTCCGTCCAGAACCTTCAACGAATCGCGCGCCTGGCCCGCTCGCGTCGAATCTTTGCGCTCCGCCTCTTGAATCAACTTGCCGCGAAGCTGCCAGAGCCGCTCTGTGATCTGATCCAATCTCTCCTCGTCTCGCACGGTCTGAACGTAAGCAGTAATCTCCGCAGCTTTCAACTCATGAGCGAGCGGATCGGCGAGAAGCGTGTTAAAAGCCTCACGGTAAGCGGCGACCGCTTTCGACTTTTCTATGCCGCGCAGCCGCGCTGCCTCCGCGAACTGATCCGTGATGGTCTCTTTCTTTGGCGCTATGTCGGGCAACTTCTGACGCGCTTCTTCCGCCTCACGGTGGCGACCAGCCTTTTCCAGAACCTCTATTGTCCGCCTGATGTATTGCGGGTCGTCATTCGTCAACTCTGCTGCATGATTGAGAGCTTCGAGCGCGGCTTCCGTATTCTTCATGCGCGTGTACAGTTCCGCGAGCGCGTCGTAGAGTTCGGCCATCTCAGGTTGATTCTTGATGGCTGCTTTGTAATTTTGCGCGGCGCTCGCGAGATCATTCTTGGCTTCGTAGATGCGCGCCAGCACGACGTTCCAGCGATAGTTCTTGTAAGCTTCCTGCGCCGTGCGCTGGTAATAAGCGAGGAGCGTGTCCGCGCCGCCGTAACGCTTGGCGTAGTCAATCGCCGCGTTTACATTCTCCTCGTCGTCAGGCTCGCGGTTAATGATTTCGATGTGCTGCTCGATGGCCGCGCGGTAATCCTTGAGCCGCGTGAAGGCGTCAATCATCTGCTTTCGCAGTTCAGCCGTCTGCGCGTGTAGCTCTTTCCGGTCGAGGTCTTGTTCCTTAATGGCTGTGAGCGTCTCCTGAAATGCTTTCTTGAGCGCCACAGTGTTTGAAGTGCGAATCAGGACTCGCGCCAACTCGTGAAAGACTTCCGTGTTGAGCTTATCTTTCGTGTGTAGCTCCGCGAGCACACGCTCGGCGGCGGGCAATTGATTCATAACGGTGAGACGCGCAGCCAGCTTGCGCCCGAAGATGTAATAAAACCTTCCCTTGCCCCGCCGCATGGCATCACCCAAAACGCGCAGCGAGTCGTCACGCAGACCCATGCGCCAGTAAAAACTGTCCGCTTCATTCAAGACTCCGTAGTTAGTGGGGAAACTTGCGACCAACTCATGAAGCACAGCCCCTGCCTCCGCACGACGACCATTTGACCAGGCATCTTCGGCGAGTTGCAGGCGATACGAGATGGCGTATCGTGGGCTTGCGGTGACTGCGACCAGGCGCTTGAGCGCGAGTTGGTTCACGCCTTCGTCTTTGTCCCTGGCGAGAATGTTGCGCGCGCTGTCTAGAAACTCACGCGAGTTATTGCGAGGGATCTCTTTTTTGAGAATCTCAGCCGCTTGTGACCGCGCGCCCGCATCGCTCAGAAGATCGGCATAATCGAGCACGAGAGAAGAGCTATCGGGCCGGCGCGTGCGCTCGCGCTCGAAGGCGAGTTGCAACTGTGCCGGAATTCCTGCGCGCTTGTAGAGCTTAGTCAGACGACGCTTCGCCCTGTCCTTCTCCATCACCTCCTCACTATCCGAGAGATAAAAGTTGAGGGCTTTCACATACTCGCTAATGGCTTCCGTCGTCTTGTGCTGCGCTTCGAGGATTGCGCCCGCCTGGAAAGCATAAAGGTTGGAGTCGTGCATCTGCTGGCGCAGCTTCGTGATGATGCGCAGCGCGTCCTCGTATTGAAAGTAGTCCCAGTAAACGGTTGCCGTCTCAAGATAAGTGTCGCGCGCACCCTTGCCGGTCTTGATCAGTTGTTCCCATTCTCCGCGCGCGCGGTCGTAGTTTCCCAACTCGGCCTGAATCTCTCCGGCGCGCGTGCGGTATGAAGCCGAGGCGGGAAACGATTCGGCCAACTCGTGCGAGACATTGGCAGCCTCTTCCAGAAACTTCGGATTACGCTCCCCCAGCGAGCGCGTGAAAGAGATCAGGCGCTCCGCAAACTCCGGCGTGTTCGGGTAGAGGCGATTCAACTCCCTGTAGGCGTCAATCGCCTCTTCATAGTTGGAAAGATGCGCGGCTGCATCGGCGCGGAAAAGTTTATAAGGCAATGTGCCGAGAGCGGGCGCGCCGTCTCCATCACCTTGTGCTTGAGCAAGACACCGCTCGCGCGCCCGGTCGAGATATGAGCGCAACTCGTTGCGGCTCGCCAGGTGAGAGAGAAACTCATCTCTAATCTCACGCGATTCAAAATAGTATTCGGCCATCAAGTTTCGCCAGTCGCTCAAGCGCCCGTGTGCGCTGTAGAACTTCAACAAGCCATGAACGAAGCTCAGGTTGTGCGGGAAACGCTCGTGAGCCAGCGTGTAGAGGCCGAGGTAAAGTTGCGCGTCGAAAGTTGAGGCGTCCGCGCTCGCGTTTGAGCCGATGAACTGGGTTAGATAATCCTGAAGCTCGCTATCGCCCAACCGTTCGAGCAATTCGCGCGAGAAGGTTTCAAATTCCTGTTTGCGCTCGCGGCGTAGAAACCAGCGCGCGAGACGGTCGCGCCAGATGGTCGTCGGAAATTTTGACAGCGCCTCTTTGTAAACCTTGAGTTGCTCTTCAAAGAGATTGGTCTGGCCGAGCCATTGCAGCATCTGCTCATAAAGCCCCTGCTCGTCCGGGTACTTCTTCGTCTCGTTCGCATAAAGAGCCAGGATAGCCTCCGAGCGGTTCTCCCTGGCGAGCGAGGCGACGTGGCGTTCAAGCACCGAAGCATAAGTTACGTCTTCGCCGTCTTCCTCCTTCGCGGACTTGCTTTGAGGTTTGGAGAAAGCTGTAGCCAGGTAATCCGTGTAATGGCTTTCTGAATCATCGCCCTCCGCAAGCATGCTCTCTACCGGAATGTCTATGCCTCGATTCGACTGCGGCGGATACAACGCCACTGAAGGTTTCGTTTCAGTCGGCTCCGAGTTGATGTTGAGAGTGACGGGCTGCTCGCCCTCTTCGATGCCCGTTTGAGTTTGACCCTCAGCGTGTACAAGCGATTCCCCAGGCTCGCGCCTCTTTCCCAGGTAATCCATGATGCGCTGGTAAACGGCGCGCTCTTCTTCATAACGCCCGAGCGCGATGTAGCAGTCGGCGAGCTTCAAAGCGACTTCTGCGTAGTGAGGCGCGTCCTCGTATCTCTTTTCAAACTCGGCTAGAGTTTCTGAGGCTACCTGCGGCTCTTTGGTCGCCGCGTAGAGATGCACGATGTCCAGGTACATCTGGGCTAATTCCGGCGAGGTCGGATACTCCTGTTTGTAAGCCGTGAAGATGCGGAAGGCTGCGGCGCGATTGAAATACTCGACCGCCCTGCCCTCCTCATCCCTCAATTCCGAAGCCGGGTCTGTATCCGAAAGGATGAGCGAGAGTACGCCGCCGAGCATGCCCGGATGCGGGTCGGATGTGGCGATGTCCTGGTAAAACTTCAGGTCGCCGCGCGTGAGCGCAAGCCTTTCGTCGCGGGCATCAGCCAGTAGCTCGAATAACTGGTAGAGCACTGCGGCGCGCAAAGGGCTGCCGGACTTCAGCTCGTTCTGCGCGTAGAGCGTGTAGAGGAAACGCGAGGCCGTGTCGCCGTCGCCGTCCTTAATCAGAATGCGCGCGATTACTCCCAACTCTTCGGGCTGCCAGGTGACGCGGCGCGCGGCCCTTGCCTGCTCAAGCTCGGTGATGATGCGCGTAGATTTTTCACCGTTGTAATTCCTGTAATGAATGAGGCGCACGGCTGTGTTGAAGTCGGCTGGGTTGCGTCGGAAGGCTTCGCTGAGTTCGTGGCCGTAGGCGCGAAAGCGATCAATATCGCTGAGGAAACTATAAAACTTGCCAGACATCTCATCAGGCCAGAAAGGATCGAAAGCCTTTTGATAAACGCTCTCGGCCTCCGCGTCCCTTTTCATCGAGACGAGAATCGAGACCTCTTTTTCGAGCAGGTAGCCTTGACGCTCAGGGTACTGATCCTTGTATTGCCGTAAGACTTTGAGAGCCTCCGGGTAGTTCCCTTCCTCTATGAGTTTGTCCAGAAGTTGCTCGATGATTCCAAAGACAGCTACGCCCTGCGCGATATACTTCCGGTAAAAATCCGGCTTGAGATAATTCTCCAGGCCGTGCGTGCGTGCCAGCTCAATCAGCCGCTCGAAGATTTGCGCGCGTCTTTCAGGAGAAGCAACGGCGAGCATACGCTCAAAGGTCGCGGCCTCTTTCTCAAACCGTCCGCGCCTGTCCTGGAAAGACGCGAGGGTTACTAAAGCCTCCAGCTTGCCCGGTTGAAGCTCGACGAAGGTTTGCAACTCTCGCTCGGATTCTCCGAAGCGCCCCAGCTTTTCATCCAACTCAGAAAGTCTGAGATAGATTTGCGGCTCGCTCGGATATTTTCCCAGGATGTCTGCAAGACGATTGCGCGCTTCAGCCCACGGGTAAGCGACAAGCGCCTGCGCGCCGAAAAATTCAGCCCGCGCAAACGACGCCGCTTCGATGGCAGTTTCCTTTTCATCTCTAACGTGTTTATTAGACGCAGCGCCTTCCCTGTTATCTTCCGCAGACACGGCGATGATAAATCGGTGCGCGACGATGGCGCACGAAAGACAGATACAGGTAATCGCCAGCAGCGCCCACAATCGTCGCCTTGTCAGTTTCAACTTACTCATACGTAGTTGCACGGGGTGCGCCTCTTCTTCCCATCATCGCCCGATTACTTCAATGCGAACTTCCGATGTGGATTGATTGTGCGCGAAGTCTTCTGCCGTGACGGTCAGCGTGTACTGCCCCGCCGCTAATCCTGCGGGCACTCTCAGCCGCCCCGTATTCGTCTTCTCCTTCTGAGACCAGAAAAGCTGGGCGGGTCGCGCGCCGTAAAATTTTGCGACCAGTCGCGCCGTGTCGCTGTCGGCGTCCACGCGCAGTTGAAGCTCATCGCCAGCGCGAACGGTCTCCGTCGCCAGGCGCACTTTCAGTCGCGGCGCGTGGCTGTCAACGACAAAGCTCTTCTCTTCCTGATAGCCGTTGCCGTTTCTATCCGTCATCAACAGGCGGCAGCGATACGTGCCGTCCGGCATCCACGCGGGCGCGAAAAACCTCGTCTCCCAAACGCCTTCCGATTGCAGAAATTTGAGCGGCAAGGTTTCGCCGTAAGGGAGCACGGCGAAGACAGACGTGATGGCCGCGTCAGTCTTAACGCGAATAATGGGATCGCCCGGCTGTATGAGTCGCGGGCGCAGCAGTGCGCGCGGCGCAGCAAGGAAGGCCGTGTATGGCGTGACGAACCTGTATTTTTGAGAGAGACGAATGATCTCCGCTATGTAATCTTCGCGCTCGCCGTTTATGTTCATCTCTTCGAGTAGCGCATCAACGCGCGCACGCGCCCACAGTCGCGGCAGGTGCTGGTGCGTGTCCTCGAATTCGGGAAGCGCTGCGCTGCGTGAAAGATTGATTGAAGCTGTCCCGTACTGTCCCGATAGATTCAGCATCGTCTGCGCTTCGCTCCTTTTGTAGCGCCCGACGAAGCCGAAGCTTGAGCCGTCGAAGCTGTTCTCACCCGTTGCATAGACCTGATAAAAGTTTGTGGGGTCTGAGGACGTGAGCCGCAGGTTCTCTATCCCCGGAAGGCTGACCTTACTGAAGAAAATCTTGAGCATGGCGGAGATGTCTTCGGTCTCACGCGCGCGCGCGAAATAGCCGTGAGTCTTCTTCGCCAGTTCTTCCAGAAGCGCATCGTTAGCGTCGCTGCCAAGCGCGAAGGCGAACAGGCGCGTGCGCTCCTTTCCGTCCTGCTTCTTTCCAACGTCAAAAAGGTGTGTGATTTGTTTCGTGCTCGTCGTGCCGAGCGTCGGATTAGCATCGGAGACGAGGATGATGTTTCGCTCTCCAGCCGGAAAGTTGCGGGCCGCATCCAGGGCTTGCTCCAAAGCTTTCCTGAGATCAGTCGCGCCGCCAAGCGAGTAGCTCCTGATGAATTGAAGCGCCTCTTCAACCTTGTCCGGTGTTGCCTCGACCGGCGCGGGCGAGAAGAAGCTCGCCTCTTCGTTAAAGAGGATGAGGTTGAAATGATCCTGCGGCGTCAGGCCGTGCAGAAAATAGTCCACCGACTCGACGGCGCGCGAGAGCTTTTCGCCGTGCATGGAGAGCGACGTGTCCAGAAGCAATATGACGTTGCGCGGTTGAGTGTGGCTTTCACCTGTTGAAGACGATTGCGCCGCCTGGCCTGTCTCAGAGTTTCCCTGCTCGTTGAAGATGGCTCGCGCTTCAAAGTAGCCGTCGGGGTTGCGGGCTGCGAGCGAGGGGTCGCGCAGGTCGTAAGCGGAAATCCGCTCGGACGCGCGGTAGGCTATGAAGGAGAGTAAGCTTTGCGGCACGTTGATTCCGTAATCGAAAGAGAAATCGTCTTTGAGTTCAATCTCGCGCGCATCGAACTCCCCCTCAAATTCATTCGGCTGCGATTTCAGGACGTTGAGTGGATAAATGGTCTGGCCCGAATCTGAAACTGAGATTGGATAGTCGCCGAGCACGTGAATATGCAGGTTAAACTCGCGGACGCGCTGCGCGTCGCCGAAGGATGGTTTCAACGGAAAGGTGAAATGCGAAGCGAGTCCCTCGACCGGAAGCATCTCCGTGTATTCCATCTCCACGCGCTTCGAGCCATACGGATTTATCGGAAAGACTTTGGCGGAGAAAGCCGACTGGCCCTCGTGCTCATCATCCTGTTGGAGCAGACCCGGATCAACTGTTGCTTGCTTAATCTCGCCGTAGATGGCGTTGGCCCTGCGCTTCTCCATCATCACGCCGGGGATGCGGGTGTCGCCATCCCAGACGGCGAAGTCGGAAACGGATGCAAGGGGCGGCAGGGCAAACAGGTATTTGCCTTCGAGCGTCTGCGCGGTGTGATTGTCGTAGATTTGCAGGACGCGCACGGTCGCGTGCTGGTTATCTATCAGCACATCCACGTTCATAACCTGCAAAGAGAGGATGCTCTCGTCCGGTTTCTCTTTCGGCGAAGGAATGAGCACGCCGGATTGCGCGCGGCTGGAAGGGAAAGGAAGACCAACTGTGAGAATGAGCGCAATCGCCAGCAGCGCCACAGTGGCTACGCTCTTTCTCCGCCCGTTTTTCTGATGGCCTGATGTTGCTCTTCGCATAATTCATTCGAGAGGCGCAGACGGCTCACAATTCGTTCAGGTAACTTTTCTCCACCCGCGCGATACCGTTCGTCGTTCCGAAATAGACATGCTTTTCGTCACCCGTGATGCTCAAGACGGTTTTTGAAGGTAGCTCATCTTTCAGGTGCGTCCATTTCTGTAAGTGAAGGTCGAAGACCCACGCGCCATCGAGTGTGCCCACGAAAAGCATCTCGCCATCGCTCCACATCGCGTTGGGATTAACGACCGGTGCGCCTATCTCTTGAGCAAAGCCGTGCAGGTTGTTCGCCGCTGTCAACTCGAAGACGCCGCCGCCGTATGTCCCTATAAAGAGGCGCTCCCCGGCAGCGCTGAGCGCAGTCACCCAGTTGTGTGTCAGCTCCGAGTTGGAGTCTTTGAAGACGCGCACGACGCGGCCCGACTCCACTTGCGCCAACCCGCCGAGCGTGCCGACGAAGAGTGAGCGTTTGAAGGAGAGCGTGGTGTATATCTGGTCGCTCGGTAGCCCCTGCGCGGTCGTCCACGCGCGCCACTTGCCGGACTGCTTCATCGAAAGCCCGCGAGCGGTCGCCAATACCAGGTCGCTCGTCTCAGGAGATTTTGTCGCAGGATGATTCGTGCTTTCAGCCAACGCCAGATGCATGATGGAGTTACTCAGCAGCCCGTCGGCCTTCGTCACGCTCGTGGCTCGAAACTGAGCGTCAAAGCGCACGACGCCCTGTGAAGTTGCCGCGAGAACAGCAGACTCTGTGCCCTCTTCAGGAAGTAGGAAATTGATTTCACGAACAGCTTCGGATTCAAGGTGAGCGAGCTTTTTCCCTTCGCCGGAGAAAACGTCTACGCCACGCCGGAAATTTCCGGCCCAGAATTTTCCATCACGGTCGAGCGCGAGCGCAGAGATGACATTGCTCGTCAGCGTCTGCTTCTCGCCCACCGCGCCGAAAGGTATCAGTGCGAATGCGCCGCGCGCTTGAGTTGCTGCATCTTCACTCGCCTTCCAGATGCCACGACTACTCAGTAGCCAGAGCCTGTCATCCGCAATCGTCAAGCGACTGCCGGAAAGATCAGGGGGCTTAGACCAGTTGAGATTCTTAAGCGGCGTCAAGGCGCGGACGGCTGCTCCTGTGTCGAGCGACAGCACCTCTCCATCATCTTTACTGAGGAGAAGCAGATCATTGTAGATAATCAGACTGGTGAGCGTGGGCAGCGTGGCGAGAATGCGAAAGCATTTCTGCTGAGGCGTGTTCGATTCGAGAAGGCTTGCGGACGTGGCCGCACTGACTCCGAAATCGGAGGCCACAAAAACATTCTCGCCGCTTGAGACAACTCCCACCACGCGGTTCGAGGCCAGCCCATCTGCCGCCTGAAAATGCAGCCAGCGTCCTGCTTCCAGCAGCCAGAGACCATCGTCAAACGTCCCAACGTAGAGGCGCGCGCCGTCTTTCGTCAGGCAGTTGACCCTCAGTATACGCGCGTGCTCTGTGCCCGCTTTCAGTTCCGTGAAGCGCCGCCCGTCAAATTCGATTAGCCCTCCACTGAACGTTCCGATCAGGAGTCGGCCACTGTCCGCGAGCATGGTCGTAATAGCCTGCGGCTTACGATCCAACCAGCGATAGCTCTCGAAACGCTCGCCGTCGAAAGAGAGCAAGCCCTCGGTGGCAGTTCCTATGAACAGCTTGGAGTCGAAGACGATTAGTGTGGTCAGGTCGCTTTCCGCCAGCCCATCGAGCACGGTGTAGTGGCGTAAGGTATTTCCGTCTGCGTTGAATTGAACCAGCCCGCCATCAGTTGCTGCGAAATACGAATCCTGAAAGAAGGCGATGGAGCGCGTACACTCGACGTTCTGCCAGAACTTGATTCCAGGTCTCGCTAGAGGCGCGCGCGCAGTCTTTTCAAAAGGAATGAACTCCTGCCGGGCGAGACGCGCTCGTTCCTCTGCGAGCCTGCGCTGCGCCTGATTTCTGACCCAGACAGCGCCTATCAAAAACGAGAGCAAGCCGAGACCCGCCAGGCAAAGGAGTAGTCTAGGACGAGCACGAGCTACAGCCATCGAGCGCCGTGTGATTGCTTGCAGCGTGCCGCTTTTGAATATGCGCTTGATGAGCATGGGTTCCGGTGAAAACGTTTTTACCAAGCTCTCGATTCAAAACCTGAGATCGCTCTTAAAGCGATTCGGATTATCTTCTGCGAGAGCCTGCGGCGGATACGTGACGAGAGACAGCGAGCGGGTGCTGTTACTGCTGACAGCCTGTAGGTGATAGACCGAGGCGGGCGATGTGGGTCGCCACACTCTGACGACGCGGGCGCGCTCGTCTCGAAGCAGGTAGATCGCGCGTTTCCATGTCTCAAGAGCACGGACATAATCGCCGCCATGTTAATGAGAAGAAACAGAAGTCTGCGGTCATCCTTTTTTCACACACGCTCACGCACGTTTATCCTGCTCTCGATAGTGTGCGCTTGTGTTGCTGTCCTGCTGGCTTCCTTTTCCTACTGGAAGGCAGAGGATAAGAGCCACGCGCAAGCGGAAAGGGTCGGCACAGATGATGGAGTTGATGTCGCGCTTGAGCGTGTGGCGCGTGAGGCTCTAGGCTCTGAGGACGGGACAATCATCGTGATGGACCCGCAAACGGGTCGCTTGCGTGCAGTCGTCAATGAGCAGGCAGCCTTCAACGAAAGCTATGCGCCCGGCTCGGCGATCAAGCCCTTCACTGCCCTGGCTGCTCTGCGTCTTCATCTGATTGACGACCGCACGCGGCAGCTATGTCATACACGCTATACCTACAAAGACCTCTCTATCTCTTGCCCGCACCAGAAGACGGATGCTGCTTTTAACCTCGCACAGGCGCTGGCCTATTCCTGCAACTACTTCTTCGGCAAAGTCGGCGAGCGGCTTGATACAAACACGTTCGATCAGACGCTCGGAGAGTTTGGCTTCGGCGCGCAGACCGGCGTCAACGCTGCAAAGCAGGTCGAAGCCGCAGGCAGCCTGCCGCAAGGCGTTTGGCGTGTCAGCAACGCGCTCGGCGAAAGCCGTCAACTGATGGTCACGCCCATCCAGTTAATCACGGCCTACGCAGCGCTTCTCAACGGCGGCCACCTCTTTGTCCCACAGCAAGCAGGGCCGGCCAACTTTCAAACAAGGGAGCGAGCGCGTTTGACGATTGCGCCGGAACATCGCGCTTTGCTCATTGAAGGAATGAGGGGTGTGGTCAGGTATGGCACGGCGTCGAGCGCGGGACTCAGCACATTGCCGTTTGACGTGTACGGCAAGACAGGCACTTCCGCAATGATGAACGACTACCACTCGCAAGGCTGGTTTATAGGCTTCGCCAGCGAGCCGGGTTCAGCACAGAGCGCGCCACCCGAAAGCAGCAGGCTCGTCGTGCTGGTCTTTCTCAAGCACTCGCACGGGGCCGACGCGGCGCGCGTAGTCCGTGCTGTTTTTGAAGAGTATGCGAAGCGCAGCAGTAGTAGCAGTAATGCTATGGAGGATGAGAAACGTGTGAGCGAAGGGCGCGCGTTTGCGCCCGCGCAAGCCTCTCTTTCCGGCGCGCATGTTCGCATTCATCTGACAAATCAGAATATCACCAGGGATGTGTCTCTGGAGGAGTATGTGCTGGGCGTTGTTTCGGCTGAAGGCAGCATCGAGAGTGAGCTTGAGGCTCTCAAGGCGCTGGCAGTCGCCAGTCGCACGTATGCTCTCCATAATTTGCAGCGCCACAAAGACGAAGGCTACGACTTTTGCGACACGACGCACTGCCAGCGTTATCTCTTCACGGTCGCGGATGAGAGAAACCACGCCCGTTTCAAAAATCTCTTGAAGCGCGCTGTGAATGAGACAGCAGGCGAGACCCTGATTGATGAAGAGGGACGAGTTGCAGACGCATATTTTCACGCGGCCTGCGGCGGCATGACCGCCAACATGGAAACGTTGTGGGGCGTGCCCGCGCCCGCTTATCTAAGCGGCGTGACAGATGAATATTGCGTGGGCGAAGCGGCGCACGCCTGGGTCAATGTGATTCCGGCGGAGAAACTGGCGAGGGCTTTGCAGGGCGACACGCGAAGCAACATTGGATCACGACTTAAAAACATTATCATCACCAGCCGGGATCAAACGGGGCGCGTTGAATTCCTCACGCTCGAAGGAGAGACGAGGCGCGTCGTGAGAGGTTGGAATTTCAAGATGATCGTGGGCCGCGCGCTGGGATGGAACATACTAAAGAGTTCGCGCTTCGACGTGACGCGCACGGGGTCGAGCTTTGTGTTTCGCGGCAACGGCTTCGGTCATGGCCTCGGCCTTTGTCAGGAAGGCGCGCACGCGCTTGCTCGCCGGGGCGTATCCTATCGTCAAATTCTCAGCCACTATTTTCCGGGCACAAGCATCGGGAGTAAGAGATGATTATTTCTCAAGCCGAAAGATTCGACCAAACAAAATTGTCTTCGGGAGCGTATATCGGTATTGAACCATTCATCCGACTCAAGGAGGTAAATCGAGGTGAGAACCAAAGCTTCAGTTGGTATTCTGCTCCTTCTTAGTGCTGCGCTCCTGACCGGCTGCAACGCCTCCTTCGGAACCTGTACCAAGTCAGCGCAAGTTACCGGAGACAAAATCCACGCGGCTGGCGAGCAGCAAGATATTGAGTCAGAGAAAACTTCAGCCCAGCTACAGAAAGATTTGCGACTTGCAACGGAGCGGGCCAGGCTTGCGGAAGAAAAGGCTGAGCTTGAAAAGCAGAAAAGGGAGTTTGCCGAAGAGCGTCTGAAACAACTTGAGAAAACGGACAAAGACGGGAATGGCAAGGAATCCTCCGAGGACGAGGGAATGGGTGAGTCGTAGTGAAAATGTATTGATACATGAAGCGAAAGTCGCTTCATGTATCAAGAGCTAATGAAGCTTGCCATGAAGTAAATAGTCATGTGCGCCGCCACGCCCGGCCTAATGAGTTTGCCTTTCTGACCAGTTAGACTCCCTGAACCGAGCTTCACACATTACGTCCGTTCACATATCTTATCTCACTTCATTATCATTTTTGCTCAAACTTCTACATCTTTTCCTGAATGAGAAGAAGCTTATTGAGGCAAGGCAGCAGTCCGCATAGTTCGTCATGCTCTATAGCATTTTTCAGATGAGCGCGACTCAAGTCGGTACCGCCTGCGGTAGCGGGCGGGTCTGTTGCAGACAAAGCACCCGCCCGCTACCGCAGGCGGTACTGACTTGGACGCTTATCACAGTAGTCGCATACAAGCGCAAACTGCTATAAGTTTTCTGCTCTTTTTCTGCCCACGCCCGTCTCCTCCCTATTTTCAGGCAAACGTCTTAGGGGTAGAATGAGCATTGCAAGCAAGCCATTCAGACTGCGGGCGTTTCCCCAAGCGGCGCGGACAATAACAAGGGAAAGCGCGTCGTTAGGAAAGCTCAGAAGTTTTTCGGAGTTTCTCTTCTCCACAGCGATGATGAAAGCCCAGACCAAACGCTTCTATATCTTCGGGGTCTTTCGGATAGACGTAACCGAGCGCGTTCTACTCAGCGGAAAGGATGCTGTGTCGCTGACGCCGAAGGCTTTTGACACGTTGCTCGTCCTGGTCGAACATAGCGGCCACGTGCTCAGTAAAGAGGAGTTGATGGAGAAGGTCTGGCCCGATAGCTTCGTCGAAGAGAACAATCTGGCACAGAACATTTCAGCGCTGAGAAAAGCTCTGGGTGAGGAATCGAGCGGACAAAAATATATTGAGACTGTGCCGAAGCGCGGCTACCGCTTCGTCGCGGACGTGAGAGAAAATTGGGAGGGCGAGGCCGAACGAGATTTGCCGCCCGAACCGCCCAACTCTCAAAGAACACCTGCCAGCATTGACCTACTGCCGATTGCTCATAGGAATGAAGTATCGCGTGGATTTAATCTTTCGCTTGAGCGACCGCCGGAAACGATGTATGCCAGAAGCGGCGACGTGAACATCGCTTACCAGGTTATCGGCGATGCGCCGCTTGATCTGGTCTTTGTGATGGGCTGGGTCTCTCACCTGGAATATTTCTGGCGCGAGCCAAGCTTCGCGCGCTTTCTTCTGCGCCTTGCTTCCTTCTCTCGTCTCATCCTCTTCGACAAACGCGGCACTGGCCTCTCCGACCGCGTGCCCATCAATAAGCTGCCGACGCTTGAGCAGCGCATGGATGACGTGCGTGCTGTGATGGAATCGGTAGGCTCGGAGCGCGCGGCGCTCTGCGGAGTTTCCGAAGGCGGCCCGATGTGCAGTCTCTTTGCCGCAACCTATCCTGAAAAAACTATCGCGCTCGTCATGATCGGAACTTACGCCAAGCGCCTACGTGACGCCGAATATCCCTGGGCACCAACAACAAAGGAGCGTCAACACTTCTTCGAGGAGATACGCGCGCACTGGGGCGGCCCCGTCGGTATCGAGGAGCGTGCGCCGACGATGGCGAATGATCCGCAGTTTCGTGAGTGGTGGGCGACCTACTTGCGAATGGGCGCAAGCCCCGGCGCGGCGCTGGCCCTGACGCAGATGAATGCGGAGATAGACGTGCGTCATGTGCTGCCGTCAATCCATGTCCCGACGCTCGTCATTCACAGGACGGAAGATCAATGCCTTAAGGTAGAGGAAGGGCGCTACGTTGCGGAGAGGATTCCGGGAGCGAAATACGTAGAGTTGCCCGGACAGGACCATCTTCCCTTCGTCGGCTCCCAGGACATGATTCTAGATGAGGTCGAAGAGTTTCTGACCGGAGTGCGCTACGAGTTAGAGCCGGACAGGGTGCTTGCCACTGTTTTGTTCACACGCATTGTGGATTCACAAGAACAGGTCGGGCGGTTTGGAATGAGCCGCTGGCAGGAACTCATCAATCGTCTGCGCGCGCACGTTGGGAAAAAGATCGAGGGGTTCAGAGGGCGCGAGATAGACATGATTGGAAACCGCCCGCTCGCCATCTTCGACGGTCCGGCGCGCGCCATCCGTTGCGCCTCCGCGATTGTCGAATATTCCTCGCATCTGGGCGTCGAGATGCGCGCCGGGTTGCACACAGGCGAATGCGACATGGTGGATGGCAAAGTCGGCGGCATCGCAGCAGAAATCGGCGTCGAGATAGCAAAAAGGGCCGCAGCCGGAGAGGTTCTGGTTTCAAACACGGTCAAAGATTTGGTCGCAGGCTCAGGCATTAGATTCGAGGATAGAGGAACGCACAACCTCGCAGGCATCCTTGGCGAATGGCGTCTCTTTGGAGTGCATTAGCCGGTCAAAAACTGAAATTAACCACAGAGGCACAGAGGCACAGAGAAGAAGCTAAGAAGCTGTTTGAAAAAGTCCATGAAAGCCCCGCAGGGGCGACGATTTGATAGCCTGGGGCAGCGCCCCAGGACACGAATCGTCAACATCCACGTAAGCCCTGAAAGGGCGGAATAATATATGTCGCCCTTTCAGGGCTTGACGGATAAACCTACAACGCTGACCTGTGGCGTTGCCACAGGCTCTTACATTGCGCCCCTGCGGGGCTTTTTCAAACTGCTTCTAAGCCAATGAATTTGAAATCTCAAATCTGCTCTATTGTAATTTCAATCCCTTCCTCTTCTCTGTGTCTGCGGTGCCTCTGTGGTTCAGTTTTCAATTTGCTCTCCAACTCTGGCGTATTCCCCAATCGCGGCGCATTTTCTTACAATTCCTTCACTCAATAATCAACAAAACTAAAACTCTTTTCGGCGACGGCCTCTCCCCTGTAACAGCCGAGGATGTGCCTCAGCGCACATCCCACACCTTACGCAAAGCCGCCGCTGCCGCCCGTCAATGGTGAACGAGTCGAACGCTTAGAACCTTTGAGATAGCGTCGCTCGTCGCTCTTTTTCAGAAGATTTAGGAATTTTTGGCGTCATCCGAAAAGACTTTAGAAGCCGACTCTACCGCTTTCAGAAGTCTTTCAGAAGAAACTCAGAACGCTCTAAAGATTCCTTTCCTCTTGCGAGCTATTATGTCGCCGATGTGCAACAGGCCACATTTGATAACAGGACTTCCAGCGGAAACGCCGACGTAAGTTTCCCCTGGAAAATCTACATCGCTCTACACTCTTAACTTTATATTTAAGGAGTTCCTCAATGAAGATCAAAACATTTGCCTCGCTTCTGGCGCTGCTCCTGCTGGGCCTCGCAACACAGCACTTAGCCACTGCCCAAACAGCCGGGCAATCCACTAAAGGCAGCTACCAGTTCTCACTAGAAGATGGCTACACAAAATACACGGAGTTTGACGCCGCAACACAAACGGACGGCAGCGCAACCGGCTCCATGTTTTTCAGCGACGAAGCAAAGATTACAATTCAGGACGTGGACGGCACTGGCGACAAGGAGGTCACGTATCCTGGTTTCTCCATCAAGGTCGGATTTGATAGCCTGGTGGTCAATAGAAATCAGGCAGTGATGAGCGGAACTGTCACAGACTCCAGCATCAGGGACTATATCGGACAGCGTGTGCTGCTCACGGTCGAGGACAATGGAGACAACACCAAAGTACCGGATCGGCTGACGTGGGGCATTTACAAACCGGTGGTAAGAGACTGGACGCCATCGGATGCGGAGCGGAAAGTAGACCCGGGGGTCGGGATGAGGTGGGTAGCAACGGATGCGGAGCGCAAAGATGATAAGGGAATAACCATGCCGATGAGTGAAGCGATAGACACTCAGCGCTTCCCCGTCTCAACCTACTCCTTTGCTGATATAGAACGCGGGGCAGGCGACATTCTAGTTCAGCCATAGAGACTCGTTGTAGCGCGTCATCCATGAGCGGCGGGACTCTGTGAGCAGTTTCGCCGCTCTTACTTTTGCGTCACCCTCTTAACTTGTAACCGTCTTATTCTGTCGGGCGTCTTTAATGGTGACTGATGTTTTCTCCTGCTTTGGTGGGCGACTCAAGAGCGCCCACCATTTTTTATCAAGCCAGACAAAAGAGAAAAGTTCACAAAGCAATTTTCTGAGATTATCTTTCTCTCTTTCTGCCTTCGGCAGCGGCTGCCGGACGCTCCCGGTTTCCGCTTACTGCTTGGCGCGCACCGGAATTTTTTGATCCAGCGTCTCCGTCGTATTCTCGACAACACTCATCGGCTGTTCTTCCGGCGTGAAGCTGCCGGCAAGAGACGGCTGTGCGTGTCCGGCCAATTTAATCTCTGGCTGAGATGCCGCTTCACCTTCAAGACTTTTGGGCGGCGTGCGCTTAATCATCAGCCCGGCAACGATTCGCCCGAATCCCGATAGTGTCGGTATCAATCCGACAAGCCAGATCACCTTCAACACCGGCTCAATCTCAAAGGGGAGTTTAGCCAATGTCTCCGGTGGGATTTTCAGAACGAGCGCGGCAGATAAGAAGTAGAGGAAGATCATCAGGCCGATGCCGGAAAAGAATGAGACCGCGCCCTTCACCAAGTGATGCTCACGGCGTTGCTCAGGCGTTCTATCGTCTTTGAATTGCATCCACCAGGGCGGCTTGTGTTCCCCTTCGGCGGGACTCTCGGAAATGTCGTGGCTCATTTGATCGAGCGCGCTCGAAACATCGTCGGTCGTCTTTTTTACCTTGGCGCTCTCCATCATCTCTTTGAGCTTCAAGAGCGGGCCACGATCACTGCGGGCGACAGCCTCACTGAGCGTCACCGCCTTGCCGATGATCTTCAGGTTAGCGCCGCATGAGCGACAAAAACGCTGGTCTGACGAAGACTCTATTCCGCATTTTGGACAATACATAATGTGTTTTCGCCTCGGCGGTATTTACGAGCGCCAGGTCGTAAAGGTTCGCTCTTGTTATCTTCCGCTCAACTGATTCCAATTTTAAGTGGGTTCATAACGCGAAGCCGGAGAATAGCAGAAATGAAAGATGCAGGTCACTGAAAACTTATTGCGGCTTATCCGCATCAGTTTTTGATTGACTCACTGACGCTCTTTGATTTAATCATTAACCTTCGGTTGAACTTCGACCCAAGCATTCCCCAATGAGTTTGGGCAAGAAATACCTCTGCGCTCAAGCAAGGTTAATTCGGGACGATGCGTCTACGGCCCGGCGAGGTTTAGATGAGAACCAGAAAATACATTACCGTCGTTATAGTCTTGTCTTGCGTTTTGAACATCGCTGCCCAGACAAACGGGTCAGGCACACAGTCAACAACTCCACCAGCGATTCAACACCACTTGATGCCCGTGCCAGCCTCCGTGCGATTTAATCCGGGCAGGCTGCCAATCACCAAATCCTTCACCGTCGGCGCGAGAGGTCAACGGGATGAGCGCTTGCAGTCGGCGATAGACCGTATGCTCAGGCGACTCGAAGGACGCACCGTGATGGAATTCGAGCGCGCCCCGGCAAGCGATGCGAGCACAGCGGCGCTCGTGGTCGAGACTCAAGGGCCGGGTCAGGCTGTGCCCTCTGTTGACGAGGACGAGTCCTACTCGCTCGAAGTGTCTGACAAGCAGGCACTGCTTCGTGCGCCAACGGTCGTCGGTGCGTTGCGCGGATTGGAGACTTTTTTGCAGTTGCTCGAAAGTGACCGTGAGGGATATTTCATCCCTGCCGCCCAGATTCAAGATACGCCGCGCTTTCGCTGGCGCGGACTGTTAATTGACATCGGGCGACACTACGAGCCAATGGAAGTGCTCAAGCGGAATCTTGATGCGATGGCTGCCGTCAAGCTCAACGTCCTGCACTGGCACTTGACGGAGGATCAAGGCTTTCGCATCGAGAGCAAGAAGTTTCCGAAGCTTCACCAGATGGGTTCCGATGGTCTTTATTATACACAGGAGCAAGCGCGCGAAGTCGTCCAATACGCGCGCGAGCGCGGGATACGTGTCGTGCCGGAATTCGACATTCCGGGACACGCAACGAGTTGGCTGGTAGGCTACCCGGAACTGGGCAGCGCGCCCGGCCCATTTACGATTGAGCGCCGTGCGGGAATCTTCGACCCGACTCTAGACCCTACGCGCGAGGAGGTCTACAAGTTTCTAGACCAATTCTTAGGCGAGATGGCGGCGATCTTTCCAGACGCTTACCTGCATATCGGCGGCGACGAAAATAAAGGTAAGCAGTGGGACAAGAACCCGCAGATTCAAGCCTTCATGAAGAAGAAAGGGATCAAAGACAACGCGGCGCTGCAAACTTACTTCAACCAGCGTCTGCTGCAAATCCTCAAAAAGCACGGCAAGAAAATGATGGGCTGGGATGAAATCTTTCAGCCCGATCTACCTAAAGACGTGGTCATACAATCATGGCGCGGCCCGCAGGCATTGGCCGAAGCTGCGAAGAAAGGCTACGACGGCATCCTCTCAAGCGGCTACTACATAGACCTCTCTTTCCCTGCCTCTCAACATTACATCGCTGACCCGCTGCCAGCCGACAGCCTCCTGACCCCAACTGAAGCCGCGCACATTCTTGGGGGAGAAGCGACGATGTGGGGTGAATGGGTCAGCCCGGAAACGATTGATTCGCGCATCTGGCCGCGCACGGCAGCCATCGCCGAAAGATTGTGGTCTGCGCGCGAGGTCAATGATGTTGAAGACATGTATCGCCGTCTGAAAATCATCAGCCGACAACTCGAAGAGCTTGGGCTGACGCATGAGAAGAATCAGGCCATGATACTCAGGCGGCTTGCGCGAGCGGAAAACATCAAGCCGTTGCAAACGCTCGTCTCGGTCGTCGAGCCGGTGAAGGAATACAGGCGCTACCAGCAGCGTCCACAAACAATGCTCAGTCCGTTGACAGGACTTGTGGATGCGGCGCGGCCTGATAGCGAAGCCGCGCGCGAGTTCGCACGCCTCGTTGACGGCTTACTCTCAGACGCTCCGCGCTTTGAGTTGCGCTCACAGGAAATTCAAAACACTCTGACCGAGTGGCAGAGCGCAGGCCCGGACCTCGAAGCAATGATTGATGGAGCGCCCGCTCTGCATGAGGCCAGGCAACTCGCCAGGGATTTGTCGGAGATGGGAACAAGTGGGCTGGAAGCGTTGTCTTTTCTGAGAAAGGGCGTTGCGCCTTCACCTGAATGGCGAGACGCGCGTCTCGCTGCGCTTGAGCTAGCCGCAAAGCCGAAAGCCGCTCTGGAGTTTCCTATCATCCACAGCATGAGAGAACTCATCATAGCAGCTTACGAACTGCCGCAACTCAGAACCATGACGCAATCCGAGTGGAGAAAGCGAGTCGAACAACTCGCTACCCCAACCAGGCAACAACCAAACAAGTAGAGCCGACCTTCCAGCAGTAAACTCTTTCAGACGACGCGCCGGAAAAGCATTTTCACTTTGGCGAGTCAACCGAGATCAGGTACGCGATGAAAAGGATGAAGGCAAGCGAGAAGATCAAGATAACGAGGGCTACCGGCTCCAGGCCCAGGAAGCGTGACCTCTCCTCTTGCCTCTCCGTAAATTCCTTCGGAAGTTTCAATTCACCCGTATCAACGGCCATCACGCCTTCGTTATTCGAGTTTTGAGCAGTGCGCTTCCTCTCACGTTCTTCGAGCGGCGCAAGCTGCTCGGCTTTCTGAGAAGCCACATCGCTCGAACCTTGAACCGGATTGTGCTCGCGCCTCGATTCTCCCTTCACAACCAATTCCTCTTCTTGAAATAGAAGTAGAGCGCAAAGCCGACGACGACCATCGAGGTGAGCGCGACGACGTAGCCGTACTTCCACCCTAGCTCCGGCATGCGCGTGAAGTTCATCCCGTAGATGCCCGCGATGAGCGTCACTGACATCAAGATAGTCGCAATCGAAGTCAGGCGCTTCATGATGATGTTCATGCGATTGCCCTGGACGGAGAGGTAGGCGTCCATCGTCGAGCCGAGCATATCGCGCAAAGTGTCAATCGTGTCGGCCACGCGGATGATGTGATCGAACACGTCCTGGAAGTAGACGTAGGTTTCGCGCGCGAAGATGGGTTGCTCGCGCCTGAGCAGCGTGTTGAAGACATCCCGCAAGGGAGTGATTGAGCGGCGCAGGTAGAGAAGCTGCTTCTTGATGCGGAAAATCTCTTCGATAGATTCGGGCTTGAACTCGCCGAAGATTTGGTCTTCCAGATCGTCCATCCGCTCGCTCAAAATATCCAGGAGCGGCATGTAATCGTCAACAATGGCGTCCATTAAAAGATAAGCGAGCATGCCTGCGCCGTGTTCCGCCCTGTCCATCCATTCATGCCAGAGGCGCGTGGCAGTCTCGACGGCGCGGATGGGGCGACTGTGAACCGTGACCAGATAGTTTGAGCCGAGGAAGATGTTTAGCTCACGCAGCTCCAGATGATCGTGGGGGCCGACAAGCTCTGCTTCGTAGAGGACGATGAAGTAGTAGCCCTGATACTCTTCAACCTTTGGCCGTTGATGTGTCTTCTGGCAATCTTCAATCGAGAGGTGATGGAAATTAAACTCTTTGGCGAGTTCTATGAAATCCTCGCTCGTCGGATCGCTGACATCAGCCCAGACGACGTTGTGCTTGGACAGGCAAAACTCGCTGATGTCGGTCGCCGGAAAATTTTCAGTAAACTTCTTCTCCGCGCTATCGAGACAAATCGTCGTAATCACACGTGCCTCACGTATTAAAAGCAGAATTCAGAATAAGGCTGAGACCGCATTCTGTCTGCTTCTCTTTTCTTCTGGCTCCTGGATTCTGGATTCTGCTTTTCGTCATCGTTTCCCTGTCGCTCTAACCGAGCCGCTAATCTTCTTCCGCGTTGTCTCGCCCGTCTTGAGAACCGGGATGCCCTGATCTACGTCAGAATGCGGGCGCGGGATGACGTGCGTGGCGACGACCGTCCCGACGCGAGAGGCTGCTGCCGCGCCCGCGTCAACCGCGCTTTTGACAGCCGCGACCTCGCCGCGCACAATTGCCGTCACCAGCCCCGCATCAATCTTTTCATAACCGACGAGCGTGACGTTCGCGGCCTTGACCATTGCATCCGCCGCTTCGATCATCGCCACCAATCCCATGCATTCAACCATGCCGAGTGCTTCCATCATTGACCTCTCAGATTAATTGCCTGATAGACGAGCGCGCGGGACATATTAGCACGAAGCAATATCACTTCCGCACAATTCCCCCCTTGGGTAGTCCCAAGAAATTAGTATTGCATTTAGCGCGGCGGAAAGTTAAGCTGCGCGGCTGTAAGCGTCCCCTCGCCGGGCATCTGCAACACTTTCCGGCGACATCTCAGCACACACTTATACAAGGCTGCACGTGCGGCACTCACAGCGGCGGATAATGTTTCGAGCTAATAATGGACTGCTTAGAAGATTGACAGCACGCTTTGCAGAATATTCAACGTAACGTCCGTTACCGGGTCAACAAGGGCGGTCTCAGTGCCTGACGTTTCGTTTGTCGTCATGAAACCGCTGTGTATATCGCCCGTGACTGATGCCGATGGGTTTGGTGGAGGAGGCGGAAAATCTCCACAATCAATCTGCCCTGCAAAGGCGGAAGAGGCGAGCGCGAACGTTAGAACAATGATTGCGCAGAGTTGGGGTGGGTGCTTCATTAGTTTTCTCCTGAAAGGGTGGTTAAGAGTTGCGGCTGGTGATGAAGCTGCCAACCAGTGAATTGGGCGGGCGCATAATACCATATCGGGTAAATAATCGCCTTTTGCAGTTTCTCTTGCAAATCCATAGAAAGGTAGACCTCACATGAGTTTAACTTCTGAGTTGCTTCGACAAATAGATGGTCTAGGACTTACTCCTAGTGAACGGGCGGGACTACGTTGCAGGCTTGCTAAGGAATTGGAGGAGGCGGGCAACTATGAAGCTGCGCGAGAAGCGATGGGTGAGTTATGGCAGGGCGTAGGTGAGCGTCCCATGCTAGACAGTCTAGATGCGCGAACGACGGTAGAGGTGCTTCTGCGGGCCGGAACTCTATCAGGATGGATTGGTAGCGCCAATCAGATTGCGGGCGCACAGGAGAGGGCGAAAGACCTGCTTAGCGAGAGCATTACGCTTTTTGAGTCTCTGTCGGAGACAGAGAAAGTTGCAGAAGCACAGACAGAGCTTGCTTATTGCTATTGGCGCGAAGGTGCGTTCGATGAAGCACGCATAACGCTGCAAGAGGCGTTGAGCCGTCTCACCAAATCGGATGGTGATTTGAAAGCTGTCGCGTTGCTGCGCACTGCTATAGTCGAGAGAACTGCAAAACGGCCTCATGATGCCTTACGTATACTATCCGAAGCCGTACCGCTATTTGATGTCAGCAGCAATCACACACTCAAGGGACGATTTTATACTGCGCTTGCCACTACGCTAGAAAATCTTGGCGCTGCTGAACGGCGCGATGATTACCGTGATCGGGCGCTTGTCGAGTATGCCGCAGCAAGCTATCACTTTGAGCAGGCCGGGCACACATCTTATCGTGCCGCAGTCGAAAACAACTTAGGATTTTTATTCTTCAAAGCAGGTAAGTTCGATGAGGCGTATGAGCACTTAGATCGTGCCCGCCGACTTTTCACTAGCCTTAAAGATAAAGTTCACAGCGCGCAGGTGGATGAAACACGCGCGCGTGCTTTGCTGGCGCAGGGACGCAATTCTGAAGCTGAAAAGGTTGTCAGCGCGGCTGTCCGCACGCTGGAGAAGGGCGGCGAGCAGGCACTGTTAGCTGAAGCTCTGACGACGCATGGCGTGGCATTGGCTCGACTGGGACAGCAGGAGCAATCGCGGCTCGTTCTGGAACGCGCTATTGAAGTGTCCGAGCAGGCGGGTGACATGGAGGGTGCGGGGCGCGCGGCGTTGACGTTGATCGAAGAGTTGAAGGTAAGGCTGACTGAAGATGAGGTGCGGGAAATTTACTGCCGCGCAGATGAGTTGCTCTCCGGCTCACAGCACACGGAGACGATTGCACGCTTGCGCGAATGCGCGCGGCATGTGGTTGCTGAGATTCGTGAGCGCGCGGCGAAAGAGGCGACGGTGAATTTTGTGTATGCCTCGGAGAAAACCGCTGCGCTGTTGCAGCAGGCGCGACGGGTAGCGACGATAGATCGTCCGGTGCTGATTACAGGCGAAACGGGAACGGGCAAGGAAGTATTAGCGCGCCTGGTTCATGATTGGAGCGGACGCGACGGGCGATTCGTTGCGATTAACTGCGCGGCGCTCACCGACACGTTGATCGAGTCGCAACTGTTCGGCCATAAAAAGGGCAGTTTTGCTGATGCCGTCCAGGATTATCCGGGAGCGGTGCGCGAGGCTGTGGGCGGCACTTTGTTGCTGGACGAAGTCGCAGAGTTAAGCAGGCCCAATCAGGTTAAGCTGCTGCGCCTGATCGAAAGCGGCGAGATTCATTCTATTGGAGCGACCGCCCCGCAGCACGTCAACACGCGAATCATCGCCTCCACTAATCGCAACCTCAGAGAGTTGGTCGCGCAGGGCCACTTTCGTGATGATCTGTTCTACCGCCTCCAAACCTTTCACCTGGAGATTCCGCCCCTCAGAGAACGCACTGAAGATATACCCGCCATCGCAGCACACTTCATTGAGGAAGCTTGCGGGCGTCATCACAAGCGTGTCACGTTCAGTCCTGCGAGCCTGGAAGTCATGCGACGATTACCGCTCATGGGCAACGCACGAGAACTACGTATCCTGATCGAACGCACTTTGCTCAGAGCTATTGATGGGACGGAGATTTCAGCCGATGCGGTCGAGACGATTGCCCTCCGGCAGACACAGAAGGCCGGGTTCGCAAATGTGTGGGAAGACTGCTCGCTAGTCGAGGAGGTCTTGAGTTATGAGAGGGGACTCATCCAGCGCGCGCTTGAAGCAACGCAGGGTGGTGTGACTCGCGCGGCCAGGCTTCTAGGCATCACACATCAAACGCTCTCCTTGATTCTCAGCAACAGGCATAAAGACCTCCTGGGGGCAAGAAAGCCTGTCCGAACACGACGACGCAGCATCATCCGCGCTGACGTTGGGCGGGTTAAGAAGAAGTGAAGATGTAAGTCTGGATATTAATGTGGTATGCGCAGGTCATGTCCCGTAGGGACAATTGAGAATAGCCCAGCAATTTATTGCTGGGAGCAGCAGCGGAAATAAAGCACGAAGTCCCGTTAGGGACGGTTGAGCTTCAATCGTCCCTAACGGGACTCGAACCAAATTCCATGCTTGATTCCCAGCAATAAATTGCTGGGCTATTGTCAGTTGCTCCTGTCGGAGCTTAAAAACTTGCAAGTCGCGCAGTAATCACTTTCCTTAATTCTCACACGACTGCGCTGCTAAAAAACGCGCTCTCAATTCCGCAACGAATGAATCGGCGCAGGGATGCGTCCGCCGCGCCTGATGAATCCATCGGACGAAAATGCGTTGACCGCCATGATGGGTGCGCTGCCGAGGAGTCCGCCAAACTCGACCATTTCGCCAACCGTCTTGCCCGGCACGGGGATGATGCGAACGGCTGTCGTTTTGTTGTTCATTACACCGATAGCCATCTCGTCTGCGATGATCGCAGCAATCGTTTCGGCGGAAGTTGAGCCGGGCACGGCGACCATATCTATGCCGACGGAGCAGACGCTCGTCCATGCTTCCAGTTTATCCAGGCTCAAAGCGCCGACGCGCGCAGCCTCGATCATGCTCGCGTCCTCCGAGACAGGAATGAACGCGCCGCTCATTCCACCCACCGACGCGGAAGCCATCGCGCCGCCTTTCTTCACAGCATCAGTCAGAAGCGCGAGCGCGGCGGTCGTTCCATGCGTGCCCGCGCGCTCAAATCCCATCGCTTCGATAATGTCTGCGACGGAATCGCCGAGCGTGGGCGTCGGCGCGAGAGAGAGATCAATGATGCCGAAGGGAAGGCCCAGACGACGCGCGGCCTCGCGCCCTACAAGCTCGCCTGCGCGAGAGAGCTTGAAGGAAAGTTTCTTGATGATCTCCGCCACCTCATGAAGCGGCAAATCGCGCGGCGCGTGTTGGACAGCATGATTAACCACGCCCGGCCCTGAAACTCCGACGTTAATCACGGCCTCCGGCTCGCCCACGCCGTGAAACGCGCCCGCCATAAACGGATTGTCTTCGACGGCATTGGCGAAGCAGACAAACTTGGCGCAGGCCAGCCCGCCACGCTCGCGCGTCCGCTCGGCCATCTCTTTAATCAAGACTCCCGTGCGGCGAACTGCGTCCATGTTGATTCCGGCGCGCGTCGTCGCAACATTGAGCGACGAGCACAGGCGCTCGGTTGATGCGAGAGCTTCCGGGATTGAATCCAGAAAATCGCTCTCAACGCGCGTCCAGCCTTTGTGAACAAGCGCGGAGTAGCCGCCGATGAAATCCACACCGACGCTCTGCGCCGCCTGGTCTATCGCGCGCGCCAGGGCAATGTAATCGCCTTCCGAACGCGCGCCCTCAACGATCATCGAAGCCGGTGTAATCGAGATTCGCTTGTTAGCGATGCGAATGCCGACCTCATCGCCAATCTCATCTACAGTCGAAACCAGACGCGCGGCTGTGCGCTCAATCTTCTCGCGCGCGCGCTCGGCGGTCCTTTCAATTGATTCGCTGGCGCAATCGCGTAAGCTGAGACCGAGCGTGACAGTGCGTATGTCCAGATGCTCCATCTCGGTCATTCGCACGGTCTGTAAGATTTCCGCCTGTGTGTATTCCATAAAAGTTTCAAGTTCCAAGTTTCAAGTTTCAAGTTTCAAGCTGAAAACAACTCTTGAAACTTGAAACTTGGAACTTGGAACTTATTATCCGAGCAGATGATTGAGTAAGAGAATCAGCAGGGATAGAAGAAAGATAGCGAGGGCGACAAGCACGAAGCGCAGACCCGGATCAGACGAGGCTTCTTCGAGCATGACGTTGGAAGCCTGCCGGAGCTTTTCCACGCGAGGCGCAATCTTTCCCTCGCCGCTCACGCGCGCTGCTGCCACGCGAGGCCGCTTCGAGCGCTCCTCCGTTGCGCCATCAGGTGAAATATTAGAGACAGCACGCGCTACATTCTCACCCGCCGCATCTTGTGCGGGAATCTCTTGAGCAGGCTCACCCGCCATCGAAGAAGCGGTCGTGATCGGCGCACTGTCTACGCCATCCGTTCTCCTGCGCGCAGCCAGCTCCGCCGCTTCACCGGCAGAGTCAATATTTACTGCGCTTGCCTTTAATGGTCTGCCGCATTCCGGGCAGAAAACAGCCGCCCCGCGAACAGACGCGCCACAGGCCAAACATCGCCGTGCTATTTCTGGTTCCATAAAGAGAGTGATAAGTGATAGGTGATGGGTGATAGGAAAGAGCCTTTCTCTTATCACCTATCACCCATCACCTATCACTGCTTTTCAAATTCTATGCATCGCGTTGAAGAGGTCTTCGCGTTGCGCGTAGATGCGGACGCCGAGAAGGTCGCCCGCTTTGCGAAAACGTTCCTTGAGCGCGGAAGCGGACTCCTTAGCGCGCGACATATCCGCGATGATGACCATTGCGAACTTGCCCTGAACGACAGTCTGATTGATGTCTATAATGCTGCAATCGGCTTCGGCCAGAACCTGCGAGACTCCGGCGACAATACCCGGATGATCCACTCCAAAGACGGAGACTATCAAACGCTCTGCTGAGCCAGCCTCGCGCGCTTCACGCTCACGCGCGTTTGTCTCGCTTCCCTCGCCCGCCTTTCGTCCGCCGCTGCCGTTTGCGACGACAGGCTCAATCGCGCGGTAAACGTCCGTCACCAACTGCTCGACCATACCTTCATCCGCGCCCGCGCCCAAACGCCCGTAAACGGCGCGCGTGATGCGGTAGATTAATTCTTCGTTTGCCATTTAACTAAGTGATGAGTGATGAGTGATGAGTGATGAGTGAAAAGCAACTGCCTTGCTCATCACTTATCACCTATCACTTATCACTTTTCAAGGTTTTTCCTTGTCTCTTGGCATCAACTCGCGCGCGGCTTCGCGTGTGTCTTCCGAAAGTGTGTCGTGCAAGTCCATGCGATCAACGATGCCGACGACTGCCGCTTCGATTGACATCTCCTGATTGCCGATAGCCGAGCGCGCAGCCTTGCCGTAAGCGCACATCACGATTTCGCCGATGCCTGCGCCCAAACGGTCTGCGACGACAACGATATTCTTGGTCGGCTCTTTGTCCAGGTCGTAAGGATGGACAATCAAAAAACGGACGCCCTCCAGATCGGGCGTCTTCTTAGTTGACCAGACTGTGCCAACAACTTTTCCGAGAAACATAAATCAGTTTTCAGTTTTGAGTTTTCACTTTTCAGTTTCCGGCCTTTTGCTGAAAACTGAAAACTGTTCTCATCCTTTCGCAAACACTTCCGCAGGCTCGCCCATGTCGCGGGCTGAGGGTGTGATGATGGTGCGCGCGTTGACGTAGATCTTCTCGCCCTTTTGAATCGCGCGGCGCACGTCGTCCTCGCTAACGAAGTCAACTGTCTTGCGCGCGTTGCCGTTCGTGGCAGCTTGCGCGCCATTTGTTGGAGCGGGTACGGCTGGCGGTGCGGCGGTCGGTTTCGGCTGCTCGTTGCGCGCTGAAGACCCGTTGCCGCCGTTGCCTCTGCCTATTTCCACTGCTGTTGGCGCAGCTTCGGCGTGCGGCGCGGCCTCCGGCGCGGCGTACATGCTGCCTGCTTCAATGTCAATTACAGGCTGAGTAGGCATCGGCGATTCTGTTGCATGAAGCTGCGCGTGAGCATGTGGTTGATTGGGAGCGCGACCCGCTAGAAAGCGGTCCACGATAGCAGTAATCTCTTCACGACCAATCGCGCGCGGCTGAGTTGATGAAGCGGCGTGGGCTGGTTGCTGCTCTGCCGTGCCCGCAGATTTCTGCGCTGCAAGCGCCGGACGCGCGCTCTTGACTGGTCTGGTCTCGAAGGCGACGCGCTTGATGTCCATCAGGTGCAGAGGCGAGACGTTGTCTGAAGTGACGTTGCCGCCCCACGAGCCGCATCCCAGTGTCATCGAAGGCGGCAACGCGGTCGAGAATCCAATGGCCCCATGCGTCGTTGGCGAGTTGACGATGACGCGCGAGGCTGGCATCTCACGTCCGTAGGTGATAGCCGCTTCGCGCGAGCGCGTGTGGACGCCTGCCGTGTGGCCCATGCCGCCGTAGCTCAAGACTTCAAAGCAGCGCGCCGCGCCGCGCTCGATTCCCTCTTCGACGTAGAAAGCGAGTATCGGAGACAGCTTCTCCATCGAGAGCGGGTAATCGCGCCCGACGCCTCCGACATCGGCGAGTAAACAGCGCGTGCCCGCAGGCACGCTCAAGCCAGCCATCTTCGCAATAACTTCGACAGACCTCCCGACGATAGCAGGATTCAAAGAGCGTTGCGGCGTGGCAACGACTTTCGCCAGTTGATCCGCTTCCGCCGCAGAGAGGAAATGCCCGCCCTGCGCTTTGAACTGCTCACGCACTTCCCTTTCAACCGGAGCGTCAACGACAACCGCCTGCTCCGAAGCGCAGATTGTTCCGTTGTCGAAGCAAGTTCCGGTCAGGATGTCTTGCACGGCCTTCGGCACATTCGCGGTGCGTTCGATAAAGGAAGGAACGTTGCCGGGGCCGACGCCGAACGCCGGCTTGCCCGACGAGTAAGCCGCGCGCACAAGACCGATGCCGCCCGTCGCCAGGATGACAGCCGTTTGCTTGTGCTTCATCAAACTTTCAGTGCCTTCAATCGTGGCGGTCGTCATGCAGCCGATGGCGTCTGCGGGCAAGCCTTCCTTGATCGCAGCATCACGCACGACCTTGACCGTCTCGTTGATGCAGCGCGCCGCCGATGGATGCGGCGAGAGCACTATGGCGTTGCGGGATTTTGTTGCGATGAGGCATTTGAAGATTGCGGTCGAGGTCGGATTCGTCGAAGGGATGATTCCGGCGACGACACCGCGCGGGCTGGCTATTTCCACCACGTCTTTTGATTCGTTGACGACGCCGACGGTGCGTAAGCTTTTGAAGTAGTTCCAGACATCTTCAGACGCGAAACGGTTCTTCACTTCCTTGTCTGCCGCGACGCCGAAGCCTGTCTCTTCCACTGCCAATGCGCCGAGCCGCGCCGCCTCGCGCGTAGCCGCTTTCGCCATCGCCTCGCAGATGCGATCAATCTTGCCCTGATCGAAACGCGCTAATTCGACTTGAGCGCGATGCGCTGCCTCAACCAGATCGCGCGCCTGCTGCACCGACACAAGGTCTTTATCAACGGACATGGCAAATCTCCAGGTCGGTGATAGGTGATGAGTGATAAGTGATAAGAAAGAGCTTTTATCTCATCACCTATTACTTATCACTCATCACTTTGCTTTTTCCCTGTTGTTCTCGCGCGCGCCCTGATGCGAGTGGCCCTGATCGCCTTCGCCGAGTTGTCCTTTCGCGCCTGCGCCGAGAGCGCGCTCGTCGGGGCTATAGCCTGTGCGACCGTTTGTGGGCAGCACGCGCTCGACCTCACCGTGCGGGCGTGGAATGACGTGGACGCTGATGAGTTCCCCGACGCGACGGGCTGCTGCCGCGCCCGCGTCGGTCGCGGCCTTGACCGCGCCGACATCGCCCCGCACGAAGATCGTCACATAGCCTGCGCCGATATATTCTTTGCCTAAAAGTTGTACGTTGGCCGCTTTGACCATCGCATCCGCCGCTTCGACAGCGCCGACGAATCCTTTGGTCTCGACCATTCCGAGTGCTTCGAGAGACATGGGTCTCAATCCTCACTTTTCCTGTTGTAGAAGTTAAAAACGATTGCCTGGTTGATCTAGCCCTGCAATCGTAGTCCTGTGCGCCGTAAGAATCAAGACGAAAAGCCGAGCGTAGTCTGGCGAGTCCATTGAGTCTGGCAAGTCTAGCGAGTCTGGTGAGTCACAACGAACTTCTACTCGACAGACTGGACAGGCTCGCTAGACTCGCTAGACTCTTGACTGATATAAAGTTTGACAACTTTTTCAATGGCACGTTATATTGCGCGCCAAGATATATTTGCCGACCCTGTCGCATGGGGGCGACCACAGGTGGGAGTTGCGGCAGGGGATTTCGGAAATTTCTTTACCGGCTGATTCCAGGTAAACTTCAATTTACGCCCGGCTAAACCTGCGAGGGCGGACACGGATTGGTAATGGCAGCTTCTTTCGGAGAACAATTGCGACTCGCACGCGAGGCGCGTGGCATCACTCTACGCCATATCTCGGATCAAACTCACATTCCCATACGCTACCTGGAAGCTATCGAGTCGGACGATTACAAGCCGCTGCCCGGCGGCATCTTCAATCGTAGTTTCATCAAATCTTATGCTAAACAGATCGGCTTCGACGAGAAAGAGGCGATAGAAGGCTACCTGCGGACGGCGCGCGAACAGGGCGAACCTGATGAGGTTGCCACCACTCCCTACAAGTCGCACGTCTATACGGACGGCGGCACGCGCTCGCCTCTGGTCACACTGCTGCTGACCGTTGTGATTCTGGCGGTTCTCTCTCTGGGCGTTTATGCCGCCGTGCATTGGTATCAACGCCGCGAAGCGGCTCGCTCCGGGAGCAATACACAACCGGCTAACACGCAAGGCGCGCAGCCCGCGAACCCGACAGTAAATCAGAATTCTACGACGACTCAGACAATGCCTGCCGCTGAGTTCAGAAATATCAGCATCACAGCGCGAGATAAAGTATATGTCAGTTGGGTGGTGGATAACGCCAGGAAATTAGGAGGCTTTATAGGGCCGGACAAAGCCGCCGCCGGGCCATTCAGTCCTAAAGAGCGTTTGTTGATTCGCTACGATAAAGCTGATGCGCCTTTACTTGAAATAACCATTGATGGTCGTCCGATCAAGAAAGTGCCGGACGATACGACTCAAGTAGAGATTACAAAGGATAATTACGAGGAGTTTCTACGATAAAAGCTTGCTGGCAGTTGTTACACGCTCTGGATGCGCAAGGTCAGCGTCCGCCCTTCATCTGCCAACAACGAGTAAGAATAAATGCCCGCACTAGGCTCGCGGGCATTTTTATTATAGTCTGGAGTCGAGGGTCTGGAGTCAAATTACAAGGTCTTGCTTTTGACTCCAGACTCCAGACTCCAGACTCCAGACTTTTTTTAGGAGTAAGCCATTGATTACATCTAACATTCCAGAAGGTCTAACGTTCGACGACGTTCTTTTAGTGCCTGCGCGCTCCGATGTGCTCCCGACCGAGACGGATACCTCAACGCAGTTCACGCGCAACATACGCCTTCAGATTCCGCTCTGCTCTGCCGCGATGGATACCGTCACGGAGGCGGCGCTCGCCATCGCTCTCGCGCAGCAAGGCGGCATCGGCGTCATCCATAAGAATCTCTCCATCGAACACCAGGCGGAAGAAGTTGATAAGGTGAAACGCTCGGAGTCGGGCATGATCGTTGACCCGGTGACGATTCGCCCTGATCGCCCGGTCTCCGAGGCCCTGGCCGTGATGGAACGCTACAAGATCAGCGGCGTGCCTGTCGTGGACGAAGACGGCCATCTAGTCGGTATCATCACCAACCGCGACCTGAGATTTGAGACGCGCTTCGACATCCCTGTTTCAGAAGTGATGACGAAGCAGCCGCTCGTCACCGTCCCCGTCGGCACAACGCTTGAGCAAGCCAAGGCCGTCCTGCAAAAGCATCGCATCGAAAAGCTGCTCGTCATTGACGGCGACAAGCGCATCAAGGGATTGATTACGGTCAAAGACATTCAGAAAGCCATCAAGTACCCAACAGCAGCGAAAGACGACCTCGGACGCCTTCGTGTTGCCGCAGCCATCGGCGCGACGGGAGATTTCCTTGAGCGCGCAGACGCGCTGGTTCGCGCCCGCGTTGATTGTCTAGTGGTAGACACGGCTCACGGCCACTCGTTGCGCGTCATCGAAGCCGTGCGCGAGATCAAGCGACGCCACACGGACGTTCAACTGATCGCCGGAAACATCGGGACGGCAGAAGGAACGCGAGAGCTGATTGATGCCGGGGTGGACGCGGTTAAGGTCGGAATTGGCCCCGGTTCGATCTGCACAACTCGCGTCGTCACGGGCGCAGGAGTGCCGCAGATTACAGCCATACGTGATTGCGTGCAGGCTGCGCGTGAGAGCAACGTTCCAGTCATCTCCGATGGCGGGGTGAAATTCTCAGGCGACGTGGCGAAGGCGATTGCGTCGGGCGCGGACGTGGTGATGATCGGCTCCTTGTTCGCAGGTACGGAGGAAGCGCCGGGCGAGGTGATTCTCTTTCAGGGACGCTCCTTCAAAACCTATCGCGGCATGGGTTCAATCGGCGCGATGCGCGAAGGCTCGCGCGACCGCTACAGCCAGGAGCGCATCGAGATGGAATCGAAGCTCGTCCCTGAAGGCATCGAAGGGCGCGTGCCCTATAAGGGAACGCTCGCAGACATGGTGACGCAGCTCATCGGCGGCCTTCGCGCCGGGATGGGCTACACGGGCTGCCGCGACATCCGCGAGTTTCAGGAAAAAACGCGCTTCTTACGCATCACCTCCGCCGGACTTCGTGAATCGCACGTCCACGACGTAATCATCACGAAGGAAGCGCCGAACTATCGGCTCGAATAGTAGCGTTCTCCAAAAAGTGTTCAAGAAAGTATTAATCCTCTCGGTGTCTGCCGGTGCGGGACATCTCCGCGCCGCCGAAGCGCTTGAGCGCGCGTTCCGCCTGACGAATCCCGCTCTGGAAGTTCGCCACGTTGATACCCTGCAATATACCAACAAGATATTCCGTCACCTCTACTCGAAGGCTTACATCGAGATGGTCAACAAAATGCCGGATGTGCTCGGCTGGCTTTACGACCACCTGGACAAGCCCTGGAAGAACGAGCGGCGGCGGTTGGCCCTGGACAAGCTCAACACGCGACCCTTCGTCAAGATGCTCAAGGAGTACCAGCCGGATATAACCGTCTGCACACACTTTCTCCCCGCCGAGATTATCTCCTGGCTCAAGGCAAAGGAGCGTATCAGTTGCCGGCAATCAATCGTCGTCACGGATTTCGATGTTCACGCGATGTGGTTGTGCCATCACTACGAGCACTACTTTGTCGCGCTCGATGAAACGCGCCTGCACCTTGAGAAGCTAGGCATCCCCGCTAACAAAATCACCGTCTCAGGCATTCCGATTGATCCGGTTTTCGCAGAGCAGAAGAACAGGCGCGAGATGCGCGCAAGACATGGACTCAAGCAGGATGTGACGACCATTCTGCTCTCTGCCGGAGGCTTCGGCGTAGGGCCAATGGAGAACATCTTGAAGTCGCTGATAGACGACATGCGAAATCCTGCCGAGGTCGTCGCTCTCTGCGGACGTAATCAGAAACTCAAGCACCGCATAGATCATCTGGCGGCGAGCCTTTCACCCGACGGCCAGTTTTCGATCAAGACCGTCGGCTACACGACCGCAATGGACGAGTACATGTCTGCCTCAGACCTCCTGCTCGGAAAGCCCGGCGGGTTGACTACATCGGAAGCTCTCGCCAAGGGATTGATTTTTGTGATCGTCAATCCGATTCCCGGACAGGAAGAGCGCAACTCCGACCATCTTCTCGAAGAAGGCGTTGCCATCCGCTGCAACAACCTGCCCGTGCTTGCCGATAAGCTAGACCGGCTGCTGAATGATCCAGAACGCATGAACACAATGCGTGCGAATGCAGAACTCCTCGCGCGTCCACACGCCGCCCGCGAAGTCGTAGCCAAGCTTCTTTCGATATAAAAGCTGCGCGCCTGCTCCTTCACTGATAGATATTGGAAGCGAGTTAGTTTAGTCCGATGTTTTCTTTGATAGACTGTATGAGCCAAGCTGGTGGTCGTGAACCTTCATGAAAATGGCGAGCGCGAGAATTGCGCCGACGAGCGCGAGGAACATGTCCCAGTGCGTGTCCCAGATGTCGCCCTGCGTGCCTAAGAATTTGTCGCCCAATTCGGGACTAACAAGCACAGCTACCCACCATTCGATGAACTCGTAGAATGCGCCGATGGCGAGCACGATTGAGGCTGTGATGAAGGCCAGCCAGCGGCGCGAGGTCTTGACGTAGCGCAGCAGAATCTCGCGGATCGGAATCGCCATCAGAAAGCCGAGCATGAAATGCGCGAGGCGGTCGTAGTGATTGCGTGAGAAATGAAACTCATCCTTCAGCCAGTTAAACGGCGGCGCGAGCGCGTAGGTGTAGTGCCCGCCGTAAGACTGCACGAAGAGATAAAAGAAGATGAGATAGTAAGAGAGGCGCGTGAACTTGAAGTGTGGATAAACGATGATCGTTGCGGCCAGCATCGAGAGGGGGAAGAAGTTTTCCATCGCCCAGTCCCAGCGGTCGTAAGGTTGAATTGCGAGAGCGCAGAAGCCGATGGCGTAGATTGAGAGCAATATCAGAAGCTCGCGCGGGCTGGCTATCTTCTTCTCGTTTTCTGCGGCAGGCGGCGACATCAAAGCGATAATAGCAGTAATTTATGGCATGATGTATCTCGCAAGCGCGCCGCATGGATTTCCTGACAGGTGGAGGAAAAGAAACGCGAAATGATGAACGATGAATGATGAACTGAAAGCTCTTGCTTTTCACTCATCATTCATTATTCCGCATTCATCATTTCTTCTCGGCGGCACTGATCTTGCTCATAATGGCTCGTTATGAAGCGTGAAGTAGTTTTAATCTCGAATCCGAACGCGGGGCGTGGCGGCGCGAGTCGTGCGCGCGAGGTTGCGCGTTTCTGCGAGAGCTTGAGAAAGCGCGGCGTCGAGGTTCAGGCTCTCAACACTACCGGTCCTAATGATGCAACGCGCCTGGCAGAGCGCGCGGCGCAGGATGGCGTGCGCGATGTAATTGTCTCCGGCGGCGACGGCACGATTAACGAGGCGTTGCAGGGATTGGTCGGGACAGGTACACGCCTCGCCGTCTGGCCGCGCGGCACTGCGAATGTTCTGGCGCGCGAGTTGAAACTGCCTTTCGATGTGAAGCGGGCGGCTGAGGTGATTGCGCGCGGGCGTTCAAGGACAGTGCATATCGGTTGTGCGACCGTTGAGCGCACGGGCGAGCAGCGTTACTTTTTCCTGATGGCCGGAATCGGACTTGACGCTTCCATAGTGAGCCTCGTGCGACCGCGCTTGAAACGACATTTAGGCGAGGCCGCTTTCTGGTATTCGGGGCTTGGATATTTAAGGCGCTGGGACCCAATCTCGTTCAATATTGAAGTTGACGGGCAAACTCTAAAGGCGACCTTTGCCGCCATCGGCAACGCGCCCCACTACGGCGGCAACCTGGCGATCACACCGCGCGCACACCTGGACAACCCGGAGTTTGAAGTTTGCGTTGTGGATAGCAGAAGCAGGCTGCACTTTCTCAACCTGCTCTCCCAGGCGATACGACGTGAAGGCGTGGCCGAAGACATGCAAGGCGTTCAATTCATACGCGCCACGCGAGCGCGCGTGACCGGCAACGTGCCCGTCCAAATTGATGGCGAGCTAACCGGCCAGCTCCCGATGACCTTCGAGATCGCTCCCTCATCAATCGAAATCATAAGCTAACGTGAGTTCGACGTAAGAAGCAGCTGGGTCAGCCCCAGAGGGGCGCAATATCAGTAGCCCATGACGTGAGTCATGGGTTAAGAGGTCAGAATAATATTCAAGCCCCGGAGGGGCGGCATATTATGTCGCCCCTGCCGGGGCTGTATCTTTATGGTGTGCGTTGTACCCAGGGCTGACGCCCTGGGCTATTAATATTCCGCCCCTCCGGGGCTAAGAACGAGGCGTCTTCTTATATTGAACTCAAGTTAAGCTAGTGGTCAGTTAAAGCAGATAATGAGCAATATTCTTCCTCTGCTTTCAACTGACCACCGACCGCTGACCACTCCTCTTCACCCGTTCATCCATGCGGCTCGAAGGGCGCGCTGTTCGGGCGAGGCGTCTTTGATCTCTTCGATGTGGTAGCTGTAGGCGTTAGGCTCGCCGAGAGTAAGGATTACTTTGATGGTATCGCGGTCGCGCTTGATGATGAGCGGCACGCGCGTCTGTGGCTTGTAACGGATAATGGTCGGCCCAAACGTTTCGCGCGTGACCTTTGTGTTGCCGACAGAGATGATGATGTCGCCGTGCTTGAGTCCGGCATCTTCGGCGGGCGATCCCCTGCGGACAGTTCTGATCTTCATGCTGGTCGGCTCTTCAGAGTCTGTGGTGACGCCGACAAAAGGGTCGCGCGAAGGCACGCGCACGAGTCGCAGGCCAACGCTTCCAAAGGCTTCATCGTAAGGCGGAACTTCCACTCCGCGCACATACCGCTTGAAGAAGTCGCTCATGTCCATGCCCGCGACTTCCGACGTAACGCGCTCGAAGTCTTCGCTGGTGAAGCCGCGACCGCGCAGGTAGTAGGTTGCGTTCGGACTCTTCAGATAAAACTCTTCGTACATGCGCCGCATTACATCGTCAAGCGAAGCCCGCCCGTGTGTCTTGCCTCTAATCAGAAGATCGAGGGTGATGGCGAGCGCTTCGCCCTTGAAGTAATAGTTGACGGAGGTAGAGGCGAAGTTAGTCCGCTGCACGTCCTGCGCGCCGTCAAGAAACGGAGCGACGAGAGACGACTCTTCGGCGCTCATCAAACGGCTTCCAGAGCTGTTCTCAACCCCGTTAATTACATCTCCGAACCTTTTCCACAATCTCTCGTCTGTCCAGAGGCTGGCGCGTCTGAGCATCAATTCGCCGTAATATTCCGTGACGCCTTCGGCAACCCACAGCCCGCGCGTCGCCACAGGGCGCGTGAAATCCCAGGGGCCTAGCTCAACGGGGCGCAGACGCTTCACGTTCCAGACGTGAAAGAACTCATGTGAAGCCGCTTCGAGCGCGCTCTCGTATGTGCCGGGTTCGGCCAGCGCGCCCGGCTCGATGATGTTTGTGGAGACCAGATGCTCCATGCCGTCGCCCGAACGATCATCCGCAGCAAAGTGAAGCAGGAACGTGTAGGTCTCAAACTCCGGCGCGCCCCACATCTTTGTCTCCGCGCGCACGATCTTTTCAAGGTCGCTAACCAAAGCCGCACGCTTGCCGCCTTCGTCGCCTAATGAATGGACGACGACGCGATAGGTTTTACCGTCAACCTTAAATTCATCCATCGTCCAGTCGGGCGAAATCTCAGTCGGCGTGTCAATCAAAATGTCGTAGTTCTGAAAAGACCATTCGCGTTGATCGGCTCGCTCGCTCGCCCCGTTAATAATTCGCCAGCCTTGCGGCGGAGCAATCGAGAGTTTCACAGGGTCTTGCTTGTGGCCTACGATGTACATGAAGACGGAGCCGCCGTTGAAGGTCGCGTGGCGCGCATCCAGTTGCGAGAAAGTCCCAGAGAGATCGTCGCCGAAGACTTTATATCTAACCTCTACCTTTCTATTCCCCAAAGTCATAACGCGCCAGGTCTGATCGTCTATTCTGATAACCGGCACGATTGCGACCGGGCAATTGCTAAAGTCTAGACAGTTGCTGGAGGTGGCGCTAACCTCCTCGACGTTCTTTGCGAAGTCGAAGACTGAATAACGACCGGGCGACCACATAGGCATCTGGAAATCCAGATACGCGGCTGCTGACCCTTCAGCCATCTCCGCCTCGATTCTCACTTCAAAGAGATGTGAGACAGGGCGCGACATCGCCAGGTCATAGCTGATCGAAGCAAGCCGCGCATCCTGCTGCTCGACGGCGCTCGCCGCAACCGAACAGAGAGCTACGAGGACAAACACGATTGCGGTACGCGAGGTGAATCTTGAGAGGCGACGGGTCATAAAAGTTTTCACTCCAGAGCGGCAAAGATGAAACGGCCAGCAAGGGTAGAGGTACGGGCCGCGCGATTATCTGAGTTTCAGGTCTGCGTGTCAAAGAATAGTTGGCTGTTGGCTGTTGGCTGTAGAGAGCGGGGTATAATCAGCATCCGGCTTTCTGCTTTTCACTACCAACGGCCAACTGCTCTTGACGCTTTGTGTGAACGTCATTTAGTTTTAATGGCTTCGATGAAGAGTCTGAAATTACAGTAGCTTTGTCTTCAAACATGAGCGCAACAGAACGTCTCTACTATACCGATTCACATTTGACCGAATTTGAAGCGCGCGTCGTCGCCGTCACGGAGCGCGTCAGCGGGTGGGTGGCCGTGACGCTTGACCGCACGGCGTTCTATCCGACTGGCGGCGGACAACCGAGCGACACCGGCACGCTCAACGACACGCGCGTCGTCGAGTGCATCGAGGCCGGGGACGAAGGCGTGCTTCATGTCTTGCAGGGTCGCAGTCTCGCTCCCGGCGCAACCGTCAAAGGCAGCGTTGATTGGCCGCGCCGTTTAGATCATCTTCAACAACACACAGGGCAACACATTCTCTCGCAAGCTTTCATCTCGCTCTTCCAGGCCGAGACGCGCGGCTTCCGTATGCTCGACGGGTATTCGGAGATTGATGTTGCGCTCGATGCTCCGACACAAGAGAAGATTGACCGGGCAGTCGAGCTTGCCAACCGCATCATCTGGGAAGACCGTCCCATTCACATCCGGCAAGTGAGCAGGGAAGAGGCCGCGCGCCTTCCCCTACGCAAAGATTCCGCGCGTGAAGGCGAGTTGCGCTTGATAGAGATCGAAGGCTTCGATTTGACCCCGTGCGGCGGCACGCACGCGCAAAGGTCCGGCGAAGTCGGCCTCATCGGTGCGCGCTCTTTTGAAAGGGCGAAGGGGCTGACGCGCATCGAATTTGTCGCGGGAGGCCGCGCCCTGGCAGACTACAACCGCGCCAATCGCACCGCGCGCAGCGTCGCCGCGATGTTCAGCGCAGGGCGCGACGAAGCAGCGAGCCTGGTTGCGCGCCTGCTGGAAGAGAATAAACAACTCACGCGCCGTGCGCGCGCGCTCGAAGAGGTCGCAGCGCACGCTGAAGCCGAAGAGTTGTTGATGGAAGCGACACTCCTCAATGATGGCATCAAGCTCTGCGCGCGAGTCTTTGAAGATCGTGATGCGGAGTCGTTGAAAATGCTCTCGCTGGCGCTCATCGCGCATCCCAAGACTGTTGCCCTGCTCGGCTCACGTGAGCAAGAGGCGGCGCGCCTGGTCTTCGCACGCTCTGCCGACGCTTCAGGCGATATGAACGCGCTGATGCGTTCGTCCTGCGAGTTGCTCGAAGGGCGCGGCGGCGGTCGCCCGGACATGGCGCAGGGCGGCGGACGCAAACTAGAAAAGCTCAATGAAGCAATCGAGACCGCCGCCCGCCACCTGACTGAGGCTTGAGAAGCGTGCAGTTGAGAGAAACTATTGGCTTGACACTGCGGGTACACTCTTCCTATTATTTGATTTCGCTCGTGGGGCAGTAGCTCAGTTGGCAGAGCGCGGCGTTCGCAATGCCGAGGCCAGGAGTTCGACCCTCCTCTGCTCCACCAAATTCCTAAGTAAGAAACAGCCGCTGTCATGGTGGCTGTTTCTTTTTGCCGACTATAGTCAATCAAGAATCGGCCCTTCGGTGTACAATCCTCCACCATGTCCAAACAACTCCTCAACAACTATTACAACAAGCTCGACGAAACGATTCGGTTCGGCGGCAGCCGCAACGAAACGACAGTCGAGCATGCTTTTATCCAGTTGGTTAATTCCTATGCCGAGCGGCGCAATCTGATGTTAGTGCCGAAAATAGCGATTAAGAGCACTAAGGGAACGAACATCATTCCCGACGGTGCTTTGAAAAATGGCCTGCGCCTGGATTTCGGCTACTGGGAAAGCAAGGACATCAAAGACGACATTGATAAAGAGATTCAAGCGAAAATCAACAAAGGCTATCCGCTGACGAACACGCTTTTCGAGGACAGCCGGACAGCCGTGTTGTTTCAAGAGAACCAGCAGGTGATGCGCGTTTCGATGAAGGATGCGGAATTGCTCGAAAGGATTTTGCACACCTTCGTCAACTTCGAGCCGCCGCAGGTTCAGGAGTTCAATAAAGCTCTGGTGAAGTTTACCGAAGATGTGCCGACGATTGTCGAGAGCTTGCGGCATCTGATTCAAGAAGAGGCAGACACCAACAAGAGTTTCATCACGAAGCGCGACGAGTTTCTGGCGAATTGTCAGACGGAGATCAATCCTGAGATCACGCTCGAAGACGTGCGCGAGATGATGATTCAGCACATCCTGACCGCAGACATTTTCACCAACGTCTTTGCCAACGCCGAATTCCTGCGTCACAACAACATCGCGCGCGAGTTGGAAGCGGTCATCGAAACGTTTATGACGTACAGCGTGCGGCAAAATTACCTGGGCAGCATCCGCAGCTATTACGACACGATCAGAGACGCGGCAGCCGGAATCGCAGACCACCACGAAAAGCAGAAATTCCTGAAGGTCGTCTATGAGAATTTCTACAAAGTTTATAATCCGAAGGGCGCAGACCGTCTCGGCGTGGTCTATACGCCGAACGAGATCGTGCGGTTTATGATCGAGAGCACGGACTACCTGCTCGAAAAACATTTCAACCGCACGCTGGCTGATCCGCACGTGGAGATTTTAGACCCGGCGACGGGGACGGGAACTTTCGTCGCGGAATTGATCGAGCACATCCCGGCGCAATATCTCCCGCACAAATTCGAGCACGAGATTCACGCCAACGAAGTCGCCATCCTGCCGTACTACATCGCCAACCTCAACATCGAATACACGTACCAGCAGAAGATCGGCAAGTACAAGGAGTTCAAAAACATCTGTTTCGTTGACACGCTCGACAACACAGCCGCGCTCAACTACAGACACAAACAAGCGTTGATGTTCGGCATTAGTTCTGAGAACGCCGCGCGTATCAAGAATCAGAACGAGCGCAAAATCTCTGTCATCATCGGCAACCCGCCTTACAACGCGAATCAGGCGAACTTTAACGACTTCAATCGCAACCGCGATTACAAAGAGATTGATAGGCGCATCAAGGATACTTACGTTAAGAACTCGACGGCGCAGAAAACGAAAGTTTATGACATGTACGCGCGCTTTTATCGTTGGGCGATGGACAGGATTGATGAGAACGGTGTGATTGCTTTCGTCACGAATCGCAGTTTTATTGACAGCCGCACGTTTGATGGCTTTCGTAAAAACATTGAAGACGATTTCGATTTCGCTTACATCGTGGACACGCGCTCGGATGTTCGAGCCAACCCGAAGATTGCCGGAACGTCGCACAATGTTTTCGGGATTCAAACGGGCGTTGCCGTGATGTTTCTGGTCAAAACTAGCGAGAACAATGCGGCTGTGCCGCCTGCTGTGCGGAAAGCCTCCGGCTTTCCGGCGCGTGTTCCTAAAGATTTGCGCGAGGCTCAGCCTCGCGCAGAGTTGGAGGGCGACTTTTCGGAAAGGCACAGCCTTTCCGCACAGCAGAGCGGCAGAGCCGCCGCTCGCAAGTGCCGCATTTTTTACACGACGATGGACGACTTCTGGCGCAAAGAAGAAAAGCTTGAATGGTTCGGCGACAATCCCTTGTCGTCAATTTCATTCGAGCTTATCGCGCCGAACAAGAAACATAATTGGATAAATCTCGCTGACAGCGACTTCGAGAGTTTATTGCCCTCAATTGATAAAGACGTAAAGTTAGGCAGAAAGAAAGAGGCCGTTTTTGAGTTGTTCTCGCTAGGTGTCGTCACAGCGCGAGACGATTGGGTTTATGATTGGGACGAAGAATCGTTAACCAATAAGATTCATTTTTTGATTGATTCATATAACGAAGACTTGAAATTATTTAAAGGCAAATCTAAAGACGAAATTAAGACTGAAATCGAAAAGCGCGACAAAAGCGAAATCAAGTGGACGCGATCCGTTATCAATACCATCGCTAAAGGAGAGAAATATAAGTTTGACAACCGTTTTATTTGCTCAAGCCTTTACCGTCCATTTGTGAAAAGGAAAATTTACTTCGATTCGCACTTGAACGAAATGCAATACCAATTGCAGAAGATTTTTCCGAATGGAAGGAATCCTAACGATGTAAACTTGTGCATCGGTTTTATAGGAAATGACACTGTAGTTCCGTTTTCTGTTCTAGCTTTGAATAGGGTTAATGATTATAACGGCCTGAGCAATGCAGCCAACGGAACGAAAACACTCCCGTTTTACCGTTACGACTCGAACGGCGAACGGCATGAAAACATCACAGATTGGGGCTTGCAGCAGTTTCGCCAGCATTACAAAGACAAGCGCATCACGAAGGAAGATATTTTTCATTACACCTACGCCGTCCTGCATCATCCCGCGTATCGCCAAAAGTACGAACTCAATCTCAAGCGCGAGTTTCCGCGTCTGCCCTTCTACGAAGACTTCCCGACGTGGGCGGCGTGGGGCAAGGAGTTGATGGGTTTGCACATCAACTACGAGACCGCGAAGCCGTTCAAGCTGAAAATTGTAGGGGCAGGGCTTGTCCCTGCCCGCCGCGCCGCTGCCAAAGAAACAACGGGCGAGGACAAGCCTCGCCCCTACAATGATTCTCCGCGCCCGAAATTAAAAGCCGACAAGACAGGTGGCACAATCGAACTCGACTCAGAAACAGTCTTGCACGGCGTTCCGCCTCTCGCCTGGGAATACAAACTCGGCAACCGCTCCGCACTCGAATGGATTCTCGACCAGTACAAGGAAAAGAAACCCTCGGATGCGACCATCGCCGAGAAATTCAATACCTACCGCTTCGCCGACTACAAAGAAGCGGTCATTGATCTGCTCAAACGTGTCTGCACGGTGAGCGTTAAAACAGTGGAGATTACCAATCAGATGCCGGATTAAGGCGCGCTATCAATAGCGAAACCTGGCCTGGGAAGTTGTTTTAGAAAAGCCGCGAAGGAACGATGATTTAGTAAATGGCTCAAACATTTACGAGTTTCACCCGCAGATTGCAAGTTCTTGCCAAAGCATTGGCTTGAGACACCTCAATATTGTTTCTATTCACACTCGAATTGCTCTGATATTGACTCGTCTTGCAGCAATATGAGTGTGACTTGCTCTGATATTTATCTGCTTCAGAGCAAGTCACACTCACATTAGAGCAAGTGAAGCTCATATTGGAGCAATATGAGTGTGACTTGCCATCAGTTAAGTAAACATTGCTGCAATGTAAGCGAATATTGGTCTGATGCAGACTTGAATTGAGGCAAGGTAAGTGTGAATTGCTCAGACTAAAACAGACTTTGGGCCAATATCAGCGCATTTTAGAGTGATGTGAGTTCGATGTAGGACTCGAATCGTCATCACCCGCAAGCCCTGACAAGCCTTTCCTTGAGAGCGTGAAATGTTTTGCCCCGATTTCGCATACCTAAGTGACAGACGAATACCTCCCCCTTATTGACCCTTCTCACCCCGCGACTGGCGAGTCTGTTCCCTCTCTAGATCAGGCTCGCCACGCTACCGAATTCGCCGTCTCTGTCTGAGGGTTTCCCCTGCGGCTTCAAACGCATCTTCCAGTGATTCGCGGCAAGGTCCTGGCCTCGCGCCGGTTTCCATTCGCGCCCGCTTGACCCCCAACATATTGACCGTTCCAGCCCTTAGAGTTAAACTCCTGCCCTGCTTAAAAGCAATGTACATCTGAATAGTATGTTGCTTCGTTTTTACAACTGAAGCTCAACACGCAGGAGGAGGAGAAGACTCAATGATGGTTTCCAGATTTACAAAGGCATTTCAGCTAATAGCTCTGGTGCTCGCTTTCTCTGTAGCGCAGGTTTACGTGATGGCCGGCCCAATTCGCTCCGTCGCCGATCCGAAGACGCCGGACACATCATCTGCCAGCCAACCGAAGGCCGGGACAGTCGCGGCGGCTGACAGTTTCAACAACAAGATCGCTACTACGGCGACCGCTTCTTCAGAAAGCCAATCGGCTCCTGAAGCCGCCGCAGAAAAAATGGCGCTGAGGCTTGGCTCAAAGACCACTCTGAGCCGCATCTTCTCGAAGAGAGACGTTGAAGAGCGCGTAGCGGCGGGGAATACTTTCCTCAAAGCTAACACGAGCGCCGCAGCAACCTTCAAGGCGACCAGCAGTCAGACCAGCACCACCAAAACCAGCAGTGATGATAGCGATGACACAGGCAGGCGCGGCACATGGATCGCCGTCGGCGTGATCGCGGCGGTGCTGACCATCGTGGTTATCGGTCTCCGGCACGACCGCAGCCACCCAGGTCAGTGAGCAATGGCTAATCTCTCCATTTTGAAAGCGGCGAGCGGCGGCGACTCGCCGCTTTAGCTTTAGGACGGCAAGCAGCATCTGCTTGCCGTTTCTATTTGTGCGGGCGAGATGGCAGTTTCCATGAGACGCATCAATCATTTCGTAAAGCGGATTCTAATCAAACTGCTTTTCGCGTTACCTGTCATCCTTTACCTCGCAGTCGCGCTCCTCTGGCAATCAAGGGGTCTCTACCCGATGAACGGCGACGAGCCGCATTACCTGCTCATCACCGGCTCGCGCCTTCGCGCTCAGGTGGCGACCACTCTTTCAGGAAAGCCATGAACTTGTCGAGGTTGTAGCTTTTGCCTTCTTCCAGTTGGCCTGTGTCCTGCGAGTGCAGGAGCTTGCCATAATAACCCTCAAGGACGAAGATATGCGGGTAGCCTTTGACCGCAGGATAGCGTGAGAGCACCTGCTCGTTCTTGTTCTCGTCGCTGAAATTGATCTTCACCATGATGAAATTCTTTTCCCTCAAAGCTAGAAGCTCCGGGTGCGCCTCAAAAAAGTCGTCCATGTGGTGACACCAGATGCACCAGTCGCCTCCGACTTCCAACAGAACGCGCTTGCCCGTCGCCGCAGCCTCCGCTACAGCATCTTTAATATCCTGGTCTGCATTTCTCGCAGGATCATAGGTGTGTACGGGGACATATTTCAACGGACTCTTTGTTTCTTTAACCTGCCGCGACTTGCTTGTCTCCGGCCTGTGCGCTTTATGCTTCTTGCGCTGCCGGGCTTCGACGCCAAAACTTAAAATCAGGCAGAAGCAAACGATCTTAACCAACGGGAATAGACGCTCCATCATATTTTCCTCTTTTCAAATCTCTACGCTTGTAACCATACCGAAGCATGTTATAACACGTTCGTCTCGTCGGGCAGGAGGCTCCAAAAGCAACTGCCTGACCGTTTCGACGCATCAATCAGCAGAACACACCTCTTCCCACGCTTGCCAAAGCAGGTTCGTCTTTGCTAAACGTCGGATGTGCCTGAATGGACGCGCCCGTCCGCGAGTACCGAACAAAGCATTAGTCACGGAGGAGAATCATGAACAAGAGAATCATTACCCCGCTCGTCGCCCTCATGCTAGTCCTGACGCTGAGCATGGTCGCGTTCGCAGATACAATCCGCCTGAAGGATGGCAGTGTGATTCGCGGCCAGGTTATAGGCTTCAAAGACCAGCAGTTCACCGTGCTCGTCGGAGCAGGCTCGCGGGGTCGTCGCAGCCAGATCACGCTCTACATGGAAGACGTGGAATCCATCGAGTTTGATTCGGCGGGCAGCGCGCCGCTGAACGCCGACAACAACAACAACGCCGGGCAGAGCAGCCGCCCGTCTCAGCCCACGTCGAGCCGTCCTCCCGTGCAGCAACCCAGCACCCAGCAAGACACAGAGCCGGACAACACGGCCTCGCAGCCGACCACACAACCGTCCTCGTCTCAAGGTACGCCAACCTTCTTCCAGATTAACACTCGCGTGCGCGGCGACAACGCCTCCAACGGCTGGACGAACAGCGGCCTTGTCGTCAGGCGCGGGCAGCGCATACGCATCTCCGCAACGGGGCGCGTCACGCTCGGCGCAGGCCGTGTCTCCACGCCCGCAGGCGTCCCCGCCATACTGGATAACGAGAAGCTGATGCGCTCATACCCGACGGGCGCGCTCATCGCCGTCATCGGCGACGACAACGACGACTTTATCTTTATCGGTGGCCGCCGCGAGTTTATAGCGCAACGCGACGGCGTGCTTTTCCTGGGCGTCAACGAGGGCAACCTGAACGACAACACAGGCGCTTACGACATCGTCATCGAAGCCGAAGCGATGGGCGGAACACGCTAAAAGCAGAATCCAGAATCCAGGAGTCAGGAGCCAGAATAAAAGCAAAAACAGAAGCGGTTTCCGCCTTATCATTCTGGATTCTGCCTTTATCGGGCATCCGGCATTTAGCCTCCAGCATCAAACCTCTGTTTCTTGCACCGAGGCGCTGCGCGAGCGCATAATACCTGTTCAGTTAAACCAGGAATTCCCCCGCCCTCTTGTTGTAAAGGATTTTTATCATGAAACGCACACTCTTCCGCCGCTCCATTTCTCTTCTAGCCCTTGCGCTCATCTTCGCTCTCGCAGTCAACGGGAATCTCAGCGTCCTGGCTCAATCGAGACGCCAGCCGCCCACAACCAGCGAGAAAAAGAACAAGCGGCCTGACCCGACGCAGAAGGGCGACGAGCCGAAAGAGGAAACTCCCACAGACATCGTTGGCAAGCCGCAGGAGGCAGAGACCGTCACGGTCACGACCAATCTCGTTAACGTTGATGCCGTCGTTTACAATAAGAAATCAGGGCAGATCATCAGCGGGCTGAAGAAAGCGAACTTCGCAATCTTCGAGGACGGAGTGCAGAAAGAGATTACAAACTTCGACATCCCCGAAGCCCCGATTACCGTCACCTTGCTGATCGAATACAGCAAGCTCTCAGAGAAGCTCGGCTTTTACGGCAACGGCGGTTACGAGGCTGGACAGATGGAAGCCATCCGACCGCTGGCTTACTTCCTCTCGACCTTCGTCAAGCCGCCGGACGACTACGTTTCCGTCATCGCCTATGACATGCGCCCGACCCCGCTGACGGATTTTACGAACAGCCCGGCGCGGATTCAGCAGGTCATTTCCCTTCTTCTCAGAAACCAACCCGCCTTCAGCGAGTCGAATCTTTTCGACGCGCTCAAATTCACACTTATCGGCGGGCGTGGCGATGCAGTCGTGCTGGACAACTCCAAGGAGAGCAAGGCCGACTACGCGGGTCTGGCAAGTGTGACGGGTCGCCGCACGGCATTGATCCTGATTAGCAGCGGCATAGACACTTTCAGCAAGATCAACTACGACAAAGCGCGCAAAGTCACGCAGAACGCAGGCGTGCCCATCTACATCATCGGCACGGGAAATCTCTTCTTCAAAAAGTACGGCGATCAGCTTGCGCCGACCGACGATTTGCTCGGCAACCCAGGCCGCCTGACAATTCTACAGGCTCAGAATCAACTGACTACGTTCGCCAAAGAGACAGGCGGCGCGTACTATCCCATCACCTTCGAGGGCGAAGTCCCGAACGTGCTCAGAAACATCAACTCGCTGCTTCGCAGCCAGTACAGCCTCGGCTACAACCCCGGCGACAAGCGCGACGGCAAGCAACACAAGATCGTCGTCAAAGTTGATGTCAACGGCGACGGCCAATTCGACGATAAAGAGTACGTCGTCCAGAGCCGCCTCTTCTACAACGCACCGAAAGGATAGTAGGCAGTAGGCAGTTAGAAAAGAAAAGAAGCAGCCAGGCTAAACATGCCTGGCTGCTTTTTCTCTTACTGCCTACTATTTCACACACCGTAAAAGCGTAGGCGAAACTCGTCGTTGAAGGAATGAATCTCGGCGCGGCGACCTGAGAAGGTGCGCGAGTGGCGCAGGAGTTCGGGCAGTCCGCCGTGCGGGAGAGATAGTCCGTAAGCCGGGCTGTAGAAGATCGCGGTCAGTTGTGGATTCAGGCGCTGCGGCACGCCGTAGCGAATCGCCTTCTGCGCTGCCGGGGCAAAGCCTATGCTGCGGCGTGGATTGATGATCTCAACTGAACGCTCGAAGATGTGTATGCGCGTGACGAAATCTCTCAGTGACAAATCACGATGAGCAAGAGCATTCGCAATGCCCTCGCTGATTGCGCCGCGATGATAGTTGGCGCGTGCGTTAACGGGAGCATCACCTACATCCGAAGCGGGAAAGCGGCGCGGTCTTGCGTCCCACAGGTCGCAGTAACGCTTGATGAAGTGCAGCGCGGATTCGTAGAGCGTGTGTAGATTGCCGGTCAGTTGAGCGCGCTCGATGACGGGGGCTTGCGTCGTGTCTCCGGCAAAGCGTGTGGCGACGATTTGCGAGCGCGGCAGGAGTTCTGCGACGCGCTTGTCGTTCCCGAAGAGAAGCACTGCGGCAACCGTCGGGATAGTCTCGCCATTGCTGCTGATGGCAAGCAGTAGATCGCGCTCAAGCACATCCTTCGTTGGATAACCGACCGCGCTCGCCTCATCGAAAGCATCGCCCTCAAACTCTTTGACGAAGCTCCAGAGATGCGCCTCGTCTATGTCCGCAAGACTCGCTCCGATGGCAGGCACGTTTTCATAACGAAAGGGCCGCGCTTCGTCAATCAGCGATGACAACTCCTCGCGCGAGGCTTCGCGTTTTTCTGAGCCGATGCGTATGTAGAAACGCCCGTCCCGCGTTCTGTAGGGTCGTGTCTTGCCGACGACATCGAGCGCGACGATGCGACGGCCATTGTCGAACGCGACGCGATCAATGAAGGGGACGAGCGGCGGCAGAATCTCTTCGCGGCAGATGCGAACGAGGTCTTCCTGCACGCCTTCCGCATCGTCCAGACCTTCAACGCGCAACTGGTCGTTGACGCCGAAGACCATCAGGCCGCCGCCAGTGTTGGCAAGCGCGACTATCTCCTGCGCGATCTTTTCCGTGTTCGAGAGTTTAACTTTGAGTTCGAGGAAGGTGTCTTCGCCGCCGCGCACCAGCCGCATCAGTTCCGTGCGCGAAGTCTGAGGCGCAGGAATTGAGGAGATATACTCCTGGAAAGAACGTTCCGTGGAGGGTTCGTGTCGCTGATTGCTGCGAAATTTTCTGCGAGCCATTTGTGTCTGGACGGGGCTTGCGCGTGCCCGCCCGGATGCGATGCTGCTTCAGGGCATCGCATCTCTGGAATAGATTTCAATTAGCCGCAGAGCCGCAGAGAAAAATATTTTCAAATCCTTTTGTCGTCTCTGTGTCTCTGTGCCTCTGCGGCTTTTAATCATCAGTTTTTCCGCCGACAGCTTCAAGTATTTCCTGCTCGTGTCGTGCGAGAGCGCGTCCCTGCTGCGTAATCAGTAAAAAGTAGAGCGCGATTGCGATGACTGCGAACAAGGCCAGTGTAACATATTTCAGAGCGAAACTCTGCGCGTAGTAGCCTACGACCGCAGCGATGACGGGTGGAACCATCATGGCAAGCAAGATCGGGATCAACAAAAAGCCTGTCACGCCCGACGCATTCATGCGTTTGCCGAACTGCACACGTTTCGGGAAACGAATTGAGAGCAAGTTGCCGATGAGCGCCAGGCAAGCGGCGAAGAGTAGAAAACTGAGCGCGGCGAAGACGAGCGCCTGAAGCGTAAGGTCACGAAAGAAGAGTTGATTGACCGTCAGCAAAACCGCGCAGAAGATGAAAGCCAGAAACGTGATGGCGAGATTCTTGCCCAGCAGAATCTTGCGCCGGTCTATGGGCGCAAGTATGTAGGAGCGCATCCCGCCGCCTTCGTAAGCGAAGAGATTGCACGCCAGCGATGAAAGAATCAGGAAGACGTAAAGCACGCCCCCGGCGACCAGCAACCCTTCGGCGTATGCGGTGAAACTGTTGACTGACGCCACCGTCTCTGGCCGCGCAACGCTCCTTGCACCCATGCGGCTGCCTCGCGCCAGCCTGACGCCGATCAGAACCAGAGGCATCAACGCCATCACACGCAGTTGCGCGTTGCGCATGGCATAGCGCAGTTCCTTCTCGATGATGGCCGAAATTTGCGGCGAGAGAAACGGCAGCAGCCAGCCTGTCTGTATTTCAGTTTTGCCCTGTACTCGTGTTTTCACAGATGCGCGCTTTGCCCCGCCTGCGCCGAGGGCTGCGCGTCGCGCGATCAGGTAAGTGATAAAGATGAAAGTTAGCGTGTACCCAATGAGCGTCAGCAGCGCGAGCAGATAAGCATAAACGCCACCCGCGCCCAAGCCTTCAGTTAAAGCAGTGGCTGCGGCTCCCGGCGGCGTCCAACGCAAGCCCCGCAATGAGCCTGCGTGCCGCGTCATGTATTGAGCGAGTTCTCCCATGAAAGCTCCGCCGAGGCCCACCACCACGCCGATGAGCGCCAGCAATGTCTCGCCGCGCGTGCGCCTCTTCTGCATCAACGCGCCCAAGCTGGTCGAAAGCCACTTGGCGATACTGATGCCGCAGGCGATTGCGAGCAGCGCGACAGGAAGCGCGAGCAAAACATTTCTGAGCGCCAGTCCTGCGCCGAGCGTGACCGACAGAATAACGGGGATGGCGAAGATAGAGGCGATGTTCGTAAACTCGCTCAGGAAATCAATCGCAAAGAGTTTTTTTAAGCTGACGGGATAGAGCAACAGGCGACCCGGCGTGAACTGACTCCCACCGCCGAGGCTCAAAGGCACAGTCGCCCACATCAAGTAGAGAATGGCGAAGATCATGAAGAGGACCAGAAAGCCCGACTGCATGAGTTCTCTCATCTCCGCCGCCAGAGGATGATCCGGCGGCAACTGCGCCATCACACCGGCAGCCGAATTCGGCGAGAGCATTTTGTAAGCGACAATGCCGAGAATGACAGCGATGAACAGGGCAAAGACGAGCGCCGCCAGCGTGCCGAGCATGGACGCGACGCGACTCAACACGGCCTTGCGCGACCGCATCGCGTTGCGAAACAGCGTCCACTTCAACCAGAGCAGGGCGGCGAATTGGCTCATGAGTCTGGAGTCTAGAGAATCTGGAGTCTGGAGTCAAAAAAGCCGGTGAGTGTTGCGCCGTCCAATGGAATGGAAAGTCTATTGCGCCGCCAGCGAGTTGACGGTTAAGCTCTCAATGCCCCACGCTATCAACCGGCAACTTGGATTATGTCTTTCGACTCCAGACTCCAGACTCCAGACTCCAGACTCTTCGCCTACGTCGGTCTCGGCTCGAATCTAGGCAACCGTGCGGGGAATCTCCTGCTGGCCGTGCGCGGGATGATGGAGGCAGGGCTTCTGGTCACTCGATTGTCGTCAATTTATGAAACGGAGCCTGTGGACGTGCGCGAGCAGCCTTCGTTTCTCAACATGGTTGCGGAGTTGCGCCCCGCTATCTTCTCGCCGGAGCAAACCCTCGCGCGTCTTTTGCGAATTGAGTATGCCCTGGGGCGCAGGCGCGATACCTTGCGCGGCCCGCGCACCATTGATCTGGACTTACTGCTCTACAATGACGAGCAACGAGCGACCGAATTTCTACAGCTTCCACACCCGCGTCTACATTTGCGCCGCTTCGTGCTCACACCGCTTGCAGAGCTTGCGCCTGAGTTCCCGCATCCGATTCTTCAACGCAGCATCAGCCAACTCCTGGCACAAACGCCCGACGAATCTGGAGTAAAACGCTGGAAAAGTAATCCGTAGGCGCAGGGTCTGCCACTGCCTGCTCATTGATAAAACCAAACGGGCAGGGATACGCCCCTGCCCCTATATTCATTTTACGCCTTGCTTTTCATCCGTGCTGTCCTATAATTACGGCCTTGCGCGTCCCTTACGTATGAAGATATAAGCAACCGAAGCGGCGTCCCTGGGTAAAGGGGTCGCCGCCTATCTGTTTGGAGAAAGAGTTCAACGATGGCTTATCTCAAACCTCAGCGTCCTGAGAAAGTGACTGCGCCGAGTTTGCGCGCCAGCAAGGAACGAGGGGAACGTCTCGTCTGCCTGACTGCTTACGACTACACGATGGCTCGCATCGTGGACGAAGCTGGCATTGACATCATTCTCGTCGGCGATAGCATCGGCAACACGATGATGGGTTACGGCAACACCGTGCCCGTCACACTCGACGAGATCGTGATGCACACGCGCGCCGTGCGTCGCGGCGTGCAGCGCGCTCTGCTCGTCGCAGACATGCCCTATGGCTCGTTTCACACAGGGGCGGACGACGCCGTTCGCAACGCCCTGCGCTTGATTAAAGAGGGCGCGGCGGAAGCGGTCAAACTCGAAGGGGGCTTAAAGCGCGCTGAGTTGGTCAAGCGACTCGTTGACGAAGAGATTCCTGTCATGGGCCACATCGGGCTGACCCCGCAATCCGTCAACAAGCTCGGCGGCTATCGCGTTCAGGGCAAGACGGCTGAGACTGCGCGCGCGCTTCTCGAAGACGCGCACGCGCTCGAAGAGGCAGGGGCATTCGCAATCGTACTCGAAGTCGTCCCGCGCGAAATCGCCAAGCTCATCACGGAGAGGGTTAAAATTCCGACCATAGGCATCGGCGCTGGCTCCGATTGCGACATACAGGTGCTCGTCATACATGACCTGCTCGGCCTCTCCTTCGGCAAGCTGGCACGCTTCGTCAGACCCTACGCAAACTTGCGCGAGACAATGACGGAATCAATCAGCCGCTGGGCCGAGGATGTTCGCGCAGGCTCCTACCCATCGGAAGCAGAATCCTATGGACTACCGGCACAAGCCGCAGCCGAGTTGGAGATTCCCACTCCGGGCACGGATGCGGAGGTCGAAAAGCCTTAAAGAACAGTTTTCAGTTTTCAGTTTCCAGTTTTCAGCAAACCCGACGCGCTGATCTCTGAAAACTGGAAACTGAAAACTGAAAACTCCTCTTATGGAAATCATCAATCGCCGTCAACGTATGAGTTCGGTGGCGCGCAAGGTGCGCCGCGAACAGGATCAGACAATCGGGCTTGTGCCGACGATGGGCGCTCTCCACGACGGGCATTTGAGTCTCGTCCGCGAAGCGCGACGAATGTGCGACATCGTAGTCGTCTCGGTCTTCGTCAACCCGACGCAGTTTGGGCTTGGCGAAGATTTCAGCCGCTACCCGCGCGATTTGACTAAAGATGCCGCGCACCTGACCGACTACAACGTTGATTACATCTTCGCGCCTTCCATCGAAGAGATTTACCCGAAGGATTTTGCAACCTACGTCACAGTCGGCGGACTCTCGGAGCAACTGGAAGGCGCAGCGCGCCCCGGCCATTTTCGCGGCGTGGCAACAGTTGTCTCGGTGCTGCTCAACATTGTGCGCCCGGACTTCGCCTTCTTCGGCCAGAAGGACGCGCAGCAAACCATCATCATCAAGAGACTGGTGCGCGACCTGGCATTTGAGACTGAGATCGTTATCCTGCCAACCGTGCGCGAAGAGTCCGGCCTCGCGCTCTCATCGCGCAACGCCTATTTGAGCGAAGAGGAGAAGCGCGCAGCGACCGTCCTCTATCACGCCCTCACGCGCGCCAAAGAGATGTATAAAGCAGGCGAGCGTTCCGGCTCGCGCCTCGCCGAGACCGTCCAGACAACGATTGCCGGAGAGCCGCTCGCAGAGCTTGATTACGTCAGCGTGACGGACGCAGACACGCTCGAAAACCTTGAGAAGTTGGATGACCGCCCTGTCCTCATCGCACTGGCCGTGAAGCTGGGCAAGACGCGCCTGATAGACAACATCGTCCTCAACCGCAAGAAGAACGGTAACTCGTAAATCGTGAATCGTAAATCGTGAATAGATGAGCGGCTTTTGTCTATTTACGGTTTACGATTTACTATTTACGCTGTCATGCCTGGAAAACAGAAAGCTCATATCGAATTTATCTTGAACGGCGAGCCTGCGGAAGTAGCGTTCGCTCCTCATAAAACCTTGCTCGAAGTTCTGCGCGAAGACCTCAACCTGATGGGCACGAAGCATGGCTGCGAGCTTGGCGAGTGCGGGACGTGCGCTGTGCTCGTTGACGGGCGCTCCGTTCTCTCCTGCCTCGCGCTCGGTCTGGACATGGAGGGCCGCTCTGTTGAGACAATCGAAGGCATGGCCGAAGGCGCGTTGCTTCATCCGCTGCAAACGACTTTCGCAGACCTCGGCGCGGCACAATGCGGCTACTGCACGCCCGGTTTTTTACTTGTCGCCAAAGAACTCTTGAAGACGAATCCTGAGCCGAGCCGCGAAGAGATCAAGGAAGCCTTGTCGGGCAATCTCTGCCGCTGCACCGGCTACCTGAAAATTTACGAAGCGGTCGAACTGGCAGCAGCACGCATGAGAGGCGAAGAGGCCGAGCCGGTTAGAGAGACGATTTATGGCTACGAATAAAATTAACCGCAGATGAACGCAGATGCACACGGATAACGACAAAGACACAAGGGCAGTAAGAAATTTTAGCTTCTACCCTTTTTGTGTTTTCATGTCTTCGTGTTGAATATTTGCCTTCTCCGATCTGAGTTTATCTGTGTGCATCTGTGGTTGCTTCTAAACTGTTATGAACAAGAACGGAAAAGATAAGAACGGCCAGCCGTTGAAAGTTGTCGGCAAGCCGTTTCGCAAAGTTGACGCGCGCGCCAAGTGTACAGGGCAAACCAAGTTTGCCGACGACATCGTGCTCCCGCGCATGCTCTTCTGTAAAATCCTGCGCTCACATGAGCCGCACGCGATTATTAAAAGCATTGACACGTCGAAAGCTCACGCGCTCCCGGGTGTCGTTGCTGTCATCACAGGGCGCGATCTGCCCATTCCTTACGGCATTCTTCCCGTCAGCCAGGACGAGCACGCGCTCTCGGTAGACAGGGTGCGCTTCATTGGTGATCCGGTTGCGGCCGTTGCTGCTGTGGATGAAGACACGGCGTTTGACGCGATGAACTTGATCGAGGTTGAGTATGAAAAGCTACAGACAATCACGAGCATCGAAGAAGCAATTTTGATTGACGAGCCGCGCATACACGAGTACGGCGAGGGCGGCAACATTCATAAAAAAGTCTCGCTCGAATTCGGCGACATGGACGAAGGATTCGCTGAAGCAGACCTTGTGCGCGAAGACATCTTTTTCTACGAAGGCAACACGCACCTGCCGATGGAGCAGCACGCGGCTGTCGCTCACTTCGATGCCGATGACAAGCTCACGCTCTGGAGTTCGACGCAGACGCCGCACTACGTTCATCGCGCTCTCGCCAAAACCCTGGAGCTGCCCGCGAGCCACGTTCGCGTCATCGCCACGCCGAACGGCGGCGGCTTCGGCGGCAAGTCAGACCCTTTCAACCACGAGATAGTTGTCAGCAAGCTCTCGATGATGACAGGCCGCCCCGTCAAAGTTACCCTGACGCGCGAGGAAGTTTTCTACTGCCATCGCGGTCGGCATCCCGTTCTGATGAAGATCAAGACGGGCGTGAAAAAAGACGGCTCGATCACCGCGATGGATTTTCAATCGTTTCTTGACGGCGGCGCATACGGCTCTTACGGCGTGGCCTCGACCTTCTACACGGGCGCGCTGCAAACCGTCACCTACGACATCCCTCGCTACAAATTTCGCGGCCTGCGCGCTTTCACAAACAAGCCCCCATGCGGTCCCAAACGCGGACACGGCACACCGCAACCGCGTTTCGCCCTTGAAGTTCAACTCGACAAGATTGCGGAAGAGTTGAGACTCGATCCGGCAGAGATACGCCGCAACCATCTCGTTCCGCCTTTTTCTGTGACGGCGAACTACCTGCGCGTCGGCAGCATGGGTTTAGGTAAGTGCATTGACAAGGTTGTCGAAGGCTCTGACTGGAAGAATAAGTTTTCGGGTTGGAGTAAAGAGAATAGAAAACTGCCGTTGGGCAAAGGTATAGGGCTAGCGTGTAGCTCATACATCTGCGGCGCGGGGCTGCCCATTTACTGGAACAACATGCCGCACTCAGGCGTGCAGCTTCGCCTTGATCGTCAGGGCGGCGTCTGCGTGCAATGCGGCTCGACCGACATCGGGCAAGGCTCCGATTCCATCCTCGCCTACATCGTGGCGGAAGTGCTCGGCATTGATCCGTTCGACATACGCATCATCACAGCCGACACGGATTTGACGCCTGTTGACTTGGGCAGCTATTCGAGCCGCGTCACCTTGATGACGGGCAACGCCGCGCTGCAAGCGGCAGAGCGTGCGCGCGAGCTTTTGACCATTGCTGTGGCCGAGAAGCTCTCTGTGCCGATTGAGAATCTCTCGTTCGCGGAACGCCGCGTCTTCGATGTCGAGAACCCTGGAACGGGCGTCACCTTTGCCGAAGCGGTCGTGCTTGCCGAATCCAAGTTCGGCACTATCGGCACGGTCGGCTCTTACACGCCGCCACGCTCGCCCGGTAAGTTCAAAGGCGCGGGCGTCGGCCCATCGCCAGCCTACAGCTACTCTGCTGCCGTCGCGGAAGTGGATGTAGACGCGGAGACAGGCATCATCACAGTCGAGCGCGTCTATATCGGCCACGACATTGGACAATCAATCAACCCCGTGCTCGTCATGGGACAGGTCGAAGGCTCTGTTTACATGGGGCTGGGCGAAGCCCTGATGGAAGAGATGACCTATCGCGCAAACCGCAACGTCGTTCACAAATTCCCATCGCTGCTTGAATACAAGAGTCCAACGACGCTTGAGATGTGCGATTGTATAACTTACTTAATCGAAGACGCCGACCCGAATGGGCCGTTCGGCGCGAAAGAGGTCGGACAGGGGCCGCTCCTGCCCATCATGCCTGCCGTCGCCAACGCCGTCTACTCGGCGGTCGGCGTCCGCATAGACGAAGTTCCCATCACGCCGGAGAAAGTCTTGATGGCACTGCGCGAAAAGGGCAAAGGCAGAGAAGCTCGCTTCGGGCCAAAGTCCGTGCCCGAAACGGAATGGCCTGAGCCGATGAAAGTACAAACTCCAGCCGAGGGCGGAGACGGACGCGAGATGCCGCGCGTGGCAATCCATTCCTAAACATTAGCAAAGAGGTAAGGAGCGCCCTTGAGATTTGAATGGGATGATGCAAAGGCTATCAGCAATGTGGAGAAACATGGCATCACTTTTGGAGAAGCTACAGAGGTCTTTTATGATCCTAACGCTCTTGAGGATTATGACACCGGGCATTCCGCGAGTGAGTCGCGTTTTGTTATAATCGGGCTGTCGAGTCGTCGGTTATTATATGTAATCTATGCCGAGCGCACCGCCGACATAATTCGGATAATCTCTGCGCGGAAAGCGGACAAGTCTGAACAAAAATTCTATGAACGAACAAGAACCCTCAACTTATAGACCTTTTGTCTTCACTGTCATTGAAGACGACGGCGTGAACGTAATTATCGAGGTCTCGGAGGAAGACTATCAAGCCGACCTGGCTGCCGGAATTGATGAAGAGGCAACGATGAAACCCGGTCGCTATAAATTCAGGCGCGGCGGCTTCCTTGCGCGTCACCCCGAGTTGAAGATCAAAGATAAAAGGATGGCCTAATGCGGAAGCAATTGCAGAAGGCGGCGACGGCGAAGAGATGCCGCGCGTGGCTGTTCATTCGTGAGATCAGTAAAATATGGAGTTTGAGTGGGATTCAAAGAAAGCAAAGAATAATCTTCGCAAGCATAAAGTTTCATTTGACGAAGCAGCTACGGCGTTTAATGATATTCTCTCGTTTACATTTGAGGACAAGGCTCACTCGAATGTTGAGCGAAGGTACGCTACGCTCGCAATGTCCTATCGAGGTAGAATGCTGGTCGTCGCACATACTATGCGCGGCGAAAAAGTCAGGATAATTAGCGCACGCGAGGCCACGCCGCGCGAAAGAAGATGGTATGAGGAAGAAAACAAGTAAAGCAAAGAATGATGACGATCTCTTACCGGAATACGACTTCAGCAAAATGAAGCTCGTCGGTCGAGGAATTTACGCCGAGCAATATCGTTCGGGGACGAACCTCGTGTTACTCGACAGCGATGTCAGGAAGGCGTTTCCCGATGATGAAGCTGTTAACGAGGCTTTGCGCGTTATCGCTAAGGCAGCAAAACAACAAGCCGCGCGAGTGCGAAACCGAGGCGGGCGAAGCCGGAAACAAACATCCAAATCACGTCGCGCAGCAACAACGCGATGAGCGAACAAGAACCATCCACTTTTAGACCATTTGCCTTCACTGTGATTGAAGACGACTGTTACTTACTTCCAGTGGCTGCGCTCGCGCTTGCCACTGGCTACCATCTTCCGCGCCTGCGGCGCTCGTTGTGAGTTTAATTTGGTATCTGCCTTATGATGAGACTTCCTAAATTCTCTTACCTCGTCCCGCGCGAAATCTCGGACGCGGTGAAGATGATGGGCGATGCTGGCCCTGACGGGCAGTTTGTCGCCGGGGGCACAGACCTCTATCCGAATATGAAGCGGCGGCAGCAGATGCCGAAGACTGTTATCTCCGTCACGCGGCTCAAAGAGTTGAATCAGATTACGGGCAATGGCAAAAGCGGCTTGAGAATCGGGGCAAGCGTTGCTTTGACGGACATCTGCGAGCATGCGGGCATCAATCGTGATTACCCGTTTGTGGCTCAAGCGGCGCGGACAATTTCCACGCCCATCCTGCGCAATATGGGGACGATTGGAGGGAATCTTCTTCTGGATACGCGCTGCAACTACTACGATCAGAATTACGAATGGCGCAAGGGCATCAACTTCTGTATGAAGAAGGACGGCGATATTTGCTGGGTCGCGCCCGGAAGCAAGAAGTGTTGGGCGGTGCAGTCGTCGGACCTCGTGCCTTTGATGGTGGCGATTGGAGCTAAGGTCAAACTCGTCTCCACGCTCGGCGCGCGCCTCGTTGATGCCGCAGGTCTTTACAATAACGATGGGATTGATTACCTCCACAAGAGGCCGGACGAGTTGTTGACGGAAATTCACCTGCCGCCCTTAAACGGCTGGCGTGCGACCTACAAGAAACTGCGTCGGCGCGGTGCGTTCGACTTTCCTGTGCTGGGCGTGGCAGCACGTCTGGATATAGCCGAAGATGGAACGGTGAAGAATGCGAAGCTGGTCTTAGGCGGTATCGCTCCTGCTCCGATTGAGGTGAAGGAGGCCGGAGCAGCCTTGATCGGTGGGCCGCTCGATGAAGAGCGTATGCAAGCCGCTGCCGAAGCCTGTTATCTGAAAGCTCGCCCGCTCGATAACACGGATTTCGTCATGAACTGGCGCAAGCAGATGGCCCGTCCCTACGTCCTGCGCGCACTCCAGGAATTACAATGAACAGTCTGGAGTCTGGAGTCTGGAGTCTGGAGTCTGGAGTCGAAAGCATGAACCTGTCTTTGACTCCAGACTCCAGACTCCAGACTCCAGACTTTAATAGAGTCGCTGCCGTTCTCTTAGCTGCCGGACGCTCACGGCGCATGGGTGCGTTCAAGCCTCTGCTTCCCTTTGGTAATCGTTCGGTTGTCGAAGCGTGTATTGGTAATCTTCTGGAAGGCGGAGTTGAGGAGATTGTAGTCGTCGCAGGCCATCGCGCTGAGGAGATGCGTGAGCGACTGGCGCAGCTTCCGGTTCGTTTCGCGGTCAATGCAGAGACGGAGAGCGAGATGGGTGTTTCTATCGCGCGGGGCGTCGAGCAGATTGGGCTGGGCGCGGAAGCCGTCTTTATCGCGCTTGTGGATCAACCAGCCATCCCGCCTGAAGTGATACGTCTTTTGATCGCGGAGCGCAGGCGCACAGGCGTGCGTCTCATCCAACCTGAGCGCGAAGGGCGCGGCGGGCATCCGGTTCTGATTGATCTCAGCTTCCGGGAAGAGTTATTGAGCCTTGACCCGCAGCGAGGCTTGCGCGCCCTCTTTGAAACTTATCGAGACACAGTGTCGCGCGTCCCCATAGCTTCGCCTTATGTTGTCCGCGACATGGATACGTGGGATGATTACCGCGCTCTCTACCGTGAAGTCTTTGGAACTGGGCCGCCGGAGAATAATAGACAGTAGGCAGCGGGCAGTTGGCAGTAAAAGCAAAGACGCTACGCCATCGTTTTACTGCCAACTGTTTACCCTTGAGCTACATCTAATTGGTCGGTATGAATCGCCTCTCCAAACAATTCAAGATGGCGCGCACCGGCGGCAAGGCTGGCGGGCGGGGACGCTCTCTGCGAGGCGCAAAGGAGAATAGAATGTTTTTGAAGAGTCGCAAGGCTGTTGCCGCCGCGACGTTATCGGTAGTGCTGCCGCTCACGTCTGCCGCTTTCGTGCCGCGAAGGGCCATACTCGCGCCGCAGGCAGTCGAATTTTCTCTACGCTCGATTGACGGGCAAATGGTCTCTTCCGACAGCTTGCGCGGTGAGGTCGTCGTGCTGGCTTTCGGCGCATCTTGGCTCCCGCTCTCGCGCACGCAGCTTCAGGGCATACGCAAGCTCGCGGATAAATACAGCGAGCGCGGCGTGGTGGTCTACTGGGTGAGCACGGATTCCGAATCGCCCAAATCGAAGAACTATGCGACCGATGAGCAGTTGCGCGAATTCTCCAAGAAGTACGGGTTGAACGTGACGGTGCTGCGCGATCCTGACGGCAAGATTTCGCGCCAGCTTAAGGTTGACCAGCTTCCGGCCTTTGTCATCCTGGACAAGCAGGGCAACCCTCTGGGCGCGCCCATCGGCGGGCTTGATCCCGAAGGAAATCTCACCAATCAACTCGCGCCTCGATTGGATGAAGTTCTGGGCAAATCCTAAAACTCAGAGTCTCGGAAAGCTGACCATCGAACCAAGAGGGCCGTCTTCAAAACAGAAGGCGGCCCTCTTTCGTCTTAACCATTTCTAGATACGGCTCGCCAGCCTGTAAACCAACTGAATGGGCAGGCCGACGATATTCCAGTAATCACCTCTGATCTCTTCTATGAAGAGCGCGGCACGCCCCTGCGCAGCGTAAGCCCCCGCCTTATCCATCGGCTCACCGCTCTGGACGTACCACTCAATCTCTTCATCCGACATGACGCTGAATCGCACCTGCGTTCTTTCGTGAGCGACTAAAGAGGTGTTTTCATTTCCAGCGCGCACCAGAGCAACGCCGGTCAGAACATCGTGCCACCTGCCGCTCAACAGCCGCAGCATCCGTCTAGCTTCCCGTTCGTCTTCCGGCTTGGCGAGAATTTCCGAATCAACCATCACAGTCGTGTCCGCACCAAGCACCAACCCTTGCGAACATGCCCGCGCCGCAGCTTGTGCCTTTTCGAGCGCGAGGCGCTCAACCATGGCAAGCGCACTCTCTCCCGCGAGGAGCTTTTCATCTATGTCCATCGGCATCGCCTCAAACGGCCAGCCAACAGCGCGCAAAATCTCCGCCCGTCGCGGGCTTCCCGAAGCCAGCCAGAGCTTCTCCATCTTCATCTTCGTTAGTCTCCGTTCAGCATCACTCGCCTTGTAGCCCATGCTCGTTTTCCATTACACTCAACCGGATTTTAGATTTTAGATTTGCGATTTTAGATTGAAAGACCCAAATCGCAAACTCGAACGATGGACGATCTGATTCGATCATTGCCGAAGCTCTTGCGCGCTGCGGGCGAGACGGAGGAGGTGCTGGAAGCCGCTGCGCTCGTCGCGTGGAAGCGCGTCGCGGGCGAGGGCTTGCGCACGCAGGCCGTGCCCTTTCGTCTCTACAGAAAAACTCTGATCGTGGCGGTCGCAGACGCCACCTGGCAGAAGCAGCTTGAGGCCATGAGCGGGCAACTTCTCTTTCGGCTCAATTCCCTGCTCGGCCAGGCAGTCGTCACCTACATAGAGTTTCGCATTGATCCCAAGACCGTGCGCGCTGAACGCGCAGCCGCGCAAACGCAGCAGATAGACCATGCCGAGCAGGAGCGGCGAGCCTTGCGAAGCGTCTCCGGCGAAATCTCAGTCGCCGCCGGAGCAATTCACGACGATGACCTGCGCCACCGCTTCCTTCTCGCCGCAGGCAGTTGCATTGATCGCCGTGAAGGTGGCAAGTAGTTAAAACTTGATAAGGATGCGGAGGACAATGGAGGAACTTATTTTTCTTGTTGAAGAAGCTCCCGAAGGTGGTTTGACTGCGCGCGCGCTCGGAGCTTCCATCTTCACCGAAGCTGACGATCTGGCAAGCCTTCGTGAACAAGTCCGCGATGCTGTGCGCTGTCATTACGAAGTACGGCAAGGCCCGCGACTGATTCGGCTTACTGCGAATTAGAAATTTCTAAAGTTATACATCCAAAACTATGCCAATCACAGAATCCGACATTGAAAAGATCGCGCAGCTCGCGCACCTGGAAATCACGCCTGAAGAGCGCCGTGCATTCACACCGCAGATTGCCGAGATAGTCGCTTACGTCGAACAGTTAAGCGCTCTCGACACCAGCGCGGTCGAGCCTTCAACCGGCGGGCTGACGCCTGAAGGCGAGCAGACCGATTCAGCGCGCGACGACGTGGCGCAGCCATCGCTCGGCCAGCCACTCGCCTTAGATCAAGCTCCCGACCCGGCCTCCGGCCACTTCCGCGTGCCTAAAGTTTTGTGAAGCGGATGTCCTGCTCTGAGTGGACTTCTTTTAATGCAACAACTGAATTTTCAAATTTGAAATCCGCAATCCAACTCTGAATCTCCGATGAACTTTTTAGACACTGACATTGAAACCATGCGCGCTAACATTTCCGAGCGCGAGACTACTGCGCGCGCCGTTGTCGAGTCCTCGGTTGACGCTGCCGAAAAACTGAACGACACGCTCAACGCCTTCCTTCAAATTGATCGCGCGGGCGCGCTCCGTCGTGCGGAAGAACTGGACGAAGCAACGGGCGACTCAAAGCAGACGCTCGCCGGGATTCCAATCGCCATCAAAGACAACATCTGCGTGCGTGGTCTTCAGACCTCTTGCGGCTCGCGCATTCTAGGCCCCTATCATCCGCCCTATAGCGCGACGGCCATCGAACGTCTGGGCGAAGCCGGTGCGGTCATCATCGGCAAGACCAACTGCGATGAGTTTGCGATGGGGTCGAGCAACGAGAACTCCGCTTTCGGCCCGGTCAGAAATCCCTGGGATACTTTGCGCGTGCCGGGCGGCTCAAGCGGCGGCTCGGCTGCGGCTGTGGCTGCCGGGATTGTTCCCGTCGCTCTCGGTTCAGAAACAGGAGGCTCTGTGCGCCAGCCAGCCTCGCTCTGCGGCATCGTCGGCTTGAAACCGACTTACGGGCGTATTTCGCGCTACGGGCTAGTCGCCTTCGGCTCATCCCTGGATCAAATCGGAGTCTTCGGGCGCAGGGTGCGTGATGTTGCGCCTGTGCTGCGGGTAATAGCCGGACGCGATGAGCATGATGCGACAACGGCGGACGTGCCCGTGCCGGATTACGCGACGCAACTCACAGGCAACATTCAAGGCGCGCGAATAGGCGTGCCCCGCGAGTTGTTCGGTGAAGGTTTGGACGCGGAGGTGCGCGCGTCGGTTGAGCGCGCCATTGAAGCCTACCGCGCTCTCGGCGCAGAGATCGTCGAGATCGAACTCCCGCACGCGAAGTATTGCATCGCCGTTTACTACATCATCGCCACAGCGGAAGCCTCATCGAACCTCGCGCGCTATGATGGCGTGCGCTACGGCTTTCGCGCGGAGGAAGCCCCCGAGTTGCGTGCGATGTATCGTCGCACCCGCGACGAGGGCTTCGGCGCGGAAGTCAAACGTCGCATCATGCTCGGCACGTATGTGCTCTCCTCCGGTTACTATGAAGCCTACTACCGCAAAGCGCAGCAGGTCAGAACCCTGATCAAGCAGGATTTCCGCGAGGCGTTTGAAAAGTGCGACGCCATCGCCACGCCGACCACGCCGACCGTAGCCTTCATGCTTGGCGAGAAGACGGACGACCCGCTCGCTATGTATCTGAACGACATTTACACCTGCACGGCGAATCTGGCGGGCATCCCCGGCATCTCCATCCCGTGCGGCCTCTCCACAGAAGGCTTGCCGATAGGCTTTCAACTGGTGGGGAATTACTGGTCCGAATCAAACCTTCTTCGTCTGGCTCATGCTTACGAACAGGCTGAGCCGTTCACGGCTCGCCCGCGCGTGAATGCCGCAGCATGACTGCTATCATCTCAAGTCCTCGGAGACAAATGACTTTTAATACTCGCCGCTTTCTGTTCGCGCTTCTCACGCTCTTGTTGCTCGCGCTTCCTCTCTCGTGCGGCTCGTCGGGCACGAAGCAGGGCAAGTCGCTGCTCATCTACACACCGCACGGGCAGGACTTGCTTAAAGATTTCGTCGCGCGCTACAAGCAGGTTCACCCGGAAGTGGACGTGCAGTTTCTGGATATGGGTTCACGCGAAGTGTTGGAGCGCCTGCATGCCGAGCGCAATCGTCCGCAGGCCGATCTCTGGTGGGGAGCGGCGCACACGACCTTCCAGACGGCGGCTGAAGAAAATCTGCTCGCTGTGTATCGCCCAACGTGGGCAGATAAAGTTCCTGAGAGCGCACGCGACCCGCAGGATCGTTGGTACGGGACATACGAGACGCCGGAAGTTATCGTTTACAACTCGGAACTCGTCAGCGCGGCGGATGCGCCGCAGGATTGGGACGATGTGCTTGACCCGAAGTGGCGCGACAAAGTTTTAATCCGCAATCCAATTCCTTCAGACACCATGCGCGCGATTTTAGGCGCGATGATCTGGCGGTCTTACCATGAGACGAACTCCCCGGCGGGCGGTTACGAATGGCTGCGGCGATTGGACGCGAACGTGCATGAGTACACGGCTGACGGCACACTGCTGATGCAGAAGCTGGCGCGAGGCGAAGGTCTCATCAGTCTCTGGGACATGCCGGACGTTCGGCTCTTTCGTGAGAGGAAGAATCTGAATGTCGCCTACGTTATCCCAAAGAGCGGCACGCCGGTCGTCACAGACGGCATTGCGATAGTGAAAGGTGCGCCGCACGAAGAAGAGGCGCGCCGCTTTTATGAGTTCGTCAACACGCCGGAGAATCTGATCTACGCCGCGCGCAACTACTATCGCATCCCCGCGCGCACAGACCTCGACCGCTCGCAATTACCCGCCTGGATGAACGAGCCTTTCACCCGCATGCCGCTCGACTGGGAACTGCTCCGCAAAGAGAGCAACGAATGGCTACGCTACTGGGACACGGAGATAAGGGGTCGTAAATCGTGAATCGTGAATCGTAAATAGAAAGAACCCGGTTCGTCTATTCACGATTCACGATTCACGATTTACGAGTAGACGATTCACGCTCTTACTGAAGGCATGGCTTGTTGGCGGAGGCATCGGCGGCGCTGCGTGCGTCCTCATTCTGTGTGCTGCCGGGAGCGATTTTGTCTGTCACGCAGATTTTCTGCGGAGTGATCTTCGCAACAGCTAAGTAAGAAGTTACCTTGCTGGAATCTTCAGGATTCTCGCTCGCGTCGAAACGGACGATCAGAGCAATCGGCACGAGCTTTCCATTCTTGCGGGTCACGCGCCATTCGGCCTTCTTTCCTACGCTACTAAAACCACTGCTGAGAACTTCACCGAAGTTGAGAGGATGCTTCTTCCCGTTCGGGCTGATAACTGTGATTGACTCACGCGCATCATCATACTCAAGTCGCAGGTTGTAGCCTCCGACGCCGACACAAGCACTCGTGGAGTAGTCGTGTCCGCTCGTCACCAGCTTGCACCCGGAGAGAGAACTGTAGACGCTCGTAATCGAATCCGCTGAAACAGTCAGGGCCAGGGCGAAAACCGCTGCTATAGTTATAACAAGAAATCTTCTCATAGGTATTGTCGGGAAACCTTCCTTCCGGTTTGATTAGCTTTCACGAAAACTTGTCTTGCTTACCATTTCGGACGGCGCGGCGTCAATATTCCGCAACCTCCGAACGGCTAATTGATGTAACATAGCGAACTCTTTCGCTAATTCAATCAGGAGTCGTTACAAGACTTGTCATTTCTCTCATTGCAGAACATCTCGAAGCGATACGGCGAATCGGCTGCGGTCGCAGACCTTTCTCTAGACATTGAGCAGAAAGAGTTCTTCGGTCTTCTCGGCCCTTCGGGGTGCGGCAAAACGACGACGCTTCGCATGATCGCTGGCCTGGAGACGCCTGACACCGGAACAATTCACTTTGACGGGCGCGACATCACGCAGCTCTCGCCAGAGCGTCGCGGCTTCGGGATGGTCTTTCAAAACTACGCCCTCTTCCCTCACCTGAACGTCTTTGAGAACGTTGCTTTCGGTCTGCGCGCGCGCAAGCGCTCAAAGACGGAGATCGCAGAGCGCGTTAGTGATGCTCTCACGCTGGTTCAGCTTCCTGGCTACGAGCGTCGCCCCGTGACGGAACTTTCCGGCGGGCAACAGCAGCGCGTGGCGATTGCCCGTGCCATCAGTATCGAACCCGCCTTGCTCCTTTTCGACGAGCCGCTCTCTAATCTGGATGTCGCGCTGCGCGAAGAGACGCGCGGAGAGTTGCGCGAGCTTGTCTCGAAACTCGGCCTCACAGCCGTCTATGTCACACACGATCAGGAAGAAGCCTTCGCGCTCTGCGACCGCATCAGCGTGATGAGCGAAGGGCGCGTTTTGCAAACAGGCGAGCCGCGCGCGATTTACGAACGACCCGCGCTGATGCGCGTCGCGCGTTTTCTAGGGCGCAACAACTTGATCGTCGCGCGGCGGTTAACTTCCAGCGATGACGCGCTCGGAAAATTCAAGACGCTAGACGGAGAGCACACGCTGACCGCCCTGGTCGAGCGCAAAGACCTGGGGCCAATCAATAAAAACTGCACGCTCAGTATTCGTCCCGAACACATCACCATCTCCAAAGAAACAACTGCGACAGAGAACGCCTTGCTTGCCTCCATCCGTGAGATCAACTTTGCCGGGGCAACCACCAGCGTCAAGCTCGACGCTCAAGGTCTGATTCTTGAGGCGCTCTTGCTCCGCTCTGACAGTCTAGCCGTCGGCGATACCTGCATCGTTTATCTTCCTCCAGAGCAAATAATTGTCTTAGAGATGAACGAAGGGATGAGGGCGGAAGGATGAGGGATGAAGTAAAGAAAAAGCGGTCTCGGTCTTCTTTCATCCCTCATCCCTCCGCCCTCATCCCTGCCCTTGTCGCTATCGTCCTGCTCTACGGCGTTGTCTATCCGAACTTGCATGTGCTGACGGCTTCGCTACAGGTGAACGGCGAATGGTCGCTTGCCAACTATCGTGGCCTTCTGTCGCAGAGCAACGTGCTCGAAGCTGCCGTGTCGAGCGTCGTGCTCTCGCTGCTCACGGTTGCGTTCTGCGCGCTCGTCGGAGTCTCGCTCGCCTTTCTGTTTGAGCGTTACACGTTTCCTGCGCGCAAGCTCTTCGCCACGCTCGCCGCTTTGCCACTCGTCTTGCCGCCTCTGGTCGGGACAATTGCTTTCATCTTCCTCTGCGGCGAATCAGGCATTCTCGCGCGCTTCGTGCAATGGCTCTTCGGTCTGAAATCCGCGCCCTGGTCTTTGCGCGGCTGGGGCGCGCTACTGCTTTTTCACACGTACACGATGTACCCCTTCTTTTACGTGCTGACAGGCGCTGGTCTCAGGCGCATTGATGCCGGACTCGCGGAAGCGGCGCGAAGCCTGGGAGCGAAATCTTCACAGGTTCTCTTCCGCGTCGTCCTGCCGCAGTTGACGCCTTCTTTAATCGCCGCCGCGCTTCTGACCTTTATGACCTCGATGGCATCGTTTAGCGCGCCGCTTCTGTTCGGCGGCGGTATTCGTGTGCTGACGCTTGAAATCTTCAACGCACGACAGCGCGGCGATGCGGCGGCAGCCCTGACGGAGACCGTGTTCCTCGCCGCAATCTCAATCGCCGCGCTCATCTTCTTTCAGCGTTATGAAGGCACACGACGCTTCGCCGCCGCTGCGATGAAAGGCGCGACCAAAAGGCGGCAGCCAATTAGAAGCGGACGAGCGCGCCTGCTCGCAACCCTATCGGGTGTGATCTTTACAATCCTGCTGGCCCTGCCCATTGCCACGCTCGTTCTCGTCAGCTTCGCGCGCGACGGCGTATGGACGACGCAGACTTTGCCTCCGGCCTATACCTTTGCCAACTACACGCGGATTCTGACAGAGCCGGATGCCTCCTCTGTTTTCGTCAATAGTCTTTTGATGGCAGGGCTGGCGGCTCTCTTTGCGCTTCTTTGGAGTTTCTGTGTGGCGGCGGTGGTGACGAAGAAGCGTACAAGGTGGCGACGCTTAATCAGCTTGCTGGTGCTCCTGCCCTGGGCCTTGCCGGGCACGGTCGTTGCGGTCTCAATCGCCGAAAGCTACGGGCAGGCGAATCCTCTGACAGGCTCGTTCATCCTTGTCGGCACGTTCTGGATTCTGCCCGTCATCTATTTCCTGCGCTTCATGCCGCTGGTTGTGCGCGCTGTGCAGGCGAGTATTGAGCAGATGGACGCGAGCTTGGAAGAAGCGGCTGGCTCTCTGGGCGCGCGTGGGTGGATGCGCTTCTGGCGGATTAGGCTGCCGCTCATCTGGCCTGGCGCGCTCGCAGGGACGCTGCTGGCCTTCGTCATCGCGCTCGGCGAATACGTCGCCAGCATTCTGGTCTTCGTTCCCTCTAATCAGCCCGTCTCGATCAGGATTGCAGCGGAGATGCGCGACTTCAACCTGGGGACCGCCGCAGCCTACGGCGTCCTTTTAATCTGCCTCATCGCCGTCGCCATGCTCGTCGCCGGACGATTAGAACAAGGGAGGGTGAGCAGGGGTCAGTAGTCAGTGGTCAGTTAAAAGCAAAATACTTTTGTTCTTAACTGACCACTGACCACTGTTTTACGATTTGAACTTATCCTTGTTCGCTTCCTGAATCTTATCTGCACGATTCGAGAGGTCTGTCCATTCTTGCTCCAACTTATCAACGCGCTCTTTGATCTGCGAGAACTTCGTGTCGAGAGAGGCGCGATCTTCAATCGAGGTGTCCAGGACGGCGTTCGGAATTCCTTTTAACACGTCCAGATGCTCGGCGTGCTTGCTGAACTCCTGCGACTTGAGCGAGAGATACTCCTTGAGCGGCGCGTCCAAATTGGTCTTGCTGCCTTCGTCGAATTTCGATGCGGCTTCGCGCAACTTTGCGATGCTCTTGTCCAGGCGATCATTAATCTCCTGCGCCGGGCCTTTCAGTTGATCGCGGTTCTCTGGAAACTTATCAAGCTCGCCCGCCAGGGCTGTAATCTTGGTGTCGGCCTCCACAGCAAGCTGCTCGCCCTCTTTGACTGCGGCGTTGCCTTCTTCAATAAACTTGTTGGCTTTGCTGGTCGCACATGAGAGGGCAAAGACAGATAGAGCAATCAGTGCGAAGAGCAAGTAGAGTTTCTTTCGGGGGTTCATATAATTCTCCTGGTATGGATTGGTCGTTGAAATTCGAGCGTGCGAATATAGCACGATTCCCTTTGAGACTGTATATTGAGAGACTAAAATAACAGGATCAAACTATTCTCGGAGAGGACAAGTTAACCACAAAGACACCAAGACACGGAGAAAGCAAAAAGATGAAATCTCAAACCTGAATTAGAAATATTCTTCATTTGAAATATTCTTCTCTGTGCCTTCGTGTCTTTGTGGTTAATCCCTGCGTGTCTTGATGCTCATCTTCAATCGAGTGGTCAGCGTGGACGTTTCTTCCGAGCGGGTTGACGTTCACCTGCCAAGTAAAATTTTTGATCTATGCGTGGAGTTTGAATGAAAAACAGTAAACAGTGGTCAGCGGTCAGTAGTCAGTGGTCAGTAGCACGAAGTGCGGCACGAGTATGGTTCGCGCTTGCGTTGTTGTTAGCGATGGCTGCAACGGCGAGCGCACAGCAGCCGCAACGGATTGCGCCTCCAAGCGATGTTGAACGGAATCCGGTTGAGCTTTACCAAACGCTCTTAGACCTACAGAATCCCTGGACGGTGATGTGCATCGCGGCTCACCCGGATGACGAGGACGGCGCGACGCTAACGGTGCTTCGTCGCAAGTACGGCGTTCACACCGTCACAGTCTTCTCCACTTACGGCGAGGGCGGGCAGAACGCAGTCGGGCCGGAACTCTACGAAGAACTCGGCGCGATCCGTGCGCGCGAGACTGAAGAAGCCGCGCATGTTCAAGGATCGGAGCCATACTTTCTTGGCCTGCGCGATTTCGGTTTCTCGAAATCCGCTGAAGAGGCTTTTCGCGTTTGGGGTCATGATGAAGCGTTGCGCCGGATGGTTCTGAAGATTCGCCAGCTCCGCCCGGACGTTATCATTACCAATCACGACACCGTTACCGGTCACGGCCATCATCAAGCCACAGGGCGGCTCGTCCTCGAAGCCTTCGACGCGGCGGCAGACCCGCGTAGCTTCCCGGAGCAACTGAAGAACGGCGTGACTGTTTGGCAGGCGCAACGTCTCTTCGTCCGTTTTCAGTTTGAAGGCTCAGGAAGCAAAGCAGCGGAAGATGAAGCCGCGCGCACAGGGAAAATTGTCTCCATCAATCGAAACGAGCGCGACGCGGTGCGCGGCACAACCTACGCCGAACAAGCCCTGCAAGCCCTGCGACGCCACGCCACGCAAGGCCCCTGGCCGCAGACTGTCCCTGCCGGCGGCGTAACCAACATTCGTTATCGCCTCGCGCTCTCCGCAAAGACGGCTGCGCCACTTCCGGCAAACGCTCAAACAGTTCTCGACGGACTGCAACTTCCCCAGACTCTCTCGGACAAGCTCACGCCGGTTGCGGCAAAGGCTATTTTTTATCTTTACTCGGACAAGCCGCACCAGAGCATTCTCGGCTCGCTCGTCAACGCGCGTAAAGGCAGACTGTTTGCCTCGCCGCCGGACGAGAGCGACCAGCCGCGCTTTCGCCTGATGCAGGAGCGGCTAGACGATGCGCTCACTGCGGCAAGCGGGATTCAAGCGACGCTCACTCCACGCAACGACGTGCTCATCCCCGGCACGACCACGAAAGCTACTCTCGTAATCTCAAACTACGGCGAGTCGGACGCGCGCATCCAGAGCATCAACCTCCAGCGCGGCTTGCAGCAAGTGAGTAGATTAAAGTTTCCTCAAACCCTCGCGCCCGGCGAGACCGCCAACATCGAGCTTGAAAGTTTTACTCCGCGCGAAGCCAGCATCACAGTCCCACACGCGGAGCATCTTTACGACGGGAAACTTTCCGGCGAAGAATTAGCCGCCAGCGCGAGCGTCGAGATTGACGGCGCAGTTTTTCCCATCAACGCGAAGACGCGCATTGACGTTGCGCCCCCGGTAGAGATTGCAAGCATCACGCCGTCACCTTTTGTCCTCCCACCATCTGTCCAGGTACAGACTCCTAACAGCAGTATCAAAATTAATGCTGCCGCCGAATCGAGCAATGAATTTACTCTTCGTTTAATCAATCATCAGAGTCAGCCGTTCATAGGAGAAATAATCACGGGAGAAGCCGCTTCTAAAGTTCCAAGGCGAAGAACCGGCATTAAACTTGAGGCCAAAGAAACGCGGGAAGTGAAGGTACAACCTTACGGTAATTTTATTGTAACGAACCTCGGCAGCCCTGGTCTGCATCCTTTTCCAGACGTGGTGACGTTCAATGTTGTCGGCGCTAACCGTTCGGGCATTGTGGCGCAGCGAAGGGTTCCGGTTGTTTGGGCTAATGCGCGCGTCGCACCCAATTTGCGCGTCGGTTATGTGCGTAGCTTTGATGACACGCTGCGAAACGCGCTCGCCGCGCTCGGCGTTGAAGCTAAAGAACTGACCATTGATGATGTGCGGACGAATGACCTGAGCGGCTATCAGGCAATCATCATAGACAATCGCGGCTACCAGGCTCATCCCGAACTCATCGCCTCGAACGCTCGTCTTCTCGATTACGCTCAAGCGGGCGGCACGCTCATCGTCTTCTATCACAAGACGAATGAGTGGAACCCGGACACGCGAGCGGCTCGCCCGCAGCTTGCGCCCTACCCGATTACACTCGGCAACTCTCGCGTCACGGACGAGAACGCGCCCATTGAATTCACTGCAAGCGAGCACCCGCTCCTGAATTATCCGAACAAGATCACGCAAGCAGATTTCGCAGGCTGGATTCAGGAGCGCGGGTTGTATTACCCCGAAAGCTGGGACTCGCACTACAGCGCGCCGTTTACCACAAGCGATAAAGGCGAGCCACTCCAGCGCGGCGGGCTGCTTGCGACTGACTACGGGCGCGGGCGCTACATCTACACGAGCATGGTTTGGTACAGACAACTGCGCGCGGGCATCCCCGGCGCATATCGCATGCTCGCCAACATGATTAGCTATGGCCGCGAAGGTAAATGAAATTAGCCACAGAGACACGGAGATAAGAAATAAGGATAAACGCCGCAACGATGAGTAATGACCTGAAAAGCAGTTGCTTTTACTTCCCCGTTCTGCATTCATCCTTTCTGCTCTCTCTGTGCCTCTGTGTCTCTGTGGCTATTACTTCTCAGGCGCAGAAAAAGGAGGCTAATGGTCTTTTTCCTGTTCGACAGGATGGCAAGTGGGGCTATATCAATCGAGCGGGAGAGGTTGTTATCAAACCACAGTTTGACGATGCATGGGATTTTTCCGAAGGGCTGGCCTATGTGAGAGCGGGCAGCCGTCGCGGGATCATTGATAAGACCGGCAGGATGGTTGTTGACTTGCAGCAGGTTGATTTTGCCGGAAGCTTCTCTGAAGGTCTCGCGCCGGTTCAAACCGGGGGCATGAATCCGCGTCGCGGGTTTATAGATAAAGCCGGAAAGATAGTCATCGCGCCGCAGTTCGATGCCGTCGAAGATTTCAACGATGGAATGGCAGTCGTCATGCTTGATCGCAAATACGGCTTTGTTGATAAGACCGGGAGAGCCGTCATCAAGCCGCAGTTCGATAAAGCCTTTGACTTTCATGAAGGGCTGGCACTCGTCGTCGTCAACAACAAGCTCGGCTATATAGATAAGAAGGGGAAGCTGGTCATCCCTGCTCAGTTTTACAACGCCTATTACTTTTCCGAAGGACTCGCCAACGTGAAGATCGGGCAGAAATTTGGTTATATAGATAAGAAGGGGAAGGTGGTCGTCGAGCCGCAGTTCGATTTCACTGGAACATTTTCCGAAGGGCTGGGGCCAATCATTCTGGCTAACAAGTTCGGCTTTATAGACAAGACGGGCAAGATGATTATCCAGCCGCAGTTTGATTGGGCAGCAGGCTTCTCGGAAGGACTCGCGCTCATCAAGGCAAAGGGCAAGTACGGCTACATTGACCGGGCAGGAGCAATCGTCATCGCCCCACAATTTGAAAACGCTCAACCTTTTTCCGAAGGACTGGCGAAGGTCTGGACGGGCGGCAAGCTGGGCTACATAGACAGAAGCGGAAAGTTTATCTGGAAGCCAACGAAATAGAGTTAGCCCTCGTTCAGTGCTTCCAGATGGGCGCGGGCGTGTTTGAGGAAAGTTTTCATCATCGAGGCCACGCGCTCCTGCATGCCTGCGCTGATGCGCCTCTCGCCGATCAAGCCCGCCATCAGATGTAGCTCCGTCGCAGATGATCGCCTCAGTTCGACGCGTTGCGCGAGGCGCACCAGCGTTCTTGAGGGAGCGCGCTCTTCAAAGCTGACGGCGTAGCGCAGCAGGTTCTTTTTCTCATCAGCGGCAGGCCCCCACTCAATGCGCGACGGGCGATCATCTGTCTGCATAATGCGAAACTGGCCGCGCATCTTGCCGACCAAGCCTACGTTCACGCACACATTCCAGCAGACCACACCTCCCGCCTCTTCTCTGATACTTTCCACACCCGGCATCAGGCGCACGAAGTTTTCGAGGTCGCCGAAGAACTCGCGCACAACACGCACGCTCGCCCCGACCTCCAGGTCCTCACGAAACTCGGACCTAGCTTTGAACATGAGTCTGGAGTCTGGAGTCTGAAGTCTGGAGTCCGCGAAGCCAAAGAACTTTTTGTCTTTGACTCTTAGACTCCAGACTCCAGACTTTACATCGCTGATGGAAACAGAATCGAGTTGAAGAAGAGACGCACGGTGGTGCGCCAGATACCGCGAAAGCTTGGGTCTTCGGCGAAGAGGACGACGTGGCCGCGACCCGTCGGCTCTTCTATGACGTAGGCCGTGCCGCGCAGCAGGCGCTCGGTGTTGCCGGGCCAGACGAAACCTGAGAGGCGAAGCTGCCGGTTCACATCGGGCGAGAAGACGACGGCGTTCGTTCCCTCTTTAGATGGGCGGAAGAAGTAGCCGGAGTTGACGAGCACGGGAAGCTGCGTGTCTTCGTAGCCGAAAGTGAGATAGGTTGTGCGGTCAACCGTTGCGCGCATGATCGCGCCGGGCACGGCTTCGGGCACAACACCCGGATGCGCGGAAGGCGAAGCGATGGGCGGCAATTCGGGTGGCGCGCCTTCGAGCTTCTCCGTCTGATCCGTCTCTTCGCGCCGCTGCTCGGTTGCGGTCTGGCCTGTGCCGCGTCTTCCACGACGCGCGCCCGCCTGCTCTTTCGCCGTTGTTTCCGCCAGCGGAGTCGGCGAAGGGGTTGGCTGGGCCTCTACTGCTTCTTCAGGCGCTTGCCCCTTCTGCTCGTCTTCGTCCGAGCCGACGAGACGCGATGAAGTCAGGTTCACATCTTTGAGCGCGGCGAAGACGGCTGCGCCTTTGATGCAGATGAGAGTTCCACCTCGCTGCGTCCAGGCGCGCAAAGTGTCAATGCCGCCCTTGCCGAAGGCCGCGAAGTAGCGGTCAGCAGAGCCGTCGGGCATGACGATAACGTTGTAGCGGTCAAGCTCCGCGCGCTTGATGTTGGCAATCGTCATCGGTGTGAAGTCAACGCCCGCCTGATCGAACATCCACCAGATCGCGCCGTAGCTCGACTGATCCACGCCTTCATCCGCGACGACGATAATTTGCGGCGGCTTGAGCGTGACCACATCGCCGGAGCCGACGCCTGTTTCGCCCGTCTCGTAAAAGCCCGTGTTGACGCTCCAAGCGGTCGCGCCCGTCTCCCTGGACAATCGCGCAATCGCATCATGAAGGCGATCAGGGTTGCGCGAGACGCGAACGACGATGGTCCCGCGCGGCCATGCCCGCCCCCCCGCGCTCAACGGGCGCACGGCGACGGCGATGCGGAAGCCCTCTTTCTGTAGGCGATAGACGAGCGCAGGCGCAGCGTTGTTGTCGTAAGGAATGATGTAAGCTATCTGTGCGCGCCCACCCTGGACGCCGCCCGCTGTGTTTGATGAAGAGTCGGTTAAGCTAACAGCATCGTGGCGGAAGTTTACGGCGTCTTCAGTCCAGTATGTTTCGACGCCGAAGGCTAAGGGTAGCGACCAGGCCGTGATGTCGTAGAAACCGTAATCTTCCTTCGACGCGCTGCGCCCGCGCCGCTCGTTGCGAGCAAACCGCGCGAGTTGCTCGCGGACGAACGGCGCATCCTGTTCCGTCCCCGGCTCAAGCAAAGCCTTCGCCAGACGCTTCTGCGGCTGCGCCAGGTCAACGACCAATGAGCCTGCGGGAAAGTCTCTGGAAGAAGATGCTGCTGCTCCGCCTTCCATGTAACTGTGCGCGCTTTGCGAGCGGAACTGCTCGCGCGCGACAGTGACCTCGATGCCTGCGCGCAGCAGCACGTTGACAAGCCCCTGCGTATTGCCCGCATCTCTACCGGGCAGCAGCACGATGCGCTTCATCTTCTCCGTGCGCCCTTCTTCCATCGCGCTTCGTTTGAACTCGTAGTAATCCTTCAATCGAGCCTCGCGGTTGCGCTCAGCCGTGTCGAGCGTCGTCATAGAGGCAACGAAGTGTTTGGCGATGCCGGAGCGCAAGGTGACGATGGTGTCGTCGTCGCGCCGCCAGTTGATTCCCTTGAAGCCGCCGCCATCCGTCTCATACGTCATGCCGGTCGCGCCGTTCAAACTCGGCCACGAGTCCCAGTAGCCCGGATAGAAAAGATCGAACACATCGCGCACGTAGAAATCCCAGTTGTGCGCGTCGAACTGCTCGGCGTTGGCGCGACCGAATGCTGTTAGCCAGCGCGCGGTCTGTTCCGGCGGCAGGTTCGGATTAATGGGCTGCGCCGCCGGAGGAAAGAAAAATTGAGCGGGCTGCCCGTGATGATCCACCAGCACCTGCGGATTCCACTGGAGGTAAGCGCGCTGCATGTTGCGCGTCTCGGTTTGCGTGGAGGCGATGTTGTCGCGGTTGAGATCGAAGCGATAGCGATTGTAGCGACCAAAGACAGACCAGGGTTCGCGGTGCTCGCTCGCTAAGGGGTCAGGATTGCCGGTCGAGTTTGAGTTATACCAACTGACGAAACGCTCGTGCCCGTCCGGGTTCTCGCAGACGTTGATGACGACGACGCAGTTCTTCAAGATGTCGAGCGTCTGAGGCTCGTTCGATGCCGCGAGTTGATAGAGAACCTGCATCATCGCTTCAAACGAGGCCGACTCATTGCCGTGAATCGTGTAGGCGAGCCAGACGATTGCGGGCGTCGAAGCGGTGATGCGCCCGGCTTCTTCCGGCGTAGTGCGGCGCGGGTCTGCGAGGCGCGCGATGTTTGCCTTGATCTCGTCGAGCCTTTGTATATTTTCGGGCGCGCTGATGGCGACCAGGTGCATCATGCGATGCTCGTTGGTCTCGCCGATGTCCATGACGCGCACGCGATCCGGCGCAGCCTGTGAGATTGAGAGAAGGACGCGCTCCATCGTCGCGTAGTTGGTGTGAAACTCGCCCACGTCGTAATGCAGGATGCTCTGCGGGCGTGGAACCTGTTCGCGGTATGGGCCACGCGAGTAGAAATCGAAGCGTGAATCGTCGCGCTGCGCGTAAGCGACGGGAGCGAGGAGCGTGCAAATGAGCGCCAGAGCGCGAAGCAAACGGTTGCTTGAAATCATCTTTGAGGCAAGCTTTCTATTTTCGCGGTAAGTTGTGTTAAAGACAGTGGCGATATTACCGCGCTTTCGCTCTGCTTTGAAAGTAAAGATTTCAACGCAGAGGGGCGTGGAGGGAAGCAGTCGTGTCAGTACCGCCTGCGGTAGCGGGCGGGTTATATCGTCGCCAATACCCGCCCGCTACCGCAGGCGGTACTGACTCTTCCTTCCTCTGCGACCCTCTATGCTGGCACTGCGGTTAAATTGCCCTTTCCCACACCCAAGTGTAATCTGTTTTCAAAAGATGTTGATGAACGATCAATTTCAGACGAGATGCCCGCGCTGCGGTGTGGGTCGGCTACTCGTTTGGGACGAGCTTAGCGATGAGGAGCGAGAGGTCGTGCGGCGACTACTGGCCTCTGCTGAGTATTCTCTGGACGAGCGCCAGGCGACGCATCGTTGGTGCGCGAAGTGCTGGCACGAAGAGACGGAAAGCGCGTCTTACGATGTGTAGGCCAGTTAGTAAATCATTTGACTAGACTGATAGTTTTCGCGTAAAAGAGTCCCGCTTTACATATCCCCTGCCACGCAAAGAAAGTTTACCTATGAAACGCAAATCAACACTCGTCGGCCTCGTCATCGGGCTGACTCTCCTCAGTATAGCTTGCAGCAAATCGGGCACAGCCACAAACATGTCCGATGATGACAAGTACAAGCTTTTCTATGCCGCCACTAAAACAGGTGACGCGGCGACTATCACACAGGCTGGCAAGGCAATCGGACTCGTGAATACAGATGGCACGCCGACCGACTATTACAAGAAGTTCATTGACGGGGCGACCGCCTGGGCGCAGAAAAATATTGCGTTCGTCCAGGAAATCAACACGCCGGAAAAAGCCAAAGACTATGTGAAGAGCCACATGCCATAACGATGATGAACGCGGAACGATGAGTGATGAACTGAAAAGCTTTCGTCTTTCCATCCATCGTTCATCGTTCCGCGTTCATCATTTCGTTATCCGGTCGTAAGCGGCGCGTATGTGGCTCATGTGCTCGGAGAGCGACTCGGTTAGCTCGTTGGTTGAATCGTAATTGAGCTTGCTTGCGATGTCGCGCAGCGTGGGATGGTCTGCGGAGGGAAGGCGCGTCGAGCGCCCGACGACGAGGCGCAAGTGATGATCCAGTGCGCGCAGCAGCGCATAACCGGCTTTCATCCCCCGGTAGTCGTCTTCAACAAGCGAGCCGCTTTCGTGCAGGCGTTCGAGCACAGCGCGCGTTGAGCGGTCTTCCACATCATCCGGCACATTGTCGCGCAGTTGCAGGAATCGTGTGGCGAAATAAACGTCGAGCATCCCGCCCGCCCCGTACTTGATGTCTATCGTTTTTGCCCGCCCGCGTGTCTTCTCATACTCAAGCCGCTCGCGGACGCGGCGAGTCTCAAGCCGCAACGTCTCCCGGTCAGCATCTCGCGCCGCTTTGTGAATAATCGCTCGCGCTTCCCTTTCGACTCTCTCCCCCAACTGAAGATCGCCCGCAGCCGCGCGCAGCTTCACGTACGCGAGCCACTCCCACTCAACCGCGCGCTCTTTCAGATAATCCGTAAACGCGCGCGCGCCGGAGCACGTCAGGCCGTTTTTTCCATCGGGGCGCAGGCGCAAATCAACCCGATAAAGATAACCGTCGCGCGTCACGCTTGAGAGCGCAGCGACGAGAAACTCGCTGAACCGCGCGAAAGCCTCGGCAGGTACGAGAGGCTTGACGGGAGACGAGAGCGCGTCGTCGTAAACAAGAACGACATCCAGGTCTGAGCCGTAATCCATTCCTCCTCCTCCGAGGCGGCCCAGACCGAGGACGGCAACGCGAGCGAGCCTGTCATCCTCCTCCCGCTCACCATAACGACGATTAAGCTCACGGCTGGCGATGAGGCATCCGGCATCCAGGCTGGCAGCGGCCAGCGCCGTTTGACGCGCGTTAGCTTCAAACATTGAAATCGCGCCCGCCGCATCAAGCGACCCAATCTCCACAATCAGCTTGGCCCATTCACGGCGAAGCCGACTCATCTCCGCGCCGAAACCGTCTTCACTCTCAACCGCTCCGTTGAGAACAGCGCGATAATCACGCTCTGTTTCTTCCGCACCTTCGAGCGGCAGCGCGAGAATCAGCGCGGGATTGCTCGCGATCATCTCGCCGAAAAACTCAGACGCCCCACATAGATTAATCAACTTTCGGAGGTGCGCTTTTGAAAATCTAATCTCGCCGCTTGCCTTGTCGAGCGAAGACGCGATGCGCGCCGTGAGCATTAGCGCGCGGCGCGGATTGAGCGTCTCATGCGCCGCGTATGTGAGAGCGTCCGCGAGCCTGTCAACGCTCAACTCGCCCGACTGCTTGGAATCTCCTTCGCTTTGCTCAAACGAATCATCTGTCAGGCGCGCGTGGAAGATTGAGGCGACCGCGCCGGTCGCTGCCTTCTCAGCATCCACAGGTCTTTCCGAGATAGTGTGTGAGTGCTCGTGCGTGAGGTTGAAAGAATCATTGTCCGCTCTCTCCTCCGTAGCTTGCCCGAAAACGCGGTCGTATGCCGCACGGACGTTGGTCGTGTGTGCGGAAAGCGCGCGGTCGAATTCCGTTAGGGCATCAAGACCTGCGAAGTCCATGCGGCGAGCTACGAGCAGGCGGCGCGCCGCAGGCTCTTCGGGCAAGGAGTGAGTTTGCAGGCCGTGCTCCATCTGTAAGCGATGTTCGAGCTTGCGTAGGAAAACATAGGCGTCGGAAAGTTCTGTGCGCTCGCGTTCCGTAATCAAGTGACGGTCGGCGAGGCGTCCGAGGCTGATGAGCGTGTGCGCGGCGCGCAGCCACTCGTCTCGCGCGCCGAAGGCGAGTTGCAGGGCCTGTGCGATGAACTCTATCTCGCGTATGCCACCACGACCGAGCTTAACGTTGAAGCCGCGCGTGTCCAGAGCGTGATGCCGGTCAATCTTCTGCTTAGCGAGACGCACGTTTGTCAGAGCGCGCTCGACCGTTTCCTCCGTAGCATAGACGCGATGACGGATGCGCGCGGCAAAGCGCGTGTAAAGCGCAGGATGCCCGGCGGCGGCACGCGAGCGAATCAGGGCTTGAAGCTCCCAGGCTTGCGCCGTCTCGCGGTAATAACGGACAGCTTCTTCGAGCGAGGTTGCGAGCGCGCCGTCTCGCCCGAAGGGGCGTAGGCGCAAGTCAACGCGATAGGCTGCGCCTTCACCTGATTGTTGCCCGACGATGCGTGAGACCGTCTCCGCCAGCTTGTTGAAGTATTCGCGGTTGGTAATCTCGCCGCGCGTGCCCGCACCCGAAGTCTTGCCTTCATCCGAGTAGAGAAAAAGCAGGTCAATGTCGGAGGCGTAGTTAAGCTCAAAGGAGCCTAGCTTGCCGAGCGCAACGATGCAGAAGCTGGGGAGCGCCGTGCGCCCCTTCTCATCTGTGCATTGCGGCGAGCCATAGCGATTATCCAGCTCTTGCCGCGCGATGTTGAGAGCGTGTTCGAGGATCGCGTCGGCCAGGTTCGACAACTCTTCTGTGATCTCGACGATAGTAGTGGTGTTGCGTATGTCGTGGAGGTAGATTCTGAGCAGCTCGCGGCGGCGAAAGCGTGCAAGGAGAACTTGCGCGTCGAGTTGAGAATTGGTTAAGGCGAAACGCGCGAGTGATTCAGTCAGTTCCTCGCGGCTTTTGACGCGCAGGTGTGAGCGCTCGCGTGCCAGCCACGCGAGGTAATCAGGATTCTGCGCGAGCGTGGTTGCCAGGAGCGGACTCCACGCAGCAAGCGCGAGCGCGTCGGAACATAGCCCGGCATCGCGCATGAGAGTTTTGACGGCGCGCGGGTGTTCAGCCTGTAACCGCTCGAAGAAGAGACGCGCGCCTTCCGCATCCGGCAGATCGCGCACGAGCGATTCAGTTTTCTCATCGAGGATAGCCAAGATGGTGGTATATTACGCGCCCCTCGCAAATGTAAGCTAGTCGCTTGAACAACCACAACCGCTCGACCGTTTGACAAAAGAAAGGGAGACCCATGAGAAAGAAACTCTTGTTAGGTTCAATTCTCGCCCTCGCGCTCGGAGTTGCGGGCGTAATCAGCTACGGCGTGACCAAGCCGGTGCAGAAGACTCATCAATATCGCTGCACGGATCGCAACCAATCTCTGTACTTTCTGGTTTATGAGGTTGATGGAAAGCTGGATCGCGGGCTGATGTACGTCGAGAATATGCAGGTCGCCAACATGACCGTAGAGCAAGCTGGCACAGACGTTATCAAGGCGAAGATCAATGGCAATGCCGCAAACGTAGCCTTTCAACTACGCAAGTCCGGCAGCATACTGGTAGCGAATTATCAAACCAACACTCGTGTGGAAGTTTGCAAGTGCAGCTACGAGTTTAAGTGAAGCCAGAATTGTAGGGGCAGGGCTTGTCCCTGCCCCTACAAAGCTATTAGATGTCGAAGTACATACCGAACTCCAACGGGTGCGGGCGCATCCTCAAAGGTTGAATCTCCTTCTCACGCTTGTAGCTGATCCAGCGATCAATCAACTGCGGAGTGAACACGTCGCCCTTGAGCAGGAAGTCGTGATCGGCTTCGAGCGCCTTCAAGGATTCATCGAGCGAGCCGGGTAAAGAAGGCACTTCCTTCAAGGCTTCGGGCGAGAGATCGTAGATGTCCTTGTCGAGCGGCTGGCCCGGATCAATGCTGTTCTGGATACCGTCCAAACCTGCGAGCAGCATGGCGGAGAATGCCAGGTAAGCATTGCACGACGGGTCGGGCGGACGAAACTCCAGACGCTTCTGTTTCGGATTGGTTGAAAACATCGGGATGCGTACCGCCGCAGAGCGATTGCGCGCCGAGTAAGCAAGATTCACAGGAGCTTCAAAACCGGGCACCAGTCGCTTATAACTATTCGTCGTCGGCGCGGCGAAGGCAACGATAGCTGGCGCGTGCTTGAGCAACCCGCCGATGTAATACTTAGCCATCTTGGAAAGTCCTGCGTACTCGTCGCCTGCAAAGAGCGGCTTCTCGCCTTTCCACAGCGACTGGTGGCAGTGCATGCCTGAGCCGTTGTCGCCATAGAGGGGTTTGGGCATGAAGGTCGCTGCCTTGCCGTAGGAGTAGGCCGTATTGCGGACGACGTATTTGAAGATTTGCAGGTTGTCGGCTGTGCCCAGCAGCGTCGAGAAGCGGAAATCAATCTCACACTGTCCGGCGGTTGCGACTTCATGGTGATGACATTCAACAGAGATGCCGCAATCTGCCAGCGTTAGCGAAATCTCAGAGCGCAGGTCGCTCAAGGAATCCGCCGGTGGAAGAGGCACGTAGCCCTCTTTGCTGCGTATGCGGTAGCCCAGGTTTGTGCCGTGAAACTCGTCGGCTGCGCGCCCGCTGTTCCAGTGAGCTTCGTCCGAATCAATCGTGTACCCGGCTGAGTTCTGATCGTTATGAAACTTAACGGAGTCAAAGACGAAAAATTCCGCTTCCGGGCCGAAGTTGGCGATGTCGGCAATCCCTGTGAACTTCAAATAGGCTTCGGCGCGTGTGGCGACCGAGCGCGGGTCGAAGGCGTAGCCATCTTTTGAAATCGGGTTAACGACATTGGCGATGAGGCAAAGCGTCGGCTCTTCTGCGAACGGCTCCATCCAATAACGGGACGGGTCTGGGATGAGCAGCATGTCTGACTCGTGAATTGCCGCCCAACCGCGAAGGCTGGAAGCGTCGAAACCGAATCCATCTTCAAACGAGTCGTCGGAAAGCTGGTTAATCGGGAAGGTCAGGTGATGCCAAGCGCCCGGTAAATCCGTGAATCTGACTGAGACAAACTTTGCCCCTGCGTCCGAGGCATACTTCAAGGCATTTTTAGCGTTCATGTTTTCTCCTGCTGGTTTATGGGAGTGTTAGGGGTGCGAACCGCGCTGTGGAAGCGAGCAGAGCGGCTTATTTTTCGGATAGCGAATGCTGTGCGAGATGTGGCGTCGGTCATACTGCGACGGCGCGTAAAAAAGTTTGCATTATAGTTCTCGTGCGTCTCCTGTCAAGCTTTTCCCTGCAAACCAGTTGAAAGTGAATTTTTATCGCAAGGGCTTTTCCTTACTTAAACCTTTACACAGCCCGCGTTTACCCCCCCTCAGCCCCCGGTTCGCTCAGGAAAATAGTTATTGTCCGACCTCGCGTTTTCTGTTAAATTGACCGTCTAGTGTCCAACCATGAATAAGGCTTCGAGGCAAAGGATGTGGGGGCAACTGCGCTTCGGAAGCTCTTAATCCACGCGCAAGAGTGAAAGAGAGAGACAGGCAGGAGACCGCGAATTGACCACGGCTATCGAACAGACGCTTGAAACTTATGGCATAGAAAATTGGGGCGCCGGTTACTTTGACGTTAATCGCAAAGGCAATTTTATCGTCCACCCGGCGGAGAACGACAATCGCGCGGCTGACCTGAAAGAGATTATAGATGATCTTGCGCGTCGCGGCATCGGGACACCCGTTCTCCTTCGTTTCCCACAACTCGTCGCTGCCCAGGTGCGAAAACTCCAGCGCGCCTTCAGCAAGTCCATACGCGAATACGAGTATCAGGGCGCGCACATGTGCGTCTATCCGATGAAGGTCAACCAGCAGCGCGCCGTCGTAGAGGAATACCTGCGCGAAGGCTCGCGCTACGATTTCGGCCTCGAAGCCGGGTCGAAAGCCGAGCTTTATGCGGCGCTTGCCCTGGATCAATCGCCCGACAGTCTTCTGGTCTTAAACGGCTTCAAAGATGAAGAGTTCATTGAGCTGGCCTTTGCCGGAGCGAAGAGCGGCAAGCGCGTCGTCATCGTCATAGAGAAATTGAACGAGCTGGATCACGTCCTGCGCATCGCCGAAACCCATGAAGGCGATCTGCCGATGATCGGGATGCGCGTCAAGCTCTACTCCAAAGGCTCCGGGCGCTGGGAGAAGTCCGGCGGCGAAGCGGCCAAGTTTGGTTTGACGACGACGGAGATTCTGGAGACCATCCGGCGACTTCAAGAAGCCGACCGCGTGGACATGCTGCGCCTGCTCCATTTTCACATCGGCTCGCAACTGACAGACATCAAGCGCATCAAGAACGCGATGAAAGAGGCGGCGCGCGTTTATGCGAAGGTGCGCCAGATGAAGATTCCCATTGACCTGCTCGATGTCGGCGGCGGGATGGCGGTTGACTACGATGGCTCAAAGACGGCGTTCGATTCCTCCGCAAACTATTCGGCGCAGGAATTTGCCAACGACGTGATCTACACGATCATGCAAGTTTGCGACGATGAGAACGTGCCGCACCCGACGATCATTCAAGAGTCTGGACGATTCCTGGCAGCCTATCACGCCATTCTCATCACCAACGTGGTTGACGAGATTGAAACCATCGTCGAAGACATCACACCGATTGAGATTGACGAAGACGACCCGCAGGTCGTGGTCGAACTAGGCGACCTGAGAGAGACCATCTCGGTCAAGAATTATCGAGAGTATTACCACGATGCTCTCGAACATCGTGAAGAGCTTTTCACGCTCTTCAATCTGGGATTGATCTCGCTCGAAGATCGCGCTAAGGGCGAGGTTCTATTTTGGGATGTGTGCGAGCGCGCCGACAAGTATGCGCAGCAGGCGAAGTATGTCTCGGAAGAGTTTGGCGAGCTGCGCCGCCTGCTCTGCGCCAAGTACCTGACGAATTTCTCGGTCTTTCGCTCCGTGCCGGATCACTGGGCGCTCGACCAGTTGTTCCCGATTGTTCCGATTCATGGATTGAACAAAGCTCCGACGGAGTATGCGACGCTCTGCGACATCACTTGCGATTCGGACGGCATCGTTGACAAGTTCGTAGACCTCCACGACGTGAAGCAGGTGCTTGAGCTTCACCCGCTGATAAAGGACGAACCCTACTACCTCGCCTTTCTGCTCGTCGGCGCGTACCAGGAAGTGATGGGCAACAATCACAATCTTTTCGGCACGCCCAACGAAGCGCACGTACACATTGACGAAGACGGCTACCTGATTAAGAAAGTTATTCGCGGGACATCCATCGGGCAGGCGGTCGAACGTGCGCGGTATGAGCGTAGCCTCTTGCACGACGGTTTTCGTCGCCTGGTCATGCAGCGCGTCAAGCGCGAGGAACTGACCGAAGCCGAAGCCGCAGAACTTATTGAATTTTACGAATCGCGCTTTGACGCTTACACCTACCTGTCAGTCAACGGGAAGGCTAATCGTGGAAGACGCGGAAGGGATTGAAAAGCAGTGATGAGTGATGGGTGATGAGTGATGAGTAAAAGCCTTTGTTCTTACTCATCACTCATCACCCATCACTCATCACTCGGAGAATGCATATGGTGACTCAGCGAAGACCAAAACCCTCAAAGTATCTGACTGTCCCGACACGGCCCGTGCAGGTTGATCGTGACCGTTCCGTGGCCGGGCTGCTCGAAAAAATGGAGGGCACAGGCTTTGGCGGGCGGCAGATGGCGGAAGCGCATCGCATCTGGCTCGACATGCTCGGCGACAACACGACCATTTACATCGCCGCATCGGGTGCGCTCATTCCTGCGGGCATGCGACGCTTGCTCGCCTACATCATCAAGAATCGCTTCGTGGACGTGCTCGTGCTTTCCGGCTCGATCATCTTTCACGACCTGCATGAGACGCTGGGCCGCCATCACTTCCAGGCGCATCCCAGCATGACCGACGCCGAGTTGGAGGCTTCGCAGATCAATCGCATGTGGGATTTGCTCGCCAGCGATGAAGAGTATAGAGAGGCTGAAGAGTGGGTCGGCGGCTTCAGCAATCAACTCGATCCTACACGCCCCTACTCGACGCGCGAGTTTCTGCATCTCCTGGGACGCGAGTTGGCCGAGATTGCAACGGAGGACGGTGTGCTCACTTCCGCCTACAAATCGAGAGTTCCGATCTTCTGCCCGGCAATTGCTGATAGCTCGGTTGCTATCGGCATCGCCGCCTCGCGCTTCGAGAAGAAGAACAATTTTCAGTTCGACATTATCCAGGACGTTTTAGACATGACGCAGATTGCCGCGCGCGCGCGCGTCTCAGGCGTCATCAATCTCGGCGGCGGAACGAGCAAGAGCTTCATACAGCAAACGGAAGTCTCTACCAACATCGTCAAGATTCCGGCGCGCGGGCACAAGTATGCGATCACGGTGGCAACGGACGCGCCGCATCCGGGCGGTCGCTCTCAAGCCACCGGAGCAATCGGCGACGAGTCCATCATCTTCGGCAAACTGGCTCGCGGCGCGCACACGTCCTACGTCAACTGCGACTCGACCATCGCGCTTCCCATTCTCGTCACCGCGCTCTCGCAAACCGCCGCCAAATACATGAAAGGCCGCAAACGCCCGAACTTTACTTTTGCAGGTAGGGATTTGACGATTGAAGTACCTTAACAGTTTTCAGTTTTCAGTTTTTAGTTCTCAGCCTTTTGCTTTTAACTGAAAACCGAAAACTGAAAACTGAAAACTGACAATGTCTGAATCATCCACTCTTCCAATAAACTTCGGTGGAATCGCCGAAGAGGAGTTTTCCAGTTTTGAGGGAGCGCGCGTCGTCGTGTGGCCGATCTCTTACGAGGGCACTGTCTCTTACGGCACGGGCACGGGGCGCGGGGCTGAAGCGATTATTGAAGCTTCGCGCAACATGGAGCTTTATGACGAAGAGACGGATGCGGAAGTTTACAGGCTCGGCATTCATACCCTCGACGAGTCGCCTTCCGTTGATCCGCCAGCGCGCATGATGGAATCCTTGCTTGAGCGAGCGCGCGAGTTGGTCACGACAGGTAAGTTCATCACGATGATCGGCGGGGAGCACAGTGTGAGCGCGCCTGTTATCCGCGCACACGCCGAGCGCTATGATAATCTCTCCGTGTTGCAGATAGACGCGCACGCAGACCTGCGCGAAGCTTACGACGGCACGCCGCACTCGCACGCTTCGATCATGGCGCGCGTCACACGCGACATGCGCTTGCCCTCAGTCCAGTGCGGCATCCGCTCGATCTCTGCCGAAGAAGCGCGCTCGCTCGATGAATTGCCGACGCGCATCTTCTGGGCCAAGGACATCGTCGGGCGAAGCGATTGGTGGGAGACGGCGGTTGACTCTCTGACGGAGAATGTCTACCTGACGATTGATATTGACGGATTAGACCCTTCGCTCGTCGCGCAAACGGGCACGCCTGAGCCTGGCGGACTCGGCTGGTATGAAACTATCGGATTGATTCGCACGCTCGCCCGCCGCAAGCGCGTCGTCGGGATGGATTTGACGGAATACTCTTACGTCGAAGGCTACGACGCCTCGGCTTTCCTCTGCGCCAAGCTAATCTACAAATCTCTGGCGTTTATTTTTGAGGGCGAGACTGAACGTGTGCGCGGTAATCGCGCTTAGATTGAATGCCTGCTAAGTGACGACAGAATGGCTATTCACCACAGAGGACACAGAGGAAGCAGATAGATTCATTCCATCTCTTCATCCCTCTGTGTTCCTCTGTGTCCTCTGTGGTTAAAATTCATTTGCCATACGAGCAACTGAGAGAATTTTTCTAACCATTCTTCAACTCAACCCGCCCATTTCTCCAACATCGGTTTTAATCTTGGGAAGCTTAATCCAATGCCCCGCCATGCGATGTCGCGTAGCCCGTTAATCGCCGTGAACGCCGGGTGATAACGCTGGTAAAGGTCCTCCGCGTTCATCTCGCCCCAGCCGCCGTCCGCGTTCTGCTGAGAGAGCACGTACTTTGTGCCTCTGCTAATCAATGGGTGATTGTCAGCCAGACCGAACGCCTTGAGCGCGTCCAGAAATTCGCCCGTCATCTCTGGATCATCCCTCGCAATTGCCTCATCCATATTCGCCTTCAGAAACTCAAACTCATCTGGCAACCAGCGCGGTGAGAGTTGATAGACGTTGTAGTGGTTCAAGGTGTAGACGATGTGCGTGACGGCATAGACAGTCCAGTAAAAATCAGGATTCTTGCCGTTCAACGCCCCGCGATACGGGCGCATCACAGGCATCCATTTGAGAACGTCTCTGAGTTTCGCGCCGACCACCACGCCATAGCGCTCGCCCAGATAAGCCATCACCATCGCATCAATCCAGGAGCCGTAACGACCAATCATCCCTAGAGGCCGCTTGCACCTGCGACAGATTTTTCGACCGCGCGGATTATTTGCGCCACACTCGCAGTCCCAGGGCACATCCTCTGGCGGCGGCTCTCGCGCAGGATCAAACCCGTAAAAATCTTCCGCTGTAAACCGTTTTAGAGCGCGTCGGATTTGCGACTTGAGATGCGCGTCCCTCACGCCGAGGCGGTCTGCCGCATCCAAGCCGACGACCATGTTGGAAAGATCGTAAGCATTAATCTTCTCCGGCACTGCATTGTGCTCGCGCCGCCACTCGCTCGCTCGCTCGCGCCCCATCCCACGCGCCGTCCGGCGCAGATGAGCATCCAAGGAGTTTGAGGCGATGGTGTACAAGCAGAAGAGGAAGTCGTGCCCGTAAGCCTCGAAGCTCTCCGCATCGCAGGCCATGCGATACAAGAAATCTATCCCGCGTCTGACTGCTTTTGCGCGCTCAGTCGTGAGGCTCTTCCGCATAGTCAATTCTCTAAAGGCCGCCGACGGGCGGGTGTCCTCTTTTGCTGGTTAAGCCAGCCACTGAAGAACATCATCGCTGGTGTGGCGTGCGCCGCCGACGACATGTATGAAGTAGTCTTCGAGCGACATGGCCCCGCGCGCCGCTTGCCCGTCTCCTTCCACTTCAATCCCGCGACGCAGTTGATCCAGTGAGCCTGCGGCGACGAGCCTGCCCTGGGAGATAATTGCGATGTCCGTGCAGAGACGCTCGACAATCTCAAGGACGTGCGAGGTGAGAAAGACTGTCAGGCCGCGTGCCGTCAGGCGCGAGAGCAAATCTTTCAGCGTGCGTGAGGCGATAGCATCAACGCCCTCGAACGGCTCGTCCAAAAAGAGCACTTCGGGACGGTGAATCAGGGCGCAGGCCAGCGAGAGTTTCTTCTTCATGCCGTGCGAGTATTCGACGACGAGCTTGCGCGGCTCTGTGTCGAGTTCCATCAATGCCAGCAACTCCTGCGTGCGCTCCGCGATCTCGATTTTTTGAAGACCGTACATGCGCCCCGTGAACGTTAACATCTCCGCGCCCGTCAAACGCTCAAACAGGTTCAGGTCTTCAGGCACGACTCCAATCCTGCGCTTAACTTCCAGCGGGTCGGTCTGAATGTCTCTCCCCAGCACGCGAATCCCGCCGGAGGTCGGCGCGAGCAGTCCCGTGAGCATCTTGATCGTGGTTGACTTGCCTGCGCCGTTTGGCCCCAGGAAGCCGAAGAAACGCCCGCGCTCAACTCTGAGGTTGATATTGTCAACAGCGGTGAAACTCCCGAAGCGCCGAACGAGATTGAAAGTTTCAACCGTAGGATTTTGGGCGGAATCGAGCGAGGCGGCATTCATCATGCCTAGCTTTGTACGTGGACGAGATGCAAGGAGTCAAGCGTAAGGAGACAATTATTTCGCTGAAGTCGCTTTGCTATTGCATTGCAGCCCGACGAGGTAGTTATGCCCGTTTACTTCTACGTACTTCCTCACCCTGACAATCTTCGTATTTTCATTATAGTTGACTTCAGCGACAGCATTGTTCGGAGCCGAGAGCGCATCCTTCAACGCCTTGTCTGATACGACGAGGCCGAGCATCATTGAGTCCGCAGGCATTGACTCGTCCGTGTAAAAGACGCTGGCAGTTATCACGAGCTTGCTGTCCGGGAAAGGATAGCTTTTCGTCGTCAACTCTTCTTCGCCCACTACGGCCTGGAACTCTCCCAGAATCTTCATGACTGAAGAAAGGGCTTTAGCCTGAGCTTCTTGAGTGGCATTGGAAGGGAGAGACTTATAAGCCTTCTCAGCCGCGCTCACATCCACGAAGTAAACGTGGCAAGAGTCCGCATTGTTTTGCGCCAGCGCCGCGCTTGAGAGCACAGCTATCATCAAGGCAACTAAGCCGAGCGCTTTCATCAAACCTGACTCCTTATTCCCACCGCTTCATCCTTTCAGCAACGGTTGCGCTTCATCTGCGCGCACATAATTCGGAAGCGTGCGGTGCGTGCTCATCATGAAGGCTGTCGAGCTGGCGCGCAAGGCGTTGCCGTGCGTGGCGGCGAGGCGAGCCATGCGGCTGAAGATCGAGTCGCCGTAATAGTAACCGTCGCGCAGGCTGACGAGCACATCGGCTGTGTGGCCGACGCGCGGCTCATAGAGAGATTGAAAGAGGTTCGCCAGCGCATCCGGGTAGGTGTGCGAGGCCGTCAGCTCATACCATGCCGTGTCCGGCGCGTAGCCCGTCGGGTCTAGCAAACAATCATCCCTCAGTTTGTTGATGACGGGAGCGAGTTCGAGTGGGTCGCCCGCTATCTGCTCGTAACGATACGACGTGCCGCTCTCATCCTTCCGCCTGTGAATGCGCGCCGCGCCGCGCGCCCCCTTCACCATGATGGCCTCGCCGTTGTCACGATGAATCGAGAAGTCCACGCCTTCCAGATCAACCAACGCGCCACTGACTTCCGCCGCCGCCTCTGCGTCCACAGAGTAGAGCGCAGCGTAGCTGCACAAACCGAAAGCAGGGACTGAGACGTTGCGGCGGTTGCGTCCGCGTAGGCGGTCGGTGATCTTGTAGCCGTTCCTGCGTAGGTGCGTTTGCAGGTTGATGCGCTTGTTCTCTTCCAGGTTCATCCCGTGATCGGAGAAGAGTACAATCTCCGTCTCGTTGCCGCAGTAGGCGTGGATGCCCTTCAGAATTTTGTCCAGCGATTGAAGCGCAACTGTCAGACGGCGTGGGCCGCGTATGTGCATCAGCCCGTCTGTGCCCTTGAGGAAGGCGAAGAAGTCGCGTGTCTGCGGAGCGCGACGGAAGCTCTCATTGAAACGCTTCATGTCCGCACGCCAGATTGTTTCCGGCGCGACATAGACGAGAAACTCAAACGGCAGCGGCTCTTGATAATCAAGCTCGTCCATGTAGGACGAAGGGGTTTTGTCGGGCGTGCGCCAGCCGATGTACTTGCGGACGCCGCCGCGCAACTCTTGCGCGCACTTGTCAAAGTAAAGACTCTCGTAGCCGAGCGGCGCGGTCGCCCCCAGCATCCTTGAGAGCGCGACGTTCGTCATCGTCGGAAACGGCGAGAGCAGGCGCGAAGGGTCCGAGAAAATATCGAACAGCCCTTGCCCCTTTGCCGCCTTGAGTACCTCAAACGGCACACCGTCCAGACATAACAACAAACGTCGCGGCCTCGTCACCCCCGCACGCTCGTGTGCTTGCTTCCCATTGTTTTTCATTTAAGAAACGCTCTTTCCGTTGTTCTTAGATTTGTAAGGCTCTTTCAAACCTTGCTTGGCTTCATCGTGAGCGTCCAGCACATCCGGTCTTGTCAGCACGATGCGATAGTGCGCGAGCGCATCATTTCTTTTGCCCGCGAGATCAAATGCTCTGGCGGCGTTGAGATGGGCCATCGTCGCAAGTCCAGACTCCGCGCCCGCGACATTAGCAGCGGCGAGAAACTCCTGCGCCGCGCTCTCCAGTTGATTCGCTTCGAGCAAGGTTTCGCCGTAGCGAAAATGAACCAGGTCGAGCGAGCGCGTGGCGGCCTCTCGCAAAGCGCGGTCGCGTAAGAGTGAATCAAAGACAGCCAGCGCTTCACGCTCCGCGTTGCGCCCGGCTTCCGTAGTGCGTCCCGCCGCTCGCTCGTTAGCGGCAATCGAGACGAGCGCATCCGCCGTTTCGAGCTTGAAGAGATAGTTGCGCGGATATTTCGCGCCAAGCTCGCGCGAGATGACTAGAGCCTCTTCATATCTCCGCTCGCGTTTGAGCAGCACGATGAGCAGGGCTTTAGCATCGTCGCGCGCGAACGTGCCCTCGCTGGCAACTCTCTGAAGCGTGAGCAACCCGCGCTTCTTAGAGCCGCGTGTGCCGATGATGCTCGCCAGCAACTTGACCGGAGCGGGAAGACTCCCGACCACGTAGTCGTAAAGTCCTATCGTCAACTCCGCATCGTGGAAGTTCGGATCGAGCTTGATGACATCACGATGACGGTCAACGCTGCTCGACCCGTCGCCCAGAGCGGACATGAAACTGCGCTGGACGGCTGTGGCAAACGCGGCCTTCAAGCCTTCGGTTGCGCCGAGAAAGTAGAGAGCTTCAACGTCTTTCGCGTCGCGCCTGAGCCGCGCCTTCGCAAGTTGTGAGGCGGAGCGCGTCAGGTTGCGAAACTCCTCGACCATGCGCGGGTCTGGCTTGTCTTCCTTCTGCGCGTAGAAAGACTCCGTGTTGTAGAGCGAAGATTGGAGCCGCCGCGATTCGTTCAAGGTCTGCGCCCAGAGTGTCGCCGCCAGAAACTGCGGCCCCGCCGGATGATCTGGAAAGAGCCGCGCGATCTCCTTAAACTTCACGCGCGCCGCTTCATAATCCAGATTGTAGAGCGCGTCGAATCCAGCGGTTCGCAGTTCCTCGAAACGCGCGCGATCCGTCTCACTCATTTGCGTCTTCTGTTGCGCCTGTTGTCCAAAATTCAAACTAGACAGGATGAACAACAGCAGCATAGAAATCGTTAGCCGACGAAATTTCATAACTCGCAAACTCACGATGCCGCGCATCGTTTAGCCTCCATAACTCTCAAGATATTTAACGCCTGCACCCGTGTTGAAGAGCACGACTCGCTCCGTTTCTTTAATTTCTCCCGCAGCCATCAGCTTTCTGAGCGCAGGCAAACAGGCCGCACCTTCGGGCGCGCAGAACAATCCCTCGCTCGCGCCGATTTCGCGCGTCGCCGCAATCAACTCTTCATCCGTGACGCTCACCGCTGTTCCGCCCGATTCTCTCAGCGCATCGAGAATCAAAAAATCGCCGATGGCGCGCGGCACGCGCAGGCCCGAAGCGGTCGTCGCCGCATTCGGAAACTCATCCGCAAACCGCTTCCCTTCCTCAAAGGCGCGCACGATAGGAGCGCAGCCAGCGGCCTGCACAGTGACCATGCGCGGGCGCTTTCGTCCGATCCACCCCATAGTTTCCATCTCGTCGAAAGCCTTCCACATACCTATCAGCCCTGTCCCGCCGCCGGTCGGGTAGATGATTACGTCCGGCAACTCCCAATCGAGCTGCTCGGCCAACTCATAGCCGAGCGTCTTCTTGCCCTCGATGCGATACGGCTCTTTCAAAGTCGAAACATCGAACCAGCCTTCGAGGTCTTTACGTCGCGCCACCTCTGCGCCGCAATCCGTAATCAATCCATCCATCAAGACAACGTGCGCGCCCGTCTGCTCACACTCGATGATGTTTGCGCGCGGCGTATCTTGAGGCATGAAGATGTGCGCTTCAAGACCGGCACGCGCCGCGTAAGCTGCGAGCGCGCCAGCGGCGTTTCCGGCGGACGGCACGGCGAGTTTTCGCGCGCCGAGTTCCAGAGCCATAGAGACCGCCGCTGCCATCCCGCGCGCCTTAAAGCTCTGCGTCGGATTCTGCGACTCGTCCTTGATGAGGAGCTTCCTCAGGCCGACTCGCTGAGCCAGCTTCGGCGCAGCGAGAAGTGGCGTCCAGCCTTCACCGAGCGAGACGATGTTCTCGTCGCGTTCAACCGGCAGAACTTCGCGGTATCTCCACAGATCAGACCGCCGCCCCGTTAAAGATTCTTTTGTCAAACTCTGCGCGGCTCGCTCTAAATCGTAGCGAACCAGCAAAGGCTTGCCGCACCCGGTGCAGAGGTTTTGCAAGCGTTGTGCCTCGTGACGCAGACCGCACGCGCCGCATTCCAGATGTGTGACGTTCATTCGCTTCCTTTGTTCCTTTCAAACTTTGATAACCAGCAATAATCGCTCCCATACGTTAGGAGGAGGCAAAGACATTGCGTGCGATAAGCCCTGGCTTTGCCAACACCCCGCTGCCTTTCCTCTCATCTTCACAGCTATATCATACTCGCCTTCTCCCTCTTTTCCCGTCAGGTGGAGCATTCGTATGGCAGCAGTAGAAAAGTTGGCAGTTGGCAGTTAGCAGTGAAAGGCAAAAGCGAAACACTTCGTATCGCCTGCTCTTTACTGCTAACTGCCAACTGCCAACTGCCAACTGCTTTTGCCTTTTCCGAGATGTTCGTTTACCCTCTCTCCTTACTTTTTACCTTTATGCCAGTACGCCTTCTCGCCCTCGATCTTGACGGGACTCTGCTCACCTCGCGGGGCGAAATGTCTGAGCGCAGTTTGAAGGCGATTGCTGCGGCGCGCGCGCGCGGTGTGCGAGTCGCAGTCGTCACGGGTCGCCGCTTCCGGGATGCGCGCCCGCTCGCGCTTGAGCTTGGATTGGATGTGCCGCTCATCTCGCACAACGGCGCGCTGACCAAACATGCGCGCACGCTTGAGACTGTAGAGGTCAAGCTGCTGCCCCTCAATGCGGCGCGAGAGGTGCTGCGTGTCGGGCGAGAGAATCACGCCGACGCGCTCATCAGCGATGACCCGCACGGCCTCGGAGTGCTAGTTTACGATCACCTGAGCGACGGCAATCAGGCGCTGGCGAAGTACATCGCATGGTCTGAGCGGATTCACGGCGTGGAAGTGCAGGAGGCCGTCAAGCGCGTTTCGTCTCTCGAAGATTATCTAGACCACGCGCCCGTCCATATCACTTTCTCCGGCAGCGTTGCGGCGATGAAGCATCTGGGCGAAGCGTTAAGCGGCGAGCTTGGAGAGAGCGTGAAACTCATGAGCACGATCTATCCGAAGATGGACTTCGCGCTCCTTGACGTGCTGCACCCGGAAGTCTCGAAAGGCGTCGGGGTCAAGGCTGCCGCAGACGAGTATGGGGTGAGACGCGAAGAGGTGATGGCAATCGGCGACAATCTCAACGATCTGGAGATGCTGCAATACGCAGGCACGCGCGTCCTGATGGGCAATGCCGAAGCCTCTTTACGCAAACTCCTCGACGACCCTGCGGGCTGTCACACGACAGCCACCAACGACGAAGACGGCGTGGCACTCGCAATCGAACGATTCATTCTAAGTCTGGAGTCTGGAGTCTGAAGTCTAAGAGTCAAAAGAAAGAGAAATGCTTTTGACCCCGGACTCCAGACTCAGAGACTCCAGACTCCAGACTTCTTAAGGAGCATCAATGGCAAATCGCATCGCAGTTATTCAAACGAACAAGGGCACAATCCGCTTCGAGCTTTTAGAGACGGAAGCGCCGAAGACAACTGAAAACTTTCGCCTGCTGGCCGAGAAGGGCTACTACGACGGCGTTATTTTCCATCGCGTCATCAGCGGTTTCATGATTCAGGGCGGCGACCCGCTCGGCATGGGCTATGGCGGCGAATCGGCCTGGGGCGGGAAATTCAACGATGAGATCAACCCCTCATCCCCGCTCTATCAAGGGAAGTACCAGGCGGGCACGGTGGCGATGGCGAACAGCGGCCCGAACACCAACGGCTCGCAATTCTTCATCATGCACGCCGACTATCCGCTGCCCCCAAGCTACACAAAGTTCGGGCGCGTCATCGAAGGCCAGGACGTTGTTGATGCCATCGCCTCAACCCCCAAGGATCGCAACGACAAACCAACTTCACCCATAACGATGGAGAAAGTGACGATAGAAGGGTGATGAGTGATAGGTGATAGGTGATGAGTGATAGGTGATAAGAAAAGCTTTTACTCATCACTTATCACTTATCACCGCATTTACGGGGCTGTGTCCGTGACCGATTCCGGGGGCGTGGCGGATGGCGTCTGTGACGAAGCGCTTGGCTGTCTTGATTGATTCTTCCAGATTAAGCTTGCGCCCCAGACATGCGGCAATCGCGGCGGAGAGCGCGCAGCCTGTGCCATGCGTGGATGTTGTTTCGATCCACTCTTCCTGAAACAGCATCACGCGCCCCTCATCATCAAGCACGTCGGTTGCAGATAGCGCAAGCGCACCTTCCGCAATCCCTTTCAAATGTCCTCCCTTGACGAGCACTGCGCGTGCTCCCATCTCCCGCATGTGACGCGCAGCGCACCGCATTCCCTCTTCATTATTAATTGACAGGCCCGTGATGCGCTCGGCTTCTGGAATATTCGGCGTGACAACGCGCGCCAGCGGCATGAGTTCCTTGACCAGCGCAGAGAGCGCATCGTCGTCAATTAAATCGTAGCCGGAGGTTGAGCGAATCACCGGGTCAACGACAGGCGCGGGTAGCCCGGTTTCACGAAACAGGCGCGCGACCTCTGCGATCACTTCGCGTGTCGGCAGCATCCCTGTCTTCGCTGCGGCCACGTCGAAATCCTGAATAACCGGCATCACCTGCGCGCGAACAGTCTCAGCCGTCTGGTGCGCCGCGCCGAAAACGCCCACGGTGTTTTGAAACGTTAGCGACGTGATCGCGGCAACTGCAAAACAATCGAAAGCTGTGAACGTCTTTATATCTGCGACGACGCCTGCGCCGCCCGATGGGTCGAAACCGGCGATGGTGAGCGCAACTGGTAAACTGTTTGAGTCACGAATAGTCATCAACGTTATTATAGCGAGTAAAGGTTAAGTCAGGTTACTTTCCAGTCCTCACGAATCGCGCTCACAGTCGTAGCCAGAGTGCTTGGATCATTGAACAAACGAATCGCTGCGATGCCGCTTGCGCCCGCGCGCAAGGTAGCCGATGCGTTTTCCTGTGTCACGCCGCCGAGCGCGATGAGTGGGAACGGAGAGAGCAGGCGCGCAGCTTCGCGCAAAGCTTCGAGACCGAGAGGCGGGCCGTAGGCGCGCTTCAATGGTGTGTCGAAGATGGGGCCGAAGACGGCGAAATCTGCTGCGCTGCTCTCACGCTCACTTTGCGCATCTCTGAGCGAATGTGTGGAGACGCCTATCAGGAAGCCGGGGCCGAAGCTGCGGCGGATGACGCTTGCTTCAATTGAGCGCGAGGTGAGATGAACTCCGTCGGCGCGAGCCGCGCGTGCAATGTCTGCGCGGTCGTTAACGAGAAGTCGCGTGGTTGTGCCTTCAGTGATTGCTGTCGAGCGCGCAGCTAGCTCGTAGAGTGTTCTTGCCGGAAGATTCTTTTCGCGCAGTTGAATGAGAGAGACGCGCGCTTTGACGGCTGCTCGGACGAGGGCCAGAACGTTTTGGAAATCTTCACTGGCCGGGTTGCTCGCTCGCGTTGTCGCGCCGCTCGTGATCAGGTAGATGATTGGCGTTTGGAGGTGGAGCGACATTTTTCTCAGAAGCCTTGGTGGAAGCTGACCCGCCTTCGAGCGCACGCACCGTTTGGCGGAAATGCGCTATCTCCCAGAAGGCGACGCCTAGATTCAGAAGGCCCACCCCTGTCACCGCGCCGCGTATCCAACCGGAAGAGACGGCATGCTGCAAGCTATAGAGACCTGTCTTCTGGGCTGCGTAGAGCAGAAAGAAGTTGTCTCCCCAGTCGCTCATGCCGAACGGCGAATACCAGGGCAGCAACGTGAGCACGATGCCCACTTCGAGGCATAGTAGAATGTAGAAAACGACACTGAGTCTTGCTGCCATACTCACAAATGGTAAATCGTAAATCGTAAATCGTCAAAGAGCGAAGCCCGCTGCTCACAATTTACGATTTACTATTGACGGCTTTCTGTACCTGCAACTCACGCAACTTTTCGGCGACGCCGCGATAGGAGACGTTGATGCCATAGACTTCCGAGAAGACTTCAATCGCCCGATCCAGCTCGCCCATTTGCTCGTAGGTCGTGCCCAGATCGTAGCGCAGCGCCTGATACTCGTCCTCCGTATGGCCGGGCGCTTCCAACCCCTTCTTGAACCACATGACGGCGAGTCGCGGCATCTCTTTGCGCATGAAACAATGGCCGAGCATGTTGCAGCATTGCAGGTAGCGCGCTGTGCCGTCTTTCGGCGAGACTAGCTCGGCAGCAAGCTGAAACTCTTTGACGGCTTCGTCCATGAGTTCCATCTCTTTGTAGGCAGTGCCCAGATTGTAGTGCGTCTCGTAATCACCATCGGCAGCAGGCGACTCTCCCTCTTCAGCCGCCGTGCGAAACTCGTCGAAGATGGCTGCCAGACCCGGATCAATGCCTGTCCGGGCTTCGGTCGTCGAAGTCTCGTCGGCTACCGTCTCGTTTGAAATGGACGGCGGAGACGCTTGAAGCGCGGCTTCCATCCCGGCGAAAATCTCGTCCACCTCAACGCTCTCCGGCTGAACGGGAGCAACTTCTTCGGCCACGTCGTAGCGAGCGAAACTCTCAAACTCAACTGTCTCAGCCGGTGCGGGCGGTGCGGCAGAGGGCGTCGCCGGTTGACCCAGCTTTGCTCGTCGTGAATCAATCAACGCATGAGCGCCGAACTGCCGTTCGAGCATGTCGAGCGTGTCGGTTGCGATGTCCGTGTAACCTTGCTTGAGATAGAAATCAACACTGTCGAGTTCCTGTCGCAGCAAAGCCTCGCGTCGCTCATCAAGTGTGACGGAAGAATCGCTTGCTTGAGCGGTCGCCTCTTTTTCAGTCTCGCCTCCGAAATCGAATTCCTGAAAACTGCTCGCCGGTGCTGGCTCTTTCCATTCTTCGTTGAGATCAGCAAACGATGATGAAGGATCGGGGGCAGCTACCGTCGGCTCCGCTACCGCGTTGAATTCAAATTCCGTGACCTCTTCAGTGGGCGGCAGTCCCATCGCCTGGGCCGTCGTCTCCTCCTCATTGACCAACGCGAAGCTCTCGAACGACGGAACCTCCTCAGTCGTCGGCTCAGGCGCGGGGCTTCCCTCTTCCGTCTTCTGCAAAGGGTTGTGTCCCAGAGCCTCCAGGCGATCAAGGTAACGACGGTCTGGCGAAAACTGCGCTAACTGCACGAGCGCGGAGCGTTCGACCTCTACCAACCCGGCGGCTTCGGTCGCTTCGACCAGACGTTCAAGCGCCTGACGCTGCTTTTCATCATCGCGCTGCCAGGCGTAAACACGAACGAGCAGGCGCAGTGCTTCGACGTGTTCCGGGTCGCGCGCCAGAGCTTCGTTCAAAAGCTCCATCAGCATCTCTTCCTCGCGCGCGGAGAGTAGCTGCTCGGTGATGCTTGAGAGCACGCGGACGGCTTCATCAACTTTCCCGGTTTTAAGATAAAGCCGGGCTACGTCAATGAAGCGTGTGTAGTGCGACGACTCGGTCATCACCAGCGAAGTTATGACGCGCTCGGCGTTGGGCGCATCTTCCGCTTCAATGTAGGCATTGGCGAGCATCGAAAGCAGCTCGATGTCTTCGGGCTTTTTGGCGAGCGAGCGTTCCAGAACTTCCGCCGCTTCGTCCGGCGTGCCGAGCGCGATGTGCGCGTTGAGAAACCCGCTCAGCGAGCCGTAGTCCTGCGGGTGTATGTCGAGCGAGGCTGTGAAGGCTTCGACGGCGCGCTCATACTGGCGGCGGGCTATAAACTGAGCGCCCGCTTCCGTGTATGACTTGGCCGCATCGTCCATCAGCCCCTCACGCATGTACCCTTGCGCGAGCTTGATTCGTGCTTCTGTGTTCTGCGGATCGAGGTCTGCGACCTTGCGAAAGATTTCGAGAGCCTTGCGCGTCTGCCCATCCTTCATCCAGGCTTCGGCGACGACCATGTACTGTGCGCGTGCGTCAACGATGAGTCCCTGTGTTTCGTAAAGTAAGGCGAGCTTGCCGGCGATTTCGGCGTTGCGCGGATTGAGGCGGTCTATCTTCTTGTACATCGCGACGGCTTTGCTCTGAAAGCCCTCTTCGCGGTAATGTTCGGCGATGCGCATGAAGCACTGCATCGCCTGCTGCTTGTTATCCTGGCGCGCGTAGAGATCGCCCAGCATGTTGAGCACAGTGAAATCGTCAGGGTCGTTTTCGACGATCTGGCGATACTCTTTAATAGCTGCTGGGATTTTGCCCTGGGCAAGATACTTCTCAGCCGCACGTATAACCTTTGCTTTATCGAAAGCCATCGAGAATCGTTTATGACACCAAAACCAGGGTCGCGGCCCTAGTGGCCGCAAGCGGTGAGCAGCGCGCAAACGGCGCAGGGGATGAACTCGACCGATAACCTCTTTAATGCTTTCTCTGACCGTAACGTCAGAGACAAGTACGCTAACACGCGCAAACGGCGAGTGTCAACGCTCTGCAATTTTAGACTTCGCAGCTATTTTCGCGCTTAATTTCGCTCTTATTTCATTACTGACTTGAGATTTCAGATTACGATAAACGCTATCCCACAACTCGCTTGAAATCGAACCGCCCAAGAGCCAACCGGAGAAAGGTCGCGCCGCCCGCGCAGACCGCAGAGGAAGCGCCACTGGCCGCTCGCATCAGTGAGCGCGTCTCGCTTGTCGGCTTTATTCTGTACGCGGTGTTCGCGCCGCATTCAATCGCGGGCGCTGAAATTGCTCTGGGGATTGTCGCCGTAGGCTGGCTCGCACGCCTGATTATCACGAAGGAGACGGGCATCCGGCGCAGCCCGCTCGATCTTCCCGTCTGGCTCTTTTTAGGCTGGACGATTCTTTCTGCTTTCTTCTCGGCTGAACCGCGCATCAGCTTGCCCAAGCTGCAATCGGTCGCAGTCGTTTTCCTTTTCTATCTCACACAATCAATCGTCACGCGCCGCACAGCCGTGACGCTCGTCGCCTTGATGATTATTTCCGGCGTGGCAGGCGTCACGTTCAGCGCAGTTGACCTGGCGCGCGGGCGCGGCGTGATGATTGAAGAGTTGTCCCCTGAGAGTCCCTTTCACGAATTTCAGATGGGAGCAGGCGATGCCGTGTGGCGTGTAGGGGAGGCGCGCGTCTCGTCCACAGAGGAGATTGATGAAGCGATCAGGCATCGGCAGACGGGAGAGCGCCTGCCTGCCAGCATCATCATCAGAGGCGAGCACGGCGAGCGACCGGGCTTCATCATCACAGAAGAGATGAAGGCGCGGCCTTCGCCTTCGGGCATCAAAAGCAGCGGGCCGACGCATCGCTTTCGCGCTTCGGGCTGGACGCGCCACTACGAGACCTTCTCCGAGACGCTGCAAATCCTGGCCCAACTCGCGCTCGGCCTCTCGCTCGCGCAGATTCAGCGAAGGGGTCAGCGCCGGATACTTTATCTGACGCTTGCAGCAACCGCGTTGCTCGCCGTCGGCATTGCCCTGACATTGATGCGAACCGTGCTTGTCGCGCTCGCTATCGGCGCTTCTGTCATCGCTGTGCGCGCGGCGCGCGGGCGTGTGCGCCTGGTTGTTGCTGCGGCTGTCGTCGTCGTGCTCTCCTTCGGCGCGCTCGCCGTCTGGCGCACGCGCGCAAGCGGCGCACTCATGCTGGAAGATTATAGTTCCAGCTTGCGTCTGCAAGTGGCGCGCACGGGGCTATCACGCATCAGGCTGCATCCGGTCTTCGGTCACGGCATGGATGCTGTTAAGAATCACTGGACGGAGTGGGGCTTTCCCGGCAGCGACATGATTCACATGCATTCGACGCCATTACAGCTTGCCTTCGACAGAGGTTTACCCGCGCTTCTCTTCTGGCTCTGGATAATGACGGCGGGTTGGCTCATGGCAGCCCGCTCGGAAAAACTATTTCGTGATTTCCCAGAGGCGAGCCGTCACGGGCTGCTGCTCGGCGCAACCGGAGCCATCGCCGGATTTTTCGTCAGCTCACTTGTCAACTACAACTTTGGCGACGCTGAAGTCGCGCTTGTTTTCTGGTGGCTGCTGGGCACTGTCTCTGCCTTGTCGGCAAACCGGGATGATGCTCCTGTCAACACACGTACACACTAATGGAGAGCATGTGTCTACTAAACTAAACACATTCTTTTCTGCTTTGAATTAAATGCGCTGCTTTTCGTGCTGGTCGCATGCGGCGGCAACTCTCCGGGCACTGGTACACTTGTTGCCATCATCGCTGATGATGACCTCACCTGGGTCTCAACTCAAATGCTGATGTTGGCCTCAACTTCATCAGCCTCCCAACACTGACGCGCCCCTCAATTGCGTCAGCCTTACGTCCATCAACATGGACAAGAAAGGATCAGCCTCATGGCAAGACTAATCGTAGTAGCAGCTTCAGAAGATACCATCGCAAATCCAGGTAATCGGCAGCCCAATTACATCGAAGTATCGGTGACTGATGCTAATGGAGAGCCTACAACAGGACTGGCGGCTTCCAATTTCAAAGTTGACCCGATGATCGTCGGGCCCGGCGGAGCACTGGTGAACATTGCCTCAATCGCGGCTGGAAGATTGCCCGGCTTTTACCATCTCAACGTTCTCCCAATCAAAACCGAGACGTGGAAAGCAGGTGTTTACATCTTTGCCGTCGCCGTTGAAAGAGGAAAGGACAAAGGACAGACGCTGGCATCTGTGCTGATGGATTAAGCTGGCTGATAAGGTAAGCGCAGGTAGACAAAGACGCCGATAACGTAGATGGTCAGACCATCTACGTTATCGGCGTTTTCGCATCGCGCTGATGTTTCTAATACCGACTTAAATCACGTCCGCGAAATTTTTCCGTGTCCTGGCGAACCACCAGTAGCCGAAGACGAAAATGATGAGGGCGAAGCCTGTGAAGTAGGCCAGCCCGCGCCAGTCGGGTGCAGTGCCTTCGAGCATGATGTTGCGATAACTTCTAATCAGAGGCGTGAAAGGGTTGGCGTTGATGAAGGGCCGGAAGCGTTCCGGCACGATTGTTTCCGGGTAGATGATCGGCGTCAGATACATCCAGACCATCAAGAGCAGCGCGATTCCCTGCACGATGTCTCTGAGGAAAACGCCGAGTGATGCGACGAGCCAGGCCGCTCCGAAGGTTAAGAGTAGCTGCGGCGCGATGAGCACAGGCAGCCAGAGGATGGTCGGGTGAAGGGTTCGTTGAATTATCAGGGCCAGGATGAGCAGCGCGATAGTTCCGAATAACTGGTTGGCAAGCGAAGCGAGCGTTTGCGCGACCGGCAAAATTTCGAGCGGGAAGACGACGCGCTTGACCAGATTTGCCTGCGAGACGATCTTCTGGGACGAGACCTGCACTGCTTCTTGAAACGCTGTCCAGGGCAACACGCCGCAGAAAAGATAGAGCGCAAACTCCCAGCCTGAGCCGCTCGCGCCGAAGCGTGCGCCGAAGATTCCTGCGAAGATGAGCGTGAAGGTCGCAATCGTGACGACGGGCGTGACCACAGCCCAGAGGATGCCGAGCACGGAGCCTTTGTACCGCGCGGCAATCTCGCGCCTCGCCAGCGAGCTTATCAAATCGAAGCGGCGCGGCAATTCCCACAAAGGACGCCACACCGCCCGCCTTGCTGTTTGAGCCGAAATCATGCGGGGATTATAGCAGTGGTCAGTGGTCAGTGGTCAGTGGTCAGAAAAAACAGCCGACAAGCAGTATTGAGCTTCTGCCTTTAACTGACCACTGATCCGTTTGCAATCTTGAAATCTTTCCCTGATTATTCGTCGGGTAATGAGCGCAGAGAAACGGAGTGAGCGGCTGAACCTTTCCAGCATTAGTTTGGGTATCGTTTGCCCGATGGCGAATGAGGAAAAGTCTGCCGTCGAGTTCGTCAACGCGGTTTTGGATGAGTGCGTGGCGCGAGGATTCAAGTCGGTTTCGCTGTTCGTTGTTCTTGATCGCGTCAGTCGTGATCGCACGCGCGAGTTATTGAACGACTTGAAAAGAGAGCGTCCGCAGCTTGAGGTTGTCTGGTCGCCGGAGAACAGGAGCGTGGTTGACGCATACGTTCGCGGATACCGCGAGGCTCTTGGTGAGGGGTGCGACTGGGTGCTTGAGATTGACGCCGGGTTCAGTCATCAACCTTCAGACATCCCGCAATTTTTCGACAAGATGCTGGAAGGGTACGACTGCGTTTTCGGCAGCCGCTTTTGCGAAGGCGGAAACGTTTCGGAGAGTTCTACCCAAAGAGAGTTCATCAGTCGCGGAGGAACTTTTTTGACCAACCTGCTGCTCGGCACGAAACTCTCAGACATGACTAGCGGCTTCGAGATGTTTACGCGCGCCGCGCTCTCCGAAATTCTCAAGAAAGGCATTCGCTCGCGCGGCCCATTTTTTCAAACGGAGATTAAAACCTACTGCCGCAACCTGCGAATCACGGAAGTTCCGATTCAGTATCGCGCCGCCAGCCACGACATTAACAATCAGGCTCTCAAGGATTCTTTTAGCAACCTGTGGCGACTATTTCGCCAGCGCCTTCAAGGTCAACTGTAAGGCAGTTCTTTGCGACTTAAGTTTTCTCTTTGCGCCTCCAGCGGGAAACGTGAAGTGTTCTCGCTGGAGGCGCAAAGAGGAAAAGCTCAAGGCGCAAAGAACTGTTTCGGGTTTTGAAATGTGTGCTTAATATGAGAGACAAGCTCGCTTTAGTTGTGACTTCGATTGCGCCGCCCAACGCCGCCTTGAAAGAGCTGGCGCGAGGATGCCTTGAACAGGGTTTCGATTTTATAGTGATTGGCGACGAGGCCAGCCCGCAGACTTTCGAGCTGGAAGGCTGTCGCTTCTATAGCCTCGCGGAGCAACGCGCGTTGGAGTTGCGCTTCGCCGTAGAGTGCCCGGCGAGACATTACGCGAGAAAGAACATCGGCTACCTGGTGGCGATGCGCGCGGGCGCGACTGTGATTATCGAGACGGACGACGACAACCATCCTGTTCAAGAGTTCTGGACAAAGCGAACCCGTCGTCGGCCAGCCCATTCTGTTTCAAACGCAGGATGGGTGAACGTCTATCGCTACTTCACGGATGCGAACATCTGGCCTCGCGGGTTGCCGCTCGACCAGATACAGGCAGCCATCCCGCCGTTTGAATCGCTCTCTCAAGCAGAGATGGATTGTCCGATTCAGCAGGGTTTGGCGGATGAGAATCCTGATGTTGATGCGATCTACCGTCTGGCGTTGCCGCTGCCGCAATCTTTCAGGAAAGACCGGCGCGTGGCGTTAAGCGACGGCTCATGGTCGCCTTTCAATAGCCAGAATACGACGTGGTGGCGTGATGCTTTTCCGCTTCTTTATCTTCCGGCTTACTGCTCCTTTCGGATGACGGACATCTGGCGCAGCTTCATCGCTCAACGCATCGCGTGGGCGCAGGGCTGGGGGATTCTCTTTCATGAGCCGACCGTCTGGCAGGAACGCAACGAGCACAACCTGATGCGCGATTTCAAAGACGAAGTGCCCGGCTACTTGAATAACAGCGCCATCTGCGAGGCGCTCGGCAAACTTTTCCTTCAACCGGGACTTGAGCAACTGAATAACAATCTACGCATCTGTTACGAGCAACTTGTCAGGATGGGACTGGTAGGCGCGCAGGAATTAGCTTTGCTTGAAGCATGGATCACCGACCTTGAGGAGCTTGCGGGTTAGTACCGCCTGCGGTAGCGGGCGGGTACTATGTCATGCTACTACCCCCCCGCTTGCGGCAGGCGGTACTGACTTGATGCCTTGCTGGAAAGTGTAAAGAGGGGATGCTTATCCTCTCTTTACACTTTCGCAAGTCCTCTTAGCTGCCAATCAAGGCCCGAACCTTCTGCGGTACTCTGTGGAATTAACGAAGCCGTTAATCATGACTCGATAATCATTGTTCTGATTCATGGACTTGATCCAGTCCAGGTAAGCAGCATCAGGATCACGCCTCAAATACCCAAAATACTGCATCACTACAAACGCTTCATTGTAG
>JAVHWL010000007.1:0-22788 GCA_032159825.1 Acidobacteriota bacterium
TGTAAGCCTCCGCACTCTCTGCTAACTGGCGCAAGACCTGTGCTCTCGTCAGAGAGTTATTCTGCAAGCCTGCAATCCATCCTGCACGTGATGGATGATTAGGCAACCCTGCTGTATTCAACAATGCATCCACATAACTGGTCGGATTGCCGATTGTCGAATCATACCTATTCTTGAAAGCAGTTCTTGCCATGAACTCGTCAACGAAGGCTACTTTGTTAGCTTCCTTCTCTGCATCTGTCAGAAATCCGCTCACCTTCGCTAGGTCGGGAATGAACTCCGCATAGTCTGGCTTCCTGCCCAGACTGACCGAGTAGAAGCGATAAACGAAGTAGCCTCTCTCTTGAAACTCTGTTGAACGGAAGAATCCTGATGAGACTTCGATGCGGTCGCAGGTCTTGTCTCCCGGAGCGCAGTTGTTCAAGGTGTTCTGCCAGCCCTGGAAGCCTGCCGGGTCAGGCTCACGTCCCAGAAAATCTATGTAGTGCTGTCGCACGAAGAAGGGCGTCTGATCTACCGGGTTCGATGTGGTTGTGGCGTCGTTGTCCGCGATAGTGATGGTGGCTGTTGTGGGTGAGCTGAGAGTTGCCCCACTTGGATTGCTCAACGCGATGGTGAAACTTTCACGGCCTTCCGCGTAAGAGTCATCAACTACCGGGATAGAGATGGTCTTCGAGGTTTCCCCCGAAGCGAATCGGAGCGTACCGACAGTCGTCGCATAATCGCATCTGGATGAAGCCACGCCATTGACCACATCGCAGTTTGTCAGCGCAGCCGTGTCGCTCGTAGCATAGTTAACGCTGACGGCAGTTGAATGATCCCCGCCGCGCGTAACCACGACTTCCGCATGCCCCGCACCTTCACTAACAGGATTCGCCACGGATGCGCTATCTATCTGCAAGGTCGGCGCGGACACGGTTATCGGTGGATAGATGGATTCTGAATTGATTGTGCTTTGGTCGCACGCAGAGACTGTGGTCGGGATATTATTGCCTTGATCGTTTATGCCGCACGCATAATTCAGCACGGTCGCCCCGTCAGGCTGATCGCACGGGTCTGCCGGTATGAAAGGATGGTCTAGTCCCATCAGGTGGCCCATCTCATGCAAGACCAGTTTCATGACAACTGTGCTATAGCCTGGCCTGGTGGGATCAGCTATGAGTTGAGTGGAGTTGGGAAAGGTATTATTAGGGTCGTAAGTTATGGTCCCGGATTTAACAGCGAGGGTTGTGCCATCATAAGTGGCATTGAAGACAGCAGGATTACCGGCTGGTAAAGCGGCAATCAGAAATTTCAAGCTAAAGTTTGTGCCGGACGTGTCCTCAACGAAACTTACTTTCGAGTTATTGAGAGAGTTAGCTCTGTTCCATTCAGCGGCTGCCGCTCGAATCTGTCTTTTCTGCCCATCGGTAAAACCTGTATCGAACGCATAACGAACTATGGCGTTCTGCGCCCAGCCCCAACGAGTGGGACTGAAAAGAGTCGGACACCCCTGAGCATAAGCTGCCGAGGCTCCCAGCCAGAAAATAGCCGCGCAAAATAATATGACCCGAAATGCTTGATAAGCTTGCTTGTATGTATTCACCATCTTGCCCTCTTCCTCTGACATTCACTGTCCTGGGAGGTGTTCCAGTGTGTTACTGAATACCAACAGCACTGTACTAACCGCCGACAGATTGAAATTAAAAATGAGGAGAATGGGGCAAGAGGCAACTACCGCTCCAATCTTAACATGAATCGGAGGAAACGATGCATGCTGAATGATGAATGCTGAACTGAAAAGCAAGCGTCTTTCTTTCATTCCGCATTCATCACTGCCGCGTTTATCGTTTCCTCTACGCTTGTCACCTATCGCTCGTCTAGGGTAGCTTCTTCTACATGGCAACGGCACTACGAGTCGAGAATGTTTCCAAGCAGTATCGCATCTACGACCATCCGGGCGACCGTCTGAAGGAATCTCTGACGCGCGGACGCTGGAAACGCCATCGTGAATTCTGGGCCTTGAGCGATGTCAGCTTCGAGGTTGAAACGGGAACGACGACAGGCATCATCGGCCCGAACGGTTCCGGCAAGTCCACACTCCTACAGATCATCACAGGCACGCTTGAGCCGACGCACGGCCAGGTTCACATCGAAGGCCGCATCGCCGCGCTGCTTGAGCTTGGCGCGGGCTTCAATCCTGAGTTCACGGGGCTGGAGAACATTTACCTGAACGCCGCGCTGATGGGCTTTTCCAAAAGCGAAACCGAAGCGCGCATGCCGGAGATCAAACGCTTCGCGGAGATAGGCGATTTCGTCGAGCAACCCGTCAAGACCTATTCGAGCGGCATGTACATCCGCCTCGCCTTCGCCATCGCCGTCAGCGCCGACCCGCAAATCCTGATAGTTGACGAAGCTCTCGCCGTTGGCGACGCGGTCTTCCAGCATCGCTGCCTGCGCCGCATCAAAGAGATGCAGGAGAACGGCGCGACCATTCTTTTCGTCTCTCACGACCCGCACACCATTCGTGCCCTCTGCACGCGCGCTATCCTTTTCAACAAGGGTCGCGTGGAAACGGACGGCAAACCCTCTGATGTGCTGAATCGCTATCAGAAAATCATCATGTCGCGCCAGGCTGACTACGAAGCTGCGCGGCTCGCCGCGGATGAAGCGGATGAAACGGGTGAGCTTGCCTTGCTCGATGAAGAGTTCAAGCCGCTCAGCTACACCTATCGTCACGGCGACGGCACGGCAGAGATTTTGAGTGTTGACTTGATGGATGCCGCGCGCCGTCCAGTCGAATTCGTGGAAACGGGCGAGTCCGTGATCGTGCGTGTTCGCGCACGCCTGAATGCGAACGTGAATGACCCTATCTTCGGCTTTCTGATTCGTGATCGCCATGGCATTCACATCTACGGGACGAACACGGAAATCCTACAGGCATACTTCGGGCGCGTCCGTGAAGGCGAAATCATCGAAGCCACGTTTGCCTTCAACTGCTGGCTCGGAGTCGGCGAGTTTACACTCACGTCGGCGGTGCATAGCGCGGATGGCGTTAGTTTCGACTGGACGGATGATGTCGCGTTCTTTCGCGTCATCAGTCCGGTCGCCATCGAGGGCGTCTCCAATCTCAACGCCTCGGTGACGACGCGGCGACTGGCCTTGCGCGGCGAGCGCGTGAGCGAGAAAGTGTAAGCCAATATCTAAAAAGTTTATGGCCGAGATTACCGATTCCGAAATTGATGTCGAGCAGTTGATGGCAGAGATACGCGCGGCTGTGGCGAAGCGCGAAGCTGAAGGGCAGCAATCGCTGGCCGGTGTTTCCCTGGAGCTTTATAGATTGCTCTCGACTGCGGGCGCGTCTCCCATCGGAGGGGCAGAGCTTTCCACTCTGAGCTTTCAGCGGGAGGAATATTCGAGGCTTCCACAGCTTAGGCTTCAGCCGGAGTTTGTTCCAAAGGACGACGACCACTATCACGTCAACGACCTGCTCCAATATCACGACCACACTTTTATCTGGAACGCTTACCGCGCGATCCTGAAACGCGAGCCTGACGAGGAGGGGCTGAGACAGTTTCTCAAAAAATTGCGTGGCGGGCGTTTCAATAAGATTGATGTGCTGGCGAGCCTGCGCTTCTCGCCGGAGGGCAAGAGCAGGAACGTCCGCGTTGACGGCCTCGCGCGGCTCGCCAGGTTCAGGCGTTTCTACCGCGTGCCCGTCCTGGGCTACGTACTTGAGTTGGCGGTCGGGATTGCGCGACTGCCCGCGTTTCTTCGCAGCCAGAGAGAGTTTGAAGGGCACACGCTGGCGCAGCAAGAGTTAATCACGAGCCATCTGAACCAACTCAGCACCACCAGCTTTCAACTAACGGAGTCCCTTTCCCATGAGCTGGCAGAAGTTTCAACCCGGCTCTCCAAAGCGCAGCAAGATTTGGCGGAGTCTGTTACGCGCGAGCTAACCGGACTTTCCGCAGACCAGAGAAAATTCGTTGAGCTGCAACATCAACAGGTCGTCGCCCTCTTCCGCGAGCAACGGGAGATTATCGCGCGTCTGAAGAAGATGAGAAACGAATGGGATGCTCGGCTCGGTGAGTCGTTGAAAGATGGAGCGACGCGGCAGTGGACAAACGAGCCAGCTTCGTCGAACGAGACGCGAAGGAAGCTGGATGAACTCTTCGCTTCATTTCCAGAACAGTTTCGCGGTGGGCGCGAAGAGGTCAAGGAAGGCTTGAGATTTTATCTTCCGTTCCTCAAGTCTGCGGAAATCACTGAAGATATTCTGGACCTGGGCTGCGGGCGCGGCGAATGGCTGGAGCTACTGAAAGAGGAGGGACTCAATGGGCGCGGCGTCGAGGCCAATCACCTGTTGGTCGAGAGGGCGCAAAGTCGCGGGCTTGAAGTAGCGGCTTCGGACGCGCTCCTCTACCTCAGCGGTCTGCCGGATGAAAGTCTGAGCGCAGTGACCGGCTTTCATTTCATCGAGCACCTTCCCTTCGAGATTTTTGTGGAATTGCTCGACGAGATAAAAAGGACGCTCAGACCCGGCGGCCTTGTTATCTTCGAGACGCCGAATCCGAAGAACCTCGTCGTCGGAGCCTGCAACTTCTACTCCGACCCGACGCATCTCAAGCCGCTCTTCCCCGATACCGTTCAATTCATCATGAGCCATCTGGGATTCGCGGACGTTCGGGTCGAATATCTCAACCAGGTCGGCGGCAGTCCCTTCGATGATGGAAGCAAACGCTCCCAGGCTCTCAACAGTTGGCTCTACGGCGCGCGTGATTTCGCGTTGATAGGCCGGAGAGCTTGACCGCGAGTGAGACCTTTGAATGCTACATCTCAATCACCATTTTGATGCCTGAGACCCAAAATCAACCCGTGTCCAAACTTCCCTTTCGCTGTGTCGCCGTCGTCACCTCGCATCTCTCTCTGGGCGATGCCGTCAGCAATGATGTTGTCGGCATGTGCGATGCGTTGCAAAGGCGCGGGTTTGAAGCGCGGATGTATGCGGGCGGCTGGGATTTTACGGAGACGAAAGTTTACGATGTCTCTGAAATTTATGAATTCCTGACAGACCCCGCAGACCTTCTTATCTATCATTACTCAATCGGATGGAATCCCGGCCTGGAGCTTTTGCGGAAACTGAAATGCCGGACGGCAATCAAATATCACAACGTCACGCCGCCGGAGTTCTTCGCGGGCATCAGCCAGTGGCACGAGGAGAAGTGTCTGGAGGGACGACTTGAAATAGAAGAGATTGCTCGCGCCGGTTGCGACATTTATCTTGCCGACTCCGAATACAACCGTGAAGACCTGTTGCTGGAAGGCGTCGCTGAAGAGAAATGTTTCGTCGCCGCGCCCTTTCATCGCATCGAGCGACTACAGCAGATTGAGCCTGACTTGGACGTGCTGGACAGGTATAGAGACGGTGTGACCAATATCCTGATGGTTGGCCGCGTCGCTCCGAACAAAGGCCACGCGGACTTGATCGAAGCCTTCGCCACTTATCATCACGACTACAACCGCAACAGTCGCCTGCTCATCGTCGGGAAAGAAGTCCCGGCGTTTGAAACTTATTCGAGGCGATTGCGCGAGCTATTAACTTACACGTTGTCGGAAGATGTCGTGTCTCTGATGGGCGAGGTTTCAGACAGCGCGCTCAAGGCTTATTACTTGCTGTCGAGCGTCTTTGCGATTGCGAGCGAGCATGAAGGTTTCTGTGTGCCGCTCGTCGAAGCCATGTCCATGAAAGTTCCGGTTGTCGCTTATGCTTCGTCTGCCATCACTGCGCTGGTGGGCGGCGCAGGCTTCGTCCTCAAGGAGCGTCGTCCCCTCCTGATGGCCGAAGCGATTGATCGCCTCGCCCGTGATGAAGCCTTGAGCTTCGATTTCGGGATGATGGGCTGGCGACGTTATGAGCGGAATTTTACGAATGAGAAGATTGAGACGGAGCTATTCAGAATATTGAGTAAGCTGGAATAAGAATTGACTGATGACCAGAATTGCCATTCTAACTCCCAGCATCACGACGGGCGATGCCGTCAGCAATGATGTGCTGGGGATGTATGAAATCCTGAAGAAGCTGGGGCATGAGACAAGAATTTATGCCGAAGGCTGGACGCTCAAGGAACCGAAGGTCTGGCCCTCGCCGAAAATCAGAAACTTCCTTAGAAGCTCCGAAGACCTCCTCATCTACCATTACTCAAGAGGCTGGGACTTCGGCCTTGATTTGCTGCGAACGTTGAAGTGCCGGACGGCAATCAAGTATCACAACGTCACGCCGCCGGAGTTCTTTGAAAACTTCAACAGAGATTTAGTCGTCATGTGTCTGGAAGGGCGCAGGCAACTGAGTTCTATCGCGGGCGCGGGTTGTGACCTTTACATGTCTGCTTCCGGGTACAACGAGCGAGAGCTATTGCAGGAGGGCGTGGCAGGAGAAAAGAGTTTCGTCGTGCCGCCGTTTCATCATATTGATCGTCTCAATGCGCTTGAGGCCGACCGTAAGATTCTGGACGAGTGCGGAGACGGCCACACGAACATCTTGATGGTTGGCCGCGTCTCTCCGAACAAAGGCCACCCGATGTTGATCGAAGCCTTCGCTGCTTACGCCAGAGACTACAATCCGCAGAGCCGCCTCTTCATCGTCGGCAAGGAAGAGACGCGGCTCAATGCTTACAACCGGCTGCTACGCGAGATGGTGAAGTTTTTGAAGCTGCGAGACCGGGTTGTCTTTGCGGGTGAAGTCTCCGATAGTGAGCTTAAGGCATACTACGGTGTAGCTGACGTTTTTATGATAACCAGCGAGCACGAGGGTTTTTGCGTCCCGCTGGTTGAAGCCATGTCCATGAGTGTGCCGATTGTCGCCTATGGCTCGTCTGCTATTCCCGGCACGGTTGACGGCGTTGGCCTGGTCTGGACGGAGCGCGATCCATATCTGCTGGCCGAATCCGTCAACTCGATTGTCAAAAACCGGAGAGTCGGCGCGGCGCTCGGACGGATGGGCCTGCGTCGTTATCAAGAGCATTTTACTAACGAGCAGATCAAGACGCAGTTTCTGGAAGCTATCGGCAAGGTGTTATGAAGAGAGTCGCCATCGTTGTTCAGCGTTGCCATGAGAGTATCGTCGGCGGAGCGGAGGCTCTCGCGTGGCAGTATGCGACGTTTCTCAAAGACGCATACGAAGTTGACGTGCTCAGCACAAGGGCGATTGATGCCGGTTACTGGTCGAACGCTTTACCGGAAGGCTTGGAAGTTCGTGAAGGCATCAACATCAGACGCTTCCACGTTGACATCGGCTACAGTCCATACAGGACAGAGCTTTTCGCGCGGATGCTCAGAGACTACGACACGTTCCATGCGGGAAAGCATCGTGCGTCTGACGGCAGCACGAAGCATATACCCTGGAGCCTTCCGCTTCAGGAAGAGCTAATCCGGCGCATCGGCCCCTACTCGGAATCGCTCGTCCAATATTTGCGCCTTCACTGGTCAGACTACAGGGCCATCATCGTCGTCACGTATCTTTACCCGACCGCATATTTTTCCCTGCTCGAAATTCCGAAAGGTCGCGCACTCTTTGCCCCGACGCTGCACGACGAGCAGCCCGCTTACCTCTCAGTCTATAAACATGCGGCGCGGCGCGCTCACTCTCTGATCTGGTTGACGGATGCCGAGCGAAGGCTCGGGTTCGACTTGTGGGGAGAGTTGCCGGGGCGCATCGTGGCGATGGCGATTGATACCGACGAGCGTGAGCCTGCCCTTCGTAGTGAGCCGTATATTTTGTACTGCGGGCGCATTGACCCGAACAAGGGTTGCCGTGAACTCTTCGACTACTTCATCAAATTCAAAGAGGAGAATCCATCACCTCTCCGCCTCGTGTTGACAGGCAAAGACGACATCATCATTCCCGACCACGCGGACATAGAGTTTCGCGGGTTTGTTTCCGCGGAGGAGAAGTTCAGCCTGATGGCAGGCGCAGCCGTTTATATGATGCCTTCGGGCAAGGAGAGTTTCAGCATCGTCACCTTAGAAGCGATGGCTCAACGAACGCCTGTCTTCGTGAGCAATGCTTCCGACGTGCTGGTTGACCACATCAAGCAAAGCGGCGCAGGGAAAATTTACAGTGACTACAGGAGCTTCGCCGCAGGTCTTGATGAGATGCTGTCGGATGACGACATGCGCGCGCGGATGGGTGATTTGGGAAGAGAGTACGTGACGACCAGATATATCCCTGAGCGCATACGCGAGTCTCTCATCGAAGCGGTGGAATCTTGTCCAATACTTGAGGAAGATGGAAGAGGTGCGCCAACTACAAGCTCAACTCCTTTACAGTTTGTTCCGGTATCTTCCCCGGCGCAAGAAGAAAGCTTGTCAGAAAAGGATGACTATCACGGCCTGTCCTATTCGCCGCCCTTGCCTCTTCCAAGAGGGTGGTCCGAAGTGAAGTTGCGTGAGTTTGTTAGTTCGGTTCAGGTAGAAGGCGCGCCGCTTGAGGAGTTGAAAATATATGTTGGCGCTGATTTTAGGCGTTTCGTCTATACGCTCGGGCTTGTCCCTGAGCAATCGGGTCAGGTTGTGCTTGAGTTGGGAGCGAACCCTTATTTCACGACCGCCCTTCTTTCAAAATTCAGAAAGGCTGACCTGCATCTAGCCAATTTCTTCAGCGCGAGCGAGCGTGAAGGAAAGCAGCGGGTGACGATTCATCAAACAGGCGAGGTCATTGAGTACGCCTACAAGCAGTTTAATATCGAGAAAGAGACTTTTCCTTACGGAGACGAAACGTTCGACATTGTGCTCTTCTGCGAAATAATTGAGCACCTGCTCGCAGACCCGGTGCATGCTCTGATAGAGATTAGAAGAATACTGAAGCCCGGCGGCATTCTGGTCTTGACGACACCCAACGTCGTGCGCCTTGATAACGTGCGAAAGGTAATTGCGGGCGAGAATATTTATGATCCCTATTCGGGCTATGGGCCATACGGGAGGCATAACCGCGAATATACACAGGAAGACCTTTTTAATTTGCTTTCGGCAAACGGCTTTAGCGTGAGAACCATGTTCACGGCAAACGTTAATCCGGGACACACCAGCTCAAGCGTCTCGTTGGAAAGAATCGCGCCCCTGGTGAGAAACCGGCAGACCGATCTGGGGCAATATATTTTCTGCCAGTGCAGCGTCAATCAAGACTCGAAGCAATGGCCGCCAGTGCGACCACTCTGGTTATACAGAAGCTTTCACAGCGAGGCCGGTTCTGAAACTAAGGATTAGAGTTTGGTGAAAATAAAAATTTCGCAGAGGACTCATCCGCTTTAACTGCCCTTCATGAAGAGAGACTTAATGCCGAAGATGAAGTTGTCCAGTATTGGGAACAGGGTTTCAAACATACTGGCATCTAAGAGCGCGTTTGCTCACTGCTTTTTGGTCTTACTCTTTTTCTCTTTATTGTTCACTCTTTTTTTCTCGCCCGCGCTCTTTCGCGGATTGCTGCTGGCTCCGGGCGATGGCATCCCCTTATTCCTGCCTAATTTTTATTCTCCCAAAGTGCTCTGGGACTCGTTGCTCTTCGGCGGGTTTCCAATGGTCGGCGACCCGCAAGTTATGCAGTGGTATCCGCCTGCTTTACTCTTCTCCCTGATTCACGGTAGCTGGAATGTCTTCATTATCTCGGCTTACGTTTTAGCGAGTAGCTTCACCTATGGCTATGTCTACAGCCTGACCGGTTCCAGGTTGTCAGCCTTCGTGAGCGGCATCGTTTACGGGATGAGCGGATTTATGATGGCGCATCTGGGCCACACCGTGATTATTCATTCGGTCGCCTGGATCCCTTTGATTGTCTGGTCGCTTGAAAAACTGCGGCACAAGTGGAGTCCGGGATGGTTTGTTGCCGGATGCCTGGGGCTGACGTTCTGCTTTTTTGGCGGGCATTCGCAGATGTTCTTCTACGCCCTGATGCTCACTCTCAGCTACGCTGTTGTGCTTGGCTGGGTCGCTCCTGTGGGACGCTGGCGATATTACCGTCTTGTCTCTTTGATGGTTATCTTCGGTGTCGGATTAGCTGCGCTTCAAATAATCCCGACAGCAGAGCTTGCAGGTCAAAGCGTCAGGACGGAGTATAGCTTCGCTGACTTTATCACCTATGCTCTACCTCCCAGGCAGTTGCTGACACTGATTTTTCCGTCGCTGTTTGGTTTGTCGAACCATCCCACCAAGATTTACTTTGGCGATTGGAATTTAACGGAGCTGGCAGGCTATATCGGGCTGCTCCCTCTATTTCTCGCCAGCCTGGCAGTGATCGTTCGCCGCCGTGAGCGTCTAACAATATTCTGGTTGTGCGCCGGGCTGCTCGCGCTGTTGTTAACGCTCGGCAACACCACTCCTCTTGCCGCCCTTTTTTATCATGTCCCCATCATCAATCATTTCCGCGCCCCGGCCAGACATTTCGTTGAGTTTGGATTCGCCGTTAGCGTTCTCTCCGGTTTGGGGGTCGCGTCTATTCTTCGGCGGGAAGTGACACGCCGTTTAATTTTAAGAACCGTCTTTGCAGGCTCGATGGTAGTCCTGATTTGCCTGGCAGGACTCCTGGTTTTTTCCAAACCGTTGATTGAGCTTGCGCGAGAGAGAGGCGTCTCCCAGATAAGTTTTCTTCCCTGGGAGAATGGAGCAGTCCTGGTTCCGCTCATTGTCCTGCTCATTGCCGCGCTCATGCTCTTGTACTGGCACAAGCAACCGGCCTCTATTCTCAGAGGCGCGCTGCTGATTTCGGTTTTGATAATTGACCTGGGCAGCTTTGGTTGGTTTTACGAATGGCACTACGCCTCTCCTGATGAAAGCCAGTTAGCGCCGCCCGTCATGGCCGAGCATTACAAGACGCTCTTGAATGCTGAAAACCAGCGTGTGCTGCCGGTTCGTGGCGTACACGGGACGAAGGGTGAGTTTCCTCCGAACATCTCAAGGCTCTGGGGAATTCCCAGCGCAACCGGGAACAACGTCTTAAGGCTGGCCCGAACCAGCCATCTGCTCTCTCTCTCAGAAGGCGGAGACGTTGATCCGTCTTTGAGAGATATTGATGATCGAAGCACTGATGTGATGGCGATTCGTTACGTAATCCTGCCGCCAAACGAGACCAGCACAGATACAAACGGAATCTCATGGCTTAAAGAAGACATGGGTCTGTGGCTAGGCTCCGGCTGTGATCGTCCTCCAAGTGATTCTATTAAGTTCAGTCTCCCGACGCCCATCAAGGCCACGACAATCGGTATCGTCAGCAGGCTCGCCTGCTCTGTTGGCGTTCCCGATCAATCAGAGGTTTTACGTGTCTCCGTCTCGGATATTGATGGCGGCGTTTACACTAAAAGCCTGGTTGCCGGTCGAGACACGGCGGAATGGGCGTATGATTGCGGGAGCGTTCGGCCTCAGATGCAGCATCACCGTGCCACCGTCTTTAATAACTATCCCGCGCAAATGTACGACGAACCATGCACGGGTCATCAGTATGTGACCATGCTGGAGCTTGATGGCGTGAAGGAGATAAAGAGCGTTCAGTTTCAGTGGGTGGGGGCTTCAGGTGTAGCGATTATTGAGAAGGTAAGTTTAATAGATGGGCAGGCGAGGACCTCGAATCCTATTGATCTGACGCTTCTGGATAACAACCGTTGGCATTACACCGGGACTTCGGGTGAAAGCCGCGTCTTTGAAAACTTAAGAGCCATGCCGCGCGCGTGGTTGGCGTCAGAGGTGATAAAAGTTGCGCCCGAAGAGGCACTCAAGATTATCAAGTCCTCCAGGATGCCCGACGGGCGCACCTTTGACCCGCTCCAAATCGCCCTGGTAGAAGAGCCTGTAATCCTGGCGGAAAAGAACATTGACCCTACGGCTTCCGCCCGCGTCTCCAGGCTGTCCGCCAATACGATGGAGGTCTATACCCATTCCGCCTCGCCTTCTTTTCTGCTGACAAGCGATGCTTACTATTCGGGCTGGAATGCCACCCTTGACGGTAAACCTGCCCCAATCTACCGCGCGGATTATGCGATACGCGGCGTCTCTGTTCCCGGCGGCGACCATGTAATTCGCTTTGAGTTCAGACCCAAAAGTTTCTATTTCGGGCTGGCTATCAGCATAATTTCATTGTTGGGGCTAATCCTGTTCGTTGCTATCCCTAAGCTTAAACGAGGTGTCTAGATGTAGACGAATTAGGCCATTGACAATTATTGCCTGGCCTAATAAACTAGATTTTGCAGTAATGGCGCAGGTGAAGCGCCCTGCAAGATAACAATTGCCCTGCCTCTTACCACTTTAGTTAATGACTCTTCCCGGGATCGAAATATTTTAGGAGCAGTAAAATGAAGATCGCCATTGCCGTATTTACAGTTATTCTTACCGCTGCCACTGTCTTCGGGCAGCAGAGCGCGCCGACCTTAAGAATTGTGACGGACGATCCGAGCCTTCCGTCTGATCTATACTACGGCGACATCAAGGTTAAGCCTCTGCGCCTGCGCCCCGGAACCAACCAGCGAATCACGATAGACGATAGCGACTTCTTCATTCAGCAGCACTACATAGATTTCTTAAACCGCATGCCGGAGCCGGGCGGCTTTCAGGGCTGGATGGACACCCTCAAGAACTGCGCCGCCGGAAATACCCAGTGTGATCGCGTAGAAGTCAGCTCAGGGTTTTTCCGCTCAACGGAGTTTCAAGTGAGAGGCTACTTCGTTTATCGCTTCTACAGCGTTGCTCTCGGAAGGAAACCGGATTTTACCGAGTTCATGCCTGACCTGCGCCGTGTCACAGGCTTCATTACCGACCAGCAGTTAGAGGCCAACAAGGTTGCGTTCATTAACGACTTCATGGCGAGATCGGCTTTTCACACTAAGTATGATTCCACAGTCAACAACCCGACCGCTTATGTTGATACTTTGCTGCAAGCGGCAGCACTCCCCTCTCACCCGTCCCGCGCAGGCTGGATTGCAGGGCTAACGAATGGAACGCTCACCAGGGCACAGGTCTTGAGAGAATTGGCTGAAAGCGGGGAAGTTTATCAGAAGTACTATAATCAAGCCTTCGTCGTGATGCAGTACTTCGGCTATCTCAGGCGCGATCCTGACATTCTCTACCTGGACTGGATCAAGACGATGGATTCTAACGGCGGTGATTACCGTGCCATGATTACTGGCTTCGTCAACTCGCTCGAATATCGCCAAAGATTCTAGTGCGGCACAGGCTTACATCTTCGGCATGCAAGGGAAGGCCAACTTCGATTGAAGTTGGCCTTCTAGTTTTTATCGAACAGGAGTTCTGAGAGGATGCAGCCAAAGTTGCTTGATATTGCGGTAGTCATACCCGCCTTGAACGAGCGGCAGAACCTGGAGCTTTTACTTCCATCATTAAAAGAGGTGCTTAGCGGACTCGGCCTTGTAGCCGAGATTATCGTCGTGGATGGCGGGTCGCATGATGGGACTCGTGAGGCGGCTGAACGGCTGGGCGGTAAGGTTGTAGCCCAAGCGGAAAGAGGGTACGGCGGAGCGCTGCTCGCGGGGTTCGCCGCAACTGATGCTCCCTATATCGTGACTATGGACGCAGACCTTTCGCATCGCCCGGTTTTTTTAGAAAACTTCTGGCAGCAGCGAGATCAAGCAGAGGTCCTAATCGCCTCCCGCTACGTAGCCGGAGGCCAGGCTGAGATGGGATTTATTCGCCGCCAGTTAAGCCATATTCTGAATCGCACTTACAGCAAAGTGCTTTCGATGCCGCTCCGTGATTTATCGAGTGGGTTTCGCATGTACCATCAGGGAGTGCTGGCTAAGATTGATTTGCAAGCGCGCGACTTCGATGTCTTGGAGGAGATTCTCGTTAAGGTTTACTCACAGGGCTGGCGTATCAAAGAAGTTCCGTTCCACTATATGGCTCGCGTCTCAGGCAGGTCGCACGCCAAGCTCATTAAGTTTGGCTGGGCCTTCCTGAAGACTCTGGTGAGGATGCGCCGTCTGCGGCGGGAAAATACTCGAATGTGAGTTTGATATAAGAGGGTTTAGTTTTCAGCCCCGGCAGGGGCCATCTATCAGTAGCCCACGGCGTTAGCCGTGGGTACAAGCATTGAATAAATGAGTAAGCCCCGGAGGGGCGAGATAGTATGTCGCCCCTGACGGGGCTTTAACAATAGTCTCAACCCATGACTTACGTCATGGGCTACTGATATATCGCCCCTCACGGGGCTAAAAACATTACCTAGTCTCAGGTCTAACTCATGCCGGTTATTTTTTCTGAAGTAGCTCCCTGTAAACCTCCAGAGTCAAGCGCGCGGTTCTTTCCCAGGTAAACTGCGCCGCATGCTCCCTTCCCATTGCGGAAAGAGTTCGCCGCTCGTTCTCATTCTCAAGTAGCTCGATAATGTTTCGGGCGAGAGCTTGCGTATCGGTTGGAGAAACAAGACGGGCGGCTGTAGTTCCAACTGTCTCTATAATGGCGGGGATTTGACTGGCGATAACGGGAGCGCCGCACGCCATCGCTTCAAGCGGAGGCAGCCCGAACCCCTCATACAGGGATGGGTAGACAAACGCGCGGCACGATGAATAGAGCGCGCGCAGGTCTTCATCTGTTAAATAGCCTGTGAATCGCATGCGGTCTTCGAGGCCGGACTTCTTAACATGAGAGAACAGTTCATCAGTCAGCCATCCTTTTTTTCCGGCGATGACGAGTTGCGGGCAAAGCGCAGTCGAGCGCAAGACTTCTTCAAAGGCTCTGAGCAATGTCAGCAGATTCTTGCGCGGCTCAATCGTCCCGACAAAAAGAATGAACTCGTCTTCGATTTGGAGTCGTCGTCTCGCCTCAGTGGTTTCTTCGAGAGGAAGGGGACGGAAGATGTCTCGCGGAGCTTCCGGGATGGCGATTGTCTTTGAAGGCTTAACGCGCAGGTGTTCGCAGACCTCGCGCCTGACGCTTTCCGACGGCGTGATGATGTAGGAGGCTGCGCGCGCCATGATTGGCAGTCGAAGCCTTCCGCGACGAACCAGACGATCCTCGTGCGTCGAAGGATGTAAGAACAAGGAGAGATCGTGAATGGTTAAAACACTCGGACACCTGCTCCACAAAGGCACTTCATAGTTCGTCCCGTGAAAGAGGTCGAAAGCAGATTGCCTGATGTAGAGAGGCAGGCCGACAGCAAACCATCTACGCCGCAATAAATTTGCTTTTGTGTGGACTAAGCTTAAGTTCGCGGGCAATTGGTCGTCCCGCTCGATTGGCGATGCGAAGGGGAACGGCGAGATCAACTCGAATTCGTCCGACGGCGCGATGAGGGCCAGGTGATGAGCCAGCTCGAAGGTGTAGTGGCCGACGCCTGTGCGCGGCGTAGCAAGCGGGATGGCGTCGAGTCCTACGCGCATGAGATGAAGAAGTGGCCAGTAGTCAGTGGCCGGTGGTCAGTAAGAAAAGGCGATAAGCAGCGTTGAGCTTCTGCCTTTAACTGACCACCGGCCATTGACCACTGACCACTTTTTATTCCTGCTAGAGTATTCGTATGCGCGGCGCTGTGTCTGCCGGGCGGCTGGCGAAAGTCGTTCCGCCGTTCAAGATTGTGATAATCACAGGCACGTCGCCCGCTCCTGCCAGCGACGCAGGCAACGTCACATCTATCTGATCCGTGCCGGGCAGGTCGGATTGCGAAATCGTGATGGGAGTCGTGGCGGCTGTCGCTGTCCCTACAATATCGGTCGTTCCGATGCGAACCGTAATCTGCGTCGGATCGGTTATCCTGCGAACCCCCGTCAGGAAAATACGCAGCTTGGTTGCCTCAGTAACAGTCTGCCCACTTGAGTTGACGTATGTCGTCGTCACATTAAACGGCTCAGGAGACCCCGCGCTCAGAGGATTGGTGATGTTGAGAACGCTGGCGCGGTTAGAGCCGAAGGCGTTTATTACAGTAAAGATGTCGGGCTGCGCGATGACAATCTGAATCGTGGAGCGAATGGTGATGCCGTTGTTGTTGATGACGACAGGGTACGTATTGGTGCCTGTCGTCGGAGCCAGACCCGGCGGCACGACGAAGTTAATCTGCCCCGAACTAACGAAGTAGAGGCCGGCTGCCGCGCTGTTGATTGAGACGGAGACGCCGTTGAGTTCGACGGGCAGCGGCGGGCGGCGCGTGGATTCCGAGGCGCTGTCTGCCGCCATGTTCGACGGCGCAAGCGGGGTGGCTGAACGAACGATGGCGAGCATGCCCGGCGCAAGCGCAGCGACAGCCGGAGGAGTCGGACTCGGAGTAGCGATGGGGCGCTCGCTTGCTCCCGTGAAGAACGAGGCGGTCGAGCCTGCCGCATCAGTTCCCTGTCTGCTCAAAAGGTAGAAAACTTCCGAGTTATTATCCGAGTTCAAGCCGCCAAACTCGGTGAAACTTGTATTGAAGGCAATGCGCTGCTGTGTGTTGCTCGTATACTCTTGAATGGGCGGGGCGGAGCCGACCGCCGCCGGAGCAGGTGTATTTGACAGGCGCGTAAAAGTGGTCGGCGCGGCAACCGGCGCAGAGAAAATCTGAGTTGCGCTGCTCGGGTTCAGCCCATCCGTAGCTACAGTCGGCGCTGTGCCGTCGGCTTTGAAGTTAAAGGGAGAAACGAAAATGATTGTCGCAGGCTGGAGCGAAGCGTTGTAGTCCGTGAAAGTCGGAAAGTGAAACGGCGATGAAGTCTGGCCGCGCGGCCCAACCTGCGTGAAACCGCTCGCCGAGACGTTGTAGATGAAGACCGTGGTGGTTGATTGGTTTGCGCCATTGCCCGAAAGGTCTGCGATAGATTCGAGCGAGATAAGATTTCCGTCGCGGCTCAAGTGGCGACCGGGCGTGAAGTAGTTGACGGCTACGCCGGAAAAGGGCGAGGTCGTGCGCGTTACCTGGCGCGTCACAGCAGCGGTCGTTCCATCAAAACTGCCGAGGTAGATTTCACCATTGCCATCAGCATTGTTGGTCGAGCCGCCCGCCGAGATATTCGCGTTCGAGATGAAAGCCACGACAGAGCCGCTGCCTGAAATTGATGGGTTCTCATTAAAAATCGGGCTGGAAATATTCGCGGTGCTCGTCGCAGTCATCTGCGCTGTCGTTCCGGCAGTCCTGTTGTAAACGAAGATTTCCGGGTTGGCATCCGCGTTGTTAGTGCCCACAAGATTTCGCGTGGAGACGAAAGCGGCAATGCTTCCGTTGTCGTTAATAGCCGCGTCGCGGTTATCGAAAGCGACAAAGGGCGTGGATGTAGCCGTGCCAGGTGTTGGCGTGCGGCTCGCAGGTGTGTTGGTAACTCGCGTGAACGTGCCTGTCGTCAAGTCCACAAAGGGCGGGTCTGCGCCGTTGGACAAATCAACGGTAGTAGTAGCTGGAACAAAGTAAATGAAAATTTCCTGATTGCCATCAGCGACGAGAGCCGCGCTATTGGCATCGCCGTCGAAGCTTCCGGGCGTCGAGGCATTGGAGCTAAAGGCTATCCAGCGTCCATTGTTGCTAAGGACAGGATGATTGTTGCTGACCTCGACCTTGATGTTGCTGAAATCGCTCGGCGTGGTCGTACTAAGCGCAGGCTTCGTGGTGTCAACGCGAGCGCTCTTGGTGTCCGTAATCTGGAAGATGCGGCGTTGCGCGTAGTCGAAGAGAAAGATTTCGCGGTTGCCGTCGGCGTTGTTGTGAACAGACTTGTCGGTCCCGATGTCGCCCGTTGATTCGATCACGACGAAGCGCCCGTTGCCGCTCATGTCGCTGACATACGAGTTGCTGGTGGAGGTAGTCACCTGGGCAACGAACGGGTCAGGGGTCGTCTGGGCATTAATGGAAACGGATGCGCCGAGCAGGAGAGCAAACAAGGCGACAGCACACGACAAACGAAAAGCTTGCTTCACGTAAAAAGCCTCCGAATTAGAACACGGACATAAAAGAAAAATGCTCACCTGGGGAGCTTTGAGCAGCGATCTTGCGCAGGTGAAGAACTCTCGCACACCCGAGCGGCTAAAGACAGTCATTTTAAGCGTAAGGCGAGCTTAAGCGCAAGGCAGGGAGCAATAATTCGCTCAGTTTTTAGTGGGCTAAGAAAGATTCCAGAAAACCGCCAGTGATTCCGAGCGTGCCAGCGATAGCCGCACGGCTCGCTTCCCTGCGGCCAGGGTCTGTCGCCCCGCTGGCAGAATCAACGGTCAGGCCACCCGGAATGTACGCGACCTCGCCGGTCTTCGATTGCAGGCGAATGCTGTAGTCGCCAAGCGGAGCGTCAGCGCTGAGTTCGACATCGAAGCTGATAATCGGATGCTCGTAGTTGATTCCTGATTGCAGCGTCAGGCTGGCGGGATTTACCTTGATGAAAGGCGACGTAATTTTAATGCCGCTGCCTGAAACCTGATCCAACCCCTCGCCTCCGACAAAGATCGTGTAGCGCCTGCCCTGCGCGACCGGGACGGCGATGGTGGAAAGATGGCCGTTGCTCCCGAAGACATTCGGCTTGAGCGTCGCCTTCTCTGTGTCGAGCGCGATGTCCTGCCGGACGGTTTGACCCGCCGCGACATTAAATGGACGCAAAGATTCTCTGGCATGGTTAGAGACTATCCGATACTCGCCCGCAGGCAAGCCTTCAATGCGATATGAGCCGTCCGGCAAACTTGAGTTACCGGCAACGACTTTTCCCGTCTGGGTGTCTTCGGCCCAGACGTGCGCAGCCGCAGACGGTTTTCCCTGAGCATCGCTCACCATGCCGTTGATTGAGCCAAAACTTTCGCCGGAAGCATAGAGCGCATGCGCGCCAGCGCGGTCATCATCTGAAAGCGTGCGTGCGCTGAAAGCTGCCTGCTCATAGAGGCCGTTGATTCCCTGTCGCGGCTGCATGGCAGAGCCTGCCTCGTTAGAATGTTCAAGACCCAGGACGTGACCGATCTCGTGCGTGAAAGTCGCTTCGAGATCGTAGGTGCCGGGTGTGCCGTCCGTAGAGAACTGCGCGGCGGGGTTAATTACCACGTCGGCTTCCGAGATGGTTCCCGCAGCAGGATCGTAGAAGACGCGCGTGCGCCCGGTTCGATCTGCGCTGTCGAAGATGGCGCGATTCTCAGGCGTATCGGCTACGGTGATTAGGCTATTGCCGTCGCCGCCCCCATTCGGACTGATGTTGAGCGCGTCAGATGAAGTTTCAATAAACTGTATGTTGGCGGCTTCGGACCAGCGTGCGAGGGCGCGCCTCACTGCGCCTAACACGTCGCTGCCGGGTTTGATATTTGCCGGTGGAGAGTTGAGCGAGTTTGAGAGCGTAATCCTGATCGTATTAGTCGGCCACTTGATGCGAACGGTAGCCGAGTTGTCTGTATATTGAAGCGTGTAGGCGCGCGCGGGCGATGCAACCCAACCGAGGATGAAAACGAGCAAAGTAAAAGTTGTGACCAGACGCCGCATATTATAGATAATCCGAATTCATTAACTGCGAACAGTATAAAAGCAACAGGCAGGCCACAGCCTCTGAGCCGGGGGTGTTCGCAAATACACTGTCGTTACTGTTGTAGCTTGAAGTGTTACGTTTTTTGGGGGCGATACTTTCGAGCGCAGCAGAGCATGTGGATGCAGAGGATGTGAACTAGAATGACTCTGAACGTATCAAACGAATTCACTCGGTCGAGCCTACTTGAAAAGCGACCGACATCGAAAAAGCACAAGAAAAAGCCGGAAGCAGCACTTGAGGATGTCTGCTCCGGCCATTCTTTTCCAGATAGGATTTGAGATAATTTCCGCTACGGCCCGAACCTTCTGCGATACTCAGCGGAGTTCATGAAGCCGTTAATCATCCCTCGATAATCGTTATTCTGATTCATAGACTTGATCCAATCCAGATAAGCAGCATCAGGATCACGCCTCAAGTACCCAAAATACTGCATGACAACGAACGCCTCATTATAGAACTTACTGTAAGCTTCAGAACTCTCGGCTAACTGGCGCAAGACCTGTGCTCTCGTTAACGTTCCATTCGTTAGTCCCGCAATCCAGCCTGCACGCGATGGATGAGTCAGCAACCCTGCTGTCTGCAAGAGAGCATCAACGTAAGCTGTCGGAGTAGTCAGAGCATCATACTTACTCTTGAAAGTAGTTCTTGCCATGAACTCGTCAACGAATGCTACCTTGTTGGCTTCCTTCTCAGCATCTGTCAGAAATCCACTGACCTTCGCCAGATCAGGCATGAACTCACTGTAATCAGGCTTCCTGCCCAATGCCACACTATAGAAGCGATAGGTGAAGTAGCCACGTTCTTGAAACTCTGTTGAGCGGAAGAACCCTGATGAGACTTCTATCCTATCGCAGCGTATATCTCCCGCAGCGCAGTTGTTCAAAGTATCCTGCCAGCCCTGGAAGCCAACCGGGTCAGGCTCACGCCCCAGAAAATCTATGTAGTGTTGACGAACGAAGAAGGCAGTTGTGTCTACAGGGTTGGCTCCTGTGGTCGTGTCATTATCCGTGATAGCGATTGTGGCGATTGTGGTTGAACCGAGTGTTGCTCCACCAGGATTGCTCAACGTGATAGTGAAGCTCTCCGTGCCTTCCGCATAAGAGTCGTTCACTATTGGGATAGAGATGGTCTTCGAGGTCTCTCCAATAGCAAACCGGAGCGTCCCGACGCTGGCTGCATAGTCGCAGCGCGAGGAGGCAATGCCTGTGTTTACCACGTTGCAGTTCGTCAGTCCTGCTGTGTCTGAGGTCGCGTAGTTGATGGTCGCCGCAATGGAAGTGTCGCCGCTGCGCGTGACGACTACATCCTGATGCGCCGCCCCTTCGCTCACAGTGTAGCTCGCGGCGTTGAGTTGAAGGGTCGGAGCGGCGCTCAACGATGAGATGCGCCCCCACCACGTCCCCCATTTGTCAGTGCCGCCCGCAGGAGTCGCGGCATACTCCTGAATCGTCCACATATCTTTGTCGTTCGCGGGATCAACGACCGTGCTGCTGTAATCTCCCCAGCGATTTCGCGGCGGGGTCGCGCTGCCGGTCTTGAAATAAGAGGCTTCGCCCGCTTTGAGCACAGTATCGTCGCGCAAGCTACTAAGTGGGTCTGTGCCTGCGCGGAAAGAGTAGTTGGCCGTGACAAACTGCGAGGCTGAATAGCGCGAGTAGCCTACCAGAACATCGTTGGCACTGTTGACCGCGATGCTTGGAAATGCGTAGAAGGTGTTGCCCGTCGCATCGTCTATTCTTCCCCTCTGCATAGCTGTGCCCGACGTTGAAATTTGCCACCATTGAATTGCTGTGCGTGTGGGAGAGCTTCCCGCCGGGAGGAAAACTGTCTGCACACACCAGAGCGCGCCGTTGCGATAGACGACGTTCTGAATGCGCGAGTCGTTGTTCTGAACCTTGAGCGTCGTGGCAAGCTGCGGCGCGAAGTCGTCCGTGCCGGAAACTGTGGGCGCATCGCTGGCCCAGGGGTTGGGCGTGCCGATCAGAGTAGGCGAAGTCGTGTTGGCGACGTTGAGCACTTCGGAGCCGACCGCGCCCGTGATGCTGTAGAGTCCAAGATAGCCGCTGCCGTTTGAGCTGCCGTTCCAGTTTTGCAGTAGATAGAGTGTCGAGATTGCAGAGTCGTAAGTGATGGCCGGAACAATCGAGCCGCCAAGATTCGGGGCTTTGATGAGTGTGTAGAGTCCCTGCCCACCCGCGTAGAGATTAGCCTTGTTGAAGACATAGAAGTGCGAGATGAAGCCCGGCCCATCAACTATCGGAAACATGTTCGCGTGAACGACGATCCAGTTCTTATTGAACCCGATGCTCGGAAAGTCGGCCCACAAAATATCCGCCGAATCCGCATCAACGCGGTAGAGGTTCCAATTGCCGGTCGGGTCGCTTGTTTGCGAGACGCCAATCAGGATGGACGAGTTAGCCGATGTGCGCGTGGCGGCTGAGATCATCATCCAGCGATTGCCGTATGGATCGTAGAGAACTCGCGGGTCGAAGATGTCTGTCGGAGCATTGGTCAGAGACGACCAGAAACTGACGAGCGTGACTGAGCTGATGACGTTGCCCGCTCTGTTTTGAATCCTCACGCGCCCGTTGTGGACGACCACCAGATGATTAGGGCCGACTGCTCCGTGCGTGTCGGGCGGAATCCGGCCAGTATCATCGGAAGCCAGAAAGCTCGCGGAGGCTCCCGGCGAAGGCCCAATCGTCGCCGCCGCGCTTGTAATGGACTGCGGCGCGGCGCGCTTCTCCATAGAGGAAGGCGCTCCCATAGGCACAGGCATGCTCTGCGGAATCTCCTCGGGCGGCTCAATCTCTTCAGATTCTTGTTCGACACTGGAAGAGGTGAGCGATTCCTTACGCGAGAGCTTAGAGACGTTGACGACCACCGAGCGCGAGGCTGTGCCGCGCTTGCCTGCTATCTGCCGCGAAGAGCTTTGAGCGTCAGGTGCAACTCGTTCACTCTTCTGCGCCAGAGCGGAGGACCCTTCTCCCGAAAACAGAGTCAGAAGCAGCAACAGGGCCGCGACCTGAAATCTGTTGCCTTTTCGTATTGCCTGGATAGAGTTCATGAGACGCAGGGGATTAGTTTCAGGAACGTCAAGCTCTAGTCTGTTTTTGGAACTTCGCGGAAAGGAGAGGTTAACTATTTATCATCTCAACGGAAGACCAATGGTCTTCCGTTGAGATGATAAGCGAGAGAATTGAATCAAGGCCCGAATCGTTGACGATACTCAGCGGAGTTCATGAAGCCGTTAATCATGACTCGATAATCATTGTTCTGATTCATGGACTTGATCCAGTCCAGGTAAGCAGCATCAGGATCACGCCTCAAATACCCAAAATACTGCATCACTACAAACGCTTCATTGTAG
>JAVHWL010000053.1:0-143288 GCA_032159825.1 Acidobacteriota bacterium
TGATCCACTCCGAAGTGACTCCTTTGTTGGGAAGCGTGATGGGACCGGTGTAGCTGGCTCCTGCTTCCAATAGAATCGTGTCCCCGGGTGTCGCTTCGTTTATCGCTTTCTGAAGATTATCGCCTGCCCGGACGTTGATGGTTTTTGTCCCGACTACTCTGCGCTGACGCTCCTCTGTCATTACAGTCCGGCGCTTCTGCGCGAACGTCAATAAGAGACAGACGCTCAACAGTAATCCACAGAGCAGCAGGAGACGCAGAGCTTTTGCGGGACTCTGCGCCTTGATGAAGCTGCCTGGAATTCGCCCGCTCTCTCGCATAGTCCTTATCCGCACCGGCGCAAGATGGTTGATAGAAGTTCAAGTTTCAGGAAAGCGACTTTTCCTCTCTCGTAAAAATAAACTCGTTGCAGCCTAGACCGACGCCGCCGCATTTGAGTTTCACCAAACTAAATCCTCTCTCACGGAAGAAATCGAAAATCTCTTCCGGTTTCGCATATTCATAAGGATAGCCTCCGACCCAATCTATAATATCTCGCCAGCGGCTCATCCCTCTGTTGTTCTGGTCATACTTAGTCCAGGAGCGAACGTACTGACCCGGCTTCAAGGTCAGCACCGAACGCAGAATCTCTTTGGCTTCGTTCGGCGCGATGGCTGCAAGGGCGAAAGGAGTTTTCAAAACTCTCGGCAGCCCGTTGTAAGTTCGCTTGGCCCACTTCCAGCGCGAGCTGCGGCTGCCCAGGTCGTTGTAGATAGCGATGAAAAGCTTTCCGCCCGGCGCAACCAGCGATTGGACATTCTCAAGCGCTTGCCACATCTCACCCGTATGATGCAGCACGCCCCACGAATAAACTATATCGAAAGTTCCCAATGCTCTCAGATAATCAACGTCGAGGACAGAAGCTTCTTCAATCTTCCAGGCTTCATCATTTGTGAAGTAGCGCTGTTTGAGTTCGAGCGCGCAGGCCACAGACTGCGGGTCGTAATCGAAGGAGTGAACGCGAGCGCCCAGGCGACGCGCTGCGAGACTGAAGAGGCCGCTGCCGGAGCCTGCATCCAGAAAGCTCTTTCCTTCGAGCGTCTCAATCTCCAACATCTTTTTCAAAGAGCGCTCCGCCTCAGAGATGCGCTCGTTATTGAGCAGCGAGAGAAAGCGCGACCAGTTCTCCCCGAATTTGAATCTCTCGCCTCGATCAACTTCTACCGCATGAGCGCTCATTTCTCCTGCCTTTCAACCTGTAATGTCTATCTCAGAGAGCCAAACTTTTGATGGCAATCGAATCAATGAATCATTTCCGCCCTTTCGATTCATCAACGATATCGTAGCCAGTAGTAGACAAGCTTCACATACTCGCCCGCAACCGCTCTCCACCCGCGCAAGTGAAGCCACCAGGTAGCTGGCGGCGGCATTTGTTCGCCGGGCATAACAATCGTCAGGCCAACAGTGATTCCGCTTCCTTCAAAGACTTTGCGAAAAATCCACAATGCGCGCCGCGAGTGGTAAGCCGAAGTGACGATCAGAATTGAGCGCAAGCTATGCGCGTCTGCATACCGGCGAACAAGCAACGCTTCATCGTATGTGCTCGAAACCGCTTGCGGCAACATCTCTGTCTCGGATTCCGGCACACCTCCAACGCCTGTCAATTCTCCAGCCGCTCGCTCCATGAAGAGAGGATTACGCTGTAGTTCATTAGACCAACCACTCTGCTGGTTGTCGTTTGTCAAAATAATTTTCGGCGCGCGTCCTTCATGAAAAAGCTGCGCCGCAAGGTGTGTGCGCTCCACGTAAGCAGATGAGCCGGAAAGCACAATCATCGCGTCAGCCTGCGGCAACTCGCTCGTGACGATCAGTTCCTTAGCAGCAACCCAGGCCAAAAGCGACCACGCGACCAGGCCCACCAGCGCAAACAGCAAAATTCGGCGCGCACGCTTCTGACTTAAAAGCTGCAAGGGCTTGAGAGCCATCGCCTCACGCTTCCCTTTTTACGCCGCACGAAAACACTACCAGCAGATTCCCTGGTACGCGCCGTTGGTCAAACGATTATCGAAGAGCCGCACCAGGTCAATGACCGTTTGATCCGCTCTGAGATTCGTCGCTACAACCTCTCGAAACTCGTCCGCTTTGTTGCCGATGATTAAAACTTCGGCGTGAGCCAACACCTCTTCGATGCTCGGTCGCATCAGTTGCGAAACATGCGGAATCTCTCGTTCGATATACTCCTTATTCGCGCCGAAGAGTCGCGCAAGCTGCACGTCGCGGTCATAGATAGCCAGTTGCATTCCTTTGCCGATGAGCGTCTCGATGAGCGCGACCATAGGAGATTCGCGCAGGTCATCCGTTCCGGCCTTGAAGCTGAAACCGAGCACGCCGATGCGCTTGCGCCCCGTGCGCAGAACCATCTCGATTGCGCGCTCAACCTGCCCGCGATTGCTCTGCAAGACGGATGAAAGCAGCGGCGTTTCAACGTCCAATTCTTTAGCCTTATAAGTGATTGCCCTCAAATCTTTCGGCAGACACGAGCCGCCGAAAGCGAAACCCGGCTTCAGGTAGTACGGCGAGAGGTTGAGCTTCGTGTCCTGGCAGAAGACGTTCATCACTTCATGGCTGTCTATGCCGAGTTCCTTGCAGACGTTGCCGACCTCGTTGGCGAAGCTCACCTTGAGCGCATGAAAACAGTTGCAGGCATACTTGACCATCTCCGCTGCCTTCACGCCGATAACCAGAGAGGGCGCGTCAACGCCGCTGTAAAGACGGCGCACGACGAGAGCCGTCTCCTCATCATCTGCGCCGATGAGCGTGAAAGGCGGAGAGTAGAAATCCTTGAGCGACGTGCCTTCGCGCAAAAATTCTGGATTGACGCAGATGCCGAAATCTCGCCCGGCTTTTTTGCCTGAGTAAACTTCAAGTGTCGGGACAACGACCGTTTCGATTGTGCCCGGCAACATCGTGCTGCGCAGCACTACGGTATGACGCGCGCTTTTCCCTTCGAGCGCAGCCCCGATCTCCTGGCAGACCCGCTTGATGTACGTCAGGTCAAGACTTCCGTTCGGATTACTCGGCGTGCCCACACAGACCAGCGAAATCTCCGAGTCTCTGATCGCCTCTCGTGAATCTGTCGTCGCGCGCAGGCGACCCGCAGCAACCATCTCGCCGATTAGCTCTCCAATTCCGCTTTCGACAATCGGACTCTTGCCGCCGTTGATGATCTCGACCTTGAGCGTGCTGACATCAACCCCAAGAACATCATGGCCCTCCCTGGCGAAGCAGGCCGCCGACACGCACCCGACGTAGCCTAAACCGAAGACGCTTAATTTCATTTCCGACCCCACTGTGATTTATTGAATTTGAGAACTGATGAGCACGAGAGGCTCAAGCTGAAGACCAGACTAAACCGGCAGCGCGAGACCGGGCAGCGCGCTTCTCTTGAATCAACTTGCCGCACCCGCGCGCTGACCGAGCACGGTCGAGCGAAGTTTTTGATACATCGAATTACCCAGCACACGCTTGGCAACATTTAAGACCGCGCTCTGCGCGCGGCGGCGTCCTAACCCAAGCCCGCGAGAGATGCGCGCAAACTCCTCGATTCCGATTCCGCGCATGATGGGGACTCGCGCCAGACGAAAGCTGTCCGACTGCGGCGAGTTGACGCCGATCTTGCTCGTCACCAATGAGCCGTAGCCTGCCTCCTGAACCATCCGGGAGACGCGCCTGTCCCAACGCCCGCCCGGACATGAAAAATGAGCGACACGTTTGCCGGTAATCTCTTCGAGCTTCTCCTTTGACCCGGCAACCTCCGCTCGTATCTGTTCAGTCGTCAGGTCGTGCAGAAAGCTGTGAGTCATAGAGTGCGAGCCTATCTCGAACCCCAGGTCGCTCAGTTCTCGAAGCTGACTTGCGCTCATGTAGCCGCGTCGCCCCAGATGCTCGACGGTGACATAGAAGGTCGCGTTGAAACCCGCTTCAAGCAGAAGCGGTGCGGCAACCGTCAAGTCCGTCTCGCAACCATCATCGAACGTCACGACTACGCGCGGGTTTGATTCATCATTTTGCGCCAGCGCATCTCCGACAGAGATACCGCGAAACCCTGCGGCGCGAAGATGAGTGATTTGCTCACGAAAATCCGCAGCCTTCAAGACGTAGCGAACATAGCCCGGATCGCTTTCGCACAGGGCGCGCTCCGGCAACTCAAGCTCGTGATACATCAGGTAGACTACAGCTCTGCTCATCAAAATATCTTTCGCAGTTGAGATTTGATTGGCGCTGGCAGACGCTTGCCCAGGCGACCCGACATCTTCTTGGCCTTCTTCAAGAGATTGCGCCAGTGATGATAACGCCCGTTGATACGTGCGAAACGAGCGAGAGTATCCTCGGATAGCTTCCCACTTGATGGAAGTTCAAATTCGCCTTTGACGCCTGCATAGTCGCCGCGCCTCATAGCGTTGAGCACTGCGCTGCGCGTCGGCGTCTCGCATTGCATTGTGTTGAAGAGACCGCGAAACTGGTTTCTCCAGTGCAGGTCTGTTCCGTAAAAGGCGCGCATCTCCGGCTTGCGCTGCTGAAGGCGTCCGAGCAGATGAAATGTGCCGGAGCGCGGAGCATAGCGGCCATCGTATTTTGAGTTCCATGTTTCAATGCCGAAGGGAAGGGTGTCGAAGGTCTCAATCCACGGGAACATCTTGTCCATCGGATGCGCGATGACCGAGACGCCGCCCGCGCCTTCGATATGACGAATCACATCCTGCGGGTTTACAGTCTCGGCCAGAGATGTTACTCCGTAGCCCAAGATGTGCATGCGCTCTTCACACTCGTATTCAAGGCCCGCGATAAATCGAAAACGATCATCGGAGAGCGATTCGCATTCATCCGCGTAAGCCTTCAGTTTATCCGCGTCGAAAAACTCCGCGTGATCCGTCATGCAAACAAAATCCAACCCCTGCGCTACAAACATCTCACGCAACTCTGCGAGCGTACATTCGCCGTCAGAGTAAGTGCTATGGCAATGAATAGCCCCTTTGAACATTTACATCCTTTCGCGCGGTCGAGCTTTTTCCAAGTCGGGCGGGCAATCGCCTGAAAGCGAAGTCGAGCCAGTCGCCCAATTCCGGGAGCGGGTCACGCCACATGAAGTTGTCGTGAAAGGTTCCCTTAACCGGAGTCAGAAAATCCAGAAGCGTTCGCAGTCGTTTTGGAAATTCGCCGGGGAATCCTGCGGGCGCGCCTTTCCAGACTTCCAGTAGATGACGAAAATCCCCTAAGAGCCAGCGACAACGCACACCCTTTCGATAATCTAAAACGGCTTCCGTATCGCCGCGCTCAGCCATCTGCGCCAGCAGCGCCGGAAAATCCGCTCCCGCATAAACCGCCAGCGGCAATGAATTCCAAAAACGACCGTTGACTTCCAGAAACACCGGAGTGCCATCCGCCCTCACGCGAAACTCAACCATCGCAACGCCGTGCCACCGTAGCTCGCGCAGGATTGAGAGCGCAGCTTCGCGCAACTGCGGCGCAGGCATAACGCTCTCTCGCACAGAGCTTCCAGACCCGGTTGGCCTAACGTCGCGTATGCGCCTGTGCGCGAACTCCGCGCGCAACTCGCCATCTCGCATCAAAGCGAAATAGCCCGCGCCCGCGCCCTCTATGAATTCCTGCGCGAGCACGGATGAGCAGCGACGCCTGAGTTCATCATAACCCGTCATAAACTCTCGCGCATCGCGCGCGTAAAGGGGCGCGCCCGTCGCCTGCACTTTGCCCTCTTCGGAAACCTCTTCCGAACTGCGAGCCTTCAGCACCAGCGGATAAGTTGACGAAGCGGCGAGCGTGCGCGCCTGCTCACGATCAGAGATGAGCGTCGTGTGCGGAACAATGATGCCGAGCGATTCTGCCAGCCGCGTCGTCTGCTGCTTGTCGAAGGCGCGAAGCACTGTCTCGTGCGGCGGCAAGACGAGGCGTCCGCCTGCGGCAAAGATTTTTTCGCGCTCCGTTGAGAGCGGCAGCGTCGTGCGCTCGGTCATGGGTAGAACCAGCGTGCCAGGTTCGCGTTTCACTTCTTCGACGATGCATTCGATGAAGGCTGCCGCATCCTCCTGCGGCGGCGCGTATTGAAAACTGCCGCGACAGAAGCGCGACCATCCGGCCTTAGACCACGAAGAGTCAGCGCCGACAAACACGCTCTGCCCTGCGCGCGACAAGGAGCGCACGCTGGCGACCGCCTGATTTTCATTGCCGTCCAGGACCAGAACTCTCATGCGTTCACCGAAGCCGGAACGGACTGCACCTCACGGAGCGCATCCGCACCCAGCGCAACACGCGCGAGCATCTCTTCAAAACGCCGCGCGACGACCTCCCAGTCATACTGCGCGGCCAGTTGAGCAGCCGCGCTCTCAAAATGTTTTCGCTTCTCTTCATCTGTCAGAAGCGTAATGACTGAATCGGCGAACTCTCCGGCATCATCCGCCAGCAGGATGTCCTGACCATGATGCACGTCGAGGCCCTCCGCGCCAATCGTAGTTGAAACGACGGCCCTGCCCGTCGCCATCGCTTCAAAGATTTTCAGTCGCGTCCCGCCGCCAATCCGAAGCGGGACGATCACAACAGTAGCTTCGCGCAGGTGCTCTACAACCGACGGCACAGTGCCCGTCACTTCAATGGATTCGGAAGCGAGCCTGAGCACTTGCGGGTGCGGATTGCGCCCGACGATGCGAAAGCGCGCTCCGGGCACACTGCTCCGCACACGCGGCCAGATGTCCCTACAGAAATATTCGACGCCATCAATGTTCGCTTCCCAATCCATCGAGCCGAGGAAGACGACGAGCGGGGCGCGTCCTTTAACAGGCGCGGGATGTAGTTCGCTCGTCTCTGCGTCCGCCACCTTCGCCGCACGGTATTGAGATAAATCAACGCCCGTCGGCACGACACTGATCCGCGCAGCATCGGTCATCTCCGACATTAACACGCGGTCGTGCTCGGAGACGGCGATGATTTGTTGGAAGCGGTTGACGGCGGCGCGCTCGTAGCGCGACATCTTCGCCGCTTCGAGCTTGAAGGCGATGCGCTTTAGCAAATTCGGCTCATGCTCGGCCTGCCGCTGCCACAGCGCAGATTCGACGTTGTGCTGGAAAAGCACGGAAGGCGTCAAAAGCTCGCGCGGAAAATTCAAAGAGGCTGAAAGAAAATCGCAGACGGCCACGTCGAAACGGCGCTCATCCATCCAACTCTTGACGCGGCTCTTAACGCGCGGCGAAGTGAATTTGGTGACGGCGTAGGGCGCTCGTGAGAAAAGGTGTCGCAGGTAATCGCCCGCCTGCGCCAGCGTTGTTTCGGGCGCTCCGGTGTGAATCGTCTCTGCCCCCGGCAGATGCTCCATGATCTTGCGCTCATAGTTTTCGTCACGCGCTCCGCCGTAATACGAAAGCAGAGTCAGAGAGTGATGAGACGCGAGTTGCCGCAGCAAATTGTACGAACGGATTTTGCCGCCCGTATCAACTGGCAGAAGCTTTCCGGCCTTGACCCACAAAATTCTCATAGCGTTCTAATTTCTTGCCTGCACTTCCCTACGACATAGCGACGGCGGGTTCAGCCTCCATGCCTGACGAGATTTCGCTCGCTTCGCCGTCAATGAATCTCCGCTGCCAGATTTCAAAATTGACGAGCGACCACAACCGCTCCGAATGATTCTCAACTCCTGCCTGGTGACGCTCGACCAACTCACGAACAAACGCCGCATCGAAGAGGCCGCGCTCCATCGCGCGTTCGCTTAACACGTACTCGTCAATCACCGAGCGATACTGGCCGCGAAACCATGCGCCGACCGGCACTGGAAACCCCATCTTCCGCCGCTTCAAAATCTGCTCCGGCAGCACGCCCTTCATGCTCCGGCGCAGGATATACTTCGTCGTCCAGCCCCTGAGCTTCATCCGTTCGGGAAGACGAGCGCTGAACTCCACCAGCTTGTGATCCAGAAACGGCACGCGGCTCTCAATCGAGGCTGCCATGCTCATCTGGTCCTGCTTCATCAAAAGCTCCTGGAGATAAGTTTTCGTGTCGGCATAGAGCAAGCGGTCGAGCAGCGTTCCGGCATCCGTTGTTTCAAGATAGCTGGTCACGTCCGCGTATGGATCAAGCGGCCCAATCGCTTCTCTGGCTTCGGGCGTCAGCAGTTGGCGCTGCATGGCGCGGGAGAAGACGGCGAAGTTATCGAAGTAGATGTTTTCGATGTCGGGCGTGAGACATAGAAAAGTGCGCGAGAGTTTTTGCCGGACTCTGGAGCCGCGAGGCAATCCATGAACGCCGCGCCGCACCGTGCGCCGCAACGCTTCCGGCGTCCAACCGTGATAGCGCGCGCCGAGCGACAGGTTGTAAACCGTCTTGCGATAGCGATCATATCCGGCGAGCAATTCGTCGCTGCCCTCGCCGGTCAAAACCACCTTGACGTGTTTCGACGCCAGACGGGAAACGAAGTAGAGAGCGACGCTCGAAGGATGCGCGAGCGGCTCGTCTTCATGCCAGACGAGTTGCGGCAAGGCTTTGAAAAACTCTTCGGGGCTGACGATGATTTCGTGGTGATCCGTCTTGAAGGCGCGCGAGACGAGGCGCGCATACTCAAGCTCGTTGGCCTCGCGCTCCTTGAAGGCGACTGAAAAAGTCTTGACGGGCGTGTCCACCATCTGGCTCATCATGGCAGCGATGGCCGATGAATCAATGCCGCCTGAAAGAAACATCCCCAGGGGCACGTCCGCCATCAGGCGCAGGCGCACGGAGGTGCGGAACAACTCCGTCCACTCCGCTATATAATCTTCGTCACTGCGGCGGCTGTGTCCATCCCCGTTCTGAGGGTTGAAATGAACGTCCCAGTATTTCTCGATCCGAACTTCGCCGTCGCGCCAGCGAAGCCAATGTCCCGGCATTAGTCGCTTGACGCCGCGAAAGAGCGTCTCCTCGCCGCTCGTCGCGTGGTTCGCCAGGTAGTCCGGCAGGGCGCGGAAATTAGTTTCGGGCACGATAGAGCGCGCGGCGAGCAGTGATTTAATCTCCGAAGCGAAATAGAGCGAGCCATCATCTGTGTGTACGTAATAGAGGGGCTTCACGCCGAGGCGGTCGCGCGCGATGAAGAGTTCACGTTTCCGCTTGTCCCAGATGGCGAAGGCGAACATCCCGCGCAAAAGCTCGACCGCACCCGCGCCCTTCTCTTCATAAAGGTGAAGAATCGTCTCCGTGTCGCAATGCGTGCGATAGACGTGGCCGCGCGCTTCGAGTTCTTCGCGGAAGTCTGCATGGTTGTAGATTTCGCCGTTGTAGGTGATGTAAAGCGTCTCGTCCTCGTTGGTCATCGGCTGATGCCCCGCAGCCACATCAACGATGCTCAGGCGGCGATGACCCAACCCGACATTTCCATCAACGTAGAGACCGGCATCATCCGGCCCGCGATGCGTAATCACATCACGCATGCGCTCGACAACGCGCGCGTCAACGCCCACTGGCGACCGGCTCGATAAAGCTATTCCGTTAATTCCACACATGACGCTTCACACTATCAGCCCTCAAGACTCAAAGTCTCAACCGCTGCTCTCCCCTTTCCCGGCCACTTCGCGGTAAAAGTCCAGCCAATGCCCGCGCACAACCTCCCACTTATACTTGACGCATTCGGCGCGAGCGCTGCGCGCAAGTCCGGCAGCCAACTCTTCGTCTTCCAACAAGCGAATGGCAGCCGCAGCCATTGCTTCGTGGTCGTTCATCTCGACCAGCAAACCCGTTTTCTCATGGGTGACGATATACGGGATGCCGCCCGCGTTGGTCGTCACAACGAGAAGCCCTGCGGCAAAGGCTTCGAGGATTGAGAGCGGCATGTTGTCAACATTCGAGGCGTTGAGATAAATGTCCGCCGAATCGCATAGCCCAGGCATCTTTTCCGGCGCAACCAGTCCGGTGAACCTTATGTTTCTGAGCTTGAGGTCTCGCACAAGTTGTTCCAGTTCGCCGCGCTGCGCTCCGTCTCCGGCTACAATCAGGCTCGCGTCCGCGAAGCGTTTTTGAATGAGAGCGAAAGCGCGTAGCACGCAAGGCACGTTGTAAATCGGAGCGAAGTTGCGGTTTGAGAGAAACGCGGGGCGCAAAGGTTTACGCTCCCGGAAGTGAAAGTTGTCAAGCTCGACGTGATTGAAGATGGCGTGCGCCTTCAACCCGTGACGCGCGAAAACATCTACCAGCCATCCTGAAGAGACAACCGTTGCGTCCGCCCGCCGGATAGTCGGAATGGCCGTGCGTCGCCAGTCGCGCAAGTGTTCCTCGGCCTGTCCCGCGTGATAGTTGAGCACGACCCTTTTGCCGAACAGCTTGCCGATGAAGACAGGAGGCATCGTCGCCACCATGAACCCAGTATGCGCGGCGGAAGAGACATGGATAACGTCGTATCGCGGAATGTTCCTCAACAGCTTGAGGAGATAGATGGCGGAGGTGACGATGGTGCGCACATACTTGACTCGCTGCAAATATCTTAGGAAGCCCGGTGCGCGTGGGTTGATTGGTAGAAAGCCGACCCGCAGCGAAGGCTCTTTGCTGAACTCTTTGACCAACTGCGAGGCGTGAACGGATTGACCGCCGAGGATGTCATGAGAGGGAGCGATCACGAGTATGTGCAAGGGAACGCGCGTGGCAGCGGCGTCCGCCTCGTGCTCACCGGCACGTCGCGTCTCGTTCCACTCCTGTATCGTCCTCTCTTTGGTCTGCTCCATCATTCGCCCTTGTTTGCTTTTAGACGCCTCTATGGTGAACATCCTCTGTAGCCTGAAACGCGGCTGGGCGCGTCCCGGCTAAAAGCTCCTGGTAAAGATTCACAGTGTTTTTAAGCTGCGCCTCGCACGAAAACTTCTCTTCGATTGTGCGCCGTCCAAGCTCACCCATCCGGCGCGCACCTTCTGGATCATTGAGCAGAGAGATGATGCGCGCGGCCATTGTCTCATCATCTCCAGATTGCACCAGGTAGCCTGTCTCGCCTTCACGCACGGCTTCACGCGCTCCGCCAACGTCCGTCACCACGACCGCTCGCGCGGCGGCCATGTATTCCAGGATAGCATTCGAGAAGCCTTCCGCCTTCGAGCTTAAGACGCACACGTCCGAGACGGCCAAAAGCTCCGCGATGCGCCTGCAACGCCCGATGAAGAAAGCATCACGCTCAAGCCCTAGTTGCGCTGCCAGCGCGCGTAAGGAGTCAGTCAGTTGCCCCTCGCCCGCGAGAACGAACGCAGCGTCCGGCACAGCTTCATGCGCACGTCTTGCCGCGCGTAAAAAAGTCGGATGGTCTTTCACCTCGTGTTGAAGATTGGCGACAATCGTCACGAAGCGCCGAGTCTTTTCACGCGGCAGACCGAGCGCAGAGAGCGTTTCATCGCGCTCCCATTCTGCTCTTTGTTTGACGCGACTCATATCCAGTCCATTGTAAACCGTCACAATCTTGTCCGCGCGAACTCCGTCTTGAACGAGCTGGCTACCGACCGCTTCCGAGTTCACGACTATCGCATGCGCGAGCTTGTAGGCTTGACGCTCGACAACTTTTTGCGCCGCAGTACGCATGCCGCCCGTCTCGCGTTTCGAGGCGATGCGTACAGGCACGCGAGCGTGCGCCGCAGCCGCCATGCCGAAAACATTTGAATAGAAGTCGTGCGTCTGCACAACGTCTATCTCGTGCTCGCGCAAATAAGCTGCGAAGCGTCGAAGCTGCCGGAGCGCGTTAGGATTGTAGAAACTGGTCAGAGGGTATTCGGGAATTTCGCCTATATCCAGACGCGCAGCTTCGTCCAGGAGCGCTCCGCTCCTATCAAGACAGGCCACAAACACACGGCAACGCCCGGACTCACTGAGCAAGCGCGCTAATTGCACGGCCTGTCGTTCGGAGCCGCCGGGGTGAAAGCTGTTTGTGAGTTGTAGGACGTTCATAAAGCAGTGGGCAACACGGCGGTGGCCGGTGGTTAGATGTTTCTCACTTCATCAAGGGCTATCGTCTCATGCCGCGCTCATTATTGTCGCGCCGGAGTTGACTGTCGTGGGGCGCGCATCAAGGAACGTGCGATGCCAGAGTTCCAGCATAAAGAGCGCCCAGAGCGGCGACGTGTGATCGCGGCGGGCGCGGTCGTGCTCGTCAAGAAGCAGCTTGACGTAAGCTTGATTGAAGTAGCCGCGCTCGCGCGTTCGCCCGTCAAGTAAAACGTCGCGGATGTAGCTACGCAACTCTTGATTGATCCACTTCTGAATCGGCAGGCCGAAGCCTTGCTTGGGGCGGTCGAGTATCTCGTCGGGCACAAGGCCGCGCACCGTTTGTTTGAAGATATGCTTTGTCTCCAAGCCCTTCATCTTCAGCCCCGATGGAATGCGCGTGACAAACTCAATCAGCTTGTGATCCAGGAGCGGCACGCGCGCTTCCAGGGAGGCTGCCATGCTCATCCGGTCAACTTTCGTCAGGATGTCGCCCGGTAGATAGGTTTTGCTATCGAGATAGAGCAAAGTATCCAGAGGCTCATGGGAGTTGACCCGCGCGGCGTATTCTTCAAAGAGCGAGGCAGCCTTGCTCTGGCCGTTTAGTTGAGAGCGAAAATCAGTTGAATAGAGAGATTGTTTGTTGAGGCTGGTGAAGTATGAGACGCTATCGAGGTAGCGTTGCACAGGATCGAGAGCGACGTTATGCAGGTAGTTGCGTCCCCATGCGCCGTGCGGCAGACGGCGGCTCAAAGGCTGCATCAGCCCCTGGCGCAAGAGGCGCGGCAGCTTCGCAAATCCACTTCGCTGGCGATCTATCCCATAGCGCGTGTAGCCTCCGAACAACTCGTCGCCGCCGTCGCCTGAAAGAACAACCTTGACGTGCTCGCGCGCCATCTTGGAGACCGCATAGGTCGGGATGGCCGAAGAGTCTGCGAAGGGTTCGTCCAAGTGCCAGGCCAACTCGTCAACGATGTGGCAGATTTCAGGCGTGACAATAAACTCGTGATGCTCTGTGTGAAAACGCTCGGCTGCGAGGCGCGCGTATTTCAACTCGTCGTAGCCGTCTTCATGAAAGCCTATGGAAAAAGTCTTGACGGGCCGGTCAGTGTGCTGCGACATCAGAGCGACGATGGTGCTTGAATCAACGCCGCCTGAAAGAAATGCTCCGAGCGGAACGTCAGCCACAAGACGCAACCTGACAGCCTCGTCGAGCAGTGCGCGCAACTCTTCCGTATAATCCTCCTCCGGTCTAGCCTCAACTACTTCGTAATGAAAGTCCCAGTATTGATGCACGCTCAAGCGGCCATCACGGAAGATGAGATGATGGCCCGGCGGCAGCTTGTGTATGTCGCGGAAGATCGAGAGCGGGTCGGGCACGTAGCCGAGCGAGAGATAGGCATCGAGCGCCTCCATGTTTATCTCACGCCGGGCTTCGGGGTGTTCGAGAAGCGATTTTAGCTCCGAGCCGAAAATTAACGTGCCTTGCGGCGTCAACGTGTAATAGAGAGGCTTTTTCCCTGCGCGGTCGCGTGCGATAAAGAGCTTGCGCTCTCGCTCGTCCCAAATGGCGAAGGCAAACATGCCGCGCAAGCGTTCGACACATGATGCGCCGTACTCTTCGTAGGCGTGAACAATTGTTTCCGTGTCGGAATTGGTTTGAAACGAGTGGCCGCGCGCTTCCAGTTCCGGCTGAAGCTCACGATAGTTATAAATCTCTCCGTTGAAGACAACCGTTGTCTCCCCATCTTCGCCGGACATGGGCTGATGGCCGCCCGCCAAATCTATAATCGAGAGCCGACGCATGCCGAGGGCGACGCCGCCCTTCACAAACATGCCCTGATCGTCAGGCCCACGATGGCGTATGACGCGGCACATGCGGTCGAGGACTTCAGAGCGCTGCTCTGAAGTCGAACCCGCTGCCTTCGATTCTATGAATCCTGCAATACCGCACATCTTCTTAATTAACCTGAGAGCCAGGTTGCCCTTCCGCATTACTGCCAGACATATTTACGCCAATCATTAATTCGCTCTGCCTGCTTGCTTCAGACAACGCTGAAAGAGCAGGACGTGAGCTATCGTTTTCTTGAGTTGACGGGAGAAGGTATCGCCCGCCGCAAAGAGACCAAAACTTGTGATATGTGCGCGCCGCCGTAATCGCATAACCGTAATCGCGCAGCCCTATCCGGTATAGGAACGCGGCGAGCCGCAGATGATTACGCCTGAGAATCTTACCCGGAAAATCCGGCGCGGCAAGCAAGTCGCTCACCTGCTCTATCAAACGTCGTTTTTGCATCGCCTGGCGTCGCGCCCGGTCGTCATCACTCCACTGGTAGTCCAGACCGCGCGGAACGGGCAGCGGGCACGGCTCGTGTCCGGGATAAGCCTGCCAGGGCACGGAGGTCACAACCGGAGCGAAGCGTGCGAGAAACTTTGCGTAGAACTTGTGAGCCAGACACATCTCAATTTGAACGGAGATGATCGCGCTGAGAAAATCGCTGTCGTAGAAAGGTAGTTGCAATTCCAGGCGATGCTCGTCAATGTTCTCGAAGTGATTGAAGAGATGGCGTCGTTGATCGTTGAGCATCAGGAAGAGATAGAACGCTCGACCCGGATCGGCAGCGCGAATATCATCAAGCTCCTCGCGTATTCCGCGAAGCAATGTCGCAGAGAGCGCAGCGGCGATGTCGCGCTTGAAGAATTTTACGGGAAGCCCCGCCTTCTCCTGCCGCAAGTAAGACTCGATGGCCGCATCCGTGTTGCCCTCGCGCATCAACCCTACGATCTCCTGCGTCACATAGACGTGCCCCAGACCGACGCTGCCGCCGTCGCCCGACCAACCGAGAGACGCGCGTTCGGCTGGCAATCGCGCTCGCTCCTTCGAGCTGCCCCAAGCATTGGCGAGCATCTGCGTCCAGTTGGGGCCGCCCTCATCTTTGCGCTCAGCTTCGCTGTGAACCGTGTCAATCGCGCGCGCGAACTCCGCCCCAAAGATTTGATCCTGCGAACCCGTCGGCGAGAAGTTGAAGGTGTGAACGCGAACATGGCGCGAGCGCAACGCACTCACGACGCAGCGCGAATCGAGTCCGCCGCTCAAGAATGCGACCGTCGTTTTATCGCGCCGAATCCGGCGCGCGACCGCTTGTGTGAACTGCTCGTAAGCTTCGCCGACCAGTTCAGCTTCGGGACGCAGCGACGGAGCGATGTCGTCCCAACGCCAGTATTGCGTGCGCGACGAACTCTTTTCAGAGAAGCGTATAACTTCCGCCGCGCGCAACAGCGAGACATTCGCATAGGGTGTGCGAGCGCCGAGCGGGATGCCGAGTCCGACCATCTCCGTCACGCCGCGCACGTCCATCTCCTTCGGAACCAGGTCGAGACTTTCAATGATGCGGAGCGCGGTCGCAAAGACGACATACTTATCATCCGCCCAATAGTAGAGCGGACGCACGCAGAGCTTGTCGGCGATTAAGCTTAATTCGCCCTTCTCCGGCTGATAGTGAGCCGCACAGAAGACGCCGCGCGCGCGCCTCAACATTTCCAGGCTGCCTTTCAGCCAATCTTCGTGCAACACATCCAGGTCTTTCGCACGACTCTGCCACGCGCCCTCTTCATCCAGACGCAGCAAAGGCTCGCCCGCCAGGATTGAAACCGCGCCGTTTTCGTCAACGCGCCAGCCGGGTTCGCCGTAAGCGCCAATATCCACTTTGACGAAGAAGCAGCGTTCATCCTGAAAGACAATCCTCTCCTGCTGCTGGTCGCGTGAGACGACGCGCCTTAAAGTGTCGCACGCCGATTGGGGCAGCGCGCTCTCCGCGTTCCTCTTAAAGATGCCTGCGAAAACTGTCATGAATCGTCTCTCTTGCGCCCCCGGATTACTCTGCCAGTGCTCTCCTTTTAAGGAGTAGAGCGAGGATGCCCTTTATATCTTTGAGTGCCCTTCGCCCGCTCGGTATGATGAAGAAGACTAGAAAGGCGACCACCGCCGCAATCGGCAAACTGGCTAACAAGCCCGCGAAAGGTTTTATCCCATCCGCCCACTGACGGAAACCGAAGAGGGCGGCCAACACGAAGAAAGCGGCACAGATGGATGGAAAGATTGTGCGGTAAAAATCGGCGAGTCGAACAGGCCCTGAGCGAGAGGCAAACCAGAACAGCAAAGGCTTGCGCAGGAAAAATCCGGCAAGCGAGTAGGAGACGGCTACTCCCAGCGCACCCCAGGGCAAACCCGCCACAATCGAGACGAGCGAGAGCACACTATCAATGATGCCCCAATGCAAGATGCGGCGCGTGCGCCCCTGCGAGATGAGAAGCCAGCCGACACTAAGAGAAATGGGTTCGAGCAAGCCGACAATTCCAAGCACTGCAAAGATGCGCCCCGTATCCGCCCACTTTGGCCCTAACATGAAACGCACCAGCCAATCCGATGTAGCAATCATCAGCGCCACGCCCGGCATGGTTAACATCGCCAGCTTCTCCAGAATACGCAGGTAAGCCCGTGCGTATCGTGCCGGAGTGTCCACCAATTTGCTTAACGCAGTTACGGCCACGCCGTCGAGCGGAGAGCAAACCTGATCGAGCGGCAGGAGCAGCAGTTGATAAGCGCGCGAATAGAGGCCCAGTTGCTGCGAACCCCAGAGACGCCCGATGAGCAGGTTGTCCGTGTTTCTGGAGAAGTAGTTGAGGAAGTTATAGCCTGTGAGATTACTGCCGAATGCAATCATTGACCGGACGCCGGAATTTTTAGTGGGCAGGCTGGGTCGCCAATCACACGCTATCCAGATGCCTGCTGCGTAGGACGCGCCGAGCGCGAGTTGACCGCCAACGAGCGCCCAGTAACCCGCCCCGTACCAGGCCATCATCACGCCGGTAAAGAACCCGGTAAGCATAGAGAGAACGTCAATTGTTCCGAGCGCTGTAAAGCGCATCTGACGCTTCAAGAGAGCTTCGTGCTGGACTGTGAGACCGCTGAAGATGAAGCCGACAACGATGCCCAGAGTGACCCAAGTCAAGCGCGGCTCACCATAAAAGGCTGCGATGAGCGGCGCGCAAGCTGCCGTCACAAGCATGGTCAAAACGCTGAACGCTATGTTTATCCAGAAGAGTGTGCTGATCTGTTGATGATTAATCTCGGCCCTCTGCGTCGTGGCCGCAGAGAGACCCAAGTTTCTAAAGAGCGAAGTGAAGTTCGTGAAGACCGCGACCATAGCGATCAACCCGTAGTCTTGCGGCGTGAGAAGGCGGGCCAGCACGACCGCCGAGACCATGTTGATGACAAACTTGGAGCCTTGCGCCACGATCATGACCGCACCGCTACGCGCCGTGCGTCCCGCCAGGTCAGCCTTCAGGTGATCTGTGCGGAAGAATCTATCCGTACCTTTTGAGACGATCTCAGTTTTTATGGCCTCGGTCGGATTCATCGTGCGGTCTCTAGTCTCCTCGCCCTCTCCGGTGACTGATGATTCCCTTCTCAATCGTTGATTCCGACTCCGGCTTTGCCGGTCGCCGCCTGAGTCATCGCGTTCACCGGCTCACGAATCGGTTCCCAGCGAGCATAGCGCTCGCCGCTTAAAAATTTGTAGAAGGCTATGAGCGATGCAAGGTTGGCGAGAACGAAATACTGCGGCAGCGCCAGGAGACGGTTGCGCCTGAAACCTTTACTCTCTATCAGCCACGAGAGAAACGCCGCTGCATAAAAACAGATTTGCGCCAGAGCAAGCAGAGCGTAAAGGAGAGAGCGCGGCGCGAGCGCGAGCGAAGAGAAAAAGATTATGAGAAGAAAGACCGGCACAAGGTAGCGCAGCACTTTATGAGAGATAAGCTGGACGGCGTAGAAGCCGCTCCTGAACGGGTTCATCATCGCGCGATGACGCCAGAGGTCTGTGAAGGTCTGCGTGATGATACGCACGCGCATACGCAACTCTTTATCTGTTCGCTTGTTCGTCTCTTCTGTGCAGACGGCGGCTGGCTCATAGACTGCGCGTAAACCCTGCTCGACCATCTTCGTCGCAATCAGAAAATCGCTGCACGCCTCCGGGTACATCGGCACATAGGCCGAGCGACGCACCGCATACAAACATCCTGAAGCGCCTATCAAAGAGCAGACGCGGCTTTCGTGATGCTTGAGAAAGGTTTCATAGCCCCAGTAAGAACGCGCGCCCTGCCCGACGCTCGAATCTGTAGGATCAACGTAAACCAGACGACCTGCGACACAGCCGACCGTTTCGTCCGCAAAGCTTGGCAGCATCACGCGCAACACGTCCCTGTTGTAGAGCGTCGTCGCATCGGAAAAAAGAATAACCTCACCGCGCGCCTGCTCGACAGCCATGTTCTGCGCTGAAGTTTTACCCAAACGCTCTGCCTGGCGGCAAAGGCGCACGCCGCGCATGGAATACTGCCGCGCTATTTCGTCTGTGCGATCAGTAGAGCAATCAGAAGCGACGATGATCTCAAGCTTGTCGGCGGGGTAATCCAGCAGGAGTGTGTTTTCGAGTTTGGCCGCGAGGTCGCGCTCTTCGTTGTAAGCGGTGATGATGACACTGACGGAAGGTGTCCATTCAGCGCGCCTGACGGGACGCGCGCGCAAACGGCTGACGAGCGCCAGCAGCAGCGGGTAGCCCGCATACGTGTAGAGGAGCAGCGCCGCGCCCGACCAGAAACAGACCTGCATGACGACTTCAAAATTCATTGAAACTACCGTTCATGATGCGCAGCCAGCGGTTCTGTGAACGAGGCGGCAAGCCCGTCTTTTGATCCTTCGATGTTGCTTAGCCGTTTACCCACACCTGCGCGACCGAAGACATTTTCAGCGCCTTTCGCTTCATAAAGGCGATGCAGGCAGACGGCGTAGCCCACCAGAAAGTAGATGTACCACAGGTAAGCGACCGAGGCGAAGAAACTGCTCACCATGTAGGCGATAAGGCTCGCCTGCAAGCCTATTGCCAGATAGTAAACCCGCGCTCTCGCTCTTAAATCGTAAGTCTCATGCTCAATCTGGCGCATGCGCTTGAGCGCCGACCAGATGAAGAGGACGTAAATAATCATCGCCGGGATGCCCATCTCTGCACCGACCTGCGTATAGGCATTATGGCTTACTTGCTCGCGTATGGAGACGTTATGAAAATTGCCCATCCCGATGCCGAGCAGCGGATGTCTGAGCGTGACCAGGATTGATCTCAAGAGAAGATTCTGTCGCGCAACCGCAGACCCGCCGTCCACGTTCCCCCCGAAAACGGACATCAGGCGACTGACAAATCCAGCGGGCAGAATCAGGAAGAACATCGAGGCAGCAATCAGAAACAGAATCACGACTGCAAAGCGATTGCGGCGACCGAGTTTCCAGGCCAACACAAACAAGGCGCACACCAGAGCCAAAAACCCGCCTCGCGAAAAGGTGACGACCGTCGCCGCTATCATTAATGAAGCGCACAACCCATAAAACAGTTTTTTGGAGAGGCCGCGCGCAACAAACAGTAGGCCGAGGGCCAGAGGAAGAATCGTCACCAGATGCAGCGCCATGTCGTTTGGATTATCGAACAACCCTCCGAGAGCGCCTTCAATTCTGTCTCCGCGACGATCAAGATGGCCCAGGCGATAATCGTTCAGAGCGTTGACGCTCAAGAACAAGCTAACCAGCAGCGCCATCCAAAACATTCCACGCCAGCGACGCTCTGTCCGAACGACATTGACCATCACGATGAACATCATGATGACTTTGGCGAAATCCAGGAAAGCGCTCCAGGCTTCCGATGGCTCAATCGCCAAAGTAATGGAAAGCAGAGCCGCCAGCGACAGCAGTAGCACCAGGTTGACTTCGCGCGGGCGCGCTGTCAGCGTGCCCTCTATGGAAAGCTGTGTCGGCAGGAAGATGAGGAGCGTTGCGACCGCCAGCCAGAACGCCATTGATTTGAAGCCGGAGAGCGCGGAGATGAGTTCGTAAGGGCGAAAGTAGGTGACGGCTGTAAACAGTAGCAGCCCGGCGAAGCTCAACGCATGAGCGCGTTTTAGCGTCGGCCATCTCTTAACCTTAACAGGCGCGCTCGCCTCTCGTGGCGAAGCAGAAGCGGCATCGAGCGTAGTCGCATCTCTGGTTTCAAAGCCTGGCGCAAACTCGCCTTGCTGAAGTTCCTTAGTTTTCTCCTGCGGCCAAGCAGCCTCGCTCTCACTCTCGTCCCACAAGCGCGCACGCCGCGTGCGAGTCACCGGCTCAGGCTCATCAACAAAGGTTTTAGACTTAAAAGGCATCCGCACACGCCCGATTAGTTCAGACTCAAGACAAGCGGCACGACTCTTCTTTCCGATGACGCCCAAGCGCACGCGCTTTGTCCGGCAGCAAAACTTTTCTTAAAACTTCCGTAGCGCTAAAAGAATTTTGAGCGCAAGCTGCGCCCAAAAGTGTGCTGCCCCGATGCCAGCATCAAAGATAAAGGATGATTCGTCAAATGAGCGCTCTAGGAGTTCTGGCTCTTAAACCGTGACGCCCTCTTCATCGCCGATTAGCACCAGAGCACGCACGCGGTCGCGCAAAGCCATCTCGAAGCGCCGCGCTTCTTCAATCTCCGCGAAGGAGAGTGCGCGCAGTTCCTGTTCGATGCGGCGGCGATAGTCCGAGACAAGTGAATCGGAGACGCCGAGCGTTGAGGCGACTTCCAGTTGCGTCGAGTGATCCGGGCTGAGATAGCAGTGCCAGAGCACACCCAGCATACGATTATACTGCTTGACCTTGCCGCGCACAGTCTCGTGCAAGCTCTTCAGGAAACTATCAACGAAATTAGCGGCCTCGCGCTCACTCTCGCGGCGCATCAAGCCCTGCTCTGGATTATCACATCCATCAACAGGCTCAAACTGGCTGCCGTTATCATCCGCATCGTCTCCGCCAAGCGGCACCAGGTAAATATCCATCACCGGCAGCCGCGACATGACTAGGCTTCTGAGCATGCGTACATCAACGGGCGCGTCCGTAGCTTCAAGCACGGAGATAATCAAATCTTCAAGGTCGGAATTTCCGATGACAATCTGCGAGTCGCCCGTGCAGCCGACCATGCGTGTGTCGCGCTGGCGCACGGGAATCATCTGGATGCGCTGCTCAAGGTCGTGGCTGTTTCGGCGCGGCTTCTCGTTGGGCCATTCGCTCAAGCCGTAAACGCGGTCAGCCAGACGGCGATGCGGCTCGTCGTCAATGCCTGAAGTATCGAAGCGTCGAAAGTTGGCGCTCGATTGAATGAGTGTGGAGATGCGGCGAGCCAGGCGATAGGATTCAGGATGGCGCTTTCGCAGTTCAGAGGTTAAGAGGTTGGTTAATTCGATCTGGCCGATCTCGCATTCGATCTCGGCGTCGGTCATCTCTGTATCGAGATAGTGCTGGAAGCGCGCCTTGCTGAGAAGCTGTACGAATAACTCCTGCGTTAAATCCGTGTAAGCGTTGTGCGAACCCTCTTCGACGAGCAGACCGGCGTTACGCGAAGCTCGAACAAGGGGGTGGTGGCAGACAACGCGGTGCAGCTCCGCCCAGAGGCGGCTGACATCCGAGCAGCGCAGGCTTTCGACCCACGGGCCGCTCTTGGAGTGGCGTTCAAAGGCAGCGCGTGACGCACGCGGCTGTTCCTTGATAGCGCTCATGGTTGAACCTTTCGGTTGGTTATCACTGGTAGATTTCACGGTATTATAGTTGTGCAGAAGGCGCAAGGTTTAGATTGGCAAGAGCGAATCTTTTTCCGAACGGTTCGACTCTTTCCCCAAAGCTATCGTCGCCAATCTGAATTACCTCATCGCTAATATTTTACCCGGGGCCGGTGGGCTGGAGAAAGGGGTTCTCTCAAAGGAAGCCGCCGGTCAAAGCTGGTAATTCCATTGGCCTGCAAACCGAAAGGCTAGATTGCTCCCAAACATTGTCATTGGTTTTCGGCGTCGAAGTCGTCCCCGGAGCCTCTGTGAAAAGCTCTTGACGAACGGCACGCTGGAGCCGGAGTTGAAAGGATCGGGCGGATCGTGACGACCATCTCAAGAGGAGCCGCACGATGCTTTGGCGGTAACGGACGAGTCGAACTCTCATCTGGGGAAGGTACCGCTTCGGCAGACCCGCTGGCCTCGTTTTACGGACTTTGCTGGAGTCCGCGCCACGATGACCGCAAGGGGAATGGCGCGATCATCCAGGAAAGGGTCAGAGAGAACTTTCCGCTCTCCTCGACTACAGAAAAGATGTTATCAGCAAACAACAAAATGAGCAACATCTTTTTACAAAGAGGCCAAAACATTGATATTGCACATAAAAACACGCTCCTGAGTCACACTAACTTTGGAAGATGGGGAGGATTAGCGTTTTATTTACATTGACCAAGTGAAGCGCCCTGTCAGGGTTGAACAGTTGACCTCGCGTTCATCTTGCCCCTTCTACCGCCTTTCAGCATGGGTGCTTCCGGGTTTGGCTAGTTGAAACCGATGATAATTCTGAACAATGGGTAGCGGATATTGAAGGGGGTTTACTTCATGATTCTAAGCGCAATCACATTTTGCAAAAGAGCTACGTGCCCTTCCTCAGAGACTCTGCTGACGTACAGAACGCACGCTTTAGCGGTGGAGCAGACGGTTTGGGTGGAGTCGCATCTGGACGAATGCGACTTTTGTGGCGCGGAGTTTCAACTGCTGGCCGAGCATGCCCCCACAAAAGAAGAGGAATGTGAAATCGTTGATATGCCCTCAAGCCTACGCCGTCTAGCCCAATCGCTGCTGACTGCCGACTGGCTTCACATCGAATCCCTCGGCGAAACAGCATTCGAGAAGGAGCGTCTGACCTTGACGGACGCATAACCTTCTCAAACCCTAAGTTCCGACCGTCTTGCCTTTCTCACAAATCTAATTCCTTAGCTTTTCAACTCACAGCGTTCGGCATCTGCGGACATATATGCCAGAGCTTTGCCAGACCAAGCCTTGCGTCCTACGCTTATGGGAAAATCTTATTGTCAGGAAGAGACCTTCTATCTATTATTAGTCGCATAGAAAGGACGCACGCTCATGTTAAAGTTCATTCGTGGTAAAACCACCTGATAACTCGATAGAGACACCTTCCGAAAACTTATCGCCCCCTACCGGCGAGGGAATAATCATAGACATTGGGACCGGAGACGGTCTCTTTGTATACCAGTGCGCCAAGCAGAACCCGAAGAAATTTTACGTCGGGATAGACGCCAATCCTCGCCTGCTGGAGAAAATATCCGAGAAGATTCATAGGAAACCATCGAAAGGCGGTTTGCCGAACGTCCTCTTCATACAGGCGAGCGTCGAAGACCTTCCTTCTGAATTAGACGGAGTGGCTGACGAAGTACACGTTCATTTTCCCTGGGGCAGCTTACTCGGAGCCGTCGCAACAGGGGAGCGAGCAGTGCTCGTTAATCTGCGACGCATTTGCTCTTCCGAAGCTCTACTGGAAGTAGTAATCGGACTTGATCCTGAGCGAGACCGTTTCGAGATTGAGCGCCTCGGACTCCAATCCATATCCATCGAATACATAGATTCTATTCTTACCCCTAACTATCGGAGCGCAGGGTTTGAGATACTTGAGAGAGGCATGCTTTCTCCGTCAGAGTGGCCCAAGCTTCAGACCTCCTGGGCAAAGAGGCTTAAGGGGAGCGCCGGAAGATCGTTGCTTTACATTATCGCGCAGGCCGCCCTGGATTAAAGAGTCCAATGATTGACATGCTGGGCGCGTCTGGCATAAATGATACGGCTCAAGCATTCTGCCCCGAAACAAAGACGGCAATCACACAGGCAATACCGGAGACTATCATGCGCAAAAGTCTTTTCCGCAAACTCGGAGTTCTTAGCTTATCGCTCGCGCTCGTCGCAAGCGCCACGACAACCAATCGCGCAACGGCGCACGTTGCAGCCCGTGAAGGTGAAGCACGGCAAGGAGGCTCATCGTTGCCCTGGATGAAGGAATCAGCGCAGAAGCTGGAAGGTGAGCTTGTAGCGAAGCACGGGGAGGGGCAGCGTGCGCGTGTGGAGCGTGGGCTAAAGCAGGTTGCGAGTTTCTGGCGTGCTGAAGATGGCGACGCTGCCGCTTTTGAAGATTTCGTGCGAACGAATTTCGCTGGCGAGCAGGGAGTGCTCGACGCCCTGTTTGAGCGGTTCGAGCATAACCTTGAGCAGGTTGACGGCCACATGCAGGAGATAGGCCGCGAGTTTCGCCAGCAGTCAGATTTAGACATCGGCGCGATACTCCCGTTCGATGATGTCTTCGCAGGCTACGATCCTTCGGCGCATGTGACGGACGATTTTTTCCAGAACAAGCTGGCCTTCATCGTGCTACTCAATTTCCCGCTGACCACGCTTCAGGAGCGACTCACGGAAGGTGAGAAATGGTCTAGGCGGCAGTGGGCGGAAGTTAGGCTCGCGCAGAGATTCTCAAAGCGTATTCCTGCGGAAGTGAATTTAGCCATCGCTCAAGCCTCTGCGGAAGCAGGCCGCTACATTGCGGAGTACAACATCTGGATGCACCACCTCGTTGACGCTCAGGGAAATCGTCTCTTCCCGCCGAAGCTGCGCCTGCTGTCGCACTGGAATCTGCGCGACGAGATCAAAGCCGATTACAGCGACGCGAAGGAGGGGTTAGCCAAGCAGCGCCTGATTCAACAGGTGATGGAACGCATCGTCACGCAGACTATCCCGGCGGTCGTCGTCAACAACCCGAACGTGGATTGGAATCCATTTACGAATGAAGTGAAGCCTGCGGCGGTCAAGGATGCTGAAGCGCCAGCGCAGACTTCCACAGCCGCGCCGACCAACGCGCCTGAGCCGAACACACGCTACGCGAAACTGCTTCTGACTTTTCAAGCATCCAGGAAAGCCGACCCGTATTCGCCGACTGCGCCTACTTTGATTGCGCGCCGTTTCGATGAGAACCGTGAGATACCCGAAGCGCGCGTCAGGCAGATGTTCGAGCAGGTGCTCTCCTCGCCGCTCGTCCCGCAGGTCGCTCGCTTGATCGAGGCGCGGCTGGGTCGTCCTCTTGAACCCTTCGACATCTGGTACAACGGTTTTCGCCCGCGCGGGGCTTACACGGAGGCGCAACTCGACGAGGTTGTCTCGAAGAAATATCCGACCGCCGAAGCCTACAAGAAAGAGATTCCGAATCTCCTGATGCAACTCGGCTTCACAAAGGAGCGCGCAGAGTATCTGGCGAACAACATCATCGTTGATCCGGCGCGCGGGTCAGGACACGCCCTGGGCGCAAGCATGCGCGAGGCGAAAGCTCACCTGCGCACGCGCGTCGAGACAGGCGGGATGAATTACAAAGGCTTCAACATCGCCGTCCACGAGATGGGACACAACGTCGAGCAAACTTTCTCGCTCAACAAGATTGACTATTACACGCTTGCTGGCGTGCCGAACACTGCGTTCACGGAAGCACTCGCCTTCGTCTTTCAGGGCCACGACCTTGAGCTTCTGGGTTTGGCAAAGCGCGATGCGAAGAGTCGTGCGCTCAAGACGCTCGATGATTTCTGGGGAGCTTACGAGATTGCCGGAGTCGCGCTCGTAGATATGGCCGTCTGGCACTGGATGTACGATCACCCGAATGCGACGCCTGCGGAACTGAAAGAGGCGACGATCCAGATTTCAAAAGATACCTGGAACAAGTATTACGCTCCCGTCTTCAAAAAGCGCGACGTAGTTCTCTTAGGTATCTACTCGCACATGATTGATTCCTTCCTCTATCTACCGGACTACCCCATCGGCCACATGATCGCTTTTCAGATAGAGGAGCAGATGGATAAGTCTGGAAACATCGGCTCCGAGTTTGAGCGCATGGCCCTGACGGGCAGCGTCATTCCAGACCTCTGGATGAAGAAGGCCACGGGCGCACCCGTCGGCCCTGAAGCTCTGTTGACGGCGACGCAGAAGGCTTTGACGGAGATTAGTGCAACGGCGAAGAGTGAATAATATTTTTTCAGGCGGATTGATGAGTTTCGTCGTGGTCGTAATCGAACTCCGCTGAATCATTAGAAGGCCGCAGGCTGATACGGACGGATTTCGACGCGGGTGTGTTGCTCTTCTCTGCCACGCTTCCGATGGGAACGAGTACGTTCGCTTCAGGGAAGTAGGTCGCAGCGCAGCGACGCGGAATGCTGTAGGGGACGACGACGAAGCGGCGCGCCCTGCGCGTTTCATTCTCGAAGTGGCTGGTGAGATCAACGATTTGTCCCTGAACTAATCCGGCTTCCATTATGTCTTCAGGGTTGAGGAGGACGACGCGCCGCCCGTTATAGATTCCTCTGTAGCGATCATCAAGGCCGTAGATGGTCGTGTTGAATTGGTCGTGGCTGCGGATCGTCATCATCAGAAATTGTCCAGTCTCAAGCTCGTGGCGCGGGAGAGGGTGAACCGTGAACCGGGCCTTGCCGGTTGCAGTTTGGAAATGACGCTCGCGCGCATGGTTTGGAAGATAAAACCCGCCCGGCTCACGCACGCGCCGGTTGTAGTCTTCAAAGTCGGGAATAACTCGCTCGATTGAGGAGCGTATCAGGTCGTAGTCTCCGGCGAGCTTGAGCCAGTCAACGCTGCTTCGCCCGCCCAACGTCGCCGCCGCCAGCCGTGCGACGATCATCGTCTCGCTCAACAGGGCGAGCGATGCAGGCTCCAATGACCCGCGCGACGACTGCACAACGCCCATAGAATTTTCCGAGCTAATGAACTGCTCTCCGCTCGCCTGCGCGTCCACTTCCGTGCGACCGAGACAGGGCAGAATCAAGGCTTGCTCGCCCGTGATGAGATGCGCGCGGTTGAGCTTGGTCGAGACTTGAACGGTGAGACGGCAACGTCTCAAAGCTTCAGCCGTGTACTCCGTGTCGGGTGTGGCGGAAAGAAAGTTGCCGCCGAGCGCGAAGAAGACTTTGCCCACGCCAGCATGCATCGCCTTGATTGATTCAACCGTGTCGAAGCCAAACTCGCGCGGCGGCTCAAACTCAAACTCTTTCGAGAGGCTATCGAGAAAGCTTTCGGTCGGGCGCTCCCAGATGCCCATCGTTCTATCGCCCTGCACGTTGGAGTGGCCGCGCACCGGGCAAGCGCCTGCGCCGGGCTTGCCTATTTGCCCGCGAAGCAGCAGCAGGTTGATGATCTCCTGTATGTTGGCGACGGCGTTCTTGTGCTGCGTCAGCCCCATCGCCCAGCAGATGATGGTGCGCTCTGAAGCGATCATGATGCGCGCAGCTTCGCGCATCTGCTCGCGCGCAATTCCGCTTTGCTCGACAATCTCATCCCAACTCACTTCTGTTAAAGCCCGAATAAAACTCTCAAAGCCATCGGTCTGCTCGCGTATGAACTCTTGATCGAAGACTTCGCCCGGACGACGCAACTCTTCTTCGAGCATCTCTTTCATGATGCCCTTCAGAAGCGGGACATCGCCGTTGATGCGTAGTTGAAGAAAGAGGTCGGCCAACTGTGTGCCCTTCCCTAACATGCCGAAAATTTCCTGCGGGTGCTTGAAGCGCGTTGCTCCGACTTCGGGCAGCGGGTTGATGTGAACTATCTTGCAGCCATTGCGCTTCGCTTTTTGGAGAACGGTGAGCATGCGCGGGTGATTCGTTCCCGGATTCTGGCCGATGATGAAGATGGCTTCGGCCAGGTTGAAATCTTCGAGCGTGACCGTGCCCTTGCCTATGCCGATGGTTTCCGTGAGCGCAGACCCGCTCGATTCGTGGCACATGTTCGAGCAGTCTGGAAGATTGTTTGTGCCGAATTGACGGACAAAAAGCTGGTAGAGAAACGCCGCCTCGTTGCTCGTGCGCCCGGAAGTGTAGAAGATGGCTTCGCCGGGCGTGGCGAGCGCGTTCAATTCAACGGCAATCAAAGCAAACGCTTCATCCCAACCGACAGGCTTGTAATGCGTGCCTCCTCTTCGGAGCAGCATAGGGTGTGTGAGCCTTCCCTGCTTGCCGAGCCAGTAATCCGATCTCTTCGCAAGCTCCGCCACGCTCCACTCACTGAAAAACTCAGGTGTGATGCGCTTGAGTGTCGCTTCCTCTGCGACGGCCTTCGCGCCGTTTTCGCAGAACTCCGCGTGGGAACGTTCACCATCAGGCTCAGGCCACGCGCAACCGGGACAATCAAACCCGTCTTTCTGGTTAACCGCGAGCAATGTCTTGAGACTGCGACGCGCGCCCATCTCTCGCCATGCGTGCTTTGCGGTCTGAACGATTGCTGGAATTCCACCGGCAACGCTGCTTGTCTCTTTGATTTCAAGCCCTTCAATTTCCACAGGCGGCTGCGCGCTCCGTTGCTCTACGCCGTGAGATGAAGTCTCTCGAATATTCCGGCTGGATGTTTCCGAAGGGTCGCCGTTTGGCGAAGACTCAGCCTCGCGCTCTATCTTTCGCTCGGCCTCGCCGTCGTGCGGCGCGACGTTGTAGTGCGTAGGCTGCGCGGCGCTCGCAGTCTCTTCCGTCTCTTTCTGCTGACGTTTACTCATCCGCACCGATTCTTCATCATTCACCGAGCAAACCAACCTAGCTCGCGGGAGCGAGCAGCTTAAACTCTTCGCTCAAATCCAGCACAAACTTTTCCCAGCGCCGCTGGAAAGCGTCCATGTCGGATTCACCCAGGACCGATTGAAGCGTCTTGTAGCCCGTCGGGTCGTCCAGACGATGCGTGTAGAACTCTTTGTAGAATTTTACGAGCAGTCCTCTCTCCTGTAGATAGTAGCAGAGGTAGCGCGACTGGCCGTAGTTGGTTCCCTTGTCCTCGTTGTAAAAAGCGTCTGCGCGCATCGCCGTGAGCGTCTTGAACGTGGGAACGGCGTGCGCCCGGATAGCTTGTTGCAGGCCATGCAAGCGCCAGTTGGTGTAGCCGTAGATGTGGCCCTCCTTCTCGCCGCTCTGCTCGTAGAGAGAGCCTAAGCCTTCGTTGAACCAGGGAGGGCATTCAGGGAAGTTGGCTTCGACGAAAGGATGCACTATCTCGTGAACGAGTGTGCCGCCGCCGGTCTCTATGTTCATGACGAGCGCCTTGTTCGCGCTCGAATAGTAGCCGTAGGGCGTCGTCGGCTCATCGTTGAATAATTCCCAGGCGTGTTTTCTATAAGACGCCTCATCCTTGAAGAGCCAGATGTCCAGAATCTCCGTTGGGTCTTTCTCGAAATAATCCTGCTTGAGCTTTTCGACCGTCCAACGAACAGTTTTAGCCTGAGACCTGACGGCTGCGGGCGCGCCATCGCCGATGACGACAAACGGAGCTTCGATGATGATCGTAAACTCTTTGGCCGAGACCTTCTTTTTCACTTGCTCTACGTGGCGCGCGAAATCAGCTTCCGTGAAACGTCCGCCGGGTCCGGCCTCTTTGATGGAAGCGCGCTCAGTGCTGACGGGGCGCGGGCTATCGTGCGGTTGAGCAGGAGTGAGCGGTGCTTGGCGAGTGCTGAAATAGAGCGTGGGAATCAGGAAGAAGACGGAAAGAGCGAGCGGCGCAAAGACGACGAAGGTGCGGGAGCTAGATGTTTGAAATCTGTGGCTCATCGAACATTTTGGATGCGACGAATGAACGCTAAGGCTATCTCTTCAAGAGAGAGAAAGGCTCGGCGCGTTCATTGTGCCGAGGCTTCGGCCTTCGAGCAGGAGTTGTTCAAAGGCTTCGACGGGAAGCGGGCGACAGAAGAGATAGCCCTGCATCTCATCGCAGCGCAGCAGGCGTAGGAAACGCAACTGCTCCTCAGTCTCCACTCCTTCGGCGTTGACTTTCAATTGCAGGCTGTGCGCGAGTTGAATGATCGCCATCACGATGGCCGCGTCCTTCGGGTCTGAGGTCATGTCGCGCACAAACGACTGGTCAATCTTCAGGACATCAATCGGGAGATGCTTCAGGTAGCTCAAAGATGAATAGCCAGAGCCGAAATCATCTATCGAAATCTTGATGCCCATCGTTTTCAGTTCGCGCAGCGTGTTGATTGCGCTCTCCGTATTTTTCATGACGGAGCTTTCCGTCACCTCCAACTCAAGACAAGCCGGGTCGAGTCCGGTCTCTTTGAGATGCCGTTCAATCATCAATACCAGATCGGGCTGTTGAAATTGTCGCGGGCTGAGATTGACGGAGACGCGCAGAGCAGTAAAGCCGCAATCCTGCCACGATTTTGTCTGCGCGCAGGCGGAGCGTAAGACCCATTCGCCGATGGGCGCAATCAAGCCTGTGTCTTCGGCCAGCGGAATAAACTCCGCCGGAGAGACCAGGCCCATCTCTGGATGCTGCCAGCGCACGAGCGCTTCCATCCCGACGATCTGTCCCGTGCCAATGCTGACCTGCGGCTGGTAATAGACCTTGAACTCTTTGCGCTCAATGGCCCAGCGCAACTGGTTTTCAAGAGCGAGACGCTTGAGCGCACGCTCGTTCATGTCGGGCGTGTAGAACTGATAGTTATTGCCGCCCTGCTGCTTGGCGCGATAGAGCGCAGCGCCGGAGTTCTTCAACAAGCTTTGCGCGTCTGTGCCGTCGTGCGGGTAAAGACCGATGCCGATGCTGGCCGTCACGTAAAGCTCCTGATCCTCAATTTCAAACGGCGGTTCGAGAAGACTTTGAAACGAGCGCGCCAATTCCGCCGAGTCGTCCGCACCGTGAACCTTTGTGAGCAGGAAGGCAAACTCGTCGCTGGCAAAACATGCAATCGTGTCGCTCTCGCTCATGGAGGCATTCAATCGTTCGGCGACGCGGCGCAACAGTTGATCGCCGATGATGTGGCCGAGCGTGTCGTTGAATTTCTTGAAGCGGTCGAGCGAAAGAAACATCACGGCCAGAGGACGAAGAGCGGGTTCGGCCTGCGCTATGGCTTCGGTCAGGCACTCTTCAAATAAGACACGGTTGGGCAGCCCCGTGAGCGTGTCGTGATACGCGAGATAATGAATCCTCTCTTCAGCAGCTTTGCGCTCCGTGATGTCTTCGACGATAGCCATGATGCCGCTAATCAAGCCTTCGTGGTCGAGCAAGGTTGCCGTCCAGACGCTGACATCTGCGAGCGAGCCGTCCTTCTTCCGGTGGCGGGTTTCGTAATTAGTGTTGAGCTTGCCCTGCAAGGCTTCAGCGAAACCTGTCTGAAACTCTTCGCGCCTCTCTTCCGGCACGATTGCTAAGGGACTATTGAGCACCTCGGCTTCGCTCCAGCCGAACATGCGCTCGGCGGCAGGATTCCAGACGGTGACGTTTCCCACAGTATCGAGAACGTAGATGGTGAGCGGCGAAGCTTCAATCAATACGCGCAGCGTCTGGTTGGCCTTGTTCAAGTCAACGGTTCGCTTCTTGACCATCTCTTCGAGGAAGTTTTCGTAGTAGCGTTTGGAGCGGCGCAGCTCGTGATGCTCAAGTGCGCGCTTGACGGCTGCCTCGACGTGGCGCAAGTCAAAAGGTTTTGTGATGTAGTCGAACGCTCCGGCGCGCAGAGCCTGGATTGCGCTCTCTATGTTCTGCTCGCCGCTAATCATGATGACGACCGTGTCGGGCGCACGCGCAAGCACCTGCGGAACCATCTCCAGCCCCGTGATGCCGCCCATCATAATGTCGCTCAAGACGAGATTGAAGTTTTCTCCTTGAAGCACCATGAGAGCTTCTTCGGCTGAACTGACTTCCGCACACTCATAATCCTCGCTCAACAACTCGTGCAGAACTTCCCTGATCTGCGTGTCGTCGTCGGCGATGAGAATTCGCGCTTTTGTCTCTTGTGTGACGGGCATAAAAAAGGTTCTCGCGCTCAGTTACCTTCCCAGGGCAAAGGGGACTAAGCCTCACCGGTTAGACACGAAGTATACTTTACCACTCCTCCTAGATTCGCTCTATTTCAGCTCAAATCAGCCAGGCAAGTAAATAGAGTAAGAGAGCGAAGCCAATAGCAGCGCGGATACACACAAATGGCGGGAACATAGAAACGTTCCCGCCATCGAAATGTGTATAGGCTTCGACACGAGCCGACAAGCTACATTCCACCAAGCCCGGATGTCCAGGAGGGTATGACGATGAACCGGAAGACCAGCATCAAGATTCCGAGCAAGATTCCGGCGATGCCGAGAGGCGCTTGAATCCCTGCAAGTTTTAAGTGCAGCATTTCTCCGCTCCTGGCTGCGTCCGCATTCTTGCTCAGGGCATACTTCGCAATCAGGCCGTATCCCAGAAGCGCGCCAAGACCGATTGAGACCAAAACGGTCAACAGGTAAATAATTCCCCAGAGCGGCGAGAGAGCCATGAGGAAGCTGAAGCCACCGGCCAGGACATCGGCGAACAGCATGTACAATCCCCAAAGCAACAGGATGATGCCGATGACGCCTTGAAACGGCACCACCTTGTTCAGCATCTCCATAGCGTTAGGATTTTTCTTTGCGATGAGGGATGGAATAGCGAGCGCCCCACCAATGATGAGCAGCAACGCGAGTAAAATCATAGGTCAAACCTCCTTCTAAATTGTCAGAACAAAATGTGCCGTGTGGACTATATGGCAAGATTGCGATTTTCGCCAACTATTTTAGAACTCTTCTCAGAAATACCTTCGGCCATTGTGTCGAGCCAGTATTTATGAGAGGGCTTCAAGATTCTTAGACTACCGCCTCAATTAACTTTTGCGCTCGGCGTTAGCTCTCGCGCACCGTCAGACCTTCGTGCGCGAGTTTCCAGTCGAGCACTTCAACGCCTTCTTCCAACAAAGCGCGCTCAACGTCTCGGCGTCGTCCTTCAGCGCAAAGAAACGCGATACAGCCGCCGCCGCCCGCGCCGCAAACCTTGGCCGCCTCCGCCCCGTTTCCAAGAGCCTTCTCGACGAGCATCTCCATCTGCGGCGTCGTCACGCCCGGCGCGAGACGCTTACGACCCGGATAGGCATCGCGCATGATCCTGGAGACTTCCTGCCAATCGTTCTTGAGCAGAGCTTCACGCATGCGTTGCGCAGAATCGCGTATGCCGTCGAAGAGCTTGAAGAGTTCCGCGTCGCCGTCTATATGGTTCTTGGTAATCTCCCAGTTGTTCGTTCCAGAAAGGCGAGGCTCACCGGTGTAGCAGATAGCGATGCGACGCTCAAGCGTTTCAACATCAACCTCAAGGGCTTCGCGCTCGATGCCGTCCGCGCGGAAATGTATGCAGCTTGTTCCGCCGTAGAGAGCGGAATAGTAGTCTTGAAATCCTGCCGGAACGCGAATCACCGTCGTCTCTATGTTGGCGGCGATAGTGATGAGCTTGCGCTGGTCGTAACGATTCCCGACGAGGCGATTCAAAGCGCCGATGCAGGCGATGTTGAGCGCGGACGACCCGGCAAGCCCCGCGCCCGCCGGAGCTTCGCTATAGGCCGTCAGGTGAAAGCCTGTGGTTGGCTTGAAGAAATGAACGAGCTTGGAGATTAGCTCAAGACGCTCTTCTCGAATCAGGTCTTCGATGGCCGCAAGCTCTGTTTCAAAACTGACTTTACGATCACGCGATTCGAGCACGATGCGGCCATCGTCGCGCGTCTCAATCCGGCAGGATGCGCGCAGGCTGATGGCGAAGTTGACGGTGGAGGCTCCCGGATGAAACAGGTAGAGCGGCCAGATGTCTATTGTGCCCCCGGCCAGATCAACGCGCGTCGGGGCAGATGACTCAATAATCACGAAGGGGAAAGGTGTCCTTTCAAAAAGTGATAAGTGATAAGTGATAAGTGATAAGTGATAAGAAAAAGCATTTACTCATCACTTATCACTTATCACTCATCACTTGCTAATCTCCTCCCGCTTCGCCGCTCTTTCGTGCGGGCTGCTCGTGCTGCGCGGGTGAATCCTTGCGGCGCGGTAGATGCGGCAAGTGGATGCGCTCTTGTATCTCTTCCTTAAACTCCTGAACTTCGACCTTAATCTCCTGGAGTCTCCCCTGCGCGGCCAGCTCCAATTCCTTCAGGCGCTCAGGGTCTGCTTCTTCAACCTTCCGGCTGAGCCAGAAACGCTCGACTAAGTAGAACCCGACAATGCCGATGACGAGGATGATGAGCAGATAGAGAGAGATGTTCTGCACGTTGCCGATCACTCGTGTGATTGTGCCGCTAAAGGAATAGCCGACGCCGCACAGGACCAGCACCCACGCGGCGCAACTCGCCACCGTCAACAGCAGGAAACGCACCACAGGCATCCGCCCCACGCCGTAGAAGACGCACGCGGCGATACGCAGCCCGTAAATATATTTGACGATGAAGATCGAGAGAGCGCCGAACTTATCAATCAGCTTGACGAGGCGCGGAGCCGCCATCTTGTAGAAGCGAAACCCGCGCACGCTTCTTTCAAAGCCGCGCCCGCCGCCGTAGGCGATGCTGTCGCCAACGACACCGCCGAGTGTGCCCGCGCCCAAGACCTGAGCGAAGCCGTAGTCGCCGAAGAGACCATGATGCGCCAGCACACCCGCGAGCAGGAGCGTGATGTCGCCCTCCCACATCGTGAGAAAGAAGACGGCGTAGAGGCCGTACTTCCCCATCAGGTTATAAAAGAAACTGCCCTCCACCGCGTCTGAGAGCAGAACCGTATGTCCACCACCGGCCCACCCCGTGAGGAAGACGAATGAGTAGGGAATGAACAGTCCTATTAGTCCGAGAAGATAACCAGGCGTCATAAAAATGGTTGAGCAGCGAGCATCGAACAGCGCTCTCTTCAGCCCAAGGCGAAACTATTATTGCTGACCAGGCTCTTAAGAATTCTCTTCCTCTGGAGGCGGCTTGACGACGAGCACAGGGCATGATGCATGGCGCACGACCGCCTCGGCAGTCGAGCCAAACAGGATGCGGCCCAGTCCTGTTCGCCCATGAGATGCGATCACGATCAGGTCTACATCATGTTCTTTCGCCACGCGCACAATCTCCGCAGCCGCATCACCATGCGCGATCACTTCCTCAACATCAAGTCCGGCGCATTCCTCACACTCCGCGATCTTCGGCAACTCGCGCGTCGCGGAATCTTCCAGTTGCTCGCTGATGTCCGCAATCGGCAGCGGCTCCGTGATGCCCGTGTAGCCGACCGTCGGGACGACCGTCTCAACGACGTGGACGCAGATGATCCGAGCCTTAAACTCGCGCGCCAGAGACGTTGTATAGGAGAGCGCATAGTTAGCGCACTCGCTGAAATCCGTCGGGAGCAAGATGGAACGAATCTTCATCATAGATTTTAGATTTTAGATTTGCGATTTTAGATTTGAAATCTAAAATCTAAAATCGCAAATCTAAAATCGTGAAGGTCATTCTACACGGAGAAGGCGTTGTTTGACAGCCCTCTCAACCGTTTATTACAATGCACGCGCTTCCTACCCTGATGAACTTTATTCTGTCACTTCATTCGGAAGGCCCCAAAGATGGCGCAGCCCACTCAACCAGCAGCAGATTTCATCGGCGTTGATCTTTCAGGCGCAAAGATGCACGCTGCCCTCATCACCAGCGAGGGTCGTGTGGTCGAGCGCCGTGAATCGCCGCTCGAACGCGAGGGTGTCGTCGCGCAGGTCACGCGCGCCGTCGCGGAATTGCGCGACGTTTCACCAAACATCAGGGCCATCGGCGTCGGCATTCCGGGTCTCGTCAATCGCCAGACGGATCGCGTGCTCGTCTCAACCGACCTGCCTTCGGTCGTGCGCGGCGACATTCACGCGGAGTTAATGAAGGCGACGGGCTTGCGCGTCGAGCTTGAGAATGACGCGAACGCCGCAGCTTATGGCGAGTATAAGGTCGGGGCGGGACGCGGCAGCCGCGACATGTTCTTTGCGACAATCGGCACGGGCATCGGAGGCGCAATCATTCTCGACGGCAAACTCTGGCTCGGCGCGAGCGGCTTTGCGGGCGAGTTCGGCCACATCACGATTGACGCCGAAGGCATAGAGTGTATGTGCGGCAACACGGGCTGTCTGGAAACGGTTGCCTCCGCACCCAACATCGTTCGTCGCGCCAACGAGCGACTCTACCGCGACAACACCTCATCGCTCTCGAAGCTTGCCATGAACAAGGAGTTCACCGCCGCAGACATCGCGCGAGAAGCAAAGAACGGCGACGACTTCTCCTTGATGATGATCGAGCGCACGGGCAAGTACATCGGAGCGGCGGTCGCCTCCGTCATCAATCTACTGAACATCGAGCGGATTGTCCTGGGCGGCGGCGTGATGGAAGCGGGCGACTTGATTTTAGACCCGATCATACGCGAAGCAGAGCGCCGCGCCTTCCAGCCCTGCTTTGAAGCCACGCAGATTGCCGCCGCCGCGCTCGGCACAGATGCCGTCTCCATCGGCGCGGCCATGCTGGCGCGCGACGCGGCTATCACCACTTCGAGCTAACTCACTCGGAATCTTCTCCAACCAGGGGGTAATATGCTGACAAGCAGTGGAACGCGCAAGAACCTTGCAAGCGGGGCATTACTATCCGCGTCAATGCTCTTCTTCATCTCCTGTTTTCTATCAGCCGCCACAATCCGCGCCCAGCAATTAATCATCCCAACAACAGACGCGCTGCCGCCAAGCGGCGGGCAATCAGGCAAGCAAGAGGAAGAAGAGTATATCAACCCTGCGCGCCCGGGCGTTTCCAATCCGGCTGAATTTCAAAAGCCCGGCGTGCTGCAAATCGAGTACGGCTACGACGCGAGTTTTCGTGGGAGTAATTTTCGCTTACAGCAGACTGCGCCGCTCGCCCTGCGCTTCGCTGCGACGAGCCGCCTTCTCTTTGAGCTTGACCTGGACACGGTGAACTCGCAGACGGACGAGACCAGAGAGCGCATGACCGGCATAGGCGATACGCGAATCGGCTTCCAGTTGGTCGCGCTCAAAGATACTGAAAAGCATCCGGCGCTCGCTTTCGCTTACTACGCCAAGCTCCCATCAGCGAGCACAGAGAAAGGTCTCGGCACGGGTCGCGTGGATCACAAGATAGTCTGGCTCCTCAGCAAGAAGCTCGGCAAGACCGACGTGGATTTCAATGCCGCTTACCTGATCGTTGGCCGTGAGCGTGAGAGCGGGTGGGTGACGGGCGGGCAGGCCGCGCTTGGTCTCTCACGTGAGTTCGAGAATAACTTCGGCTTTGAAGCAGAAGTTTCAGGACAGACTAAGGATGACTCGCAACCCGTCGGCCTCTACGCGCTCGGTGCGTTGACCTACAAAGTTAACCGCCGACTCATCTTTGACTCAGGCATGCGCTTCGGCCTGACACATGACGCGCCGCGCGTGGGCGTCTTCGCCGGAATGACCGTCGGCGTCGTAGATTTTTATCGAAAGAAGCGTTAGAAGCTGATGGAATTTTCGGCTTCTTAGCATCAGTCTTACAAACAGGAATGTCTATCCTACGTCCAAGTCAAACAACTTCCGGTGTATCTCCGCAATCAACTCCGGCTCGACCTTCGGATGGCGGTCGTAGGTGAGCAGCCCGTTGATCTCCTGCTCGATGTCCGTCAACTGCGTGTAGCAGAAGCCTGCCACGAAGCGTAGCGACGCAATTCCTTCCATCAGATCGCGGTACTTCGCTAGAAGCTCCTCGGATGTCTGGACAGAGCCGTAAAACTTGTAGAGCATGTCGCGTTTTTCCGGCGGAACGTCGGGCGGAATCATCAGAAAGCCCCCAACTTCCGAAAGGATAATGGGCTGTCCTCGATAGCGTGAGCCGAGCACGAACAGCGGCTTGTTGCCGATCCAGACGTGAGCGGGCAGCGCACCTCCGCCCGCAGCATCCTGGTAGCGTTCGCGCAGGAGCGCAGCCGTCGGCGTGTAATCGTGTATGGCGCAGATGTCTGTGATGTCCGTGTGTTCCCAGCCATCGTTGTCAACGACAGGACGCTTCGGGTCAAGCTGACGGGTTGCGGCGACCATGCGCTCGATGAAGGCGTACTGCCCAGGATGATTCTGTCTGAGTTTTGGGAAACCCATGCTTTCGTTGACGGGAACCCAACTGATAATGCAAGGGTGATTGTAGTCGCGCTGCACGGCGCGTTTCCATTCAGCCGAGAGACGCTCTTCGGCCATAGATGACCACTCGCGTGCATTCGGCATCTCCTCCCAGACAAGCAGACCCAATTGATCGCACCAGTAAAGCCAGCGCGGGTCTTCTATCTTCTGATGCTTGCGCGCTCCGTTGAAACCGAGACGCTTCGTCCACTCAACGTCAGCGCGCAAGGCTTCATCCGACGGAGCAGCCAGATAACTCTCAGGCCAGTAGCCTTGATCCAGGACCATCGCCAGAAAGGTCTGCTTCCCGTTGAGCCAGACTCTGCCTTCGCGCAGCTCTACATCGCGCAAGCCCGTGTATGACGTGATCTCGTCGAGCAGGTGGTCGCCGTCAAAGAGTCGTATTCGCAGGTCGTAGAGATGTGGAGACGCGGGCGACCAGAGTTTGGCGTTCGGGATTTTCAGCTTCAACGTGGCGGTCGCAGCCGTTGTCTCTTCCTGTGTTCGTGCGACGACCCTTTCGCAGTCGAGTGCTTCAGCTTCAAGTCTCCAGCGCGCAGCGGGCGCATGTAGAAGCACGTTAAGCTCAATCAAGTTCTCGCGTGCCGACGTGTTGATTTTGATGTCTTCGATGCGAATAGGCGGGACAGGCTCAAGCCAGACCGTTTGCCAGATGCCGGTCGTGCAGTAGTAATCAATATCGTGCGGGCGGCCTGTGGTTGATTGCTTACCGCGCGGCTGCCTGGGGTTCTGTCGGTCTTCGACGCGCAGCGTCAGGTGATTCGTCTCGTGGCCCAGGTAGGGAGAGATATTAAATTGAAACGGCACGTGCCCGCCCTGATTATGGCCGACCTCCTGCCCGTTGATCCAGACAATCGAGCGATAGTCCACCGCGCCGAAGTGGAGCAGTATGTTCTGCCCGCGCCATTCGGGTGGAATCTCGAAGTCGCGCGCATACCAGACGTTCTCGTGAATGCTCCGGTCGTTGATGCCTGACGCTTCCGCCTGGTAGGGAAACGGAACGACAATCTTCTTTTCCAAAGGTAGACGGAAGTGCCAACCGAGTTCGCGTCCCTTGTTGGCATCATCAAAGGCAAACTCCCACTCGCCGTTGAGATTCAACCAACGGGAGCGAACAAACTGCGGACGCGGATATTCTGGACGTGGGATGTTGGGTGGAGACTGTTCCATAGTTATCTGAAAGGTAGAATCCAGAAGTCAGAGGGCAAACCTTCCGGCGATGTTGCAGAGGCCAAAATAATTTCTATCCCTTGATTTGAAATGAAAGGGCTTGCCCGTATGCCTCGCCAATCGCCATTAACATCTCTACCGGCGATGTTGCGAATAACGTCTCGCACCTCGAAACAGTATTTCACATTCTTGCGAATAACGGGAGAGGGCATTTTCAAGAGGTGGAAGAAGCATGCCGCGTTCGCTACCGAGAACGCCGTAAACGGGGCGGGGCGCTAAATGGGAGAGAGTCTCTAGGGGACGCGCGTCAACTAATGAATCATCCAGACCGGCTAGAGTGGCGACACGCCTTGCCAGCTCGGCCCATGTTAATTCACCGGCGTTGGCTAGATGCCAGATGCCGCGCTCGCTGTCAATCAAAAGGTCGAGGCTGGCGTGTACCAGATCGGGAACGTAAGTTGGTGAGATACTCACGTCGTCAGCCGCAGTGAAGACGCGCTCTTCCGAAAGAGAGTTAAGCGCAGCGGTCACGAAGTTATATTTATCCCAGGGACCAAAGAACGCGCTCGTGCGAATAACGAGCGCCTCCGGCAGCGCTTCTAGAACGCGCCTTTCCCCTTCGGCCTTGCTCCTCCCGTAAACATTCAGCGGCGAAACTGTGTCGCTCTCGACGTAGGGGCAACGCTTTGCGCCGTCGAACACCAGATCAGAAGAGAAAGTTAAGAGCGCCGCCTCGCGGCTCGCGCACGCGGCGGCCAGCGTCTCAGGCCCGCGCGTGTTCTCGCGTCGGCACAATTCAGGCTCCCTCTCCGCATCGTCCACACGAACGTAACCGGCGGCATTAATCACAGCCCACGGCCTGTATTGCTCCAATGCCGCGTTAACGGAGAGGGGGTCGGCGATGTCCATCTCCTGGCGAGTCAGGAGACGATACGAAAGACCGCGTTTTTCGCAAATTCGCGCGAAGGCTTTGCCGAGAGTTCCGCTTCCGCCCGTAATCAAGAGCGAGCGGCCACGCTCTCCTTTCATGCTGACTCCTTGAATGGTCTGGGCAACTGCTTGCGTGCGACGAGCAGCAACGGGCGGATAGCAGAGACGGTCTAGCCTGCGCCACCAGCCCGGTGACGAGAGCACCGGATGCGTATGCTCGCCTTCGGAGGCCAGGTTACGCAGCATCTGGAAGAGCGCAGTTGGTCTGGGTCGTGGAGCGCGCAGGTCAAAGACGCCCGGCTCATAATGGCCTTCTTCTCGCGTGATAAGACTGTCCCAATCAAACGCGCCGAGCAGCGACCAGGCTGTCACCGCGCGCACGTCCACGCCTTCCTGTCTTAAACTTTGCGCTCCATCCCAAACCTCTTTCAGCCAGCGCAACTGCTCTTCGCGCGTGCAGCCTAGATGAACTTCCGTGACGGCAAGCGGCAACCCGTAACGCTCCCACACCTCTTTCATCAGGGCGCGCGGCCCCGCGAGACCTTCGGCACAGACGCGCACCGCTTCAACATCTGCGTAAGCGTGTCGTCCATTTCCGCCGTGTGTGCTGGCCGGGTAGCGATTGCTTCTCTCGTCAAGAAAACGCTCGCTCGTCAGGTAGTGATTGACGCCGATGATGTCTGGCGGGCAAGTGTTGTTGGCGAACCAGTCAAGCTCCGCTTCGTCAATGCCGGCCCCGCGAAGGTAACTCCACATCGCATGAGCGCGCGTGACGCGCCCCGTCAGCAAATCATAGGTCAGCCAGCGACGCTCGTTCTCAAACTCTGCCTGATAAAGGAGTGTGCGGGTGCTGAAAGTTTTACCCAAATCTTCTGTCTGAATGAGGCGCGCCTGTGGATTGATTTCACGTATGGCGCGCATCGCAAGCACGATGGCGCGGCACTGCGTCAATTGTGCGCGAGCGAAAGTCAGGTCGTCGCGCCCGTGTGGATACCAGTGGCCGTAAAGTCCGCTGAAGCGCGCGGTCGTCAAAGGCTCGTTGATGGGCGTGTAATGCTCGACCCAGGGGAAACGCCTTGCGACGGCGCGGGCAAACTGAGCCAGCTTTTCAGGGAAGGACGTGTCAACGAGGCTCGTCTGGCGCGGCCCGCTGCCGTGATGAACGAGACCGACGATTGGACGAATCCCTAGCTCGCGCAGACGTTTTAATCGCTCGTCGGCCCAAGACCAGTCGGCGCGCTCCAAGCCATCGGGCGCAGTGCGCTCCCAGAGCACCGGATAGCGCATCGCACACACGCCTAGCTCCGCGAAGAGGTCAAGGTCTTCAACACGCCGCGCGTGTCCGCTTCGCTCCAACTGGTCGAAGTAAGACGAGCCGACGCGATTGACGCTACACTCGACCCCGGCCCATAACTCCAGCGGCGTAGTGGCGACGACGGGTGTCTGCGGTCTCTCTACAGCCATAGACATCCTCCTGCGGGACGGCCACTCTTCTTACTGGGCCGTCATCGCCACCTTCTTCGCCGCTCCTGAGCTGGCTACGACCAATTGCTTCTCGGCGATATGCAGCGTGGACTCGGCGCGACGTGCTCCGGCAATCTTAGAGTAAACTGTGAGCGCCTGCGCGACAATCTGATCCATGTTGTAATACTTGTAGGTCGCTAATCTCCCGACGAAATGCACACCCGTCTCCGCATTCGCCAGTGCCTTATACTTCGCGTACAGCTCCGCATTCTCCTGGCGCGGCACAGGGTAGTAAGGATCGCCTTCGCTTTTCGGAAACTCGTAAACGATGCTCGTCTTCGAGTGTTCCTGCCCGGTCAGATATTTGAACTCCGTAATGCGCGTGTAGAGGTGCTCGTTCGGGTAGTTGACTACGGGCGCGGGCTGAAAGACAGATGCGCTGTGCGTCTCGTGCTTGAACTCAAGCGAGCGATAAGGCAGTTTGCCATACTCATAATCGAAGAATGAATCAACGGGGCCTGTGTAGATCATCTCGCGGTACGGAATCTCTTCCTCAATCTCGCGATAATCGCAGTTGAGCATGATCTTGATGTTCGGGTGATCGAGCATGTTCTCAAACATGCGCGTGTAACCATTGATGGGCATCGCCTGATAGGTGTCTGTGAAATAGCGGTCGTCGCGGTTCGTCCTGGTCGGAACTCTCGCCGTCACAGAGGCATCGAGTTCGGAGGGGTCTAAGCCCCATTGCTTGCGCGTGTAGTTGCGGAAGAATTTTTCGTAGAGTTCACGCCCGACCGCATTCACCACCACATCTTCGGAGGTCTTAATCTGCTCCTTCTTCTCTGCGATGGATTTGAAAAACTCTTCGACCTGAAAAGAAGTCAGGCTCAATCCGTAGAGCTTGTTGATCGTGTCCAGATTAATCGGAATCGGGACGTGCTGCCCGTCAACGTGCGCGAGCACGCGATGTTGATAAGAGCGCCACTCCGTGAAGCGCGAAAGATACTCGAAGACTTCGCGCGAGTTGGTATGAAAAATGTGCGGGCCATATTTATGAACAAGTATGCCGTCATCATTATAATGATCGTAAGCATTGCCTCCGATGTGGGGGCGCTTGTCGCAAATCAAAACTTTTTTATTAGACCCTACCGCCAGGCGCTCGGCCAGGACACTTCCGGCGAAACCCGCCCCGACAATTAAATAATCAAACATCTAACTTCCCCTCCCTGGATGGTTCGTCTCTTCTCTAAAACGTAAAAATTTAATCGCCTGTCACAAAACTCGATGCGGAAGCTGCGGCGCGTGCGGCGCGTGCTGGCGTTTGCGCGGGCGTTAAAGCTCGACTGTCCCTGATGACATCTTCGATCAATTCCGCCATCCGTCCCCACGTCCTATCCCATGAAGTCTGAGATAGAAATGCGTCAACCTCCTTCATGCGCGGTGTGGCATCCTCGCTCATCGCAGCCTCTACACTTGAGACAAACTCGGCAGGTGTGTCTGCGATATGCGCCAGACCAAGTTCTCCATATGGGCTTACAACGTCGCGGATTGAAGTTGAGACGACCGGGCAACCTGCGGCCAGGTATTCTGGAGTCTTGGTCGGGCTGATGAAGCGAGTTGATTCGTTGCGCGCAAAAGGCAGCAGCGCGACATCCCAACCCGCCAGATATGAAGGCAGTTCTTTATATGATTTGCCGCCGAGGTAATGAATGTTGTCGCGGCGCGGCAAAGTGGCCGGATCAATTTTAACTACGGGACCGACCATCACCAGATGCCAGTCAGGTCTCGCCTGAGCGACCCTTTCAATCAGCTCAATATCCATTCGCTCATCTATCACGCCGAAGAAACCTAAGCGCGGATGAGGAATATCTGCTTGATCTGAGGGGTCGTCCTGTGCGGAGCGCGCCTGCGCGAAGTGCGGCGCATCAATACTGGAAGGAAACGCAAAGACGTTTTTGTGCTGGTAACGCTTGAACTCGTAAAGACTCTGCCCGCCAGTGAAAACCAGATCGGCAGACTTGAACAGCTCAACCTCGCGTTCTTTCAGAGCGCTCGGCGCGTCCTTGAAGGCTGACAGCTCATCCATGCAATCATAAACAACCGCCGCGGGCTGCAAGTGTCTCGTCCAGGCCGTTGCCATCGGCGTGTAGTACCAGAGAATGTGGCTATCAATATTATGCTCTTTGAACAAACGGTCAATCATTCCGCGTTGCACCACATCGAGTGCCTCCGCGCTGACGAGTTCCTTTGGCAGGCGCGGCACGACAACTCTGACTCCACACTCGCGCTGTGTTATATCCAAGCGCATCGGCCCATCTTCAAAGATCGGTTCTTCAACGAAGAAGACCCTCCTAACTTTCGCAAAGCGACTCAGGAGATGTTGCGGTCTCTGGTAAACAAAATCCCAGCGCAGGTGCGATAGGCAAACCAGATCAACACCGGAATACGCTTCAAGGGTTTCATAAGAATTGTTAGAAAAATTTTTACCGGAATTCATAGTTATCCTTAACCTGAAACGAATAGAACTCCCGTTCTATTGTGGGGGACGCCTGACGGCAAACATGGGGGAATAGCGATGCTTCGTCTCAAAATGCTTTTAGACAAAACATCTGGCAAGACTCTTTAATTCGTCCTACCAGAATTAAGTGAGTATTACGTTTGAGAGTAAGTGACTATACCCTATAGGAGCGTAAATGTCTGTACGTTTACGTACTATTTTATAGACGCCAACGCACATTAAGCTTCAGCAGGTGAATCGTCGGGCCATTATATAACAGGCTTCAAAGGAATTTCCGAAGACACATTATCGCTCACTACTATTACGCCCTCTGGCCCATCGAAGCGTGTCTTCACGCTCATGTGCGTGGCCCATTTCGCCGAGCATACGCGCGTAACATTTCAGGCACATGCCGTGGGAATCTTTAGTATTGGTTCGGCGGATAATATTTCCGCACCAGTAACATTCCACCTTGAATTTTAAGTCTTCATTCCCTGCTTCTCTGTCCATCTTGCCGATTCTCCCGCTTGATCTAAAGTCGAGCTAAAAGGAGGGTGAGTTTTTGCGACCTCACCCTCCTTCCCCCCTGGTCCGTCCTGGCATCGCACTGCCTTTTCCCATGCCATCAATGCGATGCTCTTAATCAATGAGTCATACTACTCATTGAATCTTGCTCGAATTTTCTCGGACACGTGAGCGGCAACCTCTACGAGACCCTTAAGGCTGCGGCTCGCTTACTTCATGAAGTCCATGATGGAATTAAACGTCTTGAATTTTAGGAGCGCGCAAGAAGGGTGTCAGTACGTTTCCGCACGAATCGAGCCTCACAGTTCTGCAAGCAAATTGGTTGGGAGCAACTTCGTCTTAACAGCTACTTGCATTTCAAGTATGGGGGCGCTTGATGGTCCGATTGCCATCCTCCAGATAGTTACCTGTTGACCATCACTCCGCCAAAGATTCCGGTTCACTTCTTCATCCTTTCGTGTCATTTTTAAAATATTTTTGACGCGCGCGAGACAACCAGTATTCAACTTGTGATTGCTTACTTGAAAAACTTTGCTCATCTGGTAAAGTATGCTCACTTGGCATTACTACAAAGGCAGTGAAACCGTGTGGGGATCAAGGCAGCAGTGTACTCGACTCTCGAAGTGTCGGGACGGTCGCCGGATCGTTGTGCCGTAGTTTGTCGCAATCCTTCCCGCCAGAATTCATCTGTCCGCACAATTAGTTCGCTGAAAGGTTAGAACAAAAGGCGCGAGCGATGCCTCAAATTTTTCATCACAGCACGAACGTGCTGGCGAAGCTGACTATCTTCGGAGCCATCTTTATTGTTCTGGGCGCTCTCTGGGTGGTCGCCGCGATCAACCGCTCTTCGTGGAATACGGGAGCATATGTCGAGCGCGAGCAGCCCGTGCAGTTCAGTCATAAACACCATGCTGGCGACGACGGGATTGATTGTCGCTACTGCCACACCTCTGTCGAGACTTCCGCATCAGCCGGAATGCCCCCGACGCAAACCTGCATGAACTGCCACTCGCAGATTTGGGCGGACAGCCCGTACCTTGAACCCGTCAGAGAGAGCGCGCGAACCGGCAAGCCAATCGAGTGGACTAGAGTTCACGATCTGCCCGACTACGTTTATTTCAATCACAGTATTCACATCAACAAAGGCGTCGGCTGCTCGACGTGTCATGGCAACGTCGCCCAGATGCCGCTCATGTATCAAGCCTCGTCGCTGCAAATGGAATGGTGTCTCGCGTGTCATCGCAATCCAGAGAATTTCGTTCGGGAGAAGAAAGATATTTTCAAGATGGACTGGCAGCCGCCTGCGAATCAGGCACAGGCAGGCGCAGAGATTGTTAAGCGAAACAAGATTCAGGACTCATTCGCTCTGACGAGTTGTTCGACGTGCCACAGGTAAATTTTAAGGACGATTTTTCCCAAATGCCCAGTACAGACCGTCATATTAACTTCCGTTTGATGCGCGACCGGATTCTTGCCAAACAGGACGGCAGAGAATACTGGCGCAGCCTTGAAGAGTTGGCCGACTCAGCGGAGTTTCAAGAGTTCGTCGAGCGCGAGTATCCGCAGCACGCGGAGGAATGGCAAGACCCTGTTGGCCGCCGCACGTTTCTGAAGTTGATGGGAGCGTCCCTCGCTCTCGCGGGTCTCAGCTCATGCGTCTATCAACCGGCGGAGAAGATTGTTCCTTACGTCAGCCAACCCGAAGAGCTTGTGCCGGGCAAGCCTCTCTACTTCGCAACCGCCGTGCAGCTTGGCGGTGTTGCGACGCCGCTTCTAGTCAAGAGCAACGAGGGACGACCGACCAAGATTGAAGGCAATCCAGACCATCCGAACAACCGCAACGCCGACCCTGCGGAGAGAGGCTCAAGCGCAACAGACCTTTTCGCGCAGGCTTCAATCCTGACGCTCTACGATCCAGACCGTTCGCAGACCCTGACCTATCGTGAAGAGATTCGCCCCTGGACAGCTTTCGTTGCGGATATAAACGCAGCCCTTGAGGAGCACAAGAAAGACAAAGGCGCGGGGCTTCGTTTCCTGACAGAGACCGTTATCTCGCCAACGCTCGCCTTTCAACTGAGAACTGTTCTAACGGAATTCCCGTCTGCGAAGTGGCATCAGTACGAACCTGCGGGGCAGGGCGGCGCGCGAGCCGGAGCGGTCGCGGCATTGGGCGAGCCTGTCAACACTATCTATCGCTTCGATCAGGCCGAGCGAATCCTGGCGATTGACTCAGACTTCCTCGCGTGCGGGCCTGGAAACCTGCGCTACGCGCGAGACTTTTCCGCCAAGCGGCGCGTGACGGAAGAGAGCAAGACGATGAATCGTCTCTACTCGGTCGAGAGCACGCCGACGAACACAGGCGCGATGGCCGACCACGTACTGAGGATGCGGCCAAGCGAGATTGAAGGCTTCTCACGCGCTGTCGCAAACGCGCTTAATGCTTCGGGCGTCGCTGTCAAGATGGCGGATGCAACGGGCACTGGAAGCAACACGGCTCATGCCAACTGGATCAACGCTCTCGTCAATGACCTGAAAGACTACCAGGGCGGAAGCCTCATCATTGTCGGCGACGAGCAATCGCCTGCGGTTCACGCGCTTGTCCATCAGATGAACGAGGCGCTCGGCAACGTCGGCAAGACCGTCCTCTATACAGAGCCGATTGAAGCCCGCGTCGAAGACCACACGCAATCCTTGCGCGACCTGCTCACGGATATTGACGGCGGGCGCGTGCAAACGCTCGTCATCCTCGGCGGCAATCCTGTTTACACGACGCCAGCCGATCTCAAGCTCGATCAGGCGCGCATGGACAAGATACGCTTGCGCGTTCACCTGAACCTCTACAAAGACGAGACCTCGGAACTCTGCCACTGGAACATTCCCGAAGCTCACTACCTGGAATCGTGGAGCGACACGCGCTCTTTCGACGGCACGGTCTCAATCGTTCAGCCCCTGATCGCGCCGCTCTACAATGGCAAGAGCGCACACGAACTGCTCGCTGTCTTCTCAAACCAGTTCGACCGCAAAGGCTACGACATCGTGCGCGAGTTCTGGCAGGGAGAGATGGGAGGCGGCAACAAGGCGGCTGCGGGTCAGGGGCCGGATTTCGCAAACAAGCCGATTATCACCGCGCCCGCCCTGAATGCTTCGACCGATTTTGAGATGGCTTGGCGCAAGGCTCTGCATGATGGCTTCATCCCGAACACTGCGGCCAAGCCAAAAGAAGGCTTGACGATTAAAGCTCCGGCTCAGGGCAACGCATCACCAGCCCCCGGCCCCCAGCCCTCGGCCTCTGCTTTCGAGATCGTCTTTCGCACAGACCCTTCGATTTATGATGGGCGCTTTGCCAATAACGGCTGGCTTCAGGAGTTGCCGAAGCCCGCGAGCAAGCTGACGTGGGACAACGCCGCGCTCATCTCTCCGGCGACCGCAAAGCAGCTTGGTATCAAGAACAAGATCGGCACATACGGCGGCGACGTTTTCGTTGACACGATAAAAATTGAGTCTGCGGGGCGCACAATCAACGAGCCTGTGCCCGTCTGGATTACGCCGGGACATCCAGACAACGTTGTCACAATCCACCTCGGCTTTGGTCGCAGGCTCGCGGGTCGCGTCGGCTCAAATGTTGGCTTCAATGCTTACTCGATTCGCACGGCTGACTCGCCCTGGTTCGCCGCAAGCGGCGTCACAGTCACGAGAACAGGCGAGCAGTTTTCAGTCGCCGTCACACAGCTTCATCACCTGATGGAGAACCGCGACATCGTTCGGGTCAACACGCTCGCGGATTATTTGAAAGACCCTGAGAAGATACATGAGCAGGGAGAGAATCTTTCCGACCAGGAATCAAAAGATACTTCCATGTATCCGCCGTATGACTACTCGCACGACAGCAGGGGAAACGAAAAATATGCCTGGGGCATGGCGATTGACGTTAATTCCTGCGTCGGCTGCAACGCCTGCGTTGTCGCCTGCCAGTCCGAGAACAACATTCCGGTTGTCGGCAAGGAGCAGGTGCAGCGCAGCCGCGAGATGCATTGGCTGCGTATTGACAGCTACTTCGGGGGCGCGGACGAGAACAACTCGGAAGGGCCATACTTCATGCCAGTGCCCTGCATGCACTGCGAGAATGCGCCGTGCGAGCCTGTCTGTCCTGTGCATGCGACCGTGCATAGCGCAGAAGGCTTGAACGACATGGTTTATAACCGCTGCGTCGGCACGCGCTACTGCTCGAACAACTGCCCGTACAAAGTTCGTCGTTTCAACTTCCTGCTCTACCAGGATTGGAACACGCCGACTTACCAGTTGATGCGTAACCCTGAAGTTACCGTGCGCTCGCGCGGCGTGATGGAGAAATGCACCTACTGCGTCCAACGCATTCAGTGGGGCAAGATCGAAGCGGAGAAGGAAGGACGCACGGTGAAGGACGGCGAGATCGTCACAGCGTGCCAGTCTGTTTGCCCGACGGAGGCAATCGTCTTCGGCAACATCAATGACCCGGAAAGTCGCGTCTCGAAGTTGAAGAAAGAGGAGCGCAACTACGCGCTGCTGGCTGAACTGAACACGCGGCCACGCACGACCTATCTTTCGGCGCTCAAGAATCCCAACCCGACACTCGCGGAGAAGGCTTAGAGTTTATGCCAGAAGTGGACCCGCCACACAAGGATGTACACGAGACCCAGACCGGCCCGGTGATAGAGCCGGGGCACACCTTCGCGTCCGTCACGGACAAGATCAGTTCCCTGGTCTTAAAGCGCAGGACGCCTCTGGGGTGGTTCATAGGCTTCGGCCTCTCCTTCATGCTGCTCCAACTTTTTTTCCTGTCCGTCACCCATCTGGTCTTTAACGGCGTCGGCGTTTTCGGAACCAACCAACCTGTCGGCTGGGCCATGCCCATTATCAACTTCGTCTGGTGGATCGGCATCGGGCACGCTGGAACTCTCATCTCGGCTATCCTGCTCCTGCTCAGGCAAGAGTGGCGCACCTCCATCAACCGCTTCGCCGAAGCGATGACGCTCTTTGCCGTCGCCTGCGCGGGTATGTACCCGATCTTTCACTTAGGCCGCCCCTGGCTCGCCTACTGGCTCTTTCCCTATCCAAACACGATGGGCATCTGGCCGCAGTTCAGAAGCCCTCTGATGTGGGACGTGTTCGCTGTTTCGACTTACGCGACTGTCTCCGCGCTCTTCTGGTTCGTCGGATTGATACCGGACTTTGCGACCTTGCGCGACCGCGCCAAGAGCCGCGCGTGGCAGATTGTTTACGGCCTGCTGGCGATGGGCTGGCGCGGAAGCGCACGCCACTGGCATCGCTACGAGACCGCATACCTGTTGCTGGCAGGTCTAGCGACGCCTCTTGTTCTCTCTGTCCACACCATCGTCAGCTTCGACTTCGCAGTCGCGCAGGTTCCGGGCTGGCATGCGACCATCTTCCCGCCTTACTTCGTTGCGGGCGCAATCTACGCTGGCTTCGCTATGGTGCTGGTGCTGACAATTCCCTTACGCAAGTTTTACGGGTTGGAAGATTTCATTACCGACCGCCACTTGAAGAACATGGCGAAGGTCATGCTGGCGACGGGGCTGATCGTCGGCTACGGCTACATCATTGAAGCTTTCTTCGGCTGGTACAGCGGCAACCAGTTTGAAGGCTACATGATTAAGAATCGCATGACCGGCCCGTATGCGCCGTACTACTGGGCCTTGATCTTCTGCAACATCATTACGCCGCAGTTTCTCTGGATCAAGCGGATTCAAAACAGCGCGCTGATGCTCTTCATCGTTGCGATCATCGTCAGCATAGGCATGTGGCTGGAGCGTTTCGTTATCGTGGTGACGAGCCTGCACCGCGACTTTCTGCCATCGTCCTGGGGCATGTACACCCCGACTGTCTGGGACTGGTCAATGTTCATCGGCACAATCGGACTGTTTCTGACCTTGCTCTTTCTCTTCATCCGATTCCTGCCGATTATCTCAATCTTCGAGATGCGGACAATCCTGCCGCAAGCGGAAGTTGAGGAGGAGACAGCGTGATGAGTCTGGAGTCTGGAGTCTGGAGTCGAGAGTCAAAGAAAAACTTTTCTTTGGCTTGCTGACTCCAGACTCCAGACTCCAGACTCCAGACTTTTCAAGTTATGGAAACTAAGCCACCACTCTACGGCTTGATGGCCGAGTTCGATAATCCGACCGAGTTGGTCGAGGCCGCGCGGCAGACCTATGACGCGGGCTATCGCAGGATTAATGGCTACTCGCCATTTCCGATTCCAGAATTATGGGAGGCCATCGGCTTTCATAAGACGCGGTTGCCGCTCATCGTCCTGATCGGCGGCATCCTCGGCGGCTTGGCCGGCTACTTCATGATGTACTACATGGAGGTCATAGATTATCCGATTAACGTCGGCGGGCGTCCCTTTCATAGCTGGCCCTCTTTTATCCCGATTACCTTTGAGACGACTGTGCTGGGCGCGGCGCTGGCGTGCATCTTCGGGATGCTCGCTTTGAATAAGTTGCCGCAGCCGTATCATCCGGTCTTTAACGCCGAAAGATTTGCGCTGGCGACGCGCGACCGCTTCTTCCTCGTCATCGAAGCCCGCGACCCCAAGTTCGATCACGACAAGGTGCTGGAATTCATGAACACTCTAAATGCCAAAGAGGTGGTAGATGTCGAAGTGTGAAAGGCAGGAGCCAGGGGGCAGGAGTCAGGGGTCAGTGCGCGGCGGCTCGCGCAGAGTCTTCTACTGCCTACTGCTAACTGCCTGCTGCCTTCTGTTCGCAGGTTGTCGCCAGGACATGCAGGATCAGCCGCGTTATGAGGTCTACGAATCGAGCAAGTTTTTCAAAGACGGTCTTTCGTCGCGCCCACTCGTTGAAGGCACTGTGCCGCGCGGCTACCTGAGAGCGGACAAGCAATTGTTCACAGGCCAGAACGATAAAGCGCAGGGCAACACGAATGTTTCCGTTCAGCGCGGGGAGCAAGCCGGAGGCGGCACAAACTCGAACGCGCAGGGAAGCAGTAGTAGTAATAGCAGCAACGCAAACGTGCAGAGCAGTAGTAACGGCACGACGAGTATGCAAGCGGCAGGCTCTACGTCGCAGGCTGGAGGCGCAGCAACACCACAGCAACCTGCGGGCGATGCCAGCGATGTCGAAGAGTTTCCGTTTCCGGTGACGGCTCAGGTTGTTGAGCGCGGGCAGGAGCGTTACCAGATTTTCTGCGCGATGTGTCACGGGTTCACGGGCGAAGGTGATGGAATGATTGTCCGCAGAGGTTTTCGCCAGCCGCCTTCTTATCACGAAGACCGTTTGCGTCAGGCGCGCGTCGGCCATTTCTTCAGAGTGATTACGGAAGGCTACGGCGCGATGCCTAGCTACAGGGCGCAAGTTCCAGTTCAGGATCGCTGGGCGATAATCGCCTACGTGCGCGCTCTTCAATTGAGCAAGATGAACCAGACCACGACGACTGCTGCACCCGCCGCAGCTAACACGCAGACCGGAGGACACAGGTAGTGGCAGCCGAGACGAGAGTTCAGAACTTGACCTACGCGGCTCCGCCTGAAACCGGACGCTTCCAGCAGCGCGCTTTAATGGTCGGGGCTTTCTTCCTGCTCCTTTTTATCGCGGGCGCGTTTCTCCCTACGGCTGGCGGCGGGGTCACGCAGTTTTTCCGCTCCTACCTGGTCGGCTTTGTCTTCTGGCTCGGAGTCACGCTCGGCTGCTTAGGGATACTGATGCTGCAACACCTGACGGGCGGCGCGTGGGGCATGGTTATCCGCCGACTGCTCGAAGCCGGAACGCGCTGCCTGCCTTTGATGATCCTGCTCTTTCTGCCCATAGCTTTCTTCGGGCTGCCGCATCTCTACGAGTGGATGCATATCCCGGAAGTCCACGATGAGAAGGTCAGAGAGCTTCTGACGGCGAAGCAGCCTTACCTGAATCCGACCTTTTACCTGATTCGCGCCGCTCTTTACTTCGTTATCTGGTTCGGCTTGATGTACCTCTTGAATAAATGGTCTGCCGAACAGGACCAGACAGCCGAGCGTCGCTACTCGAAGAAGATGGGGATGATTAGCGGGCCGGGACTCATCCTCTTCGTCTTCACTGTTACGTTCGCTTCCGTTGATTGGGTGATGTCTCTCGATGCCGAGTGGTTCTCGACCATCTACGGGCTGCTCTTCGTTGCGGGATGGACGCTGAGCGCATTCTCATTCGTCATCGCTGCGCTGGTCTGGCTGGCGACGCGCAAACCGCTTGAAGGTGTCGTGCGCGCTCCGCACTTTCACGACCTGGGGAAACTGCTTCTCGCGTTCGTGATGCTCTGGGCCTACTTCTCTTTCTCGCAATTTCTGATTATCTGGTCGGGCAACATCCCTGAAGAGACGAAGTGGTATCTGCACAGGCTTCGCGGCGGTTGGGGATGGATTGGCATCGGAATAGTCCTGCTCCATTTTGCGCTTCCCTTTGTGATGTTGCTGTCGAGAGATTTGAAACGCAACGCACGCAAGCTGGTGGTGATTGCGGGGCTGATTTTCCTGATGCGTTTCATTGACCTCTACTGGTTGATCGTGCCGGAGTTTAATCGCGGCCATCTCAAAATCGAGTGGATGAGCATTGCAGCGCCCGTCGCTTTCGGCGGACTCTGGATCGCGTTCTTCATCTGGCAACTACGCCTGCGCCCGCTCTTGCCCATCAACGATCCCTACTTTGAAGAGGCGATTGAGCACGGGCGGCATGGGGGACATTAAAACAGTTTTGAGTTTTCAGTTTTCAGTTTTGAGTTGGCTGAATTTATTGATGGTGAGTGGTTATGAAAAAGTCTAAGCGTGAGCACATTATTGACGACATTCACCGGACGCCTGATGTGGCCTATATCCAGAACCCGTCTGTGAGCCACGAGAAGAGCGACGTGAACATTCGCTCGATCATCATGTTCGCGGGCGGGCTGCTCGTCTTCGGCGTCATCGTCCAAGTTTTGATGTGGCTCATGTTCAATTTCATGGAGGATCGCGCGCGCAAAAGCGAGCCGCCGCCGCGCCCTATGGCTCTGAAGGAAACTGAGCGTATGCCGCCTGAGCCGCGACTTCAGGCCGCTCCAGGTTTCGGCATCAACCTCGGCGAAGGAAAGCAGCCCGTTAAACTCGAACTCCGTGAGCCGCAGGCTGAATACAACGAGATGAGCAAGATTTGGACGCAGGAGCTTGAGGGAAAACCCGACCCGCGCACGGGCCAGGTCAGTATGCCCATCGAAGAGGCCAAGCAGAAGATTATCAGCGATGGTCAGCTACGAACGAGGCCGCAGGCCGAAGGGCAGCAGCAGATTGACGTACAGGGAATGGACATCCCGTCATACCAAAGCTCAGGGCGGATGACCGAAAAGAGAGATCAATGAAGAAAGAAATTGGCAGTTGGCAGTTGGCAGTTGGCAGTTGGCGGAAAGCGGCAAGAAATATTTTGTCCGCTATCTTTTGGGTTTTTACTGCCTACTGCCTACTGCCTACTGTCTACTGTTTCAGCCAGGGGAGAATGTACAACGGCACAGACCCTCTCTATAGTCCGCGCCCGGAGCTTGGCGCGGCTGGAAGCGGACTGCCCGCCGCTTTGCGCGAGGTGAAAATCGAGCAGCGATTGAACGAGCAGGTCCCGCTCGATCTACAGTTCAAAGACGAGACGGGACGCGACGTGCAGCTAGGCGAATATATCAACGGCTCGAAGCCTGTCATTCTATCGCTCGTCTTCTATCAATGCCCGATGCTCTGCAACCAGATATTGAATGGACTGATGGCTAGCCTTCGCGCTCAGACTTTCGACGCCGGAAAAGAGTTTGAAGTGTTGACAGTCAGCTTCGACCCGCGCGAGACGCCCCAGATGGCAGCAGAGAAGAAGCAATCTTACATGCAGCGTTACAACCGTCCCGGCACAGAAAAGGGCTGGCATTTTCTGACGGGCGATCAGGAGAACATACGGCGGCTGACCGATGCGGTCGGGTTTCAATACAACTACGACGAGAAGACAAACCAGTTCGCTCACGCTTCCGGCATCATGGTCATGACGCCCGGCGGCAAACTTTCGCGCTACTTTTACGGCATCGAGTATAGCCCCAGAGATTTGCGGCTCGGTCTCGTCGAAGCCTCCGACAACCGAATCGGCTCGGCGGTAGATCAGTTGCTGCTCTACTGCTATCACTACGATCCGGCGACCGGAAAGTATGCCTGGGTGGTCAACATTTATAGATGGGGCGGCGGCATCACGGTGCTTGGCATCTGCGCGCTGCTTTTGAGCCTGCGTCGGCGCGGTAGTAGTAGTAGCGGCAAAGCGAGTCGCTCGCCGGATGTTGACGTGAGCCTCGGTCAAGGAGGAGCAGCTTAAACTTTATGCAGTCCTGGCTTCCATTCATGCCTGAGAAGGCGTCCACCTTTGCTGATCGCGTGGACGGCCTCTACTTTTATCTCGTCGGCTTGACGGCATTTTTCACGCTGCTCATCAGCATTACCATCATCTTCTTCGTCATCAAGTATCGCCGCCGCTCTCCGACAGAAGTCCCTCGGCCCATCGCCGGTTCGCTCAAGCTTGAGACGCTCTGGTCTGTCATTCCCTTCCTGATTGCGATGTCAATTTTCGTCTGGGGGGCGAGCGTCTATTTCGCGCAGTACCGGATGCCGAAGGATGCGATGGAAATTTACGTCGTCGGCAAACAGTGGATGTGGAAGATTCAGCACACGACGGGGCAGCGTGAGATTAACGAGTTGCACATCCCTGTCGGGCGCAAGATCAAGCTCATCCTGACGACCGAAGATGTGATACACGACTTCTTCGTCCCGGCCTTTCGCACAAAGGCAGACGTTGTGCCGGGTCGCTACACAACGCTCTGGTTCGAGGCCACCAAGCCTGGCCGCTATCATCTCTTCTGCGCGGAGTATTGCGGCACGAACCATTCGGGCATGGGCGGGTGGGTCACTGTGATGGACCCGACTGATTTTGACCAGTGGCTTTCGGGCGGGGCGAATCAGGAATCACCCGTCACCGCCGGGCAGAAACTTTTCCAGGCGCAGGGTTGCGTTTCGTGTCACGGCGCGCAGGGAGAGGGCGGCAAAGGGCCGCCGCTCATCGGTGTCTTCGGCAGCAAGGTTAAGCTTGAAGGCGGGGAGACGGTCGAGGCAAACGAAGATTACATTCGCAACTCGATTCGCAATCCGCAGTCGCAGATTGTCGAAGGTTTCCGTCAACCTTTGATGCCCGCTTACTATAAAGAGCAGTTGAGCGAGGAGCATGTGCTGCAACTCATTTCTTACATCAAATCGCTCAGCCCGACGAAAGCGCAGGGCAACGGCAGCGCGACCACAGCTCCGGCGCTTCAGAACAAAGAGCAAACAGGAACGGCGACGACAACAACGACGCAGGGCACTACGGGTGCGAATACAAAAGACGCCGCAGGCTCGAACCCTGTGATTAAAGCGCAGCCGGGCGGTCGAAAGTCGCCGGGGCAATAATTTTTCGCAGCAATTAAAAGTATGGAAACATCAGTCACAACAACTCAACCGATTGAAGCGCCGCGCCTCAATTATCTCAACAATGGGTACGGCATCAAGTCGTGGCTCTTGACGAGGGATCACAAGCGCATCGCTATTCTTTACCTGGCATCCGTTTCGCTCTTCTTTATGTTGGGCGGCATCTACGCGATGTTGATTCGCCTTGAGCTTCTGACGCCGCAGGGTGATCTGTTTCAATCGAACACTTATAACAAGGTCTTCACACAGCACGGGATCATCATGGTCTTTTTCTTCCTGATCCCTGCTATCCCGGCTGTGCTCGGAAACTTTCTCATCCCTGTGATGATCGGCGCGAAAGACCTGGCCTTCCCGCGTCTCAATCTCTTGAGTTGGTATATCTATGTGCTAGGCGGAATTTTCACGCTCTGGGCGCTCATCTCAGGCGGCGTTGATACGGGCTGGACATTCTATGCGCCCTACAGCACTACCTACTCAAACTCGTTCGTCATCCTGGCTGGGATAGGAATCTTCATCAACGGCTTTTCGTCAATCCTGACAGGACTGAACTTCATCGTCACGATTCACACGATGCGCGCCCCCGGAATGACCTGGTTTCGCCTGCCGCTTTTTGTCTGGTCGCACTATGCCACCAGCTTGATCTTCGTTTTAGGCACGCCTGTCATTGCCATCACAATTCTCTTGCTTGCCTTTGAGAGGTTGGCGCACGTCGGAATTTTCGATCCTACTTATGGCGGCGACCCAATCCTCTTCCAACATCTGTTCTGGTTCTACTCGCACCCGGCGGTCTACATCATGATCCTGCCCTCGATGGGTGTGGTCAGCGAGTTGATCGCCAATTTTTCCCGTAAGAACATTTTCGGTTATACGTTTGTCGCGTTCTCGTCCATCGCAATCGCGGTCTTCGGCTTTCTGGTCTGGGGACACCACATGTTCGTCAGCGGGCAGTCGGTTTACGCCGGAATGATCTTCTCGTTTCTGAGCTTCGCGGTGGCGATTCCTTCTGCCATCAAAGTTTTTAACTGGACGGCCACGCTCTACAAGGGTTCGATCTCTTACGACACGCCGATGCTCTATGCGCTTGCCTTCATCGGTCTCTTTTTAATCGGCGGCATGACGGGACTGTTTTTAGCCGCGCTCGGCCTCGACGTTCACCTGACGGACACTTACTTCATCGTCGCACACTTCCACTATGTCATGGTGGGCGGTACGTTGATGGGCTACCTCGGCGGTTTGCATTACTGGTGGCCGAAGATTACAGGGCGCATGTACCCGGAAGGCTGGGCGAGGTTCGCCGCGCTCGTCATCTTCGTCGGATTCAACCTGACATTCTTCCCGCAGTTCATAGCGGGCTACATGGGAATGCCGCGTCGCTACCACGTCTATGCGCCGGAGTTTCAGGTGCTCAACGTGATGTCTTCGGCGGGCGCTTCCATCCTGGGCACAGGTCTGTTGATTCCGATGATCTATTTCATCTGGTCTATGCGATACGGGCGCATTGCCTCGGCGAATCCCTGGAAGTTGCCCGGACTTGAATGGCGCACCTCCAGCCCGCCGCCGACAGAGAACTTTGAAGTCACGCCGATTGTCACCTGGGAGGCATACGAATTTGCGCCGCCCGAATCAACACAGGTCGTCGGCAAGCTTCAGCCGGGAGACAAGCCGGACGTTCCGGCGTTACAGACGTGAAGAAGTGATAGGTGATAAGTGATGAGTGATGAGTAAGAGCTTTTTCTTATCACCTATCACCTATCACTTATCACTGTTCTTAAGGAGCAAAGACTTTGGCAGTAGGTCATGTAGAAACTCATAGCGCGCAGACGGCGCTGGCGCACCATTTCGACAACATGGAGCAGCAGCGCGAGGCTGGCTCCATCGGGATGTGGGTCTTCCTCGTGCAGGAGATCATGTTCTTCGGCGGGCTGTTTCTGGCCTACTCGATCTTTCGCGCGAAGTTTCCAGAAGCCTTCGCAGCCGCGAGCAACCACTTGAACTGGAAGCTGGGCGGCATCAATACAGTCGTCCTCATCGTGAGCAGCTTAACGATGGCCCTGGCCGTCTACTACGCTCAAGTTGGAAAGCGTCGCCCGCAAATTTGGTTTCTCACTGTGACGCTACTGCTTGGCGCGACGTTCCTTGTCATCAAGGGATTTGAATACGCGGAGAAGTTCAGAGACCATCTTTTCCCTGGCCCTGGTTTTCATTGGGAAGGTCATGGCGATCCGAATCAGGTGCAGATTTTCTTCTGGATTTATTTTGCGATGACGGGGCTGCACGCGCTGCACATGATTATCGGCATCGGCATCATTTCTTATTTGATCTTTTATGCGCGGCGCGGGCGGTTCACGCCGGAGTATCACGCTCCGGTTGAAATATCCGGCCTCTACTGGCACTTCGTGGACATCGTCTGGATATTTCTCTTCCCGCTGCTCTACTTGCTCGGCAGGCATCTTGGGGAATAACACTCGAAGGGCTGGCAATATGTCTGAACATATCGTCTCAAGAAAAATTTATTTCGCAATTTTCGGCGCGCTGATGGTCTTCACGGCGCTCACAGTCTTTGCTGCCTTCATTGATCTAGACCGTGTATTTCACGGAGCAAACACGGTCGTGGCGCTAACGATTGCCGTCATCAAAGCTACGCTCGTCGTCCTCTTCTTCATGCACGTCCGCTATAGCTCGCGCCTCACGCGGGTCATCGTCGTGGCGGGAATCTTCTGGCTCGGAATAATGTTTGTGCTTACCGTCAGCGACTACATGACCAGACCGAACGGCCTCGTACCGCAATGAAGGGATGAGGGCGGAGGGATGAAGGATGAATGAAGAAAGCGCCTGTCTTTTCCTTCATCCCTCTGCCCTCATCCCTCATCCCTTACGTACAGTTCGCCGTCTCTGACCGAGAGTGTGCGCCCGCATTGTGGGCAGTCGAGCTGCATGGTGGAGTCTGTGGTGTTGATTTCAGAGCCGCAGGCTGGACAGGGGGCTTTGATTTCGCTGCGTGTGAATGCGCCGCGCATCATGAAGAGGGGAATGACGAGGCCCGCAATTATTAAGGGGATGCCGAAGAAAAGGCCGAAGCTGGACTGCTGGCCGAGCGTCAGGCTCAGAACAAGCCCACCGATAAAGAGCGCAAGGCCGAGCGCGATGCTGAATGAAAATCCGTAAGCCTCGTCGAAAGTTCGTCCCGCAGGCTTGGCTGCTTCAGGTCTCTTCGCTGCCATAAAATCATTCTCCTTCCGAAGCCAATTTGATTGCAGTGTGGTGACTGGATACTAATGAATGACGGTCGCGCGCTCTTGCTTGCTATGGAGCGCAAGTTACCATAGCAGCCGAAGCTGCGACAAGGGGGTTTGAGGGAGAGGCGAGAGGCCGGATTCGGTATCGGTTCAGCTTATGGCGGCAGCGCATTCCGCATCTGCGAGACACTCATTCACCGTAGCAACCAACTCATCAATATTCGGCTTCGCTACGTAGGCTTCCGCGCCAGCGCAGAGTCCCTCTTCACGGTGCAGCGCGTAAGCGTCGCCCGTGTAGAAGATCACAGGAACGTCCGGCGTGGCCTTGTTAAGCTTCCGGCAGAGATCGAGTCCTGATCCGTCAGGCAACCGTTTGTCGAGGACGTAAAGATCGAACTTTTGGCTCTTGATAAGATCGAGCGCCTCACTCATGCTGCCAGCAGTCACAACCTCATAGTCCGATTGTCCTAGAAGATGAGTGAGCATGTAAGAAGTATCCTCATGGTCATCAACATAGAGGATACGACATTTTGTTGGTCGCATTGGGGGAATCTCCAACCAAAATTTACTGACTTAAACTGTTGTGCTCTGGAAGCCCGAAGGCAAATCCGAGGAGGCTTGTATTATAGACCGAATATCGCGCCAAACTCCAATCTAATCTCTGCCCGGTAGCGAATCAGTTCAGAGTTCAAGCTTTAGCTTGCTCTTCAGCCTTAGCAACCTGAAGGTTGTACTCTGAACTCTTTGCTTCAAACTGACTCACTACTCACCTTTCCCCGTATTTGTGCCGGGGCAGCGTTGACTGTTAAAGTATCCGTTTTTCACCCGGAAGCTATTTTCATCCCAGAGGTAACTATGAGCGTCAGCACTACAACTTCCTTCGAGGAATTCTTAAGCCAACACGAGGACGAGGCGTGGTCGCAAACAATCGCAAAGCTTCTTCCCTCCATTCACGAGGTGGACAGGACGGCCACGCAAATCTGGTTTCGTTTCTACCCGCTCGCGCTCCTACGCGCGCTCGAACAAGCGGAAGACCCCGAAAAGCTTGCGGCGCAACTGCTGCTGCAAGGCAACTATTATCTGAAAGACCAGATTGATTCTTCCCACACGTTTCTCTACGGCCATCGCTTCTGGCCGGAAGTTAAAAGCGCCATCATCGAGCGCGCAACCGCGCACCAAGCAAACGCCAGCACCGATCTGGCAGCAGAGATTAAAGAGATTGCGAAGCGCGTCGCAGCCCAAGTCAAAATTCAAGAAGGCTTGCTCGTCGGCATCACGGCTGTTGCTGTGATGACGCTGCAGCAGGTTGGGCTTGAAGCATTCGCGGCCTCAGCAGGCTCAATCAAGATTGACGCGAAGCACGCACGCAAGTCTCCTGAACAGGTTTTGAAAGAGCGTGCGCGCGATGATAGCCAGGGCTTGCTCGGTTTTCTCAAGACGATTGATAAAGAGTGGACTGTTACTTTTGATGAGAACGATAACCATGCGAAGTACAAGATGAAGAACGCGACCGATATGGCGTATGGCGCGCAGGATGATCGCTCGCGCGATTGGCGTGCGATTGACCCGCGTCGCGGCGAAGGGCCGATTCCGGTCGAGTGCCGCTCGGCTTCGTGCGGCACATGCTGGGTAGGCGTGCTGGGCGGAGCGGAGAAGCTCTCCGATGTCGCCCCGCGCCTCGAAGGAAAGAGTATCAAAGAGTTCGGCTACATCGTCACGGACGAGCCGAAGCCCCTGATTCGTCTGGCTTGCCAGGCGCAGGTCTCCGGCGCAGTCTCCATCGTCATTCCACCCTGGAACGGAGTCTTCGGCAAATACCTTCGCGCGCAGCAGGCAGAGGAGAAATGATGAACGCGGAATGATGAATGATGAACCGAAAAGCAAGGGTCTTTCTTCCATTCATCATTCATCGTTCATCATTCATTGCTTCTTTTCAAACCCGGAGAGACGAATTTGGCGGAGAGGTCACACCCTAGCGGCGAGGCGGCAGACGTTTCGCCGCTTTTCCTTGTGCTGGGCGCGGCGCTCCTTTGGAGCACGGGCGGGCTTTTCATCAAGTGGACGACCCTCTCGGCTTTTGAATTAACGTGGGGGCGTTCACTGCTGGCAGCACTCACGGTTGCTTTCTTCACGCGCCGCGAGGGTTTTCGTCTGAACACGATGACTGTTCTGACTTCGCTGCTCTACGCTGGTCTGCTCCTTCTCTTCGTCGTCGCAACAAAATTGACGACCGCCGCCAACGCCATCTTCCTCCAATACACCGCGCCCATCTACGTGCTCATTCTCGAACCACTTTTCTACAAAGAGAAGTTTCGCCGCGCAGACCTGGTTGCGGTCGCCGCCTGCATCTGCGGAATGTCGCTCTTCTTCGTCGGCAAACTTCGCCCGCAGGATGTCAAAGGCAATCTGGCCGCGCTCGCCTCCGGCCTCTTCTTCGCCTTCTACATATTGCTCTTGCGCCACCCGCACTCTCAACGAGTGAACCGCGCATCATCCGTCATCTATGGCAACCTGCTGCTCGTCATCATAGCTACGTTCGTTATCTTCTATACGCCCGCCAGCCTCGCAGCCCTTGAACACATCTCTATGCGCGACGCTGGCAGCGTGCTCTATCTGGGAGTCGTACAGATTGGAGTTGCCTACACGCTCTTCACGCTCGGCATGGCGCGCGGCGTGCGCTCGCTCGACGCAGCCATCGTCGGCTACATAGAGCCTGTGCTCAATCCACTCTGGGTCTTTCTCTTCCTGGGCGAGCGGCCTTCCACCTGGGCGCTCATCGGCGGAGCGATCATTATCGCGGCGGTCACGTCGCATACAATCTGGGGAGCAAGCCGGAGCGCGAAGGCGCTTCAAGCTCTGAAGCCGGACGATAGGAGGCAAGATAACTGAAGGCAATTTGCCGGAACCTCAAGGGGCGATTCGCAAAATACCAAGCTGGAAACGAAAGCTCCCGCCTGTATCATTGAGAAATTACACGCTGGCGCTGTCCGGCACACTCATTGCTCTATGAGAAGGGCGACATACTTATTTCGGCCTTTCAGGGCTTGGTGAATAAACCTGCTTCTCTCCCTGTGGCGTTGCCACAGGCTATTGCATTGCGCCCCTTCGGGGCTTTTATAGACTTAAAACAGCTTCTCAGGTTAATGGAAACTCCGGTGCAATTTCAAAGCATCCACTGGCGACGGCTGGCGAAGTAGGTAGGGGATTCCACCTTGTTCTCGCTTCTGAATTTTTTGTAGCGCGCGAGGAGTCGCTCGTATCTCTGCTGTGAAGTGTTCATCTCGTGGTGCGGAGCGTCTTGCAGAAAGCGTTGAACTTTCCAGATGTTCCTGCGAGAGAGCCGCCAGTCGTAGTTTCCCAGATCGTGAAGGTTCGCCACACCGTAGTGCGTGAGTCGCCCCGTCAGATCAACGTAAGGGTCGTAGTAGCTCCAGGCCAGAGAGCGCAGGGTGCGAAAGACGGGCCAGCGCCCATGCAGGCCCAGATCGCGCGAACGCCCGACCGAACCCCACTGCCCTCTCTCCTTGAAAACAAAGACGGCGTGATCCAACCCATCCTCTGATCTGAGGCTGAGCATGAGCGGCGGAAATCCATGCTGCTCCATAACGGTGGTCGCAAAGAGCGCGCCTTCCAGACACTGCGCGCTTCTCTGCTTTAGCACCTCACGAAACGAGCGTAGCGTCGGCCCCTCGCGCTGCCAGTTGTAATGTAGCCCACGAAGAAAACGTTGCGCCTCAAGCGGCGTGCGGTGACGCTGGATAACTTTCCACTCTCTACCTGTAAATGCTTCCCTGCCCGGCGTACTCATCTCTAAAGCTAATAGCAAAAACAGAATCCAGAATCCAGGAGCCAGGAGCCAGAATAAAAGAAAATCTGTTAATGTGGTTTCCGCCCTTTCATTCTGGCTTCTGGATTCTGACTCCTTGAATTCCGCTTTTCGTCCGGCTTCTGACTGCTGCTTTTCGTTTTGCCTTTTGCCCTTCTTTGATGTAAGACATTACTTATACTCAACGTCGAAATCGAGTTTAACGGCGCATTTGCCTCCGTTGAAGGTCTGCGCCGGTGAAACAGAGCGGGATGCAGAAAGTTTTTTTGCGCCTTGCGCCCGTCTTAATATTTTGTCAGTATGGAAAGCAGCATGTCACCAACACAAAGGACGCGCGCCGAGCAGGAGACGAGCACAGCCGCCGAGCGTTTGACCTCGCAGATTGAAAGCGCACGAGCGGCGGTTGCCGTGCGATCAACCTCCGACATAGAGGAACTGGAAGCCTGCGCCGACCGTCTCGAACGCGCTGCGCGCGATCTAGCCACAGCCCTGCGTGAGCTGGCGCATGAACGTCGCGCCGCCGTTGAAAACGAATCGGAATGAGCCGTCACAAACGCTCTTGAAGGAGCAGACTCAAGTCTTGCTCCTTTATCTCTTAATGAACTTATTGGAGTAGCTATGACTTCACTTCGGACACAAAAGATAACTCAGGACAAAGGAAAGAAGCGCACCACCTACGAGCTAGACAATCACGGCATCACCGAAGCCGCCAACGTCTACTGGAATCTCAACACGCCTGAGCTTTATGAAGAGATCGTCCGCCGCGATGAGGGCATCTTTTCAGACCACGGCGCGTTGATTGTTGACACGGGCGAGCACACGGGACGCGCCGCTAAAGATAAAGCAATCGTGCGCGAGCCTTCGTCAACGGACAAAGTTTTCTGGGGTGAAGTCAACAAAGAGTTCTCGCCCGAAAAGTTCAATGCTCTCAAGGAGCGGATGATGGCTCACTCGAAGGGGCGCGACCTCTTCGTGCTGGACACTTTCGCCGGAGCAGACCCGCGCTATCGTCTTCCTATACGCATCATCACAGAGCTTGCCTGGCACTCTCTTTTCGCGCGCACGATGTTCATCAACGACGAGAGCGCCGATCACAAGCCGGAGTTCACCATCATCAACTTTCCTTCTTTCCGCGCCGAGCCTGAGCGCGACGGGACGCGCTCACAGACTTTTATCCTGATGGATTTCAGCCAACGGCTGGTCTTGATCGGCGGCACGTCATACGCGGGCGAGACGAAGAAGAGCGTCTTCACGATTCTCAACTACCTGCTCCCGCAGCGCGGCGTGATGAGCATGCACTGCTCCGCAAACGTCGGGGAGCGTGGAGACGTAGCGATCTTCTTCGGTCTTTCCGGCACAGGCAAGACGACGCTCTCGGCTGATCCCGAACGCAAACTCATCGGCGACGACGAGCACGGTTGGTCTGACGATGGCGTCTTCAATTTCGAGGGCGGCTGCTACGCCAAAGTCATCAAGCTCTCGGCTGAAGCGGAGCCTGACATCTATCGCACCACGCGCATGTTCGGGACGGTGATAGAGAACGTTGTCTACAACCCGGAGACTCGCGCGCTCAATCTCGATGATGCGTCCAAGACGGAGAACACGCGCGCCGCTTACCCGCTCACAAGCATTCCGAACATCGTCCCTGAAGGTTATGCTGGACACCCGCAGAACATCATCATGCTGACGGCTGATGCCTTCGGCGTGCTCCCGCCCGTCTCGCGCCTCACCTCTGAGCAAGCGATGTATCACTTCCTCTCAGGCTACACGGCGAAGATCGCCGGCACTGAGAAGGGAGTGACCGAACCGCAGGCGACTTTTTCAACCTGCTTCGGCGCGCCCTTCATGGTCTTGCATCCGGGCGTCTACGCAGACCTCTTGGGAAAGAAACTGTTGGAGCACAAGGTCAACTGCTGGCTCGTCAACACGGGCTGGTCGGGCGGCCCTTACGGGACGGGCCAGCGCATGAAGATCAGCTACACGCGCGCCATGATTCGCGCCATCCTGACGGGCACGCTCGCCCATGTCGAGACGCAACCCGATCCCGTCTTCGGTCTCAACATTCCCGTCTCCTGTCCAGAAGTTCCGCCCGAAGTTCTCATCCCGCGCAATACCTGGAAAGACAAGACGGCCTACGACGAGAAGGCGCGCGATCTCGCTCGACTCTTCAACGAGAATTTCAAGAAATACGCTGACGGAGTTTCCGAAGGCGTGCGCGCCGTCGCACCCGCCGCCGATTAGCCAGAGCTTGTCGAATCAACTTACATTTGCAGGGGGCGGCCCAACAGCCGCCCCTTTTTACTGGCATTGAATAACTCCTCAAAGTCTTCTCTTTTATTCCGGCTCAGTCGTCGGCAGAGCGCGCGTGCTCTTCATCTTCCTGACAATCTCTTTCGAGATGTCTTCGGCGGCAACGAGGCCGTTGATGGCGACGACCTTGCCTTTCGTGACGATGATGCCGGATGCCGGGTCAACGATGCTAAAGATGTAGTTGAGCGCCTTGCGATGAATCTCGATCACTAAATCGGCTTTCTCAACGTTACGAACGAAGGCCAGCTTCCATTGTCCGAACTCAGGCAATTTATCGAGCTTGTATTCGAGATATTCCGTATCAATGTATTCGTTGGGATTGATGTAAACGGTGCGCGCCGTGCGCAGGATGTTTGTCGGACTGTTCTCGGCGCGGGTGGTGCGCGAGCGGGTCGTAACGCCCGAATCCGAATAACTGCCTTGAGCGTCGCGTGTCGCCTGCGCCTGCACGCATCCCATGCCAAGCGTGAGCGCCAAGCTCAAGATCAAAGTGTGTCGTAGATAGTTTGAGAATATTCGCATCCCTTTTCTCCTCCTTAACTCATAGCGTGCGATAATCAATCCGTCACGCGACTATCGCAAATGGCAACCTTTGTGCCGTGAAGCTTTGGCCTTGTAAAGCGAAGTTATGCGGAGCCGGATGCTGCTTGAGCGCTGGATTGCGGCATCACCTGAAAGAAAATAGCGACGGTGATAGAATCGTGAATCGTCTGCTCGTGAATCGTGAATCGTAAATAGAAAGAAAGTGGTTCATCTATTCACGATTTACGATTCACGATTCACGATTCTATCCTTGACTGTCGGGCATCTTTGCGCGTAGAAGATTGGCAAAGGCTGCGTGATCCGTACTCTTCAAAGCGCAGTTCAAGAGCTTTCCCGACACTTATAGAACTCGCCGACAGATGATGTTGATTTGTGACCGGAGATTGTCTGGCCGCAGTTTGCCGATTTAGACCAAGAGAGAGATGAAACTCGACGACGTAGATCATACCGAATCCGCAACGACACTGCGGACGATGGCTGACACAGTGCGGCGTATCATGCGCGCAGACACGACAAGCGTTGCCAGCTTCTCTATTGCGGATAAGACTGTGACGTGGAAAGTCACGAGCGGTTTTCGTCTCCGCGCCAGCGAGGAACACGATCAGGTGATGCCTCTGCTTGGGAATTTTTTTGAGCGAATCGCCACAGCCAGCGAGGTAGTGATTATCAAAGGCATCGGTGTGCGAGATGAGTTTCCGGCAAACGATTTTCCGTTGCATAGCCCGGAGGGAGTATGCGATTTGGCGGTCGCGCCGCTTAAGGCGCGCGGTGAAACCTTGGGCGCGCTCGTCGTCGGCTATCGCTTAGAACACAATTTCACCGTTGAAGAGGAGAAGCTGCTCGAAGGTCTGGCGGAGATGGCTGCGCTGGCGCTCGACCACGCGCGGCTCTTTGAAACGGTGGGGGCTGCCAAGAGAATCTGGGAACGAACCTTCGACGCTATCCCCGATGGCATCATCGTCCACGACCATCACATGCGAATCATTCGCTGCAACGTCCACGCGGCGGAGATGATGGACATGCATCCTTCGGAGGCAATCGGCCTCACCTGCGCGGACGCTTTCGCGCGGCTCTTCGGCGAGCGCGCCGCCGCTTACCACATGGGACAGACGACCGGCACTGCTTCCTCTTTTGAATTGCAGGCTGAAGACGGAAGACGCTACCTTGTCTCGGTCGCGCCGCTCGACGAGGTTGGCAGCCAGCCCGGAAGCGTCATTACCTGGAGCGACGTGACGGAGCTTTCTGAGATGCAGGAGCAACTCGCGCGCTCGCGCCGCCTCGCCACAGTCGGACAACTCGCGGCGGGCGTGGCGCACGAAATCAACAACCCGCTCGCAACCATCACGACCTGCGCCGAAGCAACGCTTCGCAACATCCGAAAGGCTGCCGCAGTTTCTCCGCTCCCTGACGAGAGCCGCGACTGGTCTTTCTATCTGGAAGAGATCGTGCGCCAGGCTCTACGCTGCAAAGAGATCACGCGCGGTCTGCTTGATTTGTCGCGCCAGCGACGCGCGCATCGCATGGCGTGTGACATTAACGAGATGGCTCAACAGTGCGCGCGGCTCGTGGAAGATCGCATTCAGTCCGATTCAATCAAGATCAAAGTTAATCTTGACGGGGAGGTTGGCGAAGTCGCAACCGATGCGGGAATGATGCGGCAGGTGCTCGACAACCTGATGAGTAATGCGCTCGATGCTATCGGCGAGGCCGGAGAGATTACAGTCTCAACACATCGCGTGGGTGAGCGCGTCGCCATAGAGGTTGCGGACAACGGACACGGCATCGCGCCTGAGATGCTCGTGCGCATCTTCGACCCTTTCTTCACGACGAAGGATCAAGGCAAGGGTTCCGGTCTCGGCCTCGCCATCTCGTACACTCTAGCGGAAGCCCTGGGTGGTGCGATGACGGTCGAATCAAAACAAGGAGCGGGCAGCCGCTTCCGCCTGTGGCTCCCGCGCCGCATGGCGGAAACAGCCACAGAGGCACAGAGGCACGGAGGAAAGTAGGAATGATGGAAGCTGAACGCGGAAATAAAGACAACTGCTTTTCAATTCATTATGCATCGCTCATCCTTCATCTATTCTCTTCTCCGTGCCTCTGTGTCTCTGTGGCTAATTCCTTCAGGAGAGGCGAAACTTTATGAGCCGCAAGATTCGTGTGTTGGTCGTTGACGATAACAAGATGTTTCGTGACGTGGTAGCCGATCAGCTTAACGACTTGAACATCGAAGCGACTTCTATCGGGAGCGGCGAGGAGGCTTTGAAGTCGCTTCGTGAAACCGACTGCGATGTCGTCTTGCTCGACATCAAGATGACGGGCATCTCCGGTCTGGACGCGCTGCGCAAAGTCAGGCAGATGGAAGATGCGCCCGAAGTCATCATGCTCACTGCCGACACGTCACTCTCAACCGGCATCGAGGCGATGCGGCTTGGCGCTTACGATTACCTGACGAAGCCTGCGACCCTGGACGAAATGGAAGCCGTCATTCGCAAGGCTGACGAGAAGCGCCGGCTCGTCCGGCAGAATGCATCTTTGCGCTCAGTCGTGCGCCAGCCCGCCGCGAATGAAGATGAGTTGCCCACGATCATCTACAAAAGCGCGGCGATGCGAGGCGTCGTTGAATTAGCGGAATCAGCCGCGCGTTTGGATTCGACTGTTATCGTCACGGGCGAGTCCGGCACGGGCAAAGATGTGCTCGCGCGCTTCATTCATGCCAGAAGCTCGCGCACTGATTCGCCTCTCATCACAGTCAACTGCGGGGCGATGCCTGAAGCGCTGTTTGAGTCGGAATTCTTCGGCCACGAGAAAGGCGCGTTCACAGGCGCAAGCGCTTTGAAGCGCGGGTTGATTGAAGCCGCCGACGGCTCGACTCTTTTTCTGGATGAAGTCGGAGAGATGCCGCTCTCCGCGCAGGTCAAGCTCCTGCACTTTCTAGAGCAGGGCCGCTTTCGTCGCGTCGGCTCAACCAGAGATCAGAGCGTTGACGTGCGCGTGATCGCCGCCACCAATCGTCACCTTCCGCAAGACGTGCGTGAGGGACGCTTTCGCACAGACCTCTTCTATCGTCTCAACGTTGTTTCGCTTCACATACTGCCTTTGCGCGAGCGCCGCGACGACATCCCAGTCCTCATCGAATATTTCCTCACACTCTTTCGCCAAAGGTTTAATCGCCCCGCGCTCGCGCTCTCAACAGAGGCTTGCAAGCGTCTTGAAAATTTTCCCTGGCCCGGCAACATACGCGAGCTTCGTAACTGCCTCGAACGTGCGGCTGCGCTTTCAACCGCTGATACGATTGAAGCAGAACAGTTGATGCTGTCAGGGGATGTGGGCCAGGGGTCAGGTGATGGAGAGAAGGGCCAGTCCCTAACACCCAACTCCCAACCTCCAACTCTTTCCGAATTGGAACGGCAACACATCATGAAAGTTCTCTCGGAGGCGGGCGGCAACCGCGAGCGCACTGCCGCGATTTTAGGCATCTCCGCGCGGACTCTCTATCGCAAGCTGCGCGAATACGAGACGGCTGCCGATTCAACCGGCTTCACAGCCGAAGCCTGACAAAACGTCAGCCTCACTGACAAAACTTCAGCCCGCACTGTCACCCGGCCCACTTAGTCCCTCTTCTTCAACTGCCCGGCCTTTCCGGTCAAGTCTTAATATTTCATCAGTTGCCTGTCTTTAAGACGCCTGCTCATAGTCCGGCACGCATCTTGTTTTGTCTGCTTCGGTGGTCGAAGTGTTTTTAGACCCGAAGTTCACGGAACAAAGGAAGGTAACGGATGGCACGTGTGATGATTTGCGATGACGACAAAGCTCTGGCGGATGAACTGGTCGCCGCCCTCAGAGCGGCCAAGCATGATGCCACAACGTGCCATCACACGATGGATGTTCTGCGCGAGGCGACCGAGGGTCGCTTTGATCTCATCATCTTCGGCTTAGACATGCCGGGCTTCGGCGGCGCACGCGCCATTGAAGCCATCTCCGAACTCGCGCCGCAGTTGCCGCTCATCGGCTTACACAAGCGCCCCTCCGAGATCATGCGCACGCCCGCGCATGCACGCCTTGCAGCTATCCTTCCTCGCCCACTTTCAGTTCACACCTTCATGTACGCCGTCGCCCGCGCCCTCGAAGTGCGGCCATTACAGCGCGGCACACGGTCGGCACAAAGTTTCTGATGCCCGACTCATTCCGTACCCCACCTCGAGCTTTGAGCGGGGAAATTTAAGGAGAAGAAAGATGACGAAGTTAAAGAAAAGATTTGGCGCACTCCCGTTCGTGGCTCTGTGCCTCTTGGTCCTGGGCTGCGCTGGCGCGCTCGCGCAGAGACAGTTCAGTAGCGTCGCAGCCGCCGGTCGCCCTGAAGTGAAAGTAGTTCTCGCGGGCCTCGTCGAGCGCAACAAGGAAGCCATCCCGCTCGCCAAGGCTGAAGTCGTCAACCCCGGCGAGACAATCAACTGGACTATCACCTCAGAGAACGACGGCAACGCTCCCGCACACGAGTACAAAACAGTAGGTCAGATTCCGAAGGGGACGACCTTTGTCGCGGGCAGCGCCACAGCCGAAGGCTCAACCACAGTCGTCTACAGCATTGACAACGGCCAGACCTACTCAGTGCAGCCGATGATTGAAGAGAAACAGGCGGACGGCTCGACCAAGCCCGTTCCGGCCCCGACCTCTATGTATACGCAAGTCCGCTATGAATGGGCTGACCCCCTCGCGGCTAACAGCAAGCTCTCCGCTACCTACAAGGTCCGCGTGAAGTAGCCTTTCCCTTACCAAAGCTAACCGCCCGGACCAACTGCGGTCACGTCCGATACTCTCCGGTGCCGTTTGCCCACCAACCAAATATGAGGAATTTAAGATGAGCAGAAACCACATCCCCTTTAGCGCACGTGCCCTGACGCGCTTGGTCGTCCTCCTTGCGATCACCTGCGCGCTGGTCGCGCCAGCCTTTGCGCAGACGACAGATGGCGGCACGGATATTACCAACACTGCCAGTGCGTCTTACTCCGATGGCAGCAACAGCTATAACGTCACCTCCAACACCGTTACGGTGAAGGTCTCCAACGTCGCCGGGCTGGTAATCACACCCGATGCCGGAGCGCTTGGCTCGCAAATCGTAGCGGGAGAGACAGGCATTATCTACAACTTCACTGTCACTAACACTGGAAACTTTTCCGACAAGGTGCAGTTTCTCGCGCTCGGCGCGAGCATTCGACTTTCAGGCACAGCGCCCGGAACCATCACGCGCGCCGTCATTGATAACGGAAGCGGCGGCACTGCAAATCAGATTGATGGAACCGACACAGATATTAAAGGCAATGCCGGTGTCGTAGTTTCGCCACTCATGGCACGAAACACTTCGATTCATGTTTTGGTCGAAGTCAGCGTCGGCGCTGGCGCAACCGCCGGGCAGACTATCGTCGTCACGCTTGGTGACGCGGCGAGCGACAGCCAGAATGCTAACAACTCGGCAAACGAAGTTCGCACGAGCCATCCTGGTGGCACAATTGTTACCAATGGCGATGCCGTCAACCACAACGTCGAAGCGGTGGGCGACATTACCGGCACGGTGCAAACGGACGCGCAGCTTCAACTCGGATTGACCGCCCCGTCCGGCCCTGTGCCGCTCGGCAGCAACATCACCTACGCATGGCAGCTTTGCAACATCGGTTCGCGCGCTGCCAAGTCCGTGACCTTGACGACCGTCAACGGTGGCGGCTCGAATCAAGGCGTCTTCATCTTCGCGCCTGTTCCGGCGAATACGGTTCTGGCAGCGGTGCAGAGTTTCCCCGGCAGCGTCGGAGTTCTCTACTCAAGCTCTAACCCGGCGCTCAATCCGATCACGGGGATGGTTTGGGAAACCGTCAGGCCAGCCACCGTCACGATGGTTGCCTTCAACGTCGCCACGCCTCTGACCGGCGGAACGCTCGCAGCGTCCCCGACGTGCAGCCCCAGTATTAATATGGTGGTGACGATCACGACGCCTGATGCGACCAACGTCATCACGGAGCAGGGCAACGCTTACGCGAATAACAGTATCAACGTGCAGTTACCTCCGGCGGCATCGCCTCTGCGCACGACGACGCTGTTACAGACCGGCGGCGTTCTCAATGGCCCACAGGGAGCACCCGGCGCTATCGGTACGGACACCAACGACGACTTCACCGATAAGAGCGTCGTCCCGGCGGACATTCTTAATGTTCCGGCCTTCCCGGCCCCGGCTAACAATACGGTGGCGAGCACTGCCGTTACTTTCACGAACACCATTAGCAACACGGGTAACGCCAACGATACATACACGCTGAGCGTAACGTCGTTTCCGGCAGGAGCAGACGTGACGATCATCGTCGGCGTAACCTCTACACCAATGGTCACTGGCGGTGCTCCGGTAGCGGGCGCGGCTCCGACCATCGCCATCGCCTACGGTGCGACGGGGAACTATCAGGTCGTTGTTAAGTTGCCAATCGGCAAGCCGGTCCTGACGGGCTTCGCTACTATCATTCGTGCGACTTCCGGCACGGATAACACCAAAACCAACGACACGATTGACCGCCTCTTTACGGGTTTTCTCAAGCTCGTCAAGGCTGTCAGCGTCAACAACCCCGATCTCACCAAGGGAACCGCGACCGATCCGGTTCCTGGCGCGGTGCTGACCTACACCATCGTCTATACCAACGTCGCCACCTCGACGGGCGGTGCGGGTAGCGTCAAGCTGACGGCGAACAATCTGGTCATCACAGAGAACGGCACAACGGGCGGAAACAACTGGGCGACTTACACCACCCAGAACGGAGTTCCGACCGATCCGGGAGGCTCAATCGTCACTAACGGCCCGCCTGTGACGATTATTACCGACACGGTCGCGTCGGTCGCAGCAGGTGCAACAGGAACGCTGACGTTCCTACGCACGATCAACTAGCCGGAGCGCACCCGCGCTCTGTCCCAGACGAAGCGGCGCGGCGGCTTTCCAGGGTAATTGCTCCACCCTGGAAAACCACCGCACCGCTTCCGTAAAAAAAGCAGAATTCAGAATCCAGAAGCCAGAATGAATAGGATGAAATCACTTCCACAGATTTTCTTTTCTTCTGGCTCCTGACTCCTGAATTCTGAATTCTGCTTTTCGCCCCTTCTCCGGTTCTCAACAATGCTGACCGCCGCTATCAACAGAACAGCCATCGTCATAGTCCTCCTGGCGCTCATCTGCGCCTCGATGATGGGGACGCTCGCACGCCCCTTTGATGGAACTCCGGCAGCGACCGTCATCTCCAACCACGCCGAAGCGACTTACGAAGATGATTCGGGAGCTTCCTTCGCCACCGTCTCTGAGACCGTCACGGTCACAGTCCTCGCAATCTCCACGCTCACAGTCACGCCTGACGAAACGCAGCCTTCAGCCACCGTTGGCCCTAACGAAACTATCACGCGCGTCTTCCGCATCTGCAACGCAGGCAACACACCCGACCTCTACACCATCACGCGCGCCGAAGTGAATGCTCCGGCCCACATCACCAATCTCTACTTCGACACGGATGCAAGCGGGACGGTGACTTCCGCTGACACGCTCATCAACATCAACGCCTCTCTCTCGCCAAGAGTTCAAGCCGGTTCCTGCATCAACGTCCTCGTGGTGCTTGAGACCAACGACGCCGCGCCGCATAGCAACATCACCATTAACCTGGCTGCACGCTCAAACGTCGTTGATGCCGTCAATGGGCGTGGCACGGACGAAGGCACGATCATCAACGATGTCGGCACAGGCCCGCGCCTGACCGGACCGGACAATGCGAGCCTCCCCCCTTCAAAGCTCGTCAACGGCAACGCGCAGGCGACCGTCAGCGCCGGCAACCCTTTCACCTACACAATAGCTTTCCGCAACAGCGGCGACGTGACCGCCAGAGGCCTTCTCATCAGCGACGACTTGCCCACAGGGGTCGAGTACGTCGCCTCTTCCCTGCGCCTCGAAGAGCGCGACCTGACGGACGCGGACGACACAGATGAGGGAACGATACGCAGCCGTCGTATCGAAGTTCGCTTGAGCGAGGTTGCTCCCAATCAAATAGTCAGAGTCTCCTTCAAAGCGCGTCTGACCGGGAACACGCCAGCGGGCGTCGGCCTGACAAACGTCGCCGCTATCTCCGCGCTGAACGCCGCACCGACCAAGAGCACAACGGCTGTCGTCGTCGTTGATCCTTTCGGCATCGTCTTTTCCGGTCGCGGCGGCGCAGCCGCTCCCATCGCTGCCGCGAGTGTAGAGATACTCACGGATCAAGCCGGAGCGAATCATCTACAGATTCCTGCGGGCGTCGGTTTTGTGCCGAACTTAAACAACGATAACCCGTACCCGACAGACGCGCAGGGACACTTCAGTTTCGCTTTCTTGCCCGAACAACTTGGGAGCCAGAACGCGCCAGCGCGCTACTTCATGAAGGTCACAGCGCACGGCTACATCACGCGCATGCTCGAACTGGGCATTCGCCCCGTCAGCGACGGTCTCTTCGCCATGACGGTGAGCGCGCTCGATGGACAACCGCTGGCTCGCGCGGGCGGCTTCGAGCTTGTCAATGAGCCTATCGAGATAAACGATCTCGCGGCGGTTGCGCTCAACGTTCCGATGTTCGAGCAGCGCGGTCTTGAAATCACCAAATCCGTTGATAAGCCGCGCGCAGAAATCGGCGACATCGTTACGTATCGAATCGAAGTCAACAACCCGACCGCCGCGCCCATCATGGACGTGATTGTCCGCGACCAACTGCCCGAATCTTTCCACTACGCAGAAGGCACGGCTCGCCTCAACACTGGCAACGCGCTCGATAATCCGATTGAGCCTCAAGTCAACGGCAACGAGCTTGTCTTCCACATCGGCGAGCTTGCTCATGGCGCGACGGCGCGCATCCTCTATCGCGTTCGCATCGGCGCAAACGCGCGCGAAGGCCGCCAGGAGAATCTTGCTGTAGCCCTGGGTGCATTTGCTTCCGGCGAGCGCAGCGAAACGCAGCCCGCCCGCGCGTCTGTCACAGTCGGCGGCGGCGCATTCTCCACGCGGCAGATTCTGATGGGTCGTGTCTTTGAAGACGTGAACGGCAACGGCACGTTTGATAGCGCGGACGAGCCGATGGCGAACGTTCGTCTCTATCTCAACTCCGGCCAGTCGGTCGTCACAGACTCGCAGGGTCTCTACAATTTCCCATCTCTCAACGACGGCGCGCAGGTCATTTCGCTCGATCCCATCAGTCTTCCGACGGGGCTTGCCCTGACCGATGGCGGCTCGGTCGCAGGTCGTAGCTGGGCCAGACTTCTTCGCACGCCTCTCGGCGGCGGCGCGCTGCTTCGTCAAAACTTTGTGCTTGTGCGCCGGGGTGGTGCGCTCAAAGAATCTGCGCTGAGTTCTGCAAACGCGAATGACAAAGCTGGGCAATCGTCGCCCGCTCCTTCCAATACGGTCGCAGCAACGCAGCCCGTCAAGACTGCTTATGAAACACCCACGAGCGCGAGCGGCGCGGCGAGCACCGTAGCAAGCGCCGCAGGAGCTTTAGTCAATGCTGCGACACCAACCGCCGCTGGCAAATATGAGTTGACCACGACCGAAACGCTTGAGGCTGTTCCGGCGGGTGAGGTGCGCGTGCTCTCTCCGGCTGCGGATGCGGTGGTCATGGCCCCGGCGATGCAGTTGGAAGCGCGCGTCGCTCTCAACTGGACGATCAAGCTCGAAGTCAACGGCCAGCAAATCTCAGATCAAAACATCGGCACGAGCCGCCTCGATCAAAAGAACAATGTCTCGACGTTTACTTACGTCGGCATCAACCTGCGCCCCGGTCCGAATCGCGTTCGCGCGACAGCCATCAGCGCCGAAGGCAAGCCCGCTCACACTGTAGAGATATCTGTGATGGGTCGCGGCCCCGCGCGTCGTGTGGAGATTGTGCCCGAAGCCACAGAGATTCAGGCGGGCGGGCGAGCTTCAACGATGGTGCGCGTGCGCGCCTTCGATCAATGGAACAATCCCGCGCTTGACGATCAGGTGGCGTTTGAAACTTCTGCGGGGCAACTGCTCGGCGCAAACGATATTCCCGGCGAACTGAAACGTGAGACAAAGCGCGACGATAAATCTAATAATTCAACCGAACCTGTGAGCGTTGAGCAGGGCATCCAACTGCAAACCGAGATGGTTGTCCAACTCGAAAACGGTGAGGCTCTACTGAAACTCACAGGCTCCGGCACACCCGGCGAAGCTCGCCTTCACGCGCAGGTCGGACAATCCGAAGCCCTCGCGTCCGTGCGTATCACGCCTGAGATGCGGCCCACGATCATGGTCGGTCTCGCCGAAGTTTCGGTCGGCAAGGCTGTGCCGGAAGTTTCCTTGCGCGGCGAAGAAGGAAATGTTCGCAAGCGTCTGAGCTTCTTCTATCAGGGCAGGTTGCGCGGCGACACCATGCTGACGCTCGCCTACGACAGCATGCGCCCGATCAATCGCACGGCTGGACGCAACCGCCTCTTCCAGCTAGACCCCCAGGATCGCGTCTATCCGCTCTTCGGCGATTCCTCAACACGCTTTGAGGCCGCGCAAAGTAATTCCAAGCTCTACGCCCGTGTGGATCACAAGCGTTCCTACGCGATGTTCGGCGACTACGATGCGGAGATGAACGATCTCACCCTGACGGGCTACACGCGCAAGCTGACGGGCGTCAAAGTCCACCTTGAAAACTCCGGCGGCGATTACATCACGCTCACGGGCGCGCGTCCCGACACGGCCTTTGCGCGCGACGTATTTCCCGCAGGCTCTTTGAGCCTCATGCAGCTTTCGCACGCGGATATTCTTCCAGGCTCTGAGACCGTCACGCTCGAAGTTCGCGACCGCCGCAACCCCGAAATCATCCTCAGCCGCGACACGCTCAGTCGCTCCGTTGATTACAACTTGAACCCCATCAGCGGCGAGCTTTTCTTCCTGCGCTACATTTCGACTTTCGACTACGCGCTCAACCTGGTGCAGATCGTCGTCACCTACGAGCACAGCGCCGCAGGTTTTTCGACATCCGTTTACACAGGTCGCGCGCGAAAGAATTTTGAGAGTATCGGCCTGCGACTCGGCCTCTCGGCAGTGGTGCAGCGCGAGGCTGACTTCGGCGCTTTCGTTCTCAGCGGCATTGACGGCGAGCAGAAATTGCCGAATCGCGGAACCTTGAGCTTCGCCTACGCGCGCAGCCAGGGCGAGTTCATGGCGAGCAGCAACACTTTTGCAGTGGGCGCGGACGGGCACGACGGCGAGGCTTACAACCTTGAGCTAACGCAGCCTCTCAACTTCTATGAAGCCACGATTCACGCGCGCTATTCAAACGCTTCAGCAGGTTTCTTCAATCCGTATGGCGCGACCGTCACGCCCGGCTCACGCCGCACCGAAGTCACCTTCGAGATGAAGCCCCGCGCGAAATCCGTTCTGCATCTCGGTTTCTTAAACGAGCGCAACAGCACATCATCTGTCAACAACACGCGCAACACTTTCTCCGCCGGATGGGATCAGGTCTTGAGCGACCGTCTGCGTTTTCATCTGGGCTACGACCGCCGCAGCTTCGTTGACGAGCAGGGTGGAACTTCGGTTGATTCAAACCTGGTAACGGCGAGCGCGGAGATGAAAGTGACGGATAAACTGGAAGTCTCCGTCAAGCGCGAGCAGAATCTGGGCGATGCCGATCCGACCTACCCGACACAGACGACGCTCGCGGCCACGTATCAAGTTAACAACTGGACTAAATTCTTCCTCACGCAGCGCCTTGCTTCCGCCCCGATCAAGCCCATCGGCGATCTGGCGCAAACAGGTTTCGCTTTCAGCAACGCGCGGCGCGAGACAGCTATCGGCGTCGAGTCTACTTTCGGCAAGTACACTTCCGTCACAGGCCGTTATCAACTTGAGAATGGCATCAGCGGCACGGACAGCTTCGCCGTCATAGGTCTTCAGAATCGCCTGCCCATCAACAAAGAACTCTCGCTCGAACTCGGCTTTGAGCGCGGCTTTCATCTGGCGGGCAACGGCGACAGCTACAACAGCGCGACGCTCGGCTTCGGTTGGTCGCCGACAGAAGACTTTAGGGCAAACGCGCGCTACGAGTTTCGTGATCGCGGAGGTTTGGGCCAACTCATAGCCTTCGGCGCAGCCGGTCGCTTAGGCGACGGCATCACGACGATGGCCCGCTTCCAGATGTCGCGCGCAAGCTTTGAAGGCCGCGACTCGTCCTCGCTCGAAGGCATGGCCGCTCTAGCCATTCGTCCTCTCAAATCCGACCGCGCCGGACTACTCTTCAGCTATACTCATCGCGCCCTTCAGCAACAGGGCGTGAAGGATTCCGAAGAGACGCGCGATCAGATGGATTCACTTTCAACCGACGGATACTTTCAGGCGACGCGCAACCTGGAGCTTTACGCTCGCTTCGCGCTCCGCTTCAATGGCAACAGTCAGGCCGGTCTGCCCTACGCCTCGTCGCTCACCTACCTGACGCAGGGAAGAATCCAGTATCGCCTGACATCGCGTCTTGATTGGGCAGGCGAAGCCAGACTTTTGTTCCAGCCTGCTTCCGGGACGCAGCGTTCCGTCTATGGAACCGAGCTGGGCTTCTGGGTTATCCCTGATCTACGCCTCGGCGTCGGCTATAACTTCACGCTGGCTGGCGAGCCTACAGGGAGCAGCCTCACGCCCGCGCGTCGCGGCTTCTACTTTACGATCTCCTCCAAGCTCTCCAACCTCTTCGATCTCTTTGGCACGTCGCGCGCCGGTCTCGCAAATACCGGCAGCAGCAACGACCGCAGCAACGACCACGCAGTTGCTCCGGCCCAGCCGCAGAAAGAAGAGGAGAAAAAATGAGGCGCGCCGGGTCGAATGCGCCGAATCCGGTGACTCCCGCGTCGGTGAATGCGCGCTCGCTTGTTGTCGCGTTGTCGCGGTGGCGGCTTCTCCTCGTCGTGCTTGCTATCTTCTTGCTGGGGAGCGTAGCGTCTGCCCAGACAAACATCTACCAGATGCGCGGCTCCCCCGACTACGGCATCTACGTTTACAACACCACGACGAACACCGAGACGACCGTTTACAAGCCTTATCCCGTCAATCCTGCCGGCACTAACTCAGCAACGCTGGCGCAGCGACCGAGCGACGGGATGCTCTTCTACGTGATGTACACGGGCGCTAACAACCCGGTGATGTATAGCTTCAACCCTGCGACGCCCAACATCGCTCCGGTTCAGGTCGGCACAGGTCTCGGCGGCGCTGTGCCGTCTTCGCTCCGCATGGCATTCTCGCCTGCGGGAGTGCTCTATTACCTTCCCGACAGCCGCCTGCTCTACACCATAGACACGACCACCGGAATCGCCACTTCGACCGGGGTGACGGCTGGCGCTGCTATCACGAGCGGCGGCGACATGGGGTTCACCTCGGCTGGCACGCTCTACGTCGTCACCAGCTCGAAACTCCTGTACACCGTCTCGACCGCGACTGGCACGGCGACGCAAGTCGGGAACGCGGCGATCAACTTTCCTGACCCGGACCCCAACGCAACCATCGGTCTCGCTTTCGATTCGGCGGGCAGGCTGCTTGTGCAAACGCAGAACGCGAATAACATCTACTCGGTTGCTCTCCCTGTCGCCAACAATGCGACTCCGCAAGGGACACTGGTTCATACGGGCGATGGCGACACAGCTTCGACGGGCGACATGGCGAGCGCCAACGTGCCCGCGCCCAATCTCACAATCACGAAGACGGACAACGCCACGACCGTCTATCGCGGCGGCCCCGTCAGCTACACCATCGTCGTCACCAACAACGGCGCGTACACCGTGGCTGGAAACGTTACGGATGTCGTACCCGCGAGCATCACGAGCGTGACCTGGACTTGCGTCGCCTCCGCAGGCTCGACCTGTGCCGCTGCCAACGGCTCCGGCAACAACATCAGCACCAGCGCCACCCTCGAAGCCGGAGACACGGCGACCTACACCGTCAGCGGCACGGTCTCCCCGGCGGCGAGCGGCTCGCTCATCAATCAAGCGAGCGTCGCCTTGCAGTCGGCGTCCTGGCTGATAGAATCGAACTTGGCCGACAACTCTGCATCTGACAACGACACCATCAACCTCAACGCCAACCTCGGCATTACGAAGACAGACTCACTAGCTACCGTCAACCCCGGCGCGAACGTCACCTACACCATCGTCGTCAGCAACGCTGGCCCAGACACAGCTACCGGCGCTGTTGTTACGGACACCGTGCCAGCCTCGCTCTCCAGCGTCACGTGGACGTGCGGTTCGCCTGTAAACGGCGCGACCTGCGGCGCGGCCAGCGGCTCCGGCAACAGCATCAGCACCACAGCCAACCTGCCAGCCAGTAGCTCTGTGACTTACCTCGTCTCCGGCACGCTTTCAAATATAGCTACCGGCACGCTTTCAAACACCGCGACGGTGCTGGCCCCTGCATCGGGCGTCACCGACCCGACCGACCCGACTCGGACAGGCGCGGGCAACAACAGCGCCACCGACACGACGACGATCAACGCGGCGTCGAACCTCGCCGTCACCAAGACAGTGAACAATGCCACGCCTAACGTCGGCAACACAGTCATCTACACCCTCACCGTCACGAACAATGGCCCCTCCAATGCCACCAACGTTCGCCTGACTGACGTTGTTCCTGCGGGACTGACTTACGTCTCGTCCACTCCGTCGGGTTCGACCACATACAACTCCGCAACTGGCTTGTGGACTATCGGCTCCCTCGCCAACGCAGCGTCTGCCACACTCGTCATCAACGCGACAGTGAACGTTGGCCCAGGCAACAACACTATTACCAACACGACCTCTGGCCTCGCCGCCGATCAATTCGATCCTGTCTCCGCAAACAACGTCGGCAGCGTCTCGCTCCGCGTGACGAGAAGCGATCTTTCGCTCACCAAGACCGTGAACAACGCCACACCCTCCTTCGGCCAGAGCGTGATCTTCACAATCACACTCAGCAACGCCGGGCCTGATGGTGCGACGGGCGTGGCCGTGAAAGACCTGCTCCCCGCCGGTCTTGCTTTCAGTTCATACACGGCGACCGTCGGCTCTTACGTGAGCGGAACCGGCATCTGGACAGTTGGCAGCCTTGCCAGTGGCGGGAGCGCCACGCTGCAAATCACGGCGACGGTCAATGCTTACGGCAGCATCACGAACACCGCTCAGGTTTCGGCGACGGATCAATCAGACCCCGACTCGACGCCGAACAACAACGTCGCGGCTGAAGACGATCAGGCCAGCGTCAGCGTCGGCGCGACACCGCCCAACATCGCGCTCTGCAAAACTATCGTCGGCCAGACATGTCCGCCACCAGCTATTCTGCCCACGCAGTCGCCCGGAACAGACATCAACTATATCCTTACCTTTACCAACTCCGGCGGCTCGCCCGCATCATCCTTAATTATCACCGACCCCTACATAGACCCTGTGCTCCCGGTCGCCTCAAGGTTAAAGATAAACGATCACACTTATTTCAAAGTCGGCTCCATCGTCAACACACTCCCGGCTGGACTAAGCATCATCAGCGTCAAGTATTCAAATGACAGTGGAGTAACCTGGACGTACACGCCAGTGAGTGGCGGAGGAGGCGCGCCCGCGGGCTACGATGCCAACGTGACGCACATTCAGTGGAATTTCGGAGGCTCGCTATCTCAAAACGCGCTCAGTAATAGCGGCAACGTCCAATTTGCCGTGCGAATCAAGTAAGCTCTTTTCCTTTATCTGACAGGCGAGCCGCATCAAGCGGCTCGCCTATTTTTTTACCTGCAAATATTTTCAGCTCTCATTTACTCTCTGCTTGACATTTAATTTAAAGCGGCTAAGATAGCCGCGCTCGAAAGTCTGTTTTACCGAACGCACTCCTGACGGCGTTCAAGCATCAAGCATACCTTTAATCTTCATATCACAGTCGTAAGAGAGGTTGATTGCTGCCAATCCTTGACGGCGAAGAAGCGGGTTGTCCATCGAAGATTGATAATCTCTAACTTCGTTCTTACCTGTACCTATCAATAGAAAATTTCAGCAGGCAGGTCTTGCATTGCAAGAGGTCTGCGCATGGTCTTCGTGTGCGCGCAAAGCCCCGGCGACCACCCCCCAACATTAAAGAGGAGAAAGACCCTAATGAACGCCACCCTTAGAAAGCAACTGACCGGATTGATGATGGCAATGGGATTAATCATTAACTTGATAGCCCCGCCCATTTTCGCCTCATCGCACTTAGCCCCCTCCAACGTCGTCAACAAATCTCGCGCGGCGTCTCAAACCGCACGCTCAACCACTCAACGCGCTGCTCCCGCATCAATTCAAAAAACAAAGGAGCGAGCCAGCGAGGTTTACGGCAAACTTCCGATAAGCTTTGAAGCCAATCGCGGGCAGACTGATCCATCGGTCAGGTTTCTGGCGCGGGGCAGCGGCTACAATCTATTCCTCACCCCGACTGAAGCCGTGCTCAACTTACGCAAAGAGTTGCGCGGCGCGAAAAGCCATGAAGCTCAGGCAGGTCGCGGCAGCAAATCTTCTCTTTTCTCTCATGCCTCATCCCTAACCAGCACGCTGCGGATGAAGCTCGTCGGCGCTAACGAGGAAGCGCAAATTACTGGAGAGGAACAACTCCCCGGCAGAATTAATTATTTAACCGGACGTGATGCAGAGAAATGGCAACGCGACATTGCCAGCTACGCGAAGGTCAGATACCAGCGCGTCTATCCCGGCGTAGACATGATCTACTACGGCAACCAGCGCGAGTTAGAGTATGACTTCGTGGTCGCCCCCGGCGCTCGTCCGAGTGTTATTAAGCTGGCTTTTACGGGAGCGCGTAAAGCGCGCATCGCTGAGAATGGCGATTTGGTGTTACGAACAGACAGCGGCGAGATTCGACAGCGGCGGCCTCTGGCTTATCAGGAGACGAACGGCGCAAGGCAGAGCGTTCCAGCGCGCTACATCATCAGAGACGGGCAGGTCGGCTTTCAGGTTGCGAGCTACGACACCAGCAAGTCGCTCGTTATTGATCCCGTCCTGAGCTACTCGACCTACCTGGGAGGCAGCGGCAATTACGAAGTGGCTTTCGGCGTGGCTGTGGATGCGGACGGCAACGCTTACATCGCGGGAACAACCGCCTCCGCCGACTACCCGGTCACGCCGGGCGCGTTTCAGCCCGCTATTGGCGGTAACAATTCTCAGGGCGATGCCTTCGTAACGAAATTGAATGCGGCGGGCACGGGTCTAGTCTATTCGACGTACCTGGGCGGCAGCGCCCGTGATTTCGCCTGGGACATAGCGGTGGATGCGGGCGGCAACGCCTACGTTACCGGGGACACCGAGTCATACGACTTTCCAACCACTGCGGGCGCGTTCCAGGTCGCTCACGCCGCCGGGACTGAAGTTGACGCTTTCGTTGTGAAGTTGAACGCAACCGGCTCAAGCCTGGTTTATTCGACCTACCTCGGCGGCAGTGGTAATGAGGATTGCCGCACTATCACTGTGAACCCGCTCGGCGAGGCTTACGTCGCGGGCGAGACGCCTTCAACTGATTTCCCCGTCACGCTCGGAGCTTATCGAACGGTGATCGGCAGCGACAACAGCAATCACGATGTCTTTGTCACGAAGCTCAATGCGACGGGCACTGCTCTCGGCTACTCCACCTTCTTAGGCGGCAGCAGCGGAACCGGCCTTGACCTCGCGCTCGATTCAGCCGGTAACGCTTACGTCGTCGGGGTAACTTACGCTGGCGCGCTCGGTGGTGGCCCGAACATATTTACTTTCCCCACCACGCCTAACGCATATCAGAGCGCCCCCGCCGCCGAAGGATTTGAAGGCTTCATCGCGGAAGTCAGCGCCGACGGGACACAGTTGCTTTACTCATCCTATCTAGGCGGAAGCATGGAGGAGAGCGTTGTCGGCGTTGCGCTGGATGCTTCCGGCAACGTCTACGTCACAGGTTATACAGGCTCTTCCAACTTCCCTGTTACGCCGGGCTGCGCTCAAGCAGTCTTCGCTGGCCCTTACGACACTTTCATCGCCAAGTTCAATCTCGCTGCTGCTGGCGCGGCCCAGCTCATCTATGCGACTTATCTCGGCGGCTCATCTACGGAAGACCCGCACGGTATCGCGGTTGACTCCGCAGGCAACGCTTACGTGGCGGGTTACACAGAGTCGTACGACTTCCCGGCCACAGAGACTCTCGGCGCTAACGGCTTTCTTAACGCCTATGTGACGAAGCTCAACGCGACAGGCTCGCAGTTTCTAGCTTCTACGCGCTTCGGCGATACCTACACATACGCCTATGACATGGCGCTCGACTCGGCAGGCAACGTTTACGTCGTCGGGCAAACTACTTCATCCAATTTCCCTACAACTCCGGGAGCGTTTAGCACGACGCTCGCTGGCGGCGGCTCGGATAGTTTTGTCACCAAGCTGGACTACACCCCCAGGCCGTCGGATGTTTCCATTGCGATGAGCGCGCAGCCGGAGCCGGTTGAGACCAACGCAACTTTTACCTACAGCATTACAGTCGCAAACGATGGCCCTTATCAAGCGACAGGCGTGAGCGTCACCGACGTATTTCCGGCAGGCGCTACGCTCGCATCCGTTAACGCGAGTCAAGGCTCCTGCACGCAATCGGATGTCGGCGGCATAACTTCTCTGACCTGCTCGCTGGGGAGTTTGGGCGCATCCGCCACCGCGTCTCTATCTTTCGGTGTCAACGCCAACGTCCCCGCAGGTTCGACGCTTCAGAACGCGGCCTCGGTCAGCAGTTCATCTCCCGATCCCAATTCGGCGAACAACTCTGCGACCACCACCACCAACGTTACCGCCAACTTCAACACGCACGCGGGCGCTAATTCAAACGTGCAACTCGGAGGCGTCTCTCTCACCTTCAATCAAGTCTTCGGTGCGGGAAACACGACTGCGACGCCGATTGATCCGGCTACGGCAGGCCAGTTGCCCAGCGGCTACCTTCTCAACTCCAACAGCTTCGCCTACGAGATCACGACTACCGCTACGTATTCAGCGCCGATCACGGTCTGCTTTGATGCGTCTGCGGTTACGAATGACCCGGCGGAATTCTCAAACTTGAGAATCCTTCATGGCGAAAGCGGCGTGCTGGTGGATCGAACTATCTTGCCGCCCGATTCGCCTGCGCCGGATTTCGGGACGAAAACCATCTGCGCCAGCGTGAGTTCGCTTAGTCCCTTCGTCCTTGCGCGCAAGGGAACTCTTTACAAAGTTCGCGCGCTCTTTGACCAGACCACTGCATACAAGAGCGGAAGCACGATTCCCATCAAGCTTCAACTCACCAATGCCAACGGGGTGAACGTCTCGTCGTCAAGTATCGTGGTCACGGCCTTGAGCGTCGTGCGGGTTTCAACCAACACTTCGGGCGCAGTTACCGATGCGGGCAATGCGAATCCCGATAGCAACTTCCGCTACGATGGCGGAGGATACATCTTCAATCTGAAGACGAAGGGTTACGCCTCCGGCACTTACCTGCTGAGGTTCAAAGCCGGGAACGACCCTTCTATTTACAGCTTACAGTTTCAGGTGAAGTAAATCCTTCGCTTGCAACTTGAGCGTGAAAGGCTTCGACGAAAAGGTCGGAGCCTTTCGCTTTTTAACCGGGCGCAGGCAATCTGTTCTTTGCGGAGTGTGAGCAAGTAGAGTCACCTTTCAACTGCGTCTGAAGCGTTGGAATCGCTTTCCATCTTTCCGCCTTCATTCCCGCTCTTCTGCGCGTGCTATATTAGCCGCACTATGTCAACAAGCGGGGATTCAAGGCGATTGTCTGAGCTGACTATCGGCGAGGCCAAGAGCATTTTGGTTTACGGCGCAGCCCTGCTGCTCGCCATCGTTCTTTTCTTCATGCTCATCGGCAAGGTGCTGGTGGCGCTGCTGCTCGGCATCGTCGCTGGCATCTATTTACTGCCCGTGCAGGAGTGGCTCGAAATTCACCTGCACCGCCGCGCAGGAAGCGCGCTCATCACCATCGCGCTGATCGTCGTCCCGCTCGCCACGCTCACGGCTTACGCCTGGCACGAGATGTCTGTTTACTCGAATCAGGTCTTCGAGCGGCGAGTTGAAATCATTGACTCGATCAGCGAATCGCTCGCGCGCTATCTTCCGGTCGAGCGTGAAGGCACGCGCGCCAATCTTCAAGCTGCCCTGGATGAAGGTGTGACGCGCTCGGCGGAAGCCATCAAAGCCCTGCGAGAGCAGGCCGCGCTCCTGCTCGCCTCGCTCTCGCTCTTCTTCTTCACCATCTACTATGTTCTGACGCATCGCATCCGCATCGTCTCTTACATCAAGGTGCGCGTCCCCGGCAGTTACCTGCCGTTTTATGAAAAGCTCGCGCTCAACATCGGCGGAGCTTTGCGCGGCGCGCTGCGCGCAGTCTTCATAGACCAATCGCTCAAGGCGCTCGTCATCATCATTCTCAATTTCGTCTTCAACGTTCCGCTGGCGGTGGTGCTTGGGCTGGTGACTTTTCTCGTCGGCCTGTTTCCGCTCCTCGGCGAGTGGGCTGTCTATGTTCCCATCTCAATCTACCTTTTCGTCTTTCGCAACGACCCCTTGAGCGCCTCAATCTATCTCTCCATCGGAGTTGCAATGACGCTTGGCTCTTCGCTTCTGTTAAGGCCAAAGCTGGCGAGCGCAGGCGCGCAGCGTTTCAACTTCTACTGGATGCTCGTCGCGCTGGTGGCTGGCGTTTACGTCTTCGGCGTCTCCGGCATCGTGCTTGGGCCAGCCATCTTAGGCTTCGTTAAAGCCGTCGCCGACACGCTCTTTGGCGACGTGCGCTATGAAACCTCACTGCTCAAAGAAGAGGTGCAGCAGCAGGCCGAGAACGCAGTCGCCCAAGCGAACGCTGAAGCAGCAAGCGCGACTGATTGAAACGCGGAATGATGAGATGAACGATGAACTAAAAAGCAAACTTCTTTCTTTCATCGTTCATCATTCATCATTCCGCGTTCATCATTTCAGAGGTCTTCTACTGCGCCCGAAAATCATTGACTCGCCGCCCCACGCTCGGATATTGTCCACTTATTCGGAATCTGGTCGTCTCAGGGTTAATCTTTCGCGCCTTACCTCTCTCAACTTCGGGCGGCTTTGCGGTCTTGTTTGAAAGGCGGTTCAGGATGGGCACAAAACCGATGGTCTTTCCGCTCGACGCCGACGGGCGTGTCTATGTCCTGCACAATGAGAACGACGAGCAGATTTGCAGCGGCTCGCGTGAGACCTGCTATCGCCTGCTGGAGTTTATGCTGCAAGTAAAGAGGCGTGCCGACGAGATTAGACCGGACGCGGCAGATTCAATCGAGACCCTGCCACAGTCTTCCAAAGCTGCGAGTGCTGCCTCATCTTCATAACAATTCAACTCGAACGAATCTTCGCTTAAAGCTCCTGTGATAGAATCCGCCCAGCGTAGAATAAGCTTTCGGCGCTCGTCTTTAACAAATAGCGATGCTACCGGCATTCAATCAATTGTCTCTCGTTCCGCTTGGCGCAGGCGATCTCATTGATCGCGCCGTGCGTCTTTACCGGCGTCATTTCATGACGCTGATTCGCATTGCCGCGCCGCCCGTCATCGTTAGCACAGTCGGCTCTTTGATGGTGGCGGTAGCAGGACGCTCCAGACGCCTTGAGGCAAGCACAGCTTTACTGCTGCTGGTAGGGTTTCTGATACAGGTTGGGGGATTACTGCTCAACGTCATCGTGATAGGCGGGGCAGCGCGCAATCTAATCACGCATCTCTTGTGGAACGAGCCATTCTCGGCGCGCACCACCTATCGCAACGTTCGCGCTCGATTCGGCAGCCTGCTCGGTGCGTCGCTAATCATGGTCATCTGGGTTTCCATAGCCTTATTCATTGCCGTGTTCGCCTGGGCGCTAGTTGTCCAGCTTTTTATCTTCGGAAGGTATGCGGGCGCAGAAGTTCATAGCTGGCTGGCTTCCGTCTTAGTGGTTGTGTGGATTGTGGCGATGACTTTTCTCGCCTTCCTGCTTTTCTTCCTGATGGTGAAGTTCATCGCTTACGTGCCGCAGGTCTTGATGATTGAAGGCCGAGGGGTCTTTGATTCAATCGGTCGGAGCTTCACGCTGGCGCGCGGCAATCTCAGGCGACTGATGGCGATGTTTCTCTTCTACTGGGTCGCCACCTGGTCGGCCCTGGCGATCTTAATCATCCCTCTGCTCTGGTATGGTAATGCGCAGGGCGTTAACATCATGCTGAATAGAGCGAACACCTGGCCGATGTGGTATGCCGTCGGTTACAGCGTGGTGACACAGGTGAGCGGCATCGTGCTTGTGCCCATCTTGATACTTGGGCTTTCGCTGATGTACATAGACGAGCGCGTGCGGCAGGAGGGCTACGACATTGAGTTGATGGCGGCGCGGCAACTGGCAATGCCCAACCTTTACGAGCCGCAGAATTCTCCTTATCGCCAGAATGCCGTCAATCAATCGTCCGCTTATGCAGCTTCCCCCTCTCAACCCTATTCGCCCGGCTCAACGCTTGGCCTTCGCTGAAAAAACAGGACATGAGCAGCCCCTCCTCTCTCTCAGCAACGCACCGCAACGATTGCGCCGACGCGCCTCTGCTTGAGGGCCACGCGCAGAAGCGTGCTCTTGTTTCTGCGCGCTGCGCTAGACAACTTGTGTTCGTGCTGCTGCTCATTCTGTTTGGAGCAATCAGTGCCGTTGCCATGCCGCTCGCCGAATACCGCTCGCGCATTCATCAGGCCATAGCAGAACTTGAGAGCCTCAAGGAGATCAGAAAAAACGAGAGCGCGCAGGAGCACGCTGACCGTTCGATGAGGACTTTCAATGCTGTGCTTCAGCTTGTGCCGCTTGAGAAGCAAGTCGAGTGGGGAGATGCTCGTGTTTTAGTAAACAACACCTGGCTCGAAGATGAATTTCAAAATTTTCAGCAAGTGTCGCGCACCGATCCACGCAGCGCTGAAATTCTGGCGCGCATCACCGAACGCTTGCGCGCGTTGGAAGACCGGCTGACGGAGTTGGAATCGCAGAATAACGGGGTCGAAGCCGCGCCTGGCAAAGATCAGGAGAAGGCACGGCTCAAAGAAATCCTGAGCCGCTCGGAATTCGCGGAGAAGCCGCCGCCGCAGGAAAGCATCATCAAGCGAACATGGGATCGCTTTGTCAACTGGCTGAAAAGTCTCTTGCCCGGTAGCAATGAACTCGAACCGGGCCGGATGAGTTGGTTTTCGTTCATCGCCATGATCCTCATCTTCTCGCTCGCCGCCGGAGTTCTTGGCTACGTCATCTCGAAGCTCATCCCGTTTTTTCAACGCCGGAGAGCAAAACTCAAGCTCGAAAAACCTGAAGCGCGCATCGCGCTCGGCGAGCGTCTCGCGCCCGATCAAGGAGCGGCAGACCTTTTGGCTGAGGCGGAAGCTTTAGCGCGCAAGGGCGACGTTCGCGCTGCGATTCGCAAAGCTTACATCGCGCTCCTGTGCGAGCTTGGCGACCGCAAAGTCCTGGCCCTGGCGCAGCATAAAACCAATCACGATTACCTGCGCGCCATGCGTGAGCAGAGACCTCTTCTCGCCGAGATGCAAAAGCTCACCAATAGCTTTGAGGATCACTGGTACGGTTTCAGGCAAACAACTGCGGATGATTGGACAAACTTTCGCTCAGGGTATGAGAAAGTGATAAGTGATAAGTGATGAGTGATGAGTGATAAGAGAAAAGCGTTTTCTTATCACTTATCACCTATCACTTATCACCTCTTTTATGCGTCAACGTCTCGCTATCATTATCACGATTGCAGGTGTGCTCATTCTGCTCATAGCCCTCAACGCGGCGTCTTATGTAAGCAATGAGCGGCAGCTCGACACGGAGTACAATCCTGATCGCTCGACTTACAATCCGGGCGCGACCGGCACGCTCGCGCTTTATGATCTGCTGGCCGAGCGTGGAAGCCAGGTGATGCGCTGGCGCGAAAAGCCCGACGCCTTGCTCAATGCTGATAGCAAGACCGGCCCGGCGACGTTTGTCGTCATCGGCAAGACGCGAATCCCGTTTGAAAAGGATGAAGCGGAGAACCTGTTGAAGTGGGTCGAGCGCGGCGGGCGTCTCGTCATCATTGATCGCAGGCCGGATGTGCGCCTGCTTCCGCCTTCTGCTGAGTGGAGCATCTCGACAAAGGCGCAGGAGATACCCGGAGCCGACGCGCGCCCCAACAACATGGACGAGATGACGGTTGGTGTCGCGCCCGTTCACGCTTCACAGCCGAGCGTCTTAACGCGCAACGTCGGGGATGTTCTGCCCTCTCGCTTTGCCGGAACTATCAATATCTATACGACGGACGACGTGACGCCAGGCGCGCAAGACTATCAGAGACGACCTGCCGCAGCCGAAGGTGTGGAAGGTGACGAGGACGAAGAGCCTCCACCGCCTATAGCTTCCGGCCCGCCGCCGCGTACCGCTTACGTCAACCCGACGCTGAAGTCGGCTGCGCCTGTCGCGCACCTTGAAGATCACAGGGGCGCGCTGCTTGTAGACTATCCGCACGGCGCGGGGCGCATCATTATTTTGAGCGACCCTTTCATCGTCGCCACAAACGGCATCGGCCTCGAAGACAACTTGCAGCTTGCCCTCAACATAGTTGCGAGTGGCGCAGGCATCATCGCTTTTGACGAGTATCACCAGGGTCATGCCGCCACACACAATCAACTGATCGCCTACTTCGCAGGCACGCCCATCTTGTGGATGCTCGCGCAGGGCGGACTTCTCGTGCTGGTCGTTTTGTGGACGCGCGGGCGGCGTTTCGCGCGTCCGCTGCCTGTGGTGCGCGTGGACCGGCGTTCGAGTCTTGAGTTCGTCGCTTCGATGGCGGAGCTGCAACAAAGAGCGCGTGCCTTTGATCTCGCCATCGAAAATATTTACACGCGACTGCGCCGCGTGCTTGTGCGCTACGCAGGTCTTAGTCACAATAGCTCGCGCTCTGAAATCGCGTCTCGCGTCGCAGCGCGCTCGACGAAACTGAACGCGGCGCGGCTTGAAACACTGATGCGCGAATGTGAAGACGCAATCAACGGCGCACCCCTTGACAGCCGCAAAGCTCTTGAGCTTATCAGGCAACTACGCACGGTTGAGCGCGTGCTCGGCCTGCGCATCCGCTCGCGCGAAGCTCGTCAGACGGCAGAGGGGCTGCAACAAAACTCGCTCTTATAAATCTTAAGAAGGAAAAGAGTGATAAGTGATAGGTGATAGGTGATGAGAGAAAAAGTTCTTTCTCATCACCCATCACCCATCACTTATCACTTAAAAGACTCTTGCTTCAATACGTCTCAACAACCGTCGAACACATTCTGACGGAGCTTCGCAAAGTGATCGTCGGGCAGGATTATGCGATTGAGCAAATCCTGGTCGCGCTGTTTGCCGAAGGACACGCGCTGATTGAAGGCGTGCCCGGCACGGCGAAGACTCTCACCGTCAAGACGCTCTCACGCATCATCGGGGCAGGCTTTGGCCGCATCCAGTTCACGCCCGACCTGATGCCCTCCGACATTACCGGCACGAACGTCTTCAACGTCTCAACCTCCGACTTCACGCTTCGCCAGGGGCCGATCTTCACAGACGTTCTGCTCGCAGACGAAATCAATCGCACGCCGCCGAAGACGCAGGCTGCGCTCCTGGAAGCAATGGAGGAGCGCCAGGTGACGATTGACGGCGAGCGGCATCTGCTCTCGCCGCTCTTTACAGTGCTCGCCACTGAAAATCCGATTGAGTATGAAGGCACGTACCCCTTGCCCGAAGCGCAGCTTGATCGCTTCCTGCTCAAGATTCTGCTCGACTATCCTTCACAGGATGCGGAGCGACAGGTCGTCGCCAACTGGGATGCGGGCTTCAATTCTCGCCATCTGGATCAGGTTGATATTCGCCCGCTCGCAGACCGGGACGCCATCACACGTTGCCGCATGGAAGTGCGTAATTCGCGCATGGAGCCGGGTGTGCAACACTACGTCGTTGACATAGTGCGCCGCACGCGCTTGCACCCGTCCGTCCTCTACGGCGCAAGCCCGCGCGCTTCAGTCGCGCTCCTGCTCTGCTCCAAGTCTCTGGCCGCATTGCGTGGCCGTGAGTTTACGACGCCCGACGACGTGCGCGACATCGCGCGCCCGGTGCTGCGCCATCGCCTGACCCTGCGCGCCGAAGCCGAACTCGACGGCGCAACCCCCGACGCCGTTATCAGCGATATTTTGCAAACAGCGGAAGTGCCAAGATAGGGAATTTTAGATTTTTGATTTGCGATTTTTGATTGGATGCGGCTAAAGAGATAGAAATCGAAGTTGCTATCGTTCAAATCGCAAATCAAGAAGTCCAAAATTAGCTTTATGAACGAAGATGAGCTAAAGCAGAGGACGAAACAGTTTTCTCTTCGGGTAATGAAACTCGTCGCTGCTTTGCCCAATAGCACTGAAGGCAGAGCGATAGGAAATCAATTAGTGCGCTCTGGGACTTCTGTCGGAGCGAATTATAGGGCAGCCTGCCGGGGTCGTTCTAAGCCTGAATTTATTGCGAAGCTGGGAACTGTCGAGGAAGAAGCAGACGAGAGCGCCTTTTGGATGGAACTCATTATAGAAAGCGGGCTAATGGAAAAGAAACGAGTAGAACCATTGCTGCAAGAAGCTAATGAGCTTGTCGCAATTCTCGTAGCTTCACGAAAATCAGCCACGAGAAGTTGAAAGGATTTGCGATTGGATAAGGAATTAAATTTCTTCAGTCCCTATCCAATCAAAAATCAAAAATCGCAAATCTAAAATTCCCAATGCGTTTTGTTTTCAGCAAACTTTTCTACGTGCTGCTCGTCGCGGGCTTTGTGCCGCTGTCGCTTTCATGGCAGCACGCGGGTCTGCGCTGGGCGACGCTTGGCTATGATGGGGCGTTGCTGCTTGCCGCCATCGTGGATTCGCGTTTGAGTCGCTGGCCTGCGGGTGTGCGCGTCGAGCGTGAGTTCGGCAGTCGCTTCGCGGTCGGAGCGGAGACGGAAGTGCGTGTGAAGGTTTTGAACAACTCATCGCGGGCCGTGACGTTGATTCTCAAGGACGAGTATCCGCCGCAGATGAAGCTCACGAATTTGCGCGAGGGGCACGTGCGCGTTGCAGCGCAAACGACGGCCACGCTCAGTTACACTTTAACGCCGCCGAAGCGTGGACGCTTTGAGTTCGGGCAGACGGCTGCGCGTTATCTTTCGCGGCTGGGGCTGGTCTGGAATGAAACGCGCGTGGGGCAAGCCATCACTGTTAAGGTTTATCCGAACATGCGTAGGGCGCGCGAAGCCGAGTTGAGAGCTTTGGGAGCGCGTTCATTAGTGGCCTCGCACCGTAAGACTTCCTGGCGAGGCGAGGGGCGCGAGTTTGAATCCTTGCGCGATTACGTGCGCGGCGACGAATTGCGGCACATCTCCTGGACGGCGACGGCGCGGCGCGGCAAGCTCGTCACGCGGCAATACCAGATCGAGCGCGATCAGACAATCATCATTGCGCTCGATGCCGGACGCCTGATGACGGCGCGCATCGAGCGCGAGACGAAGCTTGATTTGGCGATTCACGCGGCGCTGGCCCTGATGTCTGCGGCGGCGCGTGGCGGTGACAACGCAGGCTTGGTTGTCTTCGGTCGCCAGATTAAAGCTTACCTGCCGCCCAAACGCAGCGTCGAACACATTGACGCCACGCTCGAAGCTCTGCATGGCATTGAGCCTGAGATGATCGAGCCGTCTTATGCACGCGCCTTTCAGTTTATCGCCGCCAACTGCAAACGCCGCGCGCTCGTCGTAGTGCTCACAGACCTTGTTGACGAAGAAGGCTCGCGCGATCTGCTCACCTCGCTCAAGCTTCTGCGCCCGCGACATCTCCCGCTCGTCGTCACCATCGGAGACCGCGACCTCAAGGCGGTTGTTCGCGACACGCCCGCAAACGCGCACGACCTCTTCACGCAGTCGGTCGCCGAAGAGATTATTCATCAACGCGAAGCCGCCCTGCGTCTGGTCGAATCGCAGGGCGGTTTGGCATTAGACGTAACTGCTGCGGCTCTCACACCCGCTCTCCTTGAAACCTACCTGAGAGTCAAAGAGCGCGGCCTGTTATGAAGCGGTTTTAGAATTTAAGAGGCTGTTTGGAAAGTTTCTGAAAGCCCCAAAGGGGCGCAATAAGATAGCCTGTGGCAACGCCACAGGTCAGCGTTGTATGTTTACTCATCAAGCCCTGAAAGGGCGGAATATATTATTCCGCCCTTTCAGGGCTTACGTGGATGTTGGCGATTCGTGTCCTGGGGCGGCGGCCCCAGGCTATTACATCGTCGCCCCTTCGGGGCTTTTTTCAGACTGCTTCTGAGAATAGGGTTTAGCTCTTGGCATCGCCCGTCCGCGCGTGTTTGTCCAGAGCGCGCTTCATGAAAAGCATCTCGCGGCGCAAATCGAGTTGGGTAATAACCTGATTGCCGAGCATCTTGAGAGCCGCCATCTGCTTCGGATTGAGTTCGTGCGGCAGGCGGTCAATCACACAGAGCGTCCCGATTTTGAAACCTTCGGGCGACATCAAAGGCGAGCCAGCATAAAAGCGTATGTAAGGAGCGGAAAGAACCATTGGGTTTGCTTTGAATCTATTATCGTCCATAGCATCGCGCACGATGAAGGGGCCATCCTGCATGATGGCGTGAGCGCAAAAAGAGATGTCTCTGGACGTTTCCTTCGCGTCTAAACCGACTCTGGCTTTGAACCACTGGCGGTTGCTGTCAACAAGGGTGATGAGCGCAATCGGAGTCTCGCAGATGTAAGCGGCCAGCCGTGTCAGGTCATTGAAACTCTCCTCCGGGTCCGTATCCAGGATTTCGTACTGGCGCAGGGTCTCAAGTCTCGCGGCTTCGTTTTCAGGTATAGGCGCACTCATTTCTAAATTCTCTCCTTAAAGGATGCGGGCTTCTCAACCCCTGGTTTAGAGTTCACGCTTTCAGCGTGCTTTGTGACGACAGCCTCAAGGCTGAACTCTGAACAAGGGCCATTCTCACTTGCAATCCGTTATCATCATCCCATCTCACTTTAATGTTGCCCTCTCTCTCGTCTTTTCCTCGCGCCCCGCCAGCAAGAGATATGAGTAGAGCGCAATGCCTGTCGTGATGCCGATGCTGAATTTGATGATGGGATTCATGGGCGCGGGCGAGATGAAGCCTTCGATAGTTCCGGCGACGATGAGTAACGGCACGCAACCGATAATCAGACGTATCGCTTCAAGACCGCGCGTTCTGAGAGCATCGCCGCGCGACATGTCGCCGGGCAACAAAAACGCGCTGCCGATTAAAAGCCCCGCGCCTCCGGCGAGAAAGATGCAGGAAAGCTCTATCACACTGTGACCGACCATGAAGGTGATGAGATCGAAGCCGAACCCGGCGCGATGAGTCAGGGCCAGCACCGCGCCGATCAGCGCGCCATTGAAAGCCATCGCGTAGAGCGTGCCGATGCCCAGGAACGCGCCGAAAGCGAACGCCTGAAACATGACCCAGATATTGTTCGCCATGATGCCGACAGACCAAACCTGATTGGCGTCGTTGACCCTCTCCCACCAGTGAATATGCGCGTTGATGGCGTAGCGAAAGAGCGGATTAACTCCGGCGAACTCCGAAAACTCAGGGTCGCGCCATGAGCCTATGTAAGCCGCGAGCGCGAAGGCTGCGAACGTGACAAACGCTATCGCCGTGTAACGCCACGTGCGGCGAAACGTCTGCGGAAAACTTTTAGTGAAGAACTCAAGCAGCAGCCGGAGAATTGCGACGAGTGTTATGTTCGAGCGGTAGATAAGCCCGTGCGCGCGAATGACGAGGCTGTTGAGGTAGTTGATGAGACGCGGGTCGCGCGATTCGGCACGCGCAATCGCCAGGTCAGCCGCCGTGCGCCGGTAAATCCTTCCAAGCTCGCGCACCTCCTCGCGGCGCAGGCCGCGTATAGAAGAACGCCCAAGCGACCGCAGCAAAACTTCCAGCCGCTGCCAGGCCCTTTTGCGCTCATTGATGAAGCGTTCGGATGGTTGCATAAGAACAGAATTCAGAATTCAGAATCCAGGAGCCAGAATAAAAGAAAATCCGTAAAAGCGGTTGCAGCCTTATCCATTCTGCCTTCTGAATTCTGCCTGTTATGGCTTGTCTTGTCGAGTGTAACTTTTAACCCTCGATTAACCGGCTAATCTTTCAACCTCTAATCGCAACTCTTGAAACAGGCGCGCCAAATCCTTCGGTTGATAGTGAGCATTCAAGCCGCTCGGGTTCGGCAGAATCCAGATAACCGTTTCACCTATGGTCTCACTCTGCCGGCCCAACCGTGCTTTAGGTTGAGCGAACGCGCTCCTGTATGCGCTGATGCCAAGGATGGCAAGAACCTTCGGGCGATAGCGGCGCACCTTCGCTTCTAACAGCTTCCTGCCCGTCCTCAACTCATCGCTTGATAGCTCGTCGGCTGCGGCAGTTGCGCGCTCTACTATGTTGGTGATTCCACAACCTAACGGCAGCAACTCACGCTCATCAAAAGGCGAGAGCAGTTGAGTTGTGAATCCTGAATGATGAAGCGCGGGCCAGAACCTGTTTCCAGGCCGCGCGAAATGATGTCCCGTAGCAGCGGAGTATAACCCCGGATTGATGCCGCAGAAGAGCACGCGCAGAGGGAGAGCGATTAAGTCCGGCACGGTCTTCCCTTCTGCGGCGCGAAGCTCTTCTTTTGTAGGCTTGCGAATGTGTAGGGGCATGTTCAGAGCGCGCGAACTGTCTGCTTGCGCGTGCCTCGTATCATAAACAATGCTGCCCGCTAATCAGAAGGAAACTTCTTTGCGATTGGGGTCTATTCATACTACGAGGTTGGGAAAGGTGTATCTCACCACAGAGGCACAGAGGACACAGAGGGGGCACAGAGAATTTTAATATTTTCTCTGTGTCCTCTGTGTCTCTGTGGTGAATTGCCTTTAATCTTTCGTCAAGATTGAACAGACCTTCAGGCGGGTTTCTGTTTTCTAACGAATTTCATAGCCACGCCGTTCATGCAGTAGCGCAATCCTGTGGGCTTCGGGCCATCTTCAAAAACATGTCCGAGGTGAGCATCGCATCTCGCGCACAACACTTCGGTGCGTGTCTCGCTCAGGCTGTTGTCAACCTCTTCACGCACATTCTGTTTGGCAATGGGTGCCCAGAAGCTCGGCCATCCCGTGTGTGATTCAAACTTTGTCTTTGAGCTAAACAGCGCCAGGTCACAGGAGACACATGCGAAGATGCCTTGCTCGTGAATGTCGTTGAGCGGACTTGTATAGGGCGCTTCAGTTCCCTTTTGACGGGTCACGTTGTACTGCTCAGGCGTGAGTATGCGTTTCCACTCCTCATCCGTCTTAACAATCTTTTTGATTGAGCCGGGAGTGTCATGGCCGCTTTTTGCATCCATCACGTTGAACGCCGCAGATGCAAGCGAAAATCTGGAAAGCGCGGCGAATGCGCCCAAGGAGATGCCGGATGAAAGAAAGTTTCGTCTGTTCATAATGTAATTTACGTAAGCCGCCGGTTAATCGGTTTTTGAAAGCAGTGACGAGTGACAAGTGACGAGCAAGAAGGCTTTTGTCTTTTAACTCGTCACTTGTCACTCGTCACTGCTTCAAGAAATCGTTCGATGGCATAGGTGCTAATCTGCCCGCAGGGGCCGCTAAAGTTGAAGTCGCATCCATGTGTCGCCCAGGGCAGGGTCAAAAGAAGAGATGGCCTACCCGCGCGTTCCAATGCTCCTGCCAGCCGCTCGCTCTGCGCGGGCGAGACTAGCTCATCCCGCCCGCCGTGAATCAAAAGAGTTGGCGGAGTGTCTTCTCCGACGAAGTTGATCGGCGAAGCAGCATCGTACTGCGGCTTCACCTGATCGGGGCTTCCTCCCAGGTAAGCTTCCAGCACTCCGCGCGAATCGAAAACCAAAGGGTTCGCCGGATGCGCGTAAGCGTAAACCAGATCAGCCGGGCCATATAATGAAACCACTCCTCGAATCGAAGGGTCATGTGCGGTGTAAGCAGCCAAGAGAGCGAGTTGCCCGCCCGCCGACCTACCCAGTAAAACGAAATGCTCGGCATCCAAGCCAAGCTCTGCCGCGTTTGCCTTCAGATAATAGATTGCTGCCTGCGTATCATCAAGGGCAGCGGGAAACCGGTGCTCTGGCCCTAGCCTGTAGTTGAGAGCGGCGACCGCGTAGCCACGCGCCGCCAGATAGCTGTTGAGCGGGGCAAGCTGCGTGTTGTCTCCATTCTGCCACGAGCCGCCATGTATCACGATTACGCAGGGTGTCAGCGTCTTCCCCTGTGCCCCTTGAAAAAGATCGAGAGTCAGAGACTCATTATCTCTCTGGACGTAAACCAAAGTCTTCTTATTCACTGACGGTAAGGAAACGCCGAAGATTAATTCGCGCGCTGATAGTGGCGCTGACGGCGAATCATTCCCAGCCCTTACAGAAGCTTCTCCGAAGGCATCACGGAGTTGGGCGGGCAACCTATGCGCGACGGGAATCGCGCGTAAGATAGGGGAGAGAGAGAGTAGGGCTGCCGCTATCCCGGCTGCGGCTCCAATGCGCCCCATCTTCGAGCCTCGCCAGCCGGGAAGAAGCGGCACAAGAGCTATCAATGCCAGGATGTGCCCCCACTCGGTAACGCCTATCGCAAGCATCCACAACTTTGTCGTGGGCGCTGGCAGAACCGCGAGTGAGCTGACCAGGAGGCACAGGATACCGAAGCTTAACCGAGCGATAGCCAGTATTCTTTTTAAGATGAAGTCTCTCCTTGCTACTACCAAGTCGCTCTGAATCGCATCCGGCCAAAGTCTCTCTAGACTGTATTACGTTTTCGATGTATGAAGTTTCGCGTGCTCGATGGGCGATTGTTTTCTTAGTGCTGAGACCCAGACCCATGCTATCAAGAGCGCCTGCAACGGAAGCCGCGACCAGAGAAGCCAATCTGGAAGGGGCTTGCCCGCGAGAGGGAGATGATTCATCGCCATGTGAATGTTAGCGGGAAAGACCGCGATGAGAAGGGCGATTAACCCGTAGCCCGCAAGCCTCCGAAACCGGGGAACCAGCACGCCAAGCCCGCCCGCAATCTCGCATACCCCGCTGATATAGACCAGCAACAAAGGATGCGGCAGGTATGTCGGCATAATCTGCACGTATCCATCCGGGCTGAGGAAGTGGAGCGTTCCCGCAATCACGAAGAACAGCGAAAGCAGGATGCGAAGTATCGTCATAAGTGTACTCTGGTAGAGAATCCAACTTTATTAAGCGCTGGTATGCCAGGAGATAAACATAACAACGGCGAATTCCATCTACCAGGAAATTATCGAAGGGAACTTAGTCGTTCGTTGTGGAGTGTAAAGGATAAACCTCGCCTACACTATTCCACACGTATTTATTAATGACAGCGTGCCGAGCTATCAATCGTGGTATCGAATATAAAAGCGGAAGTTGAGGAAATAGAGAATGTGTATCAGCTTTCAAAATCCGTGATTAGCGATACTGCCCTGACTAACGGTTATCTGACAGGAATTCATTTTTGACCTTTCGCCGAGCTATCTACAGAAATCGTTCCTTCCACAGTTTTAATCAGATTCGGGACAATTCGCTCGCTGGCTCCTGCAACCATCGCAACGACGAGGAGCAGAGGCAACGATTTTTCTGCTGAGTCTAATGCGCCTAACAAAATATTCGCTTTAACTGCAAGCGTGACTAAGATAGCGCCCGCCATCCCTGCAATAATCCTTACTCCTCCCTCGAAATAATGAATGCGCTTGCCTGCCAGCGCGTCAATGTCTATTTTACCCATACGTGAAATAATTGAGATCAGTGCGCCGAGCGAGCCTGCTGATGCTCCAAGTAAAACTGCAAAAGCGACGAGTCCTATGCGCCCTTGAATCCAATCCCGTAGCAACCAAAAGATAAACCCACATACCAGCGCGAAAGCAGACACAGCCGCAGCCGCTGAAATGTACCAGGTTCTGGCGTGCTCCGTAGTTCTTGCTTTTAAATATTCCTCGGCCTTATCAAGAGAGGCGGTGGCATAAGTTGAATTTCTGTCATCAAGTAATCTTGCCACGCCGTCCCCAATGATTAGCTCCAGAGCTTCTAGTTGATTATTTGAGAGAAGCCCCCTTGATGTAGATTCCAGATACCCGACTCTGCTCATGATAGCGCCGAAGTCGGGCGCATAGTCGCCGTAAGACCTACCGTTAGTAACCCAATTAACAAAGTATTCATCATCCAAATAGACTATAAACTCACGATCTTTTTGGATGAGGTGCTTTATGCGCTTTTTTAGTGTCGGTTCAATATCCCCTTCACTGTAGTCAATGAACCCTCTTGGTGGAGGATTGCTGTCAGCAATCTTAATGATTTCAGATGAGGTTTGTTCCTGATTGTTTTCCATGGATGCTCCTTTGAGGAAGGATTGAAGGTCAGCGAGGGTTTGAGAATTAGTCGTAGAACGATGACAGCATATTCGCCTCATTTAAGATATGTCAAGATAGAGCATTGAAGAGACGCGCGGGTGGGTATAATCCACCCTTCCCTATAAATCTGTTATCTTAGCTCTTAGTCATAGATAGAAAAGAGATGAATTAGAGGGCTGGTATGGATCGTCTTGTCGAGTGTGTGCCGAATTTCAGCGAAGGTCGCAAGGCGGAAATTATCGAGCGGCTGGCGCAGGCCGTCGAAGAGGTTGAGGGCGCGGTCGTGCTGGACACGCACATGGATGCGGACCATAACCGCTCCGTCATCACGTTCGCAGCCGCCGCCGATGTGGTGGTTGAGGCTGCGCTCGGCGTTGTCCGTTTGGCTGCTCAGTTGATTGACCTGCGCCAGCACGAGGGAGAACACCCGCGAGTCGGCGCAACCGACGTGCTGCCGTTTGTTCCCGTGCGCGGTGTGACTATGCAAGAGTGTGCCGCGCTCGCGCACCAGGCGGGCGAGAGAATCTGGCGCGAGCTTGGGATTCCCGTCTACTTCTACCAGCACGCGGCGCGCACACCAAACCGCACGAACCTGGAGGACGTGCGGCGCAAAGGCTTTGAAGAGTTGCGCGATGAGATTAGCGATCCAACGCGCGGGCGCACTCCCGATATAGGCGAAGCGCGCGTGCATGAGAGCGCGGGCGCAATCGTGGTTGGCGCGCGTCCTTTCCTCATCGCCTACAACGTCAACCTGCAAACAGGCGACATCTCGATTGCGCGAAAGATTGCGCGTGCCGTGCGCGGGCGCGACGGAGGCTTGCGCTACCTGAAGGCGCTCGGCTTCAAGCTCGCATCGCGCGGGGTGGCGCAGGTCTCTATGAATCTGGTTGATTATGAGAAGACGCAGCTTCATCAAGCCTTTGAAGCTGTCAGGCGCGAGGCTTTGCGTTACGGTGTGAGCATTGCCGGAAGCGAGATCGTCGGGCTTGTGCCGCAGGCTGCGCTCGACGGCGCGGCGGAATATTTTCTACAGATCGAAAACTTCGCTTCCGGCCTCGTTCTCGAAAATCGCATCGAGGCCGCGTTCGCGGGTAAAGGCGAGCGTGAGACTGTTAAAGATTTCGTTACGGATGTCGCCAGCGGTGAGCCGACTCCCGGCGGCGGCGCTGCGGCAGCGCACGCGGCCTCGCTCGGCGCGGCGCTTGGCGAGATGATCGCGCGCCTGACAGAGGGGCGCGAGAAGTTCAAAGAGGTGCAAACGGATGTCCGAGATGCGCTCGCGGAGTTGACGCCTCTGCGCTCAAGGCTGGCCCGCGCAGCGACGGAAGATGCGGCGAGTTTCGAGCGTGTGATGAATGCGCGGCGGCTATCGCAAAGCACAGAAGACGAGAAAAGGAGGCGCGCGAACAAGCTTGAAGCGGCACTCAAAGGCGCGGCGATAATTCCGCTTGAAGTCGCAGGCGTGGCCGTTCAGGTCCTGGAGCTACTCGAAACGCTTTCGGAGATCGGCAACCCTAACGCTCTTTCGGATGCCGCCACAGGCGCGCAACTCTCGCTCGCGGCGGTCGCCTCTGCGCGCTATAACGTGCTTGTCAACACAGCCGAGATAGAAGATGAAGAGTTCGCTTCCGAGCATCGCTCTCGCGCAGATGATCTGCTGGAGCGCGCGGGAGAAATCGCGGCGCGGATTGAAGCGTCGTTGATCGAGTCAATCGGGAACGGGTAAAGGAACAGAGACGAACAGTGGGTCATAAACAATCTGAACGTTTGGAGAGCGCGTGGACGAAAGTCGGCGGCTTGCGTTTACATTCCAGAATTTCAGTTAATTCTACAAGGACGAACCTTCCTCCCCTTATCCTCGTACATGGTCTTGGCGTGTCCAGTCGTTACATGATTCCTTTGGCCGAGCGGCTCGCTTCTCACCGCCAGGTTTACGCGCTTGATCTTCCGGGCTTTGGCAGAAGCGGACGCCCGCGCCGCCCGCTGAACATCACGGAGTTGGCGGATGCGCTGGCGGATTGGATGAGAGAGAACGGGCTTGATGGCGCGAGTTTGCTTGCCAACTCAATCGGCTGCCAGGTTGTCGTTGATCTTGCGATTCGCCGTCCTGAACTCGTTGGGCGAATCATACTGGTTTCGCCGACCGTTGACCGCCAAGCGCGAACAGTCGTTCGACAGTTCTTTCGCCTGCTGCTGGACATTCCGCGCGAACCTTTGCGGCTACCTTTCATCGCGCTCCTGGATTATTTCCAGGCTGGCTTCGGGCGCGCGGCGCAAACGTTTGGTTATGCGCTTCAGGACCTGATTGAAGATAAGTTGCCGCACGTCTCACAGCCGACGCTCGTTATCAGGGGCGAGCGTGACCCGATAGTGTCGCAAGCGTGGGTTGAGGAAGTGCATGGTTTGTTGCCTGAGAGCAGCCTGGTCGTTATAGCAGGCGCGGCTCATGGCGTTAACTACAATTCGCCGGAAGAACTCGCGCGGGTTGTTCTCGATTTTTGAAGTCGAATATTTCGCCCTTGCCTTCTTGCTAGAGGAGAATGAATGCCAGCAGCATCATCTTGCCCGAAGTGCGGTCATCACAGCTTTGAGCTGACCTACCTGACATCGGGAAGCCCCAAAACCACCATCAGTGCAGTCCAATGCGAAAGCTGCGGAGCTATAGTTGGCGTGCTGGATGATCTGAGCGAGAAACTCGCCCGTATTGAAAAGCGGCTGAAGGCTATCGAGCAAAATCTAAAAGCCCAAACGTAACACGGCGTCAGGGTCAATACATTCTCGGAGAAGACAAATTAACCACAAAGACACAAAGGCACGGAGAGAAATGATGAATGCGGCAGCGATAAACGCGGAATGAAAGACGAGGGCTTTTCAGTTCATCATTCCGCGTTCATCGTTCCGCATTTCGCTTTCTCTGTGCCTTTGTGTCTTTGTGGTTAATTCCTGAAAATGAATAGTCCCTATAACACGCGCGCAGATTATCATTGACTTAATTTCGGATTTGTCATATCAGCACACTTGCTTTGCGACTCCCGAAAGCCGAAGGGTCTCTTAACCGATGAGAATCTGTCCTACCTGTCAGCGCACCTACCCGGACGATAATCAAAACAACTGCGCCTATGACGGAATGCAACTGTCCGCGCCGTACTATCCGCAGCCGGGTCAATATCAACCACAGCCTTATGGGACACCGCCCGCCGCTAATCCCATGATGCCTACACCACCACCTCCGCCCGGATACCCGCCGCAGGGCGGCTGGCAGGGTTATCCACCGCCTCCTGCGTATCAACAAGGAGGAGCATCCCCCTACGTCCCGTGTCCGCAATGTCGCAGGCCCGACCCTGAAAAAGTAGGCTTTACGTGGTGGGGCGGAATGATTGGGCCGCGCATGTTGAGCCACGTCAAATGCAGATCGTGCGGGACGGCCTACAACGGCAAGACAGGGCAATCCAACACGACGGGCATAGTGATCTACTCTGTCGTGCTGTTCGTCATCGGGCTTGTGATTGTTCTGGTAGTTACCCTGGCAAGATAGAGGGCCGGGAGCCGCGTGCGAGTTTTTATGATGCTGCTGCCGCGTCCGGCGGAATGATTCGCAGGTTGGGTGAATCCTGTAGCACCCTTGTTCCCGGCGGAACCGAATGCGTGAGCCAGACGTTGCCGCCGATGACGCTCCCGCGACCGATGATAGTCTCGCCGCCCAGGATGGTTGCGCCCGCATAAATCACAACGTCATCCTCAATCGTCGGGTGTCGCTTGGTGTCGCGCACCAAGCGCCCCGACGCATCTTTGTCGAAAGAGAACGCGCCGAGCGTGACGCCCTGATAGATTTTGACGTTGTTGCCGATGACGGCTGTGCCGCCGATGACTACCCCCGTGCCGTGATCTATGAAGAAGCGCGAGCCGATCTGCGTTCCCGGATGAATATCTATCCCTGTGCGGTGATGCGCGTGCTCGGTCATGATGCGTGGTATCAGGGGCACGCGCATCGTGTGCAACTGGTGCGCGAGGCGATAGACCATCACGGCGTAGATGCTAGGATAGCTGAAGATGATCTCGTCCAGGCCGGTCGCCGCAGGGTCGCCCTCGTAAGCAGCCTCAACGTCAGTCGCCAGCAGTTGGCGCAGGCGCGGCAACTCGGTCAGGAAAGTCGTGGCGCAATCGCTTGCTTCCGTTTCTGTCACGTTGCACGCCTCGCCGATCTTGTTGCTGTGCCCGATGGCGCGCTTGATCTGCTCCGTCAGGACTTCGTAAAGCCAGGACATGCGCGATTCGACGTGAACATTCAGACTCTCACCCGTCAACCCCTGCGCGCCGATGTAGCCTGGAAAGAGCAACTCATGGATGGTGACGAGCACGCGAATAATCTCGGCGTGCGACGGCAGCGACTGGCGATCAAGATGGTGAATCTTGATCCCGTCAGCCGAGTATGATTCGACGAGAGCTTTGGCGGCCTGGTCAATCTTTTCTTTCATAAGTCTGGAGTCTGGAGTCTCGGAGTCTGGAGTCCAGGGTCAAAAGCAATTTATATTTTAGCCTTTGACTCTCGACTCCGAGACTCCAGACTCCAGACTGTTTATTCAATCTCTATTCCCCGCTCTTTCGCAATCCCGCGCGCTTTCATGATGATGTCGTCGTCAACGGGTTCGCCCTCGCCCATCAACGCCGTCACTTCTTCGACGGGACGACCCAGAGCGACCGACAATTTCTCGTCGCTCGCGTCAAAGCCTTTGTCGCGTAAATTCTTGAGCAGCGCGCGGCCCTCTGCTTGATTAGTGCCGCGATCATCCACCGTCTCTCCTGATGTAGCTTCCTTCTGACCCATATTTTGTTCGTTCATGCTCCAACCTCCTTGAATCTATAAAACGCTTCCGAAGCCACACGCGCTCGCTCGCGTGTAGCAAGTTGGCCGCCCCCTTTAATGCGAGCCGGATAAGCCAATCTGTTCGGGCGTGGTGAACGAGCGTATTATAAAAGGCAAACGCCGAAAGATGAAAGCTCGTGAATCGTAAATCGTGAATCGTGAATCGTAAATGGACGAATGGCTTTTCTCTATTTACGATTTACGATTCACGATTTACGATTGACCACCCATGAATGAACAAGAGAATTTTAGTCTCGCCGATTTGATTACGGAAGCAGCGCAGGTTCTGGCGAAGGCGGGAGTGCCGGAAGCAAGACGTGAGGCGATGTCGCTCGTCGAACACCTGATCGCCCGTGACCGCACATTTATCATCACGCACCCGGAAGCTACGCTCACGCCTTCCGATATTCGACGCTTACGCGAACTCGTAGAGCAGCGGGCTGACGGCAAGCCCCTGCAATACATCACTGGGCATCAGGAATTTTACGGACTCGATTTCGAGGTCACGCCCGACGTGCTGATCCCGCGACCGGAAACAGAGCTACTGGTCGAAACTGCGCTTGAGCTTCTTGATGAGACGAGCAAGCCCGCGCTCGTCTGCGATGTCGGCACAGGCTCCGGCTGCATCCCTATTGCGCTTTTACACGAACGCTCAAAAGTGCGCGCTCTCGGCCTGGACATCTCAACGGGTGCGCTCCGCGTCGCCGCGCGCAACGCCGCGCGACATGGCGTGGGCGAACGACTCCGGCTCATCGCGTCTGACTGCTTCGCGGCTCTTGATTCACAAGATGCGCGCTTCACCATGATCGTCTCGAATCCGCCCTACGTCGCGGAAGATGCGATCAATGGGCTGCAACGCGAAGTGCGCGATCACGAGCCGCGTGTTGCTCTGACGCCCGGCGGCGACGGGCTGCGTATCATCCGGCGTCTTGTTGCGGATGCTCCGCGCTTTCTCGAACGCGGCGGACATCTACTCATGGAGATTGGTTTTGACCAGCACGAGGCCGTCAGGCAGTTAATTGATCCGCACGTCTGGCAACTTCTGGAGATTCACAAAGATTTGCAGGGCATCCCGCGTATAGTTGATTTGAGAAAAAGATAGAGCGCCAGCGTGATAACTCATGAGGTGTGTTGCAGCGAGAGTTTATAGTCGTTTGCAAATGAGTGTGGCCGGTTTAGAGTTCACGCTTTAGCGTGTCGGTGAAGACAGCCTAAAGGCTGAACTCTGAACAAGGCTCATACTCATTTGCTATCCGCTATATTGAAAACGGGCTTATTGCTTCCCGCGTTATATATCTATCTGGTCGGGCCATTCGTCTTCGCTTTCTGCCGGTGCTGATGGTTGTTCCTCGTTCTTCGGCAGGGTTTCCACGATGTGATCGAAGCCGAGCCAGATGCTCCAACTATGATGATAGAAAGCTATGGGAAACAGTAGGGCGGCGATGAAGAGGACTGTCAGAACAAGTTGATAATCAAAGCCGAGCACGACGAGAGCAATAAGATAAATAAGCAGAATCGCCATCTCCGTCGCCATTACATTAATCAGGATTGCGCCGACAAAGAAACCTTCCTCACGCATAAAGAGCGCGTCGCATGCCGGGCAATGATGTTTGATTTTGAATGGACGTTGAATGATTGATGATTGGCCGCAGACCGGGCAACGCAGGCGCAGGCAGCGCATGAGCGTGAGAATTATTGAAGGTCGCTCTCTCTTCACAATCTCTCCACTAAGAATTCTACTTGATAGCAGCGGAAGGCTCGCTCTATTGTAACATTCCCCAAGTATCCGATGTTTAATGATACGCATCCCGGATTGTTAGTCTTCTTCTAGCCTCCTTATTCGACTTCCACCTCTTTTGCCTTTCACCTTTTTGCTTTTTAATTTAATCTCTTCTTCTATGGATAAATTCCGCATCACGGGCGGGCGGCCACTTCGCGGGCGCGTCTCTGTCAGCGGCGCAAAGAATTCGGCGCTGCCTTGCATGGCCGCCGCTCTGCTGACGGCTGAGACCGTCACGCTGCACAACCTGCCCTACGTCCGCGACATCATCACGCAGCGTCGTCTGCTGGAAGACATCGGCGCAACCGTGCTCACGCCGGAGCTACGCACGCACAAAATTTCAGCCGACCACGTGGAGCTTTTTGAAGCGCCCTATGAGTTAGTCAAGACGATGCGCGCCAGCGTGCTCGCCCTGGGGCCGCTCCTGGCGCGCTTCGGCAAAGCGAAAGTCTCTTTGCCGGGCGGCTGCGCCATCGGCACGCGCCCGATTGATCTGCATCTGAGCGGCTTTCAACATCTGGGCGCGGAGGTCGGACTCGAATCAGGCGATGTCGTGGCACGCGCTCCCAAGCGCGGACGCTTGCGCGGCGGCGAAGTTCATTTCGATAAAGTGACCGTGACGGGAACCGAAAACCTGATGATGGCGGCAACGCTCGCTGAAGGAAAGACCGTGATTCACAACGCTGCGCGCGAGCCGGAGATCGTAGACTTGGCGGAGTTGCTCAACAAGATGGGGGCGCGTGTGCGCGGCGCGGGCACGCCGACGATTCAGATCGAAGGCGTTGAATCGCTCGGCGGCGCGGAGCACACGATTATCCCCGACCGCATTGAAACAGGAACGTTCATGATTGCCGCTGCGATCACGCGCGGCGAACTCGAAATCAAAGACTGTCGCCCGGAACACTCTGCGACTGTCATTGCCAAGCTGCGCGAGGCTGGAGTTGAGATTGAAGAGTTGAACCAGAGTACCCTGCGCGTGCGCTGCTGTGAGAAGGGCTTGCAGGCAAGCGATGTTACGACAGAGCCGCACCCAAGATTTCCGACAGACATGCAGGCGCAGTACATGGCACTTATGACGCAGGCCGAGGGTCGCTCCTCGATTACGGAGACCATCTTCGAGAACCGCTTCATGCACGCTTCGGAGATGCAGCGCATGGGCGCGCGCATACAGATCGAAGGCAACACGGCTGTGGTTGAAGGCCCGACCGAGTTGACGGGCGCGCGTGTTCAGGCTTCGGACTTACGCGCCTCTGCATCGCTCGTCCTGGCCGGGTTAGCCGCTAAAGGCGAGACCTTGATTGATCGCGTCTATCATATTGATCGTGGCTACGAGAAGATTGAAGCCAAGCTCGGCGCGGTTGGCGCTTCAATAGAACGCATCAGAGATTCCGTCACGGGGCCACTAACCAAAGACGGATTACAGCAAGCGGAAGTCGGAACGAACGGTTAAAAACCGCAAAAGTTTTTCTTCTGGATTCTGACTCCTGACTCCTGTATTCTGCCGTTATGTCTGAACAAAATTGTCTCTTTTGTCGCATCATCGCGGGCGAGATTTCCGCCGACATCCTTTACAAGGACGAACGCTGCCTCGTAATTCGTGACCTCAATCCGCAAGCTCCTGTCCACGTGCTTGTCATCCCGTTTGACCACATAGAATCCTTAGACGAAGCCTCGCAGAAAGATGAAGCAATGCTCGGCCATCTGCTGCGTGTGGCTGCGCGCATTGCCAATGAGCAAGAGCTTTCCGAGAGCGGCTATCGCACGGTCATCAACACGGGCGCTGGCGCTGGGCAATCAGTCTTTCACCTGCACGCTCATGTGCTCGGCGGGCGACCATTAAGCTGGCCTCCGGGTTAAGAGTCAAATGCCAACCGGGGCGCAAAGGGCATCTCAGCTCTCTTTGCGTCTTCGCACGAGCCAACTTTTTACAGGGGCAGTTGAGAAAGACGTAGGTTCGACAAAACTAATGGAGAGCCTAAAGGCGTGTGTTCCGCTAAAAGGAAGGAATCTTTCGTGCTTTAAAGGATTCTATCTTTAATCTCTATCTGCTAATGGAAAAACCTTAACCGGCTTCTGAGCTTTTGGCGTTCTCATTAAGGTAGCCTCTACACCTCTCACTTTAATCTTGAGTTTATCTTCCTGAAGGGTTGCTTCAATATTGTTGGAAGCAAGCCAGCTTTCATCAGGCTTCGGATCGAAGACCTGTAGAAAAGAGAGGACGCCTTTTGTGGCGTCGAAGATTTCATCATCACTACTGAACCTGCCGACAACTTCTTCACCCTTGATGAACTTGCCTGTCACCTGCCACTCCCCGTTGACGAAATTGATAAGCCAATACTCCTTAAATCCTATTTCCCCGGAAGTGTCTTCCCATTCTCCGATGAAATCGCGCGCCGATTTGCTCGCGCTTGCGCTCAAGGAAGCGTCCGCCTCTTCGCTCCTTTTTGGCCCCCTGTCAGGACATTGTTTCTCGCACTGGGCGGAGATAGCGAAGACATCCGACCCTGTAGAAATGTCGCCGTAAAGGTACGGCTTCTGCCCATCATCGCCCGGACTGAGTTTGAGGTTGAAGATCAATTTCCCACCGCTATAGCTACCCATCAATAGGACGTGCGCGTCAGGCGTGCCTTCCGTGTATTCGCCGCGAAGCTCAAGCGGGTCTTTCCCCCATCCTTTGAGGATAGCCACCAAAGTTTTCTGCTCGGTTTTTCCCTGGGTGAACGTCAAGACAAAGGAAGTATCCTCTTCCACTACTTTCCAGGCAGTGTTCGTCAGGTCAAGAGATTTGTATTGCGCTGAAACTTGCGGCGCGCTGAAAAAAAGCAGCAAGCCCGCGCAAGTGACGATCATTCTTAAAGCAGTCTTCATAAATTTACTTATCATCTGAAGAATGTAATTGATAGTTTCTTGAATGTTGATTGATAACCGAAGGCACGCAGGCAAGCTTGTGAACGCAGTCGCATTACGCCGAGCTACGCTCTGCTAATACTACTCACGAGACGGATGGATTGTATTCTGGTTTTCCACTAGCAGCACATCTTTCCCGGTTGGAATAGTTTGAATTGTCGAAAAAAGTTTCGACCCAATTAAGTTTAATTCTTTTGCACGAAGTGTCAAGGAAGGAGAGCAAAGAGCCTTATTCAGCGGAATTTTTCTTGACGACCTCGAACTCAAAGTGCAGTTCCTTGCCGCGAAAGATGTAGCTCAAGTAAAACTCCCAGAACTTGCGTGTGAATCTAAACGAAGGCCAACGCTGATCCAGATTCGTGATGAACTCAAGCCCCGTCGCGCGCCATAGATTCGCCAGGCTGACGTAGATGCGGATCGGTTTCAACTCGACCTCCGTGTAGAAGGGAAAGAGGCGGCGATCCTGCATGAAGCAGTTGAAGGTGTAGCTGTTGAAGTGATTGCGGTGTGTCGGGTCAGAGGGCCAGTCGGGGTTGGTGTAATGAGGCGTGACGAGTTTGATTCGCCCGCCCGGTTTGGTGATGCGATGAAGCTCTGAGATGAAGGCCATCACATCCGGCACATGCTCGGCCACATGGCGACTGATTACTTCGTCAAACTCATTGTCGTCGAAAGGATAGGGGACGACGCCGAGGTCGTGTATCACGTCCGCATCGGTGCGCGGGTTAAAATCCATGCCGATTGCGCCCGGATGCTTGTTGCTTCCGCAGCCAACGTCTAGGACTTTCTTTGCTTCAGTCATGGATGAAAAAGTGGTCAGTGGTCGGTGGTCGGTGGTCAGTTAAAACGGGCGGGGAGCAACGTTGAGCTTTTGCTTTTAACTGACTACTGACCACTGCTAACCATTCGCGCGAACAACGCGAAGTCCAAAGGGTGTACGGGAAGGCCAAGCTCCCGTTTAAACTCGTCAAGCGTCATGCCGTCGAGCATGACGGCTTCGCCGCTCTTGAGTGAAGAGCCGGGAATGATTACGAAGTGGCCGCGCACTCTTTCACGCGCGGCGAGAAAACATTCTCCGGTGAGAAGCCCCGCGACGGAGACATCGCCGCCGAAATATTTGTTCTCTATTCCCACGACGTTGAGCTTCGTGCGGAAGCGCGCGTTCAAGCGATCAATCCGATTCTTCAACACGGGCGCAAAGAGCGTCCCCGTCATAATCGTTCCATCAAGGCTCGCGGGACTCGGCGGCGGACGGCGCGCGAGTCTTCGCCAGAGAGCATTGAATTCGTTGTCGAAAGAGCGAACCATCCCGATGCCGTCTTCGATTTGCGGGTAATCGCCGTAATGCTTGCGAGTGGGAATCGGCAAGCTAGCGCGCAGGTAAATCTCGTCGCCCAGAAAAGCGAAGGTCGTCCCCAAAGTTTGACGAAACTCTTGCTGAAGCGAAGTAATCTCGCTGATCGTGCGGCGACAAAATGCGGGCGTCACGGGCGTGAGCCGCTCATCTGTGTTGTAGCGCGTCAGTCCCAGAGGAACAATCGCCACGCTCTTGATGCGCGGGTGAAGCGCGGCGAGGTCTCTGACGGTGCGCTCCAAAATCTCGCCGTCGTTAATCTCCGGGCAGAGGACGACCTGCGCGTGAATCTCTATGCCTGCCTCCAGCATCCGATTCATCTTCGCCGAAATATCCGCGCGCTTGCGATCTACGCCGAGCAGGTATGCGCGGACATCCAAATCCGTCGCGTGAACCGAAACATATTGCGGAGTCAGACGCTGCTCGACGATGCGACGCATCTCGTCTTCAGTAATCGAGGTCAGCGTCGTGTAGTTGCCGTAGAGAAAAGAGAGGCGTATGTCTTCGTCGCGGATAAAAAGCGAGGGACGCGCCGTTTCGGGATTGCCTTTGCAGAAACAGAAAATGCACTCGTTGGCGCACTGGCGCGGCACGATCTGCTCAAATCCCAGCCCGAAGTCCTCACCTTCGTCGCGCTCAATATCCAACTCCCACTCTTCGCCGCTCTTCTTGCGAACCTCAAGGACGAGTTCCGTCTCGCCGCCCGTCTGAAAACGAAAATCCAGATAATCGCGTACAACTCGCCCGTTGATCTTGATGATGCGATCACCCGCCTCCAATTCCAGCTCGGACGCAAGGCTCGCAGGCGTGACCTCTGTAATCTCCACCCCGCGACGGCGAATCTGTGTAACGGCTGGTGCAACGGCAAACTCGTACATGGAAAACCCTGAATCTCTATCTCACTTCTATTAAAGCGGACACCGGACGACCTGAAATCCTGCTTAAGTCAACATTGCCGACAACAGCCATTTTAGAAGCTGCCGGGCGAAAGGGTTAGTATAACAAAGTCGCCTTGTTTTGTTGAGTTGGCAATCCTGGCCGGGCAGAACACAACAGAGAGCACGCGCAGATCAACGAAGCGTTATGCAAGGTGCTTTGTCACAACATCTGTTGTCTTATTCAGGCAATGTACAAGTTGAATCTTAAACCGAAGCTCTATACTCAGGTTGCTTAGAGAAAATGCAACTATAGTATGATAGCCTCGTTCAAAAGAGCGGGGCTTTTTCTATATGAATCGCTGGCTACAATCTTTCGCTTGGGGAATACTTATTCCTATCCTTTTATTATTTGCATTAGCTGGTATTAACGATATGGGGCTGCAAAGCCTATCTACAATCTTCTGGTGGATAATCTTTTGGCCTATGAGAGTATCGAATCTGCTGTTTCCTCCTCTCTGCGGCTCTTGTGTTACAGAGAAAGCTATTCTAGCGACAATACTGTGCAACTTTCTCACCTACACACTTCTGACTTATGCTTTTCTAAGTTGGCGGAACATTCCCAAACGGCTTTCATAATCTTCTGCCTCAAATAATTGTCAGGCAACGTCTGGAATTGTCGGGCAGGGGCAGTGGTTTGCGGCATTTTGACTGATAGGTTCTTCAATTTGACGACTGTTGACAGGTCAGGGTGAATCGTCTAATCTGATTTTGGTAGGCGAGATTCGCTGCCCTCTCCTCTGTAGAAATATTCTCCCGCAATCAAATAATTTTATATTCGATTCAAAGGCCGCAGTTTATCCAACCAGAAGCTTGAATAGATGCGTGAGATTTGAATCGTTTCTGAGAGCCTTGCGCTGAAGAGGCACACGGCTTGCCCTGTAGATTCGTGCGGCTTCCGTTCCTGGAAGACCGTTCAAGAGCGAGGTTAGACCAGCCCGAGATGAACACACCCGACGAAATGACTACCCTCCAAGCCACCCCGATGACGGTTCCTACTCTAGAAACACGCAACGCGCGCGGCACGATCCTGATCGTGGAAGACGACCGCGCGATTCGCCGCTACCTGGAAGTTATTTTGCAGCGCGCAGGCTACTGCGTCGTCGCCGCTGCCGACGGTCTGGAAGCGATGAAGGCTGCGCTCACTTTCGCCGTAGACGCTGTTGTGACCGATGCGATTATGCCGCACTTAAACGGCTATGAGCTTTGCCGCTTCCTGCGCCATCACCCGAAATTATCGCGGCTGCCCGTCGTTCTCCTGAGCGGATTTGAACGCGCAGACGCCACAGAGGATGCCCTTGACCACCCCGACGTTTATCTAGCCAAACCCGTGCGACCCGAAGAACTCACAGGCTGCCTGGCACGCTTGCTTCTCAAAGCAGCGTGAAGAGAAGTTGGCAGTGGGCAGTTAGTAGTAGTCAGTTAAAATTTTTGAAGGCAGCGAGAGTTATCCAACTCGCTGCCTTCTGCTTTCTGCCAACTGCTAACTGTCTTCTATTCCTCTTACGCGGTTGTCGTCGCTTTTGAACTGCCGAGCATTTCGTCAAGGGGTGTGTAGTCGAGTCCCTGCGCAAGGGCAATCGCTTCGTAGGTGAGTTTGCCGCCGTAGGTGTTGACTCCAGCCTTAAGTCCTGCATCGCTTGCGATGGCGTCTATGAAACCTTTGTTCGCCAGCTTCAAAGCATAAGGCAGCGTCGCGTTGGTTAGGGCGAAGGTCGAGGTGCGCGGCACTGCGCCGGGCATGTTGGCGACGCAGTAGTGAAGCACATCCTCTACATAGTAGGTCGGGTTCGAGTGTGTGGTCGGATGCGTGGTCTCGATGCAGCCGCCCTGATCCACCGCAACATCAACGATGACCGCGCCCTTCTGCACATCCTTCAGCATGCTGCGCGTGACGAGCTTCGGAGCAGCCGCGCCCGGAACCAACACCGCGCCGACGATCAGGTCGGCCTGCGAGACAGCATCGTGAATCATGTAGGCGCTGGACGCGAGCGTTGAGATTTTAGAGAGGAAGATGTCGTCGAGTTCGCGCAGGCGGTCCAGGTTGTTGTCAATAATCGTGACGTGCGCGCCCATGCCGACGGCGATCTTCGCGGAGTTTGTGCCGACCACGCCGCCGCCGATGATGACGACGCGCGCCGCAGGCACGCCGGGCACGCCGCCCAGAAGGATGCCGCGTCCGCCATTCATTTTTTCCAAGTACGTCGCGCCAACCTGAATCGCCATGCGTCCCGCAACCTCAGACATAGGCGTCAGAAGCGGCAGCGTGCCTCGCCTGTCCGTAATGGTCTCGTAAGCCACGCCCGTGACTTTGCGCTCCAGGAGTTGTTTGGTGAGTTCATTGTCTGGCGCGAGATGTAGGTAAGTGAACAGCAACTGCCCCTCGCGCATGCGCGGGTATTCAGGCGCTATCGGCTCTTTCACCTTGACGATCATGTCGCCCTGCGCCCAGACATCGTCCGGCGAATCGAGGATAGTCGCGCCCGCGCGCACGTAAAGCTCATCCTCGAAACCGGAGCCTGCGCCAGCGTCTTTTTCCACCACGACCTTGTGCCTGGCATCCGTTAGCGCACGCACTCCAGCAGGCGTCAGACCCACACGATATTCGTTGTCCTTGATCTCTTTCGGCAGTCCGATGATCACTTTGTCGTTTCTCCAATCAGTCGGGAAGAGTTGAAAACTGAATGCAGCATCTCCAGCGCAAACTTACTGTAGTTACTTCAACGTCAGTCCGCGCTCTCTTCAAGATCAATCTGCGCGCGTTGCAGCTTGCCGCTGTAGTCAACATAGACGGATTTCCATTCGGTGAAGATGTCGAGCACCTGCGTGCCGGCTTCGCGGTGGCCGTTGCCTGTGGCCTTTGTGCCGCCAAACGGCAGGTGAACTTCCGCGCCGATGGTTGAAGAGTTGATGTAGAAGATGCCTGTGTACATCTCGTTCATCGCGCGGAAGGCACGGTTGACATCCCTTGTGTAGATGGCCGCAGATAATCCGTAGCGCACGCCGTTGGCTATCTCGACAGCTTCATCGAGCGAGTTTGTCGGAATCACCGCCGTGACGGGGCCGAAGATTTCTTCCTGCGCGATACGCATACCGGGCGCAACATCCGTGAAGACGGTCGGCTCGATGAAATAGCCGTTGGCATGCTCACCCTTCGTCAAACGATTACCGCCGCACGCGAGCGTCGCTCCGTCTTCGCGCTCGCCGACTTCGATGTAGCCCATGATCTTGTGAACTGCGTCGGCGTTGATGACAGGCCCCATCTCCGTCTTCGGGTCAGCGCCGTTTCCAACTTGCAAAGCAGAGGCACGCTCCACGAGTTTCTTCGTGAATTGCTTGTAAACTTTTTTGTGGACGACGATGCGTGAGGATGCTGTGCAGCGTTGCCCGGATGTTCCGAACGCGCCCCAGACCGTGCCTTCAACAGCGAGGTCAACATCGGCGTCGTCCATCACCATAATGACGTTCTTGCCGCCCATCTCAAGCGAGCAGATGGCGTTTCGTTCGGCGCAGGCGGAAGCGACGATGCGCCCGGTTTCAGTTGAGCCTGTGAATGAGATTAAGCGCAAACTGGGATGATCCGTAATCGCCGCGCCCGCAGTCTCGCCGTAACCTGTGACGAGATTGACGACGCCCGGCGGCACGCCGGCTTCTTCACATGCTTTGACGAGATTGTAGGTTGAGAGCGGAGTATCTTCGGCAGGCTTGATGACGACCGTATTGCCGCACACCAAAGCGGGAATGAGTTTCCATGAGGGAATCGCCATCGGAAAATTCCAGGGCGTAATCAACCCGCACAATCCAACGGGCTGGCGCACGCACATGGCGAACTTATCCGGCATCTCTGCCGGTGTTGTGAAGCCATGAAGACGCCGCCCTTCGCCCGCAGTGTAGTAGGTACAGTCAATCGCTTCCTGCACGTCGCCGCCCGTCTCTTTCAAGACCTTGCCCATCTCGCGCGTCATCTCAGCAGCGAAGCGTTCCTTGTGGCGAATCAGAATCTCGCCGAGGCGGAAAAGAATTTCGGCGCGACGCGGCGCGGGCGTGTGTCGCCAACGATCAAAAGCATTGCGCGCAGCATCAACCGCCGCGTCCACGTCTTCCCTGGTCGAAAGCGGAAAGCGGCCAACACAATCGCGTGTGTCCGCCGGATTGACGTTCTCAAACGTCTCACCGCTCGCACTCGCTACCCACTCGCCATTGATGTAGTTGCTGTAGGTTTTAGTCGAGAGGCGCGGCGCTGGCGCGCTCTTCCTGCGCCCGTTCTTCTTGCTGAGAGCTTTTTTTGCTTGTGACATAAAAAGGAGTCTGGAGTCTGGAGTCTGGAGTCTGGAGTCTGGAGTCTGGAGTCTGGAGTCAAAAGCAATTTCTTTTCTGCCTTTGACTCTCGACTCCAGACTCCAGACTCTCTATTGGTATGTGAACTGCACGACTCTCTGGATGATGCGGCCCGCGTCTTTGCTGTAGCTTGCCACGTTGAGAACGACGGCGTCGCCGGGCTTGAGTGAGTTGACGATGCGCTCAAACTCTTCAAGAGTTGTGACAGGAACACGATTGATGCGTAGGATCACGTCGCCTTCAGAGAGAGAGGCGCGTGGTCGCGCATCGGCGATGATGCCGTTCGGGTCTATGTCTTTGACGTAGAGACCGCGCACGCCCGTCAGCTTTCTTTCGGCGGCAACCGGTGGTGTCAGTTCCTGGAGCGTAACGCCGAGATGCAGGCGATTGCTTTCCGGCTGCGGCTTTTCTTTGGACGGCGCAAGCGGCTCATCCTCGTCGCGCGGCGCAAGCGAGCTGGGGCGTTCGCCAATGGTGACGCTCGCCGTGCGGCGCTCTAGTTTGCCGCCCGTGTCGCGCAGGTATGTCATCGTGACGGTTTGCCCGACGGTCGTGCCCGCCACTTTGTTAATCAAATCCTGCGCGCTCAAGATGGGCTGCCCGTTGTACTCGATGATGATGTCGTTGGCCTGGATTCCGGCCTTGCCCGCTGGCCCTTGCTGGTCTCGAACGTCCGTGACGATTGCGCCGTTCGTGTTCGGCAATTCATAGACGCGCGCAAACTCCGGCCTGACGGAATCGAGGAAGATACCTAAATAACCGCGCCGCACTTTGCCAGCCGAGATGATCTGCTGATAGACGAAGCTAGCTTCGTTTGAAGGCAGGGCGAAGCCGATGCCGTTGTAGTCCCCGGTCGAGGTTGCGATTTGCGAGTTGATGCCGACGACTTCGCCGCGCATGTTGACGAGCGGCCCGCCTGAGTTACCGCGATTGATCGCCGCGTCTGTTTGCAGGAACTGCTGGAAGCTGGTGAAGGGTTGGGCCTGACGCTCCTTCTTCGAGATGATTCCGGCGGTCACGGTCTGATCCAGACCGAAGGGCGAGCCGATTGCCAGAACCCAGTCGCCAACCTGCGTGTCGTCGGAGTTGCCAAGCTTGACGGTCGGCAACTCTCTAGGCGCATCAATCTTGACGACAGCTACGTCCGTCTCTTCGTCTATGCCTTTGACCGTCCCGCGAAACTCTTCGCCCGATTGCAGGCGCACGGTGATGCGTGTCGCTCCCTGCACGACGTGTTGGTTGGTCAGAATGTATCCCTTAGAATCCACTATGAAGCCGCTCCCGACTCCGCGCGATGGGCGGCGCGCTTGGCGACGCAGCATGTCGAGCAGCGGATTATTCGCCGCCGGATCATCCTTCTCCTCATCATCACGCTCGGCCACGTCAGGCGCAGCCGTCACCGTGTCTATATTAACTACCGCCGGTTCGACACGGCTGGCGATTTGAGAGAATGAAGCAGACAAAGCTTCAGGCGCACGCGCCGCGCTCTGCACGTCGTTCTGCGCGACCGCCGGGCGGCCAGTCAACATCGCGCCGATGCCGACGCCGACGACCAGGCACGCCACAGCCAGCGCCACGATCCACACACGAAGTTTATGCAGGATGGCTCGCTCCGAACCATTCATTTGATCTTTGGGAAGCTCGTACATCTATACACCACCTTCAAAAAGCAAAAGAGGCAATCAAAATCACATCTGCCCATACTGCCTGGGGCCATTGCCGGGCACAAGTAGGGAAGGCTTCAAGTATAACGAAACAGGAGTCGCAAAGGAAGTTGGCAGTAAGAGCGCAAGAACGTTTTGTTTTTACTGCCAACTGCCAACTGCTAACTATTCTTCACGGTTTGAGCAAGACTTTGATAACGCCTCGTTCAGTAGCGCGCTGCATTGCTCGCACACCATCGGAGAGAGAATATTCTTCGCTGATTAAACTCAAGACATCTACCGCGCCCGTTCGCAGCAGATCGAGCGCAGGCGCGAAGCGTCCGCAACGCGACCCCGTGACGCTGATCTCGTCAACGACGATGCGCGCCGCATCAATCGCCGTTGTTCCATGAAACGTTGACTTCAAAACGAGCACACCGCGCGGGCGCAGGAGATCGAGCGCAAGCGCGAAACCTGATTCAGCGCCGGAGGCTTCGACCACAACGTCAAACTCTCGCACACGCTTCTCAACCTCATCGAGTGTCGCCGTTTCGATTCCTCGCGCGTCGGCGATGCGTAGCTTCTCCGGGTGTTTGCCGATGAGAAGCAGAGAAGCGCCTGTGAGAGCCAGCGCCTGCGCCGAGAGCAGTCCGAGTTTTCCGTCGCCGATGACCGCGACGCGCGTCTGCTTCGTGATACTCACGCGCTCAGTAATCCCACAGGCAGCAGCCAGCGGCTCGCAGAAGACCGCTTGCTCGTCTCGTATCTCGTCGGGCACAGGCAGAAGATTAACAATGGGCAGTTGAAGAAACTCCGCATGCGCGCCGTCGCGCCCGTGGATGCCGAGCACCGTGCGGTTCGGACAGTGGCGCGGATCACCCTGCGCACACTGCGCGCAATGCCCGCAACCCGCATTGATCTCGCCGACCACGCGACGCCCAACGAGCGTCTCATCCGGCGCGCTTTCAACCACACCGACAAACTCATGTCCAATCGTGCCCTCAAAACCCGCATAGCCGCGCACGATCTCCACATCCGTATTGCAAATCCCACTGAGCGTCACGCGCACCACACACTCTCCCACGCGCTGCGGTCTCGCAATCTCAGCGACAGAAAGTTGATTATGCTCGTAGCGTAAAGCTCTCATAGGTGATAGGTGACAAGTGATAGGTGATAGGAAAGGACAAGAACTTTATCTCATCACCTATCACCTATCACTTATCACTGTCTTCAAAAACTTTTCGTCCGCGCGTAAATGTTTTCGGTGTTGAGTTCGATGAGTTGCTGGTGTCCCGAGACATTGATGGGCAATCGCCACTCTATGTTCTGCGAGCCTGCGAGCAGGGCGTGAATCCACCATCTGCCGGGAGTCAACATTATGGTCGCCCGCCCGTTCTCATCGAGCTGCGTCTTAACGGGCGCGCGTCCCTGCATGCGCTCTTTCAGAAAATCCTCAAAACGCACTCCCGGATGAGGCTCGAAGCTGAACTCGCGCTGCGCCGCCGCAACGTCAACAGGGTAAAGCTGCACCGGAATATTTATCGCTATGCCTTCGTCTCTCGGCGAAGGTCGCAACACAATCTCCAGCGTGGTCTCGCCCGCCGTAGTCTCTGCCGTCTCCGCCCCACCGCCTGGCAGCCTGTGATAAATAGTCCACGCGGCCCCGAAGAGCGCAGCCAGAAGCGCCACGCGCAGGAGTGCGGAGACGAGACGATAAGCTGGACTTTTTGTGTTCACGTTTGAGAAAAGCAGAATCCAGGAGCCAGGAGAAAAGAGAATCTGTTGTCGCGGCTCTCAGCCTTATTCATTCTGGATTCTGACTCCCGCTTTTAAAGCATCCCATTATCGGTGAGGATAAGTTCGAGTTCTTCATCGCTCGGAACGCTCAACACCTGCTTGCCGATTTTCAATGTCGGCTTACGCTCCCTTCCGCCGTTTTGTTCTTTCACCCAGTTGGATGCCTGCTCATCCTGTTCGACGTTGATGTAGTCATAGGCCACGCCGAGTTTGTCCAGAGCTTTCAAGGTGCGCTTCGTATCCCCGCACCAGTCCGCGCCGTAAACTTTTACTTTTTCCATTTCTGTACCCACCCTTTCTCGTTTCCTCACATAATAGCTAATCGGACTTGCAAGTAGAAGCGAACTTATTCATGCTCACGGCGTGCGCCTCCCGCGCATAGGGTTATTCCGATGATGAAACTCACGACTGAGCAGTTGGCACAATACGAGCGCGACGGCTTTCTTATCATCGAAGGCTTCGCGGAAACGGAAGCTTGCGATGCCTTGCGCGAGCGCGCTCGTGAACTCGTCGCAGCATTTGACCCGGCGGGCGTCCGATCAATCTTCTCGACGCACGAACAGACACGCACGAGCGACGACTACTTTCTGAACTCCGGCGACCGCGTTAGCTTCTTCTTTGAGGAAGAGGCTTTCGACGCGGAAGGACGCTTGCGCCAGACTAAGGAGCATTCGATTAACAAGATCGGCCACGCCCTGCACGACCTCGACCCCATCTTCAATCGTTTCTCCCGCACGAAGGAACTGGCCGCGCTCGCCTCTGATCTGGGATTTACTCAACCCCTGCTCATCCAATCAATGTACGTCTTCAAGCAGCCGAACATCGGAGGCGAAGTCACCTGCCATCAAGACGCCACGTTTCTCTACACGGAGCCTCTGAGCGTCGTCGGCCTCTGGTTCGCGCTCGAAGACGCATCGGTTGAGAACGGCTGCCTGTGGGCTATCCCTGGCGGGCATCAAGGCGGACTCAAATCACGCTTCTTCCGTGCGCCGAGTGGAGGCACTAGCTTTGAAACCTTCGACGAGAGCGCATGGCCCACCGGCCAACTTGTCCCGCTCGAAGTCAGGAAAGGAACGCTCATCCTCCTTCATGGACTGCTCCCGCACATGAGCCTCGTGAACAGGTCGCCCCGTTCGCGCCATGCCTACACGCTTCACCTCATTGAAAGCGCTTGCCACTACCCTGCGGACAACTGGCTGCAACGCGCGAAAGAGATGCCTCTACGTGGATTTGAAAAGCAGTGACGAGTGACGAGTGACGAGTGACGAGTTAAAAACCTTCTTTGCTCGTCACTCGTCACTTGTCACTCGTCACTGTTCTTACTTTTCTTGCAAAAAGCTCCGCATCAATGTAGTCTTCCGAGCCAGTAGGTGATACTCATGAACAAGGTTCATTAGAACAACCGAGTAAGCGAGAAGCTTAACACGCCATCCGCAGCGTTTCCGCTCAGGGAAACTCTGGCGGAGAGCGAAGGGCGCACCCTTTTACGCCCGCTGTTTCTCGATCCACTTATCTCGGTCTCGCCGCCAATTTCCAATCCAACACAAATCGTTTTATCTGTCTGCATCGCGGTTCGATGCAATCCCAGAGGTTTTGTCATGACGCATCCGGCCATCGAGGTACGCGACCTGCGAAAAAGTTTTCGTAAGCGTAAAGGTCTGTTCAAATCAAAGGTCTCTGAGGAATGGGCGCTCGACGGCGTTTCATTTGAAGTGGCGCGTGGCGAGACCTACGGGCTGCTGGGGCCGAACGGCTCAGGCAAGTCAACGCTGATTCGTATTCTCTCCACGCTGCTCATCAGTGATGGCGGCCACGTGAGTTTGCTCGGCCATCGCTTGCCGGAGGAGCAACGGGAAGTGCGCCGCAAGATCGGGCGCGTGAGCGTGGATGCTGCCTTCTACAAAAAACTCTCGGCGCGCGAGAACCTGCTCTACACGGCGCTGCTCTACGGTCTTAAACCATCGGTTGCCGAAAAGGAGGCAATGGAGGTTCTTGAGCAACTCGGCATGGAAGAGAAAAAGTTCTCCGTCCCGCTCGAAGAGATGAGTCGTGGAATGCAGCAGAAGATCAGCATCGCGCGGGCGTTGATGATTAGGCCGCCGCTGCTCCTCCTGGACGAGCCGACGACCGGGCTTGACCCGAAGAGTCGCCGCGACGTGCAGACGTTTCTCGAAAATCTCAGAGCGCGAGAGGGCACAACGATCCTGCTCACGACGCACGACATGGCCGAGGCCGAAAGGCTCTGCGCGCGGATAGGTTTCCTGGCGCACGGGAAACTGGTCGCCGAAGGAACAGCCGAAACGCTTAAACGAGAAGCGCGAGCAGCGAACCTGGACGACGCTTTCATCAAGCTGGCGGGCGAGGGATTGATAGTGGAAGAAGCCGAAGAAGTATTGGAGGAAACGTAATGGAACAAAGTATGGAACGCACCCTGCGCCAGACCTGGGCGTTTATGTTTCGCGGCTACCACTTGACGCGACGTTATATCTCCTGGGTCATCGTCTTCAACTTCTACGCGCTGACCACCTCGGCAACCGTCGCGCTGATAGGCGTGGCGGCGGGCGACTATCAATTGACGCTCACGCTCGTCGTCGGCGCGTTGCAGTGGAACTTTCTCTCGATTCTCTATAACGAGATCGCTATGTCCATCGGCTACGAGCGTTGGGAGGGAACCTTGGAGTACACGTTCATGGCTCCCGTTTCTCGCGTAGTACACCTGGCCGGAGTCAGCTTCTACGCGCTCTGCAACAGCATCGTGAACACAACGGTCGTGTTGCTTGGATTGATGCTCTTTACGAACCTGAATTTGGCGGGAGCGAATCTCTTCGGACTCTTTATCGTTCTGCTGGTGAGCATGCTGGCCTTCGTCGGCTTGGGATTGATGGCCGCCGCGCTGCCTGTGATGAGCCCTGAGCGCGGAGCGGAAGCGACTCACATTTTTCAGGGACTGCTGCTGGTTTCCGGCGTTTACTACCCCGTAAGCGTCCTTCCAAAATGGATTCAGCCGCTCTCGATGCTTTCGCCCGCGACCTACACACTTTCTGCCTGTCGCAAGCTGGTCGGCATCGGAAACCCTGCCTCAACGTCCGAGCATCTGGCAGGCGCTCCGCTTTCGGCAGTCGCGTCTGAGTTGATGGTGCTGGCCTTGATGGGAGTCGTGCTGATTCCGTCAGGGCTGTGGGTCTTTGGACGAGTTGAGCGATGGGCCAAGCACACAGGGAAGCTGAAGAGAACCGGATAAAATTACGAGCTGGTGAATTTCCCTGTAAAGTTACTCATTGCGCTTGCTGCAACGCCCATGATTTACTAAGCTGCCTTGTAGCAAACGATGAGGGCGGCAACTATCCAAGACCGAGGGCGTGAGGTAAAATTTCTTGTCTGACTTGCTTGCAGAAGATAAATTCCGCGACGAGTGCGGCGTGTTTGGAATCTACAATCATGCGGAAGCGGCGCGGATGACCTATCTGGGTCTCTACGCTCTACAGCATCGTGGTCAGGAGTCCTGCGGCATCGTCTCATCGGACGGCGCGGAGCTTCGTAGTGAGCGCGCGATGGGCTTGGTCTCCGACGTTTTCAATCAAGAGAGGCTCGACCGCCTGCCGGGAGCAAGCGCCATCGGCCACGTTCGTTACTCGACAGCCGGTGAAGTCTCCATACGCGAAGCGCAGCCTTTTCTAGTCGCCTGCCAGCACGGTCAGGTCGCCGTCTGCCACAACGGTAATCTCCCGTTCGCCACCGAAGAGAGAAAAAGACTCGAACGCGAGGGAGCGATCTTCTCGTCAACGTCTGACACGGAAGTGATCCTGCACGGCGTCGCACGCTCGCACGCTGCAAACATCATCGAAGCCATCCCTGAAGTCCTGCGCGAGACTGAAGGCGCGTTCTCGATGCTCTTTCTCACGCCCGGCGCTCTGGTCGCCATCCGCGACCCACGCGGCTTTCGTCCGCTTGCGTTGGGACGCCTGGGTGAGGCGTGGGTCGTCGCATCAGAAACCTGCGCGTTTGATTTGATTGACGCTCGCTACATACGCGATGTCGAGCCGGGCGAGATGATCGTGATTGACGAGCATGGACTACACTCCACGCATCCTCTTCCCAAACTTCCACACTCGATGTGCATCTTCGAGCACGTCTATTTTGCGCGGCCTGATTCTCTGATCTACGGCGAGTCGGTCAACGAGTCGCGTCACAAGATGGGCAAGCGCCTGGCTGTAGAGCATCCGGCTGAGGCAGACATCGTTGTGCCCGTGCCGGATTCGGGCGTGGCGGCGGCCATCGGTTACGCGGCGCAAAGCGGCATCAACTACAGACAGGGACTCGTTCGCAACCACTACGTCGGGCGCACCTTCATCGAGCCAAAGCAATCAATCCGCTCCTTCGGCGTGAGGATCAAGCTCAACCCCGTCAGGCATCTGATAGAGGGCCGCCGCATCGTCCTGATTGACGATTCCATCGTGCGCGGCACAACATCTAAGAAGATTGTGCGAATGGTTAGAGAAGCAGGAGCGCGCGAGGTTCATGTGCGTATCAGTTGCCCGCCAACCATCTCTCCGTGCTTTTACGGCGTGGACACTCCCTTCAAAAAAGATTTGATCGCCTCGCAAATGTCTGTTGAAGATATTCGCTCCTTCATAGAGGCGGATACGCTCGGCTATCTCTCGCTCGAAGGGATGCTCGAAGCTACGGGCATCAGCGCGGATTCGTCTTGCACAGCCTGCTGGACGTGCCGCTATCCGACGCGCATCACGCGCGAGGCCGAGACGCAATGGGCGCGTGAGCGCGAGCCTGTGCCCTCGGACGTAGTTAGAGCTGAGAGCGAGGCGGCAATCAAATGAGCTTTGAGCAGCCACCACCACAACCGCCCCGGCAAAACCAGCTAGCGAAGGATGGGCGACGTGTTCTCTTTGCGCTCATCCTCGCGGCGGTCGTTCTGGTCATCGCGGGCATTTTTCTCTTCAAATACTGGAAGAAGAAAGAACAGACCCCGACGCCTGCGCCTTCCGGCGATGAGCTACAGGTTCACGTCCTCAATGTCGGGCAGGGCGATTCAATTCTCATCATCGCGCCCGGCGGTAAAGTTGTGCTGGTGGACGCGGGCGTGCCCGGCAGCGGGCGCGTCGTGCTCGATGCGATGAAGCGTTACAATGTTGACCACATAGACCTGATGGTCGCTACGCACGCGCACGCAGACCACATCGGCGGCGCAGATGAGGTTATGCGCCGCACCAAAGTAAGCACCGTGCTGGATAGCAAAGTTCCCAACGCGACGAAGAACTACGAGGACTTTCTCTCGGCCATTAATCAGACCGGAGCGAAGTACGTTGCGGCCTCGCCCGGCCAGAAATTTGATCTCGGCGGCAATGCGACGCTGACCGTTCTGGCTCCGATTCAACCTTTCTTCACCAAAGATCAACTGCGTTCAGGCGCAAACGAGCCGAACGCCAATTCGGTTGTCACACGCCTGGACTACGGCGACTTTTCTATGTTGCTGACGGGCGATGCGGAAGCCGAAACGGAAGAGCGTTTGATGTCGAAGGGCGCGAACATCAAGGCGAAGGTTCTCAAGGTCGGGCATCACGGCTCGCGCTATGCCTCTTCGGATAAATTCTTACGGCAGGGCGGCTTTGAATCGGCTGTCATCTCCGACGGGCCGGATAATCGCTACGGCCATCCCAACCAGGATACTCTTGATCGCTTCAAGGCTTTGGGCGTGAAACTCTACCGGACGGATTTGGAGGGCGAGGTGACAATCATCTCGCGCGGGTCTGGCTATGAGATCAGAACTGAAAGACCTGCGAGCGGCGACTTGTGGGCCGGACGCACACCGCCGAAAGATGATTCCGGCGACAGTGGAAGCTCGCAGTCGTCAAAACAATCGAGGCGTGCTGCGGGCAGGTGAGAGCGTGAGTTTGCTGTTCGACCGAAATGTTGCTTTGGCAGGGGAGAAAGTGTGAATGGCTGAGAGGATAGATCAAACGAAGCGCGCGGCGTCGAGACAACTTCATGCGGCGATAGATCGAGTCGAAGATAACAAGATGGCCGTCCTGCTCTTTGGCGATGATGAGAAGACGCAAGTGGACGTGCCCCTCTCGCTTCTCCCTGAAGGCGCATCAGATGGCGACCACCTGCGTATCACCATCTCGATTGATAAAGAATCGCGCGATGCCGCCGCCAGCCGCGTAAAAAATTTGCAGGACAAGCTGGCGCAAGCAAGCGGCACGCAGGATCAAAAGGATTTCAAGCTTTAACGAACAAGATTGCCCTTATGCAAAATTCACTTTGCATTGAGATATGAAAATAAGGAGAGCGATATGAGTACGGCAAAAGAAGAGGTTGAAGCTTTGTTAGATAAATTGCCCGACGATTGCTCACTTGAAGATATTCAGTATCACCTGTACGTGATTGAGAAGGTTCGGCATGGGTTAGAAGTGGCTGACACCCAAGGAACGCTTACGCAGGAAGAGGCCGAAGGGCGGTTGAGCAAATGGCTTACCGAGTAGAGTGGTCTCCAAGAGCTGTTGAAGATGTCGAAGCGATTGCTTTGTACATTTCCAGTGATTCGACCGCTTATGCTGCGGCGGTTGTCAAGAAAATCCTTGAGACCGCTCGTAACCTCTCACGTTTCCCTTTTGCTGGCCGTGTAGTGCCGGAGTTTGGCGAAGAAAATATCCGAGAGAGATTTGCTTATAGCTATTGAATAATCTATCGCATTCAGGAAGAGACCGTAACAATCGCGGCAGTCATTCACGGCAAGCGGCTTTTAGAATTGGATGCGCAACTCTAAAGTTGGTTGACTGCCGCATGCTCGCGGCTACGAATTCCGGCGTTATGTATCACCTTACTTTCAAAAGAGGCTATTGGGTGGCATGAGCAAGCGGCGCGCAGGATCAAAAGGATTTCAAGCTCTAACAAACTCGCTTGTCCGGTGGCGTCTACCTGAGTTCTGGATGAGTGATACAATCTCTCCTCTCGGAGAGAGGTGAACAGTATATGGTGACTATTACATTTGCTGACCGCGAAGCTGAGAAGCGCGCGCTCGCTTTCCTGCTTGGACGCTTCTCAGGGCGAGTCCTTCGCTCAGGTGAGCACCTGGTTCCAGAGGCTGCTCTGGAAGCTCTTGCAGACCAGAACATTCAGTTTACCGTCAAGGGAAAGACAACCTATGAGCAGCAGATGGCGGCGATTCGAGGTGCTGCTTCCCCTCCAGTTCAATGACGGACGGGATGTGCCTGCTGAATGGCTCGCCGAAGCGGTCTTGGAGATCGTCGATTACTCCGGCGCGGCCAGCTACGAGACGCAGAAGGTGGAAGGCCACTGGCGTCATGGCGGTGTTCTCTATCGTGACGATTTAGTGAGAATCATCGTTGGTATGCCTGACTCGACCAAGAACCGTCGATGGATGAAGGATTTCAAAGATCGCTGGAGAGAGCGCCTCGAACAAGTTGAGCTATGGATGGTGAGCTATCGCATCGAAGTTGAATAGATGGCGAATGGGCGAGGCTCGCAGCAGCATACTTATCCCCACAAAGATTTCAAGCTCTAACGAACCTTGCCCGCTTCAGAAATTAAAACGATGTATGAGACGCGCTGTTGGAAAATTAAGCTCAAGCCGGGTGCTACTGATCGCGTGAGGGAATGGGCACAAACGATCAACAGTAGAAAAGATGAGGCGCTTGAAACCTTACGCGATGAATCCGTCATCGTCGAAGCGGTGTTTCTGGATAAAACGGACGATGGAGATTACCTGATTGCAATTATGAAGGCGGAAAGTTTTGAGAAAGCGGGCGAGGCGGTGAGAAAGTCTACTCATGCTATTGATGAATATCATTGCCGGGTGATGCGGGAAGTTCGAGCGGAAAAAATCGAATTGGAAGTGCTTGTTGACCTGGATCGAATATTGGAAGTGTGAGGAGTAAGACTACTCACTGATTTGAATCGGTTAATTTACGGAAGAGGCTATTCGAGTGGCGCGAACTAAAGGCGGGTGCGGGTGTGCGGTGGCGGTGCTGGTGGTTATTCTCGGCGCTGCCGGATTCGTCGGCTACAAGTTTGTCCTGCCCTGGTGGCAGAAGAAGCCGCCCGCGCCTTCTGGCAAGGAGCTTCAGGTTCACGTGCTGGATGTCGGGCAGGGCGATTCGATTCTCATCATCTCGCCTGAAGGCAAGGTAGTGCTCGTTGACGCGGGCGATGAGAAGGGCGGTAAGACGGTGGTCGCGGCGCTCAAAGGTTATAAGGTAGACCACATTGACTACTTCATCGCCACGCATACACACCCAGACCACATCGGCGGCGCAGCCGAAGTCTTCGGCAGCTTCAAAGTTGCCAGCGTGCTGTGGAACGACTTCCCTCCGCCTGAAGCGACGCCACAGGAGATGGCAAGTAAGCCCGGCGACAAAAAGCAGGGAAAGAATCAAGCCAAGAATCCGCCGAAGCCTGCGACTCAGCATGGCAAGGTTTTGAAGTTTCCGACCGTCGAAGCATTCGACAATTTCAAGGGCGCGGTTGAGCAGGGCGGCACTGAGTTAAAGAAAGCCGAACCCGATCAGAAGATTGATCTGGGCGGCGGCGCGATTCTCACCGTGCTTGCTCCCGTTCCGCCTCCTTTCACCAGAGAGCAGATAGTTGCGAGCCGCGATGGTAATGAGTCGAACGCCAACTCCATCGTCGTTCGTTTAGACTACGGCGACTTCTCCATGTTGCTCACGGGCGATGCTGAAACGCAGACGGAAGAGCGCCTCGTTTCAAGGGAAGCGAACCTCGCCGTGACCCTTTTGAAGGTCGCGCATCACGGGTCGAAGTACGCGACTTCCGAAGACTTCCTCAAGCGTGTCTTTCGTTCGGACAGCACACAGCCGAAAGCCGCGATCATCTCCGACGGTGAGTTCAATCGTTACGGCCACCCATCGCAGGATGTTCTCAATCGCTTGAAAGCGGCGGGCGTCACACAGCTTTACCGCACAGATTTGCAAGGCGAGATTACCATCACGACCACAGGCAAGCTCAAAGAAGGGAAGCTCTACGAAATCAAGGCCGCGAAGGAAGCCAAGAGCGATCTCTGGATAGGGCGCGAAGCCACGAAAGACGACTCTTCACGCTTCGGCTTCATCTCCTACGGCGACTTCGGCCCACCGCCGAGACAGAGAAAGAAGTGATGAGTGATAAGTGATAAGAAGAATGCTTTTTCTCATCACTCATCACTTATCACTTATCACTCATCACTTCACTTATGACAAATTCTATTTCATATAGCGATGCTGGCGTCTCGATTGATGCGGCGAACATTGCGACGGAGAAGATCAAGCAACTCGCGCGCTCGACCTTCAACGCGCGGACACTCTCCGAGATCGGAAGCTTCGGCGGGATGTTCGACGGCGCGTTTCCTAAGTTGAAACAGCCCGTGCTCGTCGCCTCGGCTGACGGCGTTGGGACAAAACTAAAGATTGCGTTTGCGACCAACACGCACAACACCATCGGGCGCGATTTGGTGAACCACTGCGTCAACGACATTCTGGTTCAGGGTGCGCGCCCGCTCTTCTTCTTGGACTACATCGCAACCGGAGTGCTCACGCCTGACGTGGTTGCTAGGGTAGTCGAAGGCGTAGCCACAGGCTGCCGCGAGAACGGCTGTGCGCTGCTCGGCGGCGAGACGGCAGAGATGCCCGGCTTCTACAGTGAAGGTGAATACGATGTCGCTGGCTTCATTGTCGGCATCGTTGACCGGGAAAGGGTGATTGACGGGCAGCGCATTGCTCCGGGCGATATTGTGCTTGCGCTCCCCAGCGTGGGCTTGCACACCAACGGCTACTCGCTCGCTCGCAAACTCTTCTTCGACGTTGCTGCCTACAACGTGGACACACACGTTGCAGCGCTCGACAAAACAATCGGCGCGGCTCTCCTCGAACAACACAAGAGCTACCTGCCTGCGCTCGAAGGCTTGCTCGACTTGAATCTCATCAAGGGTCTGGCGCACATCACGGGCGGCGGCTTGACTGAGAATATCCCACGCATTCTGCCGGAAGGAGCAGGCGTCCGCATAGAGCGCGAGACGTGGCCCGTGCTGCCCGTCTTCAAACTGATGCAGGAGATCGGCAACATCGCGGGCGCAGAAATGTTTCGCACCTTCAACATGGGCGTCGGCATGATTATCGTCGCTGCTTCTGAGGACGCGGCAAGCGTAAAATCTCATCTTCAAGAGCGCGGCGAAGCAGTCTATGAAATAGGTCGCGTCACGGAAGGCAACCGCGAAGTCATTATTGATTAAAGCAAGTCTGGAGTCTGGAGTCGAGAGTCAAAAGCAACATGTCTTTGACTCCAGACTCCAGACTCCAGACTCCAGACTTATGTTTCGCATTGGTATTCTAATCTCAGGTCGCGGCTCGAACATGCTGGCGCTCGCGGACGCCGTTTCTGAGGGCCGCATTCCCGGCGCAGAGATTGCCATCGTTATCAGCGACCACCCGGAAGCACCCGGCCTGGCGCGTGCGGCAGAGCGCGGGATTGCAACGCTGGCGATTGAGCGCGAACGGCGCACACGCCTTGAGCATGACCGGGAGATTATCGCAGCCTTGCAGGAGCGCGGGGTTGATTTAGTTTGCCTTGCGGGTTACATGCGCTTGCTCTCATCCTCTTTTATCGAAGCCTTCCGTGATCGAATACTCAACATTCATCCGAGCCTGCTGCCCTCGTTTCCCGGCCTCGACGCGCAGAGACAGACGATTGAGCACGGCGTTAAGTGGACGGGCTGCACCGTTCACTTCGTTGATGAAACATTGGACGGCGGCCCCATCATCACGCAGCGCGTCGTCCCCGTCCGCGACGACGACACGCCCGAAACTCTTGCGGCGCGCATCCTCACGCAAGAACATCAGGCTTATGCGGAGGCGGTCGCGCTCGTTGTCAGTGGAAACTACAAACTCGAAGGTCGTCGCGTTCGTCCAAATTTATCTAACTCTTAAAGAGAGGCACATAAGCTGATGAGAAGACAGAAGCGTTTAGTCCAATCAATTATTTTCTCACTCGCAGTCTGCGCGCTCGTTCTCGCAAACACCTTCAACGCTACTGCCGCCGAGCGTATCCGCTTCAGGGTCGGCATCAGCCCTGCGCTCGCGCCTCAGCCTGTGTCCGGGCGACTGCTGATCTTTATGACGAGCCAGGCAAAGACGATGGAGATGATCGAGCCTGACTTTCTGAACCCGCGCAGCGTCTTCGTTACCGGAGTCGAGATTCACAATTTGGAAGCGGGCAAGCCGGTCGAGGTTGATCCTGACGTGCTCGCCTTCCCCGCTCCGTTTTCGTCAGCCGCTACGGGCGACTACCAGTTGATGGCCTTGCTCGACCTCGATCACTCGTACACCTATGACGGGGCAGGGGCGGGCGATCTCTATAGCGCAGTCGCGGTCGTGCCTAATCTCAACCCATCTTCGTCACAATCAATCGAACTCAACCTGACGAAGCGCGTGCCTGAGCAGACAGTCTCCGACACCGACTCCGTTAAACTCATCAACTTCGAGAGTCCCTCGCTTACAAAGTTCTGGGGAAGGCCAATCAAGATGCAGGCAGGGGTCTTGCTGCCGCCGGGTTACACGAAAGCTGCGGCCACTCGCTACCCTACCGTTTACGTTGTGCATGGCTACGGTGGTAGTCACCTGACTGCATGGAAGAAAGGCCCTGCGCTTGTGAAGCAAATGGAGGAAGGTAAGACGCCGGAGATGATCTACGTCTTCCTCAACGCCGGGTTTCCGCTCGGTCATCACGTTTTCGCAGACTCGGCTAATAATGGCCCCTGGGGTCACGCGCTCACAACCGAACTCATCCCGTATCTGGAAAAACAGTTTCGCATGGATGGCGTTCCTTCTGGACGATTGCTCACGGGGCACTCTTCCGGCGGGTGGTCAACGCTCTGGCTGCAAGTCAATTACCCCGAAGTCTTCGGCGGCACGTGGTCAACCTCGCCCGACTCCTCCGACTTTCGCAACTTCACCGGCCCGGACTTGACGAAGACGCCGCCACAAAATCTTTACCGGCGCGCCGACGGCACGCCCTACAACCTTGTGCGCTACCAGGGGCGAGACATTATGACGCTTGAGGAATACGCGCGCATGGAGCGCGTGCTTGGCTACTTCGGCGGGCAGTTCGCTTCGTTCGATGCGGTCTTCAGTCCACGCGGCGCGGACGGGCAACCGATGCCGCTCTTTGACCGCGACACCGGGCGTATTGATCCCTTCGTGCAAAAAGCCTGGGAGCGTTACGACATCTCGCGCATCTTACGCCAGAACTGGAAGACGCTCGGCCCTCGCTTGCGCGGCAAGCTACACATCATCGTCGGGACCGCCGACACCTTTCATCTGGATGAAGCGGCGCGGCTGCTCAACGATACGCTGAAGGGACTAGGCAGCGACGCTCAGGTCGAGTTCGTCGAAGGACGCAATCACTTCGACCTTTATCAAGGCGGGCTAAGTGAACGCATCGCGCGCGAAATGTACGCCGTCGCACGCCCGAAGGTGAGCAAGGCTGCGAGCCGTTGAGATTCATTTAAGGTTGGAGGCAACATTATGAGCAAAGTAAACATTGAAGAGAAGCTTTCGCTTTTTAATGAGCAATGGAAGCCGAAGATTGTCGGAGAACTAAACGGTCAATACGTTAAGCTCGTAAAATTTCAAGGGCCGTTCGTCTGGCATCATCACGATAATGAGGATGAGATGTTCTTCGTCGTGAAGGGGCGTTTTCGGATGGAGTTTCGAGATCACGACGAGTGGATAGAAGAGGGCGAGTTCGTCATCGTTCCGCGCGGTGTCGAGCATAAACCCGTCGCCGAAGAAGAAGCACACGTGCTGCTCTTCGAGCCTGCCTCAACGCTTAACACAGGCAACGTCGAAAACGAGCGGACAGTGCCGGAGTTGGAAAAGATTTAATTATTAACTGCCTCGCTCGTTCCCCTCTCACTCTTTCGGTTGACCTAGCGCGACGGCACGGTTGAATGCGGCGTAGACGGCTTTCGAGAGCACTGTGCGAAGACTTCCTTTCTCCATCTGGTAGATGGCTTCGGCTGATGTGCCGCCAGGGGAAGTGACCATGTTGCGCAACTCCGCCGGATGCTTGCCGGATTCCTGCGCGAAGAGAACCGAGCCGAGCATCATTTGCAGCACAAGCTCCTGCGCGATGTGGCGCGAGAATCCCATGTGTACGCCCGCGTCCACCAGGGCTTCCATGACGAGAAAGATGTAGGTCGGCCCCGTCGCTGAGAGAGCCGTCGCCATGTCAATCATCCGCTCGCTCTCAACATAAATCTCGCGCCCCAAAGCGCAGAGCATGGCGCGCACCTGCGCCCTTTGCTCGTCGCTGACTTCCGCTGTTGCGGTCCAGGCTGTCATTCCCTGCCCGATCTGCGCGGGCGTGTTCGGCATCGTTCTGACAATAGCCGGATGGAGCAACTCTGCCGCAATCATCTCAAGACGCGCGCCCGCGACCACAGAGAGCGCAAGCTGATTTGGCTTCAACGCGCCCTTCAACTCACCCAGCACCAGGCCAAGGCGTTGCGGCTTGATGGCTAAAACGATGATTGACCGAGGGGGAAGATTAACGGTTGCGCCTTCAGTTGGTTGCTGAAAGGTCGCAGCCTCGCGGTTGCTTTCAAAAACATGTATGCCGTATCTCGCGTGAAGCTCTTCGCGGCGCGCGGCGCGCGGATGGCTGCCCGCGATCTGTTCGGGCGTGACGAGTCTTTGCCTGAGCAGCCCGGCGATGATGGCCTCTGCCATCACACCGCAGCCGATGAAGGCCAACTGCATCCCCTCAAGCGGATTCGCGTAGTCTTTACGCGATTGATCTGTTTCCTGCAAAATGTTCATCTTGATTCCCCAACACAGCCTCTCAAACTTTATTGAAAGATAGCGCAGCCGCAGCCACATGCGCTACTCTCTCTGCTCGTAAATCGTAAATAAAAGAAGGCCGTTCGACCATTTACGATTTACGATTTACGATTCACGAGTTACGATTTACGATTAGCCAATGACGATTGACGAACAGCTAGCTTACCTGCGTAAAGGAACTGTCGAGATTATCCGCGAGGATGACCTGCGCGCGAAGCTCGAACGGAGCGCGCGCTCCGGTGTGCCTCTGCGCGTCAAGCTCGGCGCAGACCCGACCGCGCCCGACATACACCTGGGACACACGGTCGTCATCCGCAAGCTCCGCGCGTTTCAGGAGCTAGGCCACACGGTCATCTTCCTCATCGGAGACTTCACAGGGCTAATCGGCGACCCATCGGGTAAGAGCGCCACGCGCCCGCAACTGACGCGCGAGGAGATTGCCGCCAACGCCGAAACCTACAAGACGCAAATCTTCAAGCTGCTCGATCCTGAAAAAACCGAGATACGCTTCAACTCCGAGTGGATGGACAAGCTCGGCTCCGACGGCTTCATACGTCTGGCCTCGCACGTCACCGTCAAACAAATCTTAGAGCGCGACGACTTCCATAAGCGCCTCGCCGAAGAACGCCCCATTGCGCTCCACGAACTACTCTACCCGCTCACGCAGGCTTACGATTCGGTCGCGCTTGCTGCGGACGTTGAACTCGGCGGCACGGATCAAAAGTTCAACCTGCTGCTGGGCCGGAATCTGCAACGTGAGTACGAACAGGAAGCGCAGGTCTGCATCATCATGCCGCTCCTTGTCGGGACAGACGGCGTGCAGAAGATGTCTAAAAGTTTGGGCAACTACATCGGCATCAACGAACCGCCGCAGGAGATGTTCGGCAAGATCATGTCCATCAGTGATGATTTGATGTGGCGCTATTATGAACTACTGACCGACATAGACCCGGTAGAGCTTTTACAATTACCGATTAAGGTTCTCGAAGGCCGTCTCAATCCGCGTGACTCAAAGGTTCAACTCGCTAAACTCATAATTACAGATTTTCATTCCGCTGAAGAAGCAAATAAAGCGGAAGAACACTTCTACCGAGTTTTTCAACAAAGACAGACTCCAGAACAAGTAGAAGAACAGGTAGTCTTAATCGGACCTTTGAAAGTAATCCAGTTGCTGCTTAAAACAAATCTTGTGGTATCAACAGCGGAAGCAAGGCGGCTTATTCAACAAGGTGGAGTTCGTATTGACGGAGAAAAATGTGAGCGAGTTGACGCTGAGATTGAAATACAGAAGGATCAATTAATCATTCTTCAAGTTGGGAAACGCCGTTTTGTAAAAATTCGTGGTGTAGACCATATAATAGAGCTTGTTTATGAACCGCCACCCGATTAAACCAAGTGAATAGAGTTATAAATGTCTGCTGCTATCGTTAACGAAGACTCTTTGACTATCAAAACGCCGGAGCGCCACTGAAATTTGTCCATCAAGGAAAGGAGACATCATGTCAGAAGAAAACAGGGCTTTGCTTCATCGTTGGTTTGAAGAGGTTTGGAACAAGGGACGCGCGGAGGCGATTGACGAGATGTTCGCAGAAGACGGTATCGCCAACGGCCTCGCGGATGAAAGCGGCAAGCCGTTGCGCGGGCGCGCTAGTTTCAAAGTTTTCCATCAAAAGTTTCGTAACGCTTTTCCAGACCTCGAAGTGGTTGTTGAAGACACCGTGGCGGAAGGCGACAAGGTTGCGGGTCGTTGCATCGTGCGCGGGAAGCATCAGGGAGATGGCCTCGGCTACGCAGCCACGCAGCAGCCAATCGAATTTACCGGCATCACCATCGCACGTATCGAGGATGGCAAGATTGTCGAAGCCTGGAACAACTTCGACTTCATGGCTATGTACCAGCAGACCGGCGCGCTCAAGATGTAGCAAGCTCAAGCGTACAGCAGTTGCCGACCCGACTCTCGGAAGCTTTGCGCGCTCGCTAAACAAAAGGCTCATCCCTTGTCAGCAGCCATCGGTAAAGAAGAGACTCTAATTATCGAGACGCCTGAGCGCGTCTCCCTGCACTTCGCTCTGGCCTCGATTGGCAATCGCTTTCTCGCCTGCGCTGTTGACCATGCGCTGCAAACCCTGGCGATTGCCCTGCTCTACATTATCTTCATCAACATCGCAAACAGTTTCAGCCTGAGCGGCATGTCAGGCGCGCCGAAGTGGGCGATTGTGCTGCTCATCATTATCGGCTTCTTTATCTGGACGAGCTATTTCGTCGTCTTTGAGTGGCTGTGGAACGGGCAGACGCCCGGCAAGCGTTGGTTGAAGCTGCGCGTCATCCGCGAGGACGGGCGACCAATTACTTTCCTGGAAGCGTTGATTAGAAATCTCCTGCGCATCGTTGATATGTTCTGGCCGCCCTTCTACTCCGTCGGCCTCATCTGCGTCTTCATCAGCCCGCGCGACCAGCGCGTCGGCGACATGGTGGCCGGAAGCGTCGTCGTGCGTGAGCGCGAGGCGGAAGCCCCATCGTTCGATCAGGTCTTCGACGCGCCGGTCTTTGATTCTGCGCTGCGCCGCTCATTCAAGCCTGTTGAGTTCACGGCTGAAATCGGACTCTTAACCGAAAGAGAGATTGAGGTCGTCGAAACATTCCTGCGCCGCCGCTTTGACTTGCCCGACCAGGCGCGGATGTGGATGGCGTGGCGCGTCTCAACACCTCTCCTCCACAAGCTGCGCCCCGCTTACGACCTTTCGACATTCACCTACGAAGGATTTTTAGAAGAACTGCTCCATCGCTACCACGCCAGGAATCGTTTCAAAAAATAAGAGCCGCTGCTTTTCATCAACGGCTCCCAAGGCTCAACTCTGATATTCCTTCAAGCTACAATTTTAGCCACTCAACGGGAAAGAGCTTGCCAGCTTTCTCCGGCTCAAGCTTCAATCCAGCGATGGCCGCCGCCCGCGTCAGCACAGGGTCGCGCCGCTCCGCGATGTCTGATCCGCCAGGCAGTAAAATCTCGTCCGGCGTGACGCCGACGCTCTCCAGGCTCTTGCCGTCCGGCATGATGACATCAGCGATAGTGACGCTCGTGCCAAAGTAGAGCGTGTTTCCAATCCCGACCTGGTGATCATAGTCCTTTGCGGTCATGACCGCTCCGGCTGTGTGGTCGCCGATGATGATGCCGCGCTTTTCAAGTTGGATAATGCGCGCAAATAGTTCCGCAGCCGAAGCAGACTCGCTATCCACCAGCACGATGAGCTGTCCCTTGAAAACCTTATCAGCGCGAGTCTTTGCCAGAATAGGTTTCATTTCCTTGCGGCCCTTCAAGTCTGCGATTTTCACATCATGGTCAAAGAAGTAGCCCGCGAGACGTTCCAGCGTAACCTGATAGCCGCCGCCGTTGCCACGCAGGTCTAGAACGAGCGTCTTGAATTTCCGCGCCCTGCCCATGATTGCATCCATATGATCAGGAGAACTATCGAATCCGGGCATTCTCCAGACGAGTAGATCACCCTGTTCATAGAAGCGGTCGTCCACAAGACGTGTCTCGCTGTTATACCTCCAGATGTTTGTATACAATAGAGAGGCCTCTTCCGTCTTCTCTATCTTCGACAGTATCTCTATCTCATGTGGCTGCGCATCGCCGTGACTACGCACCATAAGACGTATGCTGCGCGTGGGCATCAGCGCATAGTAACGGTAATACATCTTCCAGAGGTTAATTCGTGAAGGGGAATAGCCATCAACCGCGAGCACAACATCACCGGCCTTCAATCCCTTTGCCGCAGCATCGCTTTTAGGATTAACTTCCGTGACGAGACACGCATCGCCGACCATCTGCATCTTCCATCCATACCAGACACGTGCGGCGCGGAAGGGAGGCAGGAAGAAAGTATGAGAGTCGTTGAGGTCAAGCATGATTTGGGCGATGGTGATAATCAACTGGTCGCGTGTCTGCGCCTGCTTGATTATCCCCTCAGCCTCTTTGATACGGGCTTCAAGATTCATCCCGCGCAAGCCTGCGTCATAATAGTTATGATTGAGATCATCTTTAACCGCAGAGAGCATGGCGCGCGCACCGTCACGATCAAAAGGGCCTAGAGATTGCGCACATGCAGGCTCAAGCCCGACGAAAAATGTGAGCAATAGACATAGAGTTCCAGCAAACGCAGCGATACGCCAGAAAAGATGCGGGGTCTTTTTAGTTTTCAAGATCATTTCTCCTGAGATTGGCAGTCGGGCTTGGTTGAAGATTGAATCGCTATTGCAAGCGAGCAAGCCAAAGAGGGCGGTCGTGAGCAAAGGCAAATTATCACAAAAGCAAGCGCACGGTAAAGTGTAGTGAGGGCGGTAGAGGGGCAAGCTAATCGGACGCCGCAGGCATCAAAGCATACGAAATTGACGGCCTCCTTAAGCGTCTGTTAATGTTTTCTGTTTTCGATACCGTCAGTATTTCTACTATGGAAAGGTCAACTAAAAAAATGGCTCGTGATGTTTTTATCCTGGGTGGCAAGAGAACGCCGATGGGCGAGTACGTCGGCGCGTTGAAGGATGTGTCGGCGATTGATCTCGGCGCGATTGCGGCGCGCGGCGCGCTTCAAGCGACCAACGTTTCCGGCGACGAGATTGATCACACGATCATCGGTAATGCCTTACAAACTTCCGGCGACGCGATCTACGGAGCGCGTCACGTCGCTTTGAAAGCGGGTGTGCCGTTTGATCGTCCCGCGCTGACAGTCAACCGTCTCTGCGGCAGCGGCATTCAATCAATCATCTCCGGCGCACAGATGATTCAACTGGGTGAGGCCGAGACCGCTTTGGTCGGCGGCATGGAATCTATGTCGCAAGCTCCGCACGTGATTCGCGGCGCGCGTTCAGGCTTCGCTCTCGGCCAGGGCAAACTCGAAGACAGCCTCATGGTCGCGCTGCTCGATACTTACTGCAACACGCCGATGGCGGGCACGGCTGAGAACCTCGCCCGCAAGTACGAAATCCCACGCGAGGAGCAGGACAAGTACGCGCTGCGTTCTCAGCAAGAGGCGAGGCGTGCGAGGGACGCCGGAATCTTCGCGGAAGAGATCGTGCCCGTTGAAATCAAGACCCGCAAGGCAACGGAAATGTTCGACGCGGACGATCACCTGCGTCCAGACACCACCCTTGAGGGCTTAGCGAAACTTCGTCCGGCTTTCAGCAAAGACGGTTTCGTCACAGCGGGCAATGCTTCGGGCATCGTTGACGGCGCCGCGGCGCTCGTCATCGCGGGCGAAGATTTTGTAAAGGCACGCGACCTCAAACCGCTGGGCCGCATCGTCAGTTGGGCGTATGCCGGAGTCGAGCCTGAAATCATGGGCATCGGCCCCGTGCCCGCGACCCGTCTGGCTCTGAAGAAGGCTGGATTGAAGATTGAAGAGATTGACCTGGTCGAAGTCAACGAAGCCTTCGCCGCACAATACCTGGCCGTCGAAAAGGAACTCGGCCTTGATCGCTCGCGCACAAACGTCAATGGCGGCGCAATCGCGCTCGGCCACCCGCTCGGCGCATCGGGCACACGTCTTGTCCTGACCGTGCTCAACGAACTCAAACGACGCAATGGGCGCTACGGATTGGCAACCGCCTGCATCGGCGGTGGACAAGGTATCGCCATCATCTGCGAGAGAGTGTAAGGGAAAAGCAGAAGCCGGAATCCAGGAGCCGGAAATCAGAAGGAAAGAGAAACTAAAGGGGATTCTCTGCCCTTTCATTCCGGCTTCTGGCTTCCGATTCCTGAATACTGCTTTTCGTTATGGATTCTGCTTTTCGTAGAAAATCCAAAAAATTGAGTCCGGGTCGGGTCTACGTCAATCTCTCTTCTAAGTTAATTCCCCTTAAATCATATTCTTATGCCAGCGGACATTAGCTTCGTTCTCCCGGCATAGCTCTTGCCGTAACTCAGGAGTTGCGTTTTCGCACACTAAGCCTTGAACCAATTTGCAGTGTCTGGATCAAAAGCTATTTGATTTAACAAGACGCTCACTCATTCGTTAGGTTTGCGTAAAGTCTTCCAACATGATAGAAGATTGTTTCTACACCAGGTGTTACTTAATCAATGTCACGCCTCTTGAGATCAGCAGTTCTAAAACGTTTTTGAAATTTCCAAGGTCACTCTCTGCGTCCAGTCTTCCAAGCGCGCGGATTAATGATTCAAACTCATCTTTTGCTCTAAAGGAGTTCCCAGCATGTACAAACCCTTTCGGCTCTTCTTTGCCACGCTTCTTGTTTTCGCATTGAGCGTGCTGGCATCTGCCCAGTCAACGGTAACTGGCGCTATCGGCGTTACGGCCACAGACCCGCAAGGCGCGGTCGTGGCGAACGCCACCGTGACGGCTCACAATATTGAAACCAACAAAGATGACACGGCAACGACAGACGGTGAAGGTCGTGCCCGTATCGTCAACCTTCAACCCGGCACTTATACTGTGACCATTAACGTGTCAGGCTTCGGCACTTATACTCAAGACAAAGTCGTGGTCGAAGTTGGCCGCGTCACTTCTCTTGAGACGCCACTCTCGGTCGGCGGCCAGACGGCCAACGTCGAAGTGACCTCCGAAGCGCCCGTTATCAACACCGCGCAGCAAGACTTCTCAACCAACATTAATCAAGTCTCCCTCAATAATCTTCCGACTAACGGTCGCCGTTGGTCTAACCTTGCGATTCTTACGCCCGGCGCGACTCCCGACGGCACATTCGGCCTGATAAGTTTTCGCGGCATCTCCGGCCTGCTCAACAACAGCACGATTGATGGCGGAGACAACAACCAGGCGTTCTTCTCTGAAGAGCGTGGCCGCACCCGCGTCGGCTATGTGATTAGCCAGGCAGCGATCCGCGAGTACCAGGTCAACACTTCCAACTATTCGGCTGAGTACGGGCGTTCCGCAGGCGGCGTGATTAACGCTGTCACCAAGAGCGGAACCAACGAATTTCACGGCTCAGCTTTCTTGTTTGACCGCAACAACAAATTGGGCGCTCGCAATCCGCGTAGTACCGTGAATCAGCTTGTCAACGGAGTTTTGACTCCGGTCGCTTATAAGGCTCCTGATGTGCGCTATCAGTTTGGCGGAACTATCGGCGGGCCAATCGTTAAGGATAAGGCATTCTTCTTCTTCAGCTATGACCAGCAGAAGCGCAATTTCCCCGGAGTTGCTGTCTTCACCAGTCCCAGCTATCTGAATGCCGTCACTGGCTCTTCGACGAATGGCGTCAATTCCACTTTGCTGACAGCGGCCACTAGAGGACTAACGACCACTCAAATTTCCTCGGCGGTGGATTTCATCAACAGCCTGACAGGTGCGACGCCGCGTCGTGGCGATCAGAAACTCTATCTCCCGAAGTTAGACTGGAATATCAATGGGAATAACACCTTCACAGCGGCCTACAACCGGCTGCGTTGGGCTTCGCCCGCGGGAGTTCAAACGGCGGCAACGGTGACGCGCGACCGCAACGGCTTCGGCGATGACTTTGTGAAGTCTGATTCGCTTAACCTTCGTCTCTCTTCAACGTTGTCAAGCAAGCTGGTCAATGAGGGACGCTTCCAGTATGCCAAGGAACTCGACTCCCAATTTGCTCAACCGGCGCTGCCTGGGGAGCCGACTACTGCTGACGGATTTTCCCCGCAGGTCGCCCTGACAAACGGTCTGACTTTCGGTAAATCAACGGGCTTAGACCGGCGTGCCCTGCCGGATGAGAAACGTCTTCAATTCGCTGACACGATGACCTATTCGGTCGGCAACCACACCCTCAAGTGGGGCACTGATATCAATCGCGTGCATGAGGTCTATGACGAACTGTTCACTGAGGCTGGTTCTTACAGTTACTCCAACGTCAACGACTTCATCGTTGATTACGTGAACTTCACCTCCAACGGAGCGTTAAGGACGGCAGGTAAAGTATGCGCTACCAGCACCAGACTTGCAGGCAAGTGCTACACGAGCAACTACCAGCAGGGTTTCGGGCCGCCGCGCTTTGAGTTTTCAACCGTTGACTATGCTTTCTTTGGTCAGGACGACTGGCGCGCGACACCGCGTCTGACCTTGAACCTTGGTCTGCGTTATGAGTATCAGCAGCTTCCGCATCCTTTCGCTGCTCTGATCAACCCTGCCTTGCCGCAGACTGCGAACAGGCCCAATGACAGAAACAACTTTGGCCCGCGCATCGGTTTCGCATGGAACGTCAAGGGCGATGGCAAGACGAGCGTTCGCGGCGGCTATGGAATCTACTACGGGCGCATCAATGGCTCAGCCATTACTCAGGCGCTGATCAACACGTCCGTTGCAGGCTCCAGCCAGATTGTCGCTTCGGTGATTCAGACCGCGCCTACGGGCACACCGGCTGCTCAAGTACCTTTAGGCAATCCGGCTGCGCCTATCTTTCCGAATGTTTTACCGAGCGCACCTTTGGGATCGGCAACGGTCAACTACTTTGCGAGCGACTTTCAAAACCCGCTCGTCCATCAAGGCGATTTCATCTTCGAGCGTGAAGTGGCGCGCAACACTGTCGTCTCCGCCTCGTATCTCTTCAGCTTCGGGAAGCATCTTCCGGCCTTCGTGGATACCAATCTGAGTCCGGCGACGGTAATTAGAACTGCCAACATCGTAGATGGCCCGTTTGCAGGTCAACCATTCACCTTCCCTTACTACTTAGGGGCTGCTCGGCCAAATCCAAATTTCGGCCAGATTCAGGAGATTCGCAGCAATATCAACTCCAAGTACCACGCGCTGGTGTTACAGGCCAACCGTCGGTTGACGAACGGGCTGCAATTCCAGGCCAGCTACACGCTCTCAAGAGCGCAGGACAACGGGCAAACTTCGCAAACCTTTACGCCCGGCTTTTCGGGTCCCTTCGATCCTTTCAACCAGGGTGGTGAGAACGGTCTGTCAAACTTCGACCGCCGGCATAAGTTTGTCGCCAGCGTTGTTTACAACACCAACTTCGCCAGCCTGAAAAACAATGTGGTCGGAAAGGCAATCTTTAATGGCTGGACTATCGCGCCAGTTATAAACATATTCTCCGGGGCGCGCTACACCGGGAATACGTCAGGCACAACCGGCGTCAGCACTGTCTTTGGCTTTAGCCAGGCCGGTGGACTCAACGGCTCCAATGGCTCGCTCCGGTTCGCGCTGGTGCCGAATAACTTCTTCAAGCAGCCGTCAATCAAGTACGTTGATCTGCGTCTCTCACGCCGTTTCGCCATCACCGAAAAGACGCATCTGGAATTGCTGGCGGAGGGCTTCAATATCTTCAACCGCACGCAGGTCACGAGCGTCAACACAACGATTTACAACGTCGCGGGAGCCAACGGCGTCGTGAATCTGACTTACAATCCAGCCTTCGGCACCACGACCGGCGCTGACGGCTTTTTCTTCCGCGAGCGGCAAATTCAGCTCGCCGTCCGCTTCGAGTTCTAACTCTAAGCTCTTAGGACAAAACCAGAGGGGTGCGCTTCTAAAAGAAG
>JAVHWL010000058.1:0-87312 GCA_032159825.1 Acidobacteriota bacterium
TAGGATAGTGTCGTAAAGGGTTCATTGCTTTGTCTCCGGTAGCAAATTGGGCTTAGACACCACAACTTCTACCACAGAGCGATGAACCCTTCCTCTATTCTTCTTTCAAAAGTGATAAGCGGTCAGGTTTCATAAGTATTGACAATCGCCCTTAACAGGCATATTTTTCCTCGCGTCATGATCTTTCTTATTTCTGCTGGCAAGAGCCTCTCTTGTTAGCTCGATAAGGTAAGCGTTATTACTTCACAGATGATTAAGCTGCAAATACTGCTTGGCGAATCATGGCGCACTGCTGAAGGCGTCGAGCACGTTCGCAAGCTGGCGACATCGCTGGGGATCAAGCTCACGGCTGAGGGACATACGACTATCTCCGCTGAGATAAGCCGGGATGACTTTGCGAAAATATTTCAGGAACCTGTGCAGGAAGTCGCCCCTCAGCCTCCCGGCGAACGAGACTTTGGTCGCTCCGGGGGCAACGTTAGCGGTGATTTGCCAATTCCAGAGCCGCTCCAAAAGTACGTCGAGAGCATTACCGTCGCGTCACCTTACCTCCGCATGTAGGCTGCGCTGAATTCACATTTTAGTCGTCTGCGAGCGGAGTGTCGCCTGCTCTTGAGCATCCCTTATTGCGAGGAACCCACTCGATGAAACTCGTTCAAGCAGTTCACAAAACTCAGCGCGGTCGGAAAACGTCCAAACCCTCGGATGAGCTTAGTATCGCCATCACTTTTCGCAGTCCGCAGGATGGTCTCGGCCTGACTAAGATGGAAGCCCGTCCGTCATCAGCCAGCGCCGCGGCGTTGCGCCCTAATCCCCTCGATATGGATAAGGCGCTGTATGCGCTGCATCGTCGCGGCTTCACCGTTTCAGAGAGAGGCCATTTAAGCGCCTCTGTGCGTTGCTCGCGTGAACTGTACGAGAAGGTCTTCGGCACGAAGTTGAAGGTTTTCCGCGTCGCTCCAACACAGCAGTGCAGCGCCAGCGCCTTCTACTTTCCACCTTCAGACGCTCAGTGGAATCCTGAGCCAGCCATCATGGATTTGATTGACGATGCATATATACAGTGGCCGCATATATACATGGCGAGTCATGCTAAGAAGGCTTCAAAGTCCAGCAAGAAGCCGCAGCCCGCCCCCCTCGCAGGCAAGCCATCGTCAACGCCCCCACAAGTCAGCTACTTTCACTTAAGCGTGCCCGTTGATGTTCCCCGGCTGCTGAACGTCACTAAAGTGCATGCCGCAGGAACAACCGGGCGAGGCGTTCGCGTCGTCATGATTGACTCCGGCTTCGCGCACTCGCATCCGTATTTTCCGGCCCACAACTACCACTCATCAATTGTGCTTGCGGGGAGCGCCACAAACAACAAGACTGATATGCAGGGCCACGGCACCGCAGAATCGGCTAATGTCTTCGCCGTCGCACCAGGAGTGACGTTCATCGGTGTGAAGTTGGACAACGACGACGACCCAAGAGGCGGGGCAAGCATTCTGGAAGGTTTTCAAGAGGCTTTGAAGCACAAGCCACATGTCATCTCCATCAGCCTGGGTTTTGATTTATGTGAGACCGACCCGGCCACGGGCCGGCGGATCAGCAACAAGCATCTGACCCAACTGCCCAATAGCTTGAAAGCGTTGGAAGCCGAAATTCAGGCGGCAGTGGCGAGCGGGATAGTGGTTGTCTTCTCATCCGGGAACGGGCACGTCTCATTCCCCGGAATGATGCCGGAGGTAATCTCTGCGGGCGGCGTCTTTGTGGATCAGCAAGGCAGCATGAAGGCTTCTGATTATGCCAGCGCCTTTGCCAGCAAAATCTATTCTGGCCGCAACGTGCCGGACTTCTGTGGGCTGGTCGGGATGAAGCCACACGCTGACTACATCATGCTGCCCCTTTCCCCTGGCTGTGAGATAGACAAGGATAATGCGGCCCATGACGAGACAAAACGCAACGATGGCTGGAGCGTGATTAGCGGCACATCGGCGGCAGCGCCGCAGTTGGCTGGAGTCTGCGCGCTCCTCCTGGAGAAGAATCCCGGCCTGACGCCGAGCGACATCAAGACAGTCTTGAAACGGACTTGCCAGGATGTGATACATGGTTCGGCCAATGCTGATAGCAACGAGGACAACCCGGGCTTGAAAGCGAAACACGGCGAAGACGGAGCGACGGGGGCAGGGTTAGTAGATGTGTTCGCTGCCTGGCAACAGGTTTAGGGTTCGTCGCCCGTAAGTGAAGGGGCATACAGTGGGGCGCTGCAAAGATGCGTTTGTGTGGTTATGAGACTCGCGCCCATCCTTGCAGCCGTATAAGCAGTTTATGACAGCGCGCCCTGCTGTAAGTTTGTCCGGTGTAGCTTGATCTCTTAATGTACCGGCAGTAAGTTCCAATCAACCTCTCAAGCTGAGATAGGAGAATACTCAAATGGCAAAGACGTTAGGTAAAAATGGGAATAACATTCTCTCGCTGAACGAAGTCTTGAACACTCATTCCTTGAACCCTCTCCGCACAGGTATGCCGTCGCTGGATTCTATTGTCGAAGTGCCGCTTGGATCAGCGTCAATGGCGGATGCGGTCGGCGCTTCCAAGTATGTCGTCATCGAAACAAATGAGGTGGATGATTACGATATAGATCAGACCAAGGCGCCGATGCTTGCTTTGAGTGAGGCTGCGGCTGCCGTTCCCACAGGGGATAATTTTACAGGCAAAGATCGGAAAGCAGCTAAAATATCCAAGGCCAAGGGAAAGCTTGAGAAGTTCAACGATCTTAAAGACCTCCTCGAGTCGTTGACTCCCGATGCAGAGATGGTGGCTCTCGGCATACCGACTGGTCAGAAGTCGGATCGAGTTGAACAAGAAGAGCGAAACGTTCAGGTCAAGGCTTTTATCTATGCCGCAAGCAGAGAGAAAGATAATGACTTCCATTTGATTGTAGGTCGTGCCCCGAACAAAAAAGAGATGTACATGAACATGGAGCTTTCCGGTTTGCCGCCGAAGAGCAGCCCGATTTTTGCCGCCTTAAAAGCCGCGCGCGACGCGTACAAAAAATTCTACAAAGAAACCCTGAAGCACAACCTGCCAGGTCTTAAATACCAGTACTACCCTAATCCCCCGCTCTCTGTCGTAATCGAAGGCTCCTTGTTCTTTGATGCGACGCACAGTCACGGTAACAGGCCGGGTCCACCGAGCTTAAAAAGTCGCATCGCAAGTATCTGGGAAATACACCCGATAACTAAAATAGTGTTCAAGCCATAAGGCGCTCTCACGCGCCACAGAGGGAGCTATGCCCCGATCATCAGGTAAAAAGAGAGCCGGAACTACCGGAAAGAGCGACACGCCTGCCAGTCCGTCTTTGGACCCACTCAAGACGGGCATGCCGGCGCTGGATTCTATCACCGACGTGCAGGAGACCAGGGTCGGGAAGAAGGTTTACCAGATCATCGAGACCAACGAAATGGACGAGTATGATAAGCCGGAAGCGCCAAAGAAGAAGCGCAGCCGGAAGCGATGAGTACACCCGGCAAGTTATCTTTAGGCCGATCATAGCCAATAGGCGCTGATAAGATAATGCTCAACACAGTACGCGACTTTATTTCACCACTCTCGAAAACCCTGGGACTAAATCAACAACTTCCTTGCCTGCTCTTGTAATATAGTTGAGTTATTATCTCTGCGCTCGTCTGAGAAGCTCGCCTCAAAGATATAAGACGATCATATCGAGTAGTGGCGGGGTTAGAAGGAGAAAGTGATGACTAACGGAGCCGCCACTCTGCGTAGCCTTCTTGCGCGACCGGGCATCATTCGTTTAATCGGAGCACACAACGCGCTCGGGGCGAAGATGGCTGAGCGTGCGGGTTTTGACGGAGTGTGGTCGAGCAGTTTCGAGATTTCGGCGTCTCACGCGGTCCCTGACGCAAGCATACTCAGCCAGAGTGATCATTTGGCTGCGGCTCAAACGATGCGCATGGCCGTTGAAGTGCCTGTTATTGCAGACTGCGATACGGGCTATGGTGACGGCTTCCAGTTTGCCCACGCTGTTCGGCGGTTCGAGGCTGCGGGCGTTGCCGGTGTCTGCGTAGAAGATAAGCAGTTTCCAAAGCGCAATAGCTTCGCGCCCGGCAAACAAGAGTTGGAGCCGATAGACGCATTCGTTGACAAGCTGCGCGCGGGCAAGCGAGCGCAAGCTGGCTCGGACTTCGTTATTATCGCCCGCGTTGAGGCGCTGATCGCCGGTTACGATATTAAGGAAGCGCTCACGCGCGCGCATGCCTATGCGGACGCTGGCGCTGATGCTGTTCTCGTGCATAGCAAGGCTTCAACTGTAGACGAGTTGGCGGGAGTTGCCCGTGCATGGAACAGGCCAGTGCCGCTTGTTTCCGTACCCACCAGCTATTATCGAACAACCGTCGAAGAGCTAGCGGCACTCGGTATCAAGATGGTCATCTATGCTAATCACGGCCTTCGTTGCGCGCTTCAAGCAATAGAACATGCTTATGCCGAAATTCTGCGAAGCGGCTCGACTACTTCAATCGAAGATCAACTGTGGCCGATGAAGGCAATCTTCGAGTTGCAGGGTGTTGCTGATGTCGAAACCGTTGCCGTCAATGCAATGGTGAAAGGGGCAAGCAGTGAGTCGTAGCCTCGCCTTCTGCGCGTTTCTACGCGACGCCGGTTTTGATTTTTTTACAGGGGTTCCCGACTCGACCTTCAAACTGATACTACGCGAGATAGAGGCGCGCCCCGAGTTCGACTACGTACCTGCGGTCTCTGAAAACGTCGCCGTCGGCCTTGCGGTCGGCGCATATCTTGGCGGACGCCGGCCCGTAGTCTTGATGCAGAACTCAGGGCTGGCGCTTGCGTTGAATCCTCTGGCGTCGCTCGCTGCCATTTACCGTGTGCCGATCCTTCTCATCGTTGGATGGCGTGGGCACGACGGCAAAGATTCACCGGAGCATAGCTTGATGGGCGCTTCCACTTTGCCGCTGTTGGAGGCTCTGCGTTTGCCCTTCTATGTTCCAGATGCTGATTCGTTGGGGCACGATCTGAGACGAGCGGCTGTCACGCTGCAAGAGGGTCGCGCTCCATGCGCGCTGGTTTGTCGGCCTGAGATATTTTCATGATGCGACGCGCAGAAGCCATCGCTGCCATCCTCGGATGTCTGAGCGACGAATTGGTTGTCGCCGCCAACGGGTGGATCAGCCGGGAGACCTGCGCCGCGCGTGATCGCGCTGAAAACTTCTACATGCTGGGTTCGATGGGGCTGGCTTCGTCAATCGGGCTGGGTCTTGCGCTGACACAGACTGAGAGGCGCGTGGTTGTCTTTGATGGCGACGGGAATCTGCTGATGGCGCTGGGCACGCTGGCGATGGTCGCGGAACGACGCCCTGCCAACTTTCTTCACATAGTATTTGACAACGAGGTTTACGGCTCGACCGGCGGTCAGCGGTCGCTTTCCGCCCAAGTCCCTCTGGATGCCCTGGCGCAAGCTGCCGGTTATGCGCACGTCGTCCGCGTAGTGGATGCCGTAGAACTGGACGCAACCCTAACCGAGTTGCTTGAAACAACCGGCCCGTCGTTCATACTAATTAAGGTCACGCCCGAAGCCGACGGTGATGCGCCGAGAGTGCCGCATGAGCCGGAGTGGATCGCCGAGCGATTGCGGCGGACGATTGCCGGATCGAAATAACCGGCCTACATTTTTGTCTCGCCGAAAGAGATCGAGTAGAGCTATGCCATCACTTGATTGGAATCGCAAATGGGGCGCTATGATGTCGGGTTTTTCGCCCCACGAGGATGAAGAACATTTTGGCGACCGTTGGGGTCATCCTGAGAGCTTCGCCCCCTTGCTCGAAGTGCGCCGTAGATTCATAGACCCTTACTTCATCCCCGGCTGCACCGTACTTGAGATCGGCAGCGGCGGCGGTCGTTGGACACAATACTTTCGGAGCGCCGGGCAGCTCATCCTGGTTGAGTTCAATCCTGAATCGTTCAACTACCTTCGCCATCGCTTCCCTGACCTGCGCTTCACGCCTTACCAGACGAGCGGCTACGAAATGAACGGGGTCGAGACGGCAAGCGTTGACCTGGTTTTCACCTTTGATGTCTTCGTTCATCTTGAGCCTGAAGGGATCAAGGCTTACTTGATCGAGATGGAGCGCGTGCTCAAGCCGAGCGGCATCGCAGTCGTCCACTACGGCGACATCAGCAAGGATATTGCGCGCGATAATCCGGGCTTTTCGCGTATGACCCGCGCGCTCATGGAAGAGTTGATCGCGGCGACTCGCCTGCGTGTTGTGAGCCACGACGAAGACATAATGTTTCATAGCAACCTTGTTGCCCTTAGTTACTGATGCGGCTGTTACACATCCTCTCGCAGAGACCGGGTCGCTCAGGCAGCGGCGTTTTTCTAGCCGCTATGGTGCGCGAGGCGGCGCGTCGTGGCTATGAGCAACATGTGATTGTCGCTGGCCCGCCCGAAACAGGAGCAGCGGAATTACCGCCACTCTTTGACGAGCAAATCTCGCCTATTATTTTTCCATCGGCTGACGCCCCGTTCCCCGTTCCAGGTAATAGTGATGTGATGCCTTATCCGACCTCTATGTTCTCACGGATGAGCGAGCTTCAGATTGAGCAGTACCTGATGGTTTCGCGCCGCGTGATGGAAGACGTGCGCGCGAAGTTTCAGCCAGAGTTGGTGCATGCGCATCACCTTTGGCTGATGTGTGCGCTGGCGCGCGAAGTCTTCGCCCGATTACCGATGCTGGCAACTTCGCACAACGCCGAATTGCGGCAGATGATTAAAGCGCCGCATCTAGCGCCGGGAGTGCTTCAGGATGTGCGTGCGATAGAAAAGATTTGCGTGCTGACCCCACAGTCGCTCACCGACACGGTAGAGTGCTTCGGCGTTGACCCGGATAGAATCGTTATCACCGGCGCGGGTTTTCGAGACGACCTGTTTCATGTTTCGCAAACGCCTCGCGCGGCAATCATCACCGAACTGCGCGAACGGTTTGGCGTGGCGTTACCCGACGATGAAGATATGCGTCTCGTAACTTTTGTCGGGAGACTATCAACGCCCAAGGGCATACCGTTTCTGCTCGACGCTGCCGCGCAGCTTGAGCAAGAAGCGCAACCTTTCCGAATCTTGTTAGTGGGAGCTACAGGCAGCGGCGAGGATGGTAGAAAGATGGACGATTTGGTTGCCGCCGCTCACCCTCTCGCAATCCACCTCGGCGCTCAACCGCAAGAAGCAGTCGCAAAGCTACTCCAGGTCAGTACAGTCTTCGTGCTGCCTTCTCTCTTTGAAGGTCTGCCCCTGACGATGCTTGAGGCGCTCGCGTGTGGCTGTCCTGCTATCGTCAGCGCCTTGCCTACGGTGCGTAGCTGGATACCGGAGCAGTGGCGCGAAGCCGGGTACGTCGAACTCGTCCCGGCACTCGCTACCACTCACGCCGACGAGCCTGTTGCTGCGGACGTGCCGCGCTTCGTAGCCGACATCGCCGCCGCTCTCAAGCGACAACTCATGCGCAAACAAACCATGCTAAGTCGGAGCGCGTTGGCGGCAAAACTGTTGCCGCATTCGTGGCCCAATGTGTTCAATCGCTATGAGCGAGTTTACCGCAAGCTTGTTGGCGGCGAGTTGACAACGGGTCGCCAATCACCAGGCATCCCCGAAACCTTCCTTCGCGGAGACGCTCAATAATGGCGATACGGCGTGGAAATCCGCAACGTCTGCTGAGTCGCCTGACGGTGGCGGTACTGGTTGACAGGCAGGTTCTGGTTCCAGGAACTTCGCGGTTTCGCGCAGGCGAAGGTCATCGCCCTTTAGTCAACACCCTTCGTCGCGTTGTGGAGAAGGTGGTCATCAGACCATACATGGATGTGGCCGGATTGTTCGAGTTTATCAAGGACGTGAAGCCGGATGTTGTCTTTAATCTCACAGAGCATGCCGACTGGGACAGGACGAAGGACAGCCACATCTGCGCCCTGCTGGATTTGCTCAAACTCCCTTACACAGGGACGGGGCCGAGGGGGATGATGCTTTGCCGCGATAAGGCCGTGAGCAAACAGATCGCCGCAAGGGAGGGATTCAAAACACCTGAGTTCTTCGTGGTAGAGGCGAGCGAGCCGCGTCTTCCAACACAGGTGATCTTCCCGCTCGTGGTCAAGCCACGCTTCAGCGATGGCTCGGATGGAATCAGTCAAGCCTCCTTCGTGCGTACAAAGGAAGCTCTCTTGCAACGGATTGCTTTTCTTAAAGCGAATGATATAGAGGAAATCATCTGCGAGGAGTTCATTGCGGGACGGGAGATGCTCGTCGGAGTCATTGGCGAAAGGGTGATGCCTGTGAGAGAGTTTTTTATAGGTCAAGGGTCAAAGAGCGCACCGCGTCTTGTTTCGTACAGGCTAAAACATGACAAGGTATATCGCCGTCGATGGTTGTTGCGGACGGACTTCGCGCAGTTGACGCAGCAGCAGGAGAGAAAGGTGAAGGAGCTGACGTTGAGGACGTGCAGCGCTCTGGGCTTGAGAGACTATAGCCGCCTGGACTTGAAGTTGACCCCCGCAGGAGAGTGGGTTTTTCTTGAAGCAAACCCGAACCCCAGCTTGACCCCATTCAAACGCTCACTAGCCGGAATCTGGTCAGATATAGATTACGAGAAGCTAGTTTTAGAAATCTTGCTCCGGGCACTTCAGAGGGAAGACTGAGTTTTCAGCCCCGGAGGGGCGATATATCAGTAGCCCACGGCGTCAGCCGTGGGAATAGATATTCATTAAATTCATCAAGCCCCGCTAGGGGCGGCATAAATATGTCGCCCTTACAGGGCTTGATAATTTTATCTAGACCTTTAACCCAGGGCCCAGCGCCCTGGGCTACTAATATTCCGCCCCTCCGGGGCTGTAGTCTGATCTCTTCAGGCCAGCGCGTCCACTGCATCGTGAAGCGTGCGGGCAACTGCGCCGTGTGATCGCGCTGCTGCGATGATAGCTTCCAGGTCAGCGTAAAGACGCTCGACATCTTCGGCGCGACGGCTCAACGGGCTTGTGCCGAGGAATGCTTCTGAAGAATGGAACATCACGTTGACAATCGGAACCCCCCGACGAAGCAGCGCGTGAGTGGCTTGTGCCAACTGCGCTCGCGGGTGCTTGAGAGGTCGAATCCAAACCAACTGTTGAAGCCGCAACCCGGCCAGTGTACGGCTCAATGCTCGCGCTGCCGATGAGCCTTCGTTGCGGCGAGCGGCGATGCGCGCGATTGCCATTGCTCCCGCCCCGACACCAAGTAAACCTAACGGCGCGATTGATGCAGGCACTTCCCAGAGCGTGCCCACGCGATGCGGGAGCAGTCCCCCTCTCTTTAAGTAAGAGCGAAAATCCGGGCCTGGCTGTTGGAGACCTGAGCGGTCACGAAAGTCTATGCCTGGCGGAACACTCGAATCTATCCGGTAGCCCAACTCAGCGAGATGCTCTAGCTCAATCGAATCAACTCCCCAACGACCAGCACGGTAGCTATGGGGACGCGCGCCGAATGCGTCCTCGTGTGCGGCAAGCAACGAACGATGTTTTGCGAGGCGCACGTCAGGAGCGTACTCGCCGATGAAGGGACGACTCGCTCGGTCGAATGAGGCATAGGGCGGCGTCTCCCAGCCATGCAGATGGCCCGCGATCTCATCGCCCTCTGCGGCTGCTTCGCGCAGGAGGCGCACACTCTCCCTGTCGCGCGCGATTGAGTAAGATGTCATCCACGTGACCGGCACATCGAGTTGGTGGAAGAAGTCCTTGAGGCGACCTAGACCGCGTGTGTTGGCAAAGGAGAAAGGCGGTAGATAGCCGTCCGCCAAAGCGGGTGCCCACTGGTCGTCAGGTTCGGTATCTACCGTGAAGACCAAACTCTGATTCATCGAATCCCTCTTTATCATCAGAACGAGTTCCTGACATCAGCTTCGAGCAGCGGAGAAAGCAGCGAAGCCATGCGCTTCATATCTTGGTCGTCGAGGTTTTGATGCACGGGCAGGCACAGGATTTCTTCACGCAAGCAGCGACTCTCAGGAAACTGATCGGTTTCCATCGCCGGATGATTAAACATTCCGAAGATGAAGGTTTCAACCTGAGCCGCTTGAAGTCTCACCAGAATCTCCGCGCGATGATGGACGAAGATAGGCAGGTACAACGGACAGGTTTCCAACGGCAACTCTGACAGAACGGGGCGATAGCCGGCAGCGCCGTCAAGCAGCGAGTCGAGTTGAAGATAATTTCGACGGCGACGCTCCAACACCATCGCGGAGTCGAGCCTCTGAATCAAAGCGTGTGAGAGGCGCGAGATGCCGCGTCCATACAACCACTCGCCTTCAAAGATTCGTTGCCTCGCCGTCACCACCCGCTCCTCGAACCTCGCTGCAAGCATCTCGTGCGTTTGTTTTCCGTTTTGACTAATCGTCGAAGCGCCGTGCCAGGGCTGCCGCCTTTTCCTGTGCGCGTCCCAGGCGATTGTCGGCTGCGGCTTCTGAGTGGGTAGCGCAAAGTGCTGACCCGTCAGGCGACCGAGTGCGGCTTCATCCACGCGCAATGCGCCTCCGTCGAGAGTGCCCAGCGTTTTGTAGAGACTAAAGGTCGCGGCCTGACCGAAAGCGCCGAGTTCACATCCACCGAGGCGTGAAAGAAAAGCGTGCGAGCAGTCTTCAACCAGAGGCACTCCAAACCGACGGCACAGCGAAGCGATAGATAATGTGCCGGGTTGAGGGAAGCTGAAGTAATGTATTAACAGCACAGAGCCGGGCGCATCGCGCAGACCATTGGCGAGGTCGTCCTCATCAATAGTCAAATCTTTTTTCACCCTGTAGAAGCGCGGTGAGAAGCCCGCATCGGCGGCGGCTCGCACTTCCATGCCGCAGTGATAAGAGGGCATCCATACAGGCGTCTTGTTTGGGTAGGAGAGCGAGCCGAACAACTCGTGTATCGCGTCGCGGGAGAAGTGATAAAGTCTCGGCGCAAGTTTGAGCGCATCCGTCATCGCGCGCGAGTGCGAATGGGTCAGCAGACGAAGCGATGCGCGCGGCTGTGAATGAATCGGCCTCGAAATCATTCCTGTTCTCCGTCGCGCCATGAAGTAGAAATCTCCTCACGAATCCTGGCCTCGTCCGACGAGAGTAGGCGCGCGATCAATGTTGGCTCGCGCGAGCGCAAGCTACCGGGAAGCTGACCGTGAGCGCAGCAGACGGCATCAACAAACGGGCCTGAGAGCTTCGGGCTGCAACTGCACAGCAGGTTTGGCGCGTGGCGCTCGCCAAACAACCGCTGCATCACGTGGCCCAGGACAAGTGAGTAACGAATCGAGCCGCGCCCGTTGATAATCCCCGCGATGCCGAGGCGGAAAAGGAACAGCGGCGTGAAGACATCAAGCGACCAGCGACCTGTCAACCGGCGCAGCAGTTCTTCCAACGTCCCCGCATCGGCTCTCCCAACGTTGAAGACCTCTTCCGTTCCTTTTGTGCTGACCAGAAGATAGTCCGCTCCGTTGCGCTCCAAACGAAGGAGCCGCCGCGCACCGCTTTGGGGATCGGCCAGCGCCAACGGGAGATGGCCCGGCGCTTTGCTGCTGAAATTGAGGTCGCCCCCGCTATCGAATTGCAGTGCCTCGTTGATACTCTCGATGAATAGCTCATTCTGCCTGATGAAGACGGCGAGCGTCTCAGCAATCGAAGGGAGAAGCTCATCACGCGCTAGAAGCTCGCTGAGCGAAACGAGTGGCAGGCGGAACCCCAGCCGTTGAAAGACGCGGGCGGACCACAGGCTATTAAACTCGCCAGCGTTACGCGCTCGACCTCGCGCTTCTTCGTAATCGCCCATGAGCGCTCTCAGTCGCGCAAACGCCGCCTTTTTGGAGAAGGATTCCCGGGGCAGCCACTTGGCTGTGTGCGTAATCATTCCCTTGAGCTTCTCCCAGATGTCTGCCAGCACCGCCGGAGTGGGAGGCGGCACAAAGCGCAGGTCATTGCCCCTGTGCGCCTGCATCGAACGATGAAATTTGAGCGGCAACAGACCATCAATGTTGCTGACGCTTGGCAACTCTGTCCGCGCCATCCAGGGATCGGAGCCGAGCGGCGCGTAGTCTGCGAAGGCATAAACGGACGCGCTGCAACATGCCTCAAGCGCATCAAGTTTCGCCAGCACTGCGGGGTAATAGTCAACGTAAGGCTGCTGCCCGCCGAAGCAGGGACGCACCGCCTGATCGGGCAACGACTCGATTGCTATCCCTGCCCTGTCAGCAAAGCGTTGCGCACTGGTCCGCACCGCTTTCCATAACAGGAGTTGGCGAGGCTCAACAGGGGTTTTCGCCATCAGCGCCGTGAATTGTTTCAGATCGTCTACAGCGCACGACTCCTCGATCAGGGGGGCAAGCTTTTGGCAGCGAACGAAGACCTGGGATAGTCGCATAATCTAATGATTTGACCCTACGGAATGACTGAAGCCTCTTCAACTATCCCGTCGCGTATCACCGTTTCTGAACGAAAACTTGAAAGCTCTCGCTCATTCCGCCCGGCAAAATCAGCTCGCGCACACTTGAACGTAAGACCAGTGCCTCCGTCTCATTCTCAGTTTCCGCTGTCATCTCCTCCAGTTGATCCAGCAATCCTGCGCGCAACAAAAACTCATCCTGCCGCTCGAAGCTCACAGCTTTCAGTCCCAACTTCTCTCCGATGCTCTTGACGTTTGTCCAATCAATCGTCGTCGTTAAATCCTGCTCGCCGGGGCGCGCGAGCACATCGTCTGCGATGCGGTGTTGAGAGAATGCGCGTAGGGTTCCCTCGTGGCGGTGCGGGGCATTATAGAGTTCCCGCGCTTCGGCTCCGTAATCCACCAGGATGAGGTAGCCGCGCTTAAAGACTGACGCTGCGCTCTTCATCCACTTTTCGATTTCAAGATTAACCTCGGCGACCTGCCCCTCGGAAAGCTCCACGCCGCAGCGAGCGAAATATGAAGCCAATCGTGGAGTACCAGGCTCCCGCTCCACCCAGACGAATCTTCCCTCTTCGTCTAGTCCCACACAAAGCTCAAAGAGCTTTCCATCACGCAGCTTCACTCGATGAACAGGAAATGCATCCAGCAACTCATTCGCAAAAACGATGCCTTCATCAACAGGCTCGCTAATATCTGCGAGTCGCCGGAATCGAACGCGGTCCGCAAACTCTTTCAAGCGTTGGCTGGCTCTTCCACGCCCATCTGCGCTCACTTCATCAATCACATAATGCGTCGCTGAAAATATGCTTGGGTGGTCGCGCCGCAACGTTTCGAGCACGCCATGCACAAAGTGCCCAGCGCCCGCGCCTGCCTCAAAGATAGTCCAACTCTCAGGTGCGCCGAGTTCTTCATAGACTCCGGCGAAATAACGCGCCAACGTCGCAGCGAAAAGCGGACTGCGCTCCGGGGCCGTGCGGTAATCCCCTTTGCGTCCCCAGCGTTCAAAGTCACGCCTGGCATAGTAACCGCCGCGCTCGTCATAAAGCGCAATCTGCATCCAATCGCGGAAACTTATTGCGCCTTCGCGCCTGATTCGTTCGCGTAAGTTCCCGGCGAGATGAGATGCGCTCTCTTGTTCAGCGTCAGGCGCGCTCATATTTTCGGTCTGCTTTGTATTAGATGCGCGGGAGGCGTGCATCGGAAAAGAGTCTGAAGGTTGCGAAAGCGCGGCCCTGATGATGCGCGGCGCGCTCAAGCGTTTCTATTAACAGCGACGACAGTAGACGCATCTGGCCTGTGGGAGCGGCAATCTCTTTTCGCAACTCCTCGTCGCTAGCCAAAAGCGCGAAGCCGCGCTGCCGTGTAGCTTCAACCTCATTCAAATATTCGGCGACGCTTCCAGGCGTCAGAAGTGTTTCGGGCAGAGTCCACTCAAACGGGTCGTCCCAGAGATTCGTCGTGAGACCGCCGAATGTCTGCTCAACTGCGGCTGCGCTTCGCAAGATGTGTTCGCCGCATGAGTAAATCGGAAACGCACCCGACGATTGACGAGGCTGCCAGTAAAGCTTCTCTTCCGGCACGGCTTCTATCAACGTGTGCGACCTAGCGGCCAGACGCGCAAATTGTTCGTCGAAAGACTTGATGATTGTTTTCATTGATTCATTGGATCATCGGATCATCTATTCAATGAATCATTGACCCAATGAATCAATGAACAAATCTTAATCTTTCGCTCGCCGGTCTGACTCTTCGAGGATAGTTGAGAAGCTTCTCCCGCCGAAGCTACCGCCCGATAAGATACGCCCTCTCGCTCCGACATGAGAGCCGCGCGAAGGAACGCCGCGACGTGTGGCGACCCACAGCCGTCCCGTTCCATCGTCTATCTCGTAAGTTCCCTGGCCGAGCACGCCGTAAGAATCCGTGACTCTCCCGACGATGCTGACTTCCTTGTTCCTGTACCTGCCGGGGTCGGCCATGATCTTAGAGATTGATTCACGCTGCGGGCAGGCCGTGAAGAGGAGTGTTCCGATGAAGAGAAGGGATATAAAGCTGATTCGCTGACTGGTTCGCATTACGTCTCCTTTAAGCTGTAAATCTCATTTCGGGAGAGCGGAAGAATAATACAAGGCAAAATGAAAAATTAAAAATGTGAAATGCAAAAGTGAGGCGAAAGCCATGATTGATTAAATTGGCTTCTCCTCACTTTTGCATTTTTAATTTTTCATTATTTTCCGTACCAGCCAATCGGCTTGCCGGAGAGGTCAACCCAGACGCTCTTGATCTGTGTGTAGAGTTCGAGCGCGTGCTTGCCCATCTCGCGCCCGTAGCCGGATTGCTTGAAGCCGCCGAAGGGCGAGGCTGCATTGAACATATTGAAGGTATTGATCCAGACAGTTCCGGCGTGAATCTCTTTGGCGAAGCGGTGAGCGCGCACGATGTCGCGCGTCCAGATGCCAGCTGAGAGACCGTAGATGGTTTGGTTCGCCTCTTTAATCAAAGCGGCTTCATCCTTGAAGGTGATGACGGATGTGACGGGGCCGAAAATCTCTTCCTGCGCGACACGCATCTCGTTCTTCACGTCGCTGAAGATGGTTGGCTGGAAGAAGAAGCCCTTCTGGAAATCGCCTTCGAGTGTGGGACACACGCCGCCCGTGTGAATGGTCGCACCCTCTCCGCGCGCTACCTCAACGTAGCCTTTGATGCGGTCGAGTTGTTCCATCGAAACCTGCGGCCCCATGTGCGTTCCCTTATCCATCGGGTCGCCAACTTTGACCTTCTTCGCTTTCTCGCTGAAACGTTCGAGAAACTCGTCCTTGATGCTCTCGTCCAGAAACAGGCGAGAGCCTGCGCAGCACACCTGACCCTGGTTGAAGAAGATGCCCATCATCGCGCCGTTGACTGCCTGCTCAATGTCCGCATCTGCGAAGACGATGTTCGGAGCTTTACCGCCGAGTTCGAGCGAGACTTTGGTGAGATTATCGGCAGCCGCGTGCGCAACAAGTTTGCCGACTTCCGTTGAGCCTGTGAACGCAACCTTGTCTATGCCCGCATGCGAGGCGAGCGCCGCTCCAGCCGTCTCGCCGTAACCGGGGACGATGTTGACCACACCGTCCGGGAATCCGGCTTCCTGTATCAGGCGACCCAGCTCCATCGCGTTGACGGGAGTTTGTTCCGCAGGCTTGAGGACAATAGTATTTCCGGCGGCGAGCGCAGGGGCGAGTTTCCACGCCGCCATCAAGAGCGGAAAGTTCCAGGGAATAATCTGGCCGCAGACGCCAATCGGCTCGCGCAAAGTGTAGTTGAACATCTGGCCGGGTACTGGAATCGTCTCGCCTTCAATCTTTGTGGCGAAGCCCGCGAAGTATTCAAAGTTTTCGACGACTTGCGGCAAATCCACGTAGGCGGATTCACGTATCGGCTTCCCATTGTCAGCCGTTTCCAGCGCGGCAAGCTCCTCGCTATGCTCTTCGATGAGTTGCGCCAGTTTGTACATCAGACGCCCGCGATCACGCGCGCTCATCTTAGACCATTTGCCCTCGTAGGCGCGGCGCGCAGCCGCGACTGCCTTGTCTATATCTGCCTTGTCTCCTTCGGCGACTTCGGCGAGCGTCTGGCCGGTCGCTGGGTTAGGCGTCTCGAAAGTTTTGCCCGACTCGGCGTCCACCCATTTCCCGTCTATGAAAAGTTGATATTTACGCGGGGTATCTGTTGCGGCTGGTTGCGCGGAAGACATAACGGCTGACTCCTCTTTATTGCTGAAAGCGTGAAAAGTTTCTGATGTCCGGGTTCAAAGATAATGTAACACTCGCTTGGAGCGAAAGTCCAAGAGGATGAACTAAGGGATGAGGGCAGAGGGATGAGGGATGAAGAAGAACAAGAACCTGCTGGTCTTAGGCTCTTTCTTTCATCCCTCATCCCTGCTTTCTCCCGGCTCTTCCATCTCTTCATCGGCGGCGTAGCGCAGGTCGCCGTCGCCGGTAATTTCATCCCAATCGTATCCCAGATACTTGCTGAAGCGATGCAGTTGCGCTTCCCACTCTTCGCGTCGTGCGCGGTAGAACTCCCACGCGGCGGCCCGGTCTGGTCGAGTCTTGATATTCGCGTTTTTCAATTGCCGCATCGTCTGCTCGAACCTGCTCCTCCATCGCCTGGCTTCCTCAAACGGTGTTTCCTTGCGTTGCCTTGCGCGTCTCTCCAATTCTAAGGACGACAGTAATTCCCGCAGTACATGGCGCGAGCTGGCTTCAAAGGTTCGTACCTCCGGGTGATGGCAAAGCTCCGCATACTCTTGATCGTCCAGGCAGGAGCGAATCACGGCGCAGAGTTCGAGCGCGAGAAAGATCACGCGCGGGAGGCTTTTGTAAACTTCGACCGGATGAAAATAATGTATGACCGGATGCTCGACGTGCGATTCGAGAAGTTCCTGTAGGTCGCGCGTGGCGAGGCGCATCGTGGCTTCGAGTCCGTAAAAACGGTCTGAGACAAAATGGTGTGTGATAAAGGCCGCGACATTCGCTCCCTCTTCCGCCTGGTGATAGAAGGAGAGCGCGACGGCGCGTTTGCGCTCCAAAGCGCGGTAAACCGTAATCAGGTAAGTAATCGCCAGCGAAATCAGAGCGAACCCGGAGGCCGACTCGAACAAAGCAGTCAACCGCATCCCCGTCGTATGCGGAGCGATGTCGCCGTAACCGACTGTTGTGAATGTCACACCGCTAAAATAGAGCGACTCGATCCAGGCAGGGCTGCTGGCTTCAGGCTGAACGGCGAAGTGCGCGGGCATTCGCGGGTAATAGATGAGCGCGAAGCCGATGACAAAGAGAATGATGAAAAGAATGATGAGAAGCGGCAGGAGCAGAGGGCCGATTGCGTTGAGCAGGCGGTGGCGGCGCGAACGAGAGAGCTTGAACGAGATGGCGCGTGCGATGCGCCAGATTGTGCGGTTCAGCGTCTCGCCAATCGGCCCGGAGCGAGCACGCGCATGTAGGATGGTCGCGTAAACATCATAAACGACCAGCAGCAAGATGCTCAGACCAACGACAGTAAAGAAAGCAGTTCGCATTCAAAAAGTCTGGAGTCTGGAGTCTGAGGTCTGGAGTCTAAAACTATCTGACTTCAGACTCTCGACTCCAGACTCCAGACTTTTAACTCATCACTGCTCTTTAATCAACTGTCGCAGCACGTAGGGAAGAATGCCGCCGTGCTGGTAATAATCTATCTCAATCGGGGTATCAATCCTGAGTGTGACGGGAACTTCTTCCGTGTCGCCGTTAGCGCGATGGATGACGAGTGTAACGTCCTGGCGTGGTCTGATAGCGCCGCTTTCAAGTCCGGTAAGGTCGAAGACCTCAGTGCCGTCAAGCTTGAGCGATGCTGCGTTTGTCCCTTCTTTGAACTGGCAGGGCAGCACGCCCATGCCGACCAGGTTGCTCCTGTGAATGCGCTCGAAGCTCTGCGCGATGACGGCTTGCACGCCGAGAAGACGACTTCCCTTCGCTGCCCAGTCGCGCGAGCTTCCTGTGCCGTACTCCTGCCCGGCGAAAACGATGAGCGGGATGCCCGCCGCCTGGTAACGAATCGAGGCATCGTAGATACTCATCTCATCGCCGTGCGGCTGATGAAGCGTGACTCCGCCTTCGCTGCCGGGAATCATCAGGTTCTTGATGCGGACGTTGGCGAATGTTCCGCGCACCATCACTTGATGATTGCCGCGCCGCGAGCCGTAAGAGTTGAAGTCCTCGACGGCAATGCCGCGCTCCTGTAGATACAAGCCTGCGGGCGAGGAAGGCTTGATCGCTCCGGCGGGGCTGATGTGATCGGTCGTCACGGAATCGCCGAAGATGGCGAGGGGGCGCGCGCTCCTGATGTCGCACCACTTTCCGGCGTCCATGCCAAACTTCTCGAAGTAGGGCGGCTCCTGAATGTAAGTTGATTGCGTGTCCCATTCGTAAACATCGCCTGCGCTGGTCGGAATCTCATTCCAGAGCGGATTCTGTTCGGCGAAGTCCTTGTAGAGCCTGCGGTAGGTTTCCGGGTCGAGAGCAGCGCGCATGAGTTGGCTGATCTCTTCAAGCGTCGGCCAGATGTCGCGCAAGAAAACTTCCACGCCGTTTCTATCTTTCCCCAGCGGCTCGCGGCTCATGTCTATGTTGACACGTCCAGCGAGGGCGAAGGCGACGACAAGCGGCGGACTCATCAAAAAATTCGCCTTGACGCTCTGGTGAACGCGCGCCTCGAAGTTGCGATTGCCCGAAAGCACGCTCGCCGCGATCAGATCGTTCTTCGTAATCACATCTTCAATGCGCGGGTCCAGAGGACCTGAGTTTCCGATGCAGGTTGTGCAGCCGTAGCCGACGAGGTTGAAGCCGATCTCATTGAGAAAGGGTTGCAGCCCGGTCTTTTCCAGATACTCGGTGACGACGCGCGAGCCGGGCGCAAGTGAAGTCTTGACGGAAGGGTCAACCATCAGTCCACGTCCGACAGCCTTCTTCGCCAGCAGACCGGCGGCGAGCATGACGCTCGGGTTAGAGGTGTTGGTGCAGGAGGTGATGGCTGCAATCACTACGTCGCCGTGACCCAGATCGTCGAAGCGTTCGGGAAACTCTGCGGGCGGAATCTCCCCGATGCGGTCGGGCGTCGGGCGATTGTTCATCATCTCAAGCTCGGTCAGCGGGCTGGTGTCTTTCTCGCTGATGTGGTTGTCTTCGATCTCAGGAGCAGTTTCAGTTCTCTGCTCACCGCCGCCGCTCAGAGCGGGAGCTGTTTGCTTGAAAGCATTGCGCCCGACGCTGACGTTGAAGCGTTGTTCCAAGTCCGCCTGCGTTTTCCCGTAGCCGTTTTCGCCCGTCGGCTTTTCAAAAAGCTCAAGAAACTTATCTTTCAAATCAGGAAGCTCGATGCGATCCTGCGGACGCTTCGGCCCCGCCACACTCGGCTTGATTGTGGAAATATCCAACTCAAGCACAGTGCTGTAATCGCATTCGCCTTCGCGCGGGATGCCGAACAAGCCCTGCGCTTTGTAATAATTTCTGACCGCCTCGACCTGCTCAATCTCGCGCCCTGTCGCCTGTAGATACTTACAGGTCTCTTCATCAACGGGAAAGAAGCCCATCGTCGCGCCATATTCGGGAGCCATGTTAGCGATGGTCGCGCGATCAGTTGCAGGCAAACTCGCCGCGCCTTCACCGTGAAACTCTACGAACTTGCCCACGACCTTCGCCGCCCTGAGCATCTCCGTCACACGCAGCACGAGGTCTGTCGCCGTCACACCTTCCGTCAAGCTCCCGCTCAGATGAACGCCGACGACATCAGGCGTCAGAAAGTAAACAGGCTGGCCGAGCATTCCCGCTTCGGCCTCGATTCCGCCGACGCCCCACGCGACGATTCCAAGCCCATTAATCATCGTCGTGTGAGAGTCTGTGCCGACGAGCGTGTCCGGGTAGTAAATCCCATCCTTCTCCCAGACGCCGCGCGCCAGGTATTCTAGATTGACCTGATGAACGATGCCTATGCCCGGCGGCACGACGCGAAAACCGTCGAACGCCTGCATGCCCCACTTCAAAAACTGGTAGCGCGAGTTGTTGCGCTTAAACTCCATCTCCATGTTCTTCTGGAAGGCATCCGCCGCGCTGGAGAAATCCACCTGGATGGAATGATCTATGACCAGATCAACGGGCACGAGCGGCTCGATGATTCCCGTCTCCTTGCCCATACGCGCGACCGCCGAGCGCATCGCAGCCAGGTCAACCAGCAACGGGACGCCCGTAAAATCCTGCAAGAGCACGCGCGCGACGATGAAAGGAATCTCTTCTGTGCGCTCGTCGCTCGCTTTCCAGTTGGCAAGATTTCGCACGTCCTGCTCTCTAATCTTCTTCCCATCGAAGTTTCTGAGAACGGATTCGAGCACGATGCGTATGCTGACCGGAAGTCTTGAGATAGGCCCGACGCCTTCGCGTTCAAGTTGCGGCAGAGAATAGAACCGGCCTTCGCGTCCCTCAGAGGGGCTGAAAGTTTGAAGCGTATTGAAAAGATTATGCGGCATAAGATTTCAAAGGTGACTGACCCGAAATCACAGTGCGTCCCAGACCGGGCAACGCACGGTGAAAGGTAGTTGGAATTGAGTTGTTTTCGAGCAAAGTTAAGTGTAAAGGCGTAGGGACGAGTACGTCAAGCAACGCCCTCGAAGTAGCTTGATTCGCTTCGGAAATCGGACGAAAGCAGAATATTTGAGTGCTTACGCGGCGCATCTTTTAACAATTTCGTAGGGGTTGACAACATTTCAAAAAGTTCTATAATCCGCGCTTGCTAGGGGCACTCACTACCACCCGCTCAAGAGCACTCGCACTAGCATTCGAATAACTATTTTACGTTAAGAACAAAGCGATGCAGTACACTCACGCTATTGCGACCCTTTTCCGAAAAGCATTGTCACTGCTTTTTCCGATGATGGCGCTCGTAAATCTTCCAAGGTTATTTGGATATTGAATAAGCCATGAGCCTAATCACATCAATCATCATCTACACAGCAGGGGTAATCATCGCTGGTCTTATTTATAGCTTGCTTCGCCGTCGGATTTCAGAAGCAATAGCTTTAGGTATAGGTATGACGGTGATACTTCTTGCGGCGTATCCGTTTGTCTTCTGGCTCACAGGCGGCCAGGAAAGCTTTACCAAGCTGTTAATAAGGGCTGTGATTGCAGGTCTGATAGCTACCGGCTTGCGTTCTCTCATGAAGTCGAAGTAACGAAGCCCAGAGGTGTGGAACGCCGAGATTTTGTGGGGACCATGCACTTTAACGGGGTGTATCACCGCTGGAATTGGCTGTTTGTTTGGTAGTGTTTTTAATTAGGAGAGTGGCTATGTCAAAAGCGATGTTAGTGAGCTGTTTGGTCTTGGCGTTTGTCGTTGAGTTGTGCGGCATTACCATTGCCAGAGGCTTGGGTATGTCACTATTCGCTTCGGTCGGGGTCGGATTATTGCCGGCTCTAATACTAATTTACCCAGCCATGAGATGGTGGAGTAGAAGAAGACTCAGTTTTGCACAGTGGACAATGGCAGTCGCGTGTATTGGCGTCGCGGCAATGCTCATACGTCTCATGTTCGGTTGACGGAAGTTTACTCCGCAACCACGAGAGAGTCGCGTCGAACAAACGCGGCTCTCTCGTGTTGTAGTCTCCGACTTTTTCACTGCGTTAGATTTACTCGATTCATAACGACTCTATGCCCAACAGTCTTGACTGCATAGAAGGAGTCGTTGATTGCTCGTCTTCCTGCCTATTTGTTATAGTGCAAGCAATCAGCTATTAGCATTCAGCTTCTGCGGTGCATGCGCTTCAAGCTTCGGAGACCGCTTGTTGTATGGCATAGAGATTTCCAGACTGATTGTCGAAGGCTGATAGCTGAACGCTTATCAAGGAGACAAGGAAGATGCCTAACAAGAAGCCGGAAGATTTTGAGTACCTGAGCAACAACCCGGATTTCGTGCCCGACCCGGAAATCGAAGAGTTCATGGAAGAGGAAATCTCGCGCGCACCGAAAGACCCTGAACTGCTCGCTCAACGCTTGCGCAACAACACCGCCTCTTCGCCCAGCGACGCGGGCGGCGATTTGGATGCCGCGTGGGAAGATGTCAACGACAGCGGCACGGAAACAATCTCCGGCGACAATCCTACCCCTGACCAATCCGATGTCGAAGAGAACGCGCACGCCGTCGGCGTCAACTTCGAGGACAACGAGGAGCTGGACTTCCTGGACAAGATCGAGCGCCGCGACCGCGACCGCTACGAGCTTGATGAGCGCTCGAAGGCCGACGAGGATACGATTTAAGAGGAGTGATAAGTGATGGGTGATAGGTGATAAGAGAAAACCCGTTCTTGCTTATCACCTATCACCCATCACCTATCACTGTTTTCTCGGCTGAAGAGTGATGCTTTTAACGACGATCTTTTCAGCCGGACGTGTTGGATTAGATGTCTCGGTGGGCGCGCCCGCAATCACATCCGCATTGCTCATTCCCTCAATCACACGCCCGAACACAGTATAGTTTCCATCAAAGGGAGGCACGCGCTTGAGCGTGATGAAATACTGGCAGTTGCCCGTATCGCGCGCCTCTTCTTCCGACATGCCGAATTCTGGATTCGCGCCTTTTCGCGCCGCGCCGAAAATGCCTCGCTCGTATGGAACATCGCTGAACTCTCCCGGCACGTTCGGGTAGGGCGAATCGCCGGTCCCGTCGTTGGCCGGGTTGTCGTCTTTCGAGAGCGGATCGCCGCCCTGGATAATTCCTAGTTGAGGATCAATGCGATGAAAGGTTGTGCCGTTGTAAAAGCCTTCCTTGATGAGCTGCTTGAAACGCTCGACCATCTTCGGCGCGATGTTCGGATAAAGCTCCACAACGATTTTGCCGTAAGCCGGATTCTCCATTTCAATCACAGCGACCTCCGCATCCGGCTCAGGCTTGATGCCCTTTTTGACATTCGCGCTCTGATTACTATTAGAGCTATTGGTTGCGGTCTTGCTCCCGCATCCTGCCATCAAGACCACCAGCATCAAGCTCAAACTCAGAACCGCGCAAGTAATTTTCAGCCTTCGTCCATTCACTATTAGTCTGCCTCCAACGAATTATCAAAGCGCATAGCATAACCACTAAGGCACGAAGAAGGAAATGATGAATGCGGGATGATGAACGATGAACTGAAAAGATTTTGTCTTTACTTCATCATTCATCGTTCATCATCCCGCATTTCTCTCCTGTCTTTGTGCCTTTGTGGTTAATCCTGCCGCTTGTCTTCAAAATAGTTTACGGCTATCAAGCAAAATCGTGACCGGGCCATCGCTCGTGAGTTCCACCTGCATCATGCGGCGAAAGCTGCCGGTCGCAACTCGCCCCACCGAGCGGCGCGCTTCCGCGACGAACGATTCGTAAAGCGGCTCGGCAACTTCCGGCGGCGCAGCCTCGCTCCACGAAGGGCGTCGTCCGCGCCGCACGTCGCCATACAATGTAAACTGCGAAACGATCAACAGCGCGCCGTCCACATCTCTGACAGACAGATTCATCCGCCCATCCGCATCGTCAAAGAGCCGCAAGCACGCAATCTTTTCAACCAGATATTTGACATCCTGCAACGCATCGTCGCTGGCGATTCCCAACAGAACGACGAGACCGCTTCCGATCTCGCCGACGTTTTCAGCTTCGACAATGACCCGTGCGCTCGTGACTCGCTGGATGACGGCTCTCATCTTCCCGATACAGGATCACAGTTGAGTAACTACTTAGCGATAAAGTTGTATGTGACAATGCCAGTCACCTTAACCGGCACTCCCTGAACCAGAGTCGGCGAAAAGCGTGCTTCCATAGCTGCGTTTTCTGAGGCCGCTTGTAATAGCGGGTGCCCTGCAACAGCGCACGCAAACGTAACTTTTCCAGTCTCATCAATAATAACTTTGACCTCGACCGTGCCGGAAACACGCTCGTTTCTAGCATCAGGTGGGTAGGCAGGCTTGGGCAGACTGAGCGCTTTGCCGTTGACGACACCCGCATCAACTAGCTTCACCAAATCATCACGATGCTTTGTTCCCGTATCGGCGGCTTCGACTTTCTTAGCCTCATCCGGCTTTCCATTCTTGCGCAAGGCACAGGCATAGCGATTACTTACATCAGCATATCTCAGCCCCGCGCCCTGAGGTAGCTTTTCCCTAATCTCCAGCAATTGTGAATAATACTGCTCTGCCTTTTTGTAATTTCCCCTTAAGCGATAAAACTCCGCGAGATTGTAGAAGGATGGAGCGACTTCGAGATGCTCCGGCCCCTGTACTTGTTCGCGTAAGGTAAGCGCGCGTTGGTAGAATTTCTCCGTCTTGTCGAAAGCAGACTGCCTGTAATTCAGGAGCGCCAGGCGATCTAAAACCTGAGCCTGCGCCTGTGGGTTTGGCGCGGACGCTTTTTCATAAACGCTCAAGAGGCGTTGATAATAATCTTCAGCATCACCATATTTCTGCTTGCTGGCGTAAAGCTCGGCTAAATTTATGAGCGCCGCATTGATCCGCTCATCACCCGGCGTCAGAGCTTTTTCTCTGATTTGCAAAACACGCTTTGCCAGCGGAATCGCCTCATCGTATTTACCGGCATTGAATAATTTGACGACTTCAGTGTTTAGCTTTTGAGCTTCGAGAAGTTCTGTAGATGACGCCCCGGGCGTTTGCGTCGCTGCTTGTCCCTGAGCAGACGCCTGCCCGTTGCCGTTGGTTTGCGCGCTTACTCCGACGTGCAGAAGCGCGCAAGCGAGTGCTGCGAGGAGCAATCTTTTCATCTTCTGTAATAGTCTCCTTTGATTTTATTTCTTCGGCGGCTTGCTCGGTCTAATCTCTACGCGGCTCGGTAAGCTGCGCTCATCATGGTGTAGTAGATCGAGGACAACGCGCGCAACATCTCCCGGCTGCAATTGCCAGCTACGGCTTTCGTCAGGCTCGCCTCCGCCAAAGTTGGTATTGACTGAGCCGGGCATGATGTAGCTGACCTTGATGCCGTCATGCCGCACCTCCTGCATCAGAGCTTCGCTGAAGCCATTGAGACCGAACTTCGAGGCGTTGTAGGCGGTCATCTGCGGGTGAGCGTTTGTGCCAGCGAGCGAAGAGATGTTGATGATGTAGCCGCCGCCGCGCTTCTTCATCTCAGGTATCGCCTCGCGGCAGCAGTAGAAGACGCCAAACAGGTTCGTCTCCAACACGGCGCGAAAATCTTCCGGCGAGGTCTCGTCAACGCGCCCGAAGATGCCAATGCCCGCGTTGTTGACTAAAACATCCACACCACCAAACTCTGCGACCGTGTGCTCAAACAGAGCTTTCACTTCGTCGTAGTCTCGCACGTCGCACACAACGCCCGTCACATCGCCCTCGCCCGCTTCGCCCAATTCGCTCACAGCACGCTCGACTTCATCATCCTTTCGCGCGCTGATGCAAACATTCATGCCTTCACGCACCAAAGCCTCCGCAATCGCCCGCCCGATTCCCTTCGTGCTTCCTGTAACTATCGCCGTTTTGCTCATAATAAAAGCAGTGATGAGTGATGAGTGATAAGAAAAAGCTTTTTCTTATCACTCGTCACTTGTCACTCGTCACTGTAATTTCCCTTTCAATCTCTCGTTGACCACTTTCGGATTCGCTTTGCCCTTCGAGGCTTTCAACACCTGGCCGACGAAGAAGCCGAAGAGGGCTTCTTTGCCTGCGCGATATTGAGCGAGTTGCTGGGGGCTGGCTGCGATAACCTCTTCAATGATTGAATCAATCTCAACGGTGTCGCTGACCTGCACCAATCCGCGCTCCTCTATAATCGTCGCGGCGCTCTTGCCCGTGGAGAACATCTCGACGAGCACGTCCTTACCTTGCTTGCCGCTGATCTTGTCTTCATTAATCAAGCGCACGAGCGCTCCCAATTTTTCGGGCGAGACAGGACACTTGTCCGCTGTGATGCCCGCCGTTTCAAGCTCGCGCAGTAGCTCCGACCTGATCCAGTTGGCGGCCACGCGCGGGTCAGCCGCTGCGCGAGCAGCCGCCTCGTAATAATCCGCCAGCGCGCGGTTGGATGTGAGTTGCGCCGCGTCGTTGTAAGAGAGACTGTACTCGCTCATGAATCGCCTCTGCCGCGCATCCGGCAACTCCGGCAGTGAAGCACGCACGCGCTCTATCAACTCGCTTGAGACGATGAGAGGCGGCAGGTCAGGCTCAGGAAAGTAACGATAATCGTGTGCCTCTTCCTTCGAGCGCATCACCCGCGTTTGGCCTGCGCGCTCATCCCAGAGCCGCGTCTCCTGCACGACGCGCCCGCCCGATTCAATCAACTCGATCTGCCGCTCAATCTCAAACTCAATAGCGCGCTGCATGAAACGCACTGAGTTGAGATTCTTCAACTCGACTTTTGTCCCGAACTCCTCCGAGCCTATGCGCCGCACGGAGACGTTCGCCTCGCAGCGCAGATTCCCCTTCTCCATGTCGGCCTCTGAAGCTCCGACCCAGAGGAGCGCCTGTCGCACGTAGTTGACGTAATCGTAAGCCTGCCACGACGAGCGAAAGTCCGGCTCGGTGACAATCTCCGCGAGCGGTGTTCCGGCGCGGTTGAGGTCAATATAGGAGAAGCGGTCAACCTCCGGCAGACCTTCATGCACGTTCTTCCCGGCATCCTCTTCGAGATGCAAGCGCGTGATGCGTACCTTCATCGGTTGCCACTCGCGCGCATGTCCGGCCTCGTCGCGCTCGGCGGTCATAATCTCAAGCTCGCCGCGCTCGGAGAAAGGCTGATCGAATTGCGAGATTTGATAACCCTTCGGCAGGTCCGGGTAGAAATAGTTCTTGCGCGCAAAGATCGAGCGCTCGTTGATCCGCAAGGAGAGCGCGAGCGCGGCGCGTGCGCCCAACTCGACGGCGCGGCGGTTCAGAACCGGAAGCGCACCCGGCAGCCCCAGGCAGACCGGACACGTATTCGAGTTCGGCTCATCGCCAAATCTCGTCGAGCAGCCGCAAAAGATTTTCGACTCCGTGCTCAGTTGAGCATGAATCTCAAGACCGATGACAGTTTCCCAACCGTTTTTCATAAGCTCCGTAGGAGTGATAAGTGATGAGTGATGAGTGATGAGAAAGAACGGATTTTTAACTCATCACTCATCACTTATCACTTATCACTGCCCTTCTGATTTTCCGTTGCGCCCCTCACTAAAGTAGCGGTCAACAACGGCGATTAGATTTCTTAAATTCTCCCCAGTCTGTTTGATATTCTCTTCCGTTTGTATTTGAGAATCAACGAGCGCCGAAATTCTTTCGTCAACATCATCAAGTCTCTTGTCTGTTGCTTTAAAACGGTTGAGCGTAGCCGTTGTCAATTGCACGATAAGGTCTTCTATCTGCCCGATCTTGGTGGCAAACTGCGCTTGCTGCTCAAGGATAAACTCCATCTTCCTCTCGAATTCTTCATTAGACATGTCTGAACCCTCAGCGATCAAACTCGTAACTTTAAGGTCGTAGCCAGCCGGGTTGCGCGCCTGCGCGACGAGCCTCTTCTTCGAGTAGACGCCAGCGCGCCTGTAATCCCGCCCGCGCCGTTTCAAGCTCGTGGAAGCGGGAGATGAGATTGGCGCGCTCGTAAGAGTAATCATAATTTGAAGACGGCAGACCGAAAACGCTCACGCCCGAAAAAGCTATTCCGCGAGCAGTGATAACACGTCGTCCGAAATTCCCGCGTGATAGCCCCGCGTTAAGCTGCGCCTGCCCTCGCGTCGCACCGCTGCCGCCGAAAGCAAGAAAGCCTGCGACCTGCGCGCCTGCGCCGTTAATTCCTCGCAGGAAACCGGGGTTGCCCGTGACGACTGGAAAGGTTGTGTAAGGACGGCGCAACGGGAAGGTTGTCGAAGCGCCTGGGACGAAACTGTAAGCTCCCAGCGTTGAATAATCCGGCAACTCCGCCAGTCTCTCACGGACGTAAACTATCTGTGCGTCAAGCGTAGCAATATCGGTCTTGAGAACAGTCGCACGCTCACGCCAGTAAGCTTCAGATTGCGATTCTTCCATCCGGCTTTTGAAAGACTCTTCGCGCATCCTCTGTGTCTCTTCCTCCGTGCGCCGGCGCGACTCTTCAAGCGAGGGCAGCCCCAGCTCTATGCGGCGACGCTCGTAGTCCTGCTCGCTCTTGAGGCGTCTCAACCGGGCAGCTTCAATGTCTGCCTGCGTCAACTCTCGCGGCTTCGGACGAGCCTGAGCGGTAGCTGCTGTGTTGACCTGCGACTTCTCGACACGCTTGAGCAGAGAGCCTGCGGATTCGTTGTTGGCGCGCTCCGTGGCTGGAATGTCAATGCTCGACATCAGGAGCGTGACGTTGATGCCTGGAGCGACTTCGTAGGTGAGCGTCAGCCGCGAGACGGTAAACTCGGAAAGAATCTCTATCCGCCGCCCACTTCTGAGCACTACCGTGTAGGCGCAAGCTATCGCGGGCAGCAACAAGGCAAGCAGGAGAGCGCAGGCGAGCCTTGAAGCAGAGCGGATAAATCCGTTTCTGCCCGTACTTCGTAAATATCCCCTGAGCGCTTGAAACATCGCGGTTAGCTCCTACTTCATTAACAATTACGCTGTTTTCAGTGGCAAGTATAACACCTGCCTAAATCGGCGTGAAACCTTGGGGACTGCGCGCGTGTGCCGGTAATGAAAATGTTGCTGACAATTTAGCCGTTTGGTGTACAATCCGCCCATTCAAGTAGCAATCTCGCGGTTTGAAAACGCGCGGAAGCGTCCCTTTTGGGAAACGGATGCCCGCCGCTCTAGGTTGTCAACCATTTCTCGCAAAGGAGAGATAAGAGAAAATCATGGCAAAAACTATTTGTAAACTTCTTGGTGTAGTGTTCATCCTGGCCGGGCTGATCGGGTTTGTTAATCACGATCTTCTCGGTTTCCACCTGACGATGGCGCACAATCTTGTGCATATCCTTTCAGGTATCATTGCCCTCTACTTCGGCTTCGCAGGATCGCTTAGCGGAGCACGCGGGTTCTGCCTGGCCTTTGGAGCCGTCTACCTGCTACTCGGCGTATGCGGCTTCATCCTGGGTGACGCAAACATGGATCGCATGTTGACCATCATTCCGAACCAACTCATGTTCGGCACGAGAGACCATGCGCTTCACATCCTGATTGGTATAGTCTTTCTGATCGGCGCGTTGACGACAAAAACCGATTACGCGCGGGCGGTGGACTAAGCAGCCTCATCAGCGAGCATTAGAGACTTCGGGTTTCGAGTTGTAGGTTTGACTTTAACCTCTCTACAACTCGAAACCCGAATTTTTATTTCAGCTAGAAACGAAAACTCGCCCCGCCTCTTCCTACCGCACCCGGCGCGCGGAATCCGTTCTCAAAATATTTCCTGTCAAAGATATTGTCCGCGCCGCCGAACAGAACCAGCACCACATGCTCCGTCAATGCGCGCTCGTAGCTCAAGAAAGCATCTGCCTTCGTGTAGCCCTTGAAGGTCAGGTTGGCCTGCCTGAAGGGAAAGTCGTTTTCAAAGATCGGCGCGATGTAAGAACCCGTGCGGTTGAGATCGAAGCTGAAGAGAAAAGCTCGATAGCGTTGATTGAGCGTCAGCCCGAAGAGGTGCTTTGGAATTACAAACTCCTTTTGTAAACCTGTTGACGGATTGAAGCGGTCGCTATTCGTATATGTATACGAGACACGCAGGTCTATGCCGCGATAGGGGGCTGCTTCCAGGTAGCTTTCAACGCCGCGCGAGATTCCGCCGGGGCTATTGAAGTAGCCTCCGAACGCTCTCAGGCCGAGCGGGTCGTTAAAGCTGAAATTGATGACACGCTGAAGCCGTGTGTAAAAGTAGGTCGCGCCGAAACGCACACGATCACGCGCTACACGCTGGTCAAAGCCGCCGTCAATTCCGATTGATTGCTCCGCACGCAGCGTCGGGTCTCCAACACGTTGCGGAGTATTCACGATCACGGCTTCACCGAAACGCTCGAAGAGAGACGGCGCGCGAAAGCCGTTGCCGATGTGCGCGCGAAGTTTCGTTCCTGTCGAACGAATGAAGTAAGCAATCGCACCGTCGCCGGTTAAAGAGCTTTTCGCTTCGATGCTGCTCAAGATTCCTGGGCGATCTGCGGCAGCAATTCTATAAAATTGCTCGCGCACGCCGATAGAAATCTGCAAGCGCTCGTCGAGCAGAAAGATTTGGTCTTGCCCGAAGACGGCAAACGTCCGCTGGCGGTCGGTTGTATCGTTGAGGAGCGAAAACGATGGAATGGACTCCTGGAAAAGCGACTCGCGCTCAAACTCCATTCCGGCGGTCAGTAGATTTGCGCGGCCCAGTTGGAAGTTCGCTCGCGCATCGAGCGTGTCCGTCTGGCCGTTGTTCGTGCTGTTGAATTCAAAATCCCCGAACGGCGAAAATGACGCGAAGCGCGGGTCAACCGCCGCGCCGTTGTAGTTTCTGCGGCGCGTGGAAACATGCTGGTAAGCGACAGTGTAAGAGAACAACTCGTTGACGCGCTCAGTCAATCTTAGGGAAGCGACGAGCAAAAGATTGCGCCGACCCTGATCCGGGTTGTTCGTGTCCGGCTGAAAGTTTACACCCTCACGAGCGAGCGGGTATTGTTCGCTCGCAGTGAATGCGGATGGGAGTGAGAAAGGGTTGTTATTGACGCGCGCGTTGGAGAGTGTGCCATAAAAATTTGCGCTGATTGAGATGGAAGGCGTCGCGTCAAACTGGAAACGTGCGCCGCCAGCCGTGTCGCCGTATTCGTCGCTGCCGTCAACGCCGCGCCGCACGTCCAGGCGCGTCAGCCCGAAACTATAGCCCGCACGTCGCCCGATGCCGCCCGACCCTTGTAAGCGTTCACGAAAGAGGGAGAGGCTTCCGCCCTCGAAGCTGGCCTCGAATCTTGGGCTTCCAGCGCCTGTCTTAGGAACCAGATTGATGACGCCGCCGATGGCGTTCGTGCCATAAATGGAAGAGCCTGAGCCGCGCAGGATTTCCACGCGGTCAAGGTCTGCGGGCAACAGGTCTGTGAGGAAAGGAAGCGCAGAGCCGTTGATGTCTCCGGCATCACGGACGCGCAGGCCGTCGAGAAGAATCGCCGTATCGAAATTTCTCTGACCGCGTAGGCGCAAACTCGTGAGTGCGCCGTATGAGCCTTGCTGCTGCACGCGCAAGCCCGGCGTGCTGCGCAAACTTTCCGCCAACGTCAACTCACGTCTCGCTTCGATCTGCCTATCGGCGATAAGCGTGACGGCCTTTGAGACTTCATCAGCGCGCTGCGGCGTTCCAGTCGCAACCACGACCACGTTCTCATTGATAGCTTCGACCGAAAGGATGAAATCTCGCCCCGCACTCTGTCCGCGCTCGACGCGCAACTCTTCGGAAGTCACGACGGCGAACCCGCGCGCCGTCACTTCCAGAATATAGTCGCCCGGCGCGAGTCCGCTGAAAGCATAAGCGCCCTCTTCATTAGTTCGCCCGAAAAGACGTATGCCAGCGCGCGAGCGCAGGTAAACTTCAGCGCCCGCAACCGCTCCGCCGCGCTCGTCCGTCACGCGCCCTTTGACAGTTGCCCCGCCTTGCGCGAGGACACTGATGGAAAGTGAAAAGAGTAGGATGAGCAGAGCAAGGCTGCCCGCCCGTTTTGTAAGCAAGACAGGCTTACCTGTCTGGTTGTTTTCATGTGTCATGTGTAGCTTCTCCTGCCCGTCGCAGTACGAGCTTGAAAGAGAGCGTCGGATAGGTCTCCTGACTCGCGGCTCTCATCTCCAAACCGAGATTGCCGACGCCCCGCGCGCCTTCCCGTTCCCTCAAGGAACAGTGGCTAAGAATGGCGCAGCGTCGTCACCGCTTACAGTTGCGCGGGCAGTGGCGGCATTCAACCGCCTTCCCTGATCCGTCGCCCGGTTGTTCAAGTTTACCGGCGCGCTTCATGCACCGGCGTGATGCGTGGCGCGCCCGTCACCGGATGCGCGTCCACCAGAACTCTAATCTCGAAAACTTCACGCAGCAGCTCAGGCGTCAAGACTTCTTGCGGGCTACCTGCTGCCTGCGCCCTTCCCTTGAGAAGCAACAGCACGCGATCCGCGAACTCAGCCGCGAGGTTGATGTCGTGTGTGACGACGACAGCCGACGCGCCCCTGCGGTCGCAACGTGTGCGGACAAGCTGTAGCAGCGCGGCTTGATGAGCCAGGTCCAGATTTGCTGTCGGCTCATCCAGCAGCAGGATGCCTGCTTCGGTCGCAAGCGCACGCGCCAGCACCGCGCGTTGTCGCTCGCCACCGGAAAGCTCGCTCATCAATCTCGCGCTGAAATCTTCCAACTCAGTTTCTCGCAAGACCTCTTGAGCTACAGTTACGTCGCGCTCAGTCTCCCAGCCCCACGCGCTCGCGCTCGACCATGCATAACGCCCGCCCAAAACGAACTCCATCACCGTCACTGGAAAACGCAACTCCGCTTCCTGTGCGACAACAGCGATGCGCCGCCCTACTGTGCGCCGCGCAAAGAGGCGCAAAGGCTTCCCATCAAGAAGAACCTCTCCGCTTGAAGGATTGAGTGCGCCGTTTAGCGCACGCAGCAAAGTGGACTTCCCCGCGCCGTTCGGCCCGATGATCGCCGTGACTTCGCCCGGCACAGCACGCAAGCTAACGCTGGCAACCGCCACACGCTCGCCGTAATTCAAGCTGACATCTTTAGCTTCAAGCACCATCAGCCTCTTCTGAGCAAGTAAATGAACAGCGGCGCGCCGATGAGCGCAGTGATCGCACCAACCGGAAGCTCACGCGGCGCGATAACGGTGCGCGCAACCGTGTCGGCGACGATGACGAAGAGCGCGCCCGTGAGAGCAGCGGCGGGCATCACCATCCGGTTGTCGCTTCCCATAGACAATCTGACGAGGTGCGGCACGACAAGGCCGACATATCCGACCGACCCTGCCGAGGCGACTGATGCGCCGACCAGCAGGCTTGCCGCGAGGAAAACCACCAACCGCACGCGCCCCACTTCAACGCCCAGGTCAAAAGCATCACGCTCGCCGAGCATCATCAGATTCAAAGAGCGCGAATAAAGCGTGAGCAAGGTTGCGCCGACGATTGCGGATATGATCGCCACGATGAGCAAACTGGAACTCGCACCCGAAAGATCGCCGAGCAGCCAGAAGGTGAAAGAGCGTATGCGTGTTGCATCCATCAGCGTCGTGATGAAGACTATGGCCGACGAAAGAAAGGTCGTCACAATCACGCCCGCGAGAATCAGTTTTTCAGGAGTCGTGCCTGAGCGACCACGCGCCAGACGATAGACGACGAAGGTCGCAGCAAGCGCGCCCGCGAAGGCCATCAGGGGACGCATCCACTCAATCGTCTGCCCGAAAAAGACCAGTGCGATCATCGTGCCCACCGCAGCGCCGTTTGAGATGCCAAGCAGGTAAGGCTCTGCGAGCGGGTTTCTCAGCAAAGCCTGGTAGCCCGCGCCCGCCGTTGCTAGAGATGCGCCGACACTCGCCGCCAGCAAGATGCGCGGCAAGCGTATATCAAACAGAATCGCGCTCTGATCCGGCGTGAGACCGCAGGATGAACTGCCTATCACTTGTTCCAGTAGATTCGAGTTCCAACGATAGGCGGATGTCAGACAGCGAGACGAACTACCTCCAGTGAACAGCGCGCGGAGAGATGAAGCAAGAGGCAAATGCTCTGCCCCGATGACAGACGCCGCGACGATGACGATGAGAAGCGCAGCCAGGAGCGCAAGGCAGATGATAAGCGTGCGGCGAAAAGTTGAACGCGCGCCTCGCACAAGCTTTGATTGTCCGGCAGCAGCCATCGTCTTCATGTTAATTACTGCTGGAAAACTTCTGGATGAAGCACGCGCGCCATCTGCTCTAACCCGTCAACGAGTCGCGGCCCGGGGCGCGAAAGGAAGTCGCCGTTGATTCCGTAAACGCGCCTTTTGAGAACCGCCGGAGATTTTTGCAAAGCCGACGCCACTTCCATTTTCTCCCCGTTCATCGAATCGCTCGTCGCCATGATGATCGCTTCGGGCCTGGAGGCAATCGCAGCCTCGTCGCTGTAGCGCATCCACTCGCCCTCGACTTCGGCGGTCACAGACTTTCCTCCCGCGCGGCGAATCAAATCCGTAATCCATGATCTGCGCCCCGCAGTCCAGAGCGGCGATGGCGAGACTTGATAGAAGACCGTTACAACCGGGCGCGTGCCTACGCCATTTTCTACTGCTGCTGCGCGTGCGCGTAGGTTGCCGACAAGTTTTTCGGCCCGCTCTTGCTGGCCTAAAAGATCGCCGAGCGTCTTGATGGAAGAGAAGACTCCTTCAAGGTCGTGCGGGTCTGTGACGAAGACCGCGATGCCGCGCTCGCTCAGTTGCTTCGTGAAGGTTTCGAGTTGTGAGGCAGTTGAGATGAATATAACTTCAGGCCGCAGCGCGATGATTCGCTCGATGTTCGGCTGAAGTGTGTCGCCGACCTTTGCGACCTGTTTCGCTTCCGCCGGATAATCACAGTAGGTCGTGTTGCCAACCAGACGATTCCCTGCTCCGATGGCGTAAACGATCTCCGTCAAGTTCGGCGCGAGCGTGATGATGCGTTGCGGGTGAACAGGCAAGCGCACTTTCTTGCCCGCTTCGTCCATCACCTCTCGCATCTCAACCGCCGCGTTCGACGTGCCTGCTTCCCGACGCGATGAGCAGGAGAAGAGCGCGAAGGCGAGGGCGACGAGCGCCAGCGCGAAAATCAAGTTGAATCTGAAGGTGTTTGGTTTAGACAAAAAAGTCCCGTCGCTTTCCTGCGCGGCCTTACGGAAAGGAATGCAGGCTGGCGACGGGACTGTCACTTTTGAAGGAGAAAGAGAGACCCGGCGTGCGGCCTGAACACCTTTACGCGAGGCGCTCAAAAGGCTGCAAAGCAACGTCAACAGGCAGGTCTCCTGACTTAGAAATGCAAAATTAAAAATTAAAAATGCAAAGTTGAGGGTGAAACCACATTTAATCAAAAGTGGTTCTTTGCCTTCCTTTTGCATTTTTAATTTTTAATTTTGCATTCCTTTACAGTGGCGCGACCGCGCGGGATTCACACCCGCTTCCCTATTCTCCCCGCTCTTTGCACGGGGCACCCGGACGTTTCTTTCTGAAAAGAACAAAGGAAACTTTCGTTTCACTTTCGCTTGCGGCGCGGACGTTATCACGCTCGCACAGGAAAAGTCAAAAGGCGTGTGACCGAGCAAGCTTACTCTGAATCACATCAATGCATTGGAAACTGACTTCCGCTCGTAAAGTTTGTCGGCTTACCTCCTGCTTTAACTCCTGACTCTTTCCATCGCAATTTCCGACGCCTTGAAGCCCATCTTCTCCCAGAACCCTGTGCTTCCACGCCCTGCGCGTAGAATCCACGTGATGCCTGCGTCTTCTTTGATAAGCCGCTGCACAAGCTCGCGCCCTATTCCCTGCCCGCGCCTCTCGGCAGCCACCGCGACCATCGAGATATAGCCATTGGAAACTTCATCACACAAGGCTCTGGCGAATCCGACGATGTGGGAATCATCAACCGCGACAATTGCCCGGCTGGTATTCTCCATCATCTTCCTAAACTTTTCCGGGTCAGAGACGCGATGCTGCCAACCCGCGTCAGATAGAAACCGGCGGATAGCTTCATAATCATCAGAGGCTATCGTTCTAAATTCCATCTTCTGTTCCTGGCTCCAATAGCTCACGGCAATTTCAAACTAGCATTTATAAAAGTTAAAGCCAAACCTCAAGCGAATGTCTGCCTCACTTTTGCCTTCTACTTTGCATGTCGAGTAAGATGCCTCTTCACTGAAACCTGATAGAGGAGCAATCCGAAGAATGATTAAGACTGTGGAATGGACAGACGAGGGTGTGCGTATGCTCGACCAGCGCCTACTGCCGACGGAAGAAAAGTATCTGACGCTTCGTTCATACGAAGAGGTGGCGGATGCCATCAAGAAGATGGTCGTGCGCGGCGCACCGGCAATAGGCATTTCCGCCGCGTTTGGTCTTGCGCTCGGGGCAAAGCAATCGGTCGGAACTTCCCTTGCAGACCTTGAATACGATTTCGATTACATGTGCGAAGTGATGTCGAGCACGCGCCCCACAGCAGTCAATCTCTTCTGGGCAATTGAGCGGATGCGCGCCAGCTTCCGACGCGCGAAGGCTGAGACGACAGACGTGGAAGAGGCCAAACGCCAACTCATCCTGGAAGCGCAAACGATCTTCAAAGACGACATCGAAGCCAACCGAAACTTAGGACGCTTCGGCGGCGAGTTGATCCCGGATGGCTCGACGGTGCTGACACACTGCAACGCAGGCGCGCTCGCCACAGCCGGAGATTACGGTACGGCCCTCGGCGTAATTCGCGGTGCGATTGACGCTGGCAAGCGCATCGCCGTCATTGCGGATGAGACGCGCCCCTACCTGCAAGGCGCGAGGCTGACCGCCTGGGAGTTAGCCAAAGACGACATCCCCGTCACAGTAATCACAGACAATATGGCCGGGCATGTGATGAAGCAGGGACAGGTTGATGCGGTCGTCGTCGGCGCTGACCGCATCGCTGCAAACGGCGACACGGCGAACAAGATCGGAACTTACATGGTCGCGGTCCTGGCTAAACAACACAACATTCCCTTCTACGTCGCGGCTCCTGTCTCCACGCTCGACCTCACACTAGCGACCGGCGAAGAGATACCAATCGAGGAGCGTGACGCACGCGAGGTCACACACATGCGTGAGTATCAACTCGCTCCAGACGGCGTGCCGGTTCAAAACCCGGCGTTCGATGTCACGCCTAATGAGTTGATCGCTGCCATCATCACGGACAAAGGTGTCGCGCGGCAGCCCTTCACGGAAAGCTTACGAAAGATGGTTGGATAGTGTGAACAGGTTAGACGGCGAAACGACTCTGCTTCCACCACTCGATTGTCAGGCGCAAACCTTCCTCAATACTCGTTTGCGGCTCGTAGCCCAACATTTCGCGTGCGCGCGTGATGTCCGCGAGGCTGTGGCGCACGTCGCCCGCGCGTGGCTCTCTGTATTCCGGCTGCACGTCCCTTTGGCCGGTAATATTTTTTAGAATATCCAGCAGTTGATTGAGCGTGGTTCTTTCGCCCCGTGCGAAGTTGATGACACGTCCTACTCCGGTTGTCGTCTCGGCGGCGCGCAAGTTGGCGGCGACAACGTCCGCGATATATGTAAAGTCGCGCGACTGCTCGCCGTCGCCGTAAATGATTGGCCGCTCGCCGCTCAAGAGCGCGCTCGTGAAGCGTGAGATAACGCCTGAGTATTCCGAGCTTGGGTCCTGGCGCGGGCCGAAGACGTTGAAGTAGCGCAGACAAACGGTCTCAAGATTGTAGGCGCGTGTGAAGACCTGGCAATAGTATTCGCCGACGAGTTTGGCGACAGCGTAAGGCGAGAGCGGCTCAGGCCGCATGTCTTCAACTTTCGGCAAAGTCGGCTGATCGCCGTAAACCGAACTCGAAGCTGCGTAGATGACCCGTCGAACACCTTTCTCACGCGCTGCATTGAGAAGCTGAAAGGTCGCATCAACGCAGGCCACATGAGTCTCGACAGGATTCTTCACCGAGCGCGGAACGCTTGGAATCGCCGCCTCGTGAAAAACCAGCTCGACATCCTCTAAAACGCGGCGCGTAGTCTTTTCATCAGCCAGGCTGCCCAACTGGAAATCAACGCGGTCGCCAATCTCTTCCAGATTCTCCCGATGCCCCGTCGAGAGATCGTCAATCACACGCACACGCGCGCCGCTCGCAGCCAATGTCTGCGCTATGTGCGATCCGATGAAGCCCGCACCGCCCGTGACAAGTACGATACCTGAAAGACTCATATAAGTGATAAGTGATGAGTGATGAGTGATGAATAGGAATGAGCTTTTAACTCATCACTCATCACTTATCACTTTTTTTCACCTTCCCACTCCGACGTAATCAAAGCCTAGGTCACGCATCACGCCGGGTTCGTAGATGTTGCGTAGATCGGCAATCTTCGGCGTACGCATCAAGCTGCGCACGCGTTCCATATCAAGAGCGCGGAATTGGTTCCACTCAGTCATGAAGACAAGCACATCAGCTCCTTCGACGGCTGCGTATTCATCTTCTACGTAGGCAATGCCTGGAAAGGCAATTTCTGGAAGAATTTTAGCGGATTCTTCCATCGCTACAGGATCATAAGCACGCACTGCCCCGCCGCGCTCAAGGAGTCCGCGAATGATGTCAACGGACGGAGCCTCGCGCATGTCGTTTGTCTCAGGCTTAAAGGAAAGCCCGAGCACGGCGATTGTTTTGCCTTTGAGATCACCCACCAGCTTTTCAATCTTTGGAATCATGGCGGCGCGTTGCCGCTCGTTGACTTCTATGACTGCGTCAACAATCAGCGATGCGCCACCGAACTCGCGCGCGACCGAAACCAGAGCGCGCGTGTCTTTCGGGAAACAAGAGCCGCCGAAGCCCGGCCCCGGATGAAGAAACTTGCGCCCGATGCGACCGTCCATCCCGATAGCGCGTGCCACGTCATGCACATCGCAGCCGATCAGGTCGCAGAGGCTGGCGATTTCGTTGATAAAAGAAATCTTGGTAGCTAGAAAAGCGTTCGCGGCATACTTGGTTAATTCGGCGGCTTCAAGCGAGGTGATAACGAAGGGCGTTTCTATCAAAAAGAGCGGGCGATAGAGGTCCTTCATGATCGCAATCGCCTCGTCGTCGCGGCTGCCTAAGACAACGCGGTCAGGCCGCATGAAGTCGTCAATGGCTGCGCCTTCGCGCAGGAATTCAGGGTTCGAGACAATCCCAAAATTATGTCGCCCTTTTTGATGTTCACGGATAAGCTTTCGCAGACGCTCACCTGTGCCGACCGGGACAGTGGACTTGGTGACGATGACCTTGTAGCCGTTCATGTGATCGGCTATGGATCGAGTGGCTGCTTCAACGTGCGTGAGGTCGGCTGCGCCGTCTTCTCTTGGCGGCGTGCCGACGGCCAGGAAAATAACAAGCGCCTGTTCGACTGCCGCTTTCAGGTCAGTCGTAAAATGCAGGCGACCTGCCTGGGTGTTCTTGGCGATTAACTGTTCGAGTCCAGGCTCGTAAATGGGAATGATGCCTTCAGAGAGCTGCGCGATCTTTTCCTTATCAACGTCAACGCAGGTTACGTCAACCCCGAATTCCGCGAAGCACGTTCCCGTCACAAGCCCTACATACCCTGAGCCGATTACTGCGATATGCATTCTTTTTCCGTAAATCGTAAATCGTGAATCGTAAATCGTGAAAAGACGAAAAGCCGGGGTTTGTCTATCTACGATTTACGATTCACGATTTACAAGCAATCACATGCAAAACCTTGCGGGTCACGCGCGCCAGATGTCGCGTGACCCGCAAGGTTGCAGTTAGTTAGCCGTGCGAGAGTGTGTGCCCGGCACGGGATAGAGGGTCTGTCGGTTTACTTGGTCGGGCTGACCACGACCACCGTTCCACCGAAATTAAGATCGTTGTTCGAGCTACGTCCGGCAAGGATTGCCGCTGCAATAGCGCCGCCCGCTGCGAGCAATAAAGCCGCCAGCGCGCCGCCGCCCAAGCTCCGCATGCCTTCCGTCTTGAGACGTGTGCAGCGGGTGCCAGGTGCAGCCGTACCGGCTGTGTCTTGTGAACCAGCCGCGATCTGCGAAGCCTTACTTCCGGCGCGCAGCTCAACTTTGCCAACCTGAGTAGCAACGATTGTGTTGCCGCATTCGGTGTCAATGGTGAAAGCATCGGCCTGAGTATTGTCGGCAACGACGGCACCGTCTTTGGTATTAACCGTCGCCGAGATGCCAGCCGGAATGGAAACGCGAGCGCGTCCGGCTTCAAGCATCGCGGTGATGCCCGACTCGCTAAAGCTGACCTTCATAGTAGTGCCCGGCAAGAGTTCGACGCGACCGAGTTTGCCAAGGCTGACGACAGCACTGCTGTTCTGTGCTGTTTGAACGGTGCTATCCGAAAAGACGGTCGCACCTGAAATTGCGCTCTGGCCGTTAACGGTGACCTGACCGGATGCCGATAACTCGCCCGACGTTCCTGTTTGGCCCATTTGTCCCGGCGTCGCCAGCACTACCATCGAGTACACGCTCAAGACGGCTACTGCCAGGCAGAACGCTATGGACTTGCGGCTCCAAGTTCTGCTGATCATTAATTCTCCTCCCGTAAAGTGAAAAAAGTTTTGAGAGCGCGCCGCATAACCCAAAGGCTCGCGGGAGATGGAAGTTTTAGTCTTTCTCGCTAGACCCATCTCGACATTTCAAACCCGACCGCGCGAAACATTCCTTAAAAAAGCAGGCATGAGAGCCACTGAGGGCTTCAATATCCCTGCCTTTTTACACGAATCCTACGCCTCTGTCAACAAACATTTGCGTAATAGTGCCATTAACTTAGCACACTCAAGACCCTTTTACCAGATTATTTTACGGGAATCCCCGACCACCCGTAAGCCTGCCCGTAGAATTCATCTACGGGAGCTTCCGGCGCGCCTGCTACTGCTGCTGAACGAAGCTCGGCTCGAACATTCAATCCCAAGCCCTGGCTACCGGCTCTTCAAAGATGGACAGCCTAATCCTTGTAAATCTCTATAACCGGCTGCTCGTCCGCCCCAACGCGCCCCCTGTACATCCCGGCTGTGCTGAAAGACATTGCTATATGACCATCTTTATCAATGGTAATTAAGCCACCCTTCCCGCCCAGCTTGTCCACCTTTTCGATGACGACATCAGCGGCTTCTTTTAACGATAATCCTTTATATTCCATCAAAGCAGAGAGGTCGTGGGCGACTACCGAACGGATGAAATACTCCCCATCTCCGGTGGCGGAGACCCCGCAGGTTCGATTGTTGGCGTAAGTTCCCGCGCCGATGATCGGCGAATCACCGACCCTGCCCCACTTCTTGTTGGAAATGCCGCCTGTAGAAGTTCCGGCAGCCAGGTTTCCACCCTGATCCAGGGCGACGGCTCCAACCGTGCCGTATTCATGTAACGGCAGAGTGGCGTGTCCCTTTTCCTGCTTCTTATCCTGTGGCGCTTTATTCTTCTCAGCTTCCGCAGCCTTCTCGCGTTGCAAGGTTTTCCAACGCTCCTCAGTATAAAAATAACTCTGAGGGACAAGCTCAACCCCCTGCTCTTTAGCAAACGATTCGGCCCCGTCGCCCACCATCATGACATGCTTGGATTTCTCCATCACGAGCCGGGCCAGGCTAATCGGGTTCTTGATGTGCTTGAGTGAGGCGACCGCACCTGCCTTGAGAGTTTTGCCGTCCATGATAGAGGCGTCCAGTTCGTTAGTTCCGGCGCTGGTAAAAACCGCTCCCTTTCCGGCATTGAACAGCGGTGAGTCTTCCATGATCCTGATTGTGGCCTCAACCGCGTCCAGCCCCGCGCCACCTTTTTTCAGAATGCCGTAGCCCGTCATCAACGCTTCTGTCAGCGCCGCACGATACGCCTTCTCACGCTCCGCACTCATCTCACTCTTGAGAATCGTTCCGGCTCCTCCGTGAATCGCAAACCTGATTGATGGCTGATCGCGTTTGACTATAACGTGAGCGTGCGCTCCTTCACTTTGCGCGGGCGCGACCCTGTAAAGCTGAGAGCCTAGCGCGGCAACGCTCAAGCCCTGAAGCGCATTGCGTAGAAACCTACGGCGGCTTTCATCTTTTTTCATGGCAGTGTGGGCGCTCTCCCGGTTGTCACAGAGCAACCGGGAGAAGCTGTTAAGAATTTAAGTGGAGCGCCGGGGATGGTAACAGAAGAGGAGCGCTCGCCACAAATAAAAGCCTGGAATCTCAAGCCTGCTTCAAAGAGGCGATGATTTCCTGGTATGCGCGCTCAGCGCGCTCTGCTAACTCCGCAGAGACGATGACACGAAACGGATGCTTGGCAACGAAGGACGGAACCTGTCGCACCTCAGCGCCGAGCGATCTAAACACCGCGACAGCTTCTTCATCCGACAATTCCTCAATGTCGAACGTTTCCGAAGCGCGCCGGAGCGCACCACGCAGGCGATCAAGCGGCAAATCCCTTTGAGCCAGAACTTTTCCACGCGCCTGAAAATCGCCGAGCGCGTAGAGCACTAATCGCTCCGGGTCAACTACACTCTGTCCGCTCTTCTTTTCAAAAAGTGTTGGCTGGCGCATTGGAGTAGCAAACGTTTCCTGAAAGTATCGTCAAGGCGAGCCGACCCGTCGAGGTCGGTTTGTCGTCTGGTCCGAAGCTGGCGCGGTAGCGGTTGGCTGCGCGTCCTCAACTGGCCTGGCCTTCTCTTTCTCCATCAGTTCCGCCTGCTCGTAAGGGTCGAGCCTGGCGAAGACGTAGTAGATACCGGCGGAGCGCACCGCGCCTAAGAATCTGAAAGTGTTGCTATAGACTTCGCCGACACGCAGGCTCGAAGGCTTCGGCGGATGCTCGAAGAGATTGCCCAACTCGTCAACTACTGCCGCTTCCAGTTCCGGCAGGTAATCGTTTTTGGTTTCGCGCGCAATGCGTAGCGCCATCTGGCGGAGTGCGCGTATGCGGTTCGAGTTGCGTATGTAATATACCCTGTTGACCTCGTGGCGGCTGGCGCGGTCGTCCACCACTTCCTGCTCATTGTTAAGATAGCCCAAATAAGCTCGAACCACCGGGCCGAACTCGCTCATGTCTTCCCGCCCGCGCTGCGCTCTTGCGATTCCTGTCCCGGCAAGACAGACCAGAACCAATAACCAAACCCGGAAAGACCTTTTCTCTCTTTTCATCGCTCTCTGAATTTGAAATCTAAGCCAAACGTTTTTCACAGGGGGCAACCGATGAGCCAAAGTTTACCACAACCAATGTGGAAGCGCGTTGCACGCAGGCATCAGCGATGTTACATTTTCCCTGCAACTCTAGCTCGCTGGCAACAAAAAGAAGCAGACCAATGGCTGATGATTCTCAAGAGAGCAGATTCAACGGCAAGCGTGTCGCGCTCGGCGTCTCGGGCGGTATCGCCGCTTACAAGGCAGCCGAAATCCTGCGCGGACTTCAACGCGCCGGATGCATTGTGCGCGTGGCGATGACTGCGCGCGCCTGTGAGTTTATTACGCCGCTCACGTTTCGCGCTCTCTCCGGCTCGCACGTCATCGTTGATGATTACGCGCCGGACAATCCTGATCCCATCGCCCACATCACCTTTTCACAGTCGGTTGATCTGCTCCTGGTTGCGCCCGCCACAGCCAACATCATCGCCAAATTCGCCAACGGCGTTGCCGACGATTTTCTCACCTCGACCTATCTGGCCTCAAACGCCCCCGTCCTCATCGCCCCTGCAATGAACACAACGATGTGGAATCATCCGGCGACACAGCGAAACTTACAACAACTTCGTGCTGACGGCGTGTGCGTGATCGAGCCTGACGCGGGCGAGATGGCCTGCGGCACGTTCGGCCCCGGACGCTTGAGCGAGCCTGAAAGAATCGTCGCCGCCGCTCTGGAACTCTTGCGCGAGAGCGAACGCCATCCGACGCGCGACATGATGGGCGAGCGTGTCTTGATAACCGCTGGCGCGACCCGCGAGGAAATAGACCCGGTGCGCTTTCTCTCGAACCGCTCTTCCGGTCGGATGGGCTTCGCGCTGGCCGAGGCAGCGCATGCGCGCGGAGCGGAAGTCACCGTTGTCGCAGGCGCAACCAGCGCAGAGCCGCCCGCAAACGTTAACCTCGTGCGTGCCCTCTCTGCGGAAGAGATGCGCGCCGCCGTGATGAAAGAAACTACAGGGGCCACTATCTTCATCGCAGCCGCAGCCGTCTCCGATTATCGCCCCTCTGAGCGCGCGGCCAATAAAATCAAGAAGGCGGGCGAGCGCATCACGCTGACGCTTGAGCCGACGCCGGACATTCTCGCAGAAGTCGCACAGGCGAAGCAGAACGGCTTGCTCGTCGTCGGCTTCGCTGCCGAAACAAACGACGTGCTCAAACATGCACGCACGAAGCTTGAAGCCAAGCGGCTCGATGCCATAGTCGCCAACGACGTCACTAGAGATGGCGCAGGCTTCGACACGGAAACAAATATCATCACTATCATCACACGCGCGGGCGATGCTCCCGTCGAGCTACCGTTAATGTCCAAGCTGGACGCTTCGCATCGCATCCTGGACGAGATCGCGCATCTGCGCCGCACGCGAAATGGAAAATAGACCCGACTTCAAAGATGAGTTAAGCGCGCTGGCTCTGGATGCCCGCGAATACGTCTCATATTTGAGCGAACTCGGCGTCAGCGGCGTTGAAGATTCTTCTATTTCAAATCAACTGTTGGCTGCTTCAAGCACGGAGAGACCTAAACGAGAGCCAGCGCCGCCGGAGCAGAACCCTATCTTGCGTCGTAGCGCGCAAGGTTCTGCCAGAATAGATTTGCCCCCAACCAGCGCGCCTCTTGACCCATCAAAGCAAGGCATCGCAACATCTTCACCGGAGCAAACAGAAATGGCTAAACGAACCACTACCAAACGACCCAAAGAACTTGAGCCGCCGCCACCGATGGAGACCTTGTTCGGCGAGATCACGCCGAAAGACGAGGCGAGCTTGCCGCGCTCAAACGAAACTCTTGAAGACATCTGGAACGATATAGGCGAGTGCGTGCGCTGCCCGCTCCATGCCGGACGCACGCACATCGTCAACAGCGATGGCAATCGAAAAGCGCGTTTGATGTTCGTCGGCGAAGCTCCCGGCGCAGATGAAGACGCGCAGGCGCGTCCATTCGTCGGGCGCGCGGGCCAGCTTCTCAACAAGATCATTGATGCCATCGGCATGAAGCGCGAGGATGTGTTGATCGGCAACGTCAATCGCTGTCGCCCGCCGCAGAACCGCCAGCCGACGCTCGATGAAGCGAAGACCTGCAAGCCTTTCCTCCTGCGCGAAATCGCAGTCGTCCAGCCCGAAGTGATCGTCGTACTCGGCAACACGGCGATGAAAAACTTGCTCGACACCAAAGAAGGCATCACGAAACTGCGCGGGAAGTTCCAAGACTACAAAGGCATCAAAGTCATGCCCACCTTTCACCCGGCCTATCTGCTCCGCGACCCCTCGAAGAAGCGCGAAGCCTGGGAAGACATGAAGAAGGTGCGCGACTACCTGGACGGAAAACTTAAAGATTAAGTGATAGGTGATGGGTGATAGGTGATAGGGGGAAAACTGTTCTTGCTTATCACCTATCACCTATCACTTATCACTCATCACTTTTTATGCAGTCTTCACTCTTCGACGAGTCGCCGCAAGGTGCGAACGAAACGCTGGATGAGATCAACGAGGAGCTTCTCAGGCGCGCTCAGGCGATGCCGCAGTTTGCTGATCGCGTCTTCATCTTCGGCGAAGGGCGAGAGGGTGCGCGCGTGGCTGTCGTCGGCGAGTCGCCCGGCCCGCCCGACATAGATTCCGGTAAACCTTTTATGGGTCCGGCGGGCCAGATGCTCAACCGCATACTCGAAGCCATCGGTCTTAAACGTGAAGATTGCTACCTGACCAATACGGCCAAGTTCATTTCAAGCGGTGATGAGTTAACGCCCGACGTGCTCTCTTTCTTCACACCTTATCTGCACCGCGAGCTTGCGGTCGTCCAGCCGCATGTAGTCATTGCCTTCGGCAACACGCCGACGCGCGCTCTGCTCAGAACAAAGAAACCCATTTCGCAAATGCGCGGCGAGTTTCACGACTATCAGGGCGCTCAGTTGATGCCGACATTCAACCCTGCTTACCTGCTGCGCGACCCCTCGAAGAAACGCGAAGTCTGGGAAGACATGAAAAAGGTGCGCGCCTTTCTTGCTTCGGAGTAATAACCGCAGATAAACGCGGATAGACACAGATTGAAGAAAGAATTGACCACAAAGGCACGAAGACACAGAAGAGAGAAACCATCTTCTTCCTGTCTTCATGTCTTTGTGATTCTCCGTATCTGTGTCTATTCGCGTTTATCTGCGGTTCATTCTATCGCGCTGCCGCTTCACCTTTTGCTCGCTTCACGTTAACTTTACTCACCGTGCAATCGTCCATCGCTCCTGAACGCGAACAGAATGCAACCGAAACGACGCTACCGCAGTACGCGGAGGTCGCTGTGCCCCTGCATGTCTCGCAGACTTTTACCTATCGTCTGCCGATTGCTCTGCAAAGGGATGCGCGGCTGGGGTCGCGGCTGCTCGTTCCCTTCGGACGCAAACGCCTCACGGGTTACATCGTCGCCCTGCTGCAAACGCTAGACCCTGCGGCTGACCTTGCGGACGTTGACATCAAAGACGCAGAAGAGTTGCTCGATGCCGAGCCGCTCCTCACGCCTGAGATTCTGGAAATCACGCGCTGGGTCGCCGAATATTATGCCGCGCCCTGGGGCGAAGTCTTAAAAGCTGCGCTCCCCGCCGGGTTGAACGCTACGGTTGAGCAGGTGCTGACCATCACGGCTGAAGGACGCGATGAATTAGCGCGCCTGCCGATCAATCGCACAGCGACTGCGAAGGCGCGTGCCTTGCGCCTCGTCGCCGAATCGGAAGAAATGTCTCTCCGCATCCTTGCGAAACACATTGGCGAAGCTCGCGCCGGAGCAGTCGCACGCGATTTGGAGCGAGCCGGCTGGGTCAAGCTCACGCATCGCGCGCGAAGCGTGGTAGCCCGCGCCAAACGACGCAAGGCCGTGCGCCTGTTGCCTGTCGAAGAGCACGTCGTAGCTGAACCGGCGCGCGCGCTTTCTAAAGCTCAACAGAGAATCATCGAGACGCTGATCGAAGAAGGCGGCGAGGCAGGGTTTTCTGATTTGCTGGAAGCGGCGGACGCGAGCGCCTCTACGATTCAAACTCTGGAGAAGCGCCGCATCGTCGAAGTCTTTGTACGCAACGTGCGCCGCGATCCGCTGGCTACTGCAACGCTGCCTGAGCTTGAGGAGCTAGAGTTGACGAAAGCTCAAGCTGTCGCGCTCAAAGAGATCGAGAAGCCGCTCGCGGATAGTCGCTACGCGGCGTTTCTCCTGCACGGCGTCACGGGCAGCGGAAAAACCGAAATCTACATACGCGCCATGCGCGCCGCTCTCCTGCAAGGACGCGCGGCGATGATGCTTGTGCCTGAAATCGCCCTGACTCCGGTCTTCTCGCGCCGCTTACGCGCGCACTTCGGCGATCAGGTTGCGATCTTTCATTCGTCTCTAACAACGGGCGAGCGTTTCGATGAATGGAGTCGTTTAAAGCGCGGCGAGGCTCGCGTCGTTATCGGCACTCGCTCGGCTGTCTTCGCGCCCGTTTCTAATCTGGGCCTCGTCGTCATTGACGAAGAACACGAAACCTCTTATCGCCAGCAGGAGTCGCCTTACTACAACGGGCGCGACACAGCGATTGTCCGCGCCAGCCGTGAAGGTGCGGTCGTCGTGCTCGGCTCTGCGACGCCTTCGCTTGAATCTTTCAATAATGCTCGCGGTGGAAAGTATGGCTACTTGCAACTCGCGCAAAGAATCGCCAATCGCGCGATGGCGCGTGCCGAGATTATAGACATGCGCGAAGTCTTCGCGCGTCATGGTCGCCCCGAAGTTTTTTCGGAAGAACTCTTCAAAGCCATTGATGAGACGCACGCTCGCAATGAGCAGTCAATCATCCTGCTCAATCGTCGCGGTTATTCGAGCTTCGTGCTGTGTCGCTCCTGCGGCGAGTCAATTCAATGCCCGAACTGCGATGTCACGCTCACCTACCATCGCAGCGAGATGAGCATCATCTGTCACTACTGCAATCATCGGCAGCTTGCGCCCACGCGCTGCCCATCCTGCGAAGGCAAGTACATCTACTATGTCGGCGAAGGAACGGAACAGATCGAGGAGATGTTGCAGAAGCGTTTTCCAAAACTTCGCATCGCGCGGCTCGACCGCGACACCACCTCGCGCCGCAAACTTTTCGAGCGCGCCATCCTTGAATTCGGCGCGGGCGAACTCGACATGCTCGTCGGCACGCAGATGCTCGCCAAAGGGCACGACTTTCCGAACGTGACGCTGGTCGGCGTCGTCTCGGTTGATGCCGGACTTGCCTTGCCGGACTTTCGCTCAGCCGAAAGAACCTTTCAGTTGATTACGCAGGTGGCGGGCCGCGCCGGTCGCGGCGATCTTGCAGGACGAGTCTTGATTCAAACCTATCACCCGAATCACTACGCTCTGAAACACGCCTGCGCCCAGGACTACGCGGGCTTTTACGAGGAAGAGATTCGTTATCGCAGAAGCCTCAACTATCCGCCTTTCGTCGCGCTCGCATCCTTGCTCGTGCATGGTGAAGATTTCACGCGGGCGCAAACGACCGCTGCCGAGATCAGGAAAGCTCTGGACGAGGCAAACGCTGATCGCGCCTGTCGTATCCTTGGCCCTGCGCCCGCGCCGCTTGCGCGTCTGCGCGGCGAGCATCGCATCCAGATTCTAGTCAAATCGCGCAGCCGCCCTCGCCTGCGCGAAGTGATTGACATCGCGGTTGCCGAAGCGACGGCGCGCGGCTGCGACATGCGCTCCGTCAATCTTGAGATTGACCCGATCAACTTGATGTAGTCTGAAAGAAACAAATAGCCACAGAGACACAGAGGCACAGAGATCGGAAGCAAGGAATGATTTACAAAATGTTTTCTGCCTCCGGTTTTCTGTTTTCTCTGTGCCTCTGTGGCTCTGTGGCTGTCTTTCGTATGTTGCGCTACACTTTCGCTCATGAAACTCTCAGAACTTGCAGAACAAACCGGCGCACAACTTGAAAGCGGTGCGGGCGACGCGGAGATTAGCGGCGCTGCCGGGTTGGACGAAGCCACCACAGGCCAGGTCACATTTCTCTCCAATCCACGCTACACGCCGCGCGTTCAGACGACACGGGCAACAGCCATCTTCGTAGGCGCTGGCGTTGAAGTAGGAAGAGACATAGCGGTCCTTCGCGCGAGCGACCCTTATCTTGCCTATACGCGCGCTCTGAGGCTTTTTCATCCTGAGCCGACGTTTGAGCCGTCCATCCATCCGGCTTCCGTGATTGACCCGTCTGCGCGACTCGGTGAAGGCGTATTGATCGGCGCGTGCGCGGTCATAGGGCGCAACGTCCGCATCGGCGCAGGCGTTCGTATCTATCCGAATGCGACTATCTACGACAACGTGTTAATCGGAGATGGCTCAGTCATTCACTCGGGCGTCAGTGTCCGCGAAGGGTCTGAGCTTGGCGAGCGCGTCATCGTTCACGACAATGCAGTGATCGGCTCGGATGGATTCGGCTACGCGAAGGATGAAGAGAGCCGCTGGCTGAAAATTCCGCAGACGGGCATTGTAGTGATCGAAGACGACGTGGAGATCGGCGCAGGCACTACGATTGACCGCGCCTCGGTCGGCGAGACGCGCATTGCGCGCGGGGCTAAGATTGACAACCTGGTTCAGATCGGCCACTCCTGCGCAGTCGGCGAAGACGCTCTAATCTGCGCTCAGGTTGGTCTTGCCGGAAGCTCTCACATCGGACGCCGCGTGATTCTTGCGGGACAGGTTGGCGTTGCAGGGCATCTGACTATCGGCGACGATGCGGTGCTGACTGCCAAGAGCGCAACCAGCCACAACGTCGAACCGGGCAAGATGATCTCCGGCATTCCAGCCTTCGATAACCGTGAATGGTTACGCTCAACCGCAGCTTTCCGCAGGCTCGGCGAGATGCAACGCACAATCCGCACGCTCGAAGCACGCCTCGCTGAGCTAGAAAAGCGTTAGAGCGGATTGTGGTTGAGATGACAAACCGTTGACAACTCCACGCGCCTTGAAATAGCATACCCGCGTTCCCCTGAACAGTACGACTCGTTGCCAGGACATTCAAGCCCTCAAGTTTCGTGGGAGGCTTGTCCGTAGGCCAAGCTCTCATCCCTCAAAGACGCCTACAACCGTTTCAGCCTTGATAGTTCAAATGCTGTGAATAGCTCCGTCGAGAGCGTCGTGCCCGCACACGACTCAACCGCCGGGTCATCGTGACAACCTTGGAGAGACAGCTCACAAGCGTTGCGCGGTAGCGCCACGCCCTCGCATGAACTCCTCTCTTTACTCTCAACCGCCCGCCAAACCAAGGAGAAACAATGATGAAACGCGTGCTCACACTAATCTTCACTCTCGCGCTGCTCATATTCCTCGTACCGCAGAAAGCTTCGGCAACGGGAGTGCCGCTCTACCAGTACTGGAACCCGTACATCGGTGATCACTTCTACACCATTGACATCAACGCGATAGGCGCATGCCCGACCAACGGCTACACGTTAGAGAGGACGGTGTGCAACGTCTTTAACACGCAGGAGACGGGAACCACCCCGCTCTATCGCTACTACAACTACCAGGACGGCGACCACTTCTACACAACCGACTGGAACGAGCTTGGCTATGGAGCTAATGGTTGGTACTTCGAGAAGGTCGAGTGCTACGTCTATCCGCCAGACTCGGAGAGCGGCATCCCGCTCTTTCAATACTGGAACGGGAACGGGAACGTCCTCGACCACTTCTACACGACCGATTGGAATGAGCTTGGCTATGGAGCTTATGGCTGGTACTTCGAGAGGGTCATGTGCCACGTCGAGCCAGCCGACTAAGACTTAAATTGCGGAATGCGGATTTCGGATTGCGGCTGAATGTGAACAGGGAAGAGAATTTTCACCGCAGAGGACACAGAGGGAAGAAGGGATTTTAAAGAGCAGATTTCAAATCAGGATTCCGACTTTAAGATTTATTCCCTTTTCTTCCTCTGCGTCCTCTGTGTCCTCTGCGTTTAATTCCTGGTCTTATTCAATCCGAAATCCGCATTCCGAAATCGTTATGTGACCGCGCCGCCGTCCACGATGACGACTTCGCCGTTCATGTAGCTGTTGCGCTCCGAGACCATGAAGGCAGCAAACTCGGCCAACTCTTCGGGACGGCCCATGCGCCCGTTCGGAACCCAGGAACCGTGCATTGCTAAGAGGTGTTCGGGCAGAGTGTGAGCAAGGTCTGTGTCAAAGATTCCGGCGGCGATGGCATTGACGGAGATGCCGAAGTTGCTCGCCTCGCGTGAGAGGCATTTGGTGAAGCCTATGACTGCGGCCTTCGATGTTGCGTAGTGAACGGAAGTCGGAAGCGCCCGGATCGCACCGATGGAACTGATGTTGAGGATAGTTCCCTTCTGCTGGCGAATCATCTGTTTATAAATCGGCTTCGTCACACTGAAAAGTCCGTTGACGTTTGTGTTGATGACTTCATCCCACGCGCGGTCAGTCGTCGTAGCAAAATTGTTGCCGCGATTGATCGCCGCGTTGTTGACCAGAATATCTATGCCGCCCCAGGCTTCAACGAGTTCCCGCGTCAACTTCTTCATACCAACACGGTCAGTTATCGAGATTTTGTAGGAGAGCGCGCGGCGACCGTGCGCTGTAATTTTGGCGATTGTAGCCTCGGACAGCTCGTCGCGCGAGTTGTAGTTGAACGCCACGTCTGCGCCTTCACGCGCGAAGACTTCACAGAGCGCCGCGCCGATGCCGCGCGTGCCGCCTGTGATGAAGGCTCGTTTTCCTTCGAGCAAAATACTCACCTGGTCAGTCTCCAAAAAAACCCCGCCTCGATAAACCGGAAGCGGGCTGAAATGAAAGTCTTGAGCGTTGTCCTAAGATTAAACCTGAATAACCGGTTGGCGTCAACAAAGCAGATGGCTTACACGGTTGGCGCGTCAACGAGCACAGGCTCTTCGAGCGCCATCACAGGCTTTGCGATGAGCGAGGTGATTTCCTCTACGATGTGTCGTGTCGCGTTCGGAAGCGCCAGGCCCAGGGTCGCGGCACGCATCGCCGCATAATGTTTGGTGTCCTCTACCATGCGGCGTACCACCGGCACAATATCAACCGCGCGACTGAGCAGCACGCCCGCTCCGCGCGTCTCGATCAGATTGGCTGCGCCTGCTTCCTGCGGCATCGGCTCTGTTGTTACATCCGCGATAATCGGGACATGGCAGGCAAAGGCTTCGTAGGTGGTTAGACCGCCAAGTTTCGAGATCATCACGTTGGCGGCGCGCATCAACTGCTCTATGTGTTCGGAGTAGCCAATCACCTTGATGGGAAACTTCGCTTTCGCAGCTAAGGTTTCCGCTTCCTGCCGCAACTCTTCATTTTTTCCGGCAAGGAAAATCGCCTGAACGTCCAGATCGCCGCGTGCGAACTCGCGGAAGATTTGCGGGATATTTCCGCCACCGGCCCAACCAGCGTTAATGAAAACTGTGAATTTGTGCGGGTCTAAATTGAGCGCCGTGCGCGCGGCACTGGCGGCTTGCTCATCTGGAAACTGGAACTTCGGATGCACAGGCATCCCCGAAATCTTGATGCGCTCAGGCGCAACGCCGTAATCAATCAGTTGTCGCCGCGCTTCTTCGCTCGCAACCAGATATAGCGTGACATCGTTGCAAGCCCAGCCGCGCCAGAACCCGTAGCAGGGATCAGTCACAACGGTGATGAGAGGAATCCTATCGGCAAGACCAAGTTCTTTGAGCACGCGCGCGATGGCATGTTGAGTTAGAGGATGAACGCTGACGACGACGTGCGGACACCAGCGATCAAAGAGTTCACGCACGTAGCCGACTGTTCGGCTATAGAAGAACTCTCTCGTTTCGGGGCGAAAGCGATTAACAGCCCAGTAGAGATATTTCATCCAGTGCTGCTTGCGACGCAGCAGCCAGTTGTAGAGCCTGACCAGCTTTTCTGTGACCGAATGTGATTCCTCAATCGCACGCACAACGCGCACAGCATAAGACTGCCCGTTAAAAAATTTCTGCACGCCTGCGACGATAGCGGCAGCGGCGGAGCGATGACCGCCGCCCGTGTCGGACGAGATAATGAGAATTTTTGGAACCCTGGCTCGAAACATAATGGATTTTAGATTTGCGATTTTAGATTTTAGATTGGAAGAGGACGAAAGCTTCTTTATTCCTTATCCAATCGCAAATCAAAAATCTAAAATCAAAAATTACTTACTGCAACGCCGCCTGCCTGCGGTTCGTCAACATTTCGGCGAGCCTTCTTCATCTCGCGCTCAAGCTTCTTAATCTGAATCAAGTGCTTCGGATTGAAGGGCAAGCTCGGATAATAGCTGTTTGATTCGTGCGTGCAGAAGCATCCGTCCGATGCCTTCTTGCGCCTCGCCTTCATCGCGGGAGAAAGCCACAGCTTCTGAAAATTCCAATCGTAGTCGCGCAAGTTTCCAACCGGCTCAAGATTTTCGCAGGAGGAAACTGTCCCTTCATCGTAGATCACGCCGCCCGCAGTTCCGGCATAGCAGGTCATCTGCGCTTTCTGCTCTTCCTGCGTCTTCGCAATCAGGCCGTGCATGTAAATATCAATCGCAGCTTTGAAGAATCCGGCATCGCCGCCGTAGTTATTCTTGATCGCCGCGTGGCGCGAATCGTCGTCAATCATCTGCGCGAGCCGCGCATAACGCGCGTGGTCAATATCAAGCTCGATGGGGTCGGCTGACGGCGGGCGTATGTAGTTGAAGTTCACCTTGTCGGGCTTCAAGTCGTGTTTGAGAAAATCGTACCACTCGAAAATCGTGGCCTGATTCGAGTGCATGAAGCAGGTGCAGGTCTGCACGTCGAGGCGCGGGTATTCTTTCTTAATCTGCTGAAGCTGGCGCGCGGTATCAATCGCAATATCCCAGGAGCCGGGCTTCTGCCGAATCTTCTCGTGCTGCTCTTTGAGGCCGTCGAGACCGAGCGCGACCGTGACGTTAAGGTCCGGGCATTCTTCAAGTATGCGCGTGACATCAGGCATGATGCGCTTCTGAATCTGCCCGTTCGACATCAGGTAGATTGATTCGAGCTTGTTGTTTTTGTAGAAAGCGCGTGCGATTTCCGGCAGGTCTTTGCGCGTAAACGGCTCACCGCCCGCGAGAATCAGGACGCCTAAGTTGCCGCCCAACGTCTCCGAGATACGCTCGATCTCATTGGTCTTCATCTGCAACTTCTTGCGCGGCCTGTCATCCAACTCTTCCGTGAAGAAACAGTGCGTGCAGCGCATGTCGCAAACCGAAGTCACAAGGATGTTCAGCAGCACAGGTGAAAACGGCTGACCGAGCGCAAGCCGCGCATAACGTTTCAATAACTCTCTCGTCGTATAATCCATCTTTATTCCAGCAGACTCCCGCGCTCAACAAATATACAGGCTCACGGTTGCGATTTCATCACGGAAATCAAACTCAACAGATACGCTAATCATCAATCACTGTCAAATGTCGAAGAGCGTAACGATGATGATGCGCGCGACCATAGAGTCTTGATGGTTAAGACAGGTTCGCGCATATCAGTGGAATTTCCGAAGAGACCATAGATTCATCCTGAGCAAGTACAATTATTTTTACTTCGATCATTCAAGGATGAAGTTGAGGACTCTTGCCAGATAACTGCTAATTGGCCACTCAGAAAGTTTACTTCATTAGGAGATAAGCGTTGAAGTAGATCCAGAAATATTCTTAAGCATTTTTTGACGATCTACGAATAATTTTAACTTAGAGCGATTAGGATGCATTGGATATTTATTGATTAGAAACTCAACTCCTGTAACCGTATCCGGCGTTAGCACAAAATTGTGGTATTCGCAGTAGGTCGCCAGTTCGGAGAGGAAAAATTCCTCCTCGAGACCTTCGTTGATTAGCCTGATGAAGCAGGCGACAACTTCAGACTTAGGCTTCAGCCTCCAGATTTTTTGGCTAAGATGGTCTAATTGATCTTTCGTATTGTTAATCTTAACGGACTCGGTGTACAGCTTGATGCTCTCTTCATCAACTCTTCTCTTCAAAAGTCGAACACATTCGCCCGCATGCCATAAGTCAAAACTTGCCCGAGATTTCATTCCTTTACTCTGAAATTTGCGCGCGGCTTTGATTAGCAAATCCTTAGCGCAAGTAAGGCCATCTGAATCTTTATCCGCCCGGGCCTTCCTATACTTGTCATAAGCGTATATTGAGATATTAATCGGAGTGATCTCCCCTTCTGGGTCCAGCTCGAAGGCTTTATACGAAAGACGCAACTCTTCATCAAGACTACCCACAATCAAGCCGCCGTCCACTAAAGGCTTCCGCATATCTCGGATTTTGCGGAAAAGCTCTGGTAACTTTTGCAGGTCAGCGTTTTTTTCATAATATAAGAGAGCGTCATCGAATTTTCTCTCCTGTTCGGCGACCTTCCCTCGCAACCGCCAAGCTTCCCTATTGCCTTCCCACAACTCAATGGCCTTCTCCAGATGAAATTTTGCCTTATCATAGTCGCCATTCTGCAAAAACAATTCCCCTAGGTAGGACTCGATTAGAGAATTTTTGCTTAAATAATTGAAGAGACTGCCTTGCTGCGATAACTCGAACGATTTTTTAATGTATTCGCGAACTTTCTCGCGCCGCTGCGGGTCATTGCCGCTAGTGGTTATTATATACTCGCCTAATTTGAAATAGTTGAATGCCAGTTGCTTACGAACATTTTCAGGTGGATTAGCACCGCATAGGGCTTCCAATTCGAGGGACTTGTAGAACTCAGATTCAGCTCCCTGATATTTTGCGGGCCGTTGAAGTTTGCTTTTATATGCAACGACCTCGACGTGCCACAAGAAGGAGGCTGCTGCGTTATGAACGCATGAATTATGCATAAACAGGCGTAAATCCTCGTTTGGTTGTAATGCATCCCAAAAAAAATGTAAAACTCGCTGGACTTCGCTCCAATAACGCTCTGGCTCAAGTTGATTCCAATCTTGTAACTTGCCTTGTAGGACCGCCCACGTTAGTTTCTTATGGACATCCTGCGAGTTAAGCTCAAGGGCTTTCTCAAGGTAGACCTCTGCTTGCTTCAGAAAATATTCTTTTTGCTCTTCATGAGCGGCAGCTTCATCCTGATAAATGGTAGACAGCTTATGCGCGCTGGGAGCGTAGAAAGGGTTGCAGTCAAGGGCAAGATGCAAGAAATGGATTGCTTGGTCTGGCTGCTTCAATTCTTCATATAAAAGGCACCCAAGAACATGGTAGGCCATGACCTTAATCTTGGTATTCTCATGCGGGGCTTTATCAATTAATGCATGGATACGCTTAACGGCCTTTTCAAGCCGTCTCACTCCTCTGTTTCTGTGCTTCCTGCGGCTCGCAAGGAAACGCGCGCAGGAAAGCTCGGCGTATATTTTCTGAGACATCTCTGCGTCAGATTCCTTGATTAGTCGCCGGAGTTCACGATATGTAAGAACTGCTGTGCTATCCCCAGGATTAGCTTCCCGCAAGATTTCCAGTTTGAGATTGAGAATGAGAAGATCATCCGGGTATTTCCTGAGTGCCTCATTCAATAGACTTAGAGCTTCGTCGTAGTGTCCGCGCTTAAAGTAGAGGCTGGCCAATGTATGACTAACAAATTTATTGCCGGGATCCACCTCAAGGGCGCGCCGGAACCATCTCTCCGCCTCAATCCGATTCGCTGAATCCATAACCATCAGCGTCAGGCCAGTTTGAAACAGAGCCCGCTCGTCTCGCGGTGCAAGCTTCCGAGCAGCCGAAGCTATCTCTAGGGCGCGCCCCGGCAGCTTATGCATGTTTAGACGGCGAGTGACTATATTTAAAAGCTCAACCGCTTCTGGGATAGAAATCTCACGGCGCTTTAGAAACCCGGGCTGGGCGAGATCAAGGGCAGCAGCGGTAAGGTGAGACAAATCTGAGTTGATGTCGGAATTGTCCGAAGTATTCAAAGTGAGTAGATAGTCAACAGCATGAATGCCATTCTTACTAATCGTCAAGCAACGCTTGCTCAAGTAACCTAGTGCTCGTTTGAACTCGGAGTTGCGCCGGGTGATTAAGATTTTTTTTGGGTAAAGCTTGAAGAACAAACGTTTGACGAGCGCCTCGTTCGCTTCAATCCTAAACTGCTCAAGGCACGAAAGAGCTTGAAGAACTGACTGCTGCGCTTTCGTCGAATGTCGGATAAACTCCTTGGCCGACATTTCTTTCCACGCAACTTGGTGCAGCCGGACATCTTCAGCATCGAATTGTTGTTTGGCTTCTTCTGCGGCTTCATCAAAGAAGCTATATATGTAGTTCAGCGATTTATCTTCATACTCGGCTAGTATGTCGAAGAGGGATTGATTAATGGGTTGGCAGTTTAATTTACCCGCCAATCCCTCGGCGTAGGCCCGCCTTTCATCAGCTTTCATCTCCTGAAGTTCAACCACCTGAAATTCTTCAACAAATTTCGGTGAGGAAGACTTCAAAACCTCGAATTGCGGGGTCTGCATTGTTAGAATGACGATTAACTGCTGACAATTATTCTCGAAGAAATTGATCGTGGAACGAAGTTCCAGCCCCACCTCTCCGATAGTGATAATCTCTCCATCCTGTCCGATTGTTGTCCCTCTCTCTAACTGCAAGTTATCTATAAATAAGACGACTCGGCTCTTTGCAAGATCGTGAGAACGCTGACTAGGGAGGACAGCAGCATATTGCCTGTAAGCAATCTGATACTTGCTATTTTTTGAAATCCTCTTAATTAGCTCGACGGCTTCGCGGGACTTTCCGAAGCCAGACATTCCGTGAAAGATGATTCTGCTGGCATGCGGGATTAAATTATTGCCCCAAAGGTCAACCAATTGTTTGCGCGGGATATATCTTACTAGCCGATTTTTTGGGACACCTAAAGGCGCATAAAACTCCTTTGGGATTAGGAGCTTGTAAAGAAAGGGGCGCTCCGACTGCTTCTTGCGCCTCCCATACCATGAATACCAAAGCGGCAGAAGAGCAATCACGGCTAAAACCGCAGTAGTGATAATCAGTAGGTGCTGATCTGCATTCAAAGAGCTATACCAAGTGTTTACCCAAGGATAAAATTTATACGCGAGCGTGATAATGAGTACCAACAAAGCAAGCTTGGCATATCTTAAAAATTTTTTCGGAAGCTTTAACATTGGTGGCCTGCACGAAATAAGAGTGTCAGCCTTGAGCTTGAGAATTTGTTTGCTAGATGAGGTGACCTCAAGGATGGGCCTTTAACATTCTCTCCAGGGAGCGCATTTGACCCGGAACTTTTCCGAAGATAGCCGACCCTGCATCTTCGGGTATAATAGCAGAATTCTTTTACGTTAAGAGCGAAAACTAGTCAACAATTTGACGTTCAGGAGGCCACGCTGCGCTCGCTGCTGCGTCCCTGAATTCCTAGAGAGCGCATACGCCTGTAGAGATGGCTGCGGTCAACTCCCATCAATTCCGCCGCGCGTGAGACGTTGCCTTCAGCTTCCGCCAGTTTCCTTTGAATGAACTCACGATGATAAGCGTCCGTCGCTTCCTTAAACGAAGGAAACCGGAAGGAGGCAGCGGGCGGCTCTTCGCCACCGACAGGCGGCAGGTCGCCTAAGTTCACTTTGATCTTCGAGTTCATAATCACCACACGCTCGACCGTGTTTCTCAACTCGCGCACGTTGCCCGGCCATGAATAGTTCTGCAATGCCTCCATCGCTTCAGGCTCGAAACGCTTCGGCTTTTTCCCGTAAGCGATGGAGAACTTCTGGTTGAAATGCTCTACGAGCAGCGGCACGTCTTCCAGGCGCTCGCGCAAGGGTGGCAACTCAAACGGAATGACGTTGAGACGATAGAAGAGGTCTGCGCGAAAGTTTCCCTGCTCAATCTCTATGTCGAGCCGCTTATTCGTCGCCGCGAGGACACGCACGTCAACCTGCACGCTCGTGTTGCTCCCGACCGGCTCGAACCTCTGCTCTTCCAAAACACGCAGCACCTTCGCCTGTACCTTCGCGCTCATGTCCGCGACCTCATCCAGAAAGAGCGTCGCTCCGTCGGCCAGCTCAAACTTTCCCTTCTTCGCCGAAGTCGCTCCCGTGAAAGCGCCCTTGATGTGGCCGAACAACTCTGATTCGATCAACTCTTCTGGAATCGCCGCCGAATTGACCTCGACGAAGGGAGCAGACGCGCGCCTCGATTGAGAATGGAGAGCGCGCGCGACGAGTTCCTTGCCTGTGCCCGACTCGCCGTAAATCAAGACGCGCCCATCCGTCGGCGCAACGACTGCGATCTGCTTACGCAGAGCGCGCATCGCAACGGACTCGCCGACCATCGCATACTCTTCGTTGAGTTCGGCAACGAGTTGCGCGTTGACGCGCTCAAGCTCTCGCTGCCTGAGTGCGTTGCGAACTGCCAGCACGATCTTCTCGATGGACAGAGGCTTTTCGATGAAGTCGAACGCGCCCAGCTTCGTCGCGCGGACAGCCGTCTCGATATTGCCATGCCCCGAAATCATCACCACCGCCGCGTCCGCGCCGCCAGCGCGCAACTGCTTCAACGTCTCCATTCCGTCAATACCTGGAAGCCACACGTCCAGCAACACGCAGCCATAAGCACGACGCTCGAAAGCCTTCAGGCATTCCTCACCCGTTGCGACCACATCAGCCGTCAATCCTTCATCCTCCAACACGGCTCGCAGCGTGTCGCGGATACCTCGCTCGTCGTCAACTATGAGAATCGCTTCAGACATTGGAAGAAGAGTCTGGAGTCAAAAGCGGTAAAGTAGGTCTTCGCTTTTGACTCCAGACTTCAGACTCCAGACTCCAGACTTGTTCAAGCATTAGTAACTGTTAACTCAATCGTAAATTTTGCTCCGCGTGGATGATTGGCGGCGACGCGGATGCTCCCGTTGTGCTCGGTGACGATGCGTTGGACGATGGCTAAACCGAGTCCTGTGCCGCGCTCGCGCGTGGAGAAATTTGGTTGAAAGAGACGCGCGAAATCCGAGCGCGGAATACCGTGCCCCGTGTCCGCCACTTCTACCAGAACAACACCGCGCGACGGGTCATAAGCGGTGGCGACCGTGATGCGGCGTTCGCCATCAACACCGGCCAGAGCTTCCAGCGCATTATCCAGCAAGTTGACGAAAACACGGCGCAGTTGCTCTCTGTCCAACATGGTCGGCGGCAGGCGTTGTCCGAGCAGCACATCCATCCGCGCATCGTCCAGGCGATCTTCATAGAGCGCGACTGCTTGCAGCACGACTTCATTCAAGTCAGCCGACTCAAGCCGCGCATGAGGCAAGCGCGCGAAACGCGAGAACTCGTCCACCATCGCTTTCAGTCCGGCCACTTCCCGCGTGATTGTCGCCGTGCATTCATCAACGACGCTTGCCACACGCTCGCGCTCTCTTGACGAGCCGCCGTTAGAGCCGCCGTTTGAGTCCGCGCCGTTCGATTCACGATGAAAATTCTTGGCGATGCGCTCGGCTGAAAGCTGAATCGGCGTCAAAGGGTTCTTGATCTCGTGAGCCATGCGGCGCGCAACCTCGCTCCAGGCGGCAGCTCTCTGCGCCGACAGCAACTCCGATAAGTCTTCTATGACAAGCACGACGCCGCGCCCTTCGCCGGAAGAGGAACGCAGGGCGGTCGCGGTCAGCGCGACGGGCAGACTCGCGCCGTCCGGCGACGAATTGCGCCCAAGCTCTGTCTGCTCAGAAGCCTTGCCTGCACGACGCGCGCGGCGCAGCAAGCGTTCGAGCACAGCGCGGTCTTCGGCTGAGACAAGCTCTGCGAGTTCGGTCTTCGCCAGCGGAACCTGCCCCAACTTCAAAATCTCCACAGCCGAGGCATTGATCGTCGTCACGCGCTCATTCTCATCGAGCGAGATGACGCCCGTCGAGAGAGATTCGAGCACGGTCTCTATATAATTTCGCCGCTCCTCAAGCGCCAGGTTCTTGTCGCGTAGTTCGGCTGCGCCTGCTTCGATCTTGCGGCGGTTCTCTGCGAGTTGCGCCGTCATCTGGTTGAAAGAGTTGGCGAGCAAAGCCAGTTCGTCATCTGCTACCGTCGTCACGCGATGCTCAAGGTTGCCGCGCGCAATCTCATTCGAGGCTTCGGCCAGCGCCTGTATCGGCTTCGCAATTCCGCGCGCAAGGTGAATCGCAATCCACGCCGCAGCAAAAAGCAGCAGGAGCGTCATCAGCCCCAGCGTTGAAAGTCCCAGCAGGCGCACCTTGCGCTGCTTGGCAACCAGGTTGTTGTAGTGACTCTGCGAGCCTGTGATGATGTCGCCGAGATTTGAATTACTCAAACGCATCGGCGCGACGATTAACCTTCGATTTTCGTTCAAAGGAACTGAGACAACATCGAAGCCTTTGCCGTCCGTCAGGCTTTCATCAACGCGGCCAGAGCGAGCGGTCTCCAACGTCCGAGAGAGTTCCGCTTGTTCGTTTGACGGAAGTTGCGCCTGGCTTCGGGTCAAGACATGCCCGTCTGCGCTGGTGATCTCAATGGCCGCGAGATTTCCGCTACTGATGAGCCGGATGAGTGTTTGCTCCTGGGTGGCTTCCCCCTGCTCTTCGATCAGGGTGGCGAGCATCTGGGCAGTTTCGCGCAGGCTGCGAGATTGATTGGCGATGGCTTTGTGCTCAACATCCGTCGCGCCCTTGATGACCTCTTCCTGCCCGTTATAGAACCATTTTTCGAGCGTGCGATTGAAGAAGAGATACGAGAAGAGAGCCATCGCCGTGATGGGCAGAAGGCTCAGGGAGATGAAAGAGACGACCAGCCGCGTCTTGATCTTCGAGCCGAGTTGACGCTCCTTACGTTCGCGGCGCAGCTTCAAGAGGCTGCGAACGAAGATAAAGGCGAAGACAACGAAGGCTGCGAAATTGAGCGACGAGAGCGCGTAGATGAGAAGCGTATCGGAATTCGTGTCGGGCGGCAGGACCGTCCAGACCCCGAAGGCTTGCAGCGCAACGAGCGTGAAAAGTAGAAGCAGCACGATGCCGCCGAGCAGCCAGGGCGCAGTTCGCCTGCGCTGCACGGCGTCCTTTGCCTTCTCCTGATCTTCAGTTCGCTGTTGATCGCTCATCGAGATATACGGTGCTGAGTTTAGCATACGTCAGCGCCGCCTGCGGATTGCGGACTGCGGATTGGATACGATCAGGAATCAACCACAGAGGACACAGAGGACGCAGAGGGAAGAAAATAATTGAAAGAGCAAAATTGAGAGAACAAATTTGAGATTGAGAATTTCAAATTCAATCTCTGTTTTCCTCTGCGTCCTCTGTGTCCTCTGTGGTGAAAATTCTCTTCCCTACTCACACTCGCCCGCAATCCGAAAGCCGCATTCCGCAATGTCACCATTTTAACTCTTCGGTTAGAATGCCTACGTAATCTTGATTCCGGCTTCACACATCTTCAAATGGAACCTAAAGATATTTTTCTCAATCAAACGGGGCGGCTGCGTAGCGGCTGGCGGCTGGCGGTTTTTTGCGTGTTCTACCTGGCGATTTTGGGGTTGAGCATTCAACTCATCAAAGCCCTCCTGCTACTTGCGCCGGATACTTTCGGCCCTGTTCTGGAAAGCAACTGGGGCTTCGTCGTGCAGGCGGTCTTTCTTCTGATCGTTCCGGCGGTGCTCGCTGGTTGGGCGTGCAGCAAGTTTTTAGAAGACCTACCGGCGCGCGCTCTTGGTTGGGGTTTACAAACGGGCTGGTTAAGAGATTTTCTCTCAGGCTCACTTGTCGGCGTGGCTTCGCTTCTTTTCGCCGCCGCAATAGCGACCTTTTCCGGCGGCTTCCACTTTGCGCTCAACGCGCCGCTTTTGTTTGAGTCTGTCGGGAAGACGCTTCTGGTCTCCTGCCTGGTCTTCATCATCGCAGCCGCCGGAGAAGAAGCGTTGTTTCGCGGCTACCCGCTCCAAACGATGGCACGCTCGCATCAAGCCTGGGTCGCAATCATCATCACCTCGATCATCTTTTCGTATGGACATCTGAACAATCCGAACGCCGTCGCGGGCTTCACGTTTATTAACACGGCGCTCGCCGGATTGTGGCTGGCAATCGCTTACCTCAGAACACGCAATCTATGGTTTCCACTCGGCATCCACTGGGCCTGGAACTGGACGATGGGCGCTGTGCTGGGGCTGCCCGTCAGCGGTATTGAAAGGCTGACGCCTCATCCGCTACTGCGCGCAGCAGACCTCGGCCCGGCGTGGCTGACCGGCGGCCATTACGGTATAGAAGGCGGCGCGGCCTGCACCGTTGCGCTTCTACTTTCGACCTTCTTCATCTGGCGCACGCGGCTCGTCTCTCCAACGGAAGAGATGATGCGTTTGACAGATCAAGAGAATCCAAAGCCTGAGCAGCAGCAATCGCTGACAATCTTATAAAGCCCCATACAGCGCCCATCCATTCATCTGGATTCATGCTGGGCTATCTCTAATTGGTCATCACATCGCCGAACGGAATGGCTTTCTCTTCGGTGTCGGTGCCGAACTTAACGAAGACTCTGCCGATCTTGCCGTCCACTTTGGTCACGGTGGCGTCGTCGAAGGTCGTCCCGTACTTCGGCGCTTTCACTTTGTCGCCAGCCTTCACTTTTGGAACTAACGGCACAGGCGTGCAGGCCGACTTGTCATAGACTTGCATCTTGCCCACAAAACCAAGTGCCAGCACTTTGTCTCCCGCAACGCGAATCACCTGTGCGCGTTTTTTGCTCGCGCCGTCGTTAACCGCGATGACCGTGCCAGGCTCCCAGGTGTTACTAATTTTGACAAAGCTGTTGGGCTTCAACTTTTCATCCATCTGCCCGATGGTGGTCTTACCGTCATGGCTCTTGGCTGGATTGTCGTAGTCAATGTCCAGGTATCTGACGGTCGGCTCCGAGGGATTGGCGGCCTCGACCACGATGGCGCGATTCATGCCGGAGCCTGATTGCCACCAGGTCAAAACGATGTCGCCGACCTTAGCTGTTTGCCCCGCCGGAATCGGAATGATGTAAGCATTGGAAACCTTTGCTTTGCCGGGCGACAAGAACTCGACCTCTGATTCAACGTCGCCGGGCGCGCTCATTTTCTGATCGTAGAAGATGAAACCAACCTGATCCGGCCCCTTCGTTGCGGCATCCTGAATCCAGTTGTATGACGGGCAGAGCACAACCTCGCTGGCTTTGGCGGTCGTTCCGACTGTCGGGAAACCGTTGAAGGGAATCTCGCCCGGTTTCAGCGTAGATTTTGGGGAAGCATCGGATGTAGTGTTAGCGCTGGCAGCGGGTTTGGCGGTATTCTCGGTTGCGCTGTTGCTGTTGGCGTTGTTCGCCTCTTTAGTCCCACAGGCGACAGCAGCCAGCAGCAGGAACAAAGCGAGGAGCAGGGGGGATTTGGTTTTCATCAGATTCCTTTACGATTGAATAGTTGGATAGAACTTGCGCGCGGAAGCTATCACAATTGACTGCATGGCTCAACAAGTAAGTTGGAATAGCTTGCTTCAGGATAATTGTTAACGTTTCCCTTCACGCTCGCGTCTTATCAGTTGAACGCGCAGGAATTCATGCTCTTCAGCAAGCAACTTAACGTCAAACCAATTATGATTTGAGTTCTTCCAGAGAGCCTGGTTTGTGAAGGGCAGAGGAAATGAGCGACGAGGGAGAGGGATGAGCGAGGTAGGGACGGCGGGTAAACTTCTCTTGATGCCGGGAGCAAGCCGGATTGCGGCTGCGGCGGTGCAGCCTGCGCTCAAACAGTCTGAGGATGCCCCACTCGTCGAAGCTGTTATGCGTGGCGACCGCGATGCGTTCGGTCGTCTCTACAATCTTTACGGGGCGATGGTACACGGCATCTTGCTGGCGCGCGTTCCCTTTGACGAGGTTGATGATCTGGTGCAGGACGTTTTCTTGCTCGCTTTCAAAAGGATTCACACGCTGCGTGAGGCAGGAGCTTTCGGCGGCTGGCTGGCGATGATTGCGCGCAACCGCGCAGTGGATTTTCACCGTCGCAAGCGTGAGACGGAAGAGCTTCCTGAGAATCTAACGCAACCGCGCTCGGTTGATGCGGAAGCGGCTGAAGCCCTCGCGTTGATACGCACGCTGCCTGACGCTTACCGCGAGACACTGGTCTTGCGCCTGGTCGAGGGCATGACCGGGCCGGAGATAGCGTTGCTCACAGGACTGACACCCGCGTCCGTGCGCGTCAACCTGCATCGCGGCATGAAGCTTCTACGCGAGAAGCTGGGAATGGAGAAAGACTCATGAACGACGATTACCTGTGGGACAAATCCGGCGAACCTGACCCGGAGATTGAGCAGCTTGAGCAAACCCTGGGACGCCTGCGCTACAAACGTCCGCCTGAGCCTCTTCCGCTGCCGATGCCCTCGCGCTCGTGGCTCCGGCCCAGCTTCTCTCCAGTGCTCGCCATCGCCGCCACGCTCGTCATCCTCGTTCTGGCCGGAGGCTTGTGGCTAAGCTCGCGGCGCGCGAACTCAAACAACGGAAGCGACCCGGTTGCGAACGCAACAGCGCCGGAAGCTGTTAAGAGTTCGCAGCAGGTTTCAGGCCCACCTCGCCCGGTCGGGCCAATTGATACAACCGGAAACAGCGGCGCGCAAGATGTAGAGAAGCGACCGATCAATTCATCGGCCCCTCGTCTTCCGCTTAACAGAAGCATTCGCCGGACGCAGGATGAGCGGCGGCAGGAGTTAGCAAATCTAAATGAGCGCGCAATTCGCATTCGCCGCGAACGACAACTTAACCGCGAGGGTGAGCTTGCCAAAGAGCAACTCATCAAGGCGCTGCTCATCACCAGCGATAAGCTCAACACAGTGCAGAAGAAGATTCAGGGCAACCAGGAACGCGGCCCCGTTTCTTAATCGAATCAACGACACGAATGGAGTAGTAGAATGAAAGTAGTTATCCTTAAATCACTGAGGCACACCTGCCTTCTCTTGCTCATCGCAAGCTCTGCCGCTTTTGTGGCTCACGCGCAGGACGTGAAGTTGCAACTCGGCAACCTGGACAAGTTGGAAGCCAGAGCCAGCGACTCGGTTGACGTGACGCTCGACGGGCCAATGCTGCGACTTGCCGGAATGTTTCTGGACGCCAAAAAGCCTGACCAGGCGGCTGTCAAGGATTTGATTTCCGGGTTGAAGGGCGTTTACGTCAAGGTCTTCAACTTCGAGAAAGAGGGCGAGTATTCGGCAGCAGACATTGACTCCGTTCGCACTCAGCTTCGCGCGCCCGGCTGGTCAAGAATGGTCGGCGTAAAAAGCAAGCATGAAGGTGATAACGTCGAGGTCTATACGATATTGTCAGGCAGCCAGATCAATGGGATGGCCGTGATCGCTGCCGATCCGAAGCAACTCACCGTCATCAATATCGTCGGCGTGATTGACCTTGAAAAGCTCGTCAAGCTGAGCGGCAAGTTCGGCATCCCGTCGCTCGATATTAATACCGGCAACAAAGAGCCAAAGGAGTAAAGCCGTGATGACGAAGCACAGGAAACTCTTCATCCACACGCTCGTCGCTTTTGTCATGACGGCGATAATGCTCACGGTCGCAACCCAGACCGCGCGCGCCGACGCGGAATTCGACGCCATCACGAATCATATCAAGCAACATTTCAACGGCAAGCGCGTCAGCATTCCCTTCCTCGGCCTCGCCAATTTCTTTGTCAAGATCGTGCGCCCCGCCGGAGTCAAAAGTTTCAAGGTGGCGATCTTCGAGGACTTGGATTTCACGCCGGGCAGCACGGACGCCGAACTCGGCCTCGTGATGCACAACGCCTTGAGCGCGGAATGGCAACCGCTCGTCCGCACACGCTCACACGACGGCGAGCAGGTCTACGTTTATGCGAGAGAAGCAGGCCAGAACATCAAGTTGATGGTGGTGACGATAGACCACACGGATGCTGTGGTCGCGCGAGTGAAAGTAAGTCCGAAGAAGTTGAGTGAGTTTTTGAATAACCCGAAGATACTGGGTATCTCCGTTCGTTCGGGAGAACAGAGCTATCAGCAGAAATCAAATTAGCCATCAGTGTCGAGCGGATTTACAATGAGTATAAGGTGAACGACGTTTGGTTCACCACAGAGACACAGTGTCAGCATAGAGATTGCACAGAGAAAATCATTCAAGCCTCTGTGCCCCCTCTATGCTGACACTGTGTCTCTGTGGTGAGTTACCGCTAGACTTGCGCGCAACTGAAAAATTACATCTGACGGTTAAATTCTCTCTCTTATCTTTCATCAATCGGCACGTAAGGAACATCTCTTGGCCCGACGTATTCTGCGCGAGGGCGAATCAACTTATTATTCCCATACTGTTCGAGGATGTGTCCCGTCCAGCCACTGATGCGGCTGACGGCAAAGATGGGCGTGTAGAGGTCTAGCGGAATTCCCATCATGTAGAAGGTCGAGGCGGAGTAGAAGTCCACGTTCGGGAACAGTCCCTTCTCACGCATCATCGTCTCTTCAACCTTGAGCGACATCTCGTACCACTTCGACTGCCCCGTGCGCTCGGCCATCTCTTTCGAGAAGCGACGGAAGTTTGTCGCGCGCGGGTCTTCCGTTTTGTAAACGGCGTGGCCGAAGCCCATGATCTTCCTCTTCGAGATGAGCGCGGCCTTGATGTACGGCTCGACATTTTCAACTTCGCCGATCTCCAGCAGCATCTTCATCACGTTCGTATTCGCGCCGCCGTGCAAGGGGCCTGAGAGCGCGCCGATTGCCGCCGTCACTGCGCCGTATATGTCTGCGAGCGTGGCCGCGACCACGCGCGACGTAAAGGTCGAAGCGTTCAGCTCGTGGTCGGCTTGAAGGATCAGGCCAACATCAAAGATGTGCGCGTCCTGCTCAGGTGGCATCTCGCCCTTGAGCATGTAGAGGAAGTTGGTTGCGATGTTGAGTTCGAGCTTGGGACTAATCGGCTCCTGGCCTTTACGTACCCGTGCAAGAGCGGCGACGATGGTCGGCATCTGCCCAACCAGTCGTGTCGCCGTTTTGATGCTGACTTCGCGCGACGTATCTTTCGCGTTCTTATCATAGAAAGAGAGCGCGGAAACGGCTGTCCTGAGCGTGTCCATCGGCTCCGCCTCGCGCGGAAACTGCCGCATCAACGCCAGAATCTCAGATTGAAGCTCCTGGTTGGCGGCGATGTTACGCTTCAACTCTTCAAGCTCTGCGCGCTTCGGCAGATGCCCGTTCCAGAGCAGATAGATGACTTCTTCAAAGGTGGAAGACCTGGCGAGGTCGTGAATGTTGATGCCCTGGTAGATGAGTTCGCCCTTCTCACCGTTCACATCGCCGATGGAAGAACTCGCGGCAACGACGCCTCTCAATCCGGCGGCTGCGCTCGCCGTCGCACTACCCTCTTTCGCTTTTTCCATGATCGAAAAATCCTTCAATTTTGAGATGAAGCGAAGATAACAAAGTGCAGCGACAAGTGACAAGTGCCGAAGCAGTGATAAGTGATGAGTGATAAGTGATAAGTAAAACCCCTTGTTCTTACTCATCACTCATCACTCATCACTTATCACTGTAATTAACTGTCCGGGCTGCGCGCCGAGTATTCGCGCGGCTGAGGCGCGGAAGGCTGCAATCTCCAGGTAGCCTGCGCTGCCCATGATGATAAATAACTCATCTTCAGCCTCCTTTCCTTCTGCGAAGTAGCGGCGGAAAGAGGTTATCTCTCGCCCGTTGACATTGACGCGCAACCCGCGCGCAATCATCTCGTCGCTGACATCTTCGCGCGTGAGATTCGTGATGCAGTTGCCGAAGCGATCTATGTGGATGATGGAAGCCTGGATGGTTTTCGCGCCCTTCCGCTCAGGCTTGAGATGAGCGAGGCGCACGAAATCTTTAATCTCAACTCCGAGTTGTTCAGGACGAACGCCCTTTGAGAGAGCGGCTGCTACGGGTGCGAACACGTCGCGCCCATGAAATGTCGCGCTCACAGGTTGCCGAAAATAGTCTTCGTTCGTCAGGTGAAAGACGCGCGCTTTCTCATCGCGCTCGTAGATGAAGCTGAACAGCCCGTTGTCAGGGCCGACGAAGAATTGATTGCAGCCGGAGACTAGAATCGGACGACGCTCCGAGCCTACGCCAGGGTCAACTACGCACACGTGAATCGTCTCCGAAGGAAACGTTTGATAAGAAGCTGAGAGCGTGAACGCGCCCGCCCGAATATTCTGCGGCGGAATCTCGTGCGTGATGTCAACGATGTGCGCGCCCGGATTGATTGAGAGAATCACGCTCTTCATCGCGCCCACGAAATAGTCCGCCGTGCCGAAATCTGTCAGAAGGGTGATGAGCACTGGTGAGTCTGGAGTCTGGAGTCTCAGAGTCTGGAGTCCGGGGTCAAAAGCATTTCTCTTTCTTTTGACTCAAGACTTCAGACTCCAGACTCCAGACTGTTAAAAACGTGTTTCGGTTGAGGTGCGAATTCTGAGATGCTGGCCGTGCTCAAGGCGTATGTCTTTGCCGCTCGAAGTCAGCACGCCGCCGGTCCCGACGCCTGCGCCGATAGCCGCGCCGATGGCCGCGCCTTTGCCGCCGCCGATGATCGCGCCGATGATCGCGCCGACACCCGCGCTGGCTCCGACCTTCGCAACATCGTCTTTCGTGCGACCCTTGCCTTTGACACCGCCTTCCTCATCAACGTCGCCGACGCTTTCGTTGTTGCCCGTGTCAACAACCTCGATAACCTGAGCCTTAAACTCAGTCCACCGACCGTTCAGGCTGATCTTATCGAAAGTTAGCTGAAGCTCTGAATTGCCTTTGATTTTTCCAGGGCGTTTGACGCGCGAGACGTGACCTTCCATCATCGCATCCTGATATTCCGTTGGCTCAAGGACGCGAGCCTGAAAGCGGTCGCCGCGTTGCGTAATATCGGTTGAAAGGTTTGTCAGAAGCTCGACGCGCATCACGATGTTGGCCGGGATGGAGGTAACGTTAGACGTGTTGATTGATCCGCCGCTGCTACTGCTGCTGCTGTTATTGCTGCTCGTCGAAACAGACACCCCGGCGCTCGCTTGCGAATCGTCAGTGCCGTGCCTGGAGAGGCTAGCAGGAATAGTTGAATCAAAACCGCGCCGTTCGTAGCCTGCGCCGTAGCCCGACTCGAAGCCCTGCTGATAACCATCGCGGTAATCTTCGAGCGCGCCATAAGAAGCTGCGTATGCGCGGTCAGCCCGTTGATACTCGTCCTTATTCTTATAATCGCGCGCTGCGCGCTGCGCCGAATCGCTGAACCCGGCCTGATAGCCGTCCGAGTAGCCTGTGCGGTAGCCGCGTTCCAATGCGCCGACAGACTGCTGTGTGGAAGGCTGCCCGCCCGAAGAATTCTGCACCACAGTTGCCGTGACGGGCAGAGCGAGCAGAGCGGCAAGCGCGAAAACAAGCGCGGCCACCAGGATGCGTGTCGGATTTCTCATTCTTCTTACCTTTCTCAGAAAGTGAACATGCGCCGGGGCCGTAATAAACAGGCTTGCGTGAATGGGCTTTTCAAACTCCGGCGCGCTGATGGTATCACCGAGTTGCAAGGCGCAACAAACTTTCGTACTGCTTGACGCTCGCATCTTGTGAGACCTAGACTCGTTGGGAGAGTCAACAACATCTGATGCGTGGAGCATAGTAACAGGTTGGCGCAGGACTTTGAATATGGCCGATTTACGTAGAGTTTATTTAGATCACAGCGCGACGACGCCGGTTGATGCGCGTGTGGTTGAAGCGATGCTTCCCTTCCTGACCGAGAAGTTCGGCAACGCTTCGAGCGTTCACTTCTTCGGGCAGGAGGCTCGCGGGGCTGTGGATCGTGCGCGGCGCGAAGTGGCAAGGCTTCTGGGTGCCCGCCCCAACGAGATAGTCTTTCTTTCAGGCGGAACAGAGGCCAACAACCTGGCTATACGCGGGCTGGCCGAAGCCGCCGAACCGCATGGCCGGCACATCATCACTTCAGAGATCGAGCATTCAAGCGTGCGCGGCATCTGCGATGCTCTGGAAAAGAAGGGCTGGGAGATTACGCGCCTGCCCGTTTACGATGACGGCATCGTGCGTGTCGAAGATGTGCGCGCGTCGCTCAGGCCCGATACGGTGCTCGTCACAGTGATGCTCGCCAATAATGAGATCGGAACGATTCAACCCGTCGGCGAAATCGGCGCGCTCATTCAGGAAGAACGCGCGCGGGGGAATCGTCACCTCAGATTTCACACGGACGCGGTTCAGGCAGCCGGGCGAATGCCTCTGGACGTTGAGAAGCTGGGCTGCGACCTGCTCTCGCTCTCGGCGCATAAGCTGTATGCTCCGAAAGGAGTCGGCGCGCTCTTTGTCAGGCGCGGCGTGCGGCTCATCACGCAAAACGTCGGAGGGCATCAGGAGCGTGAGCGGCGCGCTGGCACGGAGTCAGTTGCAGGGATAGTCGCTTTCGGCGCGGCAGCGCGTCTTGCGTATGAAGAGTTGGATGAGCGTGTCGCGCATGTGCGGGGTGTGCGCGACTACTTTGAAGCGGGTGTTGCGGAGCGCGTCGAGGATATTGTCTTCAACGGCAATCCAGAAAGACGACTGCCGCACCTGTCGAACATCTCTTTCCGTTTCATCGAAGGCGAAGGCTTGCTCATCAATCTTGATTTGCAGGGAGTCGCCGTCTCGACCGGCTCGGCCTGCTCGTCAGGCTCGCTTGAGCCTTCGCCAGTGATTCGCTCCCTCGGTCGTAACGATGAGCTGGCGCGCGGCTCCATACGCTTCAGCTTCGGCAAAGGCAACACCAGGGAGGATGTTGACTACGTGCTCGAAGTTCTCCCACGCGCCATTGAAAACCTGCGCCGTCTCTCGCCGCTTTATCAGAAAGCGGTGGCTGAACGTTCCTGTGAACCCAGTGTGAGTTTTTAGTTTTCAGTTTTCAGATTATCCAGCCGGATAAGATACTGAGAACTGAAAACTGAAAACTAAAAACTGAGAACTGCTCTTGCCTTACTCCGCCAAATTCAAAGACCATCTAGCCAATCCACGAAACGTCGGCGAGTTGATGGATGCCGATGTGGTCGCAGAGGAGACGAACCCTGTCTGCGGTGATCGTCTACGCTTGTCGCTACGTGTGCGTGATGGGCGCATTGAGGCCGCGCGCTTTCTCGCTTACGGCTGCGCGCCGACGCTCGCCTGCGGCTCCGTACTCGCCGAGATGATTGAAGGGATGGGAACTGCGGATGCCCTGCTACTCACTAAACAGGAGGTCGTGCGCGCTGTGGATGGATTGCCCGCACGCAAGCAACATGCGGCGGCGCTCGCTATCGAAACATTACGTGCGGCATTGAAGACATGTCAGGTCGAGCGTTCAAGGCTGTTGACTTGTAATCTGGAATGAGTCGAGATACTTTCTGCCATCCTCAGACATCGGTTTCTCTTTATCATATTGTGTGTAGAGCATCAGATACATCTGGGGCTTCACGACAAACATGCGGATGGTAAAACCAAGGTTCTTTGATGGCGACTTTCCGGTAATTTCTCTTCCCGAATAGCCAGCCATCGTGATGCTACGTTCACTGGTCACTTCTCCGTTAATGCCGGAGATTGCTCCATTGCGCGCTCCGTCCATGATGTCGTTGGAGTTTCCTGACGCAAACACTGAATCAGGATACCGGGTGTTACCAGCCATATATCCTTCATAGCCATGAGTGACCGTGTAGAGGTGTACGGTGATTGGCCCTGCCAGGCTCGGTTCCGTCTGCTCGCTTTTCGCGGGAGTGCCCGGCATCGAGATAGTAAAACCATCACCGGTAACTGTCTGCCATGTTGAATCTGAGACGGTCGGACTAGGTGCAGGTGAAATTGTCGGCGAAATGTTCGGCGAAGTGCTCGGCGTTGGAGACCCAAAACCGCCCTGAGCAACCTTAGAGCCGCGAGTGGCGAAGATGATAACGATTACGCTGATAATCAATATCGCCAGTCCGCCCAAAATCCACGGCAACGGATTACGCTTCTGCGGGTAAACCGGTAGAAACGGTGGCGTCGTCACCGCTGCTGCTCTATTGCTGGCCGTTTGTCCGGGATGCATTACTTCTGTCGGAGCCGCTCTATTATCATAAGGGTAGGGATTCTGTGGCGTGGAGCCATCTCTAACGAGAGTTGTGCCGTCGTCAAGGCAGAAGTTTTGAGCGTCATCTGGATAGGGTCGTTGGCAAACTGGACAGTGCTTCATACGTAGTCTTCTCCCGTATGGCTTTCGATGAGAGCCTGGTTGGATTCCCAGATTAACATTTCACTATGCCGTAGGACAGATAACTTTTTTATCCGGGCGAAACAACACGCGGGCGCGTTTCGGATGGCTGAACATTCCTGCCGTTGTGATATTCGGGACCGCAGTATTTGCGTGGCTCCTGTCCGATGATGAATGTTCTGGAGCGAATGATAGGGCAGACCGCAGGGTCTGCGATCAGTCCGGTTGTCGGGTCAATGTCGAGCGTGATTGTGCCTTGCAGCCTCGTCGTCCCATCTGCTTGAGTCACGCCGCGTCCTTCAAGTTTTGGCGGCTTGCGCGGAGTGGGTTCAGGCGGAGTTTCAGGGAGCGGGGCTGGCTCATAGACGTATCCACCGTCGCCTTTACCATCATCGCCTTCCGTCACAGTCTCATCTTCAGCAGGTGCGTTGCTCGCGGCAGCGGGTGCAGTGCCGTTCAGGAAAAGCTCTGTGCGTTTGTTCGGACTGTCGGCAGTGGCGAGTTCTCCTGTGCGCGTGTCAATCTCGGCTGATTGAAGTCCGCCGGGCATCTGCCAGTCGCCAGCCCATTCGGGATGAACCGCGAGCGCGGCATTCATAAAGTCTGCCCAGATGGGAAGCGCGGAATCCGCTCCGGTCAGACGAATATCCGTATTGTCGTCGAAGCCGACCCAGACGACGCAGACCAGATTCGGCGTGTAGCCTGCAAACCAACCGTCGCGCGAAGTCCCTGTCTTGCCTGCTATCCCTAATTTGCCCGGAACGTTTTTGAGGCCGTATGAACCGAGCTTGGCGGCTGTGCCGCGATTGACGACATCCTTCAGCATGGAAGTTAAGAGGTATGCAACCTCGGGGCGCAGGACTTCATTCTTCGTGCCGGTCAACTGCGTAATGGTCGTTCCCTTGCCGTCCGTGACGCGATTGACTGCGATGGGCGTGGTGCGCGTGCCGCCTTCGGCAAAGGCTGTGTAAGCGGAAGCGACCTGAAGCGGTGTCGCTTCGTTTGTTCCGAGCGCCATCGCCAGGTAAGGCTTCTGCGGCTTGGGCAGTCCGGCCTTGGCCGCCAGGTTCATCACGCGGCCAATCGTCACTTCCTGCGCCACCTCGACAGTTACCACATTGAGACTATGCGCAAGAGCATCGCGCAGGGTCACGGGCGCGTTGGAATATTTGTCGCCGAAGTTTCCGGGAGAGTATTCCTGGTTGCCGACCATGAAGGTCTTAGGCTCGTCTTTGTAGATGGTCGCGGGCGTGATGACGCGCGGGATGAGATCGTAAGCCGTGTTGAGCGCGGTCGCATACACGAAGGGCTTGAAGACAGAGCCGGGCTGACGTTTTGCCTCCGTGACGTGATTGAGCTGGCTCTTCATGTAGTCGCGCCCGCCGACCATCGCCACAATCTCGCCCGTGTGCGGGTTCATCGCAACCAGCGCGGCCTGCAAAGTTCCCGGCGGATATTTCTTGGCGTAAATCTTGTCGAGCGAGTTGAGTTGCTTGGTGACGGCTGCGTAAGCTGCGCGCTGCAAGTCCATGTCAATCGTCGTATAGATACGACGATGCTGAATTGCGTCCTGCTCAGGGATGATATCGCTCAGTTGACCCTCAACGTAGTCTGCGAAATAAGGCGCATCGGAACTATCAACGCGACCCTTCGTCGGCGCAATCTTCAAAGGCTCTGCTTTAGCAACAGCCGCCTGCTCCGGTGTGATAGCTGCCGTTTCAACCATCGAGTCGAGCACCTGATTGCGCCGCGACGTTGCAGTATCGAGGTCTTTATACGGATTGTAGCGATTCGGGCTGCGAATCAATCCGGCGAGGAAAGCCGACTCTGAAAGCGTGAGCGCGGTCACGTCTTTTCCGAAATAGGCGCTCGCCGCTTCGCCGACCCCATTGATCGAGAACCCGGACTGCTGGCCCAGGTAAACCTGATTGCAGTACAACTCGAAAATCTGATCTTTATTCAGCCTCGTTTCAAGAATGATGGACATGTAAGCTTCCGAGAGCTTACGGCGCAGGGTGCGCTCCGGCGAGAGCAGTAGATTCTTGACGAGTTGCTGCGTGATGCCTGAGCCGCCCTGCTCTGCAATCGGAGAGTTCGGGTCCGCATTGTAGCGATGCAAGAGAGCACGCATGATGCCGCGAAAGTTGACGCCGTGATGCTCGAAGAACGAGCGGTCTTCAGTGGTGACGATGGCGTTGACCAGGGTTTTGGGAATGTCCTTAAAGCCTATGACCCGTCGCTTGGCGCGCTCCTGCCCCGTCACGGAGCTAATCAACTCAGGCTCAAGCTGCGCGTGGTCATACTTCGCGCCGCTCTTCAAATCGCTGAGGGCTGTAATTCCACGACCTCCGCGCGTGAATTGAATACGCAGGCGCGGAAATGTGTTCTGCCCGTCAACGCTCGCGTCCGCGCTCGGCTCTACCTCGACGCTCGCGCCGTCAATCGTGTAGCGTCCACGTGCGCTCTCCGCCTGCTGCGATTTCTCTACATACCCGACGCGCTTCAGATAGCTGACAAGATCATCAACAGACAGATTCTCGCCTGTGAAGAGCTGCTTTGGCGCGGCGTAAATTCCTGCCGAGCGCGTGTAGATTTCGCCGTTCAGAAGCGCGTCTATGCGCTTTGAGAAGATGTACCAGTAATAGCCGAGAACGCCGATGGTGACTGTGGTGAGAAAGACGAGCGCGATGATGACGGGCGGGCGAAAGATGCGTTTCGTCCAGCGGCGGAAGAAGCTTTGGGGCGGCTGCTCGTATTTGACTATCCGAGGGCGGCGCGACCTGTCGCCCTTCTTTCTGGCAACCGGGGGAACGCGGTTCTCTGGCGGATGACGAATAGACATAAAAACAGTGACGAGTGACAAGTGACAAGTGACAAGTGACGAGCAAGAACGAGTCTTTATCTCGTCACTTGTCACTCGTCACTCGTCACTAAAAGATTAAACCGTTCGTTTGCACCTGTCCACCTTTAATTGACACTCCGCTGCGCTTTTCGCTACCGTGACAAGTTCGTCACTGTCGTTTTGATGCAGCCATTGGCAGATGAGTTCCACATCATCAAGGACTTTACGCCGTGCGACGAGACCTCGCCTGCGCATACGCTACGCGCTCTACGCGCTGGCCGGGGCGGTCGCGCTCGGAACCATCGGCTTTCATCTTCTCGAAGGGTGGTCATTGCCCGACAGTCTTTACGTCACGATTCAAACCGTGACGACCGTCGGCTACGGCGACCAGCCTCCAAGGAGTTTCGCCGGGCGCATCTTCGCCAGCCTCTTCATGGTTATCGGAGTCGGCACCGTCGCTTACATCTTGTCGAGCGCTGTGCAGACAATCGTTCAATCCGAGATGCTCGCGGCCCTGGGCGAGCGTCGTCGTCATCGTGAAATGAGCAAACTACACGACCATTTCATCATCTGCGGCGCGGGTCGCGTCGGCTCGCGCATCATCACTGCGATGGAGAGCGCGCATGTTCCGTTTGTCGTCATCGAACGCGACGAGCAGAGGGTTGCCGACCTGACGGAGCGCGGCATTCCTCTGCTGGTCAAAGACGCGACGCTTGAAGAGACATTGCGCGAGGCCGGGGTGGAGCGTGCGCGCGGGCTGGCCGCTTGTCTGCCCGACGATGCGGATAACGTTTACGTCGTTCTCATCGCGCGCGGCCTTAATTCCAACCTTCATATCGTCGCTCGCGCCGTCGAGGAGCAGGCCGAGGAAAAACTGATTCGCGCTGGCGCGAACCGTGTTGTCGCCCCGACCATCATCGGCAGTCATCGCATGGCGCAGGCTTTGATAAAACCTGCGGTCGCAGACTTCATGGACTCGATTACGGCGGAGAATTTAGACTTAGGGTTCGAGCAACTTGAGGTTGCGCCCGGCTCGGTTTACGCCGGGCACAAACTACGATTCACAAACATTCGCTCCGAACTCGACGTGGTGATCGTCGCCATGCAGCATCAAGGCGGAGAAATGATCTTCAACCCTTCAGGCGATGCGATCATTCAAGCAGGCGATCTGCTCATCGCCATCGGACGCGCCGAAGCACTCGCGGAAATGACCGCGCTGGCAAAGGGAATGAAAAAATCTGGAGTCTGAAGTCTGGAGTCTGGAGTCAAAAGAAAAACATTTCTTTGGCTTGTAGACTCCAGACTCCAGACTTCAGACTCCAGACTCCAGACTCATGAAAATACTTGTTACAGGCGGCCGTGGTTATCTGGGCCTTCACGTTCGCCGTTTTTTCAACGCGGATGATTTCTCGCGCCGCTCGCACCTGGACGTTTTGAACACGCACGATGCTGCGCTTGTCTCGAACTACGATGTGGTGATTCATCTCGCAGCGCATCTGGATAAAGACCCGGAAGCTGCCGAGAGTTGCTTTCGGACAAACGCGGAAGGGACTGCCAATCTTCTGCGAAACATGCAGCCCAACTCGGTCTTCATCTATGCCTCGACTAAGGATGTCTATGGCTCCTGGGCAGACTCGTTCGCGGAAGTTCCAGAAACTTGCCCGACTGCTTACTGCGGGCAATCCGCGCTCGAATGGTCGAAGCTGATGGGTGAGCGATACGTTGACTACTATGCCGAGTCGCGCAACATACGCGCCTGCATCTTTCGCCTCTCGACCGTCTATGCGCGGCCTTCCGAAGACAATGAGCCGGGCTTTGTCACGCACTACGTCGAATCGGTCAAGCGCGGCTTGCCAATCCGCCTGCCGCTCGACGGCAAGCCAGTGCGCGACATCCTGCACGTTGACGATTTCTCGCGCGCCTGCCGCGCCTTCGTTGATTCGTCGCTTCCACACGGCCTGTATAATCTTGGAGGCGGGCGCGCTAATGCCAGGACTTTAGGCGAGATTGTCGAAACCGTCGGGCGCATGATCGAGCTTCAGCCTGTAATTGACGCTGAAGCGCGTGTGCCCGCACCCGTTCCCCTTAACTACATTTCCGACCTCACGCGCATCGAAGCAGAGCTTGGCTGGAAACCGGAGATCGGGATTGAAGAAGGCTTGCGAAGTTTATTGTGAGAAGGCGAAACATTCAGCCCGGAGAGATCAAGCGCGTGGTCGTGCGCGGCACGAACTGGGTTGGCGATGCCGTGATGACTGTCCCTGCGCTGCGCGAGTTGCGGCGCGTGTTGCCTCACGCTCACATCACGCTTGCGACGCGCTCCTGGGCTGAGGGCTTGTTTGCAGACGCCGATTTTCTAGACGACCTTTTGATCTACGACCGCCGCCCGCGCGACCTCAGAGCCGTTGCCCGCCAGACGCGCGAATGGCGCAGACGCTCCTTTGATCTGGCGTTGCTCTTTCAAAACGCTTTCGAGGCCGCGCTGATTGCTTCAGCCGCGCGCGTTCCCCTTCGCATCGGCTACGCGACTGACGGGCGAAGCGCCTTGCTGACACACGCGCTCCCGCTTCCAAGCTGGCGCAACGAGCGGCACGAAGTCTTCTACTATCTCAACCTCGTCGCCGAACTGGAGAGCCTTCTCTACGGAGCAACCTCGATGGAAGAACGCGAGCCGCAGTTTGCTCTAAAAATCTCGGAGGCGCGGAAAACTCAAGCACGCGAGTTTCTTTCATCGAAGGCCGTCAGGATGACGCGCCCGCTGGTTGCGCTCTGTCCCGGCTCAACCAACAGCCGCGCGAAGCGTTGGCCCGCCGAAAGGTATGCGGCGCTCGCCGACCGTTTCATCAATGAGGCAGACGCTGAAGTGCTGCTCATCGGCTCGCCCGATGAAGTGGAAGTCTCGCGCGAAGTCGCAGACCGGATGCAACGTCAACCCGTCTTTCTCACAGGCCAAACCGATCTGGCGCAGGCTATCAATATCTTGAGCCTCGCGGACGTGCTCATCTCAAACGACACAGGCCCGGCGCATATCGCTGCCGCTTTGAATCGCCCGACGCTAGTTATCTTCGGCCCAACCGACCCGCGAACGACGCGACCTTTTTCGCCCCTCGCGGAGATTATCCGTCGTCCGCCCGACTGCGCGCCCTGCATGCTGCGCGATTGCCCGATTGACCACCGCTGCATGACCGCGATCAGCACGGAAGAAGTTTTCGCTCGCGCCTCTGCGATGATGAAAGTTGCCACTGCGGAGGTTATAGGGTGAAACGGCGTGCGGTTTTCATGGATAGAGACGGGACGATTTCCGAGGAGATAGGCTACGTCAATCATCCCTCGCGTTATAGAGTATTTCCGTACTCAGCCGAAGCCGTGCGGCTGTTAAATGAGGCTGGCTGGCTCGCAATTCTTGTGACGAACCAGGCAGGCGTTGCGCGCGGCTACTTCACGGAAGAGTTAATCACAGCGGTGCATGATGTTCTCAAGCAGGAGTTGAGCAAGCGAGGCGCTGAGCTTGATGCAATCTACTATTGCGCGCATCATCCGACTGTCGGAGAAGCGCCCTATCGCTTCGATTGCGATTGCCGGAAGCCCAAGCCCGGATTGATTGAGCGCGCAGCCGCAGAGTTTGACATTGATCTCCGGCAAAGCTGGATGATCGGCGACCGCTACAGCGATATAGAGCTTGCGCGTAACGCAGGCGTCCATTCGGCCTTCGTCTTGAGCGGCTACGGGCGCGGCGAATGGGAATATCAACGCGCCGCCTGGAAACACGAGCCTGAGTTGGTTGCAGAAGATTTGCTTGAAGCAGTGAGAAGAATAGTGATAGGTGATAGGTGATGAGTGATAGGTGATAGGAAAGAACTGTTTTTCTCTTATCACTCATCACCTATCACCTATCACTGCTTTGGAGGGTGAGCTATTGAGTCTTGAGCGAACGCCGCAGCAGGAACGTCTGACGGCGATTGTGCGGCGGTTTCCGCAGAGCAAGATTGTGGTTGTCGGCGATCTGGTCGCAGACCAGTTTCTCTACGGCGAGATCAGCCGCGTCTCGCGTGAAGCGCCCGTCTTGATTCTTCACTACGAGCGGACGGAGACGACGCCGGGCGGCGCGGCCAACTGCGCCTCAAATCTCGCCGCGCTCGATGCGAAGGCCGTCATCATCGGTGTGACGGGAGAGGATGAGGCCGGAAGCGCGCTCGTAGAGAAGCTGCGCGAAGCGGCTGTTGATTGCGGCGGCATCGTTTCTTCGCCTTCGCTCAGAACGACTACCAAGGTTCGCGTCCTCGCCGGTCAGACCCACTCGACCAGGCAGCAGGTTATTAGAATTGACTACGAAGGCCAGCCGCTCGCCGATGATAACTTGCGCGCTCATCTTCGCTCTCGTATGCGAGAAGAGGTTGAGACCGCCGATGCCGTCATCATCTCGGATTACAACTACGGGTTAGCCGATGCTGAAATGGTCGCGGCGATTCGTGAGGCGACCCATGAGCGCGGCATCCCTATGCTGGTGGATTCACGCTTCGGCCTAGCGCGGTTCACGGGTCTTACGTCCGCAACTCCGAACGAAGACGAGGTAGAGCATGTCCTGAATCAACAATTCAGCGATGTCTCGCAGCTAGAGACGGCGGGCGCAAAGATGCGAGAGCGGTTGGATTACCGTGCGCTGCTCGTCACGCGCGGCAGCCAGGGGATGCTGCTTCTGGAAAACGGCGTGGAGCCGTTGCGTATCGAGGCGGTCGGAGCGCGCGAGGCTGTGGACGTGACGGGCGCGGGCGACACCGTTATCGCAACCTACGCGCTCGCGCTCGCCTCCGGCGCAACCTTCGCAGACGCCGCGCACCTGGCGAACCACGCGGGCGGCCTGGTCGTGATGAAGCGCGGCACGGCGACCATCAACCGGCAGGAGCTTCTTTCATCGGTTCTGCGCTGGGGAGAAGCTTAAAAATTTTGTAGGGACAGAGGCTTGTCCCTGCCCTTACATTTCTCTCGCTATACAATGACGTACCTATCCGACGAATTACAGAAAGCGAACGCGGCGGCGCGCATCCTTGAACCCAATCGCTTGATTGCGCGCGTGGCGATTGCCCGGAAGCACGGCGCGCGCATCGTGCTCGCCAACGGCTGCTTCGACATCCTGCACGTCGGGCACATACGCTACCTCGAAGGCGCAAAAGGACTCGGCGACGTGCTGGTCGTCGGCGTCAACTCCGATGCGCAGGTGCGCGCGCAGAAAGGCGCGGGGCGACCATTCATGCCGGAGCGCGAGCGAGCGGAGGTCATCGCTGCTATTCGAGCCGTAGATTTCGTCACGATCTTTCACGAGCCGACCGTCGAGCAGCTTCTACTCTCAATCCGCCCGGACATTCACGCCAAAGGCACAGACTACACGGAAGACTCCGTCCCCGAACGCGATGTGGTACGATTCTACGGCGGGCGTGTCGCCATCGTCGGCGACCCGAAAGACCATTCGAGCACGGAAATGGTTAGGAGGGTGATAAGTGATAAGTGACAAGTGATAAGACAAATGCTCGCCTTCCTCTTATCACTTATCACTCATCACTTATCACCGCATTTATGCGTCTTCTCATCGTCAAACTCGGCAGCATCGGCGACATCGTACATACGTTGCCATCTCTGGCAGCGATCCGGCGGGCGTTGCCGCGTGCGGAAATCTCGTGGGTGGTCGAACGGCGCGCGGCTGAAATTTTGAGAGACAACCCGCTTCTGGATAGTCTCATCGAAGTGGACACGAAGGCACTGAGGCGCTGGTCGGTGTCTGGGGAGACGCTGCTGGCAACGCGCCAGCAGTTACGTCGGCTACGCGCCTCAACCTTCGATACCGCACTGGATTTTCAAGGGCTAATCAAATCAGCATCAATCGCTCGCCTTTCAGGTGCGCGTCGGAGCTACGGCTTTGCTCGTGAGTCGCTGCGCGAGCCTCCCAGCCGTTTCCTGCTCTCGAAAACCATCCGCGTTCCACTCCGCTCGCACGTCATCATCAAAAATCTAGCCCTCGTTGAAGGCGCGCTCGGCATCCCTGTTCCGAGCGACCCCGAAGAATTCGAGTTTCCCATCGCCACTAATCCTGCACACGAAAGGGAGGCTGACGAGGCTGCTGCGGGCGCTCGTGAGAGGTTCGCTATTTTGAATCCGGGCGGAGGCTGGCCGACGAAGCTTTGGAGCGCAGAGAGATTTGGAACTCTGGCCGATGAGCTATGGACGCATCTGGGACTCTCCACGCTTGTGACTTACGGGCCGGGCGAGCGTGAGTTGGCTGAAACGGTATTGCGTGCGAGCCGCGCTGGAAAGGCGCGTGTGGTCAGTCCATCCTTGAAAGGTTTTTATCGGCTAGCGAAGCGGGCGAGCCTTTACGTCGGCGGCGATACGGGGCCGACTCATTTAGCTGTCGCAGCGGGCGCGCCCGTTGCAGGACTGTTCGGCCCGACCGAGTGGTGGCGAAACGGAAGTCCACGCTCTGAAGACATCTGCATCGAGCGTAACGACATCGGTTGCCGCACGGACTGCCACCGCCGCTCCTGCTCGCAATGGATTTGCATGGACATCTCGGTTGAGCAGGTTCTGCATTTCGCGGGCGAGAGATTGCGGCGCGCCAGCCGGTTTGAGAGAACGGAGAGTAAGACGGTTGCGTAGAGGCGGAACGTGGATGCAGCGTTGGCGCGTGCCGCTTGGCTTTTTGTGTGGCGCGCTTTTCATTTGGTTCGCGCGACCGAATCCTTTGACACTAGGCATTGGCGGCGGCGTTGCGCTCATCGGACTGGCCCTGCGCGCTTGGTCTGCCGGGCACATCAGGAAGAACGCCGCGCTCGCTACCTCCGGGCCTTACGCTCACACGCGCAATCCTCTCTACCTGGGCAGCTTTCTTCTGGGCGTCGGATTTACAATCGCATCGGGACAGCCGCTCCTGGCAATTCCCTTCGCGGCGCTCTTCCTGGGCATCTATTACCCGGTGATGCGCGTCGAAGCAGCGGACCTCGCGCAGCTCTTCGGCGAGGATTATCACGTTTACGCCCGCGCTGTTCCGCTCTTCTTCCCTCGTCTCATTCCGTATAGAGATGAGAAGACTGAGGGAACGAAGTTCGACGCGAGTTTGTACATGCGCTACCGTGAATACCAGGCCGCGCTCGGACTCTTAATCGCGTGGGTGCTACTGGCACTGAAAGCTGTTTTCGTCAAATGAAGTTTGCCATGAAAAAGGGTCGCCTCAGTTTCGCGCTTCTAGCCTTCCTCTTCATTCCTTTGCTGCTTGCCAGCGCGCCTGCCTCCGACGCCGGGCGCAAGGACACGGCAAGGCTGCCTTTCGATTCGCCGGAAGAGCTTGTTTACGAAGGCGAATTTTCCAGGGCTTTACTGCGCGGCATCAACGTAGCCGAGTTGCGCTTTACGGCAAATCGCGCGCAAGTCTCCGCGCAACCAAGCAACGGAACTACTGCGCCGACTGTTCTACGCTTCAGCATGGATGCCGTTACCAAGGGCATACTTCGCAAACTCTTCGGCTTGAACTACCACCAGCGCGTCGAGTCAACGGTTGAGCCTGCGACGTTCAGTGTTCTGCAAACGACGAAGCTCGATGAGCAGGGCAAGCGCAAGCGAACGAGCGAGGCTGTCTTCGATAAAAATGCAGGCAAGGTCGTCTGGACTGAGCGCGACCCGAACGATCCGACGCGCGAGCCTCGCATCGTTACTTCCCCTGCGAGCGGCGCAGTCCAAGACATCGCCTCTGCCTTCTACTATCTCAGAACACAGCCTCTGGAGCTTGGCAAGAATCTGGAAGTTCTCGTCAGTGATTCAGGGCAGGTCTATCACATCCCCGTCATCGTCTCCGAAAGGAAGAAGATGAAAACGGTGCTCGGCGAAGTTCAGACGCTCAAGGTTGAGCCTGACATCTTCGGCGATAATCGTCTCTTGCGAGGCAAAGGCAAGCTCGCCATCTGGTTCACGGACGATGCTCGCCATATCCCCGTCCGCGCACGCATCAACAATGAGATGGGCACGCTCGACATCAAGCTCAAGCGCATGACCGGCAGCAAGACAGGGGAGCGACGTGAATAATGCTCGCATCCTTGAAGGCGAAATCATGGGACGGGGGCACGCCTGCCGCCCATTTGACTGGCGAGAGAGTAACGCTTAATATTTAGAGTAGTGGATTGATGGTTAATCCAGGCGAAACTTATTCGCCCGGACATCAATCGAGTCGGTCTAGTCAAGCTTTTCAGACCTGGCGAATTTCTATATTTTCCAAAGCAATTTGGACCCTCGCGCTAACCTGGTCGCTCAAACTGTGAGCGATAGACGGCAAACTTTTGCCACATGATTGGCGGGTCGCTACCGGGAAAACAGAATGAACGTCATGAAATTGGCATGCTCAGAACTGGACACGTTCCTTCATCCGCAAAGGTCGAGTATTAGGGACTCGACGCAGCAAGTTCCCGGGGATTTTAATGAGAACTCATATCCGTTACCTGTTCATCACAGCCATCATACTCCTCTTCTCCGTTGTTCTTCTTCAAGGTAGTAGTGCTAAACACAAAAGCATTAACCCGAAGGCGATTGACAGCCCATCATCAGACCACGCTCCCGCGCTCGTCAGGCGATTCCAGATCGTCAACTTCGCAATGCTCGATAGCGGGGTTGCCGACCTCGGTGTGACCAAGTTGGCTAACTCCGATACGGTGAACGCCGGATCGGATTCAACCTACACCATCGAAGTGAGTAACAACGGGCCTGATAACTCCGACAGCGCCACCTTGAATGACCCGCTGCCGGTAGGCACGACCTTCGTCTCGCTATCCGTGCCTGCCGGCTGGACGTGCTCAACCCCTAAGATAGGTGATAACGGCACCATCACATGCACGAACCCGAGCCTTCCTGCTGGCAGCGACGATACTTTTACCCTCGTCGTCCATGTTCCCCAAGAGACAGCACCGGGCACATTCTTCACCAACACGGCGACGGTTAGCGCGGCCACGCCGGGTTCCGACCCCAATGATGAAAACAATAGCTCCTCTGCCGGGACTATGGTGGCTGCAAAGAGCACCGATGTCGGTGTGTCCAAGTCGGCTGGCTCCCCTACGGTGCGTGCGGACTCGGACGTGGGCTACACCATCGAAGTGCGTAACAACGGGCCTGATGTGGCTGACAGCGTGTCGTTCAACGACACGCTGCCGGGAGATATGACCTTCGTCTCATTAGTCCAAACATCCGGGCCATCCTTTTCATGCTCTACTCCTGCGGCAGGCTCTGGCGGCACAGTTACCTGCACGAACCTGGGACTTCCTGCCAATAGCAGCGCAGTCTTTAACCTGGTGACACACGTTCCACCGGGGACAAATGCGGGCGCAAGCTATACCAACACGGCGACGGTTACTACAACCACTCAGGATTCCAATGATGAAAATAATAGCTCTCTCGTCACAATCACGGTGGCAGATTGCATTACCAATCCGCTTGTGACCTCGAACGCCGACAGCGGCCCTGGCTCATTGCGACAAGCCATTCAAGACGCCTGCGTGGGCGACACCATCACCTTTGCCGATAACTTAGTCGGCCCCATCACGCTAACTTCGGGCGAACTGCTCATAGACAAAACCCTGACCATTAACGGCCCCGGAGCAAATATCCTGGCGGTTCAGCGGAGCACAGTCAGCGGCACGCCTAACTTCAGAATCTTCGATGTCAATAATGGTATCGCGGCGACCATCTCCGGCTTGACCATTAGCAACGGTCAATCCGGCGCGGGCCAGGGTGGTGGTATCTCCAATCAGGGCACGCTGACGGTGTTGAGCAGCACTCTTAATGGTAACTCCGCGGCTTCCGGCGGCGGCATCTACAACAGCGGAACCCTGACAGTGCTCAATAGCACATTGAGCGGTAACACCGCTGATGGCGGCGGCATCTACAACAATGGCAGCGGCTCAGTGAATATCTTTAACAGCACCTTGAGCGGTAACTCCGCTGGATTCGGCGGTGGTGTTAACAACAATAGTACAGGCACGGTGACTGTCATCAATTCTACGCTCACCAACAATCGCGCAGATATTAATAACATCGGCTCTGGCACAGGCGGCGGGATATACCGAGCCAACGGCACAGTCATTTTGCGTAACACAATTGTGGCTGGCAATTTCAGAGGCGCATCTGCTGACGACATCAACGGCTTAGTTGATGCCTCAAGCTCCAACAATCTGATCGGCACAGGCGGAGCAGGAGGATTGACGAACGGTGCTCCCAACAACAATCAGGTGGACGTTGCCGACGCACGACTTGGCCCGCTAGCGAACAACGGCGGCCCGACACCTACGCATGCCTTGCTCATTAACTCTCCGGCCCTGGACGCGGGCAGCAACACCCTTCTTCCACAGGACACCTTTGATCTGGACAATGATGGAGACACAACGGAGCCTCTTCCCGTAGATCAGCGCGGCCAAGGCTTCCAACGCATCGCAGACTCTGCTGACGCAGACACAACGCAGACCGTTGACATAGGAGCTTACGAGGCGCAAGTCTCCGTCGAGGACATCGCAGACAAGACGACGAACGAAGACACCCCGATCTCCTTCGATTTCAACGTAGGCGACGCGGCACTCATTACGAGCGTCACGGCCACAAGCAGCAACACGACGCTCGTGCCTAACAACACGGCGAATCTGTCCGTCACAGGCACTGGCTCGACCCGCACCTTGCGGATCAGCCCTGCGGCAAATCTCTCCGGCACGACAACCATCACCGTTACTGTTAATGGCAGCAACTCTCAGACGATGAGCGACACCTTCGTGCTCACCGTCAACGCTGTCAACGACGCTCCCGTTGCGGACAGCCAGTCGGTCACGACCAACGAAGACACTCCCAAGGCCATTACACTGACAGGCTCGGATGTGGATAGCAGTTCCCTCTCCTACATTATCGTCGCCAATCCCGCGCACGGTACGCTCTCAGGCTCCGCGCCGAACCTGACCTACACCCCATCCGCAAACTACAACGGAACTGACAGTTTCACCTTCAAGATTAACGACGGTTCGGCGGACTCAAACATCGCCACCGTTTCAATCACAATCAACGCTGTCAACGACGCGCCGCAGGCTCTCAACGACAGCTACAGCACCAACGAGAACACGACGCTGAACATGCCCGCTGCTGGCGTGCTCACGAACGACACGGATGTTGACAGCCCAAGCCTGACAGCCATCCTCGTCAGTAATGCTTCAAACGGCACTGCTGTCGTGAACGCTAACGGCTCTTTCACCTACACGCCGAACGCCGGATTCAGCGGCACCGACAGCTTCACTTACAAGGCTAACGACGGCGCAGCCGATAGCAACCAGGCGACCGTCACCATCTCAGTCAAAGAGGGCGGCGCGCTGCAATTCAGTTCCGCTACCTACAGCGTTAACGAGAGCGGCGGAAGCGCGACCATCACGATCACGCGGACAGGCGGAAGCGCAGGCACGGCAACAGTCTTGTTCTCGACCAGCAACGGGACAGCCCTTGCCGGACAGGACTACACGACAGTCTCGCAGACCGTGACCTTCAACAACGG
>JAVHWL010000003.1:0-63021 GCA_032159825.1 Acidobacteriota bacterium
TAGGATAGTGTCGTAAAGGGTTCATTGCTTTGTCTCCGGTAGCAAATTGGGCTTAGACACCACAACTTCTACCACAGAGCGATGAACCCTTCCTCTATTCTTCTTTCAAAAGTGATAAGCGGTCAGATTATATCGCGTCTATTAATTCTGTATCCGGTGCCTCTGATGCAGTAGAGAAGCGATTCACGAACCCACACGAAAGAGGCCGCATGAAATTTGTGCGGTTCGTGTTGGTTCGTAGATGGCTTCTCTTCAAAGGCGAGTTAATATGGCTCTCATGTCACTAAGCTCCTGCCGTCTTGCTTTCATCTGTGCCGCGCTGTTCAATCGGCACATAATCTCGCCCTCTATGGCCTAAGTAAACCTGGCGCGGGCGCGCGATCTTCTGCTCGGAGTCCAGCAACATTTCAACCCACTGCGCCAGCCAGCCGGAGGTGCGCGGGATGGCGAAAAGCACAGGGAACATGTCCACCGGGAATTTCATCGCCTGGTAGATAATCCCGGAATAGAAATCCACGTTGGGATAGAGCTTGCGCTTGACGAAATACTCATCTTCGAGCGCGATGCGTTCGAGTTCCAGCGCGATGTCGAGCAGCGGGTCTTTCCCTGTTACTTCAAATACTTCGCCGGCCACTTGCTTGATGATGCGTGCGCGCGGGTCGTAGTTCTTATAGACACGATGCCCGAATCCCATCAGGCGAAATTCTCCATCTTTGACACGCTTGACGTAGCCGGGCACTTTCTCGACCGAGCCGATCTCCTTCAACATCCTCAAGACCGCCTCATTCGCGCCGCCATGCAGCGGGCCATAGAGGGCTGCGGCTGCTCCGGCGAGGGCCGAGAAGGGGTCTGTGTGTGCGCTCCCGATGCTGCGCATGGTGTTGGTCGAGCAGTTCTGCTCGTGGTCTGCGTGCAGGATGAAGAGCACGTTGAGCGCGCGTTCGAGCACAGGGTCGGGTTGATACTTCAGTTCCGTCGTTTTGAACATCATGTTCAGGAAGTTGCCCGTGTAGCTCAGATCATTGTCCGGGTAGGAATACTGCATCCCGATGCGATGGCGATAGGCGAAAGCCGCGATGGTCGGGACTTTTGCGATGAGACGGTGAATCTGTTTCTTGCGGCAAGGCTCGTCGAAAATCTCTTTCGCGTCAGGGTAAAACGTGGAGAGCGCGGCCATCGTGCTCTCGAACATTCCCATCGGATGAGCGTTATAGTGAAAACCGTCCATGACCTTCTTGATGCTCTCGTTGATGAACGTGTGGTACGTGATGTTGTGCGTCCACTCGTTTAGTTGCGCCGAGTTTGGAAGCTCGCCATGCAAGAGCAGGTAAGCCACTTCCAGGTAAGTGCTCTTTTCGGCGAGTTGGTCAATGGGGTAGCCACGATATTCCAGTATTCCTTTATCGCCGTCTATAAAAGTGATGCGGCTCTTGCAGGAGGCTGTGTTCATGAAGGCAGGGTCATAGGTCATCAGCCCGAAATCCTCATCCGCGACTTTGATCTGGCGCAAGTCCATCGCCTTGATCGTGTCGTCCGCGATTGGAATCTCATACTGCTTGCCCGTTCGATTGTCTGTGATCGTTAAGGTATCAGTGCTCATTGCCGCTCCTTTTTCTCTGGCTGAATCGTTTGATGCTTATTATCATCAGACAAGTCTCAACTTTTGTCACGAGCATTATCAACAGATATGATAGCGCCGATGAAACTGTCTCACGACGAAGCTCAAGCTGTCATGATAGCCGCGCAAGGACTCAGCCGACGACCCCGGCGCGTCGCAAACAAACGTGATGTGCTGCAAACGATCCGGCGCATGAGCGTACTCCAGATTGACACGATTCATATCGTAGCCCGCAGCCCGTATTTGGTGTTGTGGAGTCGTCTCGGAGATTACGAGTCAGCCTGGCTCGATGAGCTACTGGCCGAAGGGAAAATCTTTGAATACTGGTCGCACGAAGCGTGCTTTCTTCCCATAGAGGATTACCCGCTCTACCGTCACAGGATGATTGACGCCGGGAGCATGGGCTGGAAGTATTCGCACGAATGGATCACCGCGCATCGTCAAGAGGTCGGACGGCTGCTCGCGCATATACGCGAGCATGGCCCTGTGCGCTCGTCGGACTTTGTGCGCACGGATGGCAAGGCCGGAGGCTGGTGGGAGTGGAAGCCTGAGAAGCGTGCGCTTGAGATGCTGTTTACGGCGGGCGAGTTGATGATTGCTCGCCGCCACAACTTTCAACGCATCTACGACCTGCGCGAGCGTGTCTTGCCTTCCTGGGACGATTCGCACCTACAGTCTGCGGAAGAAGCCGGACGCACACTCGTTCTCAAAGCCGTGCGCGCGCTCGGCATCACCAAAGCACGCTGGGTCAGCGATTATTTTCGCACACGGAAGCAGGAAACGAGCGCGATCACACAAGCGTTGGCCGACGAAGGACTTTTGTTTCGCGTCGAAGTCGCGGGATGGGAAGAGGCGGCTTACGTTCATCCAGACAACCGCAAGCTGATAGAGCAGGCGGCTTCCAACTCCCTTCAGCCGGAATTGACGACCTTGCTTTCGCCCTTCGATCCGCTCGTGTGGGATAGAGCGCGTGCGCGTGAAACGTTCGGCTTCGACTACCGGCTTGAGTGTTATACCCCTCAGCCCAAACGACGCTACGGCTACTTCACACTGCCCATTCTTCACAGAGGCAAACTCATCGGTCGTCTTGATCCGAAGGCGCATCGCAAGGAGGGGCTGTTCGAGGTTAAGTCGCTGCACCTCGAACCTGGCGTCATCATCAATGACGAGTTAATTGAAGGTCTGGCAAGCGCGTTGCGAGAGTTCGCCGCGTGGCACAAGACGCCGGAGGTCGTCATACGTCGCTCTGACCCGGCGAAGGTTACGGCTCTCGTTCGCCGGGCGCTCAAGCGAATGTAGAGTTTCTTGCCACGAGTTTATTGACGGGTCAGCCAAATTACTCTATGTTCTAGCTGTCCCACAACAAACAAATAATCAGAAAGATTCGATCATGCCAAAGGCTCTAAGCAAAGCCACACTCTATGCATTTGCCGAACGTGAGCGGGAACACTACGAAGCTCTGCTCAAACGGTTCGTCGAAATTCCGACCGTCTCCGTTGACCCGGAGCATGCTCTGGATATTCGCAAAGGGGTTGAACTGTCGGCTGAAACTATTCATCGCTTCGGCGGAGAAGTTGAGATTTATGAGACGGGCGGAGGCTATCCGATCATACACGGCGTCTTCGACACCGATGCCAGTCTTCCCACCGTGACGCTCTACAACCATATAGATGTCCAGCCCGCCTCGAAAGAGACTGAGCCTTGGGAGACGGAACCGTTTGTCTTTACGCGGCGGGGAGACCGCTACTTCGGGCGCGGCACAACCGACGATAAAGGCCCTGCGCTCGCGGCACTTTTCGGCGCACGCGCGGCACGCGAGGCGGGCGTGCCCGTCAACATTCGGCTCCTCTGGGAATTTGAGGAAGAGATTGGCTCACCGAATTTTGAAAACGGCATCAAGGCGGTTGCCGACCAACTCAGCACAGACTCGGTTGTCATCTCCGACACTGTTTGGGTTTCAAGAAAGCGCCCGGCCTCTCCTTCAGGGCTGCGCGGACTCTTAGGTCTTCGCTTCACGCTGGAGACTGGAACAACAGATCAACACTCAGGTGAGGTTGGCGGCGCTGCACGCAACCCTCTGGGCGAGTTGATGAAGCTTGTCTGCGACATCTACGATCCCGTCACAGGCAAGGTGAAAGTTCCTGGCTTTTACGATGATGTAGCCAAGCCATCGAAGCAAGAGCTTGAAGACTTCATGAGTTGCGGCTTCTCGGTTCGCGCCTTTAAGAAAGATCATCTCCTGAAATCTCTTCGCACGGAAGAGGCGCTGGAAGTGATGAAGCGAATCTGGACGCTTCCCACCTTCGAGATTCACGGAATGGTTGGAGGCTACACAGGGCCGGGTCTGAAATCTATCGTGCCGCCGCGCGCGGAGGTGAAGGCCACTTGCCGTCTTGTGCCAAACCAGAAGCCTGAAAAGATTGCGCGCCTGATTAAGGCTTTCGTCAAAGAAAGGTACAAGGATGTAGTGTTGCATGTTGAAGGAACTGCGGCTCCCTACAAAGGCGCGACGACAGGCCCTCTGGCCGAGGCCATCAAGCGCGCCGTCAAATTCGCTTTTGGGCGTGAGCCTGTGTTTGTCCGCGAGGGAGGGACCATTGGCGCAATAAGAACGATGGAGCAGGTCCTCAAATGTCCCGTTATGTTTCTGGGTCTTTCTCTGCCGGAGCACGGCTACCATGCGCCCAACGAGAACTTCGACTGGCAACAAGCCTCTGGAGGAATGGTGGCCTTCGCCAAATATTTTGAAGAGATTTCAAGCTTGGGACGCGATAAAAAATAGATGCAAGCAGCCCCGTTAGGGGCGATCTATCAGTAGCCCATGACGTGAGTCATGGGAACCAAGCGCCGAATACATGAACAAGCCCCGTTAGGGGCGGCATAGAACACGGAGAACACCGAAGGGAAGATAAGCGATCATATCTGCCTTCGGTGTTCTCCGTGATTCAGCCTCTTTAGCGAGTGTCGAGTCGCAAACATCGAGTGCGGCTCAACCAAACTATCCCCGCTCTCATCATTGTCGAGTCTCATACTCATTTGTTTTGTCGGATATGAACGATGATTGACTCCGTGCGCTCACCGTTCGTCCTTTCGCTGAGGCGCGCGATCAGCACGCGCACCGACACCTCTCCGTCGTCAAAGTCACAGGTGAAATTAAATTTATTTGCCTGATCTCGTCCGTTCGTAAAATCATCGAGTCTCTGTCGAAACTCCGCGACGTTCTTGAAGGGGGCGACTTCCGAAAAGAAGTTAAGGCCGCTCAAGTCGCGGCGCACATCGTCTTTTTCGAGTCTGGCGTAAAGCACCGTTCCTGCCTGGTCGAGTTCGACTAAGCCGAGCAGTTGCGGATGCGGCTGGTAGGGGTTGCTCACAACCTATTCCTTTCAAATGCGCGCTTCTCATTCGCAGTCGCGCTTGTCTGGTACGGCGTGAGATGCTTATGGAGGATGCGATCAAGTTGGTCAAAGTCCAGAGGCTTCACCAGGTAATCACTGCACCCGGCAGCGAACGCCGCTTCCTGCGATTTGGGCGCGACATGGCCTGAGAGAATGACGACGGGCACGCGGCATAAACTTTCGCTCTCACGAATGAGGCGTGTCGCGCCGATTCCATCCAGGCGCGGAAGAGTTCTATCCATCAAGATAAGGTCAGGGCGGATTTCTTCCGCCGCTCGCACACCTGCTTCGCCATCTACAGCTTCAGCAACGCGCATCCCGCGCATCTCCAAAATGGTGCGGAGCATAAACCGCGTGTCTTCGTGGTCTTCAACAATCAGGACGAGTGGATTGCTATATGAGGACAAGTGCGCGCCATGACCAGCGGAGGAGTCTGCGCTATTCGTATCCAAAAAGTTTGTCATAATAGGGAGAGCGTGCGACCTAACAACATGCCACAAGCAAATCGCACTTCGCTCGCGCTTCGGAGAATATTAACGGGGCTTCACTTGACGAAGTTCAGGGATTTACCTGATGAAGGACGGAGGGTGAGGTTACGTGCCTCACCCTTCCCCTTGTTCTTCCCCCCTGTGATCGTTCAACTGTCCCGTCACATCATGGAACAGTTAGCAGCACGTAAATTTCAGCGCTTGCGAGAAAATATGTGCCGTAGTGTTTCCGATTCCAGGTTTATCTCACATTGAAGAGATGTTCGGATATTGGCAGGGTGCGGGAAACAGGTAGGGACTTTCCCTAATGAATTAAAGGCACGTAAAGGCTGCTAAACATTATTTAAGTATCTTGCAGCCAGCCTTGCAGGAGCGCATAGCGAACGATGTCAATGCGGCTTTTCATGCCCATTTTCTGCATCGCGTTGGCTTTATGCACCTCGACGGTCTTGATGCTGAGAGAGAGGCGGGCGGCAATTTCTTTGTTCGCGTAGCCCCACGCGATGAAGCGTAAGACTTCCTCTTCACGCTCGCTCAAGTTCTTGTTGGCAGGTGTGCCCCGCGCGGGTCGCCCGACGACGGCGTGGCTCACGATCTTTTCCGTCACCGCCGGATCGAGATAAGTATGCCCGGCGGCGACCGTGCGGATAGCGCGAATCAACTCATGGGACGCGCTCTTTTTCAGCACGTAACCGCTCGCTCCGACCTGTAGCAGTTGTTGCAGGTAGCCATCATCCGTATGGCGTGTCACAGTCAGGATTTTGATGTGAGGGCACAACCCTTTTAATTTCTCGGTCGCTTTCAGCCCGTTCAATTCCGGCATAGAGATGTCCATGACGACGACATCAGGTTGCAGTTGTTCGGCGAGGGCAACTGCCGCTCGCCCGTTATCCGCTTCGCCGATCACTTCCATATCCGGTTGCGCGCTGACGAGAACCTTCAATCCTTCGCGGAACATTTCGTGGTCGTCGGCTAAGAGGATGCGAAACTTACCCACCTTGCACTCCTTTCAGCGGAACGGGGATGCGAATAAAAACGGTCGTGCCGTCCTTTGGATGCGACTCTATCTCCGCTGTGCCGCCGACGAGCGCGGCGCGCTCTCGCATACCGATCAAGCCCAAGCCTTTGTTATTTGGACCGAAGGCTTGCGCGCCGTCGAAGCCCACACCGTCGTCTTCTATGATGAGCGAGACGTGACGGTTGCGGTGTTCGAGGATAATGTCCACTTTACCGGCTTGCGCGTGCTTGGCGATGTTGTTGAGGGCCTCCTGCGTGATACGGTACAGCACAGTTTCGATTTCGCCCGTCAACCGTTCCTGCTTATTGCTGCTCATGTGCAATTCGGCGGGGATGTTGAAATGCTTCGACCAGTTCTGCACATGAGCCTTGAGCGCAGCGGGTAAGCCAAGATCATCAAGCACGGTAGGGCGGAGTTCCCAGACGAGAAAATCAACATCCGTATCAAGTTGGTTGGCGACCGCTTCCAATGTTTCGAGTTGCTCACGCAGTTTCACCTGCTCGCCGGATTCTTCTTTTAGCACGGCGAGTTTCAAGGTGAGCGCGCTCAGTCCCTGACCGAACTGGTCGTGCATCTCGCGCGCGATGCGGCGGCGCTCGTCCTCTTGCGCGAAAATGACGCGACGCAGCAACTCGACGCGCTCCGCTTCAATGCGCCGCCGCTCTCTGACTTCCTCCTGCAAAACCTCGTTCGTCTCGGAGAGCGCGGCGGTGCGCTCCGCGACCCGCCCTTCGAGTTGCTCGTTGATTTTCTTTAACTCTTCTTCCGCTCGTTTGCGTTCGGTGATGTCGCGGAAATAAATGCCCAGGCCGCCGTCGGCGGGAAAGACGTGCAGGTCAATCCATTTGCCGGTCGTGGGCGAGAGCGTCTCGAAGTGGACTGGCTTTTGTTCGGACATCGCCGCTTGCAGCTTGGCTAGAGCCTCACTGTTGCGCGTGAGCGGGAACGCCTCCATGTAGGCGCGCCCCATCATCGTCTCTTTCGGGCGGTTGAAATACAATTCGGCTTGCGGGTTGATGTAGGTGAATCGCCAATCCGCGTCGAGCGCGTAGAAGCAATCCGTGATGCTCTCGAAGATGTTGGTGATGCGCTCGTGGGCATCGCGCAAAGCTTCTTCCGCTTGTTTGCGTTCGATTGCGAGCGCGGCGGTTTTGGCGAGAATTTCCACCCTTTGCCGTTCGAGCTTTGTCGGCTCGCGTTTTTCGCGGAAGTACGTTCCGAAAGTTCCCAGCACGCGCTTGTCCGCCGCGATAATCGGCAGACTCCAGGCGGCTTGCAAACCGAGTCCGAGAGGCAGATGCTTGAGGTCTTGCCATTTCGGGTCGGCGGCGATGTCGGGCGAGATAATTGTTTTGCTGGTTGCCGCTGCCGCGCTGCAAGTGCCGACGTTTTCATCCGCCTTGATGCCTTCAATCGCTTGAATGTAATCTTCCGGTAAACTCGGCGACGCGCCGTTATGCAATCGCCCCTCATCATCAAGCAGCAGAATTGAAGCGATGGACGAAACGGATTGATGTTCGACGATGCCGGTGAGATATTCCAGCACTTCGGCGAGCGGGCTGCCGCCGACGACCATTTCCAATGCCTGTTTTTGCGTGTCGAGCAATATTTCGATGTGCTTGCGCTCGGTATAGTCGCGCGTGGAACCCGCGACCACTTCTACTGTGCCGTCGGCTGCGAAGACCGGAGTGAAGATATATTCATAGAACCCTTCCACACCTGCCGGGCTGGTGTAAGGTGTCTCATCCCTGATTCCCTGTCTTGTGTCAATGACTTGCTGAATCTGCTGCTGAAGTCGCAACGCCAGGTCGTCCGGGTATTGTAGGTCGAAGAAATTTTTCCCCACCGCTTCGTCGAGCTTCAGTCCCCACAGGTCGAGCAGCGGCTGATTCGCGTAGATGAATCGCCCGTCGCGGTCGAAGATGTAGGCGAAGTCTGTGATAGATGAAAGCGTGGTGTTAAAGACGTTGGATTGCCGCTCCAATTGACTGGTGAGTTCTATCAACGAGGCTTCCTGCCGCTTGCGCTCGGTGATGTCAACGGAAACCCCGATGATGCCGATTAACGTCCCCCTGTCATCGTTGATGGGTGAGTTGATAATTTGTACCGGAAACGTCGTGCCGTCACGTCGCTGCACATTAAACTCCCCGGCCCAGCTTTCGCCCTGGCGCAGTTGGGACATAATCTCAAGGGCCTGTTCAGTCATTACTTCAGGCGTTGTCAGTCCCACGATCTGCCGACCTATCGCCTCTTGCGCTGTCCATCCATAGAGGTGTTGGGCAAACTGATTCCAATAGATAACAATCCCGTCCAGGTCAGTAGCGATAACCGACTGTTCAACCGCATCCAGCAGATGTGCTTGAAAGCGTATGGACTCCTCGGCTGCTTTGCGCTCGGTGATGTCTTGCACAGTCCCGATCATACTAACGGCTCGTCCATTGCTGTCTCGATAAATCTCTGCGTACTCATGCACCCACCTCACCGAGCTGTCGGGTCTGATGACACGGTGATCAATTTCGTAGAAGGTATGATTCTGGATGGCATGAGCGACAGATTGCTTGACCGATTCCACGTCTTCGGGATGGACATGGCGGAAGAAGTCCTCCGAGGTGGCGGGAAACTGTTGTGGCTCAACCCCGAAGATGCGGAAGATTTCATCCGACCAGCGCAGTTCATCGGTAATGAAATCCTGCTCCCAGTTTCCGATGTGAGCGATGCGTTGAGCATTGGCAAGACTGGTCTCGCTCTTTTTAATCTTTTCTTCAGCACGCTTCTGCTCGTCAATATCAGTGCAGGTGCCAACCCATTGGATGATCTTGCCGGAGGCGTCGCGGACGGGCATTGCGCGTCCCAGAAACCATCGGTATTCATTAAGGGGGCGAGAATAGAAGCGATACTCGATGACGTAACCTTCTCCATTCTGCCATGCTTGCTTCCAGCGTTTCAGTGTGCGTTCTTTGTCATCTGGATGCAGAGCGTTGGCAAAGCCGAAGCCCAGAGATTCTTCTTCTGAAAGTCCCGTATATTCATACCAGCGCCGGTTATAATAGAAATGTGATCCGTTCTCATCTGTTGACCAAACAAGTTGCGGCATAACTTCAGCCAGAAGGCGGTAGCGTTCCTGAATGGCTTGTAACTCTGACTCTGCATCTTTACGTGTCGTATCATCGCGCGCTACTTTCGCAAATCCACACAAACTTCCGTTCTCATCGAGCAATGCGGTTATCACGCAGTTGGCGTAAAAGCGTGTTCCATCGCGGCGCGGATGCCAGCGCGTGTCTTCCGCTCGCCCGGTTTCCGCTACTTCCTTCAATTCCCGCTCAGGAACGCCGCTCTGCTGGTCTTCAGTTGTAAAGATGGAGGCGTAAGGTTTACCGATAATCTCCGCTTCACTGTAGCCGAAAAGCGCAGTTGCGCCCGCGTTCCAACTGACGATGCGCCCATCACGGTCTAGGTGAAGGACAGCGAAATCACGGATCGCCTCGACGAGCTTCCGGTAGGGCGCATCGCCGAATATGTCTTCGAGCACTACTTCTGTTTCCATTGTCTTACTCCGTAACGTCCGCAAGCCCACAATCCGACAGAGATATTACACCAGCGAAAGGCGCACCGAGATAGATTCTTTTAACGGTCAGGTAACCGTCGCGGGTTGCGCGCTGGCAGACTTGCGATTGAGCCGCTCAGCAGCGAGCGCGAGACCCATCACGAAATAAAGGATCATCGCCACTTCAGAGTCACAAAAATTTGGCATTGGCTCAATCCTAGGATTGAGCCAATGCCAAATTTTTGAAATCACCGGACATTAAAATGGTAGGCACGCTCGGATTTGAAACGAACGGCCTACCTTGTCGAGGTAATTCAGAGCACCGCGTATAGCGCGTCATTGCTTCTGACGTTGTGAAACCTAACCAACGCAGCTAGAGAAGTCCCCTGGCGCAGAGCCAACTTTTAATTTGAACCGTAATTGTATCTACGCAAGATGCGCTCGACTTCTTCGTCAGGAACTCTCTTCCCGTCCATAGTCTGCCAAATCTCTTTGATGGCGTCATATCCCATTGCTTGCGGTTTGCGCTGCTCCAGAATGAATTTACCTCCAAAGGGTCTGGTCAACACTCCGAGATCAACTTGAGTTCCTTTGCATTCCAGGCTGCTCTTGAGGACTATGTCCTCGTCGTTCTCTACGTCGTGCGCGGTGATAACAACATCGTTTCCACAGGGAACTGCATCGAACACCACAACGCCATCTTTGTTGGTCTTTTTGTCGGAGCTACTGTCCCCTGACTTGAGGTTAATTAATGAGTCAGGCAAAGGTGAATCTATGATGTCCGCGTTCGTTTCAACTTCGGTGAGGCGTACCTGAACTGTTTTAGGAGAAGCGTCAGGAGTCGGCATGGCGGACGGCGAAGAAAGAGGGATTGTTCCTAACTGGCCGTCTTTATTATTGCCATTACGGATAGTCTCGGTAGTGGCATTAGAAACTTCAGTATTAACATTACTGGCGCTCTTGCTGCATCCGGTAGCGATGTTGAAGAGGGCAAAGCAAATGATGAAAACGGTGGCGTTGTTTTTAAGTATCTTCTTTTTCATTGGGAGACCTCAACAATCTCTTTCCTATTAACGTAACGCGCAAACCGGAGAGGAAAAGGCTAGCCTGGGTATTCATTATTTTCAGTGCGGCGCGAGATTACTCTTTTGCCCGTCAGCTTGTCGAGGATCATAAGACGGGTTCATCCAGGAATCGTTCGAGCAAAATTTCAAGCTCCGCGTCTTCGTTAACGTGTCCTGCCCACCGCGCGAGTCCCTGACGGTCAATGATGAACAACGTCGGCAGTCCGGTCGCGCCGTAAATTTCTTGAGCGCGTTCGTCCTCCATCACGCCGACGCGAAATTCGAGGTCGTACTCGGCAACCGCGCGGCGGATCAGCTCAAGCTCTTGCGCCCGCGAATCCGCTGCGCCCGGATGTGACATATAAAACCGCGTGAGCGCGATGATCTCCAGCCCGCGCCCCGCGAACTTCTCATGAAGGCTCTTCAGCTTCGGAAACATCTCTCGGCACGGCTGACACCACGTCGCCCAGAACTCCAGGAGGACGACGCGACCTCGTAAGTCGGCGAGCATCATTGGGCGGCCATTCACCCACTCGGCGACGGAAATCGCAGGGGCTTCGCCCTCGATGAGTGTCAACTGCGCGGCGCGGTCGCGCAGTTGAATGTAGCCGCTGTTGGCTGCGCGACTCTGATGGGGCGTTCCCGTTGCCTGCATAATCTGCGCGATTCGCTCAGCAAAAGCGGATTCTTCCGCCATCAGAGAGCGTGCGCGATTCAAGTCTCCCGCATCGAGATTGCTGTCCGCCAACATCATCGCCAATTGAATGCGCGTGCGAAACTCTATCTCGTAAGGCGTCGCACGCGCTTCGGCTAAGGCTGCCTCCAATTCAGCGCGGGCTTCGCTTGGCTTCCCACTCTGCTCTAGCTCCGCCGCTCTTCCGACACGCGCCGCAACGCTCGCTTGCGGCCTGTCAACTCGATTTTCAGACGACTCTTCTCGCTTCTGGCTCATATCACTCTTCGCTCATCGCTCGCGATGCGAGCTGCGCTGCTGCACTACACTACCGGCGTCTCCCGCGTTCGCAGCAAAGCAGGATCAGCGTTCTTCAGTTCGTAAAGTCTCTTGTAGAGACCTTCACGCCCGATCAAATCGTCGTGCGTTCCCTCGTCCATTACTCTCCCTTGATTGAGCACCAGAATCCGGTCGGAGACGGCGGCGACGAAGTTCAGATCATGGCTGATGACCAGGCACGTGCGTTCTTTCGCGTACTCTCTAATCACCTGAATCAGGCGGTTGCGCTGATCCGCATCCAGATTCTCCGTCGGCTCGTCGAGCAAGAGCACTTCCGGTCGGCGCAACAAACAACGCGCGAGGGCGATCAGCCGCTTTTGTCCGCCCGAAGGAACGGACACATCCACCACCGTCTCGTAGCCCTGTGGAATGCGTTGCGGATCAACAATCACGTCGTGTATGTGCGCTAGTTTGCATGCTTCTTCGATCTCCGCATCGGTGGCCTCGTTGCGTCCGAGCCGGACGTTTTCGCTAATAGAATCTTTCAGGAAAAATGGAAACTGCGAGAGCTTCGAGACCTGCTCGCGCAAAGAGTTGAGCGTGACTTCGGAAATGTCCTGGCCTTCGAGCAAGATGCGTCCCGACTCTGGATCAAGAAAGCGCAGCATCAGGTTCATGACCGTTGACTTGCCGCAGCCAATAGGGCCGACCAGCGCCACCGTTTCGCCTTCTTTAATGTGGAAGGAGATGCCGTCCAAAACCTTCTGCGTCGGCGAATATCCAAACGAGACATTCTCGAAAGTGATGTCGCCGTGAACTTCTCCGAGCGAGCGCGCGCCTGGCTTTTCGGTGACAGTCGGCTTGGTGTCGAGAAGTTCATAGGTCGAGACGATGTTGGGCACGACCGCCTGGTAGGTGGTGTAAGCTCCGATCAGACGCTCAATAGGGACAAACATATTTTGGGTCGCCTGCATGAAGATCAGGATACCGGCGAGGTCGAGCGGTAATTTGCCGCCGCGCAAGGTAGCCACCAGCAAGAGCAAAGCGATGCTGAGACTAATGAAGACTTGCGCCCCGCTGTTGCCTAGACCCATCCATGCCGTGCCTTTGACGCCAGCGCGTGCAGCCGTCTGCGCGGCCACGCGGAAACGCTCGCTCCTCTTCTTCTGCGCGTTGAAGACTTGAATATCGGAGATGCCGCTGATCGTCTCCTGCAACTCGGAACTAATTTCGCGCCCCCCCAGGATCATTCCCATCATGGCCTGCTGCATCTTGCCGCCCGTATAACGAATCATCAGCAAGGTGAGCGGCGCGAGCGCGAACGCCCAGAGCGTCATTTCCCAACTAAGCGCGAAGAGGTAGCCCAACGCGAGAATGAGCACGACTATATCAATCAATGGGGTGAGTAAGACTTGCGTGAGAAAGCGTTGGACGCCTCCCGTCTCCGAAGTCACACGCTGCATGAGCGCGCCCGTTTGCCCGCTCGTGAAGAAATCCAGCGAGAGCGATTGCAGATGATCGTATGCATCTTGTCGTAGCTTCATCAGCAGGCGCTGTTCCAGATGCGCGTCAACCCACGCGCGCAGGAGCAACAGCAAATGTATTCCGGCGATTGCAATGACCCACGTGATGAAGATCGTCAGGAAAGAGACGGGCGTCGAGAGCCAATTATTAAGCTGCGGAAATGAGTGCGCGAGCCAGCCCGCTCCGGCGTCTGCCTTTGGAAAGAATGAGCCGGGCAACGTCCAGACCAGGCTTGCATTGCCGTAACGAGTGAACGCATCGCCAAGCGTTTTAACCAGCGATCCGAAGGCGATGGCGGCGACAAAGGGAAGAAGCGTAATGATGAGCGAGAGCAGCACGGACGCGCCGACAAGCGCTTTATGACTACCGAGCAGTTTGGTGGCGCGTCCTAGATAGGGACGCGCGTTCATTTTTTGGAAAGCAATCTCAGGCTCAATCTCCAGCCCAGCCGGTAATTGACCATTAGCCATAACCTCGTCGGGGACGAGATGTTCGGAGGGCGCAGCAGCGGCTTGCTGTTCGCCGAAAGCCTCTGCCGGAGATACTGACGAAGTAGTTAGTATCGGTCGCTGAGACATGCTCGCACCTGTCTTCTCCAGAGATGTTGGCCTAAAGCGTTTACAAAAGACCGGAAGGAAAAGGATGGTGGCTGGCAAGTCTTCGTGCTTGCCAGCCATCTAAAATTACATGCTGAAGTATTCCAGCCAGGCACGCCGCGACGGACAGTCCAGGGGCGGCGTTTCGAGTAAGCTGCCGCGACCTGTCTTCCGGCCCGCCGCCGCTTGAACTTCAACATCAGGATTAGTAACAGCGGTAATAGACCCACCCGCAGCCCGCAGCGTTGCAAATCAGCCGCCGACAATACCCGGGGATGTCCACTGGATTCTGATAGGCTTGCACATCGCCCTTCGGTTCTGCAATTTCTATTCTTGTCACACCCTCACCGCTGCTTGGCGGGTCGCCTTCCGGGAACATACTCGCCGCCTTCTCGCCGGAAAGCTCATACTTTTGCAAGTCGGCGTCGGGAACGTCATAGATTTTAACCTTATTGTCTTTGTCAGGATTTGAAGTCAGAATCGCCATAGCTTTTCTCTTTCTCCTTCTTTTGGGTTATCGAAGTTTTTCATTGGGAGACCATCAACAATCTCTTTCCTATTAACGTAACGCGCAAAGGGGAGAGGAAAAGGCTAGTGGCTGGCAAAAATTATTGAGATTAGAGTCAAGTGGCTGTGAGGCATAAGGCAACTTTGCTATACTTCGCTCCATTCGCAGTCAGCCCTGCCGCGTGAGGATTCAACTTAGTGTCCCCGCTGGATGTCACCGAAATTTTGCAAGACGTTCGCCACGGCGACAAAGACGCGCCCGCGCGCCTTATGCCGCTCGTTTACGACGAGCTACGCAGATTAGCCAATCATTACCTGCAACAGGAACGGCCTGACCACACCCTGCAACCGACGGCACTGGTGCATGAAGCCTATCTCAAGCTCGTTGACCAGACGCGCGTTGACTGGCAAAACCGCGCGCACTTCTTCGGCGTCGCCGCGCAGTTGATGCGCCGCATTCTGGTTGACCACGCGCGCCGGCATCGTGCCTCAAAGCGCGGAGGCTTCCAGCAAAAAATGACGCTGGATGAGGCGGTAGATTATTCGCAGTCGCGTGATGTTAATCTCGTCGCACTCGATGACGCGCTCAACACTCTCTCGCACCTTGATACGCGGCAAAGCCGGATTGTCGAACTGCGATTCTTTGGGGGGTTGAGCATCGAAGAGACCGCCGAGGCGCTCAATGTTTCACCTGCCACAGTCAAAGTTGATTGGAGCATGGCGAAAGCCTGGCTGCGCCGCGAGATTGGTGCGGAGGGCTAATGACAGCGATAACGCCGCAGCAGTGGGGACAACTCAGAGAGATGTTCCGCGTCGCCATCGAGCACCAGCCGCAACAACGCGAAGCCTATCTCGATCAAGCTTGCGCTAACGACCCTGTTCTCCGCGTAGAGATAGAATCCTTGCTCGCTTCACATGACCGCGCTGAAGATTTCATCGAGACGCCAGCCTTCGCTAATAGTGTGAAAGCAATCACCGAATCGCCCGGAGAACAGATCGAAGGGCAGCGCATCGGGCAATATCAAATCATCAGGGAGATTGGTCGCGGCGGTATGGGCACGGTTTATCTGGCCGCGCGCGCTGATGAGCAATACGAAAAACTTGTGGCGATCAAAATCGTCAGGCGCGGGATGGACTCGGAAGACATCCTCCGGCGCTTTCGCAACGAGCGACAAATTCTCGCCAATCTCGATCATCCGAACATCGCGCGCCTGCTCGACGGCGGCACGACCCATGACGGCCTCCCTTATCTCGTCATGGAATATGTGGAGGGTACTCCGGTCACGGAGTACTGCGACCGGCACTGCCTGCCGACGAGAGAACGCCTCCAACTCTTTCGCACGATCTGCGAGGCGGTCCAGCACGCGCATCAGAACCTCGTCGTGCATCGTGATCTGAAGCCTTCCAATATCCTCATCACCGAAGAGGGCACGCCCAAGTTGCTCGATTTCGGCATCGCCAAAGTTCTCAACCCCGAACTCTCCGCGCTCTCAACGGATCACACGCTCACGGAGCTTCGCGTGCTCACCCCGGATTACGCCAGCCCCGAACAGGTACGCGGCGAGAAGCTGACGACGACGAGTGATGTCTACAGTCTGGGCATCGTGCTTTATGAGCTGCTGACGGGCCATCGCCCGTATCGCTCTACCAGCACGCCGCTGCACGAACTGGCGCGCGTCATCTGCGAGCAGGAACCGGTGAGGCCGAGCACAGCCATTGCCAACATCGAAGTCGTCACACACGGCGAGACGGAGCCGCGCACCATTACGCCGGAATCGGTGAGCAGCGCACGCGACACGCAACCCAACAAATTGCGGCGCGGTTTATCCGGCGACCTGGATAACATCATCCTGATGGCGCTCAGGAAAGAACCTGTCCGGCGTTATGCGACAGTCAGTCAGTTCTCTGAAGACATCAGCCGCCACCTGGATGGTCTGCCGGTCATCGCGCGCAAGGACACCTTCAAATATCGCGCGACCAAATTCGTGCGCCGCAATCGTCTCGGCGTCGCAGCAGCAGGGGTCATCTTGTTGTTATTGCTCGGCGGTATTGTGGCGACCGCCTGGCAAGCGCGCGTGGCACAGCGAGAAAAGGCCAGAGCAGAAAGTGTCAGCGGCTTTCTCGAAAAGATGCTCGCCTTTTCAAACCCCTCATTCAAAGTGCCTGGGAAAAACGGCGGCGAAACGACCATGAAGGATGTTTTGGATGAAGCCGCCAGACGGCTCGACAGCGAAGAATTTTCCAATCAGTTGGAGGTGAGGGCCAGGCTGGAAAAGATCATCGGCGACAGTTACGGCGGCCAAGGGAGGCAAGATTTATGGGAAGAGCATTTGCAGAAATACATAGACATTCAAAGAAGTCTTCATGGCGAAAATGATCCGCAGACGATTGCGGCAACCGCTACCCTGGCAGCGATTATTGGACACAAGGATGCGGCAGAAGCAGAGAAAATCTATCGCCGCATCCTGCCTCTGATGAGAACAGAGCATCGGAAGGGAAATATCAAGGTCGAGGATTTAACGGAGGCGCTGAAAAATTTCGCTTATCTGCGACGGGCACGCGGTGATTCAAAAGAGGCCGAATCTTTGTTTCGGGAAACTTTAGCTTTGAGTTCAGAGCTTGCCCTTGATGAGCGATTACAGATTGGAATAACACGCAGCACCCTGGCTTCAACGTTGGCCGATCAGGGAAAGTTTGATGAAGCTCTCGAAACGGCCCGCGAAGCAGTCGCCGAGTATCGGCAAATAGGACGCACCGACACGCCCGATTTCGGTTTTTCGTTGACCATCCTCGGAGGGTTTCTGACTGACAAAGGTGATTACGCGGAGGCGGATGCAAGTCTCAAGGAAGCTGAAACAATCTTTCGCCAGCAAATGAGTCCGTCCGCCTTGTGGTTGGGAGATAATCTACGCAACCAGGCTATCTCTTTTTACCGGCAAGGAAAATATGCTGACTCGCAAAGCAAGGTGACGGAAACTGAGAAAATCTATCTGGAGAGTTACGGTCCAAGCTATGATAATTACCCGACAGTGCTAATCATCAAAGGCTTGATTCTGAACAAGACCGGCAAATCACAGGAAGGCGAGGGTATCTTGCGAGAAGCCTTGAGACTGCGCGTCGAATCCTTGCCCAAAGATCATTTTTGGGTAGCTCTTGCCAACGGTGCGCTGGGAGAATGTTTGACCACACAAAAACGGTTCGTTGAAGCAGAGCCGCTTCTCATCGAAAGCTATAATGTCTTGAAGGCCGGCCAGGGTGAGAAAAATCCACGCACCAATGAAGCGCGCCTGCGCCTCGCCGAACTTTATCAAGCATGGAATAAACCTGAAACAGCAGCGCGTTTCCAGTAAATCAAGATTAATTTTATACAATAAGATTCAGGTCGCCGAACTCATGCCATAAATACCTGAGTCGTACTGCTTCCTCATAAGCCGGGCGAAGCTGCTCGGCTGGAAGGAAAGCTGTGAGAAGGTCTAGGTGGCTGGCTTCCGGCTCATGCAAACCCGTTAATAAACCGTCAACTGTCGTCAACACATGATCTGCCACAATGTGCAATCGCGTATAGCCATGACCGGGTCGCACGATTCCATCTTCATCCGCCGCAGATTCCAGAGCGCGCACCACTGTCGTCCCGATAGCGATGACACGCCTGTCCTGCGCGTGCGCCCGGTTGATCTTTTCAGCCGCCGCTGCGCCGATCAGATACTCTTCTTCCGAAGCAGGATGCTGCGCGTCGAGTTCATCATCCATGTATGAGGAGAGACCTGTGTGGAGAACAACGTAGGCCGTCTCAACACCCTGATGTTTGAGACCGAGCAGGAGCCTCCAGGTGAAGGCTCGCCCGGCTGAAGGCATCTCAGCGGAGCCGGGTTCCTGCGCGTAAACGGTCTGGTAATAGTCCAAATCCCACGGCGCTGAAACGTACTCGTAACGAATGGGTTGGCCCAAACGGTAAATCAAATCCACCAATTCAGCGCCTGATTTAGAGAAGCGGATTTTCCAGAGCCTGGGAATGCGTTTGTCAGGTTCGCTCACAGTGCCCGTTAACTCTTGTCCGAAGTTAATCTCCATGCCGCTCCGCAACCCGCAGGAGAAGGGGTCTCCATTCTGGCAGAGGAGGAGCGCGAGCCACGAGTCGTCGGGCAAATGCTCCGCGAGCCGCACTTCAATACACGGGTCGCCTTCGCCGGCACTGCAACCTTTCAGTGACGCTGGCAGCGTACGGCTCGTGTTGAAGACTAAGAGATCGCCTGCTCGCAGAAATTCACTCAGATGATCGAAACGCGTGTGGGTGACTTGCCCTGTCTCCCTCTCAATTACCATCAAGCGCACATGGTCGCGCGCCACGCCTCTGCGTTCAGGCGGCTCTTTGGCCGCAAGCTCCGGCGGGAGCGTAAATGAGAAAGGAGCAGACATGATAAAGCAGATGCTGGATGTCAGATGTTAGATGTCAGTAAAACTACCAGCATCTAACATCTGACATCCAGCATCTGTTCTTTCATCCTTCCGGCTTTATACTTTCTACTTGCTCTTCTTGTCCCCAGTTCTCTTCCTGCGCCTGGAATCTCTTGCCGTTGACATTCTTCGACTCATCTGACGCGAGGTAGATGAAGACTTCTGTGACATCTGCCGGGTCAGCCCACTCGTTCGGGTCTTCGTCAGGCTCTGCTGCGCGGTGCATCTCCGTATTCATGTTGCCCGGATCAACCCAGTTGACTCTGACGCCGCTCTCTTCCAGTTCCGCCGCCCAGGTTTGCGACATACCCTCCAGGCCGAACTTAGAGACGCCATAAGCGCCCCAGCCGGGATAGCCTGTGCGCCCCGCGTCACTCGTCACGTTGATGATAGAGCCGCCGCGCTCTATCATCGCGGGCAGCGTTTTCTTTATCAAAAGGTACGGCGCGATGAGGTTCACTTCGAGCACGTTGCGGAAATCTTCCAGCGGGTAATCCAGCAGGTAAGGCATGGGCGTTGGCCCGATGCTCGAAGCGTTGTTGACCAGAACATCCAGGCGGCCTCCGAACTCTGCGAGCGTCGTCGCAACCACCCGCTCAATCTCTTCCTGTCGGCTGAGGTTTGCGACTACGAGAGCGACTTGCGCGTCCGGCGCGGCTTCACGAACTCTCTCTCTGACTTCTTCGAGGGCGCTGGCGCTGCGCGCTGCGATAGAGATACCTCTTGCGCCTTCGCGCGCATAATCAATCGCCAGTTGACGCCCCAACCCTTGGGATGCCCCCGTAATCAGGGCGTACTTTCCTTCCAATCTCTTCATGCAACCTCCGAATTCTTCGTCGCCAATAATCACATTCTAATCCTTGCCCGGACTGCGAGCAATCGCAAGCAGGGACGATTCATTACGGGCCAAAGCAGAATCAGGCGCGAGCCGCGCAATTGGTCGCTTCAGGCAGGAGACGGTTGCCCGGCGAGAGAATGAGGTGCAACCTTCCCATCAATCATTAGCCAGGCGGCGAGTGCGCTCAAGAGCGCGAGCACGGCGGCAACCATCATCAAGAGGCGGAAGCCGTGAACGAATGATTGCGCGATGGCCTGCTTTACCTCTGATTGCGTCTGAGATTCCAGATTAGCAGGGATTTCAGTTCCGGCGAGTTTGACTCGCTGCGAATCAAGCGAGCTTCGCGCTTCCGGCGTGAGATCGAGCGCGTTCAAGCGTTGATTCAATCTTGAATTGAAGGCGTGCAACATCACTATGCCGAACACGGCGACGGCGAGCAGACCGGCAGTGCGCGAGACGGCATTGTTGATGCCCGAAGCGACCCCGGCGCGCTCTTGCCTGACCGATCCCATCACCGTCGTCGTCAGCGGCGCGACGCTCACAGCCATGCCTAAACCTAAAACAACGACCGCCGGAAAGAATGTTTTCCAGTAGCTATTGCCGACTTCAGGTAAAGTAAACAACAGGAATCCAAGCGAGGCTATCATCGGCCCAACAACCAGCGGGAGTTTCGCACCATAGCGTTTGACCAGTCCGCCCGACCAACGCGAGAGCGAGAACATGATGAGCACGAACGGAAGCGTTGCCGCTCCGGCTGCTGTCGCAGAATAGCCCTGCACTTGAATGAGATTAAGCGGGAAGAAGAAGAGAACGCCGCTGAGCGCCATGTATAAAAACAGCGTCAGCAAGTTCGCACCGCTGAAGTTTCGGGAGCGAAAGAGCGTGAGCGGCAGCATTGCGTTTCGCTTGCGCGACTCGATGATGAGAAATATCAAGAGCAAGATAACACCACCGCCGAGCGTTGAAAGAACCCTCCAATGTGTGAAGCCCAAACGCGAAGACTCGATTAAACCGTAAACAATTCCTCCTAACCCTGCGGCTGCCAGAGTAGCGCCCGCCCAATCCAACCCTGCTTTCTTGCCGGAAGCGCGGCTTTCCGGCACGCGCCAGAGGGAGATGAGAATCACAATCACGGCGAGCGGGATGTTGATGAAGAAGACCGCTCGCCATGAGACGTGTTCGATCAACCAGCCGCCGAGCACAGGGCCGAAGGCAGCCGTGATTGCAGTAAAGCCCGACCATGTGCCGATTGCCTGCCCGCGCCGCTCCTCATCGAAAGAGGCGCTGATGATCGCCAGACTTCCGGGAACAAGCAGCGCGCCGCCCACACCTTGCACGGCACGCGCGATTGTTAGCTGGTTAATGTTGAGAGCAAGGCCGCAACATGCGGATGCGAGAGCGAAGAGGCCAACACCAATCATGAGCACCAGGCGGCGTCCGAAGTGATCGCCGAGCGCGCCTCCGACCAGAAGCAGCGCAGCCAGAAAGAGCGCGTAAGATTCGACAACCCACTGTACGTCCAGAACCGTGGCATTCAGGTTAGTCTGGAGCGCGGGCAGAGCGACATTGACAACTGTGCCGTCAATGAAAGCCATGCTGGAGCCGAGTATGGTCGCGGCCAGAATCCAGGGGCCTGCTGCTTTACTGCAAGGAGCCGCAGCTTTTTCAGACCGGATGACGCCCTCGACGCACGGCTCTCTGCCGATATTAGCCATCGTCTCTATTTCTCTTCATAGCAACGCGGACGCCCCGATAGCTTTCAACCGAAGAGATATGAAGCGGCCTGGAATTTTGTCTGTTCCTTTCTCGTCACTCGTGTCCAGACTTTCAACTAATCATCTCAAGAAAAGTAATCTCTTCCGGCTCGGCCAGCATTCCTTCCGTTCGCTCATCGAATTGAAGCGAATGTGACGATTCCAAATGCCTCTCCAAATCTTCAAGACTTTCCCAGTTCTCGTAGAAGATGAAAAGTGTTGGATCGTCTGCCGACTGGTGCAAGTCGTAGTTGAGACAGCCCTGCTCGGCGCGCGATGGAGCGACCAGCGCGAGGCATTCGCGTTTCACTTGCTCTTCCATTCCTACTTTGGCTCTCACGCGCGCCAGAACTGTCACTCTTCCAGCCATCACCACTTTCACCCATTACATGTCTACCTAAAGTTAAGCTTACTACTCGGCGAAGCGAGCACAACCCCATGCCGAGTTAAGCGACGGACAGCAAAGTTCACACGGTTGCATTCAGTCTTTTATCCAGACTCTCGTCAAGCTTTGCGATGTAGCTTTGAAACTATCAGCGACTGCAAAAATCGTGCTATTTCATGCGCTGTGTTGCGCGACCCGGTAGCGTGGAGGTCTTTGCGGCGCTGGCGAAAGAATCCGAAAAAGAAACGAAGACCGGTTTCGTGCTCGAAGGCAAGTTCGTCGTTGGCACGTAAAGATTGTTTAAGCCAGCCGGTTGTGTTTTTCAGCGCTTGCCTGTAGAGGTGTGCTGGCACGTCAAACAATCGCGTGTCCCCCTGCTCCATATCTTCAGCGCGCATGAGAGCATAAAAGTGGCCGTGACCCGTGTGCCACCGACGGTGATACTCCTTCGTCATACGTTCGTCTTGCACCTCTGCGGACATCACAATGCCCGGCACATACATGCCGCGCCGCCCTGTGCTCCAGATGCGTATCAAGAACTCATGATCCTCCAGCGACCCAACGCCGTCCTTGACTCTCTGTAAATCCGGCTTAAATAATCCGATTTGCTCGAACACTTCGCGGCGAAAGGCGACGTTGGCGCCGACCAAACAGATTGGGTTTTCCGCTCCTACGTAGATTGATTCCTCGCCGTAGTCGGCGAGTGCCAAGGGGGCCCAGTGTGTGGATGTAAGCCAGGACGGAGGCGCGCTCACCCATTGAGGCAGCACTTTGCCACCGACGAAATCCACTTCTGGATGCTCGTCAAACGCCCGCTTGATTGCTACCACCCAGTTGCGAGCCGCGCGTACATCATCATCAGTGAAGGCGATGATGGGAGCTTGCGCGTTGCTGACCCCGGCATTGCGTGCGTGAGAGAGTCCCTGTTTGCCCTCGAAAACATAGCGCACGTTTGTTTCGCCGCGCGCAACAAAGGATTCAACCACCTCCCGCGTTTTGTCGGAGGAATTATTGTCAACGATGATAACTTCGTAATTGACACCCTCCGCTTGCTGCGCGAGCACGCTTTCGAGCGCGCCCGGCAGCATGTCGCACCTGTTATATGTGCTGATAATGACTGAGATGTCTAACCGCTTACCCATGATTTCTATCTTTACTTTGTAACGGACGCCGCGCTTCGAGCCTTAACGCATACAGGCAAACAGTGTGCGACCGTAATTATCGGCAAAAGGTGGGACATTATCGCGGTCTGTGCCAAGCCTGTAGATTTTTGTGAAAGATGTGTTGTCTCGCAACCACTGTTCAATGCGGTCGGCGTTCCAACCTGCGAGGGACTCACGAAACCATTCCTCGTGCTCCTGTCCCATATCGAGGAAGAGGATGGTTTTGGTTGCACGGTCAATTAGTTTCAGCATCTCGATAGCCGAGATGCTCGCGCGATCCAAAACGAAATGATGCAGCAGACTAAAGCAGGAAACAATATCATAACGTCCCGGATCACCTTGGAGAAAACGAACTGCTTCGGACCGTGAGACTTGTTCCGCTCCCAAGCCATATACGCGCCGCCCGATCTCGATTGCAGCCCAATCAATTTCCACACCATAAGCCTCAAAGCCCAATTCAGAGAAAGCGCGCACGAACCAACCATAGCTGCACGCTATATCAAGGTACGTCGGGCGCTCTGGCAACAACTCGCCCTGCTCTTGCAGAAAACTCCTGATCATCTCAAACCGATCACTACAACGTCGAATGAGCGCCCAGAGAGGACCCAATTCCGGGCTTGTGACAGGTTGATAGATTTCTAGCTCCTCGCCTCTCATCGCACACCATGCGTAGTCGAGCAAGAGTTGCTGCAAAGGAGTGCGGATGGCAGGGTAAGTTACAAGCACCGGATGCGTTCGTTCGCCGCGCACATAGGCAATCGCCAGGCGATGATTGCCATCAATCACCTCGTAACATTCCGAAAATTCGATAGGGCGCACGCGAACCATCGAACCCTGGGCGGAAAATTCGGGAGCGCGCTCAGCATTGTCGCTCACCACCTCTTTGCCCGTAAAACGATTGACTAACCCCCTGGCAATCCGCACCACCTGGTCTTCGCGTGTACAATCGAAGTATTGCCCGACAACATTAATACACTGGACGGCATTGGCGAAATAAGCCGTCTGTCGAAACACCTCGGGACGAAAAATTTCATCGCCGACTTGTTGATATTCTTCGAGAAAGCTCACGTGAGGCGATTGCGAAATGGGCGTTGACGGGCGTAGGAAATTGCCTGTATGACGAGCGTAAGTTGCGCCGGGCAGCCCGTGCTCTCCGCCACACAACAACCTATCGAGGGAGACAACTCTTTTCACAGGCCGCGTGTTAACAGCTCGCCATGCCTTGAGCAAAGACCCCAGGCTTTGTGTGATCGGAGAGTTTGGTCTCTGACGAAAATAGTTGGCAAGGGAGCTATGCCGCAGTGAAACTTTGGAATGGTTATTGGACATCAGGCGTTAGTTTAATTCAGTGGATTTTCTTTGCGCAGGATTTTTTCATCTTCATCTTGGTGATGCGACTTTATCTAGAGCGGCTTCGGCAGCCACACCATTTTCGTCGCCGCTGCTCTGTGTAAGCCGCCATTGATGTGGCATGTAATTTTTGCCGCGCACCAGCTTGCCAGGATCAACTCGCAGCGCCGTGTAGTTGTATTGCGTCCAATCAAAGAACTTCGGCGAGCCACGTCCCTTAATGACGACATCGGTGTAATAGATTCCCGGTAGAAGTCCGAGACCCGGACCATCGAACTCGATTGTGCCAGGGCCTGGTTCGAGATCAATTCGCTCGCCGCTGACCTCAGTCGTACACTGGCTTTGCAGTTCGCCGTCTGCCGAGTAAAAGAAAAGCTCGAAGACGACATCACTCAAATGCGTGTGCGCCAGAAAATCAAGGCTCGCGGTGAATGGCTCGCCGGTACGAAGGACATCTGCCTGATGCCCTCTCGAATCTTGAAAAGAGAGCGCGCGAATCTCGGCTAACTTTTCCTGATTCGCCATTGGCGCGTCGGTAGGCGAGGCAGACTTAAAGCTGGCCGTTACCGTTTGATATTGCGCGACGATCTCACGCGCCGGCCCACTCGCAATGATTTCCCCACGCTGCATCAAGAGCACGCGGTCGCACAAACGTTCGACTGCGCCGAGGTCATGTGAGATAAAGACGATGGTCGTTTTTTCTCGCTTCATCTCGCTGATGCGCTGCAAGCATTTCTCTTGAAAAGCAGCATCACCAACGGCGAGAACTTCATCGAGGAGCAGAATGTCAGGGTCAAGATGAGCAGCGATTGAGAAGCCGAGGCGCACGTACATCCCGGAGGAATATCGCTTAACCGGTGTGTCGAGAAACTGTCTGACACCGGCGAAGTCAACAATGCTGTCGAGCCTGTCGGTGATCTGGCGACGGGTCATACCGAGAATCGAGCCATTTAGATAAATGTTTTCACGACCCGTTAACTCCGGGTGAAAGCCGGAACCAACCTCGATGAGGGCGGAGAGCCGCCCGTTGATCGTAATCTCGCCGGATGATGGCACCGTAATATTTGAAAGCAATTTCAGGATAGTGCTTTTGCCCGCACCATTGTGTCCGATGATGCCGAGCGCTTCGCCTCGTCTCACCTCGAAGCTGACATCGCGCACCGCCCAGAAATCTTCCACCCTCCCGCGCAAGCTTTGCAGCTTACGCACCAGCCGATGCCGCGTCACATCGCCCTCACTGCGCTGACGAACGCGATACCTTTTAGAAACATGCTCAAACTTGAGATCAATCGCCAAACGTTTAAGTCCTTCGCTCAGATAATGTCGGCCACCGTTGCCTCAAAGTGCTTGAAATAAATGTATGCCGCAGGAAGCAAAATAATTGCTATCAACGTGGATATTCCGAGCGAATAAAAATCGGGGGCTGTGCCTAGCAAAATGGTTCGTCGGAAATTCTCAATCAATCCGGCCATCGGGTTCAGCAGATAAAGATTGCGCCATTGGGCCGGCACAGCGCTCAACGGGTAGACGACCGGCGAAACAAACATCCAGATTTGGAGCAGCAACGGCACGGCAACGCCGATATCACGAAAACGTACCTGCGTCGCTGAGAGAAAAAGTGCCACTGAAGTTGCGAACAGCGTCAGCACCATGATAATCGGCACGGCGTACAGAGCGTTGATAGTCAGGTGAACGCGATAGTAGAACAGCAATCCGGCGAGCACGCTAGACGCCACCAGAAAGTCGAAAAGCGCAGCGACTACATACGACAACGGCAGAATCTCACGCGGGAAATAGACCTTCGTGACCAGTTGAGCATGACTCACAAGACCGCCCGTGGAGTTCGTCACGCAAGTCGAAAAGTATGTCCAGGGCAAAAGCGCAATGTAAGAGAAAACAGCGTACGGCGCGCCATCGCTCGGCATCCTCGCGACAAGTGAGAAGATGACCGTGTAGATCAACATCAGTGAAAATGGTTGCAGGATCGCCCAAAAGATGCCGAGGATGGATTGCTTGTAGCGAACTTTGACGCGATGTGCGCTCAACGTCAAAAGCAAATCTCTATATTGCACAAGCACGCTCAAACTACTGAGCAGTTTGAGCGGAGAAAAAGAGGGCGGGCGAATGATCTTTACCCGACGCTTCACCTCCCGGCGCAATCCGGCAGCCTCAATAGAGTTCGCTGAAATATCTGGATTCACCAATGAAGGCACTCTCCAATTAACCATGAGGAGCTTTGTTAAAAGCGCATCGTACCCATCCATTAAAGCTGCCGAAATATCAACAGCTCACCGCGCGGGTCTGTAAAAATGCTTGCCGTAGAAGAAGCCAATCAAATCCCAGATGGCAAGCTCATCTGAAAAACGCTGCGCCGCGTCTTTGCCTTTGCCGAGCGCCGCATGTCCGGCTGTGAACAAAGCACGCGCCGCCCGACCGTAAAGATACCTTGGGACGCCGAGCAGATCAGCTACAGGCGCTTTGCGATCTCTGTCCTTGACACCAAGCGACACGCCGCGCCAGAAACACCATCTGCGATGATAACTTTTGGTCAGTCGCTCAGGCGGAATGTAGTGGTGGATTACTAGGTCTGGCAGATAGAGTCCACGTCCGCCAGTTGCCAGCAAGCGTTCAGTCATATCTTCATCCTCGACTGAAAGCAGGCGCTTGCCACTACGACCCAATGAAGTCGAATAATAACCCACCCTTCTCAACATCGAGCGTGTAATCACAGCGTTCCCGCCCATCAAAACGCCGTCGTAGTTTTCACCATAAACGAGCACTTCATCGCCACCCTCAATCCATCCGATGACTGCCGGATAATCCTTGGGTAGCCAGGCGGGCGGCGACGCTCCCCATCGGGGCTTGTAGGGACCGCCGACGAAATCAACTTTATCTTCGCTGAAAGCTGAATGCACGCGCGCGTACCAGTTACCATCAATCTCCTCATCATCATCTATCATCCCGATCAAATCGCCATCGGTTGCCGCTATGCCTGCGTTGAGCGCGTTCGATCTTCCCTGTTGGCCTTCAAACAAATAATTGAGACGGCTGCCAAAAATCTTCATGTAATCTTCGACAACTTGTCGGGTATCATCCTTCGAGTTGTTATCAACGACTGTGACGCGAACACTTAAACCTTCAGGCACACGAGCGGTACGCAAGCTGTCCAGTGTGCGTTTGAGCAAATCACTACGATTATAGGTCGGGATGATTACGTCCAATATCATTGGCTCTGCCTTCAGCATAACGAATATAGCGCCGGTCTAGTTTTTAGCGGACCCGAGCGCAGTCAATTGCATGTTCGTTAAGCAGTATTCTTGCTCCTATGTTTTAGCGCGGAACCTATTTCGCGCTGATTGTAAAGCCATTTGAATAAATGCGGCGCAAAGCGCAAGCCTATGAGCGTAAAGCGTAACTTTCGCTGGTGAAAGAAATCGTTGGCCCGCGCAAACGATTCCCGCGCTTGCACGTATTGACCAGCCAGCAGTTTTCGCTTGCCTTCGGCGACGCCTAACTCGGCGCGGCGGTATTCCATCTGCGCGCCTGCCAACTCCCTCATCGGCAGCGAGAGCGACGACTCACGCAACCATTTTTCATAAACTTTGATTTCACCATTAAGCTGGCGCACGCCATCGGCGCACAAGCTGGTCGGGTGCAAGCGGTGACGGGCGAGTACCTGCTTTTGATAACCAAGTTGTCCGCCGCGATGAGCCAATCGCAGCCAGAGGTCAAAATCCTCGCTGTAATAAAAACGCTCGTCAAATAACCCGGCGTCAATCAGAGATTGCCTTCTCGCAACGGTACATGAAGTAATGACCGTACAATCCCAGCGCAGGAGGCTTTCAAAAGTGACCCCACCACGCGAAGGATTGTCTTCCATGAAAGTACGGCCCGCCAGAGGCGAATCCCCAACCAGCAGTGCGTCCGTATAGATCAGGTCAAGCGCACGGTTCTTTCGCAAGGCACGCATTTGCTGAGCTAAATAGTTTGGAAGCCACACATCGTCGCTATCAAGCAACGCCACATATTCGCCCCGGGCTTTGAGAATCGCTATATTGCGAGCGCCGCTCGGACCGCGGTTTTCCTGCTTGAGATAAATAATGCGCTCGTTGTAAGCCTCAAGCACACGCTCCAGCTCATCAGTATCGGGTGAGCCGTCATTGACGACAATCGTTTCGTAATCAGTGAAAGTTTGCGCGAAGACGGAATCGAGGGTTTCACCGATGTACGACGCGGTATTGAACGCTGGGATGATAATACTGACGGCTGGCGCGTCGTCTGTATACTGCGGGTCACTGGGGGTGGCAACCGTATTAGACATTAGCAGGTTCTCCTGTGTGGCAAGGGCTGCTGCGACCCCATGATGTGAGGCGGCGATATGATTGTAGCAAATGCAAGCACTGTTATTGTATTTTTATTGATTATGGCGGTACTAATAAACTGAATTGCTTGTCTAAGACTCTGGAACCAAATTGGGGATTCTCTTTCGATTCTGCAACGGGTTGTTGTTGCTCTATGAAGTTTTAATGCAGAACAACTTACATCCATAATTAAATGGCTAAAAATAGCCATTTTCCACTATAATGGCGTCTCTTTGGAGGCGTCAGAAGTTAACCCGGAATGCCAGAATTATGCTCAGGCAAAAATGAAATGAGTATCCGCAACCTTCCGCAAATATCTACTGCACACGAGTAACCATTAGCAAGGGCAGCCTTTGACGTGGAAAAACTAGGTAATTGGCACTCTATATCCTATCTGGGGAGTTAGTTAGCACAGGGTAGTTTAGCAGCCGGTCTCAGCGTAAAAACGCTGGTTGACTTGGAACTCTACTGAGGAGTTTTGTTATGCCGCGATCCCTTTCATTCAAACAAACGCGAAAATGGATTTGTATCCTGCTAATTGCCCTCAGCACGATAGCGCTCGTTTGGCGGGCCACTGTACATGTGTCTGCTCAGACCTCCACAGTAATCTTTAGCGATAACTTCGATGACAACACACGCGACACGACGAAATGGAACCTCGGTGTATTGAGCCAGCCCTCCGGTGCTTACGATTCAAGAGTCGTGGTTCGTGAGCAGAATCAGCGCCTGGAAATTACGCCGCTGGTCAGGGCGAAAGATCAGAATTTCAACGGATATATCTCGATAGCAGCATTTAATTTGACGAATGCGCGCACCACAGTCGAAGTGCCGCAAGTGCCAACCGGCAGTTCAGCACTCGCAATCTTCGCAGTAGCGATTAACAACAATAATTGGTTTCGTATTGCAGCAAACACCAGTACGATCTCTTTCCAGCAAAAGATTAACGGTACGATAGACTCTGTAGATATTAACTACAACGCCACGCAGCACCATTTCTGGCGCGTTCGGCATGATGCAGCAAGCGGCAACATAGTTTTTGAAACCAGCGGAGACGCATTGACCTGGACGACGCGGCGTACAGTTACGCCGCGAATCCAAATCACAGCAATGCGTATTGAACTCAATGGAGGAACAAACGGATCAGTTAACGCGCCCGGCACTGTGATATTCAATAATCTTGTGCTGGACTCACCGACCGTCACCCCAACTCCAACCCCGACACCCACTCCAACTCCTACACCAACTCCTACGCCAACCCCTACGCCAACACCGACTCCGACTCCGACTCCGACACCTTCGCCATCACCGACGCAGGTCTTCAGCGACAACTTTAACGATAACCTGAGAGATTTAGCGCAGTGGAACCTCGGCGTACTCAACGTTCCACCTGAGGCCTATAATCCAAATGTCTCCGTCATCGAACAGAATCAAAGGTTGGAGATCACGCCGCTGGCTAATACGGCCATCTGGTCACACAATGGATATGTCTCGGCAGGAACATTTAACCTGACCGACGCCTATGCAACAGTGGAGGTTCCGCAGGTACCTAACGGATCAGCTCTAGCCATTTTCGCCGTCGGCATTGATAGCAATAACTGGTATCGCATCTCTGCGCGTTCAGGTCTGATCTTTTTCCAAGATACAGTAAACGGCGTCAAGAATTCCGTAAGCATCACTTACAATGCAGCACAGCACCATTACTGGAGGATTCGGCATAATAGCGGGAGCGATTCGATTACCTTTGAAACAAGTGGTGACGGGACGAGTTGGACGGTGCAACGCACGGTGCCACGACAGCTTGCGATTGCGGCGATGCGTATAGAGCTTGACGCCGGAACCTACGAGCCGGTGAGCGCGCCCGGCATGGCTGTCTTTGATAACTTCCGGCTGGAATCATCTAATTCGACCCAGGTTACTTGGACGAAGCGCAACGAGGTAGTCAACGACAACATTTCGACGCATCGTTACAGTCATCCACAACCGTTTGAATTAGACGATGGTGAGTTGATCGCCGGGTTCTCGACCAATGAAGACTCCTCAATCTTCACTTACAAGTTGGTTCGTTCACTGGATAGCGGTAATACTTGGACATCAAAAGTTACCATTGCCTCCACCGGGAACGATGTATATGAAGGCTCGTTTGCGCAAACCAGTGCCACGAATTTAGTCTTAGTTTACGGCGATGGCGAGGGTGTTGCCAGTAAACGATCCAGAGATCGTGGCGCGACATGGGGCTCCGCCGTAACTATTGCGGCGAATGGAGGCGGCGCTGACTGCCACCCGTCAGTCACCAACCTTGGAAACAATATTCTGCTCGTCACCTACCGCTATAACGACAAAATTCTCGCCAAGAAATCAACCGATGGCGGTGCGACGTGGGGCAGCACTATTACGGTCGCCTCAAGCACTTTACAGCCATACAACTCGCCATCGGTGGTTCGGATGCCCTCCGGCAATCTCGTGCTTGCTTTCAGTTCCGGCACCGGGGGAGTACAGTTCCCCCATCTCTACATTACCCGCTCGGTTGATTCGGGAACGACATGGTCATCTCCTGTTTCTATCAAGGCGGAAGCGCAGTACAGCTTCAATGATCCTAATCTCACCGTGCTGAACAATGGCGATCTCCTGATATTGATCGTTAATGGCACAGAGTCGAGCGGCACGAGATGGGACACTTCCATGCTTTCACATGACGAGGGGCAAACGTGGGGCTGCGATTCTATGGTTTACAGCAACGGCGATCCGCACCGGCTAAACGGCATTCAGCTAAGAAATAACTTGATGATTCTCTTGTGTGCCTCTAAAGACGGAGCCGACTCTGAGTACCACATTACGTCGCTGATGTCTCCGCCCAACTGGCCTACTAATCAGTGTCCATCACCGTAGTCAAAGCCTCACCCTGAGCAGTGAGCATATACCGGATGCTGCTCAACAAAAGCGATAATGAATAAGTCGCATCAGCGACCAAGAAGGCTATGCGTTGTAACTCGTCTCAAGCTCATCTAAAACGGTCGCCAAAGGCGAATAGGTATCGCAGATGAATTGCTCGGCGCGTTGGAAGTCCAGAGGCTTAGAGAAGAAATAGCCCTGACCATATTCGCAGCCGAGAGATTTCAGCGTTTCAATCTGATCGGGTGTCTCAACTCCTTCGGCCACCACATCCATTCCCAGATTCTGCGCCAGGCCAATAATCGTGCGCACGATCTCGGCATTCTCGTCGTCTTCAGACATCTGAGTAACAAATGAACGGTCAATCTTGAGCGTGTCTATGGGAAACCTGCGCAGGTGTGAGAGCGATGAATAGCCTGTGCCAAAGTCGTCCATTGAAATCCGCAGACCGAGATCGCGCAGACGGGTGAGAAGCTCGGTTGCATCCTCGACGTTCTCCATCACGGCGCTCTCCGTGATCTCCAGTTTCAAGTGCTTCGCGTTGAGCTTCGTCTCCTTCAGGATAGCGGCAACCTTCTCAACCAGGTCCGGTTGCGAGAACTGTTTGACCGAGAGGTTCACGCTGATAAAGAGCGGCGGGTCCGACGGTAAGACCACCTGCCACTTCTGCATCTGGCGGCAAGCTTCCCTGAGCACGTATTCTCCGATCTGGATAATCATCCCGGTCTCCTCTGCGACAGGGATGAAGTCATCGGGCGAGATAAACCCTCTCAGTGGGTGGCGCCATCTCACAAGCGCCTCAAAGCCTCGGAGTTCGCCGGTCTCTAAAGACATGATCGGCTGGTAAAAGACGAAGAACTCTTCACGCTCAAGAGCACGGCGTAAATCGGTCTCTACCTGCAAGAGCTTGGTGGCCTGGTCGTGCATTCCCTTATCGAAGACTTCATAACGCGCCTTACCCAGAGCCTTGGCGCGGTACATCGCCGTGTCAGCGTCGCGTAGGATGTCTTCGGTTTGCTTATAATCTTTAGAGCTGATTGCGATCCCGATACTCACTGTTGTAAACACTTCGCGCCCGCTCAGGAAGAATGGGGCTGAGATTTCATTCTGGATACGCTCGGCGATTTGGATGACGTAATTGCGATCCTGTATGTCTTCAAGAAGGAGCGTGAACTCATCACCGCCGAGGCGCGCAATCGTATCTCCGGGACGCAGACTGTTCTCCAGACGGCGCGCGATTCCGACGAGTAGTTGATCGCCGATCATGTGCCCGAGGCTATCGTTAATCACCTTGAAGCGGTCCAGGTCAAGGTAAATGATCGCGAACATTGCCTTCTCGTTTCGCTCAGAGCGAGCGAGCGCAAGCTTGAGGTGATCCATCAGAAGCGCGCGGTTGGGTAAACTCGTCAGCGCATCGTGGAAAGCGTCATGGAGAAGTCTCTCCTCTGCCTGCTTACGGTCAGTTATATTTTGAATCTGGAAGATCAGGTGAGGCGACTTGGTAAAGCCATCACGGGCCAGAGACGCGCTCCACAGCGCCCAGACCTCATGCCCCTGCTTGTGTATGTAACGTGTCTCCGTCTGGCAGGAAGGTATCTTGCCCCTCATCAAATCCTTGATGCTTGCCATCACCCCGCTGTGATCACTCGGGTGGATGACCTGCAAGTAATCCGTAGCCATCAATTCCTTTTCGGAGTATCCGAGTAATGTGCAGAGGGAACGGTTAACCTGGAGCCAGCGTCCTTCAGGTGAGACGAGCGCCATTCCGATAGCCGCATGATCGAATGCGCTACGAAAACGCTCAGGGCTTTCCTTAAAGCCCCCACTACTATTGGTGGAAGGCGTGGATTCGGCCTTTGCGTTTTTCTGGCTTTTTTGGAAAGCGAAAAGGACAATCGAGGCGGCTGCGACCATAGCAATGAAGGCATTGATGCCCATGCCGAAAACAAGCCGCGCGCCAATGCAGGCTCCCATTGCGCCTACCAGATAAGCAAGAGCCGTCCAGAGAAGAAGAGTTCCCCGCTTGAGCCAGACCGATTTCTGAATTTTGTATGCTTCTCCGATTGAGGTAATCGTAGCGCCGACGCTCGCCTGGATGAGAGTTGCGATTAAGAGGGCCTCGACGAATTTCAAAGAGTAGGCCTTGAACCCCGACTCGACAACTACGCCCAGAGTGAGGCGCAGAGTCCAAACGACCAGAAAGGCGGAAACGGCAGTGACGGAGCTATCGAAAATAACGCGAAGCGTGTCTCTGCCGCTCCTCAGCGAGAGGCTCAGGGAGGTAATTGCTCCGAACAGGATGGCAGATTCACCCCCGAAAAGCAGGAGCGTAAGCAGGACGAAACTGTCCAGAAGAGAAATCCGTCCGATGCCGCCGGGAATCGCAAAGGAGTAGAACGAACATGCCGTCATTGCCGTCAGAGTTAAGATCAGGACTGGCGTAACGGGTTGAGCTAATTGCCACCGATATAGTGTAAAGAGAATCGCCGCGCTGCCCAAGGCGATGACCGATTGCATGAACTTTTGGTGAAAACGATATTTGTCCATTGGCTTCCTGCGAAAAGTCTTGAATGTGGTCGAGGCTAAATTCAGGGGCGTTGCTCAAGGAGAGAGGCACTCTCCGCTCATTGGTGAGAGCAACTATGATGCCAGCGGCGGACATGCCCAGACCAAGTAAATATCTTTGGTTTTTGTAGATTAGCTTGGGTTAGATAGAAGCAGAGAGGGAACAAATCGGTCAGATCGAAAGAATTCAGTCAATCACTTTGAAGGATGCTCCATTCTAGAAGTGCTTTGCGACGATTGCGCTACGGGTGAGCGGCTATTCGTCAATCGTGCCAGTGACAGGTTGGCTTCCAATCAAGAAAGGTTTCGCTGCCCGTGCGACCTGGGACATGATGGTGTGGGCTGTAGGGAGTTTAGAGGGTCCGCCGCTACTCCAAACCGCTCTTCAAACGCAGCCAGGCAAAACCGGGTGCGGATGGAGAACCGGAGAAGAAACTGAAGGTGGGTTAAGTGTTTGAAAGGCCGGGCATAAAAATGGTAGGCGCGCGCGGATTTGAACCGCGGACCCCTACCGTGTCAAGGTGCGCCGGAAGATTCTTTATGCTTTCTCCACCGTCGCACGCCACTAAAAACGCCTAACGCGGCTAGAGAAGTAAACCGTAGAGGGCTAAAACGCTTGAGGGAGTCAGGCAAAATTCAGGCAAATCAGTTGCCTATGCTTAAATCTTGGTGATGGGGAGAGATGATTTCCCTATCCTGCGGCTATGAACCCCTCACCCCACACGCCGAAGTAACATCTGGCGCTCGTCAACCACGCGCTTCAATTTTCGCTTCGTTCGCAAACTCCGGGGCGGGCACGCGACAACGCGCAGCTCATAGAGCTTCATCTCGCGATTCTTCCAGAAGTCTGGGAATCGCTCGCGAAGGTTATCAAGCACGATTGTTTCGACCTCATATTGACTGGCAAGGTCGAGCGTCTCAATATGCAGTTCAATGATGTCGCGCCTTCCGTCGGAATTGATGATTGCCTGCCACTCTGCGCCCGCTCCACCCACTTCACGAAGCAACTCGGCGAAGACCCAGGGGCCAATATTCCCCATCCCGCAGACCACCATCTCGTCACATCGAGCGCGAATCTTGCCGATGCGGTTGACGAAGAAGCCGCAAGGACACGGTTCGTCAATGAGATTCGTGATGTCCGTCGAGCGATAGCGGATGAGCGGCATTACTTCGCGCGTCAAGGTCGTGTAGACGAGTTCACCATTGCCCTCCTCATCGGGGTCTGCAATTTCGAGAAAGTAGTTGAGATCGTTGCGATGATAGCCTGCTTGCTCGCGGCACTCAACACCCATTGCGCCAAAACTTTCAGTCTGCCCATAACTCATGTAGAGCGGCGCGTGCCACACCTGTTCGACACGGCGTCGCGCCTGCTCCGTCATATTCTCACCGCCTGAGAACATGAATTTCATCTCCCAGGTCCCGCGCTCCTCCGCGATCTCTGCAAGGCGCACAAGCCAGGAAGGCTCGCCGAAGATGACGTTCGGCTTGTAGTCCAGTGCGTGCTCGTAGAACTCCGCTGGCTCAATCTTGCCCGCCTCCACATGAAAGCAGCCGATGTACTTAAATGCCGCGCGCACCGTCGCGGGCGAGACCCAGAACGAGCAGTCGAATGCCGAGAGCACTCGATCCTCGCGCCGCAATCCCAGATTGCGTAAGCCAATAGCGCCAGCGCGCCCGACTTCGTCCAACTCTCGGTTTGAAAAGAAAACTCGTTTTGGGACAGGCGAAGTTGTGCCCGTCGTCTCAAAAGCTGTATCCGGGCGAGCGATAAGAAATGATTCGGCTCCGTGCTCGCGTATGTCTTCGCCGGTAGTGTAGAAATCTCCGAGTTGCGAAGGATGTGTGATGCGCCTTGCATCAATGCCGCGCCGTTTGAACTCTTCGCGGTAAAAGGGTGACTCTTCGGCGACGAGGCGCAAAGTCTGGCGAAAGCGCGTGGCCTGCATTCTTTTAATCATCGGAGGTGGCATCAGCCCCAACATGCGCCTAGCTGTTTCGGGCGGCAGGCGCAGAGAAATACGTTCTGTCTGTTCGATTATTTTCGAGAGCATAATTTTTCGCCAGGAAGCGGGATGTATTTAGAATCTAAAAACCAGGCCGTAAGTTCGTCCTTAAAGGCCAGGGTTTCAAATTTGAAATTCCGAGGCTCTTTAACCCTTCGTCCTTATAATTCATTCTCACCTAAATTCGCTCCGGCGCGCAGCGGCGTATTAGTTGCTCGATCATCTCGACGGCCAGATCAATCTCATCTTCGGTCATATCAAAGCAGGGCGCGAGCGTGATGACGTTTTTGTAGTAGCCGCCTATGTCCAGCACCAGCCCCATGCGTTGCCCACGCGCTTCCAAGTCACCCTTCATCCCTTCGGCAAAAAGACGATCAGTCAGTTCGCGGTCAGGCTCATAGCCGTCTTCATGGCAAACCTCTATACGCAAAGCCATTCCCATCCCGTCCGTATCGCCTATGACTTTGGGATAGCGGCGTTGGAGGTCTCTAATCTGTTCGAGGAAGTAAGCGCCTTTGCGCTGCGTAATCTCTTCATAATCTCCCTCTTCCATCATCCGAACAGCTTCAAGGCCGACCGCTGTGCCCAGCGGGTTCGAGGAAAAGGTTGAGTGTGTTGAACCGGGAGGAAATTTTTCCGGCGAGATAAGTTCCTCACGCGCCCAAACACCGCTCAGTGGATTCAATCCATTGGTCAGCGCCTTACCGAAGACGATGATGTCAGGCTCGACGCCAAAGTTTTCGATGGCCCAGAATTTTCCGGCCCGATAGAAGCCCATCTGAATCTCGTCGTCAACGAGCAGGATGTTGCGTTCGTCTAAAACCTTTTTGAGCGCCGGAAAATATTCGGGCGGCGGAATGACATAGCCGCCAGTTCCCTGTATCGCCTCCATGTAGAACGCCGCGAACTCAGATTCGCCAGCTTTCGCATCCCAGAAAGAGTTGTATTCAGTCTCGAAATTCCTCTCGAACTGTTGGACGCAGTAGAGGCCGCAATCCTCTCGCTTCTTCCCATAAGGGCAGCGGAAGCAGTAAGGGAATGGAACGAAGTGAGCGCGATCTGCGAAATGCCCGAAGCGGCGACGATAGCGATAACTCGACGTAATGGCCGAAGCGCCGAGCGTGCGCCCGTGATAGCCGCCCATGAAAGCGAAGACCAGATTCTTGCCCGTCGCGTTGCGCACGATCTTCAAAGAGTCTTCAATCGCCTGTGCGCCGCCGACGTTGAAATGCACCCGCCCCTTCATCCCAAACTTGGATTCGTTGAGACGCCCGATGGCGGCAGCTAACTCGACCTTTTCCGTGTGAAGATACTGGCAGGCAAGCTGCGGCAACTTGTCTATCTGATTTTTCAGCGCCTGATTCAGACGCGGGTTGCCGTAGCCGAAACTTGCCGCCGAGTACCACATCTGTAAATCGAGATACGGCGTGCCCGCGCGGTCGTAGAGGTAATTACCTTCAGCGCGCTCGAAGAATTTCGGCGGATCAAGGTAATGTACGGTGTCGCCCCATGAACAATACTTGCGCTCAAGCTCAAGCAGTTCCTGTTCGTCTGTGACACGCTCGGTTTGTGCGAGGTCATTGGTAGCTGTGCTCATAATAGTTGTGTCTTCTCTTTGTAAACTCTCAGGCGCTTTCTCTCTCTTCCTCTTCGTCCCTGATAAAGAGATTTGAGGCCAGCAAGCTTTGGAGGCGCGCGGACACCTCTTCCAGATTGTTGTATGCGATGTGCTCGATTGAATATTCGCGGCAGTAGGCGGCGAGCTTATCTTTGGCGAAAACGAGGTCGGCGCTCTCCACAGCGTAGCGATCCGACAACCCGTCGCCGACGAAAATCGCAGGCGCGTTCGAGGGGTTGAGCAGCCGCATTACCGCCGGTTTGCAGGTCGCGCAGCCATGAGCGCAGGTCTGATGAAAGTATGGAAACTCTGTGCGCCAGTAATGTCGCTCAGGAACAAGGTGGCTCGCGCACACGCGCACGCCGTGCATCAGATGTGCTTTGTCATTACCGGCGCGCGCGAGGATGCGATGAATACAATAATCGAAGCCATCCGAGATAATGTGTACGGGGATGTGGCGCATAGCACACATCTCAAGTAACAGAGCGAAACCTTCATCCACTTCAATCTCATCAAGCAGCGCGTCTAGTTGCCCTTGAGTAGCACGCACCAGCGCCATCTGCGCATATAAACAGTCGCGCGACCCCATCCGCCCGGCACGCCACTCTTGCTCGTATTTGAGCCACTTCGATTCGGCATAGGCTTCGAGGATTGCATCCACCGCGTCGCGGCGCGAGATAGTGCCGTCGAAATCTAAAAAGAGGATGGCCTTTGGATTTTTCAGTTCAGTCATAAACGGCTTTCCCTCAAGCGGTAATTTTCACTTCACTTTCTTTAAGCAATTCTGCAAGCGGCACGATGGTTAAGCCACGCTCGCGCAAACCTTCGATAATCAATGGCAGCGCGGCAGCGGTCGCGCGGCGGTCACATTTGTCATCGCTATCGCCGTCGTGCAGCAGGATGATGGAACCGGCACGCACGCGGCGCAGTACATCCCGCGCAATCACATTTGTGCCATGACGCTTCCAATCGAATCCGGCCACGTCCCATTGCACCGTGCGTAGTCCGAGCCGCCCGGTAGCCGCGAAGTAAGCGGGCGTGCGCACGCCACATGGTGGACGCGCTAGATTTGGCTGCACGCCCGTCGTCTCCTTGATGACAGCCTGCGCGCGTTCCAACTGTCGGCGCGTCTCGCGCGGGCTTCGATAAAGATAGATCGGATGTGAATAGGAGTGGTTCCCAATCTCATGACCGCCCGCGATGATGCGCCGCGCTATTTGCGGAAAGCGTTCGACGTGCCGACCGATCATGAAGAACGTTGCCCTGAGGTTGTGCTGCGCGAGAATGTCAAGAATGCGTTCGGTGTCTTCAGACGGCCCATCATCAAACGTCAAAGCAACTGCTCCAGTGTCTCTGCGCCCACGCCAATCCGTTCGACCGAGCCACTGCGAGCGTACATTGTAGGTCGCGTAGTAGATGAACGCGGCGCAGGCTGCTAGCAGCGACGCGCTTCCAATTAAAGGTGTAAGGAAAGCAATGAGCATCAGAATCATCCGACTGCTACGAGCGACACCCTCTCATGCCGATACCTCAGCATGAACCACTCGACGGTTCTCTTCATTCCCTCTTCAAAATCCACCCTCGGCTCCCATTCCAGTTCATGAAGAACCTTCTTTGCTGAGACTTCTTTGCCCCCATAGTCGCCGGGTCTGGCGGGCACATGCTCTATCCTGACCCCGCCGCCAAGAACCTTGTCTATTGTCGTGGCGACGTCTGTAATCGTGATCTTCTGCGACCCTTCAAGATTGTAGACCTGGTTCTCCGCTCGCGCGCTCATCGCGAGCATATGCGCGCGGGCCAGGTCGTCAACATAGACATAGTTGCGATACTGGCTGCCGTCGCCCTGGATGATGATTGGCTCGCCCGCGAGAGCCTTGCGTATGAAAATCGGGATAACCAGTTCCTCTCGCATACGCGGCCCGTAGGGAATTCCGTAGCGCAAGATAGTGAAAGACTGCTGGTATAGCTGCCAGTAGTTATGAATGATCATCTCCGAGGCGATTTTGCTGCTGGTATAGATGTGACCTGCGTCGGGAAGATAGAAAGGCTCATCTTCATCCAACGAGCCGTTGCCGCGTGTGCCTGTGTAAACCCAGACGGTGCTGGCGAAGAACACCCTTTGGATACTGTTGAGCCGTGCTGCTTCGAGAACATTGGTTGTTCCATTGATGTTCAGGTCAACCGTATAGACCGGGTATTTGTGCGCGTAGTTCACGTTGGAGACGGCTGCGAGATGAAAGACGTAATCGCAACCTTTCGTCGCTTGAATCAACGCTGACAGGTTCAGGATGTCTATGTCCTCGAACTGCACATCGCTGCGATGGGGCCGCACTCGATGGTCAATGACCACGACCTCGTTTCCGTCAGCCAGTAGATGGTCAACTACGTGGGAGGCGATGAAACCCGAGCCTCCCGTCACGGCGATCTTCATAAACTTCGTCCTTTCAAGGTGCTCAATGCTTCTTTCAACGAGGCCAGCACGTAACGCACATCTTCCTCAGTCATGGTGACGTAAACGGGCAGGCAAACGTGTCGGCGGCAGATGTCAACAGCTACGGGGAACTCATCCCTACTTCCATACTCTTCAAAGATCGGCTGCACGTGGCACGGTGTTTCGTAAACCTCACCGCTTAAACCTACGCCGTACTCCTCGCGCAGGAGTTTCTTGAGAGCGATGCGGTCAAGCGATGCATCGAGGAGCGCAATATATTTGTAGTAATTGGAGCGGCACGCTGGCGGCAGGCACAAAGCGGTGATGCCTTGAATATCACGCAGGCCGTCATCATAAATTCGAGCGATGCGGTTACGCGCCTCGATGAACTCATCAAGACGATTCAATTGCGCCTGACCGATAATCGCGTGAGGCTCGCTCATGCGCCAGTTGTAGCCAAGGCGTGTGTGAGCATTGGTCAGAAAGTCTGCCTTGCCCTGATCGCGGTAGATCAACGCCTCTTCGTAAGTGTGCTGGCTGTCGGTAACGATCATGCCGCCTTCGGCGCTGGTTATCACCTTTGTCGGGTAAAAGGAGAACGAAGCAGCATCGCCGAATGTCCCTGCCGGTTGGTCTTCTAACAAAGAGCCGTGAGCATGCGCGGCATCTTCAAGGAGAAAAAGATTGCGCGCCTTGCAGAAGTCCCGAATGGCGTGCATCTCCGGCGTCACGATTCCGGCGATGTGGACGACGATCACACCTGCCGTGTCTTCTGTGAGATGCTTCTTGATCTCTTCCAGGCTGATGGCAAAGGTCGCCGGGTCTGCATCCACAAATCGCGGACGCCCCCCGGCGTGAATGACAGCCGCAGGCGTGGCAAAGAAGGTATTGGTGGGCACGAGTACCGTCTTGTCTCGCACGCCGAAGATGCGCAAAGGGATTTCAAGAGAGCTTGTGCCGCTGTTGACGGCGACGCCGTAAAGCGCACCAACCTTGCGTGCAAAGCTTTCCTCGAACGACCTGACGTGTTTGCCGAGCGTTAGTTGGCCTGTGACGAGGGCCTCGTCAATCTCACGAAGAATGGCCGCACGGTCTTCTTCAGGGAAACAAACCTTTGCTGGTGGAATTCTGAGGTTCACGAGCTTTCCTTTCCGCCTTTCTTCATTTGCTGCTACGCGGCCAGAGTCTTGCTCATGGCTTCAACAAGCCATCGCGCAATGCGCCCGGAGACATCCGGCTTTCGTCGCGCACGCGCCTGCTCGCGCATCGCATGAATTTCCTGCGGCTGCGCGAGTAAGTGCGAAACAGTCTCTTCAACTTCATCGAGCGTGCGTAGCGCGCGCCCGACCTTCCATTCTTCCAGCAGCAGATACTGCGTGCGCTCCGCTCCCGGCGGCGGTTCAAGCGCGATGATGGGAAGTTCCGAGGCGATGGCTTCATTGAACATGCTGCCGAGCTTAGAGACCATCAGGTCAGCCGCGCACATCAACTTCGGCATCTCGTCAGGCCCGGTCCAGCCCAACACGCGCAATCTTTCAACCGCTCCGTTTTGGGCAAGGCGTTCGCAACGCGACTTGAGCCGCTCGTTGCGTCCCGCCAGAACGATGAGTTGCGGCGCGGGCTGCTTCAAACGCAACAACCGTGCGGTCGTCTCTTCAATCCGCCCCATCCCCTCGCCGCCGCCAGCGATCAGCACAAGCGGCAGACGCGGGTTGAGGCCAAGCCACCGGCACACATCCTCACGCTCTTTCTCGCGTTGCCGCGAAACGTCATAACCCGCAGACAAAGGCGCTCCCCAGATGGAGACGCGCTCGCGCGGCGCGCCTTGAGCGATCAACTCTTCGCCCGTCTGCTCCGTCACGAAACAGTAGAGATCAACTTCCGGTTGCACCCACGCGCGGTCGGCGTCCGGGTCGTCGTTGATGGCGACGAGCGGCACATCGAGAGCGAGGTCGCGTTTGATGAGCGCCGCAATCTCACAACAACCGACTTCTGTCGCCACGAGCGCGCAAGGTCGCACGCCGCGCGCAAGCTCGAAGAGACGACGACACCCGCGACGGTAGTACCATTCGGGGCTGGTGTGAGGCTTCTTCTTTTGATAGCGATCAATGCGGTCCCAGGCAGCGGGAGCATGTTTGACGAGCCACAGGTAAGTCGTCACATGCGTGAAGCGCGTGAGCCGCGTCATGTAATCGGCAACGTCAACGACCATCACAGGCAAGTCGGGTTGCGTCGCATGCACCGCCTCAGCAATTCCTTGAGCTACGCGGATATGCCCGGCCCCGTTAGCAATCGTCAGGATCAGCACGGGACGCAGTGGCAACGCAATTTGCTCCGGCTGTTTCCTCAAGCCGTCATCCTCCTTGCCGACTCTTCCCGCGTGGTTACAGGTTCACTTAGCGCAAGGCGCGCGATCATTTCCGCTGCATGGGGACGCGCCAGCCCTTCAGCGCACGCGGACATTCTCTTCCGCGCGCTCTCATCATGCAGGAGAGAAAGCGCGGCCTGAGCAGCTTCTTGTGCGCCGTTCGTCAAGACGCCAGCGCCTGCTTCTACCAGTCGTGCGGCGTTGCGCCGCTCCGGGCCAGGGATGGCGTCGAAAATGACAGACGGCAAAGCGCACATCGCTGCTTCGGCTGTGGTCAGTCCGCCCGGCTTCGTCACCAGCACAGACGCAGCCTGCATGAGCGCCGCGACATCTTCTGTCCAGCCGAGTACCTGTAAGGAAACAGGTGGCAACGCACGAAGGCGTGCAAGCCTGCGGCGCACACGCGCGTCGTGTCCCGTCACAGCAACGATGTGCATCGCCTCAGGGCTTTGGCAGAGTCGCTCAGCCACCTCATCCATGTGGGTCGGCCCCATGCCTCCGCCCATGAGTAGGACAATGGGCACGTCCCGTTTGATTCGGTAGCGCGCCATTGTCTCTTCCCTTTCATGCCGCGCGCGGAAAGCAAGGTCGGTCGGAATCCCGCACGTCACGATGCTCTCAACAGATGCACCCCACTCAACCAATTGATCGCGCACATGCTCGTCGGCGACCGCATAAACATCTATTTCCGGTTTGACCCACACAGGCTCGGCTTCGTAGTCGGTGATGACATTAATGAGCCGCGCCGTCGTCAGCCCTTTACGCTTTGCCATCGCTGCCATCTCACATGCAGCGACTTCAGACGCGACGATTGCATCAGGCTTAAATTCCGCTATCGCTTTGAAAACCGACGGGCAGCCCCAACGCAGCGCCCATTCAGGTGCTGTGTGCTCGGCCTTCCGCGCTGTGCGTCGTGTGAAGAAGCGATCCCACAACGCGGGTGCGCGGCGTACCATCGCCCAATACGGCCACACGTAACCTGCGCGAAATAAAAGAAGACTATCTATGAGCGCATCAACGACGCGCACCTCTGCATGCGGTGCTTGTCGTTCCAATTCGCGCGCGACTGTGCGCCCGGCCTGCACATGGCCGGAGCCGAAAGATAGAGTGAGCACAAGAATGCGCTGCGCCTTCTTCATACGGCTTCAGTCTTCCCTCCATTTAGTCAGTCGGAAACCGAGCGCGAGCGTGGCAACCGCCATCAATCCGAGCGCGAGCAACTCAGTGCCGATTCTGTAACCGCCCGCAAGCGTCGTCACGATGGCGCGTGCGGCAAAGGTCGTCGGCAGCCACTCGGAAACTACTCGTAGGCCATGCGGCATAGTTTCCGCCGTGTAGTAAATAGGCGCGAGGAAGACTAGGCCAGCACCGAGCGCATCCGTCAGAAGAGAGCCTTCGGTGAAGCTGCGAGCGCGTGCCGCGATGATGACCCCAAATCCACACAGGCACAGCACCGTGAGCATGACTACCAGAGCAATCGACATGATGTTTGGCAGTACATGAACTCCGAGCGCGCGACCCATGAGGATGAGCGTGACGGTGGCGAGCGCCGCTTGTGCAAATGCGAAGACGAGGATGCCGAAGATGTAAGAAGAGGGCGCGAGCGGCAGCGTCGCAAATAGCTTTAGTCGTCCGGTGAATCTATTTTCCAAAAGGAGATAGCCGAGCCAGCTAATCGAAGTTAGCGAGAGCGAGAAGACAATGGAGCCTGCGAGAAAGCGTAAGCGGCTTTCGTCATTTGCCGCAGCAACACCGCCGACAGCGTTGGCGAACAGGTACATCGCCGCCGGAAAGACGAGCGCAGCCAGAAGGAACGGCCCCGCTTCAGCACGCATGCTGATGAGCTGAATGCGGAAGACACTTGTGATGTCAGTCAAACGCCTCATGCGCTCTCTACAGTTTCTCCTTCCGCGAATCGTTCGCCGGTCAGCGCAAAGTAAACATCCTCAAGCGATGCGCGCGCGATTTGATATTCTGAAAGCTTTGCGCTTGCTATCTGGTGCTGCGCTTCCGCGAAACTGGCGAAGTAGCGCACGCGCTGCTTTCCAAAAGGATCGAGAGGGTCGCGATAACTCAGGCGATAGCTCCGCTCAAGTCGTGCCAGCAGTTCATCAAGTGTGCCGAACGCGATGAGACGCCCCTCAGCGATGATGCCGATGCGGTCGCTTAATCGTTCGGCCTCTTCCATGTAGTGCGTTGAAAGAATGACGGTCGCGCCGTCCGTGACCGCACGACGGATTACTCCCCACACCGCTTGACGTGACGACGGGTCGAGTCCTGTCGTCGGCTCGTCCAGCACGAGCAGCGGTGGGCGACCCAGCAGCGCAAGCCCGATTAGAATGCGCCGTCGCTGCCCGCCTGAAAGAAGGCCGACGCGCTTTCCCGTCTCCGCAACGAGACCTAATGATTCGATTACTTGATGAGTCGCAACTCCCGCTTCTGCTTTTGCAAGTCCTTTCAAGCGCGCGAAAAGTTCAAAGTGTTCGCGCACGGTCAAAGACTCAAAGACTCCTGCCTCCTGCGGCGTGATGCCCATCATCTGCTTGGCACGCTGCGGTGCAGAGATGGCATCCACTCCGAAAATTTCCACGCTCCCGTTTGTTGGGCGCAACTCAGTCGTGACCTGACGCAAGAAGGTAGTCTTGCCTGCGCCGTTCGGGCCGAGAATCGAAATCAATTCACCGCGCCGCACTTCCAGATCAATCCCGCGTGTTGCTTCCGTTCCGTCCTTGTATCGCTTGACAAGACCGCGCACACGCACAGCCGGAGAGGCGTGCGCGCCTGTGCTCGCGGTTGCTGCCGCTGCCGCCTCCTGTTTCCGGTCATGTGCGAGCAAAGATTCTTCGGTCATCAGTAGTCGAGTGCCACTCCAATGTCAGCCATCAAGAAAGTTGCAAGAAATCCACCGCCGAGCGAATCGCCGTTAAAGGACTGTTGCGGTAAGCCGACACTTCGTAAGGGCAGCCGATCTTGCAGCCCTTGCAGAAGTCCCACATCTCAGGAGACTGCCGTATGATTTCTCTGACTTCCGCAGATTCGTAAATCTCGCGCAGGCTCATCTCCGGCGCGCCTCTGTGCAGGGAGACGAACGCGCACGGAAACTGTATTGAGCCGTCCGGGCGCATGTTGATGAGGTGCGAGGCAGAGCGACAGGGAAACTTTTTGCTGAAGCCGTCGTTGCGATAGAACTTGTAATAGTCTTTGTAGAAGCGCACGCATTTGTACTCTCGCTTCAGGTTCAAGACATACGCCGCAACGCGGTCGAGAGCTTCCTTCTCCATCTCCACGTCTTCAGTCTTCCATGTTGTTCGCACAACGTTATGCACAGCCTCCGTGTGCAGCAGAAAACCGCGCTCGGTGCAATATTTCGCCAATGACGGAAGGTCTTCGAGGTTTTCCAGGTCAACTGCGGCGTTGATCTGAATTGTGTTGTATTTGAGATTGCCTGTGATGTAATCAAGGGCAGCGAGAATGGTCGGCAGGCCGTCAATTCCACGCCGCTGACTGAATTTCTCGCGGTCGAGAGTGTCAATGGATACTTCGAGTTGATCTAGCTTGACGCAAGCCTCCGCATATTTTTTTAGGGCCAGCCCGTTAGTCGGCATCGAAGTATAGAATCCTTTACGCGCCGCGTACTCGATGTAGTCAGGCACGTGCGGGTTCATCAGAGGCTCGCCGCCCGACATGCTCCAGGCGAAGACGCCGAAGTCAGCAGCTTCATCTATACGCGCGAAGACGCGCTCGCGCACAGCACGATCTTCCGGTTGCTGGTTTTGCCAGATGGCGCAATAGCCGCACTTCATGTTGCAGTGCAGCGTTGTCTCAAACATCACCATGAACGGGCGGTTGAAGCCGTGCCGTAGCTGCTTGAGCGCATTGCGAAACATAAAACTTTTCTTCACAGAACCCTGGCCTTTACTGAAAAGCCTGACCTGGTCGAGCTATTTGAGGAATGATTCAACGGAAAGTGCGTGCGCTTCCTTTTGCTGAGAAGATGATGCGCTTAGTCTCGTCAAAGCAGATGGATAATTGCCTCGGTAAATAAACTACGCCGATAGGTTTCGCACTCCGCATCTGATTACCCGCAGGATAAGAGCAACAGATGTGCCGCGTTCTCAGGCCGGAGATTAAGAACCACTTGAAGCCAGCCTGAACAATAATCAAACGGTTTTAGGCTCCCCGATTTATCTGTTCAATTAAGATAGCGGCGCAATGTCACCGTGGCGGTTTAGCAAGGGCGACACTTTGTCGCCCCGCCTCAACTCATTATTCTCGGAAGACTGTTGGGTGTGATTTGGGTAATCAGAAAATGATGTCAAAGCCGCCAGTGAAATAGCGGCGATAGGAAGAGAGAAACTCGCCGAAGCGTGGGTCAGCGATGTTGGAGCGCACGTCGCGCGGGTTGAAATGATTAGTCAGGTTAAAGATTCGTAATGAGGGACGCACTCCATACTTCTTCGTGACCTGAAACTCTTTGGCGATTTCAACGTCAAGCGCAAAGAAGGAGGGGAAGCGTGTCTGGTCGGAGTTTCTCACTCCGACGAAGCTCTGCTCCGCATCCCGCACGGAGAAAGGAAAGCCGCTGCGCGCTTCGAGAATCGGCGCGATGGTGATGTGGTGTGGGAGCGCGGCAGTTCCCCAAGCGATGAAACGATTGGGAACGTCAAACGGAAGATTAGAATATTGATTCTGGCGTATCACCGGCTCGCCGAAATCTCCGAAATAGCTGTTGAAGTCGTTGAGGTCGCCACGCGCACGTGACCGCACGTAAGAGACGAAAAAAGCATTCTTCTCAGGCAGAGTGAATCGCGCAGTGAGTTCCAGCGCACGATAGGTGGCGTGGCCCGCAGAGCGCAAGACGATGGCGCTCTGGCCGCGATAGTCTGACTCAGGGTTAACTATGTAGATGTTGCTGGTTCGGCTGTTGATTAGATTCGCGCGAAGGCTGAGCCATGTGTTGACTGTCTGATCCAGTTGAATGTTCCACGTCAGATTTTTCGGTACGAAGCCAGCTTCTCTGTTTGAGAATCGAAAATCCAGCGGGGCGATTGGCGCGGTATCCACGAGCACATTAGTGAAGCGGCGACTTTCAATTACTGTCAGGCCGTCCGCCCCGTAGCGCGTCACAGTGCGTGAAGGGTATCGGCGGAAACCGCGAATATTGAGCGGCACTTTATCGTAGAAGAGGCCGATGCCGCCGCGCACCACTGTTCGATCATTCTTCAAAGGCGACCACGCGAAACCTGCACGCGGGGCGAAGTTCTGTTCTCTGGCAATCCGTTGATTCTCGTAGCGCATTCCCAAATCAAAGCTTAAATCGGAGAGGACGAACCAGCGATCCTGAAGGAATCCGACATATTCACGATTGCGCGGACGAATCAATGAGGACGGGTCAAACGTGATTCGTTCAGCGAGCGTCCCATCCATGCGAACTATGTTGACGGGACGCGCGTCATAATTGAGATGATTCCTCACGCTATTAAAATCGAACCCGGCTTTGATCTCATGCGTGCCCCGCCAGAATCGCTCCGTTGGAAATTGGTAGACTTCCAATAGTTCTACGCGGTGTGAGCGCCGATCTTGGGTGGAGAAATAGTTGCCCTCCTCAAGCGTCGGCGTCAACGTCTGGTCGAGCGTTCCCTGCCCCCAGACATTCGCGTTAAACCGTTTGAGGGAAATAGAAGATTGGAGGAGACCACCGAAGAGTCCGTAATTGTCGCGCACGGTCAGGACGAAATCGCGCTGCTTATAGTTTGGCGTGATGGGTTGCGGTCGAAAGAGGTCCAGGCCGACGAACTCGTCGCGCACGGGGAAATAGCCGAAGGTGAAAGTCTCTATATGATGGCTGCTCAAGAGCAGATCGAATTGCGAGAAATAGCTCTGACTCTCAGTCTTCGTCTCATTAACGGGGAAAGCGAGACCGCGCACCGGAGTTTTAGCAATAGTGTATGAAAGAGATTGCGCGAGAAAGAGACGGTCTTTGATGACGGGGCCGTTGAAGCTCAGGCGCGGCGCATCTTCAGCGATACCGACGACATGGCCTCCCTTGAAACGCAGGTCGGGAAGAAAATCGTTGAACTCAACGTGCCAACTATCACCGCCGCGCCTAGTTTCAATGCGCGTCACGCCGCCTGTGAATTGGCCGTACTCGGCTGTGTACGGATGTTGAAAAACTTGCACGGCTTCGACAGAGTCTTCAGATAAATTTAAGCGGAAATTTCCGCTCGCAGGGTCAGAGGCGTTAAGCCCGTTGACGAGCAGGGCGTTCTGCTGCTCGGTCGCGCCCTTGATACTGATCTCTCCGGTTGAAGAGCGAACCACGCCCGGGATGAGCGGCAACGCCTCGTCAATGCGTGCGGTGGCGAGCGGCAGCCTCTGAATCGCCTTGCGCTGTAGATTGCCCGAGGCGGTTGAAGCCCCTGCCTCGATGTTTGTTGCTGCTTCGTTTGGCGATTCAATCGTCACGTTTTCGGCAACGGGCGCGACCGCTAAGACCACCTTGATGTCTGTCAATGCACCGTCTTTGACAACGACATCGCTTTTCCTGAACGCCTCGAAGCCTTTGCTTTCAACTCGAAGAATGTATGCGCCCGGCGCAATGGCTGTAAAAGCGGCAACGCCCTGCTCGTCGGTTGTTGCGGTTGCGAAGACCGTTGCGGATTCGTTGGGGAGAAGGAGCGAACAGGTCGCACCGTTTAAGGAATGGTGTTGAGCGTCTGTCACAATTACGCGCAGGCCGGTCGTGCTCAATCCAGACTGCTGCCCTTGAGAGGCAGATGACGTTGGATCAGCTTGAGGCACGGTTAGTGAAGCAATTGATGTGGCAGCCAGCATGGTTTGCGCGGTTAAGACAAGAAATAAACCAGCGCAGAAGAGAGTGGAAAGGGGGGAATGTTTCATTGGACTTTGACGGTAACAGCTTCAAGAACATCTGGAAATGCGCTGTCAGCTATCATACAACGGTTCTGATCTCGCGCCTCCTTTAGCTGCGACACATAATCGGTCTTAGCTTGCAATGCTTCGATGAAGTGTTCGTCCAGGTACGAAAGCGCGAGGATAATCAATAATGAGAAGAGCGAAGGGAGCAAGACCCAGGCGGCCAATCCTATCAGTATTGACGCAATGATAAAACAGCGTAGCACCAGCCGAGTTGTCATCAGCGGTCTTCTTTCCATTAGACGGTTATACATTTACCAGTAGAGCGGCTTGTTAAAGCAATAACTATTCCCAGACAGAAGTGACGGGAAGTTTACCTTTGTGAGCGAAAGCGAGGAGACAGAGTGACGCCCCTGAGATATGTAAATGGCGACATTACGCCACCACCGGCAATTCTTTCTCTGAAGAGATCAAAATCCTGATCGAACGAATTATCTTTCGCCGCGACTAAAGGTGTAGCGCAGGAAAAGAGTGTGTCGGGGAGAGGTCTGACCGAAATCTGTGGAGAAGATATATTCAGCGAGGAAGTTCCGGCTGAACCGCCAGCCCGTGCCGAAGCTTGAGAAGTAGTCTGTAAAATGGTTTCGCGTGCGGCCATCAGGTTCAAACAGACCATCGCTCGTCACACGTCTGCCGAAACTATCCGGGTAAAGATGTAAATCTGCGACCTGTGATTGAATGACCGAGAGCACCGACCCGCTCACGAATAAGCGCCGCCAAACATCCGCCTGCACTGCGGCGTGAAGCGAAAGAAAAAAAGCTTTCTTCCTTTCGTCCTCAAGTAAGTTGCCGGTCGCCTTCTCGCGCCGCGAGTCTGTGATGTGCGCGGCTCCCCCGGCCACATCGAAACTAAAGACGGTGCGCGGCCTGAGCACGTAGCCGAGACCGAAACCGAGTGTGGCCCGTGTCGAGCGGTCGCCTATAGTCGAATCCACGACACGACTGCGCCGAGTTGTCTCATCAGTCTTAGCCGAGAGATATGATCCCTCAATCCCGTAGAAGAGGCGGCGCGTTAAGGGGCCGCGCAGTCTAAGTCCGATCTCTGATGAACGGCCCGTAGCGTTGGTTCGGTTAAGGAGGCGGCGCTCGCCGTTCATCGTCCGCGAGCGTTCACGGTCTTCGGCTGACGTGAATCCGTAGCGATAGAAAAGTCCTAGCTTCTGCCCGCCTGCAAGCTCGCGTGTTAGACCAAGTGTGAGGCGCGTGCGGCTGGCGAGAGAACGCGACTTAATAAGCGACGTGGCGGTCAGCCCTGTTGCGTCCGATTGCGTAATCGTATTGGAGAGCTTGCCGCTGGTCGTTAAATAGTCCAGACCGATACCGAGACTCGTGCGCCCGTCACTCCCGAACCGTCGCGCCGCAATAAGTGAAGCGGTAAAAAGTTTATTCGTGGTCGAACCGTCAACAATACGCCTTCCTCTGGTTCCTGTTGTGAAAAGCGACGCGGTCAGGCCCACGTTGTCATCAAGAGTGAAAGACCCGAACCCATCCCGCGAAAGGGCGACGCGCCCTCCTATGACCGCGTGATACTTATTCACGGGGACGAACAGAGAGACTTGCGGTGAAATGCTGTAATCAACCAGGCGCGGCTCGCCGAATCCGAAAAGCTCACGCGCATCCTCCTTCTCTTGTGTCCCGCCAACTGACGGCAGCATAAAGATGCGTCCTTCTGTCGCCGTAAACTCGGTTGCATAAGATGGATTCTCTATACTGTCAAAGTGTGAATCAGGGAAGGCCGCGAATCGAGACGGGAGCGGAGTTTCACCGCTTTCGACGATGCTCTCAAAGTATCTCTCATAGACTCCTGACGCGGTACGCAGGGAATCTCCGGCAGGCTTAGCACCTGCAATCGCTGTCGCGGCATCGTCGCCGCCATCTTCATTATGCTCTTGTCCCCTATTGGTTCGCTCCCCGATCTCATTGTTCGGGCCTGGCACAAAGAAGCGTATGTCCTCGTTTGCTCGGATGATGACGCCGTGACCCGCCTCGACCATCACATGTCGAAGGGGATGAGCGAGACTCGCAACCTCGACGAGTCCTTCAAAAACCACGACCTGCGTATCACCACGCGGTTCCACCGAGACGCTGAACTCTGTGCCGCGCACGGCAATCGAAGCCGTCGGGCTATTAACACGGTACGGATTTGGTCGCCCGCCGAAATGATTGATGCGCACACGCACACGCCCCACTGTGATCTTTAATAGCTCGCGCAACGAACCGGCATTGCGGTAATCCTGAAACACGACGACCGAGCCAGGTTGGACGATGATGAGGCTGCCGTCGCTCAATTCAATAGTGACGCGACCGCCGCCGCGCGTATCAACCTCATCACCGGGAGCCAGGACGACGCCTCGCACCATCTCGGACGCGGCGCGGGTGTTGCCAGAGAGTTCGGCCCGGCCACGCACACTGGCGACACGCGCTTCCACAGTCCCGTTCTGCGCGCTCACAACCAGATGCAACACGTGCAATGATCCTGCAAGAAGTATGAGACGCACGAGTAATGCTACGAGCGATGGTCGCGCCCGTTTAGTTCCGATAAAGTTAATGTTAGTCGCGTGTAATTTCACTTCAAATCAATGTTGTCTTCATCCGAACTATTATTAGGATCAGTCTCGGTTTCGGAGTCTGCGGTCTCTTCCTTCTCAGCAAGAGTAAAAAGGTTATACCGGGCGATGAGCCGCTGTATGGTGCGGCGGTTAAGTCCGAGCACGCTCGCGGCCCGACGCCGATTACCGCCGACTTCGGTCAGTATTTGCCGAAGGTAGCGGCGCTGAAGCTCTTCCATTGTAGGTCTATCGGTGGCGAGAGCAAGAGTGATATCGTCGCTTGATGTTGAACCAATTGCGGCATGACGCGCAACGACGATATTCGATGGTAAACAATCAAGCGTAATCAGCCCGCCCGAACAGAGTGCGGCGGCGCGTATCATCGCGTTCTCCAGCTCGCGGACATTGCCTGGAAAGGGATATGCATTGAGGGCTTCAATAGCCTCATTTGAAAGATGCAGTGGCGACTCTTCGTGGGCGCTGATCCGGCGCAGGAAATGGCGCGCGAGTAATTCGATATCGCCCGTGCGGTGGCTGAGCAGCGGGAGTTCGATTGTCAGGACGCTCAGACGGTAAAAGAGGTCCGGGCGAAAGTTTCCGGCTCTCACCATTTCATGTAAGGGAGCGTTGCTCGCACCGATCACACGGACATTCACACGGCGCGTTTCGGTCGAGCCGACGCGTCGCACCTCGCCCAACTGTAGAGCGCGCAAGAGACTCGTTTGAAATGCGGCGCTTGTTGATGCCAGTTCGTCCAGGAAAAGTGTGCCCCCGTCAGCCGCCTCGAAGAGTCCGGCGCGGTCTGCCGTCGCCCCCGTAAACGCTCCCTTCGTGTGGCCGAACAGTTCGGCTTCCAGCAGCGTGTCGGTTAATCCCGCACAGTTGACAGCGACAAACGGTTTGCCTGCTCGCGGGCTGAAATCATGTATGGCGCGCGCAACCAACTCTTTTCCGGTGCCGGATTCCCCAAGCACCAGCACGGTTGCGTCTGTTCGCGCAGCGTAAGCGATCAATTTATAGACGCTCACCATGACGGCGCTCCTGCCGACAAGGCCGGAGCGTGAGAACTCATCGAGCAAAGACACTCTCTCGGTTAAGACGCCTTGTTCGACTTCGCGGCGCGCATTCAAATGACGACGCACCAGTGCCGTTAGGGCAGCGACCTCGAATGGCTTGGCGATGAAATCGCTTGCCCCTTCCGAGATGGCGCGCACTGCCAATTCAACAGACCCTTGCGCCGTAATCAAGATAATAGGAATCTCCGGCGAGATGGCCCGTAATTCGCGCACGACCTGCAAACCGTCGCCATCGGGCATGAAAATATCGCTGACCACAGCATCGAACGATGATGCGCGCGCTGCCTCTAGGGCTTCGTTGCCCGTGCGTGCGCACGTCACACGGAAGCCGTTGAGCGTCAGCCCGGTTTCTAAAGTCAACCGGATAGAACGCTCATCATCTGCGACGAGGATATGTGGCGAATGTTCGGACATCTTCGCGGCTCTACAGTGTTACGATTGTAAGTTGGATAGCTTGTGCAAACGCCCGGCGCTCGTTTCTGTAGCTCTAGCCTATCACGCTTAGGCTTGAATACAGAATTAAGCGGAGGCCACAGACGAACTCTCAGACGATAATGGCAGGCGCACAGAGAAGATTGAGCCGACGCCAGGTTCGCTCTCGACCATCACGCGCCCGCCATGCAATTCGACAATTTCACGCACAAGCGTGAGTCCAAGGCCCGTTCCCGGCGCATCCGCGTCTTCGACACGAGGCACCCGATAGAACTTCTCAAAGATGCGCGGGAGAACTTCCGCCGGAATTCCGTAGCCGTGGTCTGCCACTTCAATCAGCAAAGCGTCGCTCGTCGTGCGCGCCTCGACGATAATCTCAGTTTTGACGGGGCTATACTTGATAGCGTTGGCGATTAGATTTGTTAGTGCCTGCGCGATCAGGTCTGCGTCGCCTAACAGTGCGGGAAGGTTCTGGGCGAGACGACGCACAATCCTGATCTCTCGCTGCGCTGCAAGCGGGTCCAGCAGCAGCAAAGCACGCTCAATCAGTGTTGAGATGCGCACGGGCACGAGCCGTAAGGGCCGCGCGCCGGATTCGAGTCTGGCGATGTCCAGATACTCGTTAATCATGCGCGCTAATCGCTTCGCCTCCTCATTGATCGCTAGATGCATCTCGCGTCGCCGCTCTTCATTGACCTCGAATTGCGCAAGCACTTCGCTCATTCCCTGAATCGCTGTCAGAGGTGTGTGCAGTTCGTGCGTAACGAGTGTCATTACGTCTGTCTTCATTTCTTGAAGTTCGTGCTGCTCGGTCACATCGGAGAGAGCCGCAACCAGCCCCAGTATCTGACCCGCCCCGTCGTCCGTGGATGTGACAGCCGAGAGGCGCAGCATGTAATAGCGCGGCGGTATGCCACCGACCGTGATCTGACGCTCGACCGGCGCGCGCGCGATGACGAGACGCATCAGCATCTCTCTCTCTCCGCGAGCCATGTTCTGACCATTTTCTATCGTGGGATGCTCGACTTCTTTCAGTCGTTGAAAGAGGTCGCTGCCGACTAGCGCACGTTCCGTGATGCCGAGGATTTCTGCCGCCCTCGGATTGACGAAAGCAATGTGCCCGCTAATATCCGCCATGATCAAACCATCTTCGACGGAGCGCAGTGCTCGATCCACGAAACGAGTGCGCGCCAGTAAGCGACGGTGTAAAGAACCGAGTGCGTGAGTCTTCCACTCAACGCCACGCGGAAGATGCCATGGCGGGGATGATGGCTGCGCCCAGGTTTTTTCAGCCTCATTCCTCATGATGTAGGCTGCCGCAATCTCTACGCAGAGGCGTAAGGTATCGGTCCTCAATTCCTGTGTGGGAAGCTGTCCGATGAGAAGCGCCCCTTGCAGATCATCTGCGCCTCCAATCTGAAATACAAAAGAGCGGGCGCGAGGTTCGGAGTCTGTGTGCTGTTGCTCTTCTAATAACAGTCTTCCCGATAAATTTTCTGTTCCTTGAAGGTTATCCTCGGTGATCGAGTGGTGCGGTGCGAGTTGCGCTAAAGAGACAGCATCCTCAAGTTCATCTTTATTCAAAGATTGGATACCGGTAGTGCCATTCGAGGCAACCAGGGTGTAACGCTCCCCCGCATCGCTCTTGTTTGCGTAGATGGCGACTGTGTTTGCTCCGGTCAGCCTCGCAATTAGTGACGTCGGATTTGAATGCAGATGATTCGCGCCTCCACGCTCCGGCACGGATAAAGGAAACCACTCGTTGGCGCTCGTTAGTTCAGCCACACGCGTGTTCAGAGCATAGCTCGTCATCAGGGAGCGGCGGAGCAGCGCAAGCGGCGCGGCCACTCCAAATGAAATAAGCGCAGGTACAACAGGCGGCACAATGAACCAATAAACGAATGCGATGTAAGAAACACCCAGAATAATGGCGAGCAATCCAATGAGCGCGCCGATTTGCTTTGCACTCTCGAATCGCCCCTGGGCGATGGCGAGCGATCCCAGCACTGCCGCTGCGACCAGTGCCGCCAGCAGTGCGGCGAGCCAGTCCGGGACTTCGTGATAGAAGCGAGCGCGCAAGATCGTGTTCATCGCGTTGGCTAATACTTCCACGCCCGGCATCAACTCGCCATGCTGTTCGCCAGTGCCTCCCTCAGCATGCACGAACGGCGATGCGACATGATCGCCTAGAGTCGCGGCGGTCGCTCCGATGAGAACGTATTTGCCGTGAAAGCTCTGCGGCGACACGCGACCATCGAGCACGTCTGCGAAACTGAAAGTCTGATGCGAGAACGACCCCGGCGGCCCCGTGTAATCAATCAACATCCTGTCGGCACGCAACGTGTCCACACGGCTATGAGCATCATACGTCTTGAGGTTGACAGTAAACGTTTCGGTCGCGGTAGGAATCGTGCGGGTTCCAAGGCGCAAGCCTCCGGGCACATCACGGAGGCTCGCGGCGTTGACGCCCTCGCCGACGCGAATCGTCTCGACCGCGATTGACCAAAGGGCTTGTCCCTGGTCATCCGCTTTTCGCAAGGGCAACTCCCGCGCTTCGCCATCCGATTCGGTTGAGACGTGGACATGCCCGACGCCCGACGAAGCCGCTTCGATGATTGATAAAGGGCGAAGCCAGCGTATGGAAGGAATTCCGGCCTCGTCCGTGTTTTCTATGAGTTGCGCGGCGACGACCGTGTTTCCAGATCGTTTAATCGCATCGGCCAACGCAGCGTCGTCCGCGCCCTCAGTCGGTTCGCTGTAAAGGACATCAATGGCGATGGCTTTAGGTTGCGCGGAAGAGATCGTATCGAGAGCGCGAGCCGTCAGCCCGCGCGGCCAGGGAAAGCGCCCGAAGCGCGTAATGCTCGCTTCGTCTATTGCCACGATGACTATGTCGTCTGGAGGCGAAATGGGGCCGCGCGCCTGCATCAACCTGTCGCGCGCATATAGATTAAGGCCAGGCGCACGCCAGGAGAAGATCATCGCCATCGTCGTCGAAGCGATGATTATGGCAACGACCCATGCCGCCCTGCTCAATGGACGAATCTTATAAGATTCGTCTTTCATATCAGTCCTCAACCAATGATGTAATCCGGTTATAGAGAAAATGGCCTTTCGCAAATTTCAAGCCATGATCGAAGCAACCTCCGTAGAACAGCCGCTTGTTAATGCACAAGCTCAAACTCATTTTCTGCATCTGTGAAGACCTTCTTGTAATCAAGATAACCCCACCCATGCTGAGTAATATTACAGCCAGCATCAAGGCTTCCACCAGACGTAGAAGGAACCGTATAGTCTATTCACAAATGGCAACTATCGTTTTTCAATCACCTTTTTCAAGCATCTTAAGCATCTTGCTGGCTTGGATAGGATTGACCAGGAACTTAAACCAGAGAAAAGCAACTCAAGCAACGACAATGCCGCTTTAGTAATATTACTGCTAATCGAAAATGCTCCTGGGTAGAGCAGTGGCGAGCACTAAACTATATGCTGGAAGAGACTTTGAAGTGACAAATTGCCACCTGAAGCGAATTAGGAGAGTGACTATTCGCCGCCCATTGAAATTGATTCTGACTCTTAACTCAAGCTTAGTCGCTGCCTTCATGTTCCCGTCATCTTCCTTAGTGTAAGATATGTCCCCGCTCTTAAAATAATAGCTTTCAACTTTGGTAGGAGTTTTGATCGTGTATCGTTCTTTTTGGCTGACGGTCTTGCTGATAGTTACTGCTACGATTAGTTTTTCTCAAACTTCCTCAGATCATTCTACTCTGACAGGCATCATCCACGACCAGACAGGCGCTCTCATATCGGGCGCGAAAGTTGACCTTATCGTCAATAATATTTCGCAGCAGTCCACAACTACAGATCAATCGGGTAGCTTTAGATTCAACCGGGTTGCACCTGCCAAATACCAGGTTCAAGTGACATATCAAGGCTTTGAGCCGGTAACTATAGATGTGACTGTCGGACCGCTCCCACCCGCACCGCTAAATATTTCAATGACAATCGCGAGCGTTCAAGCGGAGACAACTGTCACAAACGAGACTGCGCAGATCAGCACCGAATCGAGCGAGAATAAGGACAGCGTCACCTTGAGCGAGCAGGCACTGAGCAACTTGCCGGTCTTCGATCTAGATTACGTCGGTGCGATGTCGCGCTTCCTTGATCCCGGCAGCGTCGGCACTAGCGGGGCCACGCTTGTCGTGAATGGGATGGAGGTCAACAATCTAGGCGTCTCTTCATCAGCCATCAAAGAGATAAAGATTAATCAGGACCCGTATTCGGCTGAATTCCAGCGTCCTGGTCGAGGCCGGATAGAGGTGACGACCAAGCCTGGATCAACGGATTACCACGGGACATTCAATTTCATCTTTCGTGGCGCACATGTCAACGCGCGCGATCCTTTCGCGCTCACACGTCCTCCCGAGCAGCGGCGCATCTATGAAGGTTATCTCAGCGGGCCAATTCGTCGCAGCAAGAAGACCTCCTTCCTGCTCTCTGTCAATCGCAACGATGAGGACCTACAGTCAGTCGTCTTTGCACAGGGGCCAGCAGGGACTATCCAGGAGAATGTGCCCGCCCCTGTGCGTAATCTCCTGTTTGCTGCACAGATCAGCCACGCCCTTAGCGACACTAATACCTTTTCCGTTCGCTACTCCTATCTGGGCGAGAAGACAAACAACCAGGGGGTCGGTGGCACAACCCTGCCTGAAGCCGGTATCAACTATCGGAACAAGGAACAGGAAATCAATTACAGCCAACAAACTGTCCTTTCACCGAAGCTGGTAAATAATTTTCGGCTCTTACTTGGCGTCGAACGGCAATCCAACGCAAGCATTACCCATGATCCGAAGATTGTCGTCCTTGACGCCTTTACAGGCGGCGGCGCTCAATCCGATCTATTGAGGACGGAATACCACGCCCAACTAATGGAGATGCTCTCGTATTCTACTGGCAAGCACTTGATCAAGTGGGGCGTCAATATTCCTGATTTGAGTCGCCGTGGTTTGAATAACAACGTCAATTCTACGGGAACCTTCTACTTTTCAAGTCTGAGTGATTATCAACAGCGCCGTCCCTATTCATTCGTGCAGCAACAGGGAAACGGGCATCTGGTGTTTCTGGAGAAGCAGCTTGGTCTCTTTGTTCAGGATGAATACCATTTGCGCAAGAACTTAATGGTCTCTTTTGGAGTGCGCTATGACTGGCAAAACTACTTTCATGACAATGATAATTTTGCCCCGCGATTCTCCTTTGCTTACTCTCCGGGCAAAAGCCAGAAGACTGTAATCCGGGGCGGCGCTGGTGTCTTCAACGACCGTTCCGGCGCGCGGCCCATACAGGACATTCTGCTCTTTAACGGCTCCAGACTTCGACTGTACGTGCTACCGAACTCAGGGTATCCTGATCCCCTTAGCTCAGGCGCATCATTGACAGGCCAGCCAGTCAGCGTGACGCGACTGGAGCCGAACATCAACATTCCATATCTCATCCAGTACAGTTTCGGTGTAGAACGGCAACTTCAGAAATCCACCACCCTGGCCGTCACCTATCTTGGCTCTCGCGGGCTAGACCAGTTCCGCTCTCGTGATATTAACGCGCCGTTGCCGCCCACTTATGCCGCGCACCCAGATTCTTCAATAGGTGTGCTTCGTGAAATCGAGTCGGCGGGCAGAAGAGTGAGCAATTCTCTCGAGGTAAGTTTGCGTGGCAACGTCACTCGTTTCTTCAATGGTATGGCGCAATACCGGCTGGCTTCGGCTCACGACAATACGAGCGGAATTAACTACTTCCCGCCTAATTCTTATGACCTTTCAGGCGAATGGGCACGCTCTGATTTCGACCGTCGCCATCGTTTGGAGATGCTCGGAACCTTGAACCCGGGCAAACTTTTCAATCTTGGTATTTCACTGTCGCTTTATTCGGGGCTACCTTATACGCTCACCACCGGCCTCGATGAGTTTCACACAGGCACAGCGAACGCTCGCCCTGCCGGGGTTCCAAGGAACAGTTTACAGGGGCCGGGCTATGTAGACCTTGACCTGCGCTGGTCACGTGATTTCTCTTTACGCAAAGGGAAGAAGAAAGATGATGGCGTGAAGGCGACCTTGAGTGTAGATGCATTCAATGTGCTCAATCAGGTTAACTATGTCAGCTTCGTTGGCAATCTGAGGTCGCCCTTTTTCGGGCAAGCTGTAGCAGCTCAACTGGCGCGGAGGTTGCAACTCTCTTTTCGGGTGAAGTTTTAGCGGCGCTCTTATATTAGACCTGTTGCGTGATAAGGCAGTCTAACGAAAGACAAAGCTGCCGCTCACATTGTTGAAGCTAAAGTTGCAATCCTGTTCTTCGGGCAGTTGCATGACCTCATCATCGGTCCGTCGAAAGGCGATCTTGTGGGCCTCTCCATGCGGCTACCTGATGAGAGCCTGCGTCTGGTTGATTACCGAGATATTAATAGCATCGGCCAGGACGCAGTAATGATCAACAGTGATGAGTCGGCTGTTGTGGTGCAGGATTCTCCGCTCAAAGCATTGCCGCTTGCGAAGAATAATCTTACGGGGGTGAATGTCGTAACCGAGAGCGGTAAGCTGCTGGGGCAGATTGCCAAACGTCTATACACACCTTGAGGAGACATTGCTGCTCATTTACGAAGTACGTTCGTCGATCCTTGATAAGCTATTGGGCCGCGCCCTGTTTTTCCCGGCGACACAAGGGCGAGCCATGTCAGAGGATTTCGCGCACATCGTCGTGGCGAAAGACACCTTGGGGAAGTCGGATAACAGTCTTGCTGTACTAGAGGCCCGTCTGTTCGGACCTCCCAGAGAAGACCCGGTAGTTACAGTTCGTAGTCGTGGCTACTGACTCATAAGCGGTAGAAGTGAAGCGACTCAGGTTTGTTGCAATATTCGCTGTGATTGACGATGCATGATTATAAAATTGAGTGCTGACTTTTAGTACACCTTGATGAACCAGAATAGCTACGTTATAGCTATCCTTTACGCTCGAATCTGGCCTACCTCGTCTATCTACAAGATTAACCTCAGATAGCTTAATATGGATAATCCGGCGGCACGATCCTTGCGATAAGCCTTCTACGCAATCTCTCCCTTTATATCCGATGATCTAATTCTAAGGAGATTACCAATGAAGAAACTCTTAATTGCTCTGATGTGTCTCGTGCTGTTGGCTACTACTGCGATGCCAACTTTGGCCCATAGCAGACGCAGACATCATCGCTCGTATGCTTCCAGTCAGGCTACGAGACAACGGCGGGTGTATTACAGCTATAGCAACAAACGCACTTTCTGGCAGAAGCATAGAGATAAGCTAACGACTGCTATTGGCGCAGGTGGCGGTGCCATCCTCGGCGGTGCAATCGGTGGCCGACGTGGAGCAGCGATTGGCGCGGTGGCGGGAGGCGGAGGCTCCGCACTCTACACCTATAAGATTCGCAAGCGTAATCGTCGCTATTAAGTTTTGCGTGGAGGAAAGCAGAAAGAGCATCTAACTCTTATTGGAGTTGGGTGCTTTTTTAGTTCTACTATGAAAATCAGCGGTTGGGTCTAGGCCGCTTCCGCCGTCGGACAACCCATAATTGCCAATGAATGACGACAAAGATGGGTCTCACTTCAACATGCCCATCACATGGGAATTGCACCCTAAGGCTTCGATTCTGCTAGAAGCGTCGCCAGGTGTTGCTGCCACAGAGCGGGTAGCGAATGAGTGCCGTGGCCGCGCGTCTCGTCACTGATGGGAATCAGAACGTAGCGTCCACGCTTTACCCTCTTGATTTCACGCTCCATGCTCCCGAGTTCAGGCGGGTTAATCAAATCATCAGCGGAGTTGATGGCGATGAGCGGGGCCTTGATCGTTTCCAGCCTTGGCGACGGATTGTACTCACGTGAAGCGTCGAACTGGTAGAGCATATCGTTGGCGTCGGTCCGTGCTAATTGGGCGCTTAAACGATCCTGGTAAAACTTGTCTGCCGCGTCGCGCGTCGGCGCTTGTTTCTGCCACTGAAGACGGCTGCTGCCCATGAGCGAGAGAATGTTGATCGCGGCTGTTAGTCCCTGAAGCGGCTCGGCCTTGTATTCACCACCTTCCCATGCAGGATCATTTCGGATTGCATCCATGATCATGCGGCGCATGATGCGATTCCGGCCCGCGATCTCTACAGGCAAACTAGCAAGGGGCGCAAGGGCGTCCATGAAATCAGGATATGTTTCGCCCCACACCCACGTTTGCATCCCGCCCATCGAAGTGCCCATCACGAGGCGCAGGTGACTCACGCCGAGTTTCTCGGTGACGAGTTGGTACTGTGCTCTGACCATGTCGTCGTAGGTGTAATGCGGAAAGCGCGCGTGAAGGCCGTCGCTCGGCTTGCTAGACCCTCCGTGACCGATGCCGTCCGGGAGGATGATGAAGTAGCGCGTCGCGTCCAACAGTTGTCCCGGCCCGAAGAGCATGCCCGCGAACTGCGGCGTGAGGAAGTTATTACCAGCGCCACCCGTTCCATGCAGGATCAGAACGGCATTACGTACGACACCCCCGCTTGGGAGCGGGGCACAAACGAGAACACCGACGGGTTGGTCAGGCAATACTTCCCGAAAGGCAGTGACTTCAGTAAGATCACTGAACAAGACATCCGGCGGGCGATGGCACGCTTAAACAATCGCCCGCGTAAGAGGCTGAACTATCGAACGCCGCGACGGGTCTTTTTCAAAGGACAGAAAATTGCACTTACAACTTGAATCCGCGTTCCGTAAGATTTCAAAATCATAAGATTTGCTCTGGAATAATGGCGAACCAACGTTTCATCACGTGATAATGGAAGCCCCAGGGCAAGGCGTTTGTTGATATTCTTACGCGAAAGTCCGTAAGGACGCAGTGCCCAAATTGAGCCATTTGAGAACTAAATGAAAAATTAGCCGCCTGGCTCAGTGCTTCGCACGTCGAAAAGGCTCCGAAGAAGAAAATTCCAACTCCGTAGAGGGTTAGGATTAGAACGGTGTTCATAATACCCACATTGGTGTAATCTCAAGGAGGGCGGTGTTAATAAGTAGTTGGCCGAAAAGGCAGATAAAAAAAGAAGAGTGAGCAACATGACTGATAGCGATCTGCGACGCGCTACTTCACCGAGTCC
>JAVHWL010000011.1:0-188552 GCA_032159825.1 Acidobacteriota bacterium
TGTAGCCTTTAACGAAGCGTCCGCTGTAGCCGAAGGGGTCGCGCTTGAACTCAGGCCAGGTCAGCTCCGAGTTGTGCGCCACGACTTTCAGCTTATCCATCAGGCGGCGCGTCAGCCCCGTGTCATCAATGAAAGTCAGGTGATATTCGTTTACAGGCAGTGCCAGTGCGCTTGATGCTGCGACTGCGCCGCCAGTAGCTGCCGCGTAACTGTCGGTGTGAGAGGACAGGGAGGAGACCTCTTGCGCTCTATCAGGAAGAGGGGATTTGGCTGGTGGCTCGACATGTTCGACGAGCGGCGTGCCGTCAACGGGGCAAAAACTGAATTTATCGGCGAACTCTTCCTGACAGGTAGAACACTGTTTCATCTTTATCCTCGCAACCGCTTCAAGGGGGCATTGGGCCTTTTCTGAAGCGATTCTTTCAAAAACTTTCTAGGGTGAAAGGGTTTGGCTACCCATCGAGCGTCGGGTCTCAAATTACCGAAACGCATTATACTACTCTTTGCCGGAGTGGGCACAATAGGGGCTGCCCGGTTTTATGGCCGCACTTTTGATGCGCCTGGAGGCTAAACGGTTGACGCGCTACCTGAGCGGCATCTAAACTGTTTTGGCTGCTCCCCGTCCGAATTTCCTGAAAAAGATTGGAAATTTTCCAAATTTTCGCCGTTTCGTACTCTTCTTTCTGGTTCTGTATATGAAACTTCAAACTCGATTGCTCAAAAAAGTAGTCCTGACGCCGCTCCTATTCTCTTTCATGATCTGCCTCATTCCCCTAAAGGGCGGAGCGCAAGGCTTGCCGGAGCCACACCCTGAGCAGCTTTTGAACGGGTTGCGCGTCCTGCTCTGGAGTCGTCCGGGTGACGCTAATGTCTATCTCAAATTGCGTATCCACAGCGGCGCGGCCTTCGATCTGGCAGGTAGGTCAGGCATGATGGCACTCTTGAGCGACGCCCTTTTTCCAGACCCGATTACCCGCGAGTATTTCACAGAAGAACTCGGTGGTCGAATCGAGGTGACAAGCGATTATGATGCGATCAACGTCACCTTGACGGGGCACGCCTCCGAGTTTGAAAAAATCATAGAACAACTACGCACGGCTCTCGTCAGCACACAACTCACGCCCGATGTGGTGATGAAGCTGCGCGATGCGCGAATCAAGATGGCTCGTGAGTTAAGTATCTCGCCCACCATGCAGGCCGACCGCGCCATCGCCGCCAGACTCTTCGGCGATTATCCATACGGACGCCAAGCCAACGGCTCCCCCGAAACTCTCGCGCGTATTGAACGGGCCGACCTGATGCAGGCACGCGACCGTTTTCTCAATCCGAACAATGCCACCCTTGTCATTAGCGGAGGAGTTGATGAGAAGCGTGCCCTCCGCGCTTTGAAACAACTGCTCGGAGGCTGGCGGAAAAGCGACACGACTGTGCCTGCGACTTTTCGCCAACCTCTAGCGCCGGATGCGCGCACTTTAATCGTTGACCTTCCCGGCACGGAAGCGGCTGAAGTTCGTCTGGCTGTTCGCGGTCTCTCACGCTCGGATAAAGATTCTGCTTCCGCCACCCTGCTTGCGCTGATGGCGCGCGACCTCTGGCTTTCGACTCAGCCTGAGTTGGCTAAGAGCGCATTTTTCGTCCGCCACGAAGCACGCTTCCTTCCCGGCCTTTTCGTCATGGGCGCGTCAGTGCCCGCGTCCGAAGCCTCGAACACGCTGGCAGCCGCGCGTAAAGTTCTCCAGGGTCTCTCGAAAGATGCCGCTACGCAAGCACTGCTTGAGCGCGCCAGAAACGAAGCTCTTGCCGAACTGAGCAAACAAACGGAGCGCCCCGAATCGCTCGCAGACCTTTGGCTCGACGCAGACACTTACAAATTCGATTCCGCCCAGGACCCACTGCGGAAACTAAGAAGCGTCACGCTCGAAGATGTCAGGCGAACCGCAGCCAGGCTCTTCAATGAATCCTCAATGGCGGCGGTCGCTCTCGGCAGCGCAGAGCGGCTCAAACCTGTTCTGGAGCGTTCGGGCAAAGTCGAAATCCTTGGCGCAACGGTCAGCACTTCGCCCGCTCCGTCTCCGACTCCCGTGAAAAAGCAGTAGGGATTTACAAGCTATTCGCAAGCCTCCCGCAACCATCCTTCTAACGGAATTCGCTTAACTGTGCCTGACAAGAAAAACGTAACGGAGAGCGAGCATGCGCGCCGCGTGCGCGAAATGTTTGCTGGCATTGCAGGTCGCTACGATCTTTTGAATCATCTGCTGTCGGGCAATACTGACAAGCGTTGGCGGCGGCTTGTTGCGAAGAGATTGCAGCCGTCTCTGTCTCTTGAAGGGGCACGCGCGCTTGATGTGGCATGCGGAACAGGCGATCTCGCGTTGGCGTTGGCGGAAAAGACAGGCGCGTTTGTAGTCGGCACAGACTTTTGCCGACCGATGCTTGAGATAGCTGCCAGCAAGACGCAGGCGAATGGGGCGGAGATTCCATACGTCGAAGGCGATGCGTTGAAGTTGCCCTTTGCGGACCAATCGTTCGATGCGGTCAGCATTGCGTTTGGCTTGCGAAACCTATCGAGCGTTGAGGATGGCTTGAAAGAGTTGTGGCGGGTCTTGAAGCCGGCAGGGCGCGCGGCAATCCTAGAGTTTTCCAGGCCGGTGGTTCCGGGCTTTCGCGCGCTGTTCCAATTTTACTTTACGCGCGTTCTGCCCAAGCTCGGCGGGATGATAAGCGGCTCGCCCGGCGCGTATGAATATCTACCCGACTCTGTTTCGCGCTTTCCAAATCAGAAGCTATTGGCAGCCATGATGCGGGAGGCGGGCTTTGACCAAGTTGAGTATCAAAATTTGACCGGCGGAATCGCGGCGCTTCACATGGGAACGCGCCCCCGCTCGTGAATCAAGTTTGGTTGCAAGAGCACAGATAGTTCGGAGAATTAGTTTTGCAACCAGAATCGTAGCCTGAAGGAGATGCGCGCCAGGTTCGTGTGCGGTTGTCGGGGCCGTCACATGTTTCGAGCGAGGCATTTTCCTTCAGGCTACGTCTTCCGTGCAGACCTTTTCTTCCGCTTGACTTCGATTGCCTGTCACTTCGCGCCTTCTTTCTGCTATCATCCGCTCTCGGACTTTCAATCTAAAGTTTCTAGGGACGAACCATTCTCTCGTGCCTTCAATAGAAGATAAAACAGCGGTCTTGCCGGAGACGGAGAGTAATGTTGCGCCACAAAAGCGCTCTGCGTGGCGTAGCGTCAGGCGCAAACTGCTCGGCGCTTTGCGCCGGATTGGGATGCTGATCCTGGTGGTCTGGACGGTCGTCTCCATCGTGACGCTCCTGATTGAAGTCGTACCGGGCGATCCGGCAACAGCGATTCTCGGCGAACAGGCGAAGCCCGAAGCGATTGCTAATTTTAATCAGATACACGGTCTAGACCGCCCGCCTTTCTTCTTCTCCTTCCCGCGCGATGAGCAGGGTCAGAGACATTTCAAGTGGCACGGTTGGGATAATCGCTATGTTAACTACTGGCGCAACCTGCTGCACGGCGACATGGGTTTATCGTTTCGCGGCGACCGTCCTGTCATAGACTTGATAATGGAACGCTACCCCGCGACGATCAAACTCGCCCTCTTAGCGATGCTCATTGCCATCTGTATTTCTATTCCGCTCGGCGTGCTTGCCGGGAAAAATCACGGCACTTTAATTGATAGCTTCTCCTCCGTCATCGCTCTAGTCGGCATTAGCCTACCTGGTTTCGTCATCGGCCCGCTGCTCGTCTATTTCTTTGCCGTTAAGCTCGGATGGGTCAGCGCATCCGGCAACCAATACCCGGAAGACATCATTTTGCCGGCGATCACATTGGGCGCGGCGCTTTCAGCCATCCTGACGAGGATGGTGCGATCAAGCGTCATTGAAGAATTGAATGAAGACTATGTGCGGACTGCGCGGGCTAAAGGTTTAAGTGAGCGCAAGGTCGTCTATAAACATGTGCTGAAAAACGGGCTGATTCCGGTGGTCACAATCCTAGGGTTGCAGCTCGGCGTGCTCCTGGCTGGCGCAATCATCACAGAAAAGATTTTCGTCTGGCGAGGCATCGGCACACTGCTGCTCGAGGAAGGCATTGGCAGCCTAGACTATCGCATCGTGCAAGGGTGCGTGCTCGTCATCAGCATCACCTACATCGCCGTCAACACACTAACGGACATGGTTTATCGCTTTCTCGATCCACGAATTAGAGTGTCGTAGAATTTTTGATTTTAGATTTTTGATTTGCGATTGGAAGAAGCTAAAAGCTTTTCTCCTTATCCAATCAAAAATCAAAAATCGCAAATCTAAAATCCCATGAATCGTCTCTCTATCTTCGGATTCGCTATCATCGGCATCCTCGTTCTCGCCGCTATCTTTGCGCCGTTGATTACGAGGCAAGATTTTGAGCAGCCACACACTGCTCAACTACACCAACCACCATCATCAGAGTTTTGGTTTGGGACTGACGCAACGGGACGTGACATCTTCTCGCGCGTGGTTTACGGCGCACGCACTTCCCTGGAGGTTGGATTAATCGTCGTCTTTATCTCCGCGCTGGTCGGCACAACTTTGGGCGCACTGTCGGGTTACTACGGCGGCTGGCTGGATCGCTTCATCTCCGGTTATGTCTTCAATGTCTTCCTAGCCTTTCCCGGCCTTCTCCTGGCAATTGCGCTTGTCGGATTTCTAGGCAACGGCCTTGATAAATTGATACTCGCCCTCTGCATCATTGGCTGGGTCGGTTACGCGCGTTTGATTCGCGGGCAGGTGCTCAAGGTTCGTGAGTATGATTTCGTGCAGGCTGCTCGCGCCTTGGGAGCAGGTGATCTACGCATCATTGCTGTCCACATTTTGCCGAACGCGATTCAACCGCTGATTGTGCAGGCGAGCCTGGGAATGGCAGGCGCAGTTCTCTCTGAAGCCTCGCTCTCTTTCTTAGGACTCGGCGTCCGGGCAGGCACTCCATCCTGGGGTAAGATGATTGATGAAGCGCGCCTCGGAATGGAGACGGCTCCGCACGCGCTTATCTTTCCCGGCATAGCCATTGCGCTCACCGTTCTAGCCTTCAACTTCATCGGCGACGGGCTGCGCGAATACTTAGACCCGCGTCAACGCAAACGCTGATGAAAGGCAGAAGTCAGCAGCCGGAATCAAGGTTTACTCAAGTGCCTGAAGCTGCAATGGTCGTCAACAATGAAATGCCTGTGGCGCAAGCTCAAACCAAACCGCACGCCGTTATCTCGATTGATCGTATCTCGAAAACTTTTCCCATCCCTCTGGCTCGTCTCAAACAATTCTTCCGCCGCCCCGTCAAGCCTCCCGTCCAGGCATTGAGCGAAGTCTCACTGGACGTTTATGCCGGGGAAATCTTCGGGCTTATCGGACGCAACGGCGCAGGGAAAACTACGCTGACCAAAATCATAGCCACACTCGTGCAACCGACTTCCGGCCACGTTACGGTCAACGGTTTTGACAGCGTGCGCGATGACGGGAAGGTGCGCGCCCAGGTCGGGTTGGCGACTGCCGAAGAGAGAAGCTTTTACTGGCGTCTGACGGTCGAGCAGAATCTGATGTTCTTCGCGCGACTCTACGGCTTGAGCGATACGCTCGCCAGACAACGCATCATTGAGCTTGTCGAACAGTTTGAAATAAAGGAACTGGTCAGCCGTCGCTTTGGCGAACTCTCGACGGGCAACAAGCAACGCATGGCCTTCGCGCGCGCGATGCTCTCAAAGCCGCCCGTCTTGTTGCTCGACGAACCGACGCGCTCGCTCGATCCGCTCGCTGCTGCGCGTATGCGCCTGCTCATCAGCAGGCTCGCGGGCGGCGACCCGCCAGTCACTATCTTGCTGACCTCGCATAACCTCACGGAGGTTGAAGAACTCTGCGCCCGCATCGCCATCATCACACAGGGGCGAATACGCGCTCTCGGCACGCCGAAAGATATGCGCGCCGAGCACAGGCAGAGCGAGCGTGCCCAACTCACAGTTTGCGGCATCTCGACAGAGCGCGCCCGGAATCTTCTAGGAGCAAAGTTCGATAAACTTGAATTTGAGGAACAGAGTCAAACGCTCATCATATCTTTCACACGCGAAACCGGTGACGACCAACTGGACAGAGTTGTTCGCCTTCTACATGAAGAAGGCGGCAGCATCGTTTCTTTTGAATCTGAGCGCGCGACGCTGCTTGAGGTGCTTGAGAGCTACGAGCGGGAGCAGGGCGCAGAGGGAGAATCCTGATGCTCAACGCCGTCACGCTTCTGCTCAGACGCTTGCGCGCTTTCGTGGTGCGCGATTTCCAGTTGGCCGTGAGCTACCGGCTGGAATTTTTCCTGCGCATCCTCACGATCCTTTTCGTAGTCACGACCTTTTTCTTCATCTCGAAAATCTTCACCGGTAGCGAAACGCCTTTTTCGCAATGGCGCAACCCGTTAGCGGCGTGGATCACTGGCCTCGCCGTGCTCAACTATTTCATGACGGGTTTTTCCAGCCTTGCCAACGCTATCCGCTCCGAGCAGATGCAGGGAACGCTCGAAAGCGTGCTACTCTCGCCTATCAGCGTGGCGACGGTCGTGATGGCAAGCTCCGCCTGGGATTTTGTGCTGGTTACTTTTCATTCGTCTCTCTATCTCTTTTTCGGCTGGCTCTTCTTCGACGTGCATTTTCAGGGAAGCTTTCTACTCGCGTTTCTCTTTCTGGTTCTAACCACTCTGGTGCTCGCCTCTCTCGGCATTCTCTCGGCGAGCTTTGCGATGGTCTTCAAGCGCGGCGATCCTTTCGGCGTTCTGCTCGGCACAGGCGCTGCGCTTTTCTCAGGCGTCTTTTTTCCGACAGAGCTACTCGGCTCAGGCTTCCATGCGGTCTCGCGCATCCTTCCCCCGACCTACGGGCTAGACGGGATTCGCCGCGTGCTCATAGAAGGGCAGGGACTCTCTCAGGTGCGCGAGCCGCTCATCACGCTCTTTATTTTCCTCGCCGTGCTGCTTCCCTTTTCGCTTTGGGTCTTCGGGCGTGCCGTGCGTCGCGCCAAACGCGAGGGCAGCTTGATACAATATTGATTGCACAATAACGGTTTCTGAGTAAAATTGAGTTGCGTTCGCATTAGAATCTGTCCTATGAGCCTTACTGCATCATCCTCCTCAACTTCGTTTAGTTTATTGAAGGAGCTGTTTTCATGAGATTCCATCTAAGCGTGATGGCTTTTTGTTTACTGCTTGCCGGAAATGCCGCTTATGCTTCTCCCTGCGCGGTAGTCAAGTCCAGACCCGAAGCCTGGGTGAAGGCAAGTGTCAATGCGCTGGTTCTGGCCGCACACGCGGCTTACGAAAGCGACGACGCAGAGGAAGCTTATTCAAGAGTAATCAACCGCATAGCTGCCACGCTCCGGCAGTGTAAGCTTTCAGAGGACGAAGGCTTCGTTAGCCGCTACCGGGAATTTGCCGAGTACGTTGAAGTGGCGGCGCTGGATAAACAGCCCGACCATGAGCTTGGCTTTATCGTGCCTGATAAGCAGTATTTCGCGGAGACCCACGACTACGTGCAGATTCCTGAGTTCCTGCTGGCCCCAAGCTTTCTACGTTTTGTCAGCCGCTATGAGACGCTTGAGAAGGCAAAGTCTTTTCTACGGCAGCTCAACTCAACCAGAGAGCCTTCAGATCAACTCATCTTCTTTAGCTACAAGTCGCGCCACTTGGGAACGCCTGACAACGACAACAGTTTCAGAAGGCTTTTGATAGTTGTTCCGGGGAACTCGTCGAAGGGTGTGCCTGAGAAATGGGTTCAATTCGGAATCACTGATCCTGGACAGCGCACGCACGTTCGCAATGTCTCGGTAGTGTCTGCGATTGTCGGCCAGGATGGAACATCCAACATCTACTTCAAAGATTTTTACAGGACATATCGCCGGGATGGTTCGATCAGCATCAAAGGACGCTGGGAATTGGGAGAAGGCGATGACAACTGCGCGCTCTGCCACAAGAGCGGCATCCTCCCAATCTTCCCTGTGGCTGGCAGCGTCGGCGCGGGCGAACAGCCAGCGGTCGAGGCGGTCAACCAGCGCTTCCGAAGTTACGGCTCGCCCCGTTTTGAGCAGTACCTTGACCAAAGGAAATTTGGCCCCGGACTGGGTTCGGCGAAATGGCAGGAGAGTAGTCACCGCTTCGGAGCAGGCTTTGACGGAACGGCTGTGGCTCACGCGATGACCTGCGGCGCTTGCCACAACCCGGAGCGCCTCGGCTCTCTCAGTTGGCCTATGGATCGAACCATCGTTAGTTCCTTTATCAAAGGAGGCCAAATGCCTCTGGGCTACAATCTCAAAGAACCTGAGCGCGTCGAACTTTACCGGAAACTAATCCAGGAATATTTCTCAATCACCGATGCCTCTCCGGGCATACTGAAGTCCTGGCTGCTGGGTAAGCTTAGGCAAAGTTGACTCTCTCAGAGCCGCTATCAATTTGCGCGATGTAAGGCAAATCGCATTTCTCAAAAACGCATGACGCATTCTACAATCCGCAGTTGATATGCGCGTCTCTTACACTCCGCGATATTACGCCGACATCGGCGAAGGCCACGTTTTCCCTATACGCAAGTTCGAGCTTGTGCGTGATCGTCTGCTGCATGAGGGGACGCTGCGCCCTGCGGACATCATCGAGCCGCAACCGGCTACACTTCAAGATGTGCTTCTGGTTCACACGGAGGATTACGTGACCAGACTGCGCGCTGGAACTCTCACGGCGCGCGAGCTTAGACGTTTGGGCCTGCCCTGGTCGAAAGCCCTTGTGCGCCGTTCGTTTCTTGCCGCCGGAGGAACCATCAATGCTGCGCGCTGGGCGCTGGAAGACGGCATCGGCTCGAATCTGGCTGGTGGAACTCATCACGCCTTCCCTGATCGTGGCGAAGGTTTCTGCGTGCTGAATGATGTTGCGATAGCGATTCGAGCACTGCGCCGCGACGGTTTAATCCAGCGCGCAGCCATCATTGACTGCGATGTCCACCAGGGCAACGGCACGGCGACCATCTTTGAAGGAGACGAAACCATTTTCACCTTCTCGATGCACGGTGCAAAGAATTATCCGCTCTTCAAAGCGCGCTCGACGCTGGATGTAGAGTTGGCGGACGAAACATCAGATGAGGCTTATCTTGAGACGCTGGCAAAGCATCTCAAGAGCGTCTTTGCCCATACGCCTGACATTATTTTCTATCTCGGCGGAGCAGACCCATACGTGGGCGACAGGCTCGGACGCCTTGCGCTGACCATTGAAGGCTTGCGCGCCCGCGACGAACTCCTCATCAACGAATGCTGTGCGCGGCGCATTCCGGTTGCGACCGTGATGTCAGGCGGCTATGCGGCGGAGATTAGCGACACGGTTGAGATTCACTGTAATACTATCCGCGCTGCTCACGCTGTTTTCGACGCGACTCAGAGCACGCTTGCCGCTTTGGGATAAACGGAATTTCTGATTTCCGTGCGCGCATGAAATATAATTGCTTATGTGGCGAATTATTAAGTTCACTTCGTTTGGTCTGATCGGGCTTTTGCTGGGCTGGTTCATCTATGAGTGGCTCACTTTTCCAGACCTCGCACGACTGAAGGATCAAAATCCTGAGACGACCGCGATGATTGAAACGCGCGCTCGTGAGGCCAGGGCGCGTGGAGAAGAACCCAAGCGCATACAGGTCTGGGTTCCGCTTGAAAAGATTTCGCCAAACTTGCAGCGCGCTGTGCTGGCCGGTGAAGACACAAATTTCGCTACGCATCACGGTTTTGATTATGAAGCTATCCAGCGCGCGTGGGATCAGGGGCAGAAAGAGACGGAGAAAGAGGCGGGCAACGATCAATCAAGCTGGTTTCCTGATTTTTCTTCTTTCAGGCGCGGAGGCTCTACCATCTCGCAGCAACTTGCCAAGAATCTTTTTCTCTCAAGCGAGCGGTCAATCATCCGCAAAGTTCGTGAGGCCGTCATCACCTATTTCATGGAACGCACGCTTTCAAAGCATCGCATTCTGGAAATCTATCTCAACGTCATCGAATGGGGCGACGGTATCTACGGGGCTGAGGCAGCCTCGCAGACCTACTTCCATAAGCCCGCCGCTACGCTCACGGCCAACGAAGCAGCATTTCTCTCGGCAATGATTCCCAGCCCGCTCAATATTTTCAACCCGCAGAAAAACCCGCGTCGTCTCGCGCGCCGCCAGAAGATTATTCTGCGCGGCATGCCTTACGTGAAGATGCCGGAGGGTACGGGATGATTCTCAAATGGTGCGCCGAACGCGCGTAAAAAATCCGGTCGTTTTTTGAGTGATAACTCGATTTGCTGCTCTCCGTTGTCAGATTCAAATTCAATTATCACTCTGCCCTTATCATCGTTTTCTGCCTGCTGAACGCTTTTGATTTTATCCTTCGGTATGAAATGTTCCAGGTCGTATATCTTTGGCAGAAATGAGAGGTTGAATGGGAACATAGGTCGTATGACGAGCGCTTTCTTTGTAAGCTCTACGGCCAAACAGTTCGCTGCCCCGCCGAGCTTTGTCAGCGTGCCTTGATTTGATGAGCCTGAAACCCATTTCTCCGAAAACACAATATCGAACTCCGGTAATGACAAATGCTTCTTTCCCTTCCAGGCACGGTAGAAAATAGAGCCAAATATAAACACAGCGTTTCCCACAAAGCCGACTACTAAAATCAGTTTGAAGTTATCCCTTAAGAATTGTTCCATATACTTTTCCTTTAGCAGCTTTCAAATGCTTTCATCCGTTGAAAGAAAAAGCTCCGGCAGGATTTCACGCGCTGGGGCGTTTCTAGTCCTACCGGAGCGAAGTATCGGCTCAAGCTACTCCAATCTTACACGGCAAATTCCCGTGCGAGTTGAAGCTCGGCTTTTCGCAGTTCAAAACGTCCGCGTCCGAAGTTGCCGTCGGCCTTGAGAGCCAGGACAACGAAGTAGTCGCGTGAAAGGAGTCGCATGATGACAACCGCGCTCTCCATGTTGACGACGAGTTCGCGCAAGTTCCCAAGTCCCGTGTCGCTCCCCGTCCGCTGTGCGTTGCGGACAAGCGAGGTGAACTCGGCAGCGGCAACGTCCAAATTCGCATCGTGTCCATCCTGGCCCATTACCTTTTCAACCGCGATGCCGTCCGTGCCCATGATGAGCGCGCCAATGCTGCCATCCGTGCGCTCTATGATCGCTTCTAGTGCTTCTTTGAACATTTCAACGACCTCCTTTATGGGCGTGTGCTCAGAGACGTGGGACGCGCAGGTTGACCGCTCGGCGCTCCAGCAGGATTCTGGATGGTCGGAGTGGTCAAAGGCTGACTCGGTGCGCCCGGATTTGTCTGGGGCACGCTCTGCTGCTGTTCGAGGTTAGTCGGCGTCGGCGTGTTGGTTGCGGGATTGCCGGGGTTCACAGGCTGATTGATAGTGGTCGTGCGTGTTCCGTTGGCGACCGTGCCTGACGTTGGCCTGCCCTGATAGTCCGGGCGATAAATGCGCGGCGTGATGAAGAAAAGAATCTCATCGGTTCCGCGCGTGGCGGTCTTGCGCTTGAAGAGGTTGCCGACGACGGGGAGGCTCGCCAGTCCTGGCGTTCGCTGCTGCGAGTCGCTTTCAATATCAAGCAACACGCCGCCCATGACGGTTGTGCCGCCATCCGGCACGAGCACTTCAGACTGCATGCGCTGTGTGTTGATTCCGGGAACGCCTCCGGCTGAGATGGCCGTGTTGACGCTGTTGTTTTCAACCGTCACGCGGAGCACGACAGTTCCGGCATCCGTGATCTGGGGTGTGATCGAGAGACGCAGCGGCACGGAGACGAACGTCGTTGTAACAACGCCGAGCGCGCCTGTCGTCTGCACGGGAATCTGCGTTCCGCTCTCGATCTGAGCCGGACGGTTATTAAGAGCCGTGACGCGAGGAGTGGCAACAGTCTTTGCCTGGCCCTTGTTCTCACCAGCGGTAATTAGCGCGCTGATCTGCGCTGTGCCAAACACGCCTGTCGTCAGACCGATAACCGTGTTGGCAGCCGCACCGAGAGTGCCATTTGGTTGTGTCCCACCGCTTAATCCACCCGGAACTCCAAACGGACGCGTGGCTGGATTGGTTCCACCCGTCGTACCAGTTGTTGCTCCTGACGGGATAGTGCTGAGAGAACCAAGGCTACCGCGTCCCAGATTGACCACAGCAGCGGACAATTGAACTCCCAGGTCGCGGCTGAAGTTACGAGAGGCGATGACGATTCGCGTTTCAATCTCAACCTGCGGCTCCGGCTGATCCATGATGGCTACGAGTTGACGAATGGCCTCTATGTTCTCACGAACATCCGTGACGATGAGCGTGTTGCTGCGCCCGTCAACTTCGATTGCGCCGCGACGTGAGAGCCTACGCTGGATGATCGGGAGCAAACCCTGATCGCCGCCGCCGCCTGTGGCATCGCCGCCTGCGCCACCCGAAAAGCTCAGGTTGGTTGCGCCGCCGGCGAAACCGCCGGTCGAGCCTGCGGCCTGTGCGAGTGTGCCCGAAGCGCGAGCATAGTTGAGACGGATAAATTCGGTCACTAACGGCGAGTTGTCCAGACGCGCATCTTTAATTTGCTGCTGCGATGCTGCCTCGCCTGCAATAACTGCGATTGTAGCAATACGCAGGATGTTGCCGTTGGCGTCAGCGCCGAGACGATTGGCTTTCAAGATCGCATCGAGTGCGACGTTCCAGGGAACATCCGTGACATTGACCGTGACGGGAACAGCGCTGACCGAGCTATCAATCACGAAGTTCACGCCGTATTGATCCGTGATGTATTGAAGGATGTCTCGTATGTCTGCGTTGACGACGTTGAGATTGATCGGCTCGCCCACAAATCCAGGTTTGCCGTATTGCTCACCCTGCGATTGCTGCTGCCCGCTCTGCCCGCTCGTGATGTTCACAGACGGGCGAGGCGTTGGCGTTGGCTTCGTTTGCGGATTCTGCTGCTGCTGAGCTGAATCATCGTCGCCGTGCGCCGTAACTTTCGCCTGCGTGGGAATGTCTGTCGCATTAACCGGCGTCAGTTCCAAGACGAGGTTGTTCTTCGCAAGCTCGGAGCGGTCGCGCGCAGGCATAATCAGGGCAACGCGCATGCGCGCCGAAATATTATCGGGGCCGCGCAATTCCCGCTCGACGATAACGCTTGAGACGAGCGGAGAAGTGACCTTGTAGGAATCGGCCAATCGTGAAGCGTCAACGCCCGGCAGATTGACCATGATCGTGTGCGCGTCGGGCCTGGAAACGGAGTAGGCCATAGGCGCGGTGCTGTAGATGGTGATGAGTGTTGATGAGCCGGAAGTATAGGCGCTGAAGTTGGTCGCCACCGGCGCGTTTTTTGTGCTCGCGAACGCGAACACGGAGAGGATGCATACCAGGAGGAGAACGAGCGCTCCTCGTCTGGTAATGCCGAACAGGTGTTGAAACATATTTCCCTCCTTCAGGGAATCGGGCAAATTCCGCCACGCGCTACGCTCGTTAATCCTTCCATAAGAGTTATTGAAGCGCGCGCCGCACAAAGCAGAACGACCCGCATGGATTGTCAAACTAACGCGCACCCGATAAAGCTCAAACCTATGGCCTGAGTTCATATCAGCGTGCGCGTTAACCGTAAGGGTCTCGTTGTGACGTTAGGCTCAGGCTCCTGTTCGCCAGCGAGACCGGGAAACTTTACTGCTTTTCCGGGGTCGGAGCTTTTTCGTCTCCGTTTGCGGGAGCACTGGCGGCTGCTCCATTGCCGCCTTCAGTCGCAGCCTTTGAGACCGTCATCGAATCAACGACGGCGTTGGGCTGGCGCAGAGGTTTGTTCTCGACTGTCTTTTCAACTCGGCCATCCGTCCAGCGAACCTCATGACGAAAGACCAGGCGGTCTTCTTCAATGGCGACGAGTTGGCCGTCAAAGAAGGTCTCGCCGGGATAGATGACGTAAGAGAGCTTGATGGGAGTTGCTTCGACCATAGCGGCGTAACCACGCGGGGTGCGAAAGATTCCCGTCACCTGCATTTCGCTCAAAAGCAGAGCAGTAGTCGGCTTGGGCGCAGGTCGTTGCGCATTCATCGCAGCCACTTTTTCTGTCTTGTAATTCTCTATGCGCTCTTTTATCGCAGGCACGGGAATGGGCGAGCTTGTCTTGACCGTCCTCTTCACTCTGACGGGCGGCTTGTATTTTTCAAACGGGTCGCGCGGCCCACGACTCTTAGCTTCCGCTTTGGGCTGGCTCTCTTCTTGAGCCAGTGCAGTCAACTGCGTTGCGTTGGCTAAAAGGGCGCAGCACAGAGCGAGACCTGTAATGCCATAGCGAATAATTTTTGCGTAAGTCTTCATGATTATGCTCTCGAAGATGCCGCGAGAAGTGCGGCGTTGTTTGTTGACTTCTACCTGGCAACGGCGGGTTGAATGTTAGGTGTTCCGGCGGGCGCTGCGGGGGGTTGCGCTCCGGCGGGCGCTGCTGCGGCTGGCGCGGGCGCACCCGGCGTGGCCGCATTATTCTGAAGTGATTCGGCAGAGACGTAATAGGCTGTCAGGTCAAACTTCGCGTCAATCGTCTTCCCAGGGCTTTGTTTGTCTATCTGCGTGATTTCAAGGTTCGTGATCGAGACGATGCGTTGATAGCGCGCCATCAACTCGAAGAACTCGCGCAGGCTGGCGAAGGAACTTGTAACACTCAAGGAAATCTTCTTGCCATTGTAGAAATCCTGCTGGAAATCTTCCTTCGGCGAGAAACTGCGCAGCACCAGTCGGGTATTGTGAGCGCGATCTTGAACGCCTTGCAACACGTTCGTCAGCTCACGCTGCTCCGGCAAGAGCGCCTTGAGATCGTCGTACTCCTGCTGCTTGCTTTCGTAGAGCGCCTTGAAAGTTGCGAGACGCTGCGAATCAATCTGCGCTGAAGCATTCTGCTGCTTCAATGCTGCCACCTGCTCTTTAAGCTGGTCAACTTCGGCGTGCATTCCACTGGTCATGAAGTACCAGAATCCGCCGTAGATCACGAGGGCGACTCCACCGAAGATTGCCAGTCTGAGATACCAGGGCATTTCATGCAAGTTTCCAATTTTCATCTCGACTTCTTCCCTTCCCGCTCAATGTTCCATCGCGGGCATTTGGCGACTGCCATCTGTCGGCAGCCTCAGAGTTATTTCTGTGCGACCTGGTTGGCGGGTGCGGCCTGTCCTGGCGCGGCTGCGGGCGCAGCAGGAGTAACAGGTGTATAGCTGCATTTGATGGTGAAGCTGATAACCTCCGGCTTCGGAGCTTCGGGGTCTTCCGGGCCGCTCGCCGGGCTTTTCACCGTGGCATCCACTTTCGCCAGTTCACGCTGAGTCTCGATGCTGAGATTGCTGAAGAGGCCGGATGAATACTCCAGGCTCCTGGCAAAGTTCGTCACCGAAGCTTCGTTCGGCGATTCGCCCTTGATGGTCATCTCCCCGCCCTTTTGCTCGACGCTCTTCAGATACAAGCCAGGCACGCTATCGAAACGCGCTTTAATTTCACGAAGCACAGTGCCAGGCCCTTGCTGCGAAGCGCGCAGCTTCTGAATCGCGTCAATGCGAGCCTGTATGTCAGCCGTCTTCTTCTGGAGATCGGTGCGCTCTTTGCTAACAGCGACCATCTGAGCCTGTATGCGTTCCTGCTCGGTCTTCTGATTCTGTAGATCGTCACGCGCGCTCGCTGAGCTGGAGTAGTCGTAAAACATTCCTGCCGCCAGCAGCCCGAAAACGACGAGCGCAAACAGCATGGTCTGCATGCGCGGGTTAGCCACTTTCTCTTCGACAGCGGCAACACCTTTGGCCCTGTCTGTCACTGAATCTAAAAGGTTGACCTTAATCATTAGGCGTCAACTCCTCTCAAGGCGAGACCGACTGCAATCGCCATTTCCGGCACAACCTCGCGCATGTAATCCGGGTCGAAACGTCTCGCGTCTACCTTGATCTGGCGAAACGGATCCAAAACTTCAACCGGCATCTCAAAACGTTTGGAGAGATACTCCGGCAAACCATTGAGCTTCGAGCCACCGCCTGAGATCAGAATCTTCTGAACAGTTCCTTCACCGTCTTCAGCGGTCGCGCGGTAGAAATCCATCGTCTTGGATATTTCCAGCGCGAGAATGTCCGAGACAGTTTCAAGAATCTGCTCAAGGTCCTGAACCTCTTTGCCATCAGGCACGGGCATCCCGCGTTTGACGGCTTCGGCCTGCTCAAGCGTCAGGTCCAGCTCTTTCTGCAACAAGCTGGTGTACTGGTTTCCACCGACCGAAACGTCGCGTGTAAACACCGATTTATTTCCGTTAAGGACGTTGATGTTCATCGTTGAAGCGCCGATATTCAAGAGCGCCACGATCTGACCGGCCATCGGTTGATAATTTACCTCGTAGCAGTTCTGGAGCGCGAAAGCGTCAACGTCAATAACGGCTGGCTGCTTTCCTGCAAGCTGGATAGCCTGTTTGAGATTGGCAACCTTGTCGCGCTTGCAGGCTGCCATCAGCACCTGTAGCGCATCCGGCGATGAGCCTGTCACCTGGTAGTCAAGGCTGACATCGCTGATGTCGAAAGGAATGTGCTCTTCAGCATGCCATTCGATTGACTCTTCAAGTTCATCCGCGCTCATCTGCGGCACAACGATATTCTTGACGATCACGGAGTGCCCGCTCACACCCGCTGCTATCCGATCAGTTTTAATCTGGTGCTCGCGGAAGATGTTTGAGATGACGTTTGAGACATCATTCAATTCCATGATCTGCCCATCAACGATGGAATCGGTCTGAAGGTTTTCATAACCGAGACTGACGAGTTGAAGGTTGCCGGTCTTTCCCTGTAGTTCGACGGCTTTGACGGAACTGGAGCCGATGTCCACTCCGACAAGGTTCTTTTTACCGAAACCTTTTTTAAACATGACTTAATATTTCCTCTCGACCCTGGAGACTTGAGCACGCCTGCGATGAAGCTGGCGTAAACGGATGCGGGCCTTGCGTGCCCTGGAGAGTTTGGCTGGCATTATTTTGTTCTGCTGAATCTGGCTAGCGGGTTTCATTGTTGTCTGGATGCAGTGCGTGCTCATCTTTGAACCTACCTGAGCGAAATGGCGCTGCATTAGTTTGAGGGGATGATGCGATTTTGTTTCGCAGGCTGCAAACGCCGTCTGTAGTCAAAGCGAATGGTAAAGCGGGAAGGACAACGTGAACTGCTTCGACGTTTGCACGATTGACCGTCTCACTTCGGCAACCCGGCCAAGTCAGATCAGATAATTCATCCGACTCCCGTTGGCTTTGCGGCCCCCGTTCACACGGGGTGTGCCTTTATCGGTTCGACCTTCAAAATGGCGGCACGCTCAATACTTCGGTGCCGCGCTCTCAAGCTGAAATCTAAATGCTTAAGCCTATGACGGGTAACAAGGCTTGCTACCGTCAAAGTCAGAGTACAACACCGGCCAAACATTGTCAATTGCTTTTTTCAATTGTTTAAACCCGCGCTAAATAAGGATATATGCTGAAAACCGGAGGTTTCCCGGAGGGTTTTGAGCTGAGTTTCTGGAATGGGGTTGGATTTATTCCAACTTTTTACTGTGTGAAGACCTCGTAAATTTCAAGGGTTGGACGGTTCTCTGCTAGGCCAGGAGATTGTTTCCGGTGGGCTGCTATGAAGGCTTCCGATTGAGTCCATTGATCGAAGGCATCGCGCGATTTCCATCTAGTCAAGACAACGTAGGTACGTCCCTCCGCAGGGCGCAAGACCTGCAAGTCAACGAAGCCGGGCATCAGGTCAACCGCACGGTCGCGCTCTGTAAAAGTCTTCTCAAAGTCTGCCTCGCGCCCTTCAGCTACCGGGATACGATTCATTACGACAATCATGGCTGTCCTCCATTTACCCTTATCAAAGTAATTCGTTCAGCTATTCGCTTGCTCTGAATAATGCTCTCAACGCTCGCTTGATCGCTTCACATCTTCGTCGTCCGGTTCATCTATGAGTCCTCCCCGCTTCACCTTGACGGTTTTGGCAGGAATACCGACCTTGATGTGATACGGCTCAACGTCTTTAGTTATAACAGCGCCAGTTCCTACCATAGCATTTTCGCCGATCTGCGTGCCTGCCAGTACAGTCGCGTGATAGGTAATACGCGCCCCATCACCGATTCGCGTCGTCAGGTTGTAAACCTTGTGGATGTCTTCTATGTCGTGCGTGTGGGAATAGATGTTAGCGTAATCGGAGATTGAAACGTTGTTGCCGATCTCTATGCCGCCCCTATCATCCAGCAGCACGTAGCGATGCAAGACGACGTTATCGCCAAACGACAGATGATAGCCGTAAGACCATTCGACGAAGTGCCAGCACTTAAAGTTCTCGCCGACTTTGCGAAAGATAAGCGGAGCAAGCATCCTACGAAAACGATGTCCGAGAAGAGCGTTTTGTCCGATGGGCGAGCGGTCGTACATCTGCCAGAGCCAGATGAAGGGTTTACGCTCGGCGTAAGCTGCGCCGTCTATATCAGGATAATACTCAGGTTCTGTGGTGACGTTACGCGGATCGAAACTGTGTAAGACGGTGCGCGCTGCTAATGACAAGCTCGATGCGTCAGGGGTGCGACCGATTCCCTCTCCCAACTTCCCCGCTCCGTAATAAAGCTCGTAAAGCGTGTCACGGACAACATCGTTCGGGTCGCGCTTTCCATCTGTCAGGGCGCGGTGCAGGGTTTCCAAAAATTCATCGAAATCCGCCTCGGCTTGTGGCTGGGCGCGCAACGCACGGTAAGACATACTCAGGTTGTCCTCCTGGAAGGCACAAAAACCTTGTGCGGCATTATGCTGGTTAGAAGAATATTGAAACAGTTATCAAAGTATCACACTCACATGAGCGCATCAACATTCGTTAGTCGAAACGGGTAACACTACAACAAGACTTTATCTCTACTTTCCTTCGCGCCGTCTTGCCTGTCTCATTAACTGAAGGTTAGGATTCAATAAGAATGAGATTCATACGTAAAGCCCTATTGGTAATTCTGGCGTTGATAATCATCCTGGCCGTCTGGATATGGTGGAATCGTCCGCGCAAAGTGGACATGACTGCGTATGTACCCGCTGATTCCCTGATTTATATAGAGGCTAACGACCTGCCTGAGATTGCAGGCGGACTTGCCTCGACTGACGCTTGGAAGGCGCTTGCTCCTGTCGCAGGAATCAGGTCTGGTCTAGGGAGCATCGGCTGGCTCAGCCGCCTTGCCTCGTGGACCGGCATAGGGTCAGCGGACGCAGTTGTTTTATCTCGCGCTCAGATTGCTGTCGCGGTTCTTGGATTCGACGCTGCTGATGAAGGCGATACTTTGAAGATCAAACCGCGTTATGCCGTCGTCGTTGAAACTCATACGGGGGAGTCTCGCACCCGATATGCAATTGAGAAACGCATCGGTGATTTTGCTCGACGCGCCTATGGCGAGCCACGTGAGGAACATAAAGAAGCCGATGGCGTGAAATCCACGACCTGGATTTCTCCTGATGGAGAGCGTCGCATTATCGCGGCCATATCAGGAAGTGTTGCCATCATCGGCAATGATGAATCGGCAGTTCAGGCTTGCCTGGCTGTTCGGCGTAATGAGCGACCGAGCCTCAAGGATAACCCGCAGTTGGAAGAGATGCGTAGGCGTGTTAGCGGCAACGACGCTCTTGCTTTCGGGTATGCCTCCCCTGAAGGCGCAGCGAGACTCTTAGAGTTAAAAGCCATCACCTACGCAGGGCAGATTTCGTCAGACCCACGCGCGCAGAGCGCTGCTGCGAGCATGCTACCGGCGCTGGCGCGGAAGATTTTAGGAGGAGTTGGCTGGAGCGCGCACTTGTCTAATGGCTTAATTGAGGATCACTACTTTATCGCGCTGCAAAACGGCGTCGGCGATAAATTGCAGAGCGCGCTGGCTTCCGAGCGCAACGCCGCTTTGACGGCGAGCGAGTTGTTGCCCGCGAACACGTATTCCATCTCGCGCTACAGCTACCGCGATCCTCAGAGCGCGTGGCGCGGTCTAAATAATACTGTCGCTTCGCAGTTCGATACTCTCGGCTCAATTCTGCTCTCACGTCTCCTAAGCGCCTGGCTCAATCACTACGGAATAGAAGAGCCTGACCATTTCCTGCAAGCCATTGGGCCTGAATTTGTGACCGCGAGCCTGGATGATACGGAGTCAAGCACTGTGACGGTTGTCGAAGTTCGAGATGAAAAAACCTTGCGCGACTTTGTTGGCAAACGTCTCGGCGCAAAGCCGCGCAGCGAGTTAATAGGGGATGCCGAGATGCTCGTTTCAAACAATGAAAAGCGTGATGCTGCGAGCTTCGTCGGGCAACACTTGCTTCTGGGAAAGGCGGAAAACATACGTCTCTGCCTTGAGGCAAGAAAGGCGAATCAAACGCTCGCATCCTCTGCGGATTTCAAGAAATCCACAGAGAGCATCAGCGCGCATCCTTCAATCGTCGTCACCTATACGGATGATCGCTCGCCTGCACGAAACTTTATTAAAGCAATGGCCGCTCGCCTCGCCGCGAGCAAGCAATCTCCGAATGAAGGAAAACTAGATGATGCGCTCGGACAATTGCGCTATGCTGCCAGCGAGATGCGGCTCGTCGAGGGTGGATTTGAGAGAATCACAAGCTCATCGTTCGGGCAGTTCGGCATGCTTGCAGCCCAGTTTGCTCCATCCGAAAATTAAATCTCAAGAGTGGTGTTTGTATCCTCGAAGCGGATTTATGCTGATGGCGTTCGGCCAGGTTAGCTGAAAAATGCTTCAATCGTCTTCCGGCTCAGGATAGTCGAAAGGATGATTACTGAGGACGGCGCGCATTCCGACCTGGTTGCTGAGGGCTTCAAGGTAGGCGGTGAAACGGTGTAGCTCGGGAGCAAGCTCGGCGGCTCCACGCGCTGCCCCTATCTCTTCCATAAAGCGCTCGCAGGTTTCCCAATCCTTGAACATCAAGTAGCGCAGACTTCCCTCGTAGAACGAATTCAGATTCTTTAGAAGGCGTTGAATCAAATCAAGGTCAGGCTCTTTTTCCGCGCGACGGACAAACTGCAATAGCTTCCAGAGATCGCGGCGAAGCACCAGGGATTGCTCCAGCCTGGTCTGGAATGCATCGAAGAGTTGCGAGCCTTCTATCGCCTTGTTGAAAAGCTGCGCGAGACCGATTACAGATTGCCGGAAACAATTGCTCAACAGACCGTGAGATGTTTCAACTTTGATGTAGATCGCAGGCGCTTGACGAAGCGAACTTAGCCCCACAAGTTCATGGGCGAAGACTTTCCGCAGTTCCATCGTGATTGCATAGTTGGTGCTGTCGAGCGCCTCCAGGACACTCTGCTCAATCCCTTCCGCTCGAAGGACGCGCGTCTTGATAAAGTTGAGGAGCGAGCGCGCCTCTTCATGCACAAGCGTGAAGATTGGAAGAGTCTGCTTGAGTGATTGATCCCTGCGCAGAAACTTTTCGACATACTGTAATTCTTCGAGCAGTTCAAAAATTCTGGAAAAGATTGAGAGCATGTCTGCGCCGAAGGCAGCAGGCTTGATACTCTCGCGCGTCAGAGACAGCAGCGGCGCGGGGATGTTGTTTGTAGGTGTCGCGGACGCAATCTGAGAGATAGTTTTAGAGGCATCAGGTCGGGCTAACGCGCTCTCCAAAGTCTCTCCCAGATTCGTCCAGGCATGCAAATTTACGGGGTGCGATTCGAGTATGGATTCGCACAAGGCACAGGCATCGCTCAGAGTCGCGGCGAGCGAATGAAGCGAGCCATCTTTCAGCTCGGCCTTTGCAACCGCCTCTTGATTTGGAATCGAAAACTCATCGAGCGAGATGTCAGCATTCGCTTCTTCAAAGATGGTCTGATCGAATTTCTCAAGATGAATCAGGTGAAAAGCTAGTTGCGAACAACGCAGTAATATCCCGCGAACGGTACGTAGTTCGTAAGTCCAGTCGTGCGTTATCAAGTCCGACCGGTAAGCATCGGGCAATGGATGATTGGAGAGAGTGAAAAAACTGCGGAGGGCGCGAATCCACATCTGGAGTTCACGCGCACGAAGGTTGCCTTCAGAGCCAATGGATTTTTCATGGCCGATTGGCGAAGAAGCAGCATCTTTTTCTTCGATGAGTGTGCTCAATTGCGTTGGAGGACTGCCCATGTTTTAGCATCCGTCTTATACTCTGTTCTCAGGCAAGGCTCACATGAAGACCCTGCCCGCTCGATTGTACGCATGAAAGCCCCCGGCTGGCAAAATAATTATTTACGCGCTTTGCTCATGCTTCATTTTTAGAGTCTTAACGCGCGAATCATCGCCATGACAAAAACCTTTTCAACAGAATTGCTGATCGCTACAGGCAACAAGGGGAAGATAGTTGAGCTGCGTTCGCTTCTGGAACCGCTATCATTGCGTCTCAGGAGTCTTGCTGAGTTTCCCGAAGTTGTGGAGGTCGCAGAGACAGGCGCGAGCTTCGCCGAAAATGCTATCCTCAAGGCACGTGGCTATGCTACGCAGACGGAGCTTTGGACGCTCGCCGATGATTCAGGACTGGAAGTCGCTGCTCTGGACGGTGCGCCCGGCGTCTACTCAGCCCGATATGGTGGCGAAGGCTTATCCGATGCCGACCGCACACAACGCTTGCTTGAAACGCTCTCGCAGGTCGGTGGCGCAAACAGGCACGCGCGATTCGTCTGCGTCATCGCCATTGCCGATCCGCGAGGTGAGGTCGCTAATGTCTCGACCGGAATATGCGAAGGTAGAATTGCCTTTACTCCGCGAGGCACGAACGGGTTCGGCTACGACCCGGTCTTTGTGCCGCAAGGCTACGAGCAGAGCTTCGGGGAGTTAACGACAGAGATCAAAGAAAAAATCAGCCATCGCGCACGCGCGCTCTCAGCAGCACGCTCGTTTCTGCTCGACCATTTTTCAGCAACATAAAACTATTGACGCTATTGATAATTCTGCCGAACATTCATCACAGGCGCGCGTAACTCGAAGCGCGCGCCTTCGCCTGTTTGGGATTCAGACAATTGCGCCACACCGCCTGCTTCTTCCATACGCTTGCGGACGATAGCCAGACCCAGACCTGTTCCGCGCTGCTTCGTCGTGAAGAACGGCTCCCAGATTCGCTCACGCAGTTCGGGCGCTATCCCGCTGCCGCTGTCCCACACGACAACAACCAGTTCGCTTCCTTCAATCCACGCTTCCACATGCACGCGCCCGCCCGCGGGAGTGGCCTGCATTGCGTTGATTAAGAGATTGGAGAGAGCATCTCTGACAGCCGCCGCCGCGCTTCCATCCAGCTCTTTGTGCGTCTCCGCGCGACATTCGATTTTGACGCCGCGCCCGCCAGCTTCAGCTCTAAAGAGTTCGACGACCGTGCGGACGAGTTCATCAGCGCGGCTCGGTGAAACGGAAGAAGGCGTGCTCCGCGCGAAACTCAAAAGCTGTGTGACACTACGACTCAAGCGATCCGTCTCGCCCACGATTAGATTAAGATCACGCGCATACTCTTGATTCAAGCTCTCATCTTCGCGCATCACCTGCGCGATAGACTTGATGGCTGAGAGCGGATTCTTCACCTCGTGCGCCATCGTCGCAGCCATCTGTCCTAAAGCGGCGAGGCGTTCTCCCTGAGCAAGCTGGCGCTCAAGCCGGACGTTCTCTTCAACCAGCCTGCTATCTTCGATGGCGATTGCCACCTGCCCGGCGAGGACTTCAAGCACGGTTCGCGCATCAGGTGTTAGCGCATCGGCTGCCGCATCAACCAGCATGAGACCGACTGTTCTCTCCTCACGGCGCAGCGCGTAGGCCAGATCGTAGCCGCGCTCACGCAAGGCTCGCTCACCCTCCACCGCTCTCCAATCGCGCTCGCGCAAATTTTTCAAAAGGCTATCTACCCAGAGATTCGACTCCTCTTTATTATCTACACCACCCTGCTTTCCATTACCCGTTTCAACTTGAGCGGTGGAAGCATCATCGTTCTGGTATCTGACGATCAGGCGAACGCGGCGCAACCCTAACGACTGCGCGGTTCGCTCTTCCACAAATCTCAATAGCTCGGGCAGTCGCCGGTATTGCCCCGCATGCGTGCCGATGCGCGCCACGACATCACGATAGAGCGCGGCTTCTCGCTCGAAGAGTTGATGAAAGCGACGCTCCAACCAACCGCGTAGAGGAACTGCGGCCAGCGCGAGCGCGAGTATCAGCAACGCTTCAACCGCGCCCGCGCGCACGCCGAACGCTGCCGTCAGCCATGCGCCGAAGGTGCGTATGCCGAAGAGATAAACCGCGAGCACGACGATGGCGAACGCAGCGGCAATCAAGCTCTCCTTGATAATCAACTCAAGATAGCGATAGCGATAAATGTAGTAAGCGATCAGCGCAGACGGCAGGAGCGACCCTAGATTGGCGAGCGTCTTCAAGTAAATTCCCAGCCTTGTCCCTTCGCCAACGCCGAAAGCATAAACGGCAAGAATGAGCGCGCCTATCCCTATGAGAGATGCGCCCAGCGTCTGCATAGAGCGGCGTTCACCCTCCGATGATGAATGGCGCGCTATCAGGATGTCGGTCACGGCTACGAGTCCGAGCACGTATGCCGCCCAGACGCCGAAGGCGATTGAATAAGTGATGCTGGTTGTGAAAGGCACGACCGCGTGTGCGAACCTTTCGAGCATCGGCTCGTAAGCTCCGCTCCAGATAACGGGGACAGCGGCGAAGAGAAAGAGCGCGGGAAGGTATGAGAGATAAACGCGCACCTTTTCGATTTGCGTCAGTGCGCGTGAGCGTGCGCCCGCCCATAGATGCAGGTGAACGTGTAGAAGAAAAGAGTAGGAGAGCGTAATGCTGACGACCGCAATTGTGTCCGCCACTCTCAAGAGCGTAGTCCAGCGTCCGCGCTCAAGTCCGAGCAGTCCGTGCAGCGCAATCACCAGGTTGCTCGCGTGCCAGATGCCCATGCCGACCGCCAGAGCCAAGAGCACGCGCTCGACTTTCCCCAGCCCACGCCGCCGCTTCAACAGCAGCGCGCCCATCCACAAATGCAAGAGCGCGCCCGTGCTGTAGCCTATGAACTGTAGGACTTCGAGAGGAGACATGTTGATAGTGATGAGTGATGAGTGATGAGTGATGAGTTAAAAGCTTTTCTCTTATAACTTATCACTCATCACTTATCACTGCTTTTAGTTCGCCGCGCTGCTTGGTGCGCTGGCCGGGACAAGGGTGATTTCTGTCCGGCGATTGCGGAGGCGACTGTTGGCGTTGGTGTTGGGTGCGACCGGGTTGGCAGTGCCCATGCCGTTGGCTTGAATGCGCGCGCCGTCAATTCCGGCATTGACGAAGCGCTCGGCCAGGATGCGTGCGCGATCTTGCGTGAGTTGCTGCAAAAGATTCTCGTCGCCGCGATTGTCCGTGTAGGCTTCAATCACAATCTGGTAATCGGGATTGTTGGCGAGCAGCGCGGCGAGCGGTTCGAGCTTTGCCAGCGCAGCCGCAGACAGGTCGCTTGCGCGCGCGCTTGTCCAGAAAGATTCTGGCAGGACTAGCACGAGGCCGCGCGACGTTTCCCGCACAGTGCCGTAACGCGCGAGCGTCTGCTTGAGCGTCACAGCATTGGCGCGCTGCTGCTCAACTCTTTGCTCATTAGCTTTGCGCGCTTCTTCCGCCGAACGCTCACCTTCAATGCGAGCGAGTTTAACTTTGGCCTCTTCGCCTTCGGCGCGAGTCGCCTGTATCTCATCGCGCAGGCGTGCAACTTCGGTCCTCAGATCGCGTGCTTGCTGCGTGGCATTGGCGGCGTCGCGCTCTGCAAGCTCGCGCGCGTGTTGCTCGCGTTCCAAAGCTGCGCGCAGGTCCGCTATCTGCTTGGTCGCGGTCGAGGCATTCTCTTCGGCATCGCGGACGGCTTCATCACGCCGCGCAATCTCTTCACGACGCTGGCGCGCAGACTTCCCTGCTTCCGCAGCCTCTTCAGCACGCACGCCCAGACTGATCGCGCGTCTCGCAGCAGCATCAATATCCGCTTCAGGCTGCCGCAAACGCCATCCGTTCTCTGCCTGCGCCAAAGCATCCTGCGCCTCCTTCAACTCTTCCGCCGCATCGCGCCCCGCTCCAGCGTAGCGCGCAAGATTGATCGCCTGCCGCGCGCCGAGCAACGAGACGGGCGTCTTGAGGTAATCGCTGTCAGGCACGTCCGGCACGCGCGCATCATTGAAGTAGTCGCTGGTGTTGCCTAGATATTGGACGTTGACTGTTGCGATTTCGGCATCGCCGGGTTTCTGCGGCGGGAGATTTTCGAGCACGACCATGCGGCTTGGGCCGCGAACCATAAAGTGCGGTTCAGCCGTGACGATGAGCGCGAAGGTTTGAAGCGGCGTGGTCACATCCAGTTTGGAAGAGACTAAAAAGCTGCCGCCGCGTTTGATCTCGCCCATGTTATCCACGCGACCTTCGGGCGAGATAGCCCAGAGCACGTAAGTCGTATAGACGCCGCCAAGCTCGTTTGCGCGCGGCAGATTGTCAATGCTCAACTCGACGCGCGTTCCACGCCGCCCTGCCCTTCTCACCTTCGCCTCGCCGGTCAAGCGCGGCAGGCGCGTTGTCCCGCGAAACTTGACTGTGACGGTTTGATCGAGCGGGTAGGTGATCGCAACGGTCTGACGCGGCATATCGCCTTGCGCGTGGGCGAACGAGACAGTGAATATTAAGGCGATGAAGAGGAGAATGATGGGACGTAAAGGAGAGGCAGTTTTTTTCATATATCAATTACTCCTTTAGGGGATGAGCGCGCAATTTGCTCGCAATCAGGCGCGCAAAGAATCTTTTCCAAAGCTATTGATGCGCCCGGCTCGCTCATTGTTGCCGAGCAGCCACAGAGAATCAAGCTGCCGGCTTGCGTTGCCACCAAATTAAAAGAGGCTGCCTCTTATTGAAAGCAGCCTCTCAATTTTCTATCGCCCCGCTTCAACCGCTGGTATTTTCATTTACACCGCGCGTCGTCCGGCCACAAGTTGCACCACGATGATGGCGATGGCGCAGAGCAGCAGGATGTGTATGAAGCCGGATTTATGTAAGATCATGCCGACAGCCCAAGCAAGAATCAGCAACACCGAAACCACCCAGATCATCATGCCTCATTTCCCTTTCTTCGATTACTAATCTCTCGCCGCTCTGACGGAATCCTTTGGCAGGCCGATGGCGCGCAGGCCGGTTCGCGCTGAATCAGTGCCGACGACAAAGGCGTTTGAGCCGTCGCCGGATGGCAAAGTCACAAGCGAGCGCGCTTGAGTTGAAGCTGCTGCCCCAGAATTGCCTTTGGCTTCTTCTTCCGCGCGCCAGATCAAGGTCCCGTCGCGCCCTGAAAAGCCGTGCGCGAAATCCTGTCCGGCTGCGACCAGAACGTCCAGCACTCCGTCGTTGTTCAAATCCGCAAACGCGGCTGAGGAGGCGTCCGCGACACCTGAGTTATACCACTTGATCTTGCCGTCGCCCGTGCTGATTGCGGCGATGCGTCCCTGGCGTGTAACCAGCAAGACTTCCGGCGTGCCGTCACCTTCCAAATCTACGGCAGTCAACATCCCCGAAGGCGCATCACCATCGGTTGCGATGCGTCCTATCGGCTTGAGGTCTTCCGCTGTCATCGAGATCAAACCGTTTTCCGTTCCAACCAGCACGAGCATGCCGCGCGGCCCTGTGACTACCAGAGGCGGCGTGGTGATCGTCGTATCCATCTTGAGAGCATGGATACTTTCTCCGTTACTATTGCGCACGTCGAGCATGCCGCCCTCAAGCGCAAAGATGACTCCAACGCCGTTACCCAACGGGAACGGAGCGGGCGCGGCAACCGGTGTCGCATCGAGTTTCACTTCGGAGATGCTTTGACCGTTCTCAGGATTAAGAATTGTGAGTGATTTGTCGGAAGCAATCAAGAGCCTCTTTGCTCCGCCGCCATCGGGCGCAGCGATTGCTCCCATCAAGGGCGCAGTCGCCAGTGTCGCTCGCCAAAGCTCGCGTCCTGTTGTCCCCTCAAGCGCACGCACACCTCCATCAAACGCTACGACGACGTTCGTCAAACCGTTGCTCCCATCAATCAGAACGGGTTTGAACGTTCGCGCGCCGCTGTTGCCGGTTGCTTCTCCGCGCTTAGCGTTTGGACGAAAACGCGCTGCCCAAAGAGCAACGCCGTTTGAGCCGTCAATCCCGTAGGCCATGCCGTCAGCATTGACGCCGACGAGATCAAAGCTTGACGACGTGCGAAGGTGCGCGGCAACAGGTTCAGCGATTGGGCCTGTCGCGGTGCGCCATCCCGTGTTGCTCAAAGGAAGCGTCGCAGGTGTCCTCGCATCTTCGACCGCATCTGACTTTGCTTCCCCGGCTATCTCTATCAGGCGAGGTTTCGTGTAAACCCCTGTCTCTTTGACGGCGGGTGCGACGTGCCAGTAGTAGCGTCCGGGCGCAAGATCGGTCACAAGATACTCCGTGCCGAAGACGGCGCGGTCAAAGACTATATCTTTGAACTGCTCGTCGTGCGCCAGTTGCAACCTGTAACGAAGGACACCCTGTTGCGCGGGCCAGACAAGGTGAAGCGATGTTGCGGCCTGCGCCGTTGAGCGCGTCTTGTTCTGAGCAACCGTCAGGGATACAGGCACAACAGCGATGAGAAGGATTAAGAAAATGGAACGAAGCTTCAAGAGGCATCTCCGGGGCATAGGCAATCTCTCTCTGAAAAGCAGGATTCAGGAGTCAGAATCCAGAATGAAAGAGCGGAAACCGCGTCAACAGATTTTCTTTTCTTCTGGCTCCTGGCTTCTGACTTCTGAATCCTGCTCTCCGTCATGGTGTTTCATTCAGCTTGTAGCCGACTCCGCGAACCGTCAGCACGTAATGCGGATTTTTCGGGTCGGCTTCGAGCTTCTTTCTCAAGCGATTGATGTGCGGGTCTATGTTTCTCTGGTAGCCTTCATACTCGGTGCTCCAGACCTGATCGAGCAGAGCATTGCGCGACCACGCGCGACCCGGCTCTGAGGCCAGGAGTTCGAGAATTTGAAACTCAAGCGGAGTTAAATCAAGACGGGAGCCTCCGCGCGAGACTTCGTGACGACGTTTATCAATCACCAGATCGCCGACTTCAATGCGGTCGCCGTCCATGCTCGTTTGCGTGCCGCTGGATCGTCTGAGTAATGCTTCGACGCGAACCTCTAGCTCTCTAGGGTTGAAGGGCTTGCCCAGGTAATCGTCTGCGCCCGCCTCAAAACCGGCGACCTTATCGTCAATGGAATCGTGCGCCGTTAAAAACATTGCGGGCGTGCTGACTCCACGATCACGCACGCGCCTGAGCAAATCAATCCCGGTCATTCCAGGCATTGAGACATCGAAAATAAAGCAATCGAAGTTTCCTGTGCTGGCAGGCTCAAAGGCTTCGATGCCGCTCTCTTTTTCCTCCACCTCGTAACCAATCCGGCGAAAGTAGCCCGCCAGAAGCATACGCAAGTCCGAGTCATCGTCAACAATTAACAAGCGTCGGCCCGTCATCATCTTAGTTTCTTGTTGCTCCACGTTTTTCTCTTTGCTGAATTAATCTGGATAATCGGGGCTGATTATAGCGCACTTGTGGAGAAGAGGCTGCAAAAACTGCGCGCTCAAAGTGTAAACCTTGCGATGGGCGCTCCCTACAGCCATTTGCTTTCGTGCCTTGACGCGAGCCGTTAAGGGTACGTATATTTTCGTTTTACCGATTACGAACGTCGGCTCAACCCTTCCTTCAAGCAACTTTGGTTGTTGATGCGCGCAGACCGAGCGATGCAGGACCTTCGGCGACTATTAAAATATCTCAAGCCGCACATGGGAATGTTCTCACTGGCTACGTTCGCCATGCTGCTGGTCGGACTGCTGGAGAGCGCAATCGGCGCGCTCATCGTTCCCATCTTCGATCAGGCTTTCGCCGGAGATAACGGCCAGCGGACGGCAACACTCTTCGGCCTTCAGAATGTTATTCCAACTTCGGGACTCCCTGCGTGGCGCACCATCGCTATCCTGCTGGTCATCTTCACGGCAGTCAAGGGCGTCGCGGAATATTTTTCGTCCTACCTGATGGCGCGCGTCGGGCAGGCTTCCGTCTTCAAACTACGACAAGACCTCTACGGCCACGTGCTCGCGCAAAGCGCAAACTTCTTCGAGCGTCACAGGACAAACTACCTGGTCTCGCGCCTTGTGACGAGCGCGGCAGCAATCGAGGTCGCTGTCACGGCAACGCTGCGCGACATGCTGCGCGAGAGTTTTACGCTAATCGGCTTTCTCGCGGCCTCTTTCTATTACAACTGGCGGCTGACGCTCGGCTCGCTCGCCATTGCTCCGATCATCGCCGTCCTGACTTCAAAGTTCGGACGCTCGCTACGCAATCTCGCGCGGGAATCATTCGAGGGCAACAAGCGTTTGACAGATACGGCGCAGGAAGCGCTCGCCAATCAGAACATCGTCAAAGCCTATCGCGCGGAAGAGCACGAGCAACGCCGCTTCTCAAAGGTCGCGCAGGAGATCGTCCGCGCCAACCTGCGCTCGGCCAAGATCGCAGCCCTCTCGCCTCCGACCATCGAGATGATCGGTGTCGTGGCGGTCGTCGTGCTTCTCTTCTTCGGGCAGCGCGAGATAATGGCCGGGCACATGAAACCGGCGCAGTTCCTGACGTTCCTCTTCTTTCTCTTTCGCAGCTACGATCCGATGCGTAAGCTCTCACGCCTTCAGAACAGCATGGAGCAGGCGCTCGCCGCAGCGCGCCACGTCTGGGAAGTGATGGACGAGCGCGCTGAGATACCGGAAAAGCCGAAAGCTACTGAACTCGCGCCCTTGAGCAGAGAGATTGAATTGCGCGATGTCTCATTCGGCTATGCTAATGAAGAAAGGTCTGTGCTGCGCGAAGTAAGTTTAAGAATCCCGGCAGGCTCTATGGTCGCGCTCGTCGGCGAATCCGGCGGCGGGAAATCTACCCTGACGAAACTGCTCCCGCGCTTTCACGATCCGACCAGTGGCGCTGTGCTTTGGGATGGAACGGACTTGCGCGATGCGCGTGTCAGCAGCCTCCGCAGACAAATCGCTCTGGTCACACAGGAGACCGTGCTCTTCAACGACACGGTGCGTAATAACATCTCTTACAGTCGGCTCGACGCCACAGATGCGGAGATTGAGGAAGCTTCGCGCGTAGCCTTCGCGCACGACTTTATCATGGAGCTTCCAAATGGTTACGACACGATAGTCGGCGAGCGCGGCATCTTTCTTTCAGGCGGACAGCGGCAGCGCCTGGCAATCGCACGCGCGGTGCTGGCCGACGCGCCGGTCCTGATTCTGGACGAGGCGACCTCGGCTCTCGATGCTGAGTCGGAGCGATTAGTCCAGCGCGCTCTCGCCAACCTGATCCGCAACCGCACCACAATCGTCATCGCGCATCGTCTCTCAACCGTGCGTCGCGCCAACACGATTGTCGTCATGGAGCGTGGCCGCATCAAGGAAACCGGCAGCCACACAGAACTCCTCGCTCGCGGAGGACTCTACAGGCATTTATACGAGCTACAGTTCGCTGATGAAGAGGAAGAGGAGATATTAGTGAATCGTGAATCGTGAATCGTGAATCGTGAAAGATAGGTTTTATCTATTCACGATTCACGATTTACGATTCACGATTCACGATTCACGATTATATGAAATCAATGACTGGATTCGGTCGGGGGTCTGCGACGGGTGAGAATTTTTCCGTTGCGATTGATCTCAAGACCGTCAACAACAGATTCCTGGACGTTCATCTGCGTATGGGCACGGAGCTTTCATCGCTCGAATCGGTCGTCAAGCGGCGCATCAGCACGAGGCTCTCCAGGGGCAGGGTTGATGCCAGCGTCACCTTCGAGCGCACGGGCGAAGTAGCTTATGAATTGAATCGCCCGTTGATCGCAGGTTTCCTCGGCGCGCTCAAGACAATGCAGCAAGAGTTTGATCTGACGGGCGAGCCTGACATCAATGTGCTGGCGCGTCTGCCAGGCGCGATGCAGCCTGTGCGCGATGGGCTTGATGAAAAGATGATCGCGGGCATCGTCAATGCGATTGACGAGGCATTGAACGAGCTAGAGCAGATGCGCGAGCGCGAAGGCGAGGCTCTCGCCGAGGAGATGCGTTTGCGGCTCGACGAAATTTCCCGTCAAGTGCCCATTATCGAATCAGCCGCGAGCCTTTTAGTGGATAACTACCGCGCGCGTCTTCAAAAACGTATCGGCGAGTTGCTGTCGCGCGACACGCCCGGAGTCGAAGTTGATCCGGGGCGGCTGGCGCAGGAGGTCGCTTACCTTGCTGATCGAAGCGACATCAGCGAGGAGATTACGCGCCTGAAAAGTCACCTCGTTCAGTTTCGTGAGACTTTGGACGGCAGCGGCGAGACAGGCAAACGGCTGGACTTTCTCTTGCAGGAGTTGAACCGCGAGGCTAACACGGCGCTCTCCAAGTCAACAGACCTTTCGATCAAAGAGGCCGCACTCATCATCAAGGGAGAGGTCGAGAAACTACGCGAGCAAGTGCAGAATGTTGAGTGAGTCGAAGCAGCAGAGCCAGGGCGAGACTACACCCTCGACGGTTGCCGGACGCGGAATGCTCGTCGTCGTCAGCTCGCCATCGGGCGGCGGCAAAGGCACGCTCATTCGTCGCGTGTTGAAAAGCGTGCCGAACCTTGGCTATTCTGTCTCGTTTACAACCCGCACGGCGCGCGTTGGAGAGATGGACGGGCGCGACTATTTTTTTGTTTCCAGGGAGGAATTCAATCAGAAGATAGAGGCGGGCGATTTTCTGGAATGGGCTGCGGTGCATGGCAATCTTTACGGCACGTCGTATGAGCAGATTCAGCGTGAGTTGATAGAGGGACACGACATTATTCTGGAGATTGACGTTCAAGGCGCAGCGAGCGTTCGCCAACTGGTTGACGACATGGTGAGTGTTTTTATTCTGCCGCCAACATTTGAAATCCTGCGCGCACGCCTTGAAGCCAGAGGCTCGGAACGCCCGGACGATCTCGCGCTCCGGTTGAAAAATTCACGCGGCGAGGTTGAGCACTACCGCGAGTTTCAATATGTCATCGTCAACGACGACGCAGACCGCGCAGCCGCGCAACTTGCATCAATCATCTATGCCGAGCGTGCGCGCGTTGCGCGACAGGAAGAGGCTACGCAGCGCGTGCTTGCGAGTTTCAAACAAACTTTGGAAAGTTAATATGTTCAAGGTTCAAAGTTAATTCCAAATCTTGAGCCTTGAACATTAGAGGTCGGAAACAAAATGGCTAAAGCAAATGAGGAAGCGCTTGAGAGCGTTGAGGAGTACAACAGCCCTGAGATGGACTCAAAATATCGCATGATTATCGTCGCCGCGAAAAGAAGCAAACAGCTTCAGCGCGGCGCGCGCCCGCGCATCGAAATTGATTCGCAGAAACATAAACCGACACGCATTGCCCTTGAAGAAGTCCAACAGGGCAAGGTGGGCTTCGAGATTCTGGAGCAGGAATAAAAGAGCAGAACCCAGGAGTCAGAAGCCAGAATTAAAGGGCAAAGAGCCGCTGCAACGGATTTTCTTTTCTTCTAGCTCCGAGATTCTGGCTCCTGCTTTTTCACATTCCTTTGTAATCTGGCCCTCCGCCGCCTTCCGGTGTAACCCAGTTGATGATCTGGTAAGGGTCCATGATGTCGCAGGTCTTGCAGTGAACGCAGTTTGAAAAGTTGATCTGCAATTGTCGCTTGCCTTCTGTGGCCGATTCCACCATCTCGTAAACGGCAGCCGGGCAGAAACGCTGGCAGGGATTGCCATACTCTTCTGCACAACGAGTCGAGCAGATATTCGTGTCGAGCACGTGCAGATGCACGGGCTGATCTTCGTCGTGCCCGACGGCTGCATGGTAAACGTCAGTCAGCTTGTTGAAGGTGAGCTTGCCGTCAAAGCGCAGCCCATCATAACGCTGCTCGATGTTGTCTCCCTGATAACCGTAGGCAGAGAGTTTCTCCAACGCCTCGTGCCCAGGCTCCGCGCGCGCGCGATCAAAAATTCCCCATGAACGACCACCTGTGATGAACTGCAATCCGGCGTTAGCGAGTCCAAGCCAGCGCCCATGACGGAAGCCCGCGTGGAAGTTTCTAACTTTGCGTAGCTCCTTCATAATCCAGCTTTCGTTGACGAGTTGCTCGTAGTGCTGTAGCTGCTTTGCTGAAAAGTCGTTGGCGAGCAGGGCTTCAAAGATTGCTTCGGCGGCGAGCATGCCGCTCTTGATAGCCGTGTGAATTCCCTTGAGGCGCTGCGAATTGAGAAAGCCCGCGCAGTCGCCAACGAGCAGAACGCCATCGGCATAAATCTGCGGCATCGCGTGTGGGCCGCCCGCTGCAATCGTCTTCGCGCCGTAGCGAATCATCTTGCCGCCTTCGAGCAGGCGCGCAAGAAAGGGATGCTGCTTGAAGCGTTGAAACTCCGCGTGCGGGTCTAGCAGCGGGTCGCGGTAATCGAGGCCGGTGACGTAGCCTATGTTGAGAATGCGATTCTGCATTCCGTAAATCCAGCCGCCGCCGTAGGTCTTCGCGTCAGACGGAAAACCGAGCGTGTGCGTCACACGCCCCAAAGGATAACGATCATCGGGCAACTCCCAGAGTTCCTTGATGCCTAGACTGTAAACTTGCGGCTCACGTCCATCGTTGAGGTTGAGCCGTTGAGTCAATTGCTTGGTGAGCGAACCGCGCGGGCCTTCACCGAGCACTGTGACTTTGGCATGCAGGTCAACGCCCGCCTCGAAATTGGGCTTTGACTTCCCTTCCTTGTCAATTCCCTTGTCGCCTGTGCGAACGCCGATTACGCGGTCTTCATCATCATAAAGCATGTCCGCGCCCGGAAACTCCGGGAAGATGTTGACGCCCGCCTCTTCGCACTTTTCGCCGAGCCATCCGGTCAGACGGTTAAGAGAAACGATGTAGTAGCCGTGATTCTTGAGCGGCGGTGGCGTGATGGGTGAGCGAATCGCGCGCGTCTTTGTCAGGTAGAGAAAATAGTCTTCCCTGACGGGAGATTCCAGGGGCGCGCCCTGTTCTAGAAAATCGGGCATCAATTCTTCCAGTGCGCGCGGGTCCATCACCGCGCCCGAAAGAATGTGCGCGCCGACGTAAGCTCCCTTTTCAATCACGCCGATCTCAATCTCGCCGAGCGCCTTGCCCTCTCGCTTACCGCTTGAGACGGCTTCGTTGTGCTCCCGGACGAGCCGCGCGAGATGCAGCGCACCGCTCAAATTAGCCGGGCCTGCGCCGACGAAGACCACATCCATCTCCAAAGTTTCTCTTTCCAAACTTCCACCTCAATCAGATAAAAATGAATGGCTATTCAGTCAGTGAGTATAGCAAAGAGCGGAGCATCAAGTCGAAGCAGTGGGTGAAGTTCCCAGAGTCTTTGCTTTCTCAAGTTTCTCTGCTGTTAGGTATCTCGCATTCAAGAATTGTAGAATGTCTGAAATCGAATTAATCAAGAGGATTTTATGTCAGAACATAAGCACACGAATCGTCTCTCAAAAGAGACCAGCCCATACCTTTTACAGCACGCGCACAATCCTGTGGATTGGTATGCCTGGGGTGATGAAGCTTTCGAGAAAGCGCGGCAAGAAGATAAGCCGATTCTTCTTAGTATAGGTTACTCAGCATGTCATTGGTGCCACGTCATGGCCCATGAATCCTTCGAGAATGAAGAGATAGCGCGGGTGATGAATGAGAATTTCATCAACATCAAGGTTGACCGCGAGGAGCGGCCTGACCTGGATCAGATTTACATGAACGCGGTGCAGATGATGACGGGTCATGGCGGCTGGCCGATGACAGTTTTCCTGACGCCGGAAGGCGCGCCCTTTTACGGCGGCACGTATTTCCCTCCGGTAGATCGTCACAACATGCCAGGCTTTCCGCGCATCCTGCTTGGTGTCGCGGATGCTTATCGCTCGCGCCCGGACGATGTGAATGAGACTGCTGCCTCCATGCTCGAAGAGTTGCGCCGCGTTGGACAGACGCGCGAATCGAGCGAGACGCTCACAGTTGATCTTCTAGACGCGGCTGAACGCACCGTTGCTCGCAGTTACGATGCGAGGCACGGCGGATTCGGCAGCGCGCCCAAGTTTCCAGCCGCGATGAATCTGGAATTTTTGTTGCGCCAATTTCATCGAACAGGACGAGGCCAGGCTTTAGGGATGGTCGAGCACACCTGCCGCAAGATGGCCGAGGGCGGGATGTACGACCAACTCGGCGGCGGATTTCATCGCTACTCGACGGATGCGCATTGGCTGACCCCACACTTCGAGAAGATGCTTTACGATAACGCTCTTCTATCGCGCCTCTACCTGCACGTCTATCAGCCGACAAAAGACGTTTTCTACAAACGCATCGCCGAAGAGACCCTGGATTACGTGTTGCGCGAGATGACGGACGAGCGCGGCGGATTCTATTCCACGCAGGATGCAGACTCCGAAGGGCATGAAGGAAAGTTTTTCGTTTGGACGATTGATGAAGTCAAGGGTGTTCTGGTTGAGGAAGACGCCGCGCTCTTCTGCGCTTATTACGATGTGACTGCGGTAGGCAATTTCGAGGGCAAAAATATCTTGCACGTCTCGCGCACCGTCGAGGATGTCGCAAAGGAAGCGAAAGTGCCTGCCGAACGTTTGCAAGAAGCATTGGAGCGCGGGCGTCGCAAACTTTTTGAAGTACGCGAGCAGAGAGTCAAGCCGGATCGAGATGAAAAGGTGCTGACGGCCTGGAACGGATTGATGCTCGCAAGTTTTGCTGAAGCTGCGGCGATTCTTGAAAGGGATGATTACAGGAATGTAGCTGAGAAGACCGCGCAGTTTGTTCTTGAGAATTTACGTCGTGACGGGCTGCTACTTCGCACATACAAGGATGGGCAGTCGAAGCTCAACGGCTATCTGGAGGACTACGCTTTCTTCATAGACGGGTTGCTGGCGCTCTACCAGGCAACGGGAAAGTTACGATGGCTTGAGGAAGCGATGAGCCTGGCGGATCGTATGGTTGAGGAGTTCTGGGATGAAGCAGACGGCGGATTTTTCTACACGGGCAAGAGCCACGAAGCGTTGATCGTCCGCTCGAAGGATTACTTTGACAATGCGACGCCTTCCGGCAACTCGGTCGCAACCGAAGTCTTGCAGCATCTGGCCGCCCTGACAGCAAATGAAAATTATTCGCGTAAAGCTGTCACAATCTTTCGTCTCCTGCGCGAGCCTTTAGGGCGCTACGCTTCAGCCTTCGGCAGGCTCCTGGGAGCGTTGGATTTCTACCTCTCAACTCCAAAGGAGATTGCGATTATTGGCGCTGCCGAATCCGATGAGACACGTGCGCTCCTGCGTGAAGTGTGGACTAGATTCCTGCCGAACAAAATCATCGCCCAAACAACTGAAGGCGATGCGCGCTCGGCTGAAGTTTCGCCTCTGCTGCGTGATCGCCCCATGATTAACGGGCGTCCGACCGCTTACGTCTGCGAGCATTATACCTGTCTGGCTCCGACGAACTCGGCGGCAGAGCTTGCCGGTCAACTCTCAGACAGCGCAACGCTCGACGCTTCCGGCAAAATTTAGGACGATGGGAAAGCCTGCTTGAGAGCTTCCAACAAAGCTTCACCAAAGCGCGCGATCTTCGATGCGCCGAGTCCATGTATTGAGCTTAGAGCTTCGAGTGTTGCGGGCCGCTCCATCACCAGGTGCTCAAGAGTTCTGTCCGGGCAAATCATGTAGGCCGGCAAATTCGACTCGTTGGCCTTCGCCAGTCTCCACTTTTTTAAGTTAGCGACAGCCTGTCGCTCCTCTTGCGTTAAAGGACGTGGAGGCGGTTGCGGCGCGCGACGCTTGCGCGTTGTGGTGTTAGTCTCTCCGCTCGGCGGTGTGAGAGTGGCCGCGCGTAAAGCCAATTCGAGTTTGTCCTGCTCAGTTAAAATCCGTAGGAGTTCATCATAGACGCGCAGGGTAATGTGCGCGTCCATAGCCGCATAATCGAGTTGGGCGCGCGTTAGCGGGCGGCGTCTCCAGTTAGATTTCTGAAAGCTCTTGTCCAGCTCAACGCCGAAAAGATGAGCTGTCACGCCCGCCAGACTGTAGGACGGCAGACGCAAAGCCGAGCGCGCGAGCCTTAGCGTATCTACAAAAGCAGCGGGTCGAAGCCCTGCGCCAATCAACATCCCTTCATCAAAGCGCGCGTTATGAGCCGCCATCGTAACGGCAGGCGATTCGATAAGGGGCCGCAGGATTTCAATATCAACCGAGAGGGCATCGAAGACCAGGGTGACGCCTTCGCGGGGCGCGATCTGTATGAGCGAGACATGCGATCTATTGGCCGAGCCACTCCAATAGGTTTCAGTATCAAGGCCGATAACCGTTTCCAGGCTCAACCCCTCGACCGCTTCACGCGCCTCCGCATCCCCCGTGATGAAACGGAACACGGGTTTTGTTGACTGTTCAAAATCGCTCACGACTACCGCTAACTCAAAAAGAGACTCGTGCCTGATCTATTTTGACTAAAAATAAAGGCGCGCTGAAAACTTCAACGCGCCTCTTGCAGTTCGGCCTGAAAAGGCAACGAACTACATATTCTTGTTGCCGGGCTTGTTCATGTTGCCACCCTTGTTGCTACCCATGTTGCCGCCCATGTTGCCGGTCTTGTTACCGCCCATGTTGCCGCCCATGTTGCCGCTCGTGTTTCCTGACGGAGTCATAGTTGGCGTTGGGGTGCTCATTGGAGTGGACATTGGGGTTGATGTGGCGTTCGTCGTGTTCGTCGTGTTCGTCGTGTTCGTATTGTCACTTCCACAGCCGATTCCTAAAGCGGCCAGGGCAAGTAAAGTAAGAAGAGCTAAGGTTCTTCGCATCGAGTTGTCTCCTGTAACCCAGAGGGTCAGATTGTTAGGGAGTTGATTTGGAAGCGCGCGACTTATAAAGTCCACTGGAATGTTTCCGCTTCAACTCGGTCAATTGTTTGAGCCACATGTCATCGGCTCTTTGCCCTGAGAAGTGTGGCAAAGAACAAACGCACAGGAGGCAGGTTAATTATTCACAATCGCTCATGTCCGCCATTAATTATTTCGGCTTGGCGAGCAAATTTGTTGGAAGTCCGACCGACGTTCCATGATCTTAAAAGCATGCCTGATTAGTAAACTACTACGGGCGACCTTCTTCTCAAGCCAAGCTGCTTATTATTCAACGCAAACCTGCCTGGCCTTTCCCTGCTTCAAGGGCACGTCTGAATTTACGGCGCGCGCAGTTTAACACTAGAATTGCAGGAAATAAACTGAAAAAGTGAATCTTTCGGTCAATCTGTCTATTCTAACTCTGGCGGGCTTTAGACTTGGTCGAAAAACTGCCTCCACGATTTCGCTTCATGGCCGGAAATTATTCTTCAGGCACGCTCCCTTTATTCGTTGCCCCACTTTACCAGCATTAGCCTCTATAAGCGAGTACAGCTTACCCGATTAAAGCCTATCAAACGCGCTTCTCTGCCCCTAACCACCTTGTTACACACTTTTCTCTACACCTATTTTGACCATCCCAACTCATTGTGCGCTTGCCTCTATAGCCCAAGTGAATTAAATACTCAATAAAAGAGCCGATTTCTCAGAAACCCCTTGACTGACCAGAATAAATTAAGTATTGTTTATCACGGGCCAACTCAGTTTGGCACAACAAGATTTTTCGCAAGCTCTCTTCTGATGCGAAGCCGGGGGTACTTCCCCTTTGAGCTTCGATTCAAGCCATCCTCAAGTACGATTAACCAAACAACTTCCCTTCTAGTGCCCATTATCTGAGAGGAATCAATTGTCGTTATGCCGGAAGGAAACTGGAAAACTCTCGCACTTCTAGGCTGCGTAGCCGCGCTCGCATCCGTGCTGTTGATTCTTTCACTGGTGTCTATTGCTGGCCTGCCGTTAACTGGCTGGACGGGACTCACGCCCGTAGCTGGTTTGCTTCTTTTAACCCTCGCAGCGAGCCAGTTCAAAGTCTCTGTGACCAATGCGGATGGCGCAGGGCAGAGCGAAAAGTCCGTCGCAGATGCTTTCATTTTCCTGGCAGCGATGATGTATGCCGTTGAGCCTGCAAGAAGCGTCGGGCCTGCCGTGTTGCTTGCCGCCGTAGTCGGACTAATTTCCTCATGGAAATCCTCGGATCGCCGCATTACCATCTTCACCACCGGCGCGGCTATCATCTCCACATACGTGGCTGTCTCGCTTTACGGATTTCTTGTTCACGTATTTCTGGAAAGCTCGAATGGCGGCCCTAACGCAATCCGGCTCGAATCGCTTCTCCTCCCGTTATGTCTCCTGGCATTAGTCCAGTATTTTCTGAGCACCATCGCTGTCTCAGCCTTCATCGCTTTCGATTCAGGGAAGACACGCCTGACGCTTTCGCGCGAGAGCCTGGTCTGGACATCCATCACTGAAATCGGAAGCGCCGCGTCGGCAGCTCTCTTTTATTCAGCGCTACACAACGGCAGCATTCCGTTTCTCTTCGTCGGTCTACTGATTATCGGCATGGTGCATCTGCTCTATCGCTTTGACGAACAACGCATCTCGGAAGTCAGGCGCGCTGAAACAGAGAAAGCGCGCCACCTACAGGAGATGGCAGACCTGCACATGAACACCATCGAATCGCTCGCCATCGCGATTGATGCTAAAGATCAGACCACGCACGGGCACGTTCGCCGGACGCAGCTTTACGCAACTGAGATGGGTAGGCTGCTCAAAGTCACAGAGTCTGAGTGTCGGGCATTAGTTGCAGGTGCGCTCCTGCACGACATCGGGAAGCTCGCCGTTCCTGAGTACATTTTGAACAAGCCGGGTAAGCTCACGGAATCTGAATTCGCCAAGATGAAGATTCACCCGACGGTCGGCGGCGACATCTTAAAGCGCGTCAACTTTCCTTATCCGGTGGAAGACATCGTCCGCTATCACCACGAGAAGTGGGATGGGACAGGCTATCCGCGCGGCTTGAAAGCTCAAGCAATTCCTCTCGTTGCGCGAATCATCTCCGTGGTTGATTTCTACGATGCGACTCGCTGCGACCGGCCCTATCGTAAGGGCATGACGCGCGAAGATTCTCTGACGCTTCTGAGAAAGATGGCAAGCTCGTCTTTCGATCCGAAGGTCGTCGAAACCTTCATCGCTCACGTTGAAGAGTTTGACCAGATGATCGCGGCGCAGGATATACAGGAGCAGGTTCCTTCGGAATCCGACCTTGATGAGAACGGCGCGCGCCCCGATGCAGGGCTTGCCTCCGAGACTCTCGGCACACCGAATGACGTAACAGGCTTCCGCTCGATCACTGAAGCTCAGCGCGAAGTCTTCGCCTTGCATGAGATCGCGCAGACAATCGGCTCATCTCTCAATTTGCAGGACACAGTTTCGCTCGTCTCCAGTAAGTTGCGAGCCATCGTCCCCTTCGACACTTGCATCATCTACCTCGTTGATGAAAAGTCCGGTAAGGCCACGCCCGCGCATATCGCCGGTGAAAATGCCGAGGCTTTCGCCAGACGACGCATCAACATCGGCGACGGCATTACCGGATGGGTCATCGCTAACGCGCGCTCGATGTGCAATGCCTCGCCGGAACTCGATCTGGTCGGCGTCTCGGAGGATGTTACGAAGAGCATCAGAGGCGTGCTCGTCTCACCGCTCATTCGTGAAGACGGCGCGTTCGGCGCAATTACCCTCTACTCTAAGAGTCGCATCTCGTACACCTCTGAGCACGTTCGTCTCCTCGAATCAGTCTCGCACCACGCTTCCTCGGCTCTCAACAATGCGCTCACGTTTGAGAAGACTAAAGAGAGCGCGTTGACAGACCCGCTAACGGAACTGCCGAACGCACGCGCTTTCTACATGATGCTCGAACAACGCATCGCGGAGGGTCAGCGATTGAACAAGGAATCGCTGGCTGTGATTTCAATGGACGTGGACAACTTTAAGAAAGTGAATGACGTTTACGGCCACGCCGTCGGAGACCGTGTGCTCGCCACCATCGCCTCTGTCATCAAGAAGGAGTTGCGGCAGATGGACATTCTCGCGCGCTATGCGGGCGACGAGTTTGTTGCCATCATGCCGATGGCATCGTTGACGATGGCGAACATGATTGCCGAGCGCGTTAGATCGGCAGTCGAATCTCAGAAGTATACGGTTCGCACAGGCCGTACAGTAGAAATCGGCGTCAGCATTGGCGTCGCCTGCTTCCCTACGGATGGCGAGACGACTGAGGAGCTTTTGACTACTGCCGCTCGCAACATGCAGCATGACAAGCACGCTCGCAAGCTCGTGCCGACCCTCAACGAATCGTTGAACGTCTCATCTATAGAAAACTTCAGATAGGCTCGCAGCAGAAACCATCAGCGGCGCGCATTGCTTCAAGAGCGGTGCGCGCCGTTTTCTTTTTACCCGCGACGCTTTTGCGCGCAGTTGCGCATCTCGCGTATAATCTCTCTATCGCAATCGTGCTTTAACATTCAAACCGCACGCGCGCCTCCAGACTCCTTGACGCCGGGCGCTTGTGCGTTGTTTGCCAGAGATGGATTCAATGACCAAACAAGCCACACCAACCACATCGCGCGCTCGTGCAGAAGATACAAGCGCGACCGGCGTTCTTGATAAAGAAGCGGTCGAGACGACTGACAATGCGGAGCTACGCGAGGAGCATCAAGAGAAAAAGGCTCAACAGAAGGATCGCATTAAAGAGTTAGACAGCGAGACTCTCCTCAAGCTGCTCAATCAGATGATTCTCATACGCCGTTTCGAGGAGAAGTGCGCCGAATCCTACAGCCTCGGCAAGATTGGCGGCTTCTGCCACCTGTACATCGGCCAGGAGGCTGTCGCCGTCGGCTCACTCTCTGCGCTTCGCCCGGATGACTATGTGCTGACAAGCTACCGCGATCACGGCCAGGCCCTCGTCAAAGGCATTTCGCCTGATGAGGTGATGGCTGAACTTTACGGCAAAGCCAGCGGTTGCTCTTCCGGCAAGGGCGGCTCGATGCACCTCTTCGATGCCGACGTAAATTTCCTGGGCGGGCACGCCATCGTCGGCGGGCAGATTCCTCTCGCAACAGGAGTCGCCTTCGCAAGCAAGTACAAGGGGACGGATCAGGTGACGCTCTGTTTCTTTGGCGAAGCGGCGGTCAATCAAGGCGCGTTTCACGAATCGCTGAATCTAGCCCAACTCTGGAAACTTCCCTGCATCTACATCTGCGAAAACAATCAATACGGAATGGGAACGTCGCTTGATCGGGCAATGTCATCACAAGATGTCTCGCAGAAAGCCCGCGCTTATGAAATGGCCTCGGAGTTTGTTGATGGGATGGACGTGCTCGCTGTGCGTGAAGCTGTCGAGCGCGCTGTCGAGCGTGCGCGGCGAGACTACATGCCGACGCTGATCGAAGTTCGCACCTATCGCTTCATGGGGCATTCGATGTCTGACCCCGGCAACTATCGCACGCGCGCTGAGATTGAAAAACACCAGGAGCGCGACCCCCTCAAGCTCTTTACCGCGAGCCTGAAAGAGAAAGGGATTCTGGACGACGCCCGCCTGGCCGAAATCGAGAAAGAGGTGCGCGAACAGGTGGAACACGCCGTGCGCTTCGCAGACGAAAGCCCCGAACCAGACCCCGCTGAACTTTATACACATGTCTATGCGAATAAGTGATAAGTGATAAGTGATGGGTGATAGGAAAGAGCTTTTTCTTATCACTTATCACTTATCACTGAGGTTTTATATGGCCGTAATTACAATGCGCGAGGCGCTCAATCAGGCTTTGCGTGAAGAGTTAGAGCGCGACGAGAATGTTTTCTTGATGGGCGAAGAGGTCGCCGCTTATCAGGGAGCGTACAAAGTCACCAAAGGTCTTTTGGAAGAGTTCGGCGATAAGCGCGTGATTGACACACCGATCACGGAGCTTGGCTTTGCGGGGCTTGGCGTGGGCGCGGCGATGGTGGGCTTGCGTCCCATCGTCGAGTTTATGACGTTCAATTTCTCAATTCTCGCCACAGACCAGATCATCAACTCAGCCGCCAAGATGCTCTACATGTCCGGCGGGCAGTTTAAGATTCCGATTGTCTTTCGCGGCCCGAACGGTTCAGCCTTCCAGGTCTCTTCGCAACACTCGCAGGCGCTCGAATCCTGGTTCGCTTTTTTTCCGGGCGTCAAAGTCGTGATGCCCTCGACACCGGCAGATGCCAAAGGACTTCTCAAGAGCGCAATCCGTGATGATGATCCTGTTATTTTCCTTGAGCAGGAAAGGATGTACGGGAATAAGGGTGAGGTGCCTGATACGGAAGACTTCACGATTCCGCTCGGTGTAGCGGAAGTCAAACGCGAGGGCAAGGACGCAACTATCGTTGCCCGCTCGTTGATGGTTCCCGTCGCGCTCAAGGCCGCCGAAGAGTTGGAGAAGCAGGGCGTCTCCTGCGAGGTGATTGACCCGCGCACGATCCGCCCGCTCGACATCGAAACGATCATCAACTCGGTGAAGAAGACCAATCGTGTCGTCGTCGCCGAAGAATCGCATCCTTTCTGCGGTGTCGGCGCGGAGATTAGCGCACAGATCAATGAACGCGCGTTCGATTATCTTGACGCGCCCGTCTGCCGCGTCTCCGGCGTAGACGTACCGATGCCTTACGCCAAGAATCTCGAAAAACTGGCAATCCCCGGTGTTGAGCAGATAGTGAAAGCCGTGCGCGAAGTAGCATACTTGGACTAAGTTTTCAGTTTTTGGTTTTCAGTTTTCAGATTTAAGAATCTTGGGCTGAAAATCAGAACTGAAAACTCAAAACTGAAAACTGGAAACTATAATTATGGCAACGCAGGTCGTAATGCCCAAGCTCTCTCCGACGATGGAGGAGGGGCAGATTTCAAGGTGGCTCAAGCAAGAGGGCGACAAGGTCTCTATGGGCGAGCCGCTCGCAGAGATTGATACCGATAAGGCGACGATGGAGATGCAGGCGCTCGGTAACGGCGTGCTCCGCAAGATTTTGCTCAAAGAGGGCGAGAGTGTGCCGCTTGGTCAGATGATCGCCATTATCGGTGAGCCGGATGAAGACATTTCTGCCTTACTGAAACAAGCGGACGCTGGCGCGCAGCAAACTCAAGTGGCCGCGCCGGAAACGCAGCCGGACAAAACAGCGAAGGCTGAAACCTCCTCTGAGCCGCAACCTTCAGCAGAGACTCCGGCAAAGACTTCGAGCGCATCAGGCAATGGCGCGCAGGCGGCAACTGGCTCAGGTCAAACGAGCGACCGCCTCGTAGTCTCGCCGCTGGCCGCAAGGATGGCTGCTGAAGCCGGAATCAATCTACGCTCTTTGACAGGAAGCGGCCCAGGCGGGCGAATCGTCAAGCGCGACATAGAGGCTGCCATGAGCGCGAGCCATCAAGCGGAAGCTGGCGCAACGCAAGCTCCCCAACGCCACCTGCGCGCTGTCCAGCCCGGCACACAGCCCGCGCAAGCGCCATCAGTTGAAGGAGCTTCGCCTTATCGTGATGAACCGACCTCCGTTATGCGCCAGACAATCGCGCGTCGTCTGGTTACATCCATCGGGCCTGTGCCCCATTTCTTCCTGACGACGGAAATCGAAATGGATCGTGTCGCGGAGATGCGCCGCTCCGTCAACGAGCTTGATCCTGAGCTTAAGTTCAGCATCAACGATGTGATTATCAAGGTTGCCGCCGCTGCTCTAATCCAGCATCCGCAGGTCAACGCTTCGTTTCAGGAGAGGGCCATACGGTACTACGAGCGCGCTGACATAGGCGTGGCGGTCGCCATCGAAGACGGCCTCATTACTCCGGTCGTGCGCTCGGCAGATCAAAAGTCTTTGAGCCAGATTGCGGGTGAGGTGCGTGAACTGGCAGAGCGTGCGCGCTCGCGGAAACTTCTGCCGGAAGAGTACACGGGCGCGACTTTCTCGATCAGCAATCTAGGCATGCTGGGCATTGACGAGTTCACTGCTGTCATCAATCCGCCTGAAGCGGCGATTCTCGCCATCGGCGCAGTGACTGCGAAGCCGGTCGTGCGTGGTGAACAGGTCGTGGTTCGACAGATGATGCGCGTCACGATGTCTTGCGATCACCGCGTCATTGACGGCGCGACCGGAGCGCGCTTTCTGCAAACCTTCAAGCGGTTCCTTGAAAATCCGCTGCTGATGATTGTTTGAAACGGATAGCAACAATTCGTCGCCAGGGTGCGGCCCCGCATCTTGCGCTTATCGCTGTCCAGCTCATGTTCGGGACATGGCCGATCTTCGGCAAGATCGCTTTGACGGCTCTGCCCAGCACTGGCCTCGTAGCCTTACGTGTTGTCGGAGCCGCTATCGCATTCGTCATCTTGCAGCGCACATTCGGGCGCGCTCAGAAGATACGCAAAAGCGACTACGCACGGCTCGCTCTTTACGCTCTCCTCGGCGTTGTGCTCAACCAGCTTCTCTTCGTCAAAGGTCTCTCTCTCACAACCGCTATCAATGCGACGCTGCTCAGCACGACTATCCCTGTTTTCACTCTTCTCGTCAGCATCACGCTCGGTTATGACAGGCTTTCACTACGCAAAGCGCTCGGCATCTCGCTTGCTGCCGCCGGAGTCGTTTATCTTCTCTACCCCGAACGAAATTTCACGAGCGACACAGCTTTCGGCAATCTCTTGATCGTCCTCAACTCCATCTCCTACGGCGCGTACATCGCCATCTCAAAAGACATGCTCAAGCGTTACGGCGCGTTGACAGTGATTACGTGGATTTTCATCTTCGGCAGTATCGCAACGCTTCCCATCGGCGGCTACGCGCTTTCGAGTGTGTCTTTGTCTCAGGCCGGAACATGGGTCTGGCTTGTCGTGCTCTACATCATTCTAGTGCCGACGGTCGGCGCATATTACCTGAACGCATGGGCGCTCGCGCGAGTCGAGCCGAGCACGGTGGCAATCTACATCTATCTACAGCCGCTCATCGCCTTCGCGCTTGCTCCACTGATTCTCAACGAAAAGTGGAACTCACGAACGTGGCTGGCATCCGCCCTGATCTTCTCTGGCGTCGCAGTCGTCACCTGGCGCACGCGCAGCCACGCTCTCGAAGAAGTCGCTGAACACCCGGAAGCTCTCAGCCACTAATAGAACCCCTTACAAATTCGCTTGCATATCGTTGCGCTGAGGTCGTCATTTACTCGATTCGCAAATCTACTGATATATTTAACTGGAAATGGCGACCGCAACGAACAGGGCTTCTATTATAGAAACGGAAGAAGCAGCGAAGACTTCAGCCGCGCGGCTTTCGATGCTGGCCGCTGCGTTTCTGATTGTGCTCAAAACTGCGACCGGCTTCATCACCGGCTCAATCAGCGTCTGGGCATCTTTGCTCGATTCGACGATGGACATCTTCGCCTCGACCATCAACTATTTTGCCGTGCGCGCCGCCGCTCGCCCCGCCGACGAGGATCACTCTTACGGTCACGGCAAAGCCGAATCGCTCGCAGGGCTTTTTCAAGCAATCGTCATCGCCGTCTCTGGAATCTTCCTCATCTACCAATCCATCAAACGCATCATCAATCCGAGGCAAACAAGCTCCGAGTGGATCGGGACTATCACGATGGTCGTCGCGGTCGGAGTCAGCGTCGCTCTCGTCAGACGGCTCCGGCGTGTCGCGCGCGAGACGGAATCGCCCGCGCTCAAAGCAGACGCCGCGCATTACGTGACGGACATCTACACAAACCTGGGCGCTCTCGTTGCCCTTGTCATCATCGCCCTCACTCCCTGGCAAATCGCAGACCCCGCTATCTCCATCGCCATCGCGTTCTACATTCTCTGGTCTGCCGTGACAGTTGGGCGCGAAGCAGTTGATGTCCTGATGGATCGCCGCTTGCCGCCCAATGTGGACGAACAGGTCGCCGATATAGTCCGCACCTACAGAGAGCAGGGCGTGCTCGGCTTCCATGATCTACGCACACGGCTTTCAGGCTCGCAAAAATTCATAGACCTTCACCTGGAAGTAGAGCGCGACATGCGCCTACAGGACGCTCACGACGTTTCCGTGCGCGTACTACGCGAAATTGAAGCAAAGATTCCCCGCGCCCGCGTGTCAATTCATACCGACCCGGCGGGGTAAGATACCGAAGGCGTCCAAAGCGTGATTATGTGGAATGATGCCGTATAATACGTAGTTCGGCGTCTTTGTGAATTGTAGGAATAAGAATGATGAAGTTACATCTTAAGATACTGCTCTCAATCTTTTTCACATTGGTTTTCGTTGGTTTATCTGGCGGGCTTGGAAGTGCGAGGCTACAAGCATCTCGGGCACAGCAAATCTGGGAACAGGCTATTGCTGCTAAAGGCGGGCGTGAACATCTTCATGCTGTACGTAACATCGTTATCTCGTCTCGTGGGCAGTATAGGCATGGGTTGAAAATATATCAGGTACACACTGAAGCATTCTTCGTTTTCCCAAACAAGATATGGACATGGAATGATTACAGACCAGATGTATTCGGATTGACGGTGGAAATGTATAACTTTGACACTGGCGTTAGATATTTCAGTAACTCAGATAATCCTCCGCCGCAGTCTCATGTGATACCAAGCTATGAAACCAACTTGTCTAACACCTATGGGCTGCTTGGGTATTTATTGGAGACCAAATGGCTAAAGCCAAAGATATTGGGAACGAGCGCGGAGCGTATCGAAGGACGCACAATAGATGTTGTGCATACCATGTTACAAGATAATGTTTCCGGCTTCCTTCCAGAAGATAGATACATTGATTTCGCTTTTGCTCGAACAACTCATTTACCTGTTCGCGTTAGTTATTATCATGTGCGCGGCGGCGAGAGGGTTCTTGATCTTACAGAATATTTGTCTGATTACACAGAGGTGAATGGAATTAAATTTCCGCAGCAGCGCAAAGTTGAAGGCAGTATTGATAGAATAAAGATTCAAATCAACGTCGAATATAATGAGGACATCTTTAACAAACCGCCCTTGGTTCAGGCAGGAGCAGAGGCGTGGAAGGTAAGGTGATTTGTCTCTAGCGGCGATGCCGAGAAAGTCATTCCACCCGACCCGCGCTACTAGCTTGCCTCTCACTTCATTGTGTGGTTTTTTCGGCGTTGTTTGCCTTGTGGCGCGGGCGGGTGAATTCCAGCGTTATGCTGTTTTGATTGCCCTGATGCTCTGCGGCTTTTCTGTTTCGGCGAGGCGGCGCAGTTCGTAAAGTTTCGTCAGGGCTTCGACGGGCGAGAGGGTGTCCAGATCAAGGTTGAGTAGAGCCTGTGCGATTTCCGGTGTGTGCGGTAAACGGTTTGTCTCAACACGCTCGCTCTGCGCGTTCTCTGTTGCGCCTTCGGGTTGATGCCCGTGCGCTTCGTATTGAGTCAATAATTCTTCAGCGCGGCGAACGACCGGACGCGGTAAGCCTGCGAGTTTGGCGGCATAGACGCCGTAGCTTTTCTGCGCGCTGCCCGGACTGATTTTATAGAGGAAGACCAGATCAGTCCCCTCCTCCGCAATCTCCACGTAAAGATTCTTGAGACGCGGGAGGACTTCCGCTAATTCAGTTAGCTCGTGATAGTGCGTCGCAAAAAGCGTCTTCGAGCGAATGTGCGGGTGATTGTGTATGTACTCAAGCACGGCTCGCGCGACGGCCAGGCCATCGTAGGTTGAAGTTCCACGCCCCAACTCGTCCAGCAGAATCAGAGAACGCGGTGTCGCGTGATGAAGAATCTGCGCGGTCTCGACCATCTCGGTCATGAAAGTAGACTCGCCGCTCCCCAGCCGGTCGTAGAGACCTATGCGCGTGAAGATGCGGTCGCAAAGTCCTATGGTCGCGGCCTCTGCCGGAATGAAGCTACCAATCTGAGCCATCAGGACGATGAGCGCGGCCTGGCGAAGGAAGGTTGATTTACCGGACATGTTCGGCCCGGTGATTAATGCGATCTGCGCGTCTGTCTCGCCGCCAAGCAACGCATCGTTGGCGACGAAAGCCTCGCCCTCAATCATTCTTTCAATCACCGGATGGCGACCCTGTTTGATCTTGAGTTCCAGCGAATCCAGAATTGTCGGGCGAACATACTTGAAAACTTCCGCCACCTCAGCCAGAGATGCGATTGCGTCAAGATAAGCGATGCTTCCGGCGGCTGTGAGAATCTCGTCTCGATTTTTCCCGATGTCCGAGCAGACGCGGCGAAAGAGGCTTGATTCGAGTTCGGCGATTCGCTCTTGAGCGTTGACCACGAGCGATTCAAATTCCTTTAGCTCAAGCGTGACGAAACGTTCGGAAGCGGCAAGCGTCTGTTTGCGCGTGTAGTCCGAAGGCACTAGATGCAGGTTGGGGCGCGTGACCTCTATAAAGTGGCCGAAGACTTTGTTGAAGCCGACGCGCAGGCTTTTGATTCCCGTGCGCGTACGCTCGCGCTGCTCCATCTCTGCCAGGTAGGTCTTGCCATCGCGCAGGTGCTTGCGTAATTGATCCAGCTCTTCAGAGAAACCTTCGCGGATAATGCCCGTCTGTTGCGGTCGCCTTGAGAGTTCGTCAGAGATAGCCTGGCGAATTAGCCGGACGGCTGTTTCACACAATGGCAGCGTGGCGAGCAACGCGCCGAAGCGTTTTGACTCTCGCTGCAAGAGCGCGCGAATACGCGGAATCGTCTCTAATCCCTGTCCGAGCGCGAGCATCTCCTGCGCCGATGCCAGCCCTGCACGCGCACGCGCCGACAACCGCTCAAGGTCGTGGACAAACTCGAAAGCTGTGAACAACTCCGCACGCTCTTTGCCGTGTACATGAAACCACGCTACGTGCTCCTGCCTATGAATGATCTCCGCCACGTCTAAAAGCGGCTGTCGCAGCCAACGCCGCAGAAGGCGGCCTCCCATCGCAGTGCGTGTGCGATCAAGCGCAGATAGAAGCGAGGGCGCAGGTGTGTTGTTCTCGAAGATTTCCAGGCTTCGCACAGTCTGAGAGTCGAGCATCATGAAATTGTCTGTGCGATAACTCGTCAGGCGCGTTAGCTGCTCGGCAACGTTCAACTGCGTATCGCTCAGGTATGCGATGAGCGCACCAGCAGCGGAGGCAGCCAGCGGCCAACTTTTTAATCCAAGCGGCGCGAGGGTGCGCGCATGAAAGTGCAGGAGCAGTGTGCGGCGGGCAGTCTCAAACTCGAAAGCGTTGTCGCGGAAAGCAGTCTTAAACCCCGGTAGAGCATCGCTGTCAACTTCCGGGCTGCTGCGCGGCAGCAGGATTTCGGCAGGGGCGATGCGTTGAAGCTCAGGAATCGCCGCCTCGCTCTCAAGCTCGGTCGCGGCAAACTCGCCCGTCGTCACGTCCGCGTAAGCGATGCCTGCGCGTTTACCATCTGACACGTAAGCGGCCAGGTAGTTGTTGACCTTGTTGTGAAGAAGGCCGGGTTCGAGCACCGTACCGGGTGTGACGATTCTAACCACATCGCGCTCGATGAGGTTGCCGCCCTTCTCACCTTTGACGGGAGCGTCCGAGAGTTGCTCGCAGATGGCGACGCGATGGCCGCGCGCAATCAATCTTCTGAGATGTCGTTCGAGACTGTGATGCGGAACGCCCGCGAGCGGAACGCGCACGTCCTTGCCCATCGGCTTCGACGTAAGGACGATGCCAAGCTCGCGCGCGACAAGCCGTGCGTCGTCGTCAAACGTCTCGTAGAAATCGCCGATGCGGAAGAGGAGGATGGCGTCGCGGTAACGCTCTTTGATCTCCTGATACTGTTTATGTAGCGGGGTGGTGGCTGTCATCGCTCGAAGATGTCCGCGAGCAGGTCTTCGACCGACGTGAGAGCGCGGTGAAGGCGGTTCAGTTGTTCAAAGCTCATGATGACGGTCGCGCGACCGATTTCATGGAAAGCTCCGGTGCGCGCCTGGCTCATGTTTTTGTTGGCACGATTCGTATCGCGCTCAGACGCCACGATGAGGTAAGGCTTTGAGCGTTGCGCCTCGTAAGCGCGCTTCAGCTTCGCCATCGCAGCATCAATGTTTCCCTTGTGCTGGACTTCAAAGACATGGCTCAGGCGCGGGCTAGACTCGCTCGCACGCCAGACGACATCGTAGTAATCAAACTCTGTCTGGGCGTGGTAGCCAAGCACACGACCGATGTCCAGGAGCATCTGCTGAATATCACCGTGCGTCAGCTCGCGGGGACGCGCAGCCTCCAGCGAATCCATGAGCGAGAAACTTTGCCCTTCATCGGTGGCTCGCTTGCGTCCCGTCGTGGTAATCGTCCAACGACCGCGCCTGCGCTCAATCTGTCTTTTGTCGGCGAGCACACGCCCGGCGCGCTGCACGAGCCTGCGCCACTGTGTGAGATGACCGTTCGTGAGAGCGCGCACTTCCGTGTCATCCAACTGCGGGAAATAGCCTGCGAGCCGGTTGTAGAGGAAGCGCACATCCTCATCACCGCCTGTAGCGACGAGTTCTTGTAGAATCGGCAGCTCGATGCGCGCGACACCCGGATATGCCATCGCTAAAATTGAAGTCGGCTTTCAGGATGCTGAAGACTGAAAAGCGGGAGTTCGGTCTCACCTTTCGCGCACAAACTTACCAAAATGGTAGGCAGAAGGCAAAAAGCAGTGGTCAGTAGTCAGTGGTCGGTGGTCAGTTAAAAACAAGCGCTGAGATGCTTTTGCTTTTAACTGACCACCGGCCACTTTTTTTTACGCTGCTTGCGCTGAAATTTTAATCCCGAAGCTTTGACGAATCTCATCGGCTTCGAGGGTATCGCGTTCCATTAAGCCTTCGACGAGGCGCGCGATTGATTCGCGCTCTTTATCAACGACTTCGCAGGCACGCTTCATCTGGACGCTGATGATCTCGTTTGTTGCGTTCTCAACGCGGTCGAGCAGTGTCTGGCTGCGTGGGTCTTCGGGTTTGCCCAGGTGAATGGGTCCCAGCGGACTCATGCCGAACTCTGCGACCATCTTGCGCGCAATCTCGACGGCGCGCTCGATGTCGTTTGACGCTCCAGCCGTCATTGTATCAAGCAGGAGTTGCTCTGCGGCACGACCGCCCAAAAGCATTGCGATCTGGTCTTCCAGATACTCGCGCTTCTTCATCAAGCGGTCACGTTCGGGTAGAGACTGCGTGACGCCAAGAGCGCGCCCACGCGGAAGGATTGAGACCTTGTGAATCGGGTCGCCATTCTTAACAGCGAGGCCGACAGCTACGTGACCTGATTCGTGAACGGCAGTTGCGTAACGCTCTTCCTCGTCCATCATGAAGCCCTGACGCTCTGCGCCCATCAGGATTTTGTCGCGCGCGTATTCGACGTGCGGGCGGCCAATCGCTTCCGAGTTGTCGCGTGTGGCGGCAATCGCCGCTTCGTTGAGCAGGTTGGCGAGGTCAGCGCCGGAGAAGCCGGGAGTGCCGCGCGCTATCCAACGCAGGTCAAGACCCTCTTCGAGTTTGAGACCGCGCGCGTGAACTTTCAGAATCTCCTCGCGCCCGCCAGCATCTGCCAGGTTAACTGCGACCTCACGGTCGAAGCGACCAGGGCGCGTCAACGCGCTATCTAAAATGTCCGGGCGGTTGGTGGAGGCGATGATAACCATGCCGTTGTGCTGCTCGAAACCATCCATCTCGACGAGGAGTTGGTTCAAGGTTTGATCCTGATCGGCGGAAGCGGAATCGTTGCTGCGCCCGCGTTGACGGCCCAGAGCATCAATCTCGTCAATGAAGATGACGCAGGGCGAGAGCTTGCGGGCTTCCGCGAAAAGGCGACGCACGCGCGCCGCGCCCATGCCCGCGAACTTCTCCTGAAAGCTCGAACCCGAAACTGAAAGGAAAGGCGCGCCCGCTTCATTCGCAGCCGCACGCGCGAGTAAAGTCTTGCCAGTGCCCGGAGGGCCTGAAAGAAGGATGCCGCGCGGCGCACGCCCACCGAGCCTGCCGAATTTCAAGGGGTCGCGCAAGAACTCTATGGTCTCAGACAATTCCGCTTTCGCTTCGTCAACTCCCGCGACATCGGCAAAGTTAACTGTCTGCTTGCCGTTGCCGTCAACCAGATTGAAGTCTCCACCGCGACCTCCCATGCTGGCATAGACTCGCCAAACGACGAATCCGAGTACGGCGAAGGTAAGAAACGGAATCATCCAAGTCATGATTGTCGAAAACGCGCTTGGCTTGAGCGATTTGAACTCGACCGGCAGATTATTTTTGACGAAGGCGCTGATGATCTCGTTCTGCGTCGCAGCATTGGTCACGATAGCCTGCGAAATGGAGCCGTCGCGCCCGGTGACGATCAATGTCTCGTCGTCAACCTTGAGCGATGAAGCAGCATTCGTCTCGCCAAGCACGCGCAGTTGCGTGGAGTTAATCTCCTTCACTACCGGCTGCTGGCGGCGATAGATGATGAAGACACTTGTGAGCACAAGCAGCAAGAGCAGGAAGCTAGAGACAATGAGCACGGATTTTTGGGAACGGGGGATTAAACGAGGTAATGGGGACGGCATAAAATTCTCCTGAGCATCTTCGGCCAGTTTAGGGGAAGGCCATTAGCGCTCTTTAGAAGATCAAAATTTACAAAGAAGTCGGGTTTTGGAAAAGTGTCCGTTACCGGAAGGAGCAACTCACCCGCAGAATCGGCGTGGAAACTCGACTGAGCGCGCTCGCTGAAGACAAACTGCGAACGCTCTTTTACTTTACCAGCCTCTGGCCTCCGAAGTCCAGCCTTCTAAACAGTTCACTCACAATTTTATCAGTAGCAGGGCGACGAAATATTTATCAACCACTACGGAGTCTCCGATGAGCTATCTTGCGCTCCGGTTGCCGATAAACCTTACAGAAGGAGTGGCAAGATGACGACTTGGCCTAAATCAAAACACAGACAGCATGCCCTCTGTGGCGTCTTTCCATACAAAACAATAAATAATCTAGCTAGTGTAAAAGTGCTTCGATGCCCCACAAAAGAGTTAACCCCTTAATTATTGAAGTTTAGCTAAAAGAAGTTCTGTCTTCTACATGATGGCATAGGCGTTGCTCATAGACAGAAGCAGGTGGGTTCAGTAGAACCAATAAATTAAAATTCAGCGACGCTCAAAAAAGGAGATGGCGACAATGTTGTGGACAATCTTAGTGGTGCTTCTGGTGCTCTGGTTAATCGGCCTCGTTGCACACATCGGCGGTGGTTTCATTCACTTGCTGCTCGTGGTAGCGCTCATCGTTTTCGTTATTAATCTACTCACTGGCCGTCGCACGGTCTAATAGCTGTTTCGGAATAAACCCTCGCGGGTTGTTCGATCGGCATCGAGTAGGGGGGTCAGGCGAACGGTTTTAGGGTGTCTCAAACAAAGGAGAAGGCGATATGTTGTGGACAATCTTGGTGGTGCTTCTGGTCTTATGGTTGATCGGTGCTATCGGCGGTATTGGCGGTGGATTTATTCACCTGCTGCTCGTGGTTGCGCTGGTTGTTCTGGTCATCAACTTGCTCACAGGCCGTCGAACGGTCTAGCAAGCGGAACATAAAACTGAATCGAGAAACGGGCGCGGATTAATTTCTCGCGCCCGTTTCTCTTTCTCACTTAAATTCTGCAAGTGACACATTCAGACCCGTCGTCACGCGCCCGACCGGATAAAGATTCCACTGTTGGTCCCAGTAGGGTGAGCGTTCATAGAAAAAATTAAGGCGCTCGCTCGCGCTGGCTGCGAACTTCGGATCATTGGCTACCCTTTGCTCGAATTCGCGCCGCAGCTTTTCATCTTTAGCCAACATCTCGCGCGCTAACTTCTCCAACACATAATCCTCACCGTACTCTTTCTGCTCGAAGATAGCATTAAAAAATCCCCAGGCAACGAATGAGTCCGGCGCATCAGGTTCCAGAAGATGAACCGCAACGTGTCCCGCCGCTTGAGCTACAGTCACAACAACAGACCCCGCCGGAAAAGTTCTGCGCTCGCGCACGGGATTTGTTTTGAAACTCGGCATCACACGCCCCTCGAATGGCGCTGCGGCGAACTTAACATCGCTGAAACGATAGCTCTCAACGTCAATTGTCGCAGGCGCTGTGAGCCGCTGCATTCGCAGGCCGTGTTCAGCAAGCACCTCAATGACGCTCTTCCACTGCGGCGGCACGATGTAGAAAAGAGGCGGGGCAACGGCAGCGGCAACTTTGCTTTCATCGTAAAACGGAACAGTGATGTTCACAGGCTTCGTCCCAAAAACCACACGCATCGTTCCCGAAATATCGCTCAACTCCGTGCGCGATTCCACGCCCTTAAATTGAAGCGGCCTCGATTTATCTGTCAGTTCTATCCGCAGTGGGTAACGCCGCGCGGGATCGTAGCGTCTTCCCTCGGCTATTGTTTGTTCGTCTGCCTCATGAACGGCTCGCAGCAACTTATCAGGATTTCGATTCACCTCTTCCAGTGTGAATCTCAATAGGTCGTAAGTTCCGCGCACGCGCGTGCGATAATCTTTGAGCATGTGCGTCTCAATCGTCATACCGGGACGATTGCGTATGGTCGTGTAGCCGGTCGAGAAGCGCGGCGGCATGACGAATCCGTCAAGTCCCTTCGAGAAATCGCGGTTGTCACGAAAGGTGATGTACTGAGAGAGCAGATTGCCCTCGGCCTCAGTCGCCGGAAAGATTTTCCGGTCGAAAGCCTCGCGCATCCACGCCAGCACGGGCGCAGGCATGTGTTCGTGATGTTCGTAGATGTAGGTGATGTCGTATTGAAAATCCGCGCCGTCCGTGACGTGGCAATCAATGAGCAGGTCAGGGTTCCATTCAGTCCACAGCTTGAGCCACGCGCGTGTCTCCGGCGTGTCCGCTTTCATATAGTCGCGGTTAAGATTGAGATTGGTAGAGGTAGCGCGCCAGCCCATCTCCGCCGGGCCGTTCTGGTTGAGGCGATTGAAGGCGCTGAAGCGTTCGTGCCCGTCCGTGTTATAGATCGGGATGAAGAGTATGACGACGTGGTCAAGCAGGCCCGTGCGCGTTTTCGTGATTGCGATGTCGCGCAGCAGCGCAAGTCCTGCGTCTTTGCCGTCCGATTCACCCGGATGGATACAAGCTTGAATCAGGATAACGGCTTTGCCCGCGCTTCTGGCCGTTTGCGGTGTAAAAGTATTTCCGCTTGCTGCGATGAGAAGCGGAAGATCGCGCCCTTCCCCGCTTTTGCCGAAACTCTCGAAGCGTATGAGCGGCGAGGCATCGGCCAGCTTACGTGAATAAGCGATGGTTTCATCATAGCGCGGCGTCTCGCGGTAATTGGTCTTCTCGGCGAGCGTTTGCCATTCAGTCGGAACAGGTGGTGGTGTGCTTTGAGCCATAGTCGTGTGGTGAAAATCAAGAGCAACAATTAAGAACAGTACGCCCATGATAGAGGCGACGAAACGAAGCATGCGATTTCTCCAATCGTTCTTGTCATTGACAGTCGAGAAGCAATCAACTGAAGCGAGTTTGCTTGAAAACTTTAACTGGAATATACGACGCTTTGCCGCGAATTAAAACAGCCCGCATAAGATTTCACAGGCTGCGGCGCAATTTCCCAGCCTCGTTCCCGTCCAGCAATGCCGGTTTCAGATAATCTACGAATCGGCATGAGGCTTTGCTTCGAGCGTTTCCGTCAGGCACAATTAAGAAGCTCCCGGAAATTTTTTGGTGACACTTTATCTCAGGGAAGGTTTAATGAAATCTCGTACAACTCGTCACGACGCGCTCGTCTGCGCGCTCACTTTCATCTTCATTCTAACCAGCTTCGCTCCGGCATCATTTGCCCAACACCGTAGAACTTCGCCGCGAAAAATCCCGCAGGCGCAAAAGGCAACTCCCCGCCCGCAACTCGAAGGCCCGAAGCACGAAAGACCACCTCGCACATTTGATGTCTTGAACTACACGATTCACACGCGGTTCGACGCGCCGAACCGGACGGTTCTTGGCGACGAAACAGTTACACTCAAGCCACTCGCAGGCGGTTTCCAAACGTTTGACCTTGACGCTTCCTCGATGAAGATTGAAGCCGTCACACTTGCCGACAGTAATACAACGCTTCAATGGACGCAGCCGTCAGATAAGCTCGCAATCAATCTTGATCGCGCTTACGAGCCAACCGAATCAATCAACGTTCGCATACAGTATCGCGCCGTGCCGGAGAAAGGTCTCTACTTTATTCCGCAGACACGCGCCGCCGCCGCAGGCTTGTCCAGGCCAGCGCAAATTTGGTCGCAGGGCGAGCCTGAAGAGAATCACTACTGGTTTCCCTGTTACGATTTCCCTGACGACAAGGCGACGAGCGAGCAGTACATCACGACCGGGGCGGACGAAATCGCCATCTCCAACGGCGCGCTTCTTGAGACGACCACAAACGCAGACAGCACACACACCTTTCACTGGAAGATGGAGCAGCCGCACTCCAGCTATCTCATCTCGCTGGTCGTCGGCAACTATACGAAGCTGACCGATACCTACAAAAACATTCCGGTTGAATACTACACCTATCGCGGAACAGAGGAGGATGCGCGACGCGCTTTTGCCAAGACGCCTGAGATGATGCGCGTCTTCAGCGAGAAACTCAATTTCGAGTTTCCCTTCAATAAGTACGCGCAAACCATCGTCGCAAATTTCATCTTCGGCGGGATGGAGAACATCACGGCCACGACGCACGCCGATACGGAGATACTCGGCACAACCACAAAGGAATCTCAGTTATCTACGGAAAATTTGGTCTCGCACGAACTCTCGCATTCATGGTTCGGCGACCTCGTAACTTGCAAAGATTGGTCTCAAGCCTGGCTCAACGAAGGCTTCGCAACTTTCATGGAGGCAGCTTTCAGAGAATCCGAGGCGGGCCACGACGCCTATCTAGCCGAGATGCGCTCAAGCTCCTATCTATATTTTCTGGAAGACACTTTGAAATATCGTCGCCCGATTGTTTACGACCGCTACCGTTCGCCGATTGATCTTTTCGACGCGACGCTCTACAAAAAGGGCGCGCTCATCCTACACATGCTGCGCGAAACGGTTGGCGATGAGATGTTCTGGAAGGCTCTCAACAAATACCTGAACGAGAATCAGAACAAGTTGGTCGAGACCAGCGACCTCGAACGAGCTTTTGAAGAGACGACCGGAAAACATCTGGATTGGTTCTTCGATCAATGGGTTTACAAAGCCGGATACCCGGAACTGCGCGTGCGCTCAGTTTACGAACCACGAACGCGCGTGCTGACTCTGGACGTGACACAGACTCAGACTCCCGATGCCACTACGCCAGCAGTCTTTCGCCTGTCTGTTGAAATCGAACTGGCGACCGCGCAGGGCAAGCGCACCGAGCCAATCGAGATTACCGGGCGACACCAGACGTTCAGTTTCAAGCTGGATAGCAAGCCCCTGCTGATTCGCTTCGACAAGGGCGAGCGCATCTTGAAGAAACTGGATTTCCCGCAGCCCACCGCACGGCTTGCCTATCAACTCGCCAATAGCTCCGATGCTGTCGGGCGAATCGAAGCCGCCGAAGCCCTCGCGTTGATGGCAAAACGTATGAAGCTTGACTCAAACGTGATTGCCGCTCTCCAACGTTCAGCCGCAACGGATTCATACGATGGTGTTCGCGCGGCGTCTTCCTCGGCTTTGAAACAGGTGAACAGCTTGACGGCTAAGAGTGTGGCGACTGATGAAGACTTGTTGTTTACGCCGGGCGCGTGGCTGCGAAAAGTATCCGCCGGAAAGTATAAAACACAGGGGCAGCCGGAAAGAGCACGCGCAAACGCTCCCGGTATCTAGCCATGAAAGGCTCGTGTAGCGGCTCTGGCAGGCGCTCGAAATAAGGAACGAGCGTCGAGCCTGCCGTCCAATCCGCCAGCCCATCTGAATTTTCCATGAGACTTGGATAAACTTTCTCGAAGACCGTAATCTCCGTTGCGCCGTGCTCGTGCAGAAGCTCCGCGTATTCTCTAATGGAAAGAACCGGCGAGAAACGATTCCAGCCCTTCAGCGCGTGGCGAAAAGGCTCTCCCGAAGCGATCTCCATAATCAAAGTGTGAGTCGGGTGCGTGTGATTCGACGGAAGCTGGACTGCAAGCTGCCCTCCGGGACGAACGAGCGTGAGCAGGCGAGGAATAAGCGCGCGATGATTTTCTATCCAGTGAATCGCCGCATGAGAGAAGACCAGGTCCCACTCGCCTTCAACCTCCTGAATCGAACCTTGCTTGAAGCCGAGAGACGCGCTTGCTTGCTCACGCGCGCGTGTCAGCATCTCCAGCGAAGAATCAATCCCTAGAACCTTGCTCCCCGGCAACCTGTCTGCCAGTCTTCGAGTCAACTCACCTGTCCCGCAGCCCAAATCAACAACGCGCAATCGGGAGCGCGCCTTTACCAGGCTGAAGAGGTCTTCAAACGGCGCGAAACGCTCGTTCTGGAATTGATGATATTGTGCTGGATTCCAGGGCATGATTTGCGTAGCACAATTTCGATCAGGAAAATGAAGGAGGTTTGATTCAACGCAGAGGACGCGGAGGGTCGCAGAGGGAAGAAGAGATTTGAAATAGCAAATAACAGATTTCAGATTTCAAATCTCAAATTTCTATACCCTCTTCCACTGCGACCCTCCGCGTCCTCTGCGTTGAATTCCCTCTGGCAAACAAAACTTGCACGGGAGAATGTCGCTACCCTAATTCCCTCTCGCACGAGCGACAATGTGCGCGCCGTTTGGCATTGAGCGTCCCACAGTCGGCGCAGCGGTTATACATCTTACGCGCGAACAGGTTGGTGATGACCGCGCTCAAGATGAGTATGCCGCCGAGGACGGCGATGCTCAGGAGCGTGTCTTTCAACCCTTGTACTTCTCCCTCAGCCCTCGCTGGTAATTCTGTCCTCTTTCATACCCGCGCCGGAAGGCTTCCGCTTCGTAAGCATCGCTATAGCGTTCACGTAATCGCGCGCCCGCTTCTTCGTAAGATTTGCCGCGCGCCTGCGGGTGCTGCGCCGCCTCGAAGCCGCGACGGTAGAGAGGCTCGTCCGTCTTAAAGTCTTTGCCCTGCCCCTTGTACTCTTCCTCTTCGGCATCGCGCAGCCCAACCCACCAGCTTTCGCGCGCCGCATCCAGACTCTCCGCCCCTGCCTGCGTCAGCACACCGCGCACCGTCTCGGCTTGCGCGTCATCATCCGCTACGACGAGCACGACCGAGCGTCCCTGCCTGAGCGCATCTTCGTAAACGTACAACTCATCATGCGGCAAGCCCTCGACAGAATCTTCAAGGGAACCCCCTGCTGCTGCGCCCGCTGCCGCGCCGCCTGCGCCGAGCAAGGCTGCTCCAAGAATTCCAGCGGCTATGACGGGGCCGACCCCTGGCACTAACAGGCTGGCAGCGGCTGCGCCGATTGTCATGCCACCGGCAGCGCCCAGCGCTCCGCCGACTGTGCCGCCAAGTGCGCTCCCCATGCCTGGCTGCTCAGTTTCAGTTGTCGGCACAGAAGCTTCTAACTCCTGGTCGGTTGTGCCCGGTATCAAAAGATTAAGATGGTCGTTGGCAATGCCTGCCGAACGCAAGTTCTCTACGGCGCGCTCTGCGTCGGCGCGTGATCGGAATATTCCGGCGACGGTACTCATTGATGCCTCCTGTTTGGTTTTAGATAGTTTTATCCTTTTCGAGCAACTCTTTCAAGTATCCTACTGTACTTGGAAACAAGTATGCGACAAAAATTCTCGTCAATGCCCAAAGGCTCCTCGTGTTATTATCCAGCTTCTCTTAACAACACGTTCGCCAGGAGCTTCAGGAATGCACAAATCTTTCGTCCTAGCCATCCTTCTTATCTTCGGTGCGGCCTCGTCCGCTGTAGTTGAAGCGCAACGCGCCGACGACCTTGCGCGGCTGCTTCGCTTTCCAGACATACACGGCGACATGATCGCGTTTGTCTACGCCGGAGACATCTGGACCGTGCCCGCATCGGGCGGCACTGCGCGGCGGCTCACATCGCATCCCGGAATAGAACTCTTCCCGAAGTTCTCTCCTGACGGTCGTTGGATAGCTTTCTCAGGTGAGTATAACGGGACGCGCCAGGTTTTCGTCATCTCGGTTGATGGCGGCGAGCCGCGCCAGCTCACTTACCACAACGATGTCGGCGCATTGCCTCCGCGCGGGGGATGGGACAATCGAGTGCTCGGCTGGACACCCGATGGCAAGCAGGTGCTCTTTCGCTCCAACCGCGTCGCTTACAGCGACCGGCTGGGCCGCCCCTATCTGGTTCCTGTGGAAGGCGGCGAGGAGCAGCCCCTTCCGATCAACCAGAGCGGCGGCGTGAGCTATTCGCCCGACGGCACGAAGGTCGCTTTCACCCCAATCTCAAATGAGTTTCGCGGTTGGAAGCGTTATCGCGGCGGGCAATCGCCGGACGTATGGATTTACGATCTCGCGCACAACACCTCAGAGCAGATTACTAATACTCGCGCGCAGGACATGGTTCCCGTATGGCTCGGCGACACGATTTACTATTTGTCTGACCGCGACTGGATGATGAACCTCTTCGCCTACGACACGCGGACGAAGAAGACCAGGAAGCTGACGAACCATACAGACTATGACGTGCTCTGGCCGAGCGGCTCCGGCGACGAGCTTGTGTACGAAGTCGGCGGCTACATCTACCGCCTTGAAACCAGGTCGGGCAAAGAAGAGCGCGTCCCCATCAAAGTCTACGGCGACTTCCCCGATACAGTGCCTTACTTCAAAAACGTCAAGTCGAACATCAATTCATTCTCGCTTTCTCCAAGCGGAGCGCGTGCGCTGTTTGATGCGCGCGGAGATATTTTCACTGCTCCGGCCAAAGAAGGTGAAGTCCGCAATCTCACATCTTCGCAAGGCGTGCGGGAGATTGCCCCTTCATGGTCGCCGGATGGTCGCACGGTCGCTTACCTGAGCGACCGTTCGGGCGAGTACGAGATTTACATTCGTGCGAGCGACGGGACGGGTGAGGAGCGACGTGTGACGAACGACGGCGACATCTGGCGATTCTCCCCCACATGGTCGCCCGACAGCACGATGCTCGTTTACGGCGATAAGAAGCAACGCCTGCGCTACGTCAACGTCAACACAGGCAAGACGGTTGACGTAGATCACAGTTCCAACAGCGACATCACGAACTACACCTGGGCACCCGATAGCCGCTGGATTGCCTATACGAAGCTGGGCGATAACCAGTTCTCGGAAATCTGGGCCTACTCAATCACGAGCGGGAGCGCGCGAAAACTTACCGGCGGACAGACCAGCGACACTCAGCCCGTCTTTGACCCGAAAGGACGCTACCTCTACTTTCTTTCCAACCGCGACTTCAATCTCACGTTCAGCGGCTTTGAGTTCAACTATATCTACACCAACCCGACGCGCGTTTACGTTGGCATCCTGGCCGCCGATGGCCCTGCGCTCTTTCTGCCCAGCAGCGACGAAGAGCGCGTGAAGACGAGAGAGACTCCGCTGACGCCGCCGCCCAATCCAGCGCAAGCGCCCCCGCCGCAGAGCGCAAAGGCGCAACCCGCCGACGGCCAAGCTCCTGAGCAACCGGCAACTCCCCTGACGCCCGCGCCTGAAACAAAGCCAGACGAGAAAAGGGCCGCGCCGCAAGCTAACGTTAAAATTGATTTCGAGAATTTCGAGAACCGTGTTCGCGCCATTCCCGGCCCACCAAATAACTATCGTCACCTGGCGGCAACGCCTGATGGGGTGCTCTATTTGTCTGGACCGGGCAAGCTCTCGTTCTACAACCTGACTTCCAAAACAGAGCAGACGATTATTGACGGCATACGCGATTACGATCTCTCCGACGACGGCAAGCAACTCATCTTTCAAGCGGGCGAGAGCTTCGGCATCGTGCCCGTTGCGCCCAACCAGAAGCCGGACACCGGACTGCTCAAACTCGATGGGATGATGATGAAAGTCGAGCCGAAGGCAGAGTGGGCTGAGGAGTACACGGACGCCTGGCGCATCATGCGCGACTGGTTCTACGACCCGAACATGCACGGCGTTGACTGGCGCGCCATCCGCGCCAAGTACGAGCAGCTTGTTCCATACATCGCCAATCGTGAAGACCTCAACTTTGTGCTTACAGAGATGGGCAGCGAGTTGATGGCCGGTCACGTTTACGTTGATCGTGGCCCTGAGCCGTCGCGCGTCACGCGCACGGATGGAGGATTGCTTGGGGCCGAGATTGCCCCGGACGCTTCAGGCTACTTCAAGGTCACAAAAATTTTTCCGGGCGAGAACTGGCACGAAAGCTTTCGCTCGCCGCTCACAGAACCGGGTGTGAAAGCGAAGGTCGGCGACTTCATCATCGCAGTTGACGGACGCTCCGCTCGCAGCGTTAAGAACTTCTATGAGCTACTCGAAGGCAAGGGCGACCGCGCTGTCGCGCTCAAGCTCAACGACCGCCCAGACACGGCGGGCGCGCATGACGAGAGAGTTCGCCCGGTCAAGAACGAAGCGAACCTACGCTATCTCGACTGGGTAGAGTCGCAACAGGCGCTCGTCGAAAAACTTTCGGGAGGCCGCATCGGTTACATCCATGTGCCGAACACGGCGGTCGAGGGAAACCGCGAGCTTTTCAAAAACTTCTATCCGCAAGCCAGGAAAGACGCGCTCATCATTGACGACCGTTACAACGGCGGCGGATTCATCCCCGACCGCATGATCGAACTGCTCGAACGCAAGCCTCTTAATTACTGGACGCGGCGCGGCATCAATCCAGGCTCGACGCCTGCATTCTCGCATCTTGGGCCGAAGGCCATGCTCATTAACGGCTACGCAGGCTCAGGCGGCGACGCGCTTCCCTATTACTTCCGCGAGCGCGGGCTGGGACGTATCTTCGGCACGACGACCTGGGGCGGGTTGATCGGACTCACAGGCAATCCCCCGCTCGAAGACGGAGGAAGCCTGAGTACGCCAAGCTTCCGCTTCCTCGACCTTGAAGGCAAGTGGGCGGTCGAGGGCGTCGGCGTTGACCCGGATGTCGAAGTGGTTGACACACCCGACGCGCTCGCGCAAGGCGAAGACCCGACGCTCGAAGCGGCTGTGAAGTATCTGCTCGATGAGTTACGACGCAACCCGCCGAAACGCCCGACACCACCGATGCCCCCGGTTATGCGACAGTGAGCGCGCAAGAGACGTAACCTAGTTAATGCTATGCGCAAGTAATGTCCCGTAGGGACAATTGACAATAGCCCAGCCATTCATGGCTGGGTGAGATAACAGAGGTTCTATGAAGTCCCGTAGGGACGGCTGAGATTCAATCGTCCCTACGGGACTCAATCAAATTATTCGCACTCTCACCCAGCAATAAATTGCTGGGCTATTGTCAGTCGCTCCTAACGGAGCTTAAAAAATTTGCGCCTCGCGCTTACTAAGAGGGCCTATTGAGCAGAGAGACAATGCCGTGTTAAAGTGAAGCGGTTGCCGAAAGCACAACAAACGGAGCGCATGAATGATCTCGATTGTCGAAAAACATTTTCCAATGTCGGAGGGAGACGGTAAAGCCACGCGCAAGAAGAAGCCGAAAATTCTTGCCATCACGACAGACTGCTGCACCGGCTGCGCCGGCTCACCCGCCTGCATTGAATACTGCCCCATCGAAGCCTGCATGTTCTGGGTTCCTGATCCCGATCATGAGCCTTTTGGCCGCATCGAGGTTGATCCGAATCTCTGCATAGGCTGCCAGAAATGTATCAGCAAGGGGCCGGATGGTGCGTTTCTAGACGGTTGTCCCTGGGATGCAATCGAGATGGTTCCGACAGAAGACTGGGAGGCCATGCACGGCGTGGAGCTAACGGATGCGCCTGTCACCACTACTGCTTAACACCTGAATCTTTATTCTCCGAGCGGCTACGAATGGCTTTCGCCGTTTGAGCCGCTTGTTGTTTGACCTGCCCCGGCATCCCTTCTGCTCCCTGAGCGTAGCGCTCAACATCCGGTAAATCTTCCGCTTCGCCAATGAACAGAAGCGCACGCAGCGCCTCGTAAACGAAATCAGGATCAGGCGCAAGGGTTAGGATTACATCACCCGTTGAGACACGCGCCCCTTCACGCGCCGTCACACTGATAAGCTTTCCTGGCAGAGGTGAGCGTAGCTCCTGAACCTGATTCTGACTATTTGTGATGCGTACAAGGAGCGCGTTTTCCCTGACATCGCCTCCTTCAATCAAGACGCTGCTGATCGTTCCTTCCATTGGAGCGACGACTTTGTAAGGTTGTAAGGTCGCGCGCAACTCCGCTCTTCCGCTCGCATCACCAAAGCGCACCAGTTGCACGGCGGCGTTGCGGCGCACAATAGGTTGCTGGTCTTCAAGCAACTTCAGTAGCGCAGCGTGAAACTCTGCCGCTTGATTGTCCTGTCCCATCACCCACGCGGCGGTCTTACGAATCTCAGTTACGTTGCTGCCTGAGAGTTTGACTATCTGCGGATACCAATGCTTGACGCTTGGGTCTCCCTTTTCCATCCGCTCCTCGATCAATGCCAGAGCGTGCTGAACGTGGCGCACGTTTTGTTCATCGCTCAAATACGTCTCCGTCGTCTCATCGGACAAAGGACGGTTGAACCAGGTCAGATACCACGTCAGGAAAGGAACGACGACGAAGATTAAAGCGAGAATGATGAACGAAAGCGGCGTGCGCCGTCGCTGTGGCGCGGGAGCGGAGGCAGCGGATGTGGATGAACCGTTTGAGCTATTATCAGTCATTGAAAATGCAGCGATGATTAAACGCAGAGGACGCAGAGGAACGCAGAAGAATGAAGAGATAGAATCATTTTAGCTTTTCTTTGTGTTCCTCTGCGTCCTCTGTGTCCTCTGTGGTGAAATACTTTCTCAACTAAAACTCACTCTAACGCGAGGGATAAATTTGATAAAGAAGTAAGTAAACCACTACACCAGTCACAGAGACGTAAAGCCACAGGGGAAGCGTCCAGCGCGCAATCCGTTTGTGTTTTGCGTCCTGTCTTTTCAACCCGCGCCGCAATGTCACAATGATAAAGGGGACGATGGTGATTGCGAGAATTGTGTGCGTAATCAGGATGACGAAATAGACCGGGCGGATCAAGCCTTCGCCTCTAAACTTCGTCGGGCCTTGCCCCAGATAGTAAGCCAGGAGCGAATGATAGAGCACGTAGGAAACAAGGAAGACTGATGAGGCGATGAAGGCTGCGATCATGCACGCGCGGTGCGCTTTAATCTGGCGGCGGCGGATAAAGATGTAGCCCGCGATGAGAAAGAGACCGCTCGTAGTATTTAGCAGCGCATTAACATGCGGCAGGGTAAAGATGAAATCCTTCATGCTGGAGATGGGCGGCTTCCGCGTGTCTTTCGATTGCCGGTTATTCTTGCGCCGCCCTTTTTCCCTCTGCCGTCAATGCGTAGAAATCGTTACCGCGCTCTTCAAGCAAGCCTTCTTCGACGAGTCGCTCGACAGTGTAGAAGACTTCCTGGCGCGCTTCCACGTCGTTGCCGCCAGCCTCGAAGAGTTCATGCAGGTCGAGCGTCTCTTTCTTCATCTGCTCGAACATGCCCAGCACGCGCTGCTTCGTCTCGTCAATCACTAAACGTCCCCCGCGCTTGAACCCGTCTCAAAAACGCGAACCCGTTAACCGGCACTATCTCCAGCAGAAGCTTTACGCTTCCCTATCCTTCATCAACTCGACCATCATCGCCACGTCCGGCGGAATCCTACGCCCTCTGGCATCAACCGCGTCTGCGTAGCGTACAGGAGCACGCAGCGCGCCTGCCGCTGTGCGATTCGCTCCGGCCAGCGCCCCACGCTCTGCCGCTGGTGCAGCAAGTTCTCCAACGGGAGTTTTCTTAGCCTTCCTGTCAGCCAGAAAAGATGTAAGCGGGACGAGGAGAAAGATGAGCGCCATCATGCCGCTCACCGTCGTGAAGAAGAGGCTGTCGGTGCTGATGAAGTTTCCCGCTGAAAAGAAGTTCAGCCCGGCGAGTCCGAGAAACAAGAGAGCCATCACGATGCAAACGGCATTTAAGAGCAGATTCTCACCCTTCATGAAACCTCCCTCCTTCTCCATTGTGTTGGTCATCGCCTGAAACTCTTCTCCTTTATGATGAAACTTCTAGTCAGTGTTTGCCCTTTGGCTGCGGCTTCGGTTTCTCGGACATCTGCTCATAGCCGCATCTTTCGCATTGCCAGAGCGGGAAGACGCCCGTTGGGTCTGCTTTGCTTTCGTAAACGGCGCGGTCTGACGGAATAATTTTGCCGCCGCAGACCGGACAAGCGCGCCCGCGAATACTTATCTTATCAATATCCAGAACAAGTTCTTCGTTTTCCGGCATCACATTTTATCTCAATCTCAGAACCCGAAGCAGCCTCTTCGCCCCATGCTCCGGCGCTTCCCCTTGCTCTTTACGATATTTGAAAACCGCTATGAAAAATCCGCAGAAGATCAACACGGGCGGAATCAGCAGCACGAAGATGGCGAAGTTGAATCTCTCGGCCAGCCTCGCCGCGTTCGGCGAACCCGTGATGGCATTCTTACACATCGCGCACTGAGCCATTGCCGGCGCGCTTGTAACAAGCAGCGCGACTAACGCGCACGCTACAATCAGAGCAAGCCTAATGGTTCGTTTATTGCTCATTCAGGCTCCGTCTTCGCAGCAGGCTGCGTGCTCGACTCGAATTTGTACCGGTAATTCTTCGACCTGAAGCTGTCGGGGAAAAAGACAGCCAGCAGGCAGATGCAGACAATCAACATCGGCACGAGCGTCAGCACCAGGCTCAAACGCTCGAAGCGCAGGTGCATGAAGTAAGCCACGATCAGCGCAGCCTTGATGACAGACAAGCCGATCAAGATAATCAGCATCAGGCGAGGCTGGATTTGTATGTAACCTAGAAACACCTCGATGCCTGTAATCAGCAGCAGCCAGAACCAGACGGAGATGAAAAGCTTGTTGCTGCCCGCAAAGTGCTCGTGTTCGCTTTCGGCGTGCGTTGCCATCAGTGGACTCCTAAATGATGAATGATGAATGATGAACGATGAATGGAAACCGTCTTCAATTCATCGTTCATCATTCCGCGTTCCGCGTTATCCTTTGAAATCTATCGAGAGCAGGTAGATCATCGGGAAGACGAACATCCAGACCAGATCAACGAAGTGCCAGTAAAGCCCGCTGATCTCCACGTCCTCGTGCTTGAGCTTGTTGGCGCGTGCGGCGACTATGCCCAGGTAAATCGCTCCCGTGAAGACGTGGAACATGTGCAGCCCCGTGATGGCGAAGAACGTCGCGCCGAACAGCGGCGACGCATTAGGCCAGCGGTGCAGCCATTCTTCAGGCAGCGAGAAGGGACGCAACCCTTCGCCGATCAGGTGATTCCACTCTATAAGGTGGAGCACCAGAAACGCCACGCCGAACATAATCGTCAGCAGTAGCCATTTCCTGATCGCCTTTACGTCGCCACGCGCCGAAGCCGAGACACCCATCACCATCGTCAAGCTAGACGAGAGCAGGCACAGCGTCATAATGGTCGAAAAGATGATGCTGGGACTGAAAGGGAAAGGTGTCGGCCACTGATCGCTTGAGTAGCGCACGTAGCCGTAACCGATCAGGAGCGCCGAAAAGGTCAGCGAATCCGAAACGATGAACAGCCACATGCCTAGTTTTCTGTGGCCGATGCGATATGGGTGCTTGCCGCCGCTCCACTCGCCTGCGACTAACTGGTCCGCCCTTGCTGCTTCCGTACTCAACTTTTTACCTCCAAAGGAAAAGGAGTAAGAACAGGTAAATCCAGAGTCCATCCATGAAATGCCAGTAGATGGCGACGGCATTGGCTATCGCCTGCCGCTTAGCAACTGCATCTTCTTCGTAGCGTCTGCGCCAGGAGCGCAGGAGTAGAAAATCGAGCGCCAGAACACCGCCCAAAAGGTGAAGTCCGTGCGCGCCTGTCAGGACATAGAAAAATGAGCTATGCGGGTTCGAGGACAGGTAAATCCCCTGCGCCACAAGCTGCCGCCAGGCCATCAACTGCGTGGCGAGAAATCCGAGGCCAAGCAGAACAGTCAACAGGAGCCAGCGTTGATAGACCCTTGTCTTCTCTTGCTTCAAAGACCGCCGCGACACCTCGAAAGTAATACTGCTTATGAGAATCAACGCCGTGCTCAACCAGAGCAGCGGCGGCATCGCAATCGGTCGCCAATCATTCGACGTGTTAGCACGCACGATGTATGCGCTCGTCAGAGCCGTGAACATCATGGCTACGGCGGCGAGCGCGACCCACATTCCGATGCGATACTTCGACGGCGAAAACCGCCCGAACGAATCGTACCCGCCGCGACCACCGTTGCCATCGCCGCGCGAACGACTATCTTTCGGGCCGGGCGGAACTCCGCCGAGTCCTACTTTTTTTTGAACGACTCTTTCAGTGCTTGTGACCATCGTGCCCATTACCTTTACTTCCCTGTTGCGCGCTCACCTGTGATTCGTCCGCAGGGTCGGGCGTCGTCTGCATAATGTAATCCTGCGGTGCGCCCGGCACAGAGTATTCGTAAGCTCCCCTGTAAACCACCGGAGGAACGCCAAAGAAATTGTCGTGTGGCGGCGGCGAGGTAGTCGCCCATTCGAGCGTGGTCGCCTCCCAGGGATTATCGCCCGCCTTCTTACCCTTGAATAAACTCCACAGGAGATTGAACAGGAAGATGAACTGCGTAAAGAACGTCACGATGGCCGCGACCGTGACGAAGAGGACGAGCGGATGCAGGGAGGCTAGGAAGCCGTAAATCTGCTGCCCGTTTTCGGCGAACTGCGAATAGCGGCGCGGCATCCCGACGATTCCCATGATGTGCATCGGGATGAAAATCGAATAGACACCGACGAAAGTTATCCAGAAATGGATTCTCCCCAGCCGCTCGCTCATCATCCGTCCAAACATCTTCGGGAACCAGAAATAGATTCCCGCAAACATGCCGAAGATTGCCGCAACTCCCATCACTAAGTGAAAGTGTCCGAGCACGAAGTAGGTATCGTGCATCGGCAGGTCGAGCGAAGTCTGACCGAGCACTAACCCTGTGATGCCGCCCGCGACAAAGAGCGAGACGAAGCCTATCGCAAAGAGCATCGGCGTCGTGAAGCGAATCTTCCCGCCCCAGAGCGTCCCCAGCCAGTTGAAGGTCTTGACCGCCGAAGGCACGCCGATGGAAAGCGTCAGAATCGAGAAGGCCATCGCCGAATACGGACTCATGCCGCTGATGAACATGTGGTGTCCCCAGACGAAGAAGCCGAGGAGTCCAATGGCGAAAATGGCGAAGACCATCGCGCGATAACCGAAGACGGGCTTTCGGGCAAACGTCGAAAGTATATGCGAGGTTGCGCCCATGCCCGGCAGGATGGCGATATAGACTTCCGGGTGGCCGAAGAACCAGAAGAGGTGCTGCCACAGAATCGGCGACCCTCCTGCATGCTCTGTGAGCACCACATCTTTGATGTAGAGTCCTGCGGGAACGAAAAAACTCGTCGCAGCATTTCTGTCAAGGTAAAGCAGGACACCAGCAGCCAGCAGCACCGGAAACGCGAGCAGCGCAAGCACTGCGGTCGTAAACCACGCCCAGCAAGTCAGCGGCATACGCATCAGGGACAGTCCCTTGGCGCGCATGTTAATCAGCGTCGTGATGAAATTGAGCGCTCCCAACAAAGACCCGACGCAGAAGATGGCGATACTTATTATCCAGAGGTTCATCCCTGCGCCCTGTCCAGGCCCTGCGCTTGGGATTGCGCTCAGAGGTGGATACGCAGTCCAGCCGCCTATGGGCGCTCCCTCCTGCACAAAGAACGACATGATGAGGACGACGAAGCCGACGAACGTGACCCAGAAAGAGAGCATGTTGAGCACTGGGAAAGCCATGTCGTCTGCGCCAATCTGAATCGGCAGAAAGTAGTTGCCGAATCCTCCCTGCGGCGCGGTCGTCAGCACGAAGAAGACCATGATCGTGCCGTGTATCGTCAGGAGCGAAAGATAGCTCTCCGGCTTGATCGCCCCGATGATCGGCCAGGTCGTATCCGGCCACGTCAGGTTCATGCGCATCAGCACAGACAGGATCATGCCGACGAAAACCGCCACCAGCGCGAGCGTCAGATACTGTACGCCGATCACCTTGTGATCGAGGCTGAAGATGTACTTGCGTATAAAACTCTTCGGCGGCTCGTGGCGATGCACCGCCTCGTGGCCTTCATGACCGCTTAGTTCATCTGCCATCTCTCTCATCTCCTGTGCTGGAAGGATGAATTAATATGAGTTACCGATCTTCGTTCCGTGCTCGTCGTAGAGCGCGCCCACGTCATAGCCGGACGCGAACGTAGCGACCTTCGCTTGAAACTCCGCTTGCGGGAGCGCCATCACCGCGCTGTACTGATCCTCCGGGAGTACCAGCAGCGTGCCTTTCATCTTGTAGTGATTCATCCCGCACAACTCCGCACAGGCGAGTTGAAACTGCCCGACTTTGGTTGGCGTGAAATGGACGTGAATCTGCATGCCTGGAACGAGGTCCTGCTTGAAGCGCAACTGCGGAACCCAGAAGCTGTGCGTCACATCTTTTGAACGAAGGATTAATTCGACGGGGCGATTGACAGGCACGACGAGCGTTGCAGCCGTCATATCGTCCTTCGCGTTCGGGTCTTTATCATCGAGGCCGATGAAATTATTTTCGTCCTCTTTGATAAGCGAGGGGTCGGTTCGTCCAAGCTTGCCGTCAGGCCCTGGGTAATGCATGTTCCAGACGAATTGCTGCGCGACGACTTCAACCTGTGGAGACCCGGCGGGCGCGTCAGAGAAATGAAGTTGCGCCCAGACGCGCTGACCCATCACGGCGAGGCTGATGAAGATGATTGCCGTCACGACAGTCCAGATAACTTCAAGGCGGTTGTTGCCGTGCGTGTAAAGCGCGCGTTCATCTTTGTTCTGAGAGTTGGCGCTGTAACGCCAGACCATCCAGCCGAGACCGACCTGCGCGGCGACAAAAGCGATGCCGACCACAATGATCGTTATCAAAAACTGCTGGTCAATTCTTGGCCCATGTTCGGTGATGGTAGTAGGAAACCACCATCCGCTGAAGAACAAAACAACCGAGGCGAGCGTCAAAAGCCAGACTATGATAGCCAGAGCGCGACCCATCGGACCTCCTTAACGATGAGTGATAAGTGATGAGTGATAAGTGATAAGAAAAAGCGTTTACTCATCACTTATCACTCATCACTTATCACTGGTTTAAGACCATCAGTCCAAACAGCAGCGGCAGGTAGAGCACGGAGGCGAGCAAGAGTCGCCGCGCCTGCTGCCTTGTTTTCGAGAGCGCAGCCGTGATGCTGCTAAACAGGAAAAGCAAGCCAAGCACAATCGCTCCGTAGAAATAGATTTTGCCGGAGATTCCGATCAACGTCGGAATCAAGCTGACCGGCAGAAGCATGACAGTGTAGGCAATTATCTGCTGCCCGGTGATTCTGCCTTCAGGCTCAACCACCGGGAGCATCTTGATACCCGCCCGCCCGTAGTCTTCTCTGTACATCCAGGCGATAGCGAGAAAGTGTGGAAACTGCCACAGGAACAGGATGGCGAAGAGCACCCACGCGCCCGTCGTTATCTCACCGCTTGCCGCCGTCCAGCCAATCAAAGGCGGCATCGCGCCGGGAAACGCGCCAACAGCGGTTGAAAGCGTCGTCCGCGTCTTGAGCGGCGTGTACATGAAGAGATACCCTGCGACGACCGTCAACCCCAACAAAGCCGTCAGCGGATTGACGAGCAAGGCCAGATAAACTTCCGCGATGAGGGTTAGTCCCGCGCCAAAGATTAAAGCCTCAAGGGGCGCGAGCTTGCCTGTTGGCAACGGCCTCAACTGGGTGCGCCGCATCAAGCCGTCAAGGTCGCGCTCCATGTACTGGTTGAGTGTGGCGATGCCTGATGAGAGCAGAGCCACGCCAAGCATTGCGTGCGTGAAGCGCATGTAATCGAGGCTGCCTTTAGCGCCGAGACAGAAGCCCGCCGCCGAGGTCAAAACGATCAGGAAAGTAATGCGCGGCTTTGTCAGCTCAACATACGCCGACAACTTCTCGCGTAGAGACAGTCCTTCAACCCCAGATTGAGTCGCCCCACCCGGATTAAGCTCGATTGCCGCACTCTTGATTAAGATTTCAGATTTCAAATTACAGATTCCCAGAATGAATGTTTCAAGCTAGAGATTTCAAAACCAACTACAGTCAATTCGTCTCAGTACTCAATCTTCCATAGCCTGCCGCAGTCTCGCCTGTGGCTTTAAGCACGCGGAAGGAGCGTAGCGTGAGCACGATTGTCACTGCGAAGACGAGCGCGCCGCAGGCGACGTGCGCGACCGTAATGCCGACCATAGGGTTGCGCGGCTGCGGTGCATTGGGCGACGCCTGCCTGGTCAAGTAAGCCGCAAGGCCGAGCAAAAGCTGTGTGACCAGAAGCGCGGCTGCGATTTGCGCTGGCCTGCCGAGATATGTCTCTCCCGCGTGGCGCTTAAGCACTGTGATAATAGTCGCACCGAGAAGTATCGTGACCACGAGCGCGCCGCCCAGGTGCGAGAGCAAAAGGCTTACCGGCAAATGCTGATCCCAGGTTGCCGAATGCCGCAGCGTTGCGCCCAGCACAAGCTGAATCAGAATGCTTGCCGCTGCGGCCAGACATAGATAGCGCAGCGGCAAGTTTCCATTCTCTTCCAACGCGGGGCGCGGCTCGCTCCACGCGGGCGCAGTGAAAACCGATAGGCTCACCATCGTGCAGAAGAAAAGTTGCGCGAGTGTTGCGTGCGCCGCAGAAACGGCGAGCGGCAACATCAGCTTAACCGTCAGACCGCCGAGCAACCCTTGTGCGATAACTCCCCCAAGAGCGACTAAACCCAGGCGGCGAACCCAGGCGCGTTTTTCGCTTCGCCAGAGCCAGATATTGAGAATGATGACGAGAATCCCGACCGAAGTCGCAACCAACCTGTGGCCGTGCTCCCAGAAAAGATTGCCCTGCATCTCCGGGAATACCTGACCGTTCGACAGCGGCCAATCGTTAGTTGCCAACCCCGCATCGTGGCTAGTGACGAGCGCTCCCGCAACTATCAGCAGCAACGTTGCGCCCGTCACAAACAACGTGAAGCGATGTAAACCCTTGTTCATAGAATAGTGATGAGTGATAGGTGATAAGTGATGAGTTAAAGACTTTTTCTTATCACTCATCACTTATCACCTATCACCGCACTTTTACGGTTTCATCAGCATCGGCAACTCGATTGCCGGTACGACTGTGAGCGAGCCGCCTTCGAGGGAGGCTGATGCGCCCGCGTCGAAAGTAAAGTCGGAGGTGGCTGCGCCCTTGGCGTCAACCTTCACCGTCGCGGTCTTTTCGCCGAACTTCTCGTGCCAGGCGACGACCGTGTAAGTTCCCGGCGGCACGCCTTTGATTTCAAACGAGCCGTCCTCTTTGCTGACGGCGAAGAACGGATGCTTGACGACGCCGATGTAAGCCTTCATCCAGGGATGCTGGTTGCATTTGACGGGAACGAGAATCTCCGAACGCTTGAAGGTCTTGTCAACGATTGGCCCTGCGCCGCTCGGCTGCGACTCGTTCCACTCTTCGTTGCCGCTCGACTTGTTGGGCAGCGCGTGAATGTTGTGGCCGGTCGGATCTGAGTTCGTGACTTTCAGTTTCTGGTTGGGCTGCATGCCGATGATGTGCGGAACGTAGTGGCAACCGTTCTGGTCTAACACGACTTCCGTGTCAGGCGTCTTGAAACTGTAGTCTCCGATCTTCTTGCCGTCGGCCAGCGTGCCATCCTTGATGTAAACGAAAGCGTACTCAAGCTTGCCGTCTTTGGCGACGACTGTTTCGGTAGTGGCGTTCGGATTCTTGGAAGCGCAGTTGGCGTCCTGCGACATATCAATCTTCTGCGGCGCGGGTGGTGTGCCTGTCAGATTAATCTTGCCTGTGATTGTGCCTTCGTCGCCTTTCGGCGCCCAGGCTGTAGCGGCTGCCTTGTCTCCGCCGCCGCTGGTGTTGTCGCCGGATTCAGCCGTGTCCTTCTTTCCGCCGCAGGCGTAAGTGAAGGCGAGAAGCGAGAAGAGAGCAAAGACCGCAAGCCAGAAGCGTGCGCGTTTCTTCAACATAATTGAGTCCTCCAAAACTAAGATGATTTCCAGATTTCTTTTAGAAAGAGGTTAACATACAGACGTAAATCTCACGACCTGCGAGCAGCCACAACACGCCCGACGGGAGAGCGCGCACGGCTCGCTCTTGCTGGCGCGGCCCTTCTAGCTGAATGGCTGTTCATACTTTCAACACGCCACTTCGTGCTACGAGCGTGCGCCGCAGGCGGCGATGTTTCCTTCGTCGTGGGCGCAGGCGCTGCCCCGCCCGTTGCCGGTGGCGAACCGGAAGTAAGACGACGCTGCTCATCCGGCGTGAGCAGGAACATGTAGCGCACCAGCAACTCCGCATGGTCGCGGTGATAATTATTGAAAGCCTCCGGCGTCTGGCCGTTGAAGACCATCCGGTCGCCTTCCTTCCTGAACAGACCCGATGGCATCGCCGTTCCAGGGCTAATCTGTTGCGGGTCGAGCAGCCAGCGATACGTCCACTTCGGCTTCAAGCGTGTACTCGCCAGCAGGAAGTTCGGAGCAGATGCGGTCTTGTCGTGGCCGGGATCGCCCGTGATGTGACACTTCAAACAGGGCGCGCCTTGAGACGTAAAGAGTGAGCGCGCCAGCGTTCGCTCTTGATCCGAGAGCGGCTCAAGCGGCTCGCGTATGTACGGCTCCTGCTGCGCCGAGACCGCCATGAAGAAACGCACCAGCAGGCGCAACTCGTTTGGCGAGAAGTTGAACGTGGGCATGCGAGCTTTCAAATAGATTCGCACGCCGTTGTGATCCGCGCCCGGTTGCGGATTGAACTGCTCTGCGGTTTGCACGGAAGGTTGAGCCGCGCCGCCTCCTTCGTTACCGCTCGCAGCGCCATTCTGCGCGCCGCTTTGATTGCTCCCCTGAGCGGCGTTTGTATTTGCCTGGTTGTTTGGCGTTGCTTGAGTCTTCTGGTTAGTGTTCGCGTTGCCGTTTGCTGTGGTTGCGCCATTCGCCTGGTTGCCGCCCTGCTCCTGTTTATTATTCACATCCGAGAGCGAAGGATTATGCAGGAATCCGAGCAGCCAGTTTGGATCAACGCGCGCGCCTTCGCTCGTCAGCTTCGGTGGAAGTTGATCTTTCCAGTCAGGATTCTGGTAAAGCGGCAAATCCATCAGGACTGAGCGCTGCCCGACCTGAATACTATGGCAGCCCATGCAATTATATTTCTTAACAACCCACCAACCATCCTGTATAGCTTTGCGCTGATCGTCCGGCTTATAGAAAAGCGATGCCGGGACGTTTGCGCCTTCTGTGCCGACGCTGCCCATGAGAAACGTCGTCAACGCAGTCTTCCATTCAGGCGTCAGGTAAGGTTGAGGCATACGCAGGCGATCCTGCGGCTCTTTCTCTTTGCCCGTGTCGTAAATCCAGGGCGTCTCCAGCTTATGCTCGAAGAAGCCTTTGTGGTTGTACCACTCTTCACCCTGCTTGCCCGTCTTCGGGTCAACTCCCTGCTCCGCCTTTTGCGTCAGCATGGCGAAGTCAAGGCGCTCAATCGGCGTGCTGCCTTCGGCGGTCAACTCTTTGCCGATGCGCTGCTCGTCTTCAAAGCCCTTGATCTCGTGGCATCCGGCGCAGCCGAACTGCTTGATCTTTTCGTAACCCTTCGCCTTGAGCGCAGGATCGTCCATGTAAGAGGAGGCTGAGGGGTCGCGGAAAGAGCTTGACTGGTCAGAGAGCGAGAAAAGGTAAGATGCCACGTCGCGCGCTTCGTCTTTCGTCAGACGGAAGTTGGGCATCACCGTCATGTTCTGCACCTGAAGCTCCGCGCCGTCGTTCGGACATTTCGAGTGCTGCTCGGTATCGAAAACAAAAGGCAGATTATTCTTCGCGTAGTCTTCCGCCGTCAGGTCGCGCTTCTCTTTCGGGCAGTAGGGTTCCCAGCGCTGGCGCGGGTTATAAATCCAGCGGACGATGTAATCGAAGTTGGCTTTCTCGCCGACGCGCTGTAGATTGGCCGCGAAGTCTCCGCCCGTGCGCGAATCGCTTTCACCGATTGAATGGCACGCCATGCAGCCGACGGTCTCGAAAATCTGCTTGCCGTTTGCCGTATTACCCTTCTCACGCTCTTGCTGCGGCATCTTGCCGTCAAAACCTTCTTGCCAGAGATAAGCAGCAATCGCTTTCCTGTCATCATCGGCGCGCGTGTCGTGGGCCATCTCGCCGTTCAAGCGCCAGAAGGTCGGCATCTTCGTTCCCGGTCGAAACGCCTGCGGGTCTTTAATCCATTCAGGAATCCACTCTTTGACCAGCTTCAAGCGAACGTCCTTGAGATTCGGCCCGACCTTCTTCTGGTCCTGCATCAGGTAGCGCGCCTGTATGTTCAACTGGTCGAGCTGCGCCGCGATCAGACTGTTGGCAACCGTCAGAGATTCAGCGCGAGCCTGTAGATTTTGCGCCTCTTCATCGCTGGCATTACCGATAGCTTCTCTGGACTGCCTGGCATCGCGCTCGTTGGCTTTAATATTATCTTCAAGCTGGAGGATTTGCTGGCGAGTGTTGCCGAGCGCGTCCGTCTCGCGGTCGAAACCATCGGAGCGATGGCAGCCGACGCAGCCGCGATTCTGGAAGAGGTCTTTGCCGAGCGTCAGATGAGGAGCGTCTTGAAGCACACGGTCGGCCATGTGGCACTGCTGGCAACCGGCTTCCATGTTCTCTTTTCCGTAGAGCGGGTGAAGCCAGAAGCGATTCTGACCATGCCCTTTCTCAATACTCGTCGTCGCGCGACCGTTGCCGCCATGACAACTAGAGCAGCCGAACTTGTCAGGGTTGTGAATCGTGAGCAACTCTTTGCTCGGATGTGAAACGAAAGCCCTGGCCCATTCGTCCGGCTTCTTGCCGGGGCCGTCCGGGGCTAAGTCCGAGGCTTTGAGTGTGAACGGCTCGCGCACACCGAGGTGGCAGGTCTCGCAGCGGTCAACGACGTTGGCGGAAGAGACGTTAATCTGCTTCAGACTGAAATCGAACTTCTCATTCTTGGCGATGAGCGAGTCAATCTGCGCGGGCTGTAGCCCCGTCATGTGATCTTTCAGATACTCTGTGCGCTTCTTTTCAAGCTCCGATGGCTCTTTAATCAGCTCTGCGTTCTCTGAAAGCAGCTTCGCCTTTTGATCTTTCAGGCCGTTGTAAAGCTCCTGGAGTTGTGTGAAGTTATATTCCTGCTTGGTGGTCTTGCCCGACCCATCATCGGCAGGCATGTTGACTGTGATCTTCTCCTGCTTCTTCTGCTCAACCTGCTGGCGCAAGCTGGCTTTCTTTGAATCACTGGTGGCCGTCTCGACCTTGTAGTTGATGACGGTGATCTGCCCGCGCGCATTCTGAAAAGGATCGGTCACGGCAGCGAGCTTCTCTTCAACCTTCTTGACTCCCGCCTCAATCTCTTTTTTGCGCGGCTCGATATTCTCCCTGGCGGCTTTGGCCTCTTCTTCAAGCTGCTGGTATTCGGCGCTCTCCTTAACTTCCTTCTCAGTCGAGCGCGATTGCCCCTTGATGCTTCTCAGGTAACGATTGTACCGCTGGACAAACTCCTGCTGCGCACGCTTCCAGGGACGCTGGCCGTAAGCCTCATCATAGAGCGCCCAGGCCAGCGAACCGATCAGGAGAAGCACGCAGATGAGCATGATCCCGCTCGTCGAAGTGCCCACGATGGGATCGCGCTCTGGAGTTTCAGATTCCCTTTTGACTATCGCATCAGGAGAAGGCGTTTCAGCCACCGTGTTCCTCCGCTTAAAACCTTTGCCTCAGACATTGAACCAGGGCGTCACCCAGACATACTTGATATTGAAAGCCAGCCGCAAAATAATCTTCACCGGCAAAGCTATCAGCACAGCGATTGCGAAGAACTGGAACGTCAGATACTGCAAGAGACTCGTGCGCGCCAGCAGTTTTTTCTCAAATTCGTTCCAACGCATCAGCTTGTGCAGCAGCATTCCCGCCAGCACGAAGAATCCGCCGACGACCACCGCGCCGAAGATGGTTTTAATCCAGATGTTAGTAATGCCGAAGATGTCCGGCAAGTCTATGTTCTTATCGAAGACGACGGCGTTGTGATCCCAGGTCTGTCCGGGCCAAAACCAAATCCAGCCAGGGCCGCGTATGAAAGTGCCGATGATGATGAGGACAATCCACGTCACCCACCCGATACCGAACATCGAGAGCGCGAACTTGCGCTGCTTGATGGTGTAGTAACCGTTGCCCAAAGGGTTCGAGTCCACATACGGGAAGACCATCAAACCGATCATGATGATCGAGGGCATGACCACGCCCGCTATCCAGGGATCAAAGTAGACGAGCATCTCCTGCAACCCCAGAAAGTACCAGGGAGCTTTCGACGGGTTCATCGTCAGATTCGGATTCGACGGTTCTTCCAAAGGCGCATTGAGCGTGATTGACCAGACGAAAAGAATAATGGTGACGATGACGGCGGCCAGGAATTCGACGCGGACCAGATAGGGCCAGACGTGCAGATCGCGCGCCCAACCGGGTCGCCACGGATGAGCCTTGCGATGATGCGTTTTCGCAAGTTGCGGGTCTTTTTCAAGACGCTCAATCAAGCGGTCGTTATCCTGCGCCTGCTTAACTCCCAGCCAGGTGAAGAAGGCCACCAGGGGAATCAACGCCACAATCGGAACGTTGTCGGGCGCAGAGGCAATAGTCCAAAGCTGATGCCAGTCGCTGACAAAAAATATCGCATACAAGGCGACGAGCAACACCAGCGCGAGCAAGACTATCTTGCCTATCCCGAAGCTGAATCCACGCTTTTCTACTTGTGCGACCATTTTAGTTTAGACCCAATAAAGTAAATGATGAATGATGAACGATGAATGCAGAAGTAAAGACAAAGTATTTTTCATTTCATCGTTCATCATTCATCGTTTATTTTTTCTTCACTGCCTTCATCTCCGATTCGAGCATGACGGGCGCGGGGCCGGAGATGCCGCCGTCCTTGCGTATGCGCCAGAAATGCACGGCCATAAAGATGGAGGCGACGAGCGGGATGCCTATGCAGTGCCAGATGTAAGACCGTAGCAGCGCGTTGGCATCAACGATTGAGCCGCCCAGGAGTCCGAAGCGAACATCATTGAAAGGCGTCATGCCAAGCTGCGCCCCGAATGGCCCTTCACTCCCCAGCAAAGGTGTTGCGCGTGCCATGTTCGTGCCCACCGTCACAGCCCAGAAGCCGAGTTGATCGTCAGGCAGCAGGTAGCCCGTGAAAGAAAGCAGGAGCGTCAAGACTAAAAGGACGACGCCGACGCACCAGTTAAATTCGCGCGGCTTCTTGTATGAGCCAGTCAGCACGACGCGGAACATGTGCAGCCATGTCGTGATAATCATCAGGTGCGCCGCCCAGCGGTGCATGTTCCTTAAAAGCTTGCCGAACGGAACGTCGTGCTCTAAGTAGAGAATGTCCTGAAACGCCTGCCCCTTTGACGGGTGGTAATAGAACATCAGGAGCACGCCCGTGAACGTCAAGACGATGAAGAGATAGAACGTGATGCCGCCCATGCCCCAGGTGAAACCGTAGCGCGTGGCATCTCGGTTGACCTTCGCCGGATGCAGGTGCAGGAAAACGTTTGAGAGAACGGCGAGCGAGCGGTTGCGCGGGTCGGAGCGGTCGTGTGAGACGCGGAAGATGGATTTCCAGAGCTGCGTCTGCTGCGGGTCTTTGAGCGCCTTGGCCTCCTCGACGGCCTGCTTCGTCAGCGCCTTCGCATCTTCGCGCACTTTCGCCACGAGGCCAACATCCTTTTTCTCGCCATCGGCGAGTTGCTTGGTCTCTTTGGTATCGGGACGTTCAGGCTCCATCATGTGTTCCAAATTTTAGATTTTAGATTTTTGATTTGCGATTGGATAAGGAATTAAAAGTTCTTTCATCCTCTTATAATCAAAAATCTAAAATCGCAAATCAAAAATTAAAGATTCCTTAAAGTTGTATAAAGGCTCCCGGATCGTCAAACTCTTTTCTCTCGCCCTTGGGCCATCTGAAGAGCTTTCCGGTATCCACGACGATCTGCCCTTCGGCGTCCTTCTCGACAAGAGCGCGATCCATCGGACGCGGAGCGGGCCCCTCGAAATTGACTCCCTCGCTGTCGTAGCCGCTGCCGTGACACGGGCACTTGAACTTGTTCTCGCTCGCCTTCCAGTCGGGCGTACACCCAAGATGCGTGCAGCGCGCGTAGATGACGAACAGGCGGTCGGGCGTCTTATCTACCCAGATACGATATTGCTGCTGCCATTTCTGGTCAACGCCGATGGCGTAGTCGTCAGGAAAGCCAATGCGGAACTTGGTTGAAGGCTCGAAGATGCTGCGTGGCAGAAAGAAACGCACGAACATCAAAAAGCAGGTCGTCAGAAAGCCTACCACGCTCGCCCAGACGATTCGACGCCGCATCTTGTTGACTGGCGGGTCGGGCGCGCTTTCCAGCACCGCGCCGCTCTGTTTGGCAGCGACCGGTTTCGCAATGCCTTTGGCGACTGTAGGGGTCGGCGTTGTGGACGCGCGGGCTGCTCCTTCAGAGACACGCGCCGCAGGCGTCGTTCCGGCAGGAACTTCTACAGCGTCTGTAGCGTCTGTAGTGCCTCCTGCTGGAAGGTTTGAATTTGGTTTGCTATCCACGCCGCAGACCTCCATCTGCAATACAGGCGACGAGCCTGACCATCAGAACACCTGATGATAGACTGCTACCACGAAGTTCGGACGCAGATTATACGACTGCCCTGATCGGAGTATTACCCTCTGCGACCGGACCCAGGAAGCTAAACATTATCATGAAGAGCGCCGCGCCAGAATGAATTATAAATTGGCTCGGTGCGATATTTATACTATTTTCACAATTCTCTGGCAAGGGTTAAAATAAAAGCGGAATTAAGGAGTCAGAATCCAGAATCCAGAATGAAAGGGCGGAGACCACATTAACAGATTTCCTTTCCTTCCGGCTCCTGAATTCTGGATTCTGGATTCTGCTTTTCATTATGCCGACGAAAGCACAAGTCATTCTCTATACCCGTCCGGGCTGCCACCTTTGCGAAGAGGCTAAGGGGGAGATGCTCGCGGCTGGCTGTAGCGATGAATACTCGCTCGAAGAGGTCAATATTGAGACCGACCCGGCCCTCATAGAGCTTTACGGCTGGGAGATTCCCGTCATCCACATCAACGGCAACAAGGCTTTCAAGTACCGCCTGACCGCAGCCGAATTCAAGCGCAAGCTGCGTCGCCTGAGCAAAAAATAACCGCAGATGAACGCAGATACACACGGATAACCACAAAGGCACGAAGACACAAAAAGCGAGAACTCGAAATTTCCTTACTGCTTTTGTGCCTTCGTGGTCAATTACCTTTTGATCTGCGTATGTCCGCGTTCGTCTGCGGTTCTTCTCATGGCTGGCCGAACCTTGATTTGTACTCAGTCGAGTTGATAAAACCGTTGACCATAATGCGGTAGTCGCCTGCCCGGTTGAGCGTGTCTATCCAGTTAAGGTAGAGAATGTCCGGGTCACGCCTGAGATAACCAAAATACTCCATGACGACAAACGCCTGGTTATAGTATTTCTGAAAAACCTCCGCGCTCTCTGCGACACTTCTTAAGACCTGCGCTCTGGTCTGCCTTCCTGCTGCGAGGTCGGCAATTAATGTTTCCCTGTTCGCCAGTACGACGCCAGCCGCCGATTCCAGAGCTTGCACATACGCTCTCGGATCGGTTATCTGGTCGTAACGGTTCTTGAACTCTTGCCGCGCCATGAAATCATCAATGAACGCGACCTTACTTGCTTCCTCCTGCTGCGGTGTCTGAAAGCCGCTGACACGCGCCATGTCCGGCATGAACTCCGCATAGTTAGGCTTTCTCCCCAGGCTGGCTGAATAGAAACGATAGACGAAGTAGCCTCGCTGCTGAAATTCCAACGAGCGGAAAAAGGCTGAGGAGACTTCAATGCGGTCACAACTGGTGTCTCCGGGCTTGCAGTTATTCAAGGTGTCCTGCCAGCCCTGATAACCGGCAGGCTCAGGCTCACGGTTTAGAAAATCATGATAATGCTGGCGGACGAAAACCGGCGTCTGGTTAATCGGATTTGAAGATGTAGGCGTGCTGTCGTTGTCTATAATCGTCACAGTCGCCGCGCCTGCGCTACCTAGATTAGCTCCCTTCGGATTGTTGAGCATTAGATTCACCGTCTCGTTGCCTTCAACGAAACCATCTTCCGTCACAAGCAAGGTCAGCGTTTTGCTTGTCTCACCATTAGCGAAGTGAAGCGTACCGACCAACGTGGTGAAATCGTTGCGCTCGGAAGCCGTGCCGCCGCTCGCAACGTAATCTACGAAGACTTCGCCGTTAGTGCCTCCCGAACGAGTAACGGTGATGAAGATACTCCCGTCGCCCTCTCCGACGTTGTAGGCTGCCGCGCCGAATTGCAATGTCTGCTGTTGAGCCGTAAAGGTCGCTGTGAATGTTGTGTTGCTTGAGGGCGTAGAGATGTTATGAACGCTCGCGCCTGCATCCGACCAGGATGAGAATTGATAAACCACCCCGCCGACCGTTTGCGGCGAGACGGCTCCAAGAGAGCGTGTCATCCCGACGACGCCGACGATCTGTGTTGGAGTGGCGATGGGCTGACCGTCCAGGGTCAGTTGAAGTCCCGCAGGGTTTGTCGCCAGCGTAATCGTAGATGTGCGTGGGTTGATGTCGCGGAAAGATGTATGTGTCAACCCGGCGGAATCTTTCACCGTCAGATGGATGCGATACCAGACGTTGGCCGAAGTCTCGCCCGATGTCGGTATAGTGAAGCTTCCGCTCTGAGAGCCGGTTGTCGCCGGGATGAAGGGATGAACGTGCGTGTCGTGATGAAAATCAACCTGCCAGGTAAAAGCGCTTGCCGGAAGATTGCCGTCCTCCGGGTCAGTCCCTGTGCCTGAGTAATTGATCGTATCTCCTGCGCTGTAGAGCGTGCCCGCTGCCGGTGTGGTGATGCTGCCGACAGGCGGTTGATTCGCCGTCACCGTCAAAGTCGCCTCGCTGCTCGTGGCGTTTCCGAAAGAATTTGAAACGATAACGCGGAACTTCGCGCCGTTATCGGTTAACGAAACGGACGCCAGCATGTAACTCTGAGAGTTAGCCCCCTGGATGTCGCTGCCGTTTCTCTGCCATTGATAATTAAGCTGCGGCGTGCCGGAGGCCGCGACGCTAAAGGTCACAGGCTTCCCTTCCGAGATGGTCTGGCTCGCTGGCTGCGTGGTGATAGAGGGAGCTTGATTGCCAGTAAATTGAATTCTGAAAACTGCGCCGCTGCCTCTGGCTAGATAGTAGAGATTACCGTCCGGGCCGACTTGTAAATCAACCGGGGAAGAAATGCCGGAGGCAAAGTCCGTCGCGGTGTTGTTCGCAGGGTCGAATAGCCTGACCCAGCCGCTGCAAAAATCCGCGAAGAAATATTTGCCGACGTAGCTGCTCGGAAACTGGTTAACCGAAGGGTTGTAGAATGTGCCTCCGGTAATCGCACAGCCGACAGTCGGCCCCGTCCCGTGACCATACGAGAAGAGCGGGCTTCGATAGCTTGGATTAGTAGTCGGGCCTTCCGTGTTGGGCCAGCCGTAATTCGATCCGGCAATGCCGTCGTCAATCTCTTCCCAGGTGTCTTGCCCGACATCATTGATGAACATCCGGCGCGTCTGGGGCTGAAAGGCGAATGTATAAGGGTTGCGTAAACCAAGCGCCCAGATAGCGCGGTTGACGCCAGTCGCGGTGTTGAAGAAAGGATTGTCCGACGGGATAGTGCCGTCCGAGTTGATGCGCAGGACTTTGCCTAGCAGGTTAGTGAGCGTTTGCGAGTTTGAGCTGTTGCCGTTTTCACCGACAGCGATATAGAGTTTGCCGTCTTCGCCAAAATGCATCGCTCCGCCGTTATGGTTCGACGCGCTGCTCAAATTATTCAACTCAAGGATGACAACCTCGCTATTTGCCGCTGCGACATCGCCGCTTGCTGTAAAGCGACTCACGCGGTTGTGTACGGGCGCTGCATTGACTGTGTAGTAAACGTAAACGAACTGGTTCGTCGTGAAATTAGGGTCAAACGCGATGCCAAGCAGACCGCGCTCTCCCGTCTGGTCGGTGTTGACACTTAAAAACGGAGTTGTTAAGAGCGCGCCGTTCTTGATAACACGAAGCTGCCCTCCTTGCTGGCAGACGAATAATCTGCCGTCGGGCGCAAATGCCATCGCCGTCGGGTTGGTGAGTCCGGTCGCAACCTGCGTCTCGGCAAAACCCGCAGGAAGCGTTGCCGCACGCAAAGAAAGCCCGGAAGAGATGAAAACAAGAAACGCGCCGCTAAGAAACCGGATTGTTTTTATTAACCGGGAGGGCTGCTGTAATCGTCCAACTCCAATGCGACTCGATTGCTCCGAAATCTCAATAAACAACTTCATAACTTTCACCCCATGCAGATAGTGCTACGCTCCTCGCCCGGTAAATTCAACGGGCAATTGAGGGCTAAATATTTAACTCAACTTGGGGCTGAGAGCTTTGGGGGTGGACGTGGAGTATTCTAAAGAAGTTTGGATTTAATTACCAGAAAGAAAAAACGCGGAACGATGAATGATGAATAAAAGACGCTTGCTTTTCGGCTCATCATTCATCGCTCGGCGTTCATCGTTTCAAAGTTTGCCGCACGCGCCGTTTCTTCAATCGCACCAAACAACTGTTCGCGCTCATGCTCGGCGGTCGCCTGCCTGTAAGCGGTCAACAACTCTTTGAGCGAGGCAAGCTCTTTGTAGAGACCTGCGCTTTCAATCGGCGGGGTCAGATAGGAGATCAACTCGGCGTAAGACCTGCGCTTGGCGATAGAGCCTTCCGATGGATTGTTGACGCTGTAGATGTAGATGTTCGGTAGCTCTCCGATCAAGCGATCCGGCCAGCACTCGCCGGACAACCCCACCTGCTTGCCCGGCATAAACTCCGTCGCGCCGTGTGTCCCGATATGCACGACCGCATCTGCCCGGAAAACTTTTTCGAGGTAAGTATAAAGCGCCATGAACCCGTGATGCGGCGCGCCGCTTCGCGCCATCAGGAGTCTCATCGGATCGCCCTCATAGCCGAAAGTTGGTTGCACTCCGAGAAAGATGTTTCCAAGCCGGATGCCCTGAATTAAAAGCTCTCCGCCGAAAGAATTGATGCTACCGGGCGCGCTGCCCCACTCTTCTTCAATCTCCTCGACAAAGGGACACAGCCGCCTGTACTCGTCAACGCTCATCCGGTAAGCGACGTTTGCAGTCGCGCCGAAACTCTCTGAGTTTCCGCCAAGCAGTAGCTCTCGCAACTCATCCGCGCTTGCTGGAACTTCAACTTCATAGCCGTCGCGTTTCAAAGTCCGCAGCATCTCCCATGCGCTTGGAAAGACATCAAGATCGGCAGCCGTGCCGATGTTGCCCTTGTTCGGCGGGAAACAGAAAACCAGCAACGCAAGGCGCACATCCACGCGCGCCGCTGTCTGCAAATGATTCCAACGCTTCAAGCGTCGCGCCAGCCGGTGACAGCGATCTTCCAGGGGCAAGGGTTCGCATTCGCCCGCGCGCAAGCCGCCGTAAACGAAAGGCTCCGTCGCTCCGTCCAACTCAGGGATGGCGATCTGCATTCCCGCCTGCACAGGATTCAATCCAATCCCTGACTCCTGCCACGACTCAACCGTCTGCATATCCAGACTGACGGCTGAGCGAAACGGGCGATTCAACTCACGTAAGAATTTCGCAGCCGCCTCACTATCATTCATCGCAGGCCCGCCAACGAAACTGAACCCCGTCAGCGACACCACCTGACTCACACGCGATTTTATTTCAGTCTCAAACTCCCCTTCCTTCTTACCGCCAACTGCCAACTGCCTACTGCCTATTTCCTTCCGCCCATCGCCTTCAATAAAAAACTTCCCGCATGCCTCGCGGTTGTCCATCAAGGTCGAGATAGCAGGCAGCACAGCAAGTCCTTCGGCTTCAATCGCACGAATCAGCCCGTCGTAATGTTTTCGCGTGTTGCTCACGATCTGCGGGCGCATCAACAGCAAGCCGATTGTCCTGGCCGGGTCAAGCGTCTGTTGACCGTTCTTATTGCTTCGACGCTCATACCATTTTCGATATGCAGCGAACGACTCAAAAAGCGTTGGCGCATCCGGGTGATAAATCGCTACCGCAGGCATCGTCTCCGGCGGCGGGACTTTAATCTCAGCCCGCGTCACACGTTCATCCGGCACATACTGCTGGATCGCATAGAGCACCATCGAGCGAATATTGGCGGGTGTCGGTTGCAGGAAATAACAGAAGAGATAAAGATAATTCTTGATGTCTCGCAAGCGTCCTGCGCCCGGAACGAAACGCAACAAGCCTGGCAAGCGATCAACGAGCTTCAGATACTGTGTGTGATTCCGACTTTTCTTAGCGCGATGAGCACGCGCCTGCTCGCCCATCCACGCGCCAATCCTGCCAGCAAGATGATGCGCTCGCTTCTCACCCTCCTGACCCTTTGCCTCGTCTACGCCTTCAAGCGTCTCCGCGCCATCGCTTTTCTTGCCGCCGAACATCCGCCCGAAGTCCAGCTTCCCCATCCGCGTCCGCCGCATCAGGTCTGGCATACAGTTGATAACAACCACCGCACGATGCCGCGCTTTGTATCGCTCCAGAGAATCCAGCAATCTCGTCGCATTCTCTCCATCCATCACGTGAATCACGAACACCACATCCGCCCCGCTCAAGTCCCCCTCAACATCCCGCCACTCACCCTCCGTTAACGCCGCGCCGAAGTTGTACGCCGCAACCCGCAGGTCGAGCGCATACTCACGATTGATCTCGCGCTCCGCCTGCTTGAGAGGAGCGAGAAGACTAGACCCGACATAGAGAATCGTAACGTTCATTCGGCTCGTTTCAATTACGACTTGGCCGCTTCCTTTTTATTTGCCTTCGACATGAGAATTTCAATTGCCTGGAGGATACGCTTTGCGAGACCCTGCGCTTCTTCGTCATACCTTTCAGGTTCGACGGGTTTGACCTGAATTGCTTGCTCCATCTTACCCGGCAACTCAGAAAGGTTTATTTGACTGCTCAAGAGGAGTGGAATAATCGGGATTTTTCTTTCGAGAGTAGCCGCCAGCTCACGCCTCATCCAGGTACTCATAGATTCTGAGATGATAAACACGGCAACATCCGCTTGGCTAAGTAACTGGCTGATAGAAACCTCCCAGGGCAGCCCGCTCGTTTCGTTCCCCATCAGCAGGACGCGAGCGTCATGCGCGGCCAAGGCCCTGCTCAAGGCATTCGCAAATGGCGCGTCCGCAATGTTGCAGGAAAAAAAGATAAACCGAGGCGAACTTCCGGCTCCCGCTCCGCCACCTGCGGCCTCCGATGTCTCATCATCTTGCTTATCTTCTTCGGCAGAGGATTTTAGTTCGAGCCAGCGCTTGAGGCTTCTTTTAGAGCCATCCTTGTGGACGACCTGAGCGCGAATCAGGAATTCGCCCCAGCCTTCGGAGTCCAAACGAAATTTCGAGCCTCGATCATCAACACGACGAACAGGCTGCGGAAACGAGGGGTGTAAAGTGTATTCAACATATTCGATTCGATCCAGGGCGTCACTGTCGCCTTCAATCCAGACAGACCATCTCCACCAGTTGTCTTGCTCAGAAGTCGCCTTCTGTTTGATGCTGATCCTCATTTGCCTTCTCCTATATCTGGCTTAACTCAATTTGCACCCATTGCGGTGTGGCGACTGACTGCCATTTCGCGTCTTGCAGCTTGACCTCAAGCTGGATTATATAGTCATCCCGCACGCCTACCAGATAGACGAACGTTCCACCGGTTTCACGAATGGCCTCCTCGGTTTCGTTCCATTTCGTCCACTTTTCGGCATAAAACCGGTAACGGCATTTGATTTCACCCTGACTTACGGTGCGCGCCAGATCGGGCGGTAAGATCATCACTTTGAGTGTGCGGCCAATCTCCCGCTTCCACAGCCCGATAGTATCGGAGAGCCTGAGAAAAGCCGGGAGAGGGTTCTGGCGATCAAAAGGAATGTACTCGTGCGCAGCGTACATGCCGCCAACGTCCACATCGGTCTCTATGAGCGCGATAGTGCGCAGCTTATTATCCCGCGCGTAGTTCAACTCTTCCTGCACCCATTGATGGGTTGTATATCTGGTGTTTGTGATTTTGTCGCGTTGGGTAAGAAGAGCAATCAGCGCGTCCGAATCGGCAATGCGCTCCTTCACGGCTGGCGTGAGCGCGTCACCGCCCAGGTTTTCTCCGGTAACTGCCGGGACATCGTGGCTTCCAAGCAACTGTTGCACCTGGTTAGCCAACTCACGGTCATTGGGTCTGAAAGCGAATGCAAGGAATATTCTTTTCATAGTTCGGCTCCGTTGAGGGTTAGGTGAAAGCAGAGCGGGGTTTGCCTGCGGCCATAGGCTAATCGCTGAAAAGAGCAGTTAGCTAGTAAGAGCGATATTCCAGAGCAAGGCAGCTATCATTTCACAGGTTAATCAATCCCTTCAAGCTGATCTTCCAGCCCGGCGAAAATTTCTCGCAACCGCTCAAGGGCGTAAGTCTCCACAGCCCAGAAGCCGCGCCCGTGCGCTTCCAGCAGACGCCCGACGAGCGAACGCGCCGAATGTGGATTAAGCTCACGCAGGCGGTCGAGCATCTCTTTGTCAAAGACGAAGGTGTTCGCAACCTCCGTATAGACCCAATCATCAACCGCGTCTGCGGTCGCACTCCAGCCGAAGGTGTTGCTGATGTGGCTTTCGATTTCGGCTACACCGCGAAAGCCGTGCTTGAGCATCCCTTCGTACCATTTCGGATTGAGCGTCTTGGCGCGCGTTTCCAGGCGCACAGTCTCTTCGAGCGAGCGTATTTTGGAATCGCGCGAGAGCGTGTCTGACAGATAAACGGCTGGGCGCACGCGCGCTCGATTCTCAACCGCCTTCGTGACGCCGCCCAGGTATTCAAAGTAATGATCCACGTCCGTGATGCCTATCTCGAACGTGTCTATGTTTTGATACGTAGCTTCGACCTTCGAGAGAGCGCGCTCCATCGCATGGCGCGCTTCGCGTCCTTCGACCGCTCTGCCCTCGGCGTCGCGCCCGTAAGCGAAACACTTGCGCGTGACGAAAAGATCGCCGAGCGTATCGTCCTGCTCCCACTGCGAATCCATCACCATGAAGTTGACGTTCGTGCCGTAGTTGCCCGGCGCGTTTGAGAAGACGCGCAAGGCCGCCTCGTCAAAGAGGCATCCGTCCTGTTTCATCTGCTCATCAATGTTGCCCCGCACATAATTCATCTCCGGCGATTCGTCGAGTACGGCGACGGCGCGGACGGCTTTGTCCAGAAGGAGAATCGTCGCGCCGAAGAGATCGCGGAAAATTCCTGAAACCGTCATCACGACATCAATGCGCGGGCGTCCCAGCTTTTCGAGCGGGATTATTTCAACTCCGGTCGCGCGGTTCAAACTATCGCGCACGGGGCGCACGCCCAAAAGCCACAGAGCTTGCGCGACGCCTTCGCCCTGCGTCTTGATGTTGTCCAATCCCCAGAGCACTAAGGCCATCGCACGCGGATATGTGCCATGTTCCGAGAGGTGTCGTTCGAGCAAACTGCTGACGACTCGCTCGGCTCGCGCGTATGCAACACGGGAAGGAACCAGGTAGGGGTTGACGGCGTGCGTGTTTCTCCCTGTCGGTAGAATGTCAGGATTCTGCACGATGTCCGCGCCCGGCCCAGGCTCTATATATTCGCCTCGCAAAGCGCGCGTCAGACTCTCAAGCTCGCCGTTGGTCGCCAACTGATCGCAGATTCTTGAGAGCAGGGAGAAAATGTTGCGCGAGGCTTCCCTCTTCACACGCGCAGTCGCTTCCAACCAGAGAGACGCAGCCTCCGCACCCTGCTTGATGAAAAGCTCTATCGCCGCATGGACAATCTCGTCAACGCGCTCGCGTTCCGACAATCGCTCAACATTCTCTTTACCGGCACGGAGCAGTTCAGTGTATCCGTTGAAACCTGAGCCTTCCGCAACCAGGTCGGGCAAAGCTCGCGCGTTCGCTTCGGGCCTGTCAAACGACGCTACCATCCTCAGCATGTCAACACGCGCCGCTTCCTCCGGCACACGACCGAAGACGTGCAAGCCCGTCGGTATCAGGCGCTGCTCAATCTCCACCACCTGCTCGTAAAGCTCAAGCACGCGGCGGTCGCGCTCCTTCGACGTGAGCGTTTCAATCGTTGAGTTTTCTTCGCTCACAATACTTTATCTACTGCGCTTCCAAGTTGAACGTAACGCGCGCCGATCTGGTCGGCCAGTTTCTGTCCTTCACCGCTTGAAGTGAAACGGTTCTGCGTATCAACTACAATTTTCGTCACACTCGATTGCTGCGCTGCCAGACCAAGCAGGCCAAGCTCCTCTTCAATTAACTGTCGGCGTGTGCCTTGATTCTGCGCCCTCTCGGTTCGCAGCGAAACATTAGCGCGGCCATCCGTGAAGAGCAGGAGGACGATTCGCTCTGCACCCTGACGCGCTGCGCGTTCAGCCAATTCGAGCGAGCGTGCCAGACCTGCGGCAAGAGGCGTTGCGCCGCCGACGCTCAACTCATCAAGCAATCGCCTGGCGCGCCATACACTCGCGCTCGGCGGCAGAAGCACTTCAGCATTTTGTCCGCGAAAGCTCACCAGCGCCACTCGATCACGCCTGATGTAAGACTGCTCAAGCAAACGCACGAGCGCGCCCTTCGCCTGCGCGATTCTATTGAGCGCCATGCTCCCGGATGTATCAATGGCGAAAATGAAAAGCGTGCCCGCCTTACGCTTGAATCGCTTGTAGCGGAGAGCGTCCGCAAGGATGGGGGCCGGGGAAGAAGGGCGGCCTGTTGCAGGCTTCGCAGCTTTTTTCACACCGATCCCCGGCCACCGACACCCGACTCCCCTCTCCTGTATCGCTGCTCTCAAGGTCGCATCAAGAGCGATTCTCGCGCCGGGTGTTTTGGTAGCTGTGGCGCGGACGTAGCGACCATGTAGGGCGCTTTCGGAAGTCCGGCGAGAGGCTGTGGAGCGTTGCCTTGAATGGTTACGCTCGATCTGTTTTGGATACTTGAGAGGATTCGAGTCGAAGGCATCATCAGGCAAGCGGGCTTCAAGCGCGGGAGGCGCTGTGCGTTCGAGTCCACCATTGCTCGCGCCTTCCGGGTCTTCGCCAGTTCGTTTGCCTGCAACGCCATTACCACCTGCGCTGCCCTGTGATGAAGATGTGGGCGGCCTATTTTGTTCATGCTTGTCTTGGGACTGCTCAGTCTCTTCATCAAGCGGGGCTGAAGGAAAAAGCTTGTCGAGGCGTTGTTCGATGCGAGAGCTTCCGCCAGCCTGCTCTAAAGGATCGCGGCGCAGGCGATGTCTGAGCGCCATCGTCGCCACTCGCCGGATGTCTGTGGCTGAAACTTCTTTGCGACCTTCAAAGGCAGCGAGAGCGCGTGCGGCGCGGGAGATGGTTAGCTCCCCGCGATGCCCGTCAACCTTGAGTTGCCCGCAGAGTTCGGCGATGCTGCGCAGGAGTTCGCCAGAGAGTTTTACCGCATTTAGATTCTTGCGTGCGCGCACGAGCCGACGACGCAAGCTCTCTTGCTCTTTCTCCTGAAGGGAGCGAAAACCATCAGGGTCGCGCTCAAAACTTTCGCGTTGCTCGACGATCCGCACACGCTCATCTAAATCATCAACGGTCTTTACCTCAACGTGTAGTCCGAAACGGTCGAGCAGTTGCGGGCGAAGCTCCCCTTCTTCCGGGTTGCCGGAGCCGACCAGCACGAAGCGCGACGGATGCTCAATTGAAATTCCCTCACGCTCAACCACGTTTCGCCCTGTCACCGCTACGTCGAGCAAAAGGTCAATCAAGTGATCTTCGAGCAGGTTCACTTCGTCAATGTAGAGGAAGCCACGATGAGAGCGCGCAAGCAGTCCGGGTTCAAAAACCTTAACGCCTTCATGAAGCGCGCGTTCGATGTCTATTGTGCCGCAGACACGATCCTCGGTCGCGCCCAGAGGTAGATTAACTACGTGTACAGCCGAACGCTCGCGCGGAAGTTTTTCATCCAGCACGAGACGCGCGTGGCAATCATCGCAAAGATTCATCTCATCGGCAGGGTCGCAGCCGTAGAGACAATCACGCACGCGCGCAATGTGCGGCAGAAGGTCTGCGAGAGCGCGCACCGCTGTTGATTTCCCCGTGCCGCGATGCCCCATAATCAGCACGCCGCCGATTGACGGGTCTATCACGTTGAGCAGCAGCGCGAGTTTCATCTCCTCCTGCCCGACGATTGCAGCGAATGGATAGACTGAAGGCCGTTTGCGGCGAAGCGTTTGATTATTCTTTGGCGCGATGTCTGCGCGGCGTTCCTTCATCCAGACCTCTTCGCAGATTGTCGAATTCTAAATCCTGATGCCGGATTAACCACAGAGGCACGGAGGCACAGAGAAGACAAATCACAGATTCAGAATTTGAAATCTCAAATCTGCTATCTATAATTTCCTATCTTCATGCTTCCTCGGTGTCTCTGTGGCTTGGTAATTTCTTACCCGCCGTGACGGAATTCCGGGTAGAGGGTCATGCCGCCATCAACGTAGAGGGTTGCTCCCGTCACATAGCTCGCCTCGTCTGAGCAGAGAAAGGCTACGACTTTGGCGATCTCCTCCGTCTCTCCCATACGCTCGGTCGGAATTTTTCGCAGCAGATCGCTTAAGCCCTGTGGGTCGCCCCAGACGTTTTGATTGATCGGGGTCTTAATCGCTCCCGGCGCGACCGCGTTGACACGTATCTTCTGTGTCGCTAACTCAAGCGCAGCGGTCTTGGTCAACATGTCCAATCCTGCTTTGGCCGCGCAGTAGTGAGCGAAGCCGCCCCAGGGAATAATCTGGTGAACGGATGAGATGTTAACGATTGAGCCGCCCCGTCCGGTTTCGACCATCACACGCGCCGCGCGTTGCGCGCAAAGAAACGCGCCCGTCAGATCAACTTCGATCACCTTGCGCCACGCATCCAGCGGCATTTCGAGAAACGGATGATTCGTTTCCATCCCGGCATTGTTGACCAGAATGTCTAGCCCGCCGAATTCCGCGACCGCTCGCGCGATCATCGCATCCACCTGCTGCTCGTTTGAGATATCCGCCTGAACCGCTACGGCTTTCGTCCCGGCTTCTGAAATCTCTTTCACAACCGCATCTGCGTCTTCGGGACGCGAAAGATAGTTGATGGCAACTGCCGCTCCTTCCTGCGCCAGGTGTAGAGCTATCGCGCGCCCGATGCCGCTATTTGCCCCCGTGACGAGCGCACGTCTTCCTTCGAGCCGACGACTGATTGAGCCACTGGTATCTCCCATAGTTCTTCCCTTCCTCGTTAAAGATGAAAAGCATGCTGACAAAAACTTTAAGGCTCGATAGCCATTCGCAGGACGTTTGACATCGGCTGCCTGTCAATCTTGCCGTCTTTGGTGATGACGATGAGCTGACCGTTTTCCACCGTCACACGACGCACCGTCGTCATATAACGCTCGACTCTCATCCCGTCTCTCGTCTCTATGATAAGACGCGGCCCAGCAGCAGGCTCGACCGTTGGAGCAGGCTCGGCTGGTGTCGTAGTTCGCCTCGCTGTTGTTCCAGGTCGCGTGCGCGTTGTGCGCGGAGTCGTTGTGCGCGCGGACGGAGTGCGTGTTCGCCTGGTGCGCGGCGTTCGAGGCTTTGGCGGCGCGGGCTTTGTGGCTTCGGCTGTTGCCGGAGTCTCAGCCGGTGTCGGCGTTTCAGACGAAGGGGTCGCCGGAGTTTCTGTCGCGGGCGGTGTGGTTGCTGGCGGCTCAGGCTCTTCTATTCGCGCGCCGGTTGCCGTGACGCGCCTTCCGCTCTTGCTGGTAGATGAAACCGTCGGGACAACAGGCTCCACGTCAGGAACGTCACTGCTGATCGGCTCAAACGCCCCGTCGAAACGAATGCGAAAGCTGCCTTCATTATCGTTCGGCGTGCGCGCTTCGACGCGCAGAATCAAAGCCTCGCGTGTCTTCAAGTAGATGGTCTTTGAGCCGCTCGACGACGTTCCGACGGCGTACATGCTGACCTTGGCAAGCGGGCGCAGAGTGGCCGCCGTAAAGACATCCACATCGCCTTCCAGATTCTTGCTCTCGACGCTAACGTTGAGATCGCCGGACGTACCCGTGAAGGAGTAGAAGTACCTGGTCGGGCGCGGGTCGCCCAAATCTCTCGGCGCGATTGCCCCGCTGATTTCGCTTGAGCGAACGAGAGTTGGAAACTCCATGTCGGTTGATTGCGCCGCTGCACTTATGCCCAGGAGAAACAACAAGGCGAGCGTACTCAAAGGCGCGATCAATCTTTTCTGATGTTTGAGAGGAGCGTGGACTATCTTCATCAATGCTCGCTGGATGTGATGAAAGTTTATGGCTCGAAGGGTAAGCCGGTAGCTCGCATCGGCATCCCTCGTTAAACTATTGCTCGACGCGCTTAGGGTAACAGATTCGGAGTCAGAATCGAATCACAGAGAAACGATGCCATTGTGACCTGTTCAAAATTCTCCTCTAAAATTCTTTTGCCTGCAACCATCTCTCTTGTAGTAAATTACTCCCTCGTTCGTGCGCCGCCTCACCGGTTTTGGCTGAAGGCGAAAAGGTCTGTGCTGGAATTCCACTCTCAGAGGAAGATAACCATGCCCAACCGCTTCATCGTCGTCGTTGACAATTTTTATCCAAACCCCGATGCCGTTCGTCAGAGAGCTTTGAGCATGCCTTATACCGAGCCGGAGAACCTGACGGGTTGGCGAACGCAAGCTTACCAGCCAAGAGGAATCAAAGAGCGGATTGAAAAACTTTTCAAGGTTCGCATCAAATACTGGGAAGCAGACCTCACCAAGATCGAAGGCTGCAACGGAGTCTTCTTCAGCGCCTACTCAAAAGGCAATTATGCGGAGCGGGTCGGCATTCACTACGACACGCCGCCGGGCTGGGTCATGTTCCTTATCTACATGACGCCCGGCGCGCCCTTTGAGGCCGGGACATCTCTCTGGCAGCACCGCGCGACACGGCTGACGGCGATGCCGACCGCGAGAGACGCCGAACGCTTGAGGATACCTCTGGAGAAATTGTTTAAGATTCTGGAGAGAGACCTGCACGACAAGCGGCGATGGAAAGAGATTGATCGCATCGGCAACGTCTTTAATCGAGCCGTGATGTTTCCGGGCGGACAGCTTCACTCCGCAAGCCGTCACTTCGGCAGCAATCGCCTCAACGGGCGGCTCTACCAATCATTTCATTTTCCGGTTGAGTGGAATCCCAAGTAAGAAGCTTGCCGATCTGCTGGAAAAATCTCTGGTCAAGTGTGATGTGCGAGTTTCAACCCGCTTCATGGCTAAGAGAGATTATCGTGTGGTAAGCACAGAGCTAACGCCGATAAGAACGAAGAGGATGATGAGGAGAGGCAAAATAATTAAAGGCAATCTCGATACGGTTCGATTTACTTCGCCTTCATAAAAATCCGCGATTCTTCCCAGAGATGCGTCCAGACAACCGGTTTGCTCGCCAATCTCAACCGATACGCTGGCTATGGTTGGAAACACTTCGGTCATTGGCGCAGAAAAAGTCTCGCCGCGCTCCACGCCTGATCTGATCTTCTCAATCGCTTCGGCGAAAACTGAATTGCCGACCATCTTCGCAGTGATGTCCAGAGAAGCAAGGATCGGCACACCTGACGAGAGCAGGGTTGCGAGGATGCGCCCAAAGCGTGCGGTAGCATGCTTACGTAGCAACGGGCCGACGAATGGCAAGCGCAACAGCAGAACATCTTTTTGTCTGTGCCCACGACTTGTTTTGCTATACACGCCTAGCGCCAGCAACGCCGCGACGATGGCAGCCAGGAAAATCACGCCGCCTGTGCTGCCGAGGAATGATGCCGTAGCTGCGCCTACACTTGTCCAAAAGCGCAGATACCAGTTCAGCCCGCCCGCATTGCCCTGCGCGTTGTGTAAAGCGGCGGTGATCGAGAGCATCAGGATAACCAATAAGAGGGCAAGCGCCGAGAGCGGATACAATATCGCCAGCCAGATTTTTCGCCGCAGGCTGATGCTTTTTTCCAGAGCCGTATGGAGGCGTGACAGCACACGGTCCACAATCCCGCCCGTTTCGCCCGCCTCGACCATATTAACGTAAAACTCGTCGAAAACTTCCGGGTGGTGCTTCATCGCCGCTGCCAGGGTTGAGCCTTGGCCGACATCTGAAATGACTTGATCGAGAACCTGCTTGAAGTATCTGTTCTTCTGCTCCTGGGCAAGCACTTCGAGAGATGATACGAGAGGGATGCCTGCTTCAACCATATATGAAAACCAACCCGTGAAGCTCACCAAATCACGCAGGCTGACTTTCTTCCGCCCCGTGCCGGAAGCGAAGAGAGATGATTCGGGACGTTCCTCACGAAAAGAGGTCAGGATAATTTGCTCGCGCCGCAGGAGCATTCTCAAGGCTTCACTACTTTCAGCTATGCGCTCGCCAGCGATGAGTTCGCCGATTCTGTTACGACCCTTATAATGATAATGCCTGTGGAATATTTTCTTCTTCTTTTTCCTGGCATCTTTAACCCGCAAGGCCCCGACCAGTTTTTTCTCAGCCGCCGAAGAAGAGAGATTAACCGCCAGAAACGGAGCATCGCTGCCACGCAAAGCGAGGCCGACTGCGACAGGCATCTCCGACCCGATCTCCGAGAGGCGCTCAGAGCTGAAGCGTCGCTCGTCGTACTTGATACGACGAAACGGGTCAAGCGGCTCAACCGGTATCATGAGCCGATGAGAAAGATTTTCTCTCAGTCCCTTGAGCCTGGAGCCTCCGCCGGAAATCAATATCTTTCCAACGCTCGTTTCCTCATCCGTTGAAATCGCGCTGTAGAAGTCCAGGCTCTTTTGAATTTCGAGCGCGAGATTTTCTGTGGTTGCTTCAGTCAGCTTCTCAAAGTCTCCTTCCAGTGCCAGGCGTTTAGCGATGACCTCTATCACCTCATTGATTTCCGTCCCTACCGTTTCAAGCTCATCAGCCAGGCCAAGCTTGGCTGCCTCTGCCTGCTCGAACGTGAGACCCAACTCTTTACTTATTTGATCCGTATATTGGTCGCCCCCCATCGAGGCATCATGGGTAAATGCTAAACGATTCCCTTTCATGATATGGATAATCATCAGAGAAGCGCCGATGTGAACCAACGCTACCAAAGAATCATCTGAAGGCTGGTAGTTAAACGTGTAGCAGTTCTGTAGAGCCAGAGCACAGCAGTCTATGATGTCAGCCCGTTTGCCCGCGAGTTGTAGGGTGTGCTCCAGATTCTGCACTCTTATCTCCCTACAGATAGCGATCAAGACCTTGATTGAATACTCATCTGAATCAATGACCTGGTAGCCGAGCCGCACGTCCGACATATCGAAGGGGCAATACTCCTCCGCGTGCCAGTCAATAGATTCCCTCAACTCTTCTTCCGACATCGGCGGGACTTCAATAGTCTTGAGGATGACGGAATTGCCACTGACGCCGGATGCTATGTTCCGCGTCGTTAGGTGATGGTCGCCGAAGAGTTTTGAAATAGCCCTGGCGGACTCCGTGTGGTCTAAAATCTGCCCCTCTTCTATTGTGCCGCGCGCGAGCGGCTCAACCCCTAACCCGGTCAAGGTGAGCTTGTCGTTTTTGCCCGACAACTCAACCGCCTTGACGGAGCTTGCGCCTACGTCCAAGCCGACGAATCTTCTCTTGTGGAATATTCCCTTAAACATAAATCTCTAACAGATGATTTCACAGGGTCCGCTTTAATTGGAGCAATTTCCAGTTGCGTGTGTGGAAAGTCGGAACTCACTACCGCAGACACAGTGCCAGCATAGAGGGGGCACAGAGAAGTTAAAGCCTCTGTGCAATCTCTGTGTCCTCTGTGTCTCTGTGGTGAATTGTCATTCGTTATCCCTTACGTTCAATTGAAATCTGCTCTAAGAGATGGCGTGAAAGAAATAAAGCGGAGAACTTGGGAAAGGTTTGTAAAAACTAAGAGACCGCGTATTGGCGGTCTCTCCATCTTTGTTTAGTGCTGAAGGTGGGGACTCGACTTGCGCTAATTAGTTATCCTACTCATCAATATGTGGTGGGGATGGAGAGACTCGAACTCTCAAGGGTTGCCCCACACGGCCCTCAACCGTGCGCGTATACCAATTCCGCCACATCCCCGCAAATTTACTTTATCAAATAGCAGCTATTTCCCCTGGCTGCCAACCGCTTTCGCTTTTGCCTTCGATAAACTGCTCTTCTCTTACAAGTCGCCACATCCCTAGCTGCCATCAGCAATAAACTATTTGCCAGGCGCGGGCGGTGTTCCCGTGTTGGCTCCGCTCGCAGGCGATTGCGCTGGCGTTGTTGCGGCAGGCGCGCTGGTGTTCTGCGGCGCACTTGTATTAGCTGCACCCTCCTGGGCCGGTGCTGTTGCCGGGGACGCGGCGGGTGAAGCCTGCGGTGAAGGCGCGGGTTTCTGTTCATCTTCCGAGACGGTTTGCAACACGGATCGCTGCCCGGTGATTGCCGGTAAAGAGAGCGAGAGCGCAACCAGCATGAAGAGAATAGCCGCGCCGATGGTAATCTTCGCCAGAAGGGTCTGCGTTCCGCGCGGCCCAAAGGCCGTGCTTGAGATACTGCTCGAAAAAAGCGCGCCCGCGTCAGACTTGCCAGGCTGCAAGAGCACCGTCACGATGAGCACGATGCACGACAAGATAAAAAGTATGTATAAAACGCTGGTCAATTAAGCTACTCCCAAACCTATCTATTGTAATTAACAATCTCCGCGAAACTCTCCGCCTTGAGGCTTGCTCCGCCGACGAGCGCGCCGTCTATATCGGGTTGGGCCATCAGGCCCGTGATGTTGTCGGGTTTTACTGAGCCACCGTAAAGAATCCGTAATGCTCCGGTCGCTTCCGGCGAGTGTCTTTGCGCGAAAACGCGCCGGATGAAAGCGTGCATCTCCTGCGCTTGTTCCGGCGTCGCTGTGCGTCCTGTGCCAATCGCCCAGACAGGCTCGTAAGCTATGATGATACGGTCGAGGTCTGAGGCTGTCAACCCGCTAAGCCCGCCCTCCAACTGCCCACTCACCACCGACTCCGCGTTCCCTTGATCGCGCTGCGCCAGGCTCTCACCAACGCAGACGATTGCAGTCAACCCTGAGACAATCGCAGCCTGCACCTTCTTTCTCACAACCGAATCCAAGTCGAAGTAGTATTGCCGCCGCTCGGAGTGGCCGATGATGACAAAGGACGCTCCGGCATCCAACAGCATGTTGGCTGTGACCTCGCCCGTATGCGCGCCCTCCTCGATTTCCGTCGAACAGTTCTGCCCGGCCACCTTGATATTTGACCCTTCGAGCCGGTCGGATACAGTCTTCAAAGCCGTATAGACCGGAGCAATCACGACCTCGCAATGATTGGCATTCGCCACCAAAGGCTTCAAGGCCAAAGCGGTCTCGACAGACTCCGAGATCGTCTTGTACATCTTCCAGTTTCCGGCGATAACAGGTTTACGCATGGTCACATCTAAAAATCCAAATCTCCGTCTATTGTTTCCAGTTCAATTTCTTGTGCGACAAGTTCGCGCCAAACTTGCAGAAGACTTTCGTCTGCGCCTGAGCTTCGCAAAATTTGCGTTACTTCGCCTGCTTCATTCTTCAACTCTGGAAAAGTTAAGAGCAAAACTGCTAAATCACGCCAGTCTGTGCCGGACTTAGGCTTTCCGCGACGGGCATGATACGAGACCACTTTGCTGGCAACCAACTCAGCAGGCGAGAGGACTTTGATTCCTTCGATTGTTCGCGTTCCCGGCAATTGCGCGACAGGTCTCACATCAGCCAAATGGCGATTCCCTGTTTTTTGCACCTGATAAATACGAAAACCTTTGCTTTGACCAACCTCGCGCACACGCACGGCAATATGAAACTTTTCGCTCAACATCTGGCGCAGTTCTTCAGCAAACTCTTTGGCGTGGAGCGAGAGCAGATCAATGTCCTGTGTCATGCGCGGCTCATCAACGTAAGCGTTCACAGCCTGCGCGCCGAACACAGCGACATCCTCGCGCCCGCGCAAAAATTCAAGCATCGTCTCCTGAATCGTCGCCAGTGGCAGCGGCTCACGCATCGCAAACTCCCTGAATGTCAAAACTCCCGTACTGAACATTTATTTATCGCTCAAAGCCGCCACACCTGGCAGCTCATCACCTGCAAGGAATTCCAAAGTTGCGCCGCCGCCCGTAGAGATGTGTGTGATCCGATCTGCGACGCCCGCTTGCGTGATAGCCGCAACGGAATCTCCGCCTCCGACAATGACGGTCGCGCCTCTATCTGCTGCCTCCGCGACGGCCCGCGCAATTCCAACCGTTCCTTCATCGAAGGGCTTCTCTTCAAAGACACCCATCGGCCCGTTCCAGATAACCGTCTTCGCATCCTTCAATGCATTGCTGAAATGCGCGATGGTCTCAACGCCGATGTCTAAGCCGACCAGCCCGGCGTTCGTAAATTCAATCGGAATGGTCTTACGACTGTGCAGCGGGTCGTAAGAGTCAACGACCTGATGATCCGTCGGCAGCAGTAGCTCAACTCCAGCTTCTGCCGCGCGCTTTTTGATCTGGCGCGCCGTTTCCAGCTTATCGTCTTCAACCAGGGATTTGCCAATGGTGAATCCTTCAGCTTTGAAGAACGTGTAAGCCATCGCGCCCCCGATCAGAAGTTTGTCAACGCGACGATCAATCAGCGCGTTGATGACCGCAATCTTGTCGGAGACTTTCGCGCCGCCGAGGATTGCCACAAACGGATGCTCAGGGTTGTTGATGACGCGGCCCAAATAATCCAACTCTTTCTCCATCAAGAGTCCCGCCGCAGACCTTTCAACAAATTTCGTGATGCCTGCGGTCGAAGCATGCGCGCGATGCGCCGCTCCGAAAGCATCGTTCACGTAAAGATCGCAGAGACTCGCCAACTCTTTTGCGAACCCCACGTCGTTCTCCTCTTCCTCTTTATGAAAACGCAGATTCTCAAGCAGCAGCACTTCACCATTATGAAGCGCATCAACTTTCGCCTTCACTTCATCGCCAATGCAATCCACAGCAAACCCAACCTGCTTGCCAAGCAGCGACGATAGATGCTCTGCCACAGGCCGCAGGCTGTACTTCTCAACACGCTCGCCCTTCGGCCTGCCCAGATGCGACGCCAGGACGACGCGCCCGCCCTGCCCGGTCGCATACTCAATCGTCGGCAACGCCCCGCGTATCCGCGTATCATCCTCAACCTTGCCTTCCTTAATTGGCACGTTGAAATCCACACGAATAAAAACGCGCTTGCCCTTGAGGTCGAGGTCTTTGATGGAAAGCTTCATAAGAGCAGTGACAAGTGACGAGTGACGAGCAGGAACGAGGCTTTAACTCGTCACTTGTCACTCGTCACTGCTTTACAGTCCCTTTTGTGCGATGTATTTCACCAGATCGCGGACGCGGCAGGAGTAGCCCCACTCGTTGTCGTACCAGGAAAGAACCTTGACGAGGTTTCCGCCGATGACTTTTGTGTACTCGGCATCAACGATGGACGAGTTTGAATTCTTGCGGAAATCCACCGAGACCAGAGGCTCTTCCGAAAAAGCCAGAATGCCGCGTAGCTCTTCGTTGGCCGCATCCTTCAACGCCTTGTTGACCTCTTCGGTCGTGGTCTCGCGCTCGACCTCCATCACCACGTCAATGAGCGAAACGTTCGGCGTCGGGACTCTCACGCTGATGCCGTCAAACTTGCCTTTGAGTTCGGGCAGCACGAGCGCGACGGCTTTGGCCGCGCCGGTCGAGGTCGGAATCATCGAAATGCCTGCGGCGCGCGCACGCCGCAAATCGCTGTGCGGCAGATCGAGAAGCTGCTGGTCGTTCGTGTATGAGTGAATCGTCGTCATCTGCGCCGAGCGGATGCCGAAATGCTCGTGAATTACTTTGGCTACGGGCGCGAGGCAGTTGGTTGTGCAGGAGGCATTGGAAATGATGTTGTGCTCGCGCGGGTCGTACTGGTCTTCGTTAACGCCGAGCACAATCGTGATGTCCTCGTTCTTGGCCGGAGCCGAGATGATGACCTTTTTGACTGTGCCGTGCAGGTGCTTACGCGCGTCTTCGGCTTTGGTGAAATGGCCTGTTGATTCAATCACGATCTCCGCGCCGACCGATTCCCAGTCAATGCGGCCTGGGTCTCTTTCAGAGAAGACACGAAACTCATCCGATTCAACTTTGATTCCGTTCTCCGTTGCGCTGATCTCGTGATCTAGATTGCCGAGCACTGAGTCGTACTTGAGCAGATGCGCGAGTGTCTTTATGTCCGTCAGATCGTTGACGGCGACGAAATCAATGTCAGGGTCGCCGAGCGCGGTGCGATAGACGTTCCGTCCGATGCGTCCGAAACCGTTGATGCCGACCTTCACAGCCATTCTTTTCAAAGCCTCCTTAATGTATCAACACATCCCACACAGAGCGCAAACGCCTTCGCCAGGAAGCATCTCCGAAGTAGAACAGGAGCCGGTGCGCTTTGGTTTAGAGAAAGGAAAGATTATGCGTGCAGTGCTTGAGTGTCAAGCGAACGCGCTGATAGCGTATGCTGCATTACTTAGTCTTCAAAGCCTCAAGATTGGGGATGGGTGGTTTTACTTTTGGACAGTCTCTTTCAGGTGGGTGCGAAACTCTTTGAAGTCTGCGCGGGTCTCCAGAGCCATGCTTTCAACTCGGTCAAGCCGAATTTCGATTCGCTCAAGCTTTTGCTCGACGGAAGCAAAACCCTTACGTATCTCTTCAGCCAAAGTATTGAATCGCTCAAGCAGCGTCTCAATAGTCGGCTTAGTGTCCGCGCCCATTTTAAGCGTTGGGTCTTCGCTCATGTCGAATTTCCTCTACCCTCATCATACCATCTGGAATGCTGATTTTGAATTCCAACAACTCATAGAGGGTTTCAAGCGCAAAGAATTTTTTGAGCATCTTAAACTATGCGCTGACCGATGGGCCGATATTTTCATTTTTGAAACCGCCTGCTTGTCTTCCACGTAATAAGCTTGTGCTTCATAGCGTCTTGTCTTTACCATCATTCGGTTATACGCTCTCGGTCTTGCTTGCCGTGTTTGATTCAAGGAGTTTTCCAATTAGATGCTGAAGAATAATGTTCACAGAGTTTCGAGGGCAGTTGCGCTTTCACTGCTGCTCTGTAGCGCGTGTGTCTTTGTGACGGCGCAGACGCCATCTCCTACGCCGCCGCCCGCGAGTCCTACACAGCAAGACGCCACCAGGCCGCCGGGCGCTGAACGCAACCAGCCTATCCCCGAACAGGTGCGACCCGTCACGCCAGACCCGACTGCGCCTCCTGGGTCGCAGCGCCCTGCCCCGCAGGCTCCGCCCGGAACAAGCGTCACACCGCAATCCGGCCCGCCCGCATCGCCCAACACACAGCCGATGCCGACCACAGATGCGCTGCCTCGTGGGACATCTGAGACAACGCTTCAGCCCGTGCCCGAATCAACGCCCGTCGCCGGACAAGAGGAGCCGCGCGAGCCGAATTACCCGACTGAAACGCCGCGCTCTGCTCCGCCCCTTCCGAGCCTGTCGCGGCTCGGAGTTTCGAGCGACGACACACTGACGCTGACGCTCAACGAAGCCATCCGTCGCGCGCTTGAGAACAACAACGACATAGAAGTTGCGCGCAACGATGTTCGCCTGGCGGAAACCACCTTAAAAGCGTTTCAGGGTGTTTATGATCCGACGCTCAACTTCAACCCTCAGCTTTCAAATCTTGTTCAGTCGCAGCAGAGCACGCTCGGCGGAGGCTCAGGTCAGGCGAACACGCTGACGACAACAGATTTCACCTTCGATAACAACGTCAACAAACTTTTCAGCGTCGGCGGAGGCTCATACCAGGTCTTCTTCAACAACCTGCGCCGCACGACCAACTCGCGCTTCAATCAAATCAGTCCGTCTTATTCATCGAATCTCGGCGTAACTTTCACGCAACCGCTCTGGCGCGACCGCTCGATTGACAACAACCGCCGCCAGATACGCATTCAACGCAAACGGCTCGAACAATCCGACGCTGACTTTCGACGCCGCACCATAGATGTCATCTCTCAAGTGCAGCGCGCCTACTGGGATTTGGTCTTCGCCCTACGCGATCAGCAAAACAAGGTTGCCAACCTGAACCTGACGCGCGAAAACCTGCGACGTGTTGAAGCGCAGATTTCCGCCGGTGCGATTGCCCCGCTTGCGCGTGCGGAAGTGCAGACGGAGCTTTCCAACCGCGAGTCAGACTTGCTGGTCACAACGCAGAGCGTCTCGATAGCGGAAAACTTGCTCAAGCAGTTAATCCTGCGCGATTCGCAATCACGCGAGTGGTCTTCGCAACTGACGCCGACCGACGCGCCAACTTTTGATGCGACGCCCATCAATCTCAACGACGCGCTCGCAGAAGCGCGCTCTAACCGTCCAGAACTGCGTCGCCTGAATCTGGGCCGCGACATCAACGACATTGACTTACAATATTTCAAGAACCAGACACGACCGCGCATAGACCTTCAATCAACTTTTGCTACAACCGGGGTGGCTGGCACACCCATCATCACAACTGACCCGCTAACGGGGCAGGTGATTCCGAACACAGTCCCCACCAGTCTGATCGGCGGCTACGGGCGCGACCTGAGTAACTTATTCAAATTCGGCACGCGCAACGTAGTGGCCGGAGTCGCCATCCAGATTCCGCTTCGCAACCGGACGGCGGAAGCGAATCTCACAGGCGCACGCATTCAGCGGACTCAACTTGAAGCTACGACGCGCTCACAGGAACAGATGATCGAAGTCGAAGTACGCAACGCGGCGCAGTCGGTCGAGACAGCCAGGCGGCGCGTTCTCGCCGCACGCTCGGCGCGCGAAAACGCAGAGCTTCAACTCACAGGCGAGCAGCGTCTCTATCAGGTCGGACGCTCAACCACGTTTCTGCTCTTCCAGCGTGAGAACCAACTTGCCAATGCTCGCAACCTGGAACTGCGCGCCGAGACCGACTACAACAAAGCTCTGGCAGACCTACAGCGCGCAACCTCCACCACACTGCGCGCCAACAACATCATTGTCGAAACCCCGACTGTGCCGTAGAAAAGTCTGGAGTCTGGAGTCTGGAGTCGAGAGTCAAAGGCTAAAAACAGATTGCTTTTGACATCGGACGCGCTCTTGACGTACCAGACTCCAGACTCCAGACTCTTTTTGAAGATTACAGCCACCATCATCACCTTCAACGAAGCGGACAACATTCGCGCCGCATGCGAATCCGTTCATTGGGCGAATGAGATTCTTGTCGTGGATTCGGAGTCAACCGATGAGACGCGAGAGATTGCTGAAGGGTGCGGGGCGAGAGTCATCAATCGTGTGTGGCCCGGCTTCACCGCGCAGAAACAGTTCGCGGCAGATGAAGCGAAGCATGATTGGGTTTTCAGTCTGGATGCTGACGAGCGCGTCTCGGATGAGTTGCGCCACTCAATCGAAGATTTGCTCTATACCAGCGAGGATCGCTTGGCCGACGGCTATCGCCTCTCGCGCCGCTCTTTCTACATGGAACGCTGGATTCGCGGCGGCGGATGGTATCCAGATCACCAGCTACGTCTCTATAAGAAAGCGCGCGGACGCTGGCAGGGAGCGTATATACACGAGTCCGTGAAGATGGATGAGGGTACACGCATTGAAACTCTGAAGGGCGACATCCTGCACTACACAGGGCGCGACGCCGCTTATCATCACCGCATGATCGGCGAACGCTACGCCCCGCTCGCCGCGCGCCAGATGTTCGAGAGCGGCCAACGCACCTCCCTTCCACGCATCATGACCGCAGGGCCAGCCGCCTTCCTCCGCAGCTACATTCTCAAGGGCGGCTTCCGCGACCGTTTCCCCGGCTACGTCATCGCACGCTTCGCAGCCCACCATGCTTTTCTAAAACATTTGATGCTCTGGGAAATGCAGAAGAACAGTGACGAGTGACGAGTGACGAGTTAAAAACTTCTTTGCTTGTCGCTCGTCACTTGTCACTCGTCACTACATTTGTTCCTGGTAGCAAGCGGCGGGGCGTCGGGCCAGCGATGACTTGCGGTGTGGCATGTGTGGTGACGACTTCGGCGAGCAGTTGGTCTTCGAGTTGGCGATTGTCCCAGATGCGATTGCCCTGATCCATGATGGCGAAGAGGATGATGCCTTCGTCCTGTGTGTAGACGATTCCCGCGAGGCTCGCCATCCCGCCGTCAACTTCCGACGTGAGCGTTCCGGTCTTGGCGACGACTGCGCCTTCAAGCCCCGTGCCCGCGAGCCTGCGCCGGAGCGTTCCCGCATCGTCGCTCGCCACAGGCATGATGTCGGAAGGTTCAAGACCCTGCCGCTTCGCTTCTTCGATGAGAGCGCGAATCACCGTCAACAGGTCGCGCGGCGTGAGACGGTTGTGCTCGCGCCCCGACACCGTTTCAATCGTTACCTGGTCGGGATGTAGTTTCAGTTCCTCAACAAGAAACTGCTGAACCCCGTTTGCTCCGCCAATCAGCGCGCCGATCTTCTCGGCAATGAAATTGCTTGACCGCGCATTCATGTAGAGCAGCACATCGCTCAACGGATTTGAGTTGACGATGGTGAGCGACTCGCTGCCCGTTTCTGTGCCAATCGTTGTTTTCGGATTGCCGAGCTTTAGAGCTTTGACCAGACGTGTGGCGGAATCTTCGGGCGAGTTGGTGAAGTTGAAACAGAACTCAGGCGAAACTACTACTTCACCCAAACGCTCTATGCCGCGCTCATGAAGCTCTTTACCAATAAGAGCCGCGCCCGCATCGCCAAACGTCGGGTCGCTCCCCTGTACGTAGAGCGTGGCCTTGCTATCCGTCTTGCCATCTGTGAACACACGAGTCTGGAAATGATAGCTCGCGCCAAGTTTCTTCAAGGCGACCAGAGAGGTTGAGAGTTTGAGGAGCGAAGCAGGATTAAACGTCATATCCGCATTGAGAGAAGCGAACACACGTTTCCCGTCCAGAGATTCAATCAGGACTCCGTGAGTTTCAGGCGTTTCGCCGCGCGCCGCATACCACGAAGCCGCGTCAACAGAGGGCTTGATGTCGGCTGGCTTTGCGTCCGCCTCATCCGCAGACGGCGGGAGAGCGAAGGCTATCTCTATATTCGTTCGCGCTTTGATGAAATGAGGGATTAAGGTCAGGACGACGATGACGGCCAGGCCGCAGGCGATCATCCAGTAGATTGGCTGGCGACGATTCAAACCTTCCCTCCGCGCGTTTTACATCTTTCGCAAACAAAGACGAAGCCGTATGATGCTTAAAGGTTGAAGCGCGCGTCAAGCGGGGGTGCGGTTGAAGTTCCCGAAAAGCGCGCTGGCCTTGACGGGACGATTCTCGGATGAAACTTACCTTAGCCTTCTTCGTTGACGGCCTGCTGGGATTGCCTCTGTGGGTGACGTGCGTTTTCGTGGCCGCGTTCGGCGCAATCATCGGCAGTTTTCTCAACGTCGTCATCCATCGTCTCCCGCGCGAAGAGTCTATCGTCTTTCCCAATTCGCGCTGCCCTTCGTGCGAGGCTTTGATCGGCCCGCTAGACAACATCCCGCTCATCAGCTACGCGATTCTGCGCGGGCGCTGCCGCAAGTGTCGCGCGCCTATCTCGTGGCGTTACCCGGCGGTTGAACTCTTGACCGCGATCACCTACGCGGTTGTGTTCCTGTGCGACGTTTACTGGCGCGGCGGGATGACCTACACCATTCTTTTCGATCTCATCTTCGTCTCGGCGCTCGTCGCGCTCATCTTCATAGACGCCGAGCACATGCTGCTGCCGAACGCCATCACGTATCCGGGAATCGTATTCGCCATCATCGCGCGCCTCGCGCTCCCCTACCTCGTCGGGCCTTATGCATTCGACGACCTGCCCTCGCTCTGGTATGGGCCGTTCTCTGCGTGGCCTATGTGGGCTGTGTCGCTCCTGGGCGCTTGCTTGGGCGCGCTCGCAGGCGGTGGAACCTTATGGTTGGTAGGCTGGCTGTGGGAACGCATTCGCGGTGTGGAAGCGATGGGGCTGGGCGATGTCAAGATGATGTTCATGGTCGGGGCATATCTCGGCTGGCGTTTGACGATTCTGACGATTTTCGCGGGCGTGCTTACAGGTTCGATTATCGGAGTAGGGGTAATGATGCGGCGGCGCGAAAAAGACATGCAGATGCAGCTTCCCTTCGGCATCTTTCTAGGCATCGGCTCGATCTTCGCGCTGCTCATCGGCTCACGCATCATCGCCTGGTATGTAGCGCAATTTTAGAAGCTGTTAGATAAACGCATGAAAGCCCCAAAGGGGCGAAATAAGATAGCCTGTGGCATCGCCACAAGGGTTAGATTCGAGTTCATTCCGCAAGCCCTGTAAGGGCGAAATAACTTATTCCGCCCTTACAGGGCTTGCGATGAAAATCATCACTTGTATCCTGGGGCGCGTGCCCCAGGCTATTACATTGTCGCCCCTTCGGGGCTTTTTCAAACAACATCTAAAAGCAGAAGTCAGGAGTAAGAAGAAAAGAAAAGCTAAAGGCGATCTCAGCTTTATAAATTCTGGCTTCTGAATCCTGCCTTACAAACAATGTTCTCTCGTCCCAAGAGTCGAACGCGGTTAGTGCTGGCGATGCTGGCGGGCATTGTGCTGCTCGCGGGTCTCTTCGCAGTCGCTCTATTCATTCTTGCGCCGGATGCGGCTTCGGCGCGTGGGCCGGTCCTGCTCACAGTCTTCATCATCATTCTCGTCGTCAGTCTTCTTTCCGTCACCCTGCTCTTGCGCCGCCTGCTCAGACCTTACAGGCAGTTGGTCGGCGAGGCGGAGCGCGCTCCCGTCGCGGCACGCTCGAATAAAGGGCGCGATGAGGGACAGTTTGTGCTTGAGACTTTCAAGTCAGTCGTCGCGCAGTTGCAGGCGCAGCAGCGGGAGCTTGAGGCGTTGAGCGCAGAGGCCAGCCGACGCGCGGCTTCGGCAGAAAAGTTCAGCGAGCGAATCGTCGCCAGTGTTCCGTCAGGTCTTCTGGCTTTCGACGCGAGCGGGCGTGCGACTGTGGTCAACGCTCCGGCGCGCGCGCTTGTTGAAGCCAACGGTCAAGCCGAAGGTCGGAGCGTTCGTGAGTTGCTTGGAGCTGCGCCCGATCTGGCGGAGATGGTCGAGCGTTGTTTGCAGACGGGAGAGGTTTACAGGCGCGAAGAGGTGATGGCGAACGGCGCAAACGGGCAGGTGCGGCGATTGGGCGCAACCGTTGCTCCGATTGATCCCGCTCCAGACCAGACAGAGCGCGGCGCACTCTGTCTCGTTACGGACTTGACGGAGGTCTCGCAACTGCGTGAGCAGGTCGCGCTCAAGAATAATCTGGAGAGCCTGGGCGAGATGTCCGCCGGGCTTGCTCACGAATTCAAGAATGCGCTGGCGACGTTGCACGGCTACGCGCAACTGATGCAGAACCTCAAACCGGGCGAGAGCGGGCAGACGGCTTCAAGCGCGTTGCTTCAGGAAGTGCGTAACCTTTCAGAGATGGTGACAGCCTTTCTCAACTTCGCGCGCCCGCAGCCGCTCGACCTGGCGGATGTGTCCTTGCGCGAGCTAATCGAAGATTGCGCGAAGGAGTTACAGGCGCTTTACGAGGAGCGGCGCGTTGAGCTAATCATCGCGGGCGACTTCTCGGACGTGCGCGCGGACGAGCGCATGCTGCGTCAGGCACTGCTCAATCTCTTGCGGAACGCTGCCGAAGCAGTTAGCGAAGAAGATTCGCGGCGGCGCGTTACGGTGCGCGGCACAAGCAACCGCGATGCATCTGGAAAAGTCTGGACGGCAATCGAGATTCAGGATACAGGAGAGGGTATCCGGCCCAATGATCTGCAACGCATCTTCATCCCCTTCTTCACCACGAAATCGAAAGGTCATGGAGTCGGCCTCGCCCTCGCGCACCGCGTCGTCACAGATCACGGCGGCACACTCGCGGCAGCCAATGCTCCTGACGGCGGCGCACTTTTTACGATTAGATTACCGGAGTAATGGCAAGGCAGATTAAACGCAGAGGACGCGGAGGGTCGCAGAGGGAAGAAGGGATTTGAAATTCAGAAGCTAAGAAGTTGTTTGAACATTCTCTGAAAGCCCCGAAGGGGCGCAATGTAATAGCCTGTGGCAACGCCACAGGAACCGACGTTGCGTTATTTCATTAAGCCCTGAAAGGGCGACATAAGCATGTCCACCCAGGGCGTTGCCCTGGGCTATTACATGTCGCCCCTTTGGGGCTTTCATGGACTTTTCAATCAGCCTTCTCAGATTTGAGATTGCTCTGCTGCCTTCCTTCTCTCTTCCCTCTGCGTCCTCCGCGTCCTCTGTGGTGAACTGCTCTACTTCTCCCAACCCGCTCCATGCGGGAAATATTCTCGCCAGCGGCTGTCAACAAGCCTTGCAACATCAGGGCGAACAATCAACTCCGCCGGGAAGCCAGGCTTCATCCGAGCATCTATCACGATGGGCGCGCGGTAGGCTAGATGATGACGCACAACTTTCGTCTCCGCCGCATAGATGTCTGACGCAGGCTCAAAGCGCGTCCACGTCGCCCAGAGGAAATCTGCCGGTCTATTCGCAACGCTCGCATCGTCGTGCAGAACGACAAGCGGCCATTCTGCGAAAACATCTTCCCGCGCAAGCCTGCCAGCTTGCTCGGTGTCTTCCGCGTAAGGCAATCCTTCGACGACCAGGCAGCCCGCGCAGAAAGTTGCCGCTCGTTTGACATCACGCGGCAATTCTCCTTTGAACTCGCGCGGCAACTCGCGCCGGGCGTCTCCTAAGCCGAGCAGGATAGCTTTGCTTCCTTCGTTCACCTTGCCGCTCGTGTAATCGAGCGTGTCCATAGAGACGTTTGAGAAGATGAACAGGTCTGTCTCAGGAACAAAGCGCGCCAGCACGTGCTCAAGCAGCTTTGGGAAATCTCTGAGGTCCTGCGGCGTATCGGTCAGGATCAGGAATTTTGTTAGCGAGAGTTGTCCTTCACCCAGGATTCTAAAACCTGAGACCAGAGCCTCGCGTTTGTATCGCTCGCGCACGACTGCCGCCGCCAGCGAGTGAAAGCCCGTCTCGCCATAAGACCAGAGGTCGCGCACGCTCGGCATGACGAGCGGAAAAAGCGGCGAGAGAAGTTTCTGCAAGTAGTCGCCGATGAAGAAATCTTCCTGTCTGGGTTTGCCGACGACGGTCGCAGGATAGATGGCATCGCGGCGATGAAAGACAGCCTCGACTTGGAATGTCGGGTAGTCGTGCCGCAAAGAATAGTAGCCGTAGTGATCGCCGAACGGCCCTTCCGCTCTTCTCTCAAAGGGCGGGACGTTTCCGACTAAAGCAAACTCCGCTTCGGCAACGAGCCTGTGCCCGCGCCCCAGCGGATTTTTCGTCATGGAGACTTTTTCGCCTGCCAGCACTGAAGCCAGCACAAGCTCCGGCACGTCTTCCGGCAGAGGCGCAATCGCAGCGAGTATCAAGGCGGGCGGCCCGCCAAGAAAGACCGTGGCGGGCAGCGACTGATTCATGCGCTCGGCTTCGTTGTAGTGAAAGCCGCCGCCTTTGTGTATCTGCCAGTGCAGCCCGGTCGCGTGCGCGTCGTAGCGTTGCATACGGTACATGCCCAGGTTGTGCTTACCAGTTGCCGGGTGCTCCGTGTAAACGAGCGGGAGCGTGAAGAAAGGCCCACCGTCTTCCTGCCAAGTCGTCAGGACAGGCAGCTCATCAAGACGCGCAGGCTTGTCCATGACTTGCGTGACGGGCGCGCGGCTGGTGTTGCGTGTGCCGAGCTTGAGAGCTTCGAGGGCAAGCGAGCGATGCTGCCAGAGCTTTGCCGGGCGCGGCGGAAGGAGAGCTTCGGCAACATGCACGACTTCCCGCACGAGGGCTTCGGGCTTAGGGCCGAAGGCGCGCTCGATGCGCCGCTCCGTGCCGAAGAGATTTGTGACTACGGGGTAGCGGCTGCCCTTGACGTTCTTGAAAAGCAGCGCGGGGCCTCCGCGCTCGATGACGCGGCGATGGACTTCGGCGAGTTCGAGATAGGAGTCAACTTCCGCTTCGATAGTGGCGAGGTCGTTTTCGCGTTCGAGGAGGTCTAGGAATGAGCGGAGGTTCGGGTGCATGTGGTGTGTGAGCAGTATAGCCGGATTAGTTGTGTGTGTGACAAGGGAAGATTGGCTGCAACTGAATCTCAACTTACCTTATTGTTTGTTAGAGAGCAGTTCACCACAGAGACACAGAGGACACAGAGGGGGCACAGAGTTAGAGGATTTTACGGCGGATGCCTTGCTTGAGGACGGCGACGTTGAAGTTGATGAGGAGGCCGACGTGCCAGCCGCCGAGTCTGAGATAGGTTAGAAGCTGAGCTTCGTGGATAGGCGCGAGGGCTTCGACCGATTTGACTTCGACGACTACCGAACCGGCAACAAGCAGATCGAGCCTGTAGCCACATTCCAAGCGAATCCCCTTGTACTCCAACGGCAGCGGCTTCTCACGCTCAAAAGCCACGCCGCGCACGCTCAACTCACGACACAAACACTCACAATATGCAGACTCCAACAATCTCGGCCCAAGTGTTCTATGAATCTCAATCGCCGCCCCAATAATCGCTTCAGTAACCTTGTTGATTTGAGGAATCAACTTTCTGTGCCCCCTCTGCGCTCTCTGTGTCTCTGTGGTGAACTGCTCTTTATCCAACACGCATGCAAAGTCAAAACTACTATGGAGCAGTATTTTGCTCTACCTGCCTTGGACGTGTCGAATTATTAGGCGGTGTTTGTCCGAGGCGTTGTTCAATTTCTCTTGCAGCTAGGTTCGCGGCTTCGGCAATTTTCGGGTCAAACGATTCAGAGTAGGGCTTGATGCGTTCTAGCGTTTCCGCGTTTCCGATTTTGGCTAAGACTTCGAGGAGCTTGACCTGCGTGTTGCCGTTCATGCGTTCGAGGAAGAGGTAGAGCGGCTCAGGATTGTCGAGAGTGATGAGATAGGCGTTGGCCTGTGTGCTGCGCGAAGAATCGAGCGCGCGGACGACCGCGAAGAGAGCCTCTGTTTTCCCCATTCGATAGAGCGCCCAGTCGAGAGCTAATTTAACGCGCGCGTTCTTTTCCTGAAGACGGTAGCCCTCGATGAGCCTGCGCTGGTCTGCGGCTTCGAGCCGTGCCAACTCCTCGGCAGCCTGTTGGCGAAGGAGCGGATCACGACTCGTTAATTGTTTCGCGGCAACTGCGGCGGGGTCTTCCGCGTTCGTCGTCTCTTGATTTGTCTGGGCAGAGGCGACTGCTGAGGCGCAGGCTATGACGAGCAGGAGGGTGAATGTCTGTTTGAGAAGTTTCATAAGTTCTCCGTGAATCTTAGCGGGTGGCTCACACGCGCGGTTGGATGCGCTTCTCGTAAAGCAGTGTTGCACGGCTGGCGCATTTCATTGAAACGCGCCTCAGAAGCTCCATTAGGAGCGATTGAGGCGCGTGCTCCTAACGGGGCTTTTGAATGCTTCGACTAATCAACATCCATCGGGTTGATGAAAGGTTTATCTTTATCCTTCTCGGCGCGCTTCATCGCCTCCTGGAATTTCTCTTCAAGCAATCGCTCGCGATCTTTTTGCGAGCCAAGCTCCTGCTGGAATATCTGCTCGCGCATCTGCTTCTGCTTGTCCAGGCCCTTGAGCATTTCGTCAAACGACGCCATCGGTTTCGCCTTCTCTTCATGCGAGAGGATCGCCCCTGTTTGCGCGTCTATCATCAACGTCGCCTCGCAGCAGGGGCATATCAATGTGAATCGCTTTGTGTCCGTCATCGCCTACTCCTTCATCTCAATTATGATGTGGGAAGTATAGCATTAGAGTGATGTTCAGTTGTGTGTAGGGTGAGAAATATTCGCCACAGAGACACAGAGGACACAGAGGGGACACAGAGAAGCTAAAGCCTCTGTGCGTCCTCTATGCTGGCACTGTGTCTCTGTGGTGAATTGCCTGCTACCCAACAACAACGTGAAATGAAATGCTCTCCTGTGCTCAAACAAAAAGGCAGCCGTTATCAACGGCTGCCCTGATTCTTGTAGCTTGAAAAATTCGGGTTAAGGCGTGACGGCGTTCTTGATCGCTTTGCCCGTCTTCTTTGCGCCTTCAACAGTCTTTTCGCCAACGGTCTTCGCGCCCTCGGCTGTCTTTTCACCGACGACCTTAGCGCCCTCGACGGTTTTTTCGCCGATCTTCTTCGCGCCTTCGCCGGTCTTCTCGCCTACAGTCTTAGCTCCCTCAACAGCCTTCCCGCCTATGTCCTTGGCCGTGCTTCCAACATCCCCGGCCTTGTCCGCGACGAATCCGGCTGCATCGGCGATGGCGTTGCCGGACTTTCTCAACACATCGTCCACGTCATCCGTATGGAGTTCTCTGGCTTCGCCTGAAGCGTTGTAAACTGTTGCTGCGCGCTTTCCTGCGCGGGTCGTGATGACGACCTTCGAGATGCGCGGGTTATCTTTGTAGGTGCGCGTCTCGGTCGTGACGCCGTTTTCGTCTGTTGTGGTAGTTGTATATTCGGTGTTGGTAACGGGTTCTTCGACACCGGCCTTCGTGTTTGAGTTGGTCACGGTGGTGTTCGAGTTGGAATTGGTATTCGACGTGTCACCTCCGCAGCCCATCATCAAAGACAAAGCCAACGCGGATGCGCCAATCATCAGCTTAATACGCACGTTCGTTTTCCTCCTGCAATAATTTGAGCCTAAGCATAACGCTATCCGCAACCAATGTGCCAGCAGCGGAAGAAGAAAAAGACTCAGGTTATAGACTGAAAAAGAGGGAAAGCGCACCCGAATGTGTACGCTTGCTGGTCGCTCACGTTTCTTTCCGATACGTAGAGCCGGAAAGATTTTTGGAGCGGGAGACGAGGCTCGAACTCGCGACCCCCTGGATGGGAACCAGGTGCTCTACCACTGAGCTACACCCGCTCACAGAAATGATGAATGCGGAATGATGAACGATGAATGAAAGATAAACGACTTTTCAGTTCATCGTTCATCATTCCGCGTTCATCACTTCGTTGACCTGGCAAAGATAATCAAAGGGCGGTTGAGTGTCAACCGCGAGGCAGATCACGGTTCACGCTTAATCCATTGTGCCGCCGTCAATCAGTTTGCGTGCGACTTCACCGATGCGGGCGGTGTCTTCGGGCTTACGCAGGCAGCCCTGCGCTCCGGCTTTGTGAGCTTCGTTCTGATCCAGCAACTCTGCGAAGGCCGTGTAGAAGAGAATCGGCGTTGTCTGGTCGAAGCGGCGTATGTCACGGCATAGCTCAAGGCCATCCTTATCAGGCAGCCCGATGTCCAGAAGAATCAGCGCGAACGTTTTTGTGCGGGCAAGCGAGAGTCCCTCGTCAGCCGTCTGCGCGCTAATCACCGTGAAGCCATCACCCTGCAAGCTGAACTCAACCAGATCGCGTGTGTCCGCCGTGTCTTCCACAAAAAGAATCTGGCGCGAAGCATTATCCATCCCTCCAACCCCCTTTTCGGAACGATGAACGCGGAATGATGAATGATGAATTAAAGAAAGACCATTGCTTTTCAGTTCATCATTCATCATTCCGCGTTCATCGTTTACATCATATACCGTCTCATCAACTCAGACCAACGTCCCTGCGCTTTGAGGATCAACTCGCAGACTTCACGCACAGCGCCGAAGCCGCCTTGAAGCTGTGTGACGTAGTGCGCGACTCCGCGAGTCTCTCCAACCGCGTCGGCAACCGCGACGGCCAACTCCGACCGCTGCATCAGAGGAATATCTGTCACGTCGTCGCCAATGAAAGCTACTTCCTTCTCATTAACATCTGCCTCAGCGAGTAGCTCCTCAAAATCCTTGATCTTGTTCCACGTTCCCTGCCGGACGTGTTTAATTCCAAGCTCGCTTGCGCGGCGTTTGACTAGAGATGAAGTGCGCCCCGAAATGATGCCTGATTGAAGTCCGGCGCGATGCAGCAGCACCAATCCATGCCCGTCGCGCGTGTGAAAGCTTTTCTCTTCGTCGCCGTTCTCAAGCAAGGTGATACGCCCGTCCGTCAAAACGCCGTCGCAATCCATCAAGAGCAGCTTGATGCGCGCGGCTCGCCTCTCTATCTCCGCCAGCTCATACATCTCAGGTCGTTTATTTCACCTCGAAGAGTTCTACTCCGGCGAGTTTCCAACTGCTGCCGACACGTTGAAGAACCAGCACGGCTGTGCCCGCCTGTTCGCGGCCAAACTGTTTCATGTTGATGAAGACATCCGCCGCCAGGCGATTCGCATCAAGCTGCTCGGTGCGAACAACGCGCGTAGCCCATGCTTCCGGCTGCGTGCCCACGATTCCCGATTTGAATGAGACTAACTCTCCAGGCAGGATCATAGCGTCAAGCTCTGTTTCCCTCCCGCTCTTGATTGCCTGATCCAGTTGCCCGATAAAGGTTCGCGCCGATTCATCCGGGGCAGGCGCGGCATTCGCCCCCGTCTCTGCTTTAATGCGACCCAGCCGCGCCGCGAGCCTCGAAGCATACTCTGCATTGGTGCTCAGCGCTTCATTACGCGCGCCGAGCTTGGAGACAAACTCGGCTTCGGTGCGCACAGCCTCGTTGAAACGGCGAGCGGCTTCGGCAGCCTGCCCTTTTCGCAAGCTGATTTCTCCGAGACCTATGTTGCCCCAGGCGAGAGCATTCGGTGTCGGCAACCTGTCATCCAACAGAGCGCGAAACTCTTTTTCTGCTTCGTCCATTTTGTTCTGCGCTAAAACGGAGCGCGCCAGCAGGATGTGCGCCTCCTGCAAATTGGGCGCGATTGCCAACAACTGGCGCGCAGACGCTTCAGCTCCCGGATAATCCTGCGCGATGAATTTTGTTGTCGCTTCCGTCAAAGGGTCTCCGGGGAGAACCGGGCGAGGCACAACGTCGTTCGCATAATCAAGCTGCGGGTAAAATTTATCCGCATCAACTTCGACGCGGGCAATGCGAGAATTTGTAGTGAACAATGCTTCGCCGAAATTGCGCGCCGGGATGATCTGAGGCGAGGCCAGGCGCTCACCCGTCGCTGTCGTCGCAACAACCGTCACTAACGCATCTATCGCGCCCGTGTTGCGCAAGGCGACGGCCCACTGCGCGCCTCTCTGCTGCGGCAATCCAACCAGCAAATCCATGTCGGTCGGTTGATCCAATTCGTAATCGAGCAGACTCTTCAACGTCGCGCCACCGCGCTCGACAAGCGCAGCGCGCAGCGTGGCGAGAGTCAAGCCCTGCGGGTCGCGCGCTCCTGCCTGCGAAGACGCACGCAATATATTCAGCAGGCTGTCGGTCCCCAGAGCGCGCTCGACAAGCCGCCAGAGCATGACACCTTTATTCGCAGTTGAAGTTGAGTAAGTTACGTCGAGCGGGTTGCTCTGCGCGAGCGCCCCGTCCGCTTTAGCAATCGCGGCGTAGGCGACGCGCTCGCGTGTTCTTTCAGCATCCGCCACCTCGCGGCCAAAGTGCTTCTCGAAAAACAGGGTCGCAAGATACCTGGGCAAACCCTCGCGCAGCACGCCGCCTCCTTCGCCGCGAACAGGTGTTGCCCCGCCAATCCACATTCGCGCGACCGCTTCGGCAATCGAGAGCGCAGTCACTGCATCAATCTTCGAGCGACGAAACGCCGATACATCCAGAAGGAGTGTTCCACCTTCGTTGAATCCCGCGCCGCGTTTGACCGCCACGAGCTTGACTGGAACATCGGGCGCTGTGCCGAGCAGCCCTGTGTAGAAAGAGCGCGCATTAGCTGCGAGCGCGATCAACTCGTCCGCGCGCTTTCGCTCATCTGCGCTTGCGCCTTTAGGCAGAAACGCAGCGATGCCTCTGGCCTCACCTGCGCCGTCATCTACGTCCCAGACACCTGTTAAGAAAAAGGGCTGGACGCTCAGCATCTGATCGAAACTTGAGCCTGTGCCTCGACCGGATGAGATTACCGTGTCGCCTCCTGCGCCGCTAACAGACAAACGAAGCGGAGCAACATCCGCGCCCCGCAGAGCATACGGAGCATTCGCCGCCGGATACCAGTAAGAGCGCGGGAGAAACTGGCTACCGGCGGAAGAGAGCGCAGCAATAGCTGAGTTTTCTCCGACAGGTAAACGATAATCCACCACCACCGTCACACTCGTTCCGGGAGCAGCGGGCAACCCTAAGTTAATCGTCACACGTTGCAGCGTCGTGCCTGCGACCCCTTGCTGGCGTGCGCGGCTCTCTTCTCTGGAGGTGAAGGTCGCGGTCGCATCGTTGACGCTGACCGACTTAATCTCAGCTTTAGGGCTGATTCGCAAACTGAGAGTTGACCCTGCGCCACGTCCGACGTTGCGCGCTGTCAAAACGGCGTGCGCCGTCAAGACGCGCTCGGTCGGCGGAGCATTGACAGTAATATCAAACTTCGTGACCTGCCAGGCGGCAGTCACAGTGAGATCATCCTGAGCGCGTGCTGGAGGCGTCGAAGAGATCAAAATGAAGAGAGACAGAAAAAGAAAGCTGCGAATAATTTTCATAAGCTAGAGATTATTTGATGAAGGGTTTTCACGCAAAGGCGCAAAGGAAAGCGAAAGGCGCAGAGAATGAATCATCTCCAGCGAGCTTTGCGGTTCTTTGCGTCCCGGCGTGACCTGCTATTTGTCGTTCTCAAAATTAACGTGTGCCCGGCTGTGCGTTGCGACCGACAAGCTCATGTATATCGCGCAGCATCTTCAACAATGCCCCGAAACGCTCAAGCGGAAGCATGTTCGGCCCATCCGACGGGGCGACTTCCGGGTGGTCATGCACTTCCATGAAAACAGCATCAACGCCGCAGGCGACTCCGGCACGCGCGAGCGGTTCGATGTACTCAGGAGAGCCGCCCGTTGCATGGCCCAACCCGCCCGGCAGTTGCAGCGAGTGCGTCACGTCGAAGACTACGGGCGCGCCAAACTCGCGCATGATCGGGAATGAGCGCATGTCAACGACCAGATTGTTGTAGCCGAAACTGACGCCGCGCTCCGTCAACAAAATTTTCCGGCAGCCAGCGGCTCTCACCTTCTCGACGATGTTGCGCGCATCCTGTGGCGCGAGAAACTGCCCCTTCTTGACGTTGACCACACGGCCAGAGCGCGCCGCCGCCGTAATCAGATCGGTCTGCCTGGAAAGAAACGCGGGGATTTGCAGAATATCTGCGACTTCAGCCACAGCCTCAATCTGTGAAATGTCGTGGACATCCGTCAACACGGGAACACCGACCTCTTCCTTCACACGCCGCAGTACGTCCAGCCCTGCCCCAAGCCCGTGACCGCGAAAACTTTTGACTGACGAGCGATTGGCTTTATCGAAAGACGACTTGTAAACAAAATCAAGCCCGGCATCACGCGCACGCTCTGCGCACTCGCGCGCCATCATCAAAGCATGCTCGGCTGATTCGATGACGCACGGCCCGGCAATAATCGTCAAACGTCCATCGCCAAAAGTGGCGTTGCCGACTGTGAATGTTTCTCTCTGCAAATTCCCTCTTCCCGCATCCATCATACGTTTGTCGAGATATGAAGACCAATGACGCTTCAAATTATTTCCGAAGACAAACTACTCGAAAGGGTTCTTAAAAATCTTATTGAAAATACGCTTGATCTTCGACTCCTTCTTCGGCGGTTGAATATTAACTGCTCTGCGCGGCTCTCTTGCGCCGCGCGCACCCTGACGCCTTGAACTGCCATCCTTACCTTCATCTATCAAAAGCGGCGCTCCGCCTTCTTTCGCCCTGAAGACAGCCATACTACTCAACGCCTCGCTATTGCTCGCGGCCAGGATTTTTCCGTCCGAGCGTGTTGCTAGAAACGCGATAGAGAGAACCAGCAACAGAAGCGTCGTCATCGAGATTAAAAGAATGCGGATCGGGCGCGTCAGCCATTTGAACCAGGACTGTTTCTTCTCGAAGAAGACTCTGAAGCGAGCGATGGCGGGCGGGCGTTGCGGAATGAAGACCGGAGCAGGGTAAGAGACAACGCCAGCAGTAGGAACGGCTGCGACCGGAGACGTGTTGTTACCATTTCCTGCGTTCTGCCATCCTCCCTCAACAGCCGGAGGCGCTGTGGCAGCGGACGCTTGAGCGGCGACCGATGCCGCACGACTCTCACGCAATCTTTCGATGTCTATCACGAGGCGTCCAGATGGTGTTTCCGTTCCCGCGTTGCGAAGCGACTCAAGCGACGGCGCGCTGATGCTCGCTGCGTGTTCAAGTCCGAGACGTTCTGCGACCCCGTAGAGTTCGATGCGAAAGGCGTTCGCATCCTGGGGCCTGTTTTCCGGTCTCTTCTCAAGCGCGTGCAGCACTATCTCTTCAATGGCAGCCGGAATCGTTGCGACAAATTCGCGCGGGCTGCGCGGGGGCGTCGAAGAATGCTTGACGGCAATGGCAAGCGGCGAAGTGCCGTTGAAAGGTGTCGTGCCTGCCAGCATCTCGTAAAGAATGATGCCGAGGCTATAGACATCTGAAGCGGGCGTTAGTTTCGCACCGTCGCACTGCTCCGGCGACATGTAGCGCGGCGTGCCGATCATCGCGCCAACCTGGGTCAAAGTGTTCGTATCGTCGTCGTCCAAAGCATCTGCGGCGAGTTTGGCGATTCCGAAGTCGAGCACTTTGATATAGGGCGGCGCATCCTTGCGCTGAACAACGAAGATGTTCGCGGGCTTGAGATCACGATGGATGACGCCCGCATCGTGCGCTGCGCCGACCGCCGCAGCGGTTTGCAACATCATCGAGACAGCGCGAGCCGTGTCGAGCGGAGCTTCATGCGCGAGCACATCACGGAGCGTTCGTCCTTCCAAAAGCTCCATCACGATATAGACGAAGCCGTCTGACGTGCGACCGAAATCCGTAACCGTGACCGCGTTCGTGTGCTGAATGCGCCCGGCGGCACGCGCCTCACGTCGAAAACGCACCTGCGCCGCTTCGTCTTCCACGTAGCGCGGGTTGAGCAACTTGATGGCGACGGGACGATCAATCAAAAGATGCGTCGCGCGGTAAACAGTCCCCATGCCTCCTGTTCCCAGGCGCTCATCCAGCCTGTACTTCTCGTCCAGCGTGCGCCCGATCAAAGGATCAGCGGGACCGGCAATCGCCACCGTTGGGTCAGCCTGCAAGAGCGTGCCGTCCTCCGGGCAGACTCTCACCTCCTCGGCGAAGTCCTGACCGCATGTGGGACAGTGCAGCATAACTAGAGTGACAAGTGACAAGTGACGAGTGACAAGCAAGAATTCTATCTCGTCACTCGTCACTTGTCACTTGTCACTGCTTTCAGTCGTCTCCGGCCATGCCTGCGCGCTCGTGCAAGACCGCTTCGGGCGTGTTCAGTTTTTCGAGGGAGGTTTCGTTTCGCATGCGATTTTCATAGGCTGCTCGGACGAATGAGGCGAACAGCGGGTGAGCCTGTAAGGGCTTTGATTTGTACTCCGGGTGAAACTGGCAGCCCAGGAACCAGGGATGAACTTCGCGCGGCAGCTCTGCTATCTCCACAAACTTTCCGTCCGGCGATTCACCGCTGATAACAAGGCCCGCCCGCTCCAAAGTCTCCCTAAACTCCGGGTTGAATTCAAAGCGATGACGATGCCGCTCGCCAATCGTCGGCTCATCATCGTAGATTTCGCGCGCCAGCGTTCCGGCGGCCAACTTGCAAGGCCACGCGCCCAGGCGCATCGTCCCGCCGAGTTCTTCAACGTCAACCAGGTCGCGCAGCTTGAAGATGACTGGGTAGGGCGTGCTCACGTCAAACTCGGTCGAATCAGCATCCTTCAGGCCGCAGACGTTGCGCGCATACTCTATGCAGGCTGTCTGCATTCCGAGGCAGATGCCGAAGTAGGGCGTCTGCGTTTTGCGAGCGTAGGCAATCGCTTTAATCATGCCTGCGACACCGCGCTTGCCAAAACCGCCTGGAACAAGAATCGCGTCGAAGTCGCGCAGGCGATCTTCGTAGTCGTCTTCCATCAACTCTTCGGACTCAATCCATTTCACGTCAACGCGAAGGTTGTTAGCCACGCCTCCATGCGTCAGAGCCTCGCGCAGAGACTTGTAAGAATCTTCCAGCTCGACGTACTTGCCGACGATGGCGATGGAGGTTGCGCCCGCGAGCGGTTCCTTGATCGTGTTGACCAACTCACGCCATTCGGCGAGTTCCGAATGCGGGGCGCGATCATTAAGGTTGAGCGAGGTCACGATCAACTCGTCCAATCCCTGTTCATGAAAAGCGAGCGGCACTTCGTAAATCGTGCCCACGTCCAGCGCCGTAATCACGGCTGACTCTTTGACGTTACAGAAGAGCGCAATCTTGGAGCGCAGGTCGCGCGAAAGATGCCGGTCGGAGCGGCACAAAAGTATCTCCGGCGCAATCCCTATCTGCATCAGGTCGCGCACAGAATGCTGCGTCGGCTTGGTTTTGAGTTCGCCTGCGGCGGCGATGTAAGGGACGAGCGTGACGTGTATGAACATCGCGTTGCCGCGACCCTCTTCATTTCCCATCTGGCGGATGGCTTCCAGAAACGGGAGGGATTCAATGTCACCGACCGTGCCGCCAATCTCTACTATAATCACATCGGGCTGATCTTTTTCCGCGACGGCGCGGACAGCAGCCTTGATTTCGTTTGTGATGTGCGGGATGACCTGTATGGTCTTGCCGAGGTAATCGCCGCGCCGCTCTTTTTCGATGACGGAGAGATAAATTCTTCCGGTAGTCCAGTTGTTCGCCTGCGAAAGATGCGCGTGAGTGAAGCGTTCGTAATGGCCTAGATCAAGATCAGTCTCCGCGCCATCATCGGTGACGAAGACCTCGCCGTGCTGGAAGGGCGACATCGTGCCTGGGTCAACGTTGATGTAAGGATCGAGCTTGATGAGAGCAACGCGCAAGCCCCTCGCTTCCAGCAGGCAACCGATGGAAGAAGCCGCCAGCCCCTTGCCTAAACTCGAAACCACGCCGCCTGTAACGAAAATGTATTTTGGCATCGCACACCTCTCAGGAATGAAAAATTAAAAATGCAAAATGCAAAAGGAAGGCAAAAATCATTAATAAAACAGATGAACTTCTCCTCATCACTTTTGCATTTTACACTTTTAATTTTTCATTATCTTTGTCGTCTCCAGATTCCTGTTCGCCGTCGAGATAGCCCTGGCGAAAATCCTCTCGCGCGATGGCTGCTTTCTCCACCGCAGGGTCGAGAATCTTTTGCAGTCCCATCACTCCCGCGCTGAGCATTCCCTGATTCTCATGGGCGCGCTTTTCAAACTCTTCGACCGTCAGAGGCTTCGTAGGCCGCGTCAACAGATACAGCCCGCCGAAGACGAGCAGAAGGATAAAACCTAAGCCGATTAAGTCTTTCATTGTGTCCTCAATCGTCTGTTCGTGAATCGTGAATAGATGAACCCGTTCGACGATTTACGATTCACGATTCACGATTCACGAACTAATAATCTTTCGCACTCGCTCAAGGTCTTGCTCCGTGTCAACGCCTATCGAATGCGAGTCGGCTTCGATGACTTTGATTGTCACGCCGCGTTCAAGCGCGCGGAGTTGTTCGAGCGACTCGGCGCGCTCAAGCTCGGATTGCGGCCACCCTGTGTATTCTAGCAAAAAGGCGCGACGGTAAACATAAAGCCCCGTGTGCTTGCGAAAGTGCGCGAGCAGGCCGGGATCAATTTCGAGCGCCGCGTGAAGCGTTCCATACCTTTGCACGGCATCGCGCGGAAAAGGAATTGGCGACCGAGAGAAATAGAGGGCACGCCCACCAGCGCCCGTAACCACCTTGACGACATCTGCGCTCACAACGTCAGCCACATTCGTGATCGCCTCTGACGTAGTCACAATCTGCGCGTTATCGTCTCTCAACAATTCGTCCACCGCGCGCTCAATCGTCAAGGGCGAAATCAACGGCTCATCGCCCTGCAAGTTAACAATCACGTCCGCCCCATCGAGCGTGGCTGCAACTTCGGCCAGCCGGTCGCTGCCGCTTATATGATCGCCACGAGTCATCTGGGCTTCATACCCGGCAGACTTCACGGCCTGGAGAATCCTCTCGTCGTCTGTCGCCACAATTGCGCGTGTGACGTTGCGGGCAGCTAGAGCGCGTTCCAGCACATGCAGAATCATGGGCCGTCCTGCAATTTCAAGCAGGGGTTTACCTGGCAATCGAGTCGAAGCGTAGCGTGCGGGGATGATGGCGACGGCGCGTTGTTGAGGGGTTGAAGCCGTGTGATTCACGGGACAGCAAGATAACTCCCCGCATCAAGTAAGTCAAAAGAAAACGAGTGGATCGAAAATCGTGAATCGTGAATCGTGAACAGAGGAAACCGGTTTCCTCTATTCACGATTCACGATTCACGACCTATTTGCTTTTGACTTTCATTCCTCTTGCGGGCTACCATGCCTGTTCCGAAATAGCCAGGGTTTGATGCTCTTTTTATCTGTTATTCTTGCTGGTAAGAAAACACGAATGCCGACGGGTACGACCGAGAACATTATTGAGCTTGTTGGTAACACTCCGCTGCTTCACCTCGCGCGTTTTGCCAGACCGCCACTCGCGGATATTTACGCTAAACTCGAATATGTCAATCCGGGTGGAAGTGTGAAAGACCGCGCCGCGCTTGGGATGATTCTCGATGCTGAACAACGCGGAGACCTGCATCCAGGCTCGACCATCATCGAGCCGACCGCCGGGAATACAGGGATAGGGCTGGCGCTCATTGGCATCGCGCGTGGGTATCGCGTTATTCTTTGCGTTCCAGAAGGCTACTCGCGCGAGAAGATGAAGATTATGGAAGCTCTGGGCGGCACAATCGAGTACGTCACCGAAGAGGAAGGAATGCAGGGAGCTATCGAGCGAGCGCGTGAACTCGCTGCCGAGATTAAAGACAGTTTCATCCCGCAGCAGTTTGAGAATCCTGCTAATCCATGTTTCCATGAAAAGACGACCGCGCAAGAGATCATCAAGCAGATGGAAGGACGCATTGACGCTCTCGTCATCGGCGCTGGCACAGCCGGGACATTTACAGGCGTCGCCCGCGCCGTCAAGAAGGTCAAGCAGGATGTGTTTTGCGTACTCGTCGAACCGGAAGGCTCGATCATAGGCGGCGGCCCGCCTGGAACGCATAAGGTCGAAGGAATCGGCCAGGCGCAGTTTATACCGAAGAACTGCGAGCTTAAACTTGCCGATGAAGTTATGATGATTACCGACAAAGAAGCTTTCGCAACCGTCCGCAAATTAGCGGAGACCGAAGGCGTGCTCGGCGGAGGCTCATCCGGCGCAGCCGCTGCCGCTGCCTACCGCATCGCCGAACGACTCGGTAGCGGCAAACGTATTGTCACACTCTTTCCCGACGGCGCAGAACGTTACATGAGCCAGGGAATATTTGACCAGTGATAAGTGATAAGTGATAAGTGACGAGTTAATAATCACTCTTTCTTATCACTTATCACTCATCACTTATCACTAACATTATGGGATTCTCAACAACAGCCGTACATGGAGGACAGGAGGCCGACCCGACGACTGGCTCGGTCACTGTTCCGATTTATCAAACGTCAACCTACGAGCAGGATGGACTCGGAAAGCACAAGGGTTATGAGTACGCGCGAACGCAGAACCCGACCAGGGCTGCGCTTGAGCGCAACATCGCCGCACTCGAAGGCGCACGCTTCGGCTATGCTTTCGCTTCCGGGATGGCTGCCATTGATGCCACGCTCAGGCTCATCAAGGCGGGCGAGCATGTCATCGTCTCGGATAACACCTACGGCGGCACGTTTCGTCTCTTCACGCGCATCCTGGCGAATTACAATATCGAGTTCGACTTTGTAGACACTTCGGACATCACCAATGTCGAGGCGGCGATTAAAGAGAACACGAAAATGGTCTTTCTCGAAACGCCCACCAACCCCGTGATGATCGTCACAGACCTTCAGGCCGTCTCGGATTTAGCGCACGCGGCGGGCGCTCGCGTGGTTTGCGACAACACTTTCATGTCGCCTTACCTGCAACGCCCGCTCGAATTTGGTGTTGACATTGTGGTGCATTCCACGACTAAATACTTGAACGGGCATTCGGACGGGATAGGCGGCATCGTTGTTCTGAACGATGAAGAGGATGCCAACTGGATTGGTTTCGTGCAAAATAGCGTCGGCGCGATTCTGTCGCCGTTCGATTCATGGCTGGTGCTGCGCGGCACAAAGACGCTGGCGCTGAGGATGGAGCAGCACGACCGCTCCGGGCGCGCGGTGGCGGCATTTCTAGAAGAGCACCCGAAAGTGCAGAAGATTTATTATCCGGGGTCGCTTTCGCATCGCCAGCACGATCTGGCAAAGCGCCAGCAAAAAGGTTTCGGCGGGATGGTGGCTTTTGATGTTGGCTCGCTTGAGGCTGCGCGCACCGTGCTAGAATCTGTTAAGCTATGCACACTCGCTGAGAGCCTGGGCGGTGTGGAAACATTGATCTCGCACCCGGCCACGATGACGCACGCTTCCGTGCTTGAGGAAACACGCACGCGGCTCGGCATCACAGACGGCCTCGTGCGTATCTCGGTCGGGATCGAAGATACAGACGATATTATTGCGGACTTGGATCAAGCGCTGAAAAAAGTTTAGTGATAAGTGATAGGTGATAAGTGATAAGTAAAAGCTTTTCACCCATCACCTATCACTTATCACTTATCACTTATCACTCTCTATGAACATTGAGCTTCACGCAAAATCCGACGTTGGTCGTGTACGGCGTGGGAACGAGGACAACTTCCTCATCCTCGATCTGACGGCAGGACGAGCATGGACGGGCACGCAAGGCTCGGAATCTCCTGAAGAGCTGCACCGCTTTGATCTTGGGGAGAAGGGTCTGGTGCTGGTCGTCTCAGACGGGATGGGCGGCGCGCTCGCAGGCGATGTGGCGAGCCGCATGGCCGTCGAGACCGTCCGCGAAATGCTCATCGAGACTGACGCTGAAGAACAAGCGCCAGGGGCCGACGGGGATAAATCCCTGGTTGATTTCCTTCGTCACGCCACAGTCTATGCCAACCTTGCGATTCATCACCGCAGCCAGGAAGACACGCGCTGCGCCGGTATGGGCGCGACATTTACGGGGGCAGCAATCAAGGATGATATGCTGGACCTTGTTCAAGTCGGCGACAGCCGCGCGTATGTTATGCGCGGCGAGCAGATCAAGCTTGCGACGAAAGATCAATCGCTCGTCCAGCAACTCGTAGATGTCGGACAGATCAGTGAAGCTGAAGCCGAAACGCACATGTTTCGCAACGTGATCCTTCAAGCCCTCGGCGCGCAGAGTGAGCTAACCCCGGTTACAGGGAGGTTGCGCCTTCGACGTGGCGACATTCTGTTGTTGTGCAGCGACGGGCTATCCGGCAAGCTTCGCGCGGAAGATATGCGCCGAATCATCGAAGACGCTAAAGGCGATCTGGCAGCAGCCAGCAACGCCCTGATTGATGAAGCTAACGAGCGCGGCGGGGAAGATAATATTACGGTCGTGCTGGCACGTTTCACCGGCGATAATCTTCAAGAGCCTGCATCCGACAGAATCACAATCGAGTTGCCGCCGATGGAAGAAGACGCCACGCTCGGCGACACAGAACCTCCGACAGAACCCAATCCTTAAAAGTATCAACGGTCTCTTCAGAGAAATTATTGACAAGCGTGTGCTTTGGTCAGTAACATCCGCCCCGTCTCCAAAAAGTTGAATGCCGGACACGGAGATTCTCTTTTTTGCCCCTCTTGGCATCTTTGCGACTTTGAACTTATTTCAGCCGAAATCACACAGGGCAAAATCTAATATGCGGATGCGTCTGTCTTCCGGTCACATCGCAGTTGATTAAATCAATCTCAAAGGTAAAGCCATTTCAACCCTCGGAGATGAATTAGCCGGTTCCTAAGATTTGTAATTATCAATGGGTCGCTTCCCAACCCTTCAACCCCAGAGCGCACGGCTCGGGATGACGAATACGCAGAGACGTGCGAAAAAGATGAGGAGAAATTGCACACCATGCTTCGACGATTAGTAAAATCAAAATCAATACTGCTGGCGACTTGCTGCCTGGCCGTAACCCTCCTGGCAATTCCCGTCACCACACGCACCAGCAAAGCCGACGACCTGTCGGGTCGTGAGCTACTGAGCGTGACCAGAGTCGCGCAGGGCGGCGCTGAATACACAGGGCTTCAATATGTGACAGTGCGCGCCGAAGGCTTCGTCAACGCGGCTGCCTTCGCCGGAATCGGGGCCAATCCCCTCGGCGCAGCGGTCGAGGTCAAACTTAACGTGACGGATTACCAGGACAAGTCCATGCGCCGCAGGTTGGACGTTGCGCCGGGCGGCGGGCTGCTCGCCGTAGGGCCGACCTACCTTGTCTACACAGGCACGGAAGGTGGCGGGATGTTCGCTGGCAACCAGATTCGCGTGAGCGAGGTTGCCGCCTCTCGCCATTGGGCCATGATGGGCTTCGACACACTCAATCGCGCCATCGAAGGCCAGCTTCAAACTGCGCGCCAGAAAGATGAAGGCAACGATTACGTTGTTGAAGTCAAGTTCACCCCTGCGGACACCATTCGCTACTGGATTAACAAAAGCTCTTTCCTGATAGACAAAATCACCACCCGCTACAATAGCCAGGTGATGATCGAGGAAGACAGGAGCGACTACCGCAAGGTAAGCTGCATGACGCTACCCTTCCATGTAGTGACTAAACTGAAGGGTCAGCGTCTAGCAGACCTTTCGATTAATAACTACGACCTGCAAACGGTCGTCCCCGCCGCACGCTTTTCGATGACGGCAATGCCGTAGTAATGCAAAATTAAAAATGTAAAATGCAAAAGTGAGGAAGAAGGGCGAACCTTTCATCCTCACTTTTGCATTTTTATTACGGTTTACAGATGAATGCGACCCGTTTAGAGTTCACGCTTTAGCGTGCTCAATTGATGCAGCCTCAAGGCTGTACTCTGAACATGGGCCGCACTCTATTGAAAACCGTAATAATTTTGCCTTTTTAATTCTTCTCTTCCGGCAGTGCTTTCCCGCGCCAGTCCATCTCTTGTTCGATGCGGCGGACGTAGATGGATGCGCCCTGTATGCGCTCGACCGTGACGCGCTCTCCTGCTTCGAGCGGCTCTTCGCCTTCCGCCGGGTATGCCGTCCACGTCGAGCCGTAAACTTTCACAGCCCCTTCATGTAGCGCGCCCTTGCTTGAGGAGACGACTGTCCCGACTTTACCCGGCAGCGCATCCACGCCCATTTTGAGATCATCTCCGTCACGAGCGCGTGAGAAGTAGTTAACGAAGATTGTGCGCGAAGCGGCGGTGAGCGTGACGGAAACGAGCGCGAAGATGAGAAATTGCAGCGCGAGGCTAGAGATGCCGACTAATCCGGCGAACGCTGCGGCGAGCGCGCCGATGCCGAACCAGAGCAGGACGAAGCCAGGCGTGAAGACCTCCGCGACAATCAGAATCACGCCGAGCACCGTCCAGATAATCCATGTCCAGGAAACATCCATCTTCAGCTTGGACGATAGAACGTCCTTCTTTCATTGTCTATCGTTGGTCAATGGTCTCACGGGCTAACCCTTGAACATATTCTTCATGACGAACCAGATGTTCGCCGGACGCTCTGCCAGCCGCCTCATGAAATAAGGATACCAGTGTTTCCCGTATGGGACATAGACGCGCATGTTGTAGCCGTCTCTGGCAAGCTGCGCCTGTAGGTCGCGCCTGATGCCGTAGAGCATCTGAAACTCAAACGCTTCTTTGCCGATCCCCTCGCGCGCGGCATATTCGATGGTCGCTTCGATCATCCTCGGGTCGTGCGTAGCGATGCCGTGATAGACGCCCGAAGAGAGGAGCGTCTTCATCACTCGCACGTAGTTTTCATCAACGTCTTTCTTATCGGGAAATGCGACTTCGGGCGGCTCATTGTAAGCGCCTTTGCAGATGCGTATGCGCGCCGGAATTTTCAATAAATCCTGAACATCGTCGTAGGTGCGACGCAGATACGACTGCATAACTATGCCCACCTCGTTCAAGCCAAATTCTGAGCGTAAACGCTTGAAAATGTCTATCGTCGCTTGTGTGACCTGTGACGCTTCCATATCCACGCGAACGAAGTTGCCGCGACGCGCTGCATCCTCAACGATGCGGTGAGCATTTTTGTAAGCAAGCTCAGGATCAATCCCCAGGCCGAACTGCGTCAGCTTGATGGAGACATTCGAGCGGATGCCCGTGTCATCTATGCGGGAGAGAATCTGTAAGTATTCACGAACCTCTTCTTCGGTCTCGGAGGCATCGGCGACCGATTCGTTGAGATGATCGAAAGAGGCCGTCGAGCCTTTCCCGTTGATCTCACGGATGGCGGCAATCGCTTCTTCAATATCGTCGCCCGCAACGAAGCGGGTCGTCATCTTCTTGAAAAAGCGAAACCGCGTCGCAAAATCCTTCAAGCCTTCACGACGCGATAAGTAGAGCAGCGCGTTCCTTGTAACCATAGCGGAGTGATGAGTGATAAGTGATGAGTGAATGAGTAAAGGCTCTTGTTCTTACTCATCACTCATCACTTATCACTCATCACTGTCCTTTCATGTGATGCCGAGTTGAGATAGCTGCCAGCATAAGTGAAACTTTCGCCCGCACGCAAGCGCGGTTATTGATTGAGCGGATTCAAGCCGATCTCTTGTTGAATAGGACGCAGGGCATCAATCACGAAACGTATGTGCTCATCCAGATCAACGTCCAGTTCCGCGACGCCCTGGCGAATGTCGTCGCGGTTCACCGTGCGCGCAAACGCTTTGTCTTTGAGTTTCTTCTTGACCGAAGATACTTCCAAATCATCAAGGCTGCGTGAGGGACGCACGAGCGCGCACGCGACCAGAAACCCGCACAATTCATCGGTCGCAAAGAGCGCACGCGCCATCTGTGTATCGCGCGGCACGCCCGTGTAAGTCGCATGTCCCATGATCGCGCGAATGATGCGATCAGGATAACCGCGCCCGCACATGATGCTCGCCCCTTTGAAGGGATGCTCGTCCGCGCTCGGAAACATCTCGTAATCGAAATCATGCATCAACCCGACCAATCCCCATTCGTCCACGTCCGCATCCGCGCCGCCGTACCGCAGCGCACAAGCGCGCATAGCAGTTTCGACAGCAAGCGCATGCTTTCGCAGGCTGTCTCCCTTTGTGTACTCACACAGCAATTCCCAGGCGTCTTTTCTATCAGGCATAAAAGATGTGATGAGTAATAGGTGATGGGTGATAAGAGAAAACACGCTCTTTCTTATCACCTATCACCTATTACTGTTTTAAGATTTCTCTTGAGATGACGAGGCGTTGAATCTCGCTCGTCCCTTCGTAAATTGTGGTGACGCGCGCGTCGCGGCACATGCGCTCTACTGGATAGTCGCGCGAGTAGCCGTTGCCGCCGTGAATTTGAACGGCGTCGGCGCAGACCTTGTTTGCTGTTTCCGAGGCGAAGAGCTTTGCCATCGCTGCGTGATAGCCAGCCTGCTTGTGTCCTGCGTCTTTCATTGCGGCTGCGCGCAAGGTCAGTAATCGTGCGGCATCGGTTTCGGTCGCCATGTTAGCGAGCTTGAATTGAATCGCTTGAAACTCCGCAATCGGCTGGCCGAATGCCTGTCGCTCCTTCGCATACTTCGTCGCCTCGTCGAGCGCGCCTTGAGCGATTCCGGTCGAGAGCGCGCCGATGCCGATGCGCCCGTTGTCCAGACTATTGAAGGCTACTTTCTTTCCCATCCCTTCGCCGCCAAGAACGTTCGCGGCAGGCACGCGCACATCCGCAAAGCTCATCTCGGCTGTCTGAGAGGCGCGCTGTCCCATCTTGTGTTCGATGGCTGAGACTGTCAGCCCGGGCGTGTCGCCTTCGACGATGAATGCTGTCACCTTGCTCTTGTCGTCTTCACGTCCGGTTACAGCCATGACGATATACGTATGCGCTTCACCGCCGCTAGTCACCCACGACTTCGTGCCGTTGATGACGTATGAGTCGCCATCGCGCACGGCGCGCGTTCGCAGGTTGGTCGCGTCTGAGCCAGCTTGCGGCTCTGAAAGACAGAATGCTCCGAGCGTCTCGCCGCGCGCGAGCGGGACAAGATATTTTCGCTTCTGCTCTTCAGTCCCAAAACTCAAGATAGGATAGCAGCAGACGGAGTTTGTAACGCCGACGATCACGCAGACTGAAGCATCTGCGCGCGCAATCTCTTCGAGTGCGACGGCATAAGCAACCGCGTCGAAGCCAGCGCCGCCCCACTCTTCGGGGATAATCATGCCGAGGAGTCCTAACTCGGCCAGCCCTCGCAATTGCTCGCGCGGGAAACGCGACTGCTCGTCGTACTCATGCGCGCGTGGTGCAATCTCGCCCGCGACGAACTCGCGCACCGATGCCTGCACCATTCGCTGCTCTTCTGTCAGTCCAAAATCCACCGCTTGTTTGCTCCCCTTTTTGTATGGAAACTAGCACGAGAGAGAACGCTGGACAAGTGCGCGAGCGCCAACTGACAATGCGTTGAATTGGTGTATTATCAAGAACCTTAGAGCAGATTGATGTATCGGTTAACATTCATTCCCGGACTTTTCAAGTAGAGCATGTCAGACGACGTTCAAATCAAGCAGTTCGAGGCTTCTGATGAAGACGCGCTGCTGTCTTTCCTGCGGTTGGCCTACGTGGACGAGCCAATCAAGAGCGACCCGGACTTCTGGAGGTGGCATTTTTTGGGGAACCCGTATGCCAGTTCCGATGATGTGCCGCTGTGGATCGTCAGAAGCGGCGATGCGGTTGTGGGACAAATGGCGACAATCCCTGTCCAGCTTAAAGTTGGTGAAGATGAAAGGCGCGCGCTCTGGATTATAGATTTCATACTGTTGCCTGAATATCGCGGGCGCAAACTCGGCAAGCGTCTGATGCAGGTTGCACGCGATACATATTGCCGGACGATGATTGCGCTCGGCTACAACGAGCAGTCGGAAGCAGTCCTTCGCAGCCATAAATGGGTGTCGCTCGGCAGCATCAACCGCTACCATAAACTCTTGTTTCCGGGTAACGCCACCAAAGAGATTTACAGACTCGGCCCCGTTCGCCACGTAGCCAATCTCCTCTACGCCCCTTTGCGACCGCGCCTCTCAAAGCTCACGTCAAACAATGATGGCGCGCTGCGCGAAGTGACACGCTTCGACTCTTCATTCGACGAACTCTGGAAGGATGCTGCTGCACAGTGGCCGTGCGCCGTAGTACGCAACTCGCGCTTTCTGGAGTGGCAGTTTATGAAGCAGCCTGGAAAGAAGTATGACGTGCTTGCCTACTATGAACAGGAACGCTTGCTGGGCTATGTTGTTCTCTTCTTCAGGAAAGCAGAGCACGGTGGAGTTTCCCCTAAAGCCGCGATCAGTGATCTGTGCTACAGCAACAGGAATTCTGAGGAGGTGATTGATAGCCTTCTGAAAGGCGCGCTGCGATTGGCGATTGAGAGACGCGCTGGTAGCCTGGTGACGGATGTTTTGGACACGCGAGTCGAGCAGCGGCTCCGGCAGCTAGGATTCTATCGCATCAAGGCTGCGCCGCCTTTTATGGCTGGCACAGATGAGCGCCAAGATTTAATCTACGCAAGAGACAACTGGTTTTTGACGCGCGCGGATTCCGATGTCAGTATTTTCGAGCAGCCGAATTTGTAAGAGAGATTGAAGCAACAAAATGCTCGTTCCCGTTCTCCTTTATCACAAGATTGATAAGCCCGCTAAGGATTCCTTGGTGCGTGGCGGGTTCACGCCTCCCGCGCGTTTCGAGCGACAGTTGGCCTACTTAAAGAGGCGTGGATTTGTTTTCTACACCGCTTCGGAAATGATCGAGCATTACAAGGAGAAGGCCACGTTCCCCAATAACGGAATCACTCTGACCTTCGATGATGGTTGGAAAGACAATTACACAAACGCCTTTCCTATCTTGCGGCGGCTAAATATTAAGGCGACGATTTTTCTCGTCCCCTCCTGCATCGGCCAGGTTTCGGACAAGGCTCTGGCAAAGGGCGAAGGCGCGCGTGAGCATCTGACGCGCGCAGAGATTTTAGAAATGTCCGAGCACGGCATTGAGTTCGGCTCGCATTCGATGAACCACAGATTGCTGCATGAGCTTCCGGCTGAAGAAGTGAAGTTTGAGGTGTTGGAATCTAAACGCCAGCTTGAAGAGTTGCTGCAAAAGACTTGCAAGGTGTTCGCCTATCCCGCCGGATTTTTCAACGAAGAGGTGCGAGCTTTTGTTGAAGAGACAGGTCACGTCGGCGCATTCACGACTCACTACGGGCCGGATGATCGCCCAGACCCTTACGCCTTAAACCGCATTGAGATTCTTCGCCGCGACCGTTTCCTTTTTCAGTTCGCGCGCAAGGTTGCGCCGCTCGCGCACGCTTAATGGTTGGGCTGCTTGCCGCTCGTTTCCCTTCTCCATTACAATACGCACTGAGCCAATCGTGTCCTTGCCTGTACAATGAAGCCTCTTCTCTTAACAGTTCTCGCGGCTTACGTGGTCGCGGCCATTCATGCGATTCTGGCGTTCGTCAACAAGCGGCGCACGCTGGAGCGTATTACGCTTGGCTCCTTGGCCTTCGGTTTCGTCCTGCACACGATTACGCTGATTACGGATTGGACAGGAGAGGGGCGCTACCCGCTCTTTGGTCTGCGCGAGACTCTCTCCTTTCTTGCATGGACGCTGGTTGCGACTTACGGGCTTGTCATCTTTCGCTACCGCACACAGGCTCTTGGGAGTTTTACGTTGCCGCTCGTCGCAGTCCTGACGTTCATCGCCAGCGTGACGCGCGACACTTCCGCTGCGGCTGCGTCAGGAACGGTGACGGATGCTAACGCTGCGTGGCTTTTCCCAATTCATACGACGCTCCTGATCTTCGCTTACGCCGCGTTCTTCCTGGTCTTCATCGCAAGCATCATGTACCTGATGCAAGAGCGCGAGTTGAAACTTAAAACCTTCAGCGCGGTTTTCCATCGGCTGCCATCGTTGACTACTATCAACGACATCGCTACAACGACGGTCGGAGTTGGTTGGACGCTGCTGACGCTCGGCATACTGACGGGCATGATCTGGTCTTCATCGCGCGACAATCATCTCTGGCACAACGATCCGAAGGAGATTTTCGCGGCGCTGACGTGGCTGCTCTATCTGCTGCTCATACTTTACAGGGCGTCCGCCGGATGGCGCGGGCGCAGGGCTGCATGGATGGGCGTCGTTGGCTTCGTCCTGGTACTCTGCACATTCTTCGGAGCGCGACTGTTGGGCAGCTACCACGTTTTCGGGTAAGCTATCAGAAATTCTGACGCCTTTACTCCTGGCCCCTGCTTTTTATGTCAATCGTTCTCGTCGGACTCAATCATAAGACCGCGCCCGTCGCGGTGCGCGAGCGTCTGGCTTTCACAGATGAAGCGTGCGCCGAATCTTTGCGCGCGCTTGTTGACGGCCAAATCGTCAACGAAGGCTTGATTGTTTCGACCTGCAACCGTGTTGAAGTTGTGGCTGCGACTGTCGGCGACCATTGGGCGGAGGGTAAGGAGCGCATCACAGATTTCCTGAGCCAGTCACGCTGTATCGCTCACGAAGATTTCAGCAGCCATCTCTACTCACACGCCGACGACGCAGCCGTGCGCCACATCTTCCGCGTCGCTTCTTCGCTCGACTCGATGGTGGTGGGCGAACCGCAAGTGCTCGGACAGGTGCGCCGCGCCTATTCTCTGGCGGTCTCGGCGGGCACAGCCGGGCGCGTCTTGAATCGTCTCGTTCATCAAACTTTTCACGTCGCCAAGCGTGTGCGAACCGAAACAGGCATCGCAGCTTCAGCCGTCTCGATCAGCTACATGGCCGTTGAGCTTGGGCGCAAGATTTTCGGCAATCTAAAGGGGCGCACCGTCTTGCTCATCGGCGCGGGCGAGATGGCCGAGCTATCCGCCAAGCACCTGGTGAGCGCCGGAGTCGCGCGCGTTCTTGTTGCGAACCGAACCGATGAAGCGGCTCGCCAGCTTGCCTCGCAGTTTAACGGTGAAGCAGTAGAGTTCTCGCGCCTCCCTGCTCATCTCGCGGAAGCGGACATCGTTATCTGCTCCACGGGCGCGAGCGAATACTTGATTACGCCTGCCATCGCACGCGAGGCTCTTGAGCTGCGCCGCAACCGTCCGGCCTTCTTCATAGACATCTCAGTTCCGCGCAACATTGATCCGGCGGTAGGCCAGATTCCCAATCTCTTCATCTTCGACATAGACGATCTGGAATCCGTTATCGCTTCTAACATACGCGAGCGCGAGCGCGAGGCTGAGCGCGCGGAGTTGATTGTCGAATCCGAGGTCATGCAGTTTCAGCAGGCGCTTCGCACCCTGGACATCGGCCCGACCCTGGGCGCGCTCCGCCAGAAGCTGCACGACATTGCGAGCAACGAGATGGCGCGTCAAAGACAGCGCCTCGGTGATTTGACGCCGGAACAGGAGCGCGCCGTCGAGAGTCTTCTCAGGTCAACCGTCAATAAGATTTCTCATCCCATCATCAATCGCCTGAAAAGCTCTTACGACGCGGGCGAATATGACGCTGTGAAAGCGTGGCGCGAAATTTTTGGACTGGAAACGGGAGATGAGAGTCAGGGGATGTTAGACGGTGAAGAATAGAGGTTCGTCAGTTATCTCCCTCCAACACTCTAAAATTTCACATGGCGCTTTCAACCGAAAAACTTCTAGCGGGGCGCACAATCGTCATCACGCGCGCTCGCGCGCAGGCTGCGGAGTTTGCCACAGAGCTTGAGCAATTGGGCGCGCGTGTCATCAGTTGCCCGACGATTGAGATTGTCGAGCCTGAGAGCTACGCGCTGCTCGATGAAGCAATCGAAAATCTGTTTGGCTACGACTGGCTCATCTTCACGAGCGTCAACGGTGTTGACTATTTTCTACGCCGCTTTGAAAAGCTCGGCCACGATGTCTCCGAGCTAGACGAGTTGCGTGTCTGCGCCATCGGCGAGGCGACCGCTGTCCGCTTGCGTGAAGCGCGCATCCACGTTGATGTTGTCCCGGAGCAGTTCAAAGCTGAAGGCGCATACGCTGCGATTGAATCTTATCTCGGCGGGAGCGATGGTCTAAACCGCCTGGTCTTTCTTATCCCGCGCGCGGCTATCGCACGCGACTATCTCCCGAACGCACTCGTAGAAGCGGGCGCGCGGGCGGATGTCGTACCTGCCTACCGCACCGTCCGCCCAAACACGTCCGAGCGCGGGCGCGTCGAAGCCATGCTCACCGGCGGCGCAGTTGATTGCATCACCTTCACCAGCTCCTCGACGGTCATCAACTTCGCTCAACTTTTCGACACCACCGACTTGAGCAAACTACTTGCAGGCGTACACGTCGCCTGCATCGGCGACATCACCGCTGCCACAGCCGCCGAGTATGGTCTGCACACTGACATCCAGCCAAACGAATACACCATCCCCGCGCTGACCCGTGCAATCGCCTCTTATTACTCAAAATAGATTAACCGCAGAGGACGCAGAGGACACAGAGGGTCGAAGAGATTGAATCATTCTTATCTTCCCTCTGCGTCCTCTGTGTCCTCTGTGGTTAATCTTGCTCGCTCACGCCTTCAAGCTCAAGGTCTGTGCTAAACTTCCAATCATGGCGAAGGGTCGTGTTCTCATTGTTGATGATGAAAAGGCTGCGGGCGAGGGCTTGCGCGACCTACTGGCTGCTGAAGGTTATGAGACTGTCTCGGAAGCCGATGGCCTTGCCGGACTCAAGCGCGTCGAAGAGTTTCTCCCGTCAGTCGTCATCACAGACATTTTGATGCCGCGCATGGACGGCTTCGGACTCCTGCGCGAGGTTCGCACGCGCTATCCCGAAACACCTGTCATCCTGCTGACCGGCCAGGGTTCTGTCGAGATGGCCTTGCGCGCCATTCAGGAAGAGGGCGCGTACCACTACTTCGAGAAGCCGATTGACATGAAGAAGCTGCGCATCGTCGTCGAGCGCGCGGTCGAATATTCGGAAGCGCGGCGCGAGAACGAGGCGCTGCGCCGTCAACTGCGTGATCGTGGAGCGTTCGGCGAGCTTGTCGGCAAGTCGGACCCGATGCGCCAGATTTATCACTTGATCGAACAGGTCGCGCCGTCGTCCGCCTCCGTTCTCATCACGGGCGAATCCGGCACCGGCAAAGAACTGGTCGCGCGCACCATACACAACCTCAGCCCGCGCCTGAGCGGTCAGTTTGTCGCCATCAACTGCTCTGCTATTCCTGAAACGTTGATGGAGAGCGAGCTATTCGGACACGAGAAGGGCGCGTTTACCGGCGCGGCTTCAAGGCGACAGGGTTGCTTTGAGCTGGCAAACGGCGGAACGCTCCTGCTCGATGAAATCGCAGAGATGCCGACGCTTTTGCAAGCGAAGCTGCTGCGCGTGCTCGAAGAGCGTTCCGTCAGGCGGCTGGGCAGCACGCAGGAGATTCCCATTGACGTGCGGTTGCTTGCGGCCACGAACAAGAATCCGCAGGAGGCCGTCAGGAATGGCGGGCTGCGCGAAGACCTCTTTTATCGTCTCAACGTTATCACGATTGAGTTGCCGCCTTTGCGCGACCGAAAAGACGATCTGCCGCTTCTGGCCCAGCATCTCGTCACGCAGTTGGCCGAGCGCCACAAGCGTCCCGCTCGTTTCTTAACACCCTCAGCGCTTCAGGTCTTGCAATCGCATTCCTGGCCCGGCAACGTCCGCGAGCTACGCAATGCGATTGAGCGCGCCGTCATCATCTGCTCCGGCGAAGAGATAGAGCGTCATCATCTCGCTCCTTATCCGGTTGACCAGCGAGCGCGCGTTCGCAGTGAAGATACTTTGTCTCTGCCTGTCGGCACGCCCATTGAAGAGGTCGAGCGGCAGATGATTATGCGAACGCTGCAAAAGACCGATAATAACAAGACTCGCGCCGCAGAGCTTCTAGGCATCAGCCTCAAGACCCTGCACAATAAACTTCGTCTCTACCGCGAGCGCGGGCAGATGCCCGACACAGACCAACTAAATTCTCCCGAACCTGAGTTTCAGCGAAGGACGGGCGAGCTAGCATGAAAGGCGGCAGCGCACTACTACGTCGCCAAATCACACTCATCACGCTTCTCGTCGCAACCGTCGCGTTCGTCCTCATCGTCGCTAACATTGCTCAACTGACACGCTCACTCGTTGTGGCACTGCGCGATCAGGCTGAAAGTGTCTCGCTGCAAGCGGCCACTGCCGCAGAGGGCGCGCTCATTGCCGCGCCGAACGATCAACCGCAGCGGGCCATCCGCGAATCACAAACAGCACGAGCATACGCAGAGGCAGTCGTTCGTCGCGGCGCACCGATTACATCGCTCGTTGTCGAAGACCAATCGGGCGCGCCCCTCTTGCAAGTTCCAGAAACAGCAGCCGACCGGCATCTTCCCGCGCTCGAAACTCTGGCGAACGCATCCGTCTTCTCCCGCCTTCGACAAATCCTTTCAGGCGGCGAGACACAGTATGAATACTCCCGCGCGCTCGTCTATCACGGGCAGGAGTTCGGGCGCGTGCGGCTCAGCGTTTCGCTCGCGTCTGTCCGCAAAGAGGTCTGGCAAAGCCTGCTCACCAATCTGCTGCTCGCCTTGGCCGCCATCGCAGCCGCAACGTTCATAGCCATTAGCTCCGCGCGGTTGATTACAGCCCCCCTGCGCGCCATCGCGTCATCCATCGCTCAACTCGAATATGTTGAGAGCGGAGCTTCAGCCGGGGCGAAAGTTGAGAAGACCGGAAGGGCCGACATTGAAACCGTCACCGGCAGACTCGAACAATTGAGCCGCCAGATAGCTGGCAACCGTTCTGAGTTGCGAGAGACGCGTGGCGGGCTGCAACAAATTCTTCAGAATCTTCAGGAGAGGTTGCTGCTCGTCAGCGCAGACGGGCGCGTCATGCTGGCAAGTCCCGGCGTTGACCAGCTACTCGGCTCCGAGCACGCAATGGAAGGACGCAATCTAGCGGAGATTGTCGGAGCTAATCATCCCCTTGTTGCGCTCACACAGGGCGCGCTCGCGTCTCATGAAACTTCGTCGCGTATCATGCTTCCGGCAACGAACGGCAACTCCACTCGCCCCGTAGTCGCTTCCGTTCAACCCGTCAAAGATCGCGGCGAGATAGTCGGCGCGCTCGTCTCTCTGCACGACAAAGAGACGGTCGCAAGACTTGAATCGCAGCTTGATTACTCCGGGCGGCTGGCGGATTTCGCGCGCATCACTTCCGGCATCGCCCACGAAGTCAAGAATCCTTTGAACGCGATGGTCATCCACCTTGAGCTTCTTCGCTCGAAGCTGCAAAAAATCTCACCCGCTGCTGACGATGCGCGCCCGCAGATTGAGATACTGACTTCAGAGATTCAACGCCTCGACCGCGTTGTCCAAACTTTTCTTGACTTCACACGACCGCCGCGCATTAACCTGCGCCCGCTCGACGTGAATCAAGTCCTGGAAGAGACGCTCGCGCTCGCCGCCCCTGAAGCCGAGCTTCGCGGCTCAACCGTCTGGCGCTCATTCGAGCCTGACCTGCCGAGGATCGCAGGCGATGCCGATCTGCTTAAGCAAGCCTTCCTCAACATCATCATCAACGGCTTTCAAGCGATGGAGCAGGGTGGTCGCCTTCTAGTCTCAACATCTCAGGACAACGAAACCGACGTGCTTATCTCCATCAAAGATCACGGCACAGGAATCGAGCCTGAAGCCCGCGAGCGTATCTTTCATCTTTATTACACCACCAAGCCAGACGGCAACGGCATCGGTCTCGCCCAGGCGTTCCGCGCCGTCCAACTCCACAACGGTCAGATCACCTTCGACAGTCAACCAGGACTCGGCGCAATTTTTTACATCAGGCTGAAAGCAGTGATGAGTGATAAGTGATAGGTGATAAGTAAAAGCTTTAATCTTATCACCTATCACTTATCACTCATCACTTGTCTTCCGTCACTCATAAATGTTATTCATCGCGGCACATGTCTGTCATTCTTTTCTTTATTGATGGTCTGGGTATCGGTGCGCGCGGGGAGCAGAACCCGCTTGATGGATTGACTGAGGCCGCGCCGCTCGCCGTTTTTCGAGATGAGGAGCCGGAGATTATTTTTGATGGAAGGCTTGTGAGAACCGATGCGTGCCTGGGTGTGGAAGGCCGACCACAGAGCGCGTCTGGACAAACAACCATCCTGACGGGCGTGAACGCTCCAGCCGCGCTCGGTTATCACAAGCAGGGATTTCCCAACGAGGCGCTGCGCGAAATCATCAGCGAGCATTCCATCTTCCTTCAACTCAAGCGCGCTCTTGTTGCGCCCAACACTTTCGCCAATGCTTATACGCCCAGATTCTTCGAGAGTCGCCCGCGCTGGATTTCTGCGACAACTGCTGCGGTCGAGGCAGCCGGAATGCGTTTCCGCGATCTTGATGATTTGCAGGCGGGCCGCGCAGTCTTTCAAGACTATACGAACGAAATGTTGATCGAACGCGGCCTTAACATCTCACGTTTCACACCTGAGCAGGCCGCTCACGTTCTCGCCGCGATTGCCCGTGAACATCGCTTCACGCTCTACGAATATTTCATCACGGACAAGATCGGGCACGCGCAGGACATGGAGGCCGCGCGCGCAGCTCTAGTCGGTCTGGCGAGGTTCATCCGGCACCTGCTCTCTGAACTCGACCTCGCGCGCACGACCCTGCTCATAACCAGCGATCACGGCAACATCGAAGACTTATCACTGCGTAACCACACGCTCAACCTTGTGCCGACGCTCATCTGGGGCGAGCATCGGGAACAGATTGCGGCTCGCGTCAACAACTTGGCGGACATTACTCCCGCCATCATCGAAGTCCTGACAGCGAAAGCAGCCATACCTGATGAATGACTCCCCGGCTTCAAATCAACAAACACCGGCAGAACGCTCAACGCACAAAGATTCCGCGCCGCGCCGCCAGCCAAACGACAGGCGCGAGATTTTCGGCTGGGTGATGTATGACTGGGCTAACTCCGCTTTTAGCACAACGGTGGCGACAACCTTGCTCGGAGTTTACCTGACGGGGCTGGCGCAAAGCATACTTGGCGAAAACGGCACTTTCATCAGCTTCGGGATACTAGGCAGCGTAACGGCAAAATCGTTCTTCCCTTTCTGTGTCATGGTGTCCGTCATCTTGCAGGCGCTGCTTCTGCCTGTGCTCGGCGCTATCGCAGATTATTCAAACTTGAAGAAACGTTTGATGGCTTTGTTCTGCTACACAGGCGTGGCTGCCACCTGCCTGCTCTTCTTCATCACAGGCAGCTTGTACTCGATAGGTGGTCTGATCTTTATCATCGCCAATCTTTGCTTCGGCGCTTCCATTGTCTTCTACAACTCGTTCCTTCCCGAAATCACGACCGAAGACAGGCGCGATAAAGTTTCGAGTCGCGGATTTGCGCTCGGCTATCTGGGCGGCGGATTACTATTGGCTCTGAATCTTGTGCTGGTGGTCTGGGCACAGAGCAAACATAATTCTGCCACCGTCAGTCTTGCAGTTCGCATCTCGCTTCTCTCTGCCGGACTCTGGTGGGGCGGATTCTCTATCCTGACTTTTACCAGGCTGAAGGAGCGCGGCACGTCTCGTCGTCTCCCGCCGGGCAAGAATTATTTGAGCATCGGCTTCTCTGAAACCATCAAGACCTTCCGCGAGCTTCGCCGCCTGCGCCACACTCTCAAATACCTGCTCGGCTACCTGCTTTTTAATGACGGTATACAGACTGTCATCGTCATGTCTGGAGTATTTCTTGAGCAGGAGCTTTTCATCTCGCGGGGACTGGAGCCTAATCGCTCCTTCCTGCTCGGCTTAATCCTGGTCGTGCAGTTCGCAGCCTTCGTCGGAGCTTTACTGTTCGAGCGAATCGCTAAAGCTGCGGGCACGAAAAACGCTATTCTGCTATCGCTCGTGCTCTGGTCTGGAATTGTGATTTACGCTTACGGGTTTCTTGAAACGGTCACGCAGGCGTGGTTCATGGGCGTAGCAATTGCGATTGTGCTCGGCGGCTCTCAGGCTCTCTCGCGCTCTCTGTTCTCACGTATGATTCCGGCGGGGCGCGAGGCGTCGTTCTTCGGCATCTACGAAATCTCAGAGCGCGGCACATCCTGGATTGGGCCGCTCGTCTTCGGCATCGTTGTCGGCGCGACGAACTCTTACCGGCAGGCGATTCTCTCTTTGATTGTCTTCTTCATCGGGGGGATGGTGATTCTATTTTTTACGGATACAGACAGAGCTGTTCACGAGGCAGGAAATGTTTTGCCGGAAGAAGTTGAAGAAAAGTTGGGAGGGGGCAGTTAGCAGTTGGCAGTTTTTGCGCTCTTATTATTTAGCTTGCTGCTTTTCGCTGGCTTCCCTCTGATGCGCGTTCGAGGCAGGCGTGGGAGCAGTAGGAAGTATTTGACGAGCGCAGCTTGATTGCGCGTCCCATCGGAACCCACGTCCCGCACGCGCCGCATCGCACGAGTCTTTCGCCTGACGCTCCCGTCTGCCTTGAAGATGAGGGTGCGTCGTTTCTCGTCACACGGCGCGCCTCATGCGCGAGGCCGAACATTTGCCGCGCCATGCGTATGAATGGCCGCAAGCGCAGGTAGAGCAGCAGGGAGATAAAAGCGACAATACTGAGAATGACCAGAAGTCTCAAACTCGCTCCTGAAGATGCATGAATTACTTTGTCAGTTGCGTTTTATAGCCTGTCAAAGCTTCGCAGAAGTTTAGCAAATCGAAGTGTAAAAGGCGACGCGCGCCGCTCCATAATCTGAAGCGGCGCGCGTCCGGCAATTTTATGTGGATGGAGGTTGCGCTCTTAATCGTCGCCGGATGAGCGTTCGGAAGGGATAAAGGGCACATCGCCTTCACGACGACGCGGCAGAGGGTCTGTGGCGCGACGGCGCGGGCCAGTGGCTTCCGTGCGACGGTCAATGGTTCCCGGCGGTAGCCTCTTGCCTTTAATCGCTTCCTCTAAAATGCGCGTGATCTCTTGTGAGAGGGTTCGGTGCTCCGATTTGGCTCGCTGCTGCAAAGCCTCTTTGAGTTGATTCGGCACGTACGCGCCGATGAAAACCCCTTTGCGGTTCGCCATCTCCTAGTGCCTTTCCGTTGAAGTCTGAGGTGGAAAATCTAGCATGCTCTTTGTGAGTCAAAAACTGTCTTGCAATTTGAGAGCAGGTCTGTAAGCCGAATTCTGTTCTCCGGTTTCCCGGAGCGGCGATCATTCATCTAGCCCAACCGTCGCCGGTTGGATCGAGCGACCTACCCGGAGGTCGTAGCATGTTTTTGAAAAAACACGCTTCGGGCGGGCAGCCCTTGTTGACGCCTCCCTATTTGGTCTTGCACTGCGAGGAGTTTGCCTGGCCGACGATGTTACCACCGACGCCGGTGCGCTCTTACTTTAAGCCCACAAGGGGCCGCACCGTTTCATCCATCACCCGCAACCATCACGCCTCGAAAAGCGCAATAGCCCGCTGGCTGGTCTATTTTCTGTTGCACTTGTCGTCATCAGGTAAGACGATCAGCAACTTAATGCCAGCCGTTTCTCGCCCGATGCCCAGCCGTTAGCTGGCTCGCTGCCCTGTAGTGTTCGGACTTTCCTCTCCTTCAACCCCGAAAGGTTTGAAGCAGCGACCGCCCGACCTGCTCTCTTGCAAGGCTCCGGGATTATAGCAAACCAATGTTGAACACGTACAGCACAAAAATTAACCGCAGATAAACACAGATAGACACGGGTAGAGCATTCCATCTAATCTGCGTGTATCTGCGTTCATCTGCGGTTGATTTTATAACTTAGCCGAAATACTTGATGCCGACGCGCAGGCTATTGATGGTCGCAGGCGGTAGCGAGAGCGCGAGCAGCATGGACATCAGGGCGTGAGATAAGGCGAGGGCGAGAAGATTCGGTGTACGCTGGTAAATGTAAGCCCAGATAAGCCCGCCCGCGAAGGTGGCGACGCTCAACCAGGGATTTGGCAGATGAAGCAGCGCGAAGATAAGGGCAACGAGGAGGATGCTCTTTGAGCCTCGCCCGTACAGGATTTGAGCACGGCAATTGATGAAGCCTTGCAGGACGTATTGCTGCATCATTCCCCAGAGCGGCAGCCAGACAGCCCACTCCAAAACCTGCTGCCTGTCAAATCTCAGGCTCTTCATCATCAACCCGATTCCGACAAGGACGATTGCGCCGACAAGCATCGGCAGGATGAGCAATCGAGCCGCTTGCCCGAAATTATCTAAGCGCCAGCCGATCTCTCGCGCAGACTCTCCGCGCGCACGATGCGAGAGAAGGATTAGGGCAAAAGCGAGTCCGACGGGAAGGGCTGCGACCAGCTTACTGTTTCCGGCAAACGGCATCACCATCCACTCTGCGATCAAGAAAGACAAAGTGACAGACGCAATCTCCCATGCGGCAAGCGACTTATCATTGGTCGCAACTTCGTCAGGCGAGCCGTCGTCTATTCGAGCAGCCATCTCTTCATTCGCATCCTTCATTTTTGTTCCTGAGAGACTGTGTTTACGTCTCGTCCTTCGTTTGCGGCTACGCTGAAAATGAGCGGCTTGCCGATAAGCTGCAATGTCCGACGCTGGCCCTCACCGCTCTCGTGTACGGCATAGACACGCGCCTCATGCTCACCCGCAGAAAGCGGCGGCGTGTCGAAGACGAAGCCGTGCCCCTCATCTTCTGCGCGACCCGCAGCCTTCACATCTGGCCGCGCGACATCGGCCACGCGATCTCCTGCAAAGCGCCCATCCAGGTAGAGCTGCACCTCAACGCGCGCCTGCGGCTCGACCCTGTTGATGGCCCACCCGGCAATGTTGCGCGCGTCTGCCGTGTCGAGTGTGCCGCGAAAATAGGGTGCGAATGCAGTCAGGTAGAAACCGATGGCGAGTACACCGACGAACAGTATTTCGATGAGAGACTTAATGATGAGGTAGTTCGTCAAACGCTTTCGCGCTTTTCCGCCAACAACCCATTTCATACTTTTTCACACGCCCACAAAAGAAAGAGGCGGCACTTGAAGGCCGCCCCTTTTTCGATAAGAGTGAGTTCTCAATCCCACTTCCATTTACTGGCCGGAATAACCGTTGCCGTTCGTGTCCTGATAACCGAGTGTGTGCCTTGTGGTCAGGGTCTGCTCGGCTGGCAAGTTTGGACGGAGCCGTACAGCTACACGCAGCACAGCCGTGTCGCCGGGCGCAAGCTCCGCGACTCGCCATGTGAAGCGTTGTCCCGTGCCCGCAGTATCCTGCGCGCTGAGAGAAGGATCGGAATTGACGAACTGAAGCGCATCGGGCAGCATTTCGTTCACCACCAGATTTTTCGCCAGCCCGCTGCCCTCGTTGACGAGCACCAGCCTGTAAAAGATTGTATCGCCAGCGGCAACAGTATCAATCGCCTCCTCTGTTCTGACGCGCACGCGCGGTGTTGCGACAGTCAGAACCGTGTTGGCTTCGCTGGCCTCGCGGCTGCTCAGAAGCGAGCGCGCCACAACGTTGTAAGAGAACTGTTGGCGGTCGGGCGTGCTGGCAGGTATCTGCACGCCTAAGAGCAATGGGAACTGTCCGCCGCGCGGATCAATCTGCGATGTTTGATTGATCGTCGGCTCGTTTTCCTGATGCTGCCCATCTCCGTTCGTGTCAGCATAGATGGTTGACGAAGGCGCTCCCGGAGCGGTGACTCGCAGTTCGTAAGTGTCTGCGGCATTGCCGGGATTGCGAACGATGAAAGGAATATACATGGTGTCGCCCGGCGTAGTCGTCAAGCCGACTGAGACAGCATCAATGCGCGCCTTCGGAACTTTTCCGACAGTGACCGTGGGACTATCAAAGTTTGAGCCGAGCGATAGAGACTGCGTGCGAACTGCCCCACGCCCCAGCGGGTTTGTAGAGGCGAGAGCATCGGGCACTGCGCGCAAGGTGACGGAGATGTCTCGCGAGCCGCGAGAGCTTAAATCGCCGAGACTCCAGACGGCTGTGCGCGAGGGGCGATCATAATTGATCGGGCTGGGATTGGCGCTGACAAGCTCGAAGTTAGGATTGAAAACGAAATCCGCTCGCGTCTGTTTGGCAGGCGAACTCCCGGCATTTTTCACAGTGATTGTTTGCGTGAAGGTCTCTCCCGGCATGATGGAACTATTGGAGACGTTTGTCGCAGCCGAAAGCGATGCGGCCACGACGTTGATTGAGCCGTCGGCAACTTTCAAGACTTGATAGTCGGCCTGCGAAGCTGCGCGCACGAAGAACTTCAGTTGCTGCCCGTCGCCTGCCGTCTCCGGCACGCGCAGGTTCAGCATCACTTCGATGCTCGCTCCGCGAGTAAGCTGCGGCGTAACGAAGATGGGAAGCTCTGTGCCTGAGCCGCTCTGGGCCAGACTGAATGAAGGCTGATACTCCGCCGGTAAGTCAGTTTCAAGCCGAAACTGATCTTCCTTGTTGCCTGTGTTCGTCACCGTCAAAGGCAACTGCACGCTCTGGCCCGGCTGGGCAAACTCGGCATTGCTACGCAGCGCAAGCACCAGATTCGGCACTTGCTTGACCGTCAGGCTCAAGCCCCCGCTGCTCTGTAATGAGGGGCTTTCCATTGTTGTAGTGCCGGTGCTCGCAGGCGTGCTCATGGCGGTTTCCGGCGTTCGGACCGGAGTTGAAATCTGCGGAGCAGTGTATGCCGGAGTCGGGCGAACGGTCGGCGTGACGGGCGTCGGCGTTGGACGAGGCGTTATGATTCGAGGCGGATTGTTGACCGCTACCTCTGTCCTGGGCTGTTGAGCAGCACGCTGCGAGTTGTTGAGAGCGGGCTTCTTGCTCGCAGTAGATGAAGCCGTGGATTGACCTGCAACGGCATCAGGCTGAATTACAGGCGGCTTGTTAAGGACGCGCCTTCCGGGTCGTATGTCGCGGCGCGGCGGCGGCACGACTTCGCTTTGAGTCAACCGGGTCGTCGTCGCTGTAGACGCGGAAGAATTGATTGCCGGTTGTTTGACCGGCTTTGTGTTCACTGTGTCTTGTGTAGTTGGAGTTTTAGCACTGGCTATCACCTGCGGCGGCTGTTTGACCGGCGGCTTCACAACTCTGTTTTGTCTTGCAACGCGCGGCGTGGGCGTCGGGGTCGCAACAGGCTCCGCTATCTTTCTTGCTGTAGGTCTGCTGACAGGCTGCTTCTTCTCAGGAGTTTTGGAAGCGACCGTGTTGCTTGCAGGTGTGACCGGGCGCGAGCCAATTTCGGCGCGCGCTGTTTCTAACTCGCCATCATAAATATCCGCAAAAGGTGTGTCCTTGATCGCGTGAAGACGCTGCCCGATTTGTTCTGCCTCCTTGATCTTGCCAAGCTTCATGTAAGAGCGTCCGAGCCAGAGCAACGTCAGGTCAGTGATAATGCTGCGCGGATAGGTCTTGAGAAAATCCTGAAGCACTGTGACAGCCTGGTCGAATCGTTCCTGGTTGTACAGGTTCTGTCCTTTGGTGAACATCGCCTGTTCAGCATCACTCGGAATATCCGAGTCCTGTTGAGCGGAAGCCGACGTGTTTGCGTTAACGGCCAAAGCGGGTGTGAAGGGCGCAAGCAAAAGAGTCGCCGCCAGCGCCACCGCGCTAATTTTGTTTCGCTTAATCAAGGTAGTAAACCTCCGGCAGGAAGGGGCAATAGTTTTGATGAAATTGTCTGGTTAAATCGGTCGCAACTGCAAGGCCGGGTCTGCTGCCGACCGGAAAGGCATCATACCCTTTTAGGAATGCAAAAGTAAAAATGAAAAATGCAAAATGAAGGAAGGAGCAAAGTCGCTCTTCGTCCTCAATTTTGCATTTTTCATTTTGCCTTTTGCATTCTCTCACCAGCTACCACGCCCAACATCCAGGCGGTCGCCGGGCTGCAAAACCGGGTCGGGGATTTTCCCTGACTCAATCTGCTTCAAGTTATACTCTTTCGAGACGAGTCGCCCGTCATCACCTTGCCGCGAGACTTTGACCTTGCTCCCGGCAAAGCGCGTCGTGCCGCCCGATGCGAGGACAGCCTGCGTTAGCGTCATTCCTGTATGGAAGTCTTTCTGGCCCGGCGAATTGACCTGACCGCCGATGTAGAAGAACTGCGGCGGCGCAGGCGGTGCTGCGGTCAGCGTTATCACGTCGCCCGGAAGAACCAGAAAGGTCGTCGCCTTCTGGTCTGAAAGATTGACAGTGACGTTCTGACCGTCGGCACGCATAACGGTCGCGCGCCCGGCTTCCGGCTTCAACTGCGCTTCAGCCAGGACGACGTAGAGCGGCATGGCCTCACGGCGCAAAACCTTCGTGCCCGGATCGTTGACCAATCCCGAAACGATGACATTATGGCTCACATATTCGCGCACGCTGACCACGATCTGCGGATTATCGTAGAGCTTAATCATGGGTGTCAGTCGCTGGTCAATCTCGTCTGTGGTCAACCCTGCAACCTGGAACGGCTCGCCCGCAAGCGGGTATTCAAGCAGCCCGCCCGCCATGACTGTGAAGAGAGTTGATTCATGCGTTGCAGCGTTGAGCAAGCGTATATCGAGTATGTCGCCAGCGCCGACGCGATAGACGTTCGTCAAAGGCTGTGCGGGAGTTGCATTCGCTTTCGCGGTTGCCTCTTCGCTCTTTGCCGGTTCAGTTGCGTTTGACGCGCCGTTCGGAACGGTCGCAACGGTTTTCGACGGTGCGTCGCTTGTCGCTGTCCTGTCGTTGCTTGGGGTTAACGGCGTGGCAGCCGCAGTGGTCGGCGTGGCTGATTTATCCTGCTTTTTGTTCTTCTTGCCTTTTTGATTGTTTGCAGGTTGGCCGGACTCTACGGCTTTAGCATTCTTATCTTCTTCGGCCTTGCCGGACTTTCCGCTGTCGTTGCCGGAAGGCACGATGTTGTTTGACTGTGTTCGCGCGGCTGCCGAGACACTCAAGGCCAACGCAAAAACAAGGATGGATAAAACTTTCTTCATAATGCACTCAAATTCCTAGCCCTACTGATGTAAAGCGATAAGCTGCACCGGGCAATGGCGCGCGCTCATCGCGTTTGGTGAAGCCGGTCTTAGAACGGGCGACCCTTTGCGTCGTTGCGTCGTCCGATCTCAAAAACCAGCGAAAGACGATTTCGGTTGAACGTAAAAACAGGGATTGTCGAATCCCTGCGCGAAAAACTGTAAACTAAGCGCGTACTCAGCAAATCACTCCAACTATAGGCTGCTTCCAGCGAAAACCCGTACAGGTGATCTTTTCGTCGCTCGCCTGCGAACTGGCCGACGAAGATGCCGCCGCTCGCTGTAGTAGTGGGAATGACCGCGATGGGAAAACCCAACTGTTGATAGTTAATGCCCAAAGACAGCTTGAGATTCTCCGTCTGCGCCGTTTCAAAGCGCGCCGCGCCGCCCGTCGAGACGAGCCGCACATTCCCTCCTTCTAGATTAAACGCCGAAACCTGCGTTTTTCGCAGAGCCGCCAGCTCAAAATTTGTGCTCTGAGTCAAATCTCGCCGGAAACGCAGGTCAAAAACAAGCCCGCTGTAGTCGTTGGCGTCGGGCGCATTGCGAAAGATGCTGCGCTCATAGCCGACTTTTAAGGCCATGCCGCTCGTCTCAGTCACCTGCGTGCGCGCACCAAGCTCGAAGACGTAGCGCCGGAAATCGTTGAGGTCCGCAAACTGCGGACGAAGCGGCACGGAAGAAACACCGCTCGTGTAAGTGAAGCTTGCAAGCGCGGTCGTCTCTTCAGAGACATCGTGCTCGAAAGTGACGCCGGACGACGCCTCATCGTAGTTGATGAAAAGCGGCGCGCTGGCAATATGGTCTTTGCTCCAGCGCACGATGTTGTAATCGCCATCGAGCGCGAGCCGGTTGCGCGCGCCGATCTTGTACTCCATACGCAGCCCCGTATCGTTGCGATTAAATGTATCGCCGACGATATAAACTTCGCCCGCCGGATCGTACTCACGCGGGTCTAAGGGCGAACGGACGAAGTGGTTGCGTAGCGCAAGACGTATGTAAGGCGTCGGGTCGAAGCGTGAATCGAAGTCGAAGGTGTGCCCGTTGGCCCATTCGCCGTTCGTGAGACGGCGCAGCCTGCTTTCGTAGGCCAGGCGCAAGGCGTGAGTTTCACCCGGCAACTCATACTCGATGCGCGGAGCAAAAGTGAAAATCCCCAGATTGCGTCCAACCCCGGAACGATAGAAGAAGTTGTCATCGTAGGTAGCGCCGAGCATAAATGATGGGCGCAGGAATCCCGAACCAAGCTGGCGACCTCCGATCTCATCCGTTTGCGACGCGGTTGTTCCCGGAACCCACACGCCACGTTCCGCGCCCGGCGGATCAAGCGTCAACTTGATGAAGCTCTGCGACGCTGGCTGCGAGTTGTTCTGCTGAACAAAGAACATGGGTAAGAATCCAGCCGTGTTGAAGCGCGAGAACTTAAACGATGGCGAGGGGAAGCTGTTCCAGATTGTGCGCCCGCGAAAGACGGTCGGCTGGGCGGAAGCCAGGAGCACAGGCGGGTCGGAGATTGATGATAGGCCAGGAGCGTCAACCGAAGAATTGGTTGCCGGGTAACTATTCGTTCGGACTGTCTCCGGCACGGCAACCGGGAGATTATTTGTGGCAACCTGCGATGCAGGAGCAGCAGCGGCACGGGGCGCAGAAACTTCAGGCCGCGACTTGGCTATATCGCCAGTGGACGGCGAGCGTTGGCGCAGGCGCGCGAAATCCGAGGCCACGCCGATCACCAGACGATTGAAACTCTTCTTCTGCGCGACGGTTGCTCCTTCTCCGAGTGAAATAAGAAGGTCAACGTAAGGCTCGCCGTCTTTCTCTCCCGAAACGGTACGCACCTCGCGGGCAACCGCTTCGTCAATCTCGTAGCTCTGCCTGAGAAGCGAGAGAGCGCCGCGAACACGGAACACCGTCTGACGCCCACGCGAAAAATGCTCGATGGTCGCGTCGTCAAACGACCCGTCGGCGACGATCTCGATGCGAACCAGCCCGCCATCCGTCGTGATGTTGAGTCGCACCAACCGCATCGGCACCGCAGAGGTGGCTGTACTCTTGAAATCCGAGAGCAGCGTTAAGCCGGTGAGAGACAGCACAAGCAGAGCCAGCAACAAGAAAAAGCGGCTCGCGCGCTTGCGCCTACCTTTCCGACTCACGCTTATGGGACGTAAGCGGTTTCGCATCAAATGTTCACCGGATAAGTGGGAAACCTCTTTGCCAGAGCAGCACTACAAAAAGAAGCGCCGCAGATTGAAAAGACTTCTGAATTTCGGCTGACGATTAATTTGCGGTGACTTAAACTCCGGGGCACATGGAGCTTAATCCGCACCAAGAATATTACCCTGCATCTCTAGGCGCTGGCAAGGATTTTGGCGGAAAAAGATGCGGCCAATCCTTAGAGAAACGCACCCTGACAAGCTCCTCCACATCGTCTGCCGTCTCACACTCCAGGCACTCCAGCGCAATCTCCTGCGCGTCCGCGAACTTTATTCCTTCAACCACACGCCTCACTCGCGGAAGCGAAGAGGCCGTCATGCTCAAACTGGTCGCGCCGAGACCGATGAGAATGACCGCATACGCAGGAGTTGAAGCCATCTCGCCGCAGACGACTGCCGGAATGGAAGCCTTGCGCGCAGCCAAGAGCGTGCGATAAATGCTTTGCAACACAGCCGGGTGAAGCGAGCGAAACCAGTCTGCCACGCCTTCGTTGCCACGATCCACCGCGAGCAGGTATTGCACCAGATCGTTCGTGCCGAGACTGAAGAAATCAACCTCGCTCGCAATCTTATCGGCAGTTATCACAGCCGAAGGCACTTCGATCATCGCACCGATTTTGACAGCCCCTACTTCGACGCCTTCACTCTCAAGCCGCAGACGCTCTTCGTTGATAATACGACGCGCACGGCGCACGTCCATCACGTCCGAAATCATCGGAAGCACGATGTCCAAATGCCCACGCGCCGCCGCACGCAAGATTGCCCGCGCCTGCGTGCGCAAGACATCTTCGTGCGTGAGGCTGAAACGAATCGCGCGCAAGCCGAGCGCAGGATTACGCTCGGTTTCAGTTGTTATGCCTCCCATCTTGTCGCCGCCCAGATCAAAAAGCCTGATGGTCGCGCCGTCCTCACCGGCAAGCTCCGCGACCTCTACGTAAGCTCTACACTGCTCGTCTTCAGAAGGCATCTCAAGCTGGCGCGCCAGCAGAAACTCCGAGCGATAAAGCCCTATGCCCCGCGCCCCGAACCGGCGCACATCCTCATACTCTGCGGGCAACTCGACGTTAGCGCGCAAAGCAATCTCTTTGCCGTCCAGCGTGCGTAGAGGCTGACTCCTATCGGTCGTCGTGGTGTCACGAGTTTGCGGCGCGCTCGCCGCAACCGATTTGTAATGCTCAAAGGTTGCTGATGAAGGATGAAGGATGACAAGGCCATGTTGCGCGTCAACAACAACTTGGTCGCCTGTGCGTGCGTTGCGATGAAAATCACGTAACCCGACGATGGCCGGAATCCCCAGGCCCCGCGCGATAATCGCCGTGTGCGAAGTCCAGCCGCCCGCATCCGTGGCAAGGGCGCGTGCGTGCTCGAAATCAAGCTCGGCAACAGCAGACGGCAGCAAATCCTCCGCGACTATCACGGCATCCTCCGTCAGCTTTCTAAAACCGGGACGCTCGCCGCTCAGCGCAACCAGGACTCGCTGCGTCACATCTTCAATGTCGGAGCCGCGCGCGCGCAGGTAATCGTCCTTGATCTCAGCATAGACAGCAAGCAGGCGGTCGGCTGCAACCTTGACCGCCCATTCGGCGTTGGCCCGCTCATCTCGTATGTAATTCTCCACGTCTTCAAGGAGCTTACGGTCTTCGAGCATCAGCAGGTGCGCGTCAAAGATGTAAGCGTGATCTGCGCCCAGCTCTTTTTCCGCGCGCGCCTTGATCGCCAAAAGCTGCATCCGCGAGAGGCGAACTGCTGCGCGCAGTCGTCGCGTCTCTTTCTCCACGTCCCCGTCATCCAGCGTTGCGCGATAGACCTGGCGCGTGCCGCTGAAAATTCTTAAGACGCGCCCGACGACAACTCCATCCGAAACGCCAAGCCCATTCCAGCGCGCTTCCTGTTCTTCAATTCTTCGCCGCCTGCTCAACTTTCGTTCTCTCCAAAGCCGTTGGCGAACAGACCGCACACCGCACTCATCGCCTCTGTCTCGTCCACGCCCTCAGCCCTCAACAGCAATTCCGTCCCGTGTGAGGCGGCGAGCATCAGCACACTCAAGATAGACTTCGCATCCGCCGCAGCCGTCTTGTCGGCACGCTCAAGCCTGAGCGCGCTCTGGTAGCTGTTCGCAGTGCGAACCAGAAGCGCAGCCGCACGCGCGTGCAGACCCAGCCGATTTGTAATGACCACGCGGCGTTCGATCATCTAGCTCTTCTTCTGCGGCGACAGCAACTCGCCGGCAAGATAAATTCCCTCTCGTCCCTGATCGCGAACACGCTGCGCAACTTGGGCGAGCGATTCATGCTCGGTCTGACTCGCCAGCTTAATCACCATCGGCAGGTTCACGCCCGTCACCACTTCAACTTCACCCTCCGCGAGAAACATAGAGGTAATGTTAGTCGGCGTGCCTCCGAACATGTCCGTCAGAATCAGCACGCCGCTCCCTTCGGAGACGCGAGCGATGGCACGCTCAACCTCATCGCGCGCGGCCTCAACATCATCGTGCCAGCCGATGGAGACTGCCGCGATGTGCTTGACAGCGCCGACAATCATCTCGGCGGCGGCCAGAAACTCGCTGGCAAGCTGCCCGTGCGTCACAATCACGCCCGCGACTCTTCCCGCTTCCTTCTTCTTATCAGCGTTTGTTGGATTCTCTACCATACTATTTTTCCTGGCAGCTTCGCCGCGTAGCATTCTTTAACGGTTATGCACTCAATCAACTCCGCCGCCGCTTTGTCTTTCTCACATCACGATGAATCGCCTGCGCGTCGAACCCTGCGCGGCGCAGACGGCGTGCGAGCGTATTGGCGACCATTACAGAGCGATGCCGCCCGCCCGTGCAACCGATGCCGACAGTCACATAAGACTTTCCTTCGCGTTTGTAAAGCGGCAACAGGTAGTCTAGCAGATCATTGAAACGCGAGAGCGTCTCCTCGACCTCCTCGTTCGATTTCAGGTATTCGACCACGCGACGGTCGTGGCCGGAAAGCTCACGCAGTTCCGGCACAAAAAACGGGTTCGGCAGATGGCGCACGTCGAAGAGCAACTCCATCTCCGGCGGGCTGCCATACTTGTGCCCGAAGCTCAAGACCTGCACGCGCATTGTCGCGCCTTCCAGCTTCGGGTTAAAACGTTCGACGAGCAGACGCCGCAGCGTATGAACCGTGTGCTCCGAAGTGTCTGTGATGTTATCCGCGTGCGAGCGTATGTGCGCCATCGCGGCGCGCTCGTCGCTGATGGCCTTGAGAAGCCCACCGCCTGTCTCCGCCGGATGCGGGCGGCGCGTCTCGCTGAAACGCCGCTGCAAAACCTCATCGGACGCTTCGAGGAAAAGCACGAAAACACGCAAGCCTTTCTCGCGCAACTTCTGAAGCTCTCTCTCAAACTCTGAAAGAAACTCTCCCTCGCGGATATTGATAACCAGCGCGGCGCGTTCGATTCGAGCCTGCCCGTCTTCTCCCGGCTGCACAAGCCGCGCGAAGGTCTGGGCAAGCATCAGCGGCAGATTATCAACACAGAAATAACCCAGGTCTTCAAAAGCATTCGTCGCCGCAGACATCCCCGAACCGCTCAACCCCGTGATAATCACGATGTCCGGCGCACCCTCGACCTGAGCCTCTTGTTTCTTGCTAGCCATAAAGTAGTGGTCAGTGGTCAGTAAGAAAAGACAATAGGCAGCGTTGCGCTTTAGCATTTAACTGACCACTGACCACTGATTACTGTTCCTCAATCATCTTCGAGTGACGCGCGACGAAGTCTCGCGCTGCATTGTAACCGCGCACGCGCAGGAGTTGGACGCGCACGGCTGTTTCTACCAGAGTCGAGAGGTTGCGGCCCGGACTAACTGGAATCAAGACCTGCGGGACGTTGACGCCGAGGATGTCAATGGCCTGCGCGTCAATTCCCAGGCGATCAACTTCGCTCGCTTCGTCCCAGCGTTCAAGCATAATCGAGAGATCAATGTTCTTGGCCGCGCTGATGGACGAGACACCGAAGAGGTCGCGTATGTTGATGATGCCCAAGCCCCGTATCTCCAGGTGTTCTCGCAGCAACTCCGGCGCAGTTCCCGAAAGCCTGTCTGCTCCGATGCGACGCACTTCAACCACATCGTCTGAAACCAGGCGATGCCCGCGCGCAACCAGATCAAGCGCGCATTCGGACTTACCGATGCCTGAAGCTCCCTCGATCAAAACGCCCAGACCGTAGATGTCTATCAATACGCCGTGCCGCACGATGAGCGGCGCAAGCATCTCCTGCAAGCACTGCGTGACGTTATCTATAGCAACGGAACTGACGACCGGCGTCGAGAGCAAAGGAAGATTTGCCGCTTCAGCAGCCTCGACTAATTCGAGCGGAGGCTCCAGACCTTTGGTCACGAGAACGCAGGAGATTTTTTCGAGCGCGAGATTATGAATCGCTTCCCGCCGCCGCTCAGCCTCAAGCTGTCCGAGATACCAGATTTCGCTTTGGCCGACGATCTGTAAGCGACCCGGATGGATGTAGTGCGCGAAACCGGCGAGAGCGAGGCCGAGTTTCTGTATGCGAGCAACGGTTAGTTGACGAGTGTTTGCGCCCTCTGCGCCCGCCAGCACGCGCAACTCAAGATGCGGCGGGGCGTGGGCCAGGAATTCACTGACAGTGATTGTAGAACTCATGAACAGGAGTCAGAATTCAGAATTCAGAATCCAGAAGAAAAGAAAAAACAAAGGTGGTTCTCCGCCTCTTCATTCTGGCTTCTGGCTTCTGGCTCCTGAATTTCGCTTTTCGTTATGGCTCGATTAAGCCGAAGTTGCCGTCCTTGCGTTTGTAGAGCACGCCGACGCGATTGGTGTCGGCATCGCGAAAAACTAGAAACTGATCTGCCTCCTCAGTCAGACGCATAGCCGCTTCTTCAGCCGTCATCGGCTTCACCACATAACGACGCGCAGCAATGATGCGAGGTGCGCTGGGGCTGGCTTCAAGCTGGCCGTCAGGCTGCGGCGCGACCGAAGAGACACGCTTTGCTCCCTGCTTGCGATCAATAATCTTCTTCTTGAGCTTGAGCGCCTGCTTCTCAATCTTGGCGATGGCGCGCGTCAACGCCTGGTACATGTCCGCGTTGGTATCGGTCGCTGTCAGGGTATGATCGCGCCAGTGGACTAAGACCTCGCCGATTTGCCGGTTCTTCTCGACTTCCATGATAACGTGAGCGCGCGCTGCCGTGTCGTTAAAAATATGCTCCAACTTCTGAAAATGATCCTCGACGTGTGTACGCAACGCGGGAGTCACCTCAACATGGCGACCCGTATATTCAAACTCCATAGACCCCTCCTTAGACAAAAGTGATGAGTGATGAGTGATGAGTGATGAGTGATAAGACCACAGCTTACTACTCATCACTCATCACTCATCACTCATCACTTCTTTTTAGACCGGTGCGCGACGCTCGCGTGACCCCGGAATGTGCATCTGGTCGCGGTACTTCGCAACCGTGCGGCGCGACAACTTGATGCCGTCTTTAATCAGAATCTTGACGATTTGATCGTCCGTAATAGGGTTGTGCGAGTCCTCTTCTTCAATCAGCTTCTTGATCTTGAGCTTGATGATGCGGGTCGAAACTTCTTCGCCCTCCTCGTTCATCATCCCTTCGGTGAAGAAGCGGCGCAGCTCTATCACGCCCTGCGGCGTGTGCGCGTACTTGCGATTGACGACGCGCGAGACGGTCGAAAGGTGCATCCCGATGTCTTCGGCAATATCTTTGAGCATCATCGGCTTGATGAATTGCACGCCTTTATCCAGAAACTCTTTCTGGCGTTTGACGATGGATTCGACAACCTTGTAGATGGTCTGCCGACGGTGCTCTATGTTGCGCAAGAGATCAACTGCCGAGCGCATCTTGTCGCGGATGAAATCGCGCGTCTCTTTCGTCGTCTGCTGCTGCGAGAGCATCTGCTGGTAGCTCTGGCTGATGCGCAGGCGCGGGCTGCCGTCATCGCCAAAGTAGATCACGTAGCCGCCAAGCTCATCCGTGTCGTCCACTTCGTCGTCAAGTTTCTCGATGTAGATTTCCGGCGAGATGAGGACGGGTTCTTCAGACGAATAAGCCCTGCCCGGATAAGGGTCGAGTGTGCGGATAAACCGAACCTCGGCGAGCAGGGTCTCAACGTCAACGCCGATCTGCTTTGAGAGGTTCGGCAGCTTATGCTGTTGCAGGTCTGTGAGGTGATCTTTGATGAGACGAGCAGCCAGCCGCTCGCTCATCCCGCGCGTTTCGAGTTGGACGAGGAGGCATTCGCGCACATCGCGTGCGCCGCACCCAGTGGGGTCAAGCCGCATCACGGCATGACGCGCTTCTTCCACCAACTCCTCTAACCATCCGCCCATCCCGGCGACCTCTTCGTTGGTCGCGTTGAGTCGCCCGTCGGCGTCCAGGTTGCCTATGACGCAGAGCGCGACATCGCAAATCTCGTCTGGAATCGGATTCAGGTGCAACTGCCATTCGAGATGTTCGGAGAGTGAAGGTGCGCGCGTCAGAAATTGCTCAAACGTCGGCGCGTCCTCTTTATACTCAAACTCCTGCGTCTTGTATCCGGGGTCCAGATAGTCCTGAAACTCACGCCCGAAATCTATCTCTTCAAAAGAATCGCGCTGTCCCTCATCCGCTCCGAAGTCTTCGCTGGCTTCACCGCCCGCAGCTTCAGCTACCGCTGCCGACTCGCCTTCAGATTCGGCATACATGGCAACCGCTTCCGCATCCATCACACCTTCGCCGTTTGAGGCCGAGCCGTTGAAATCTGCTGCCGAGCCTTCAACCGGAGAAATATCGAAGCTGCTGCCGGGATCGTTGCTTTCCAATTGATCCAGAATTTTTTCGGCCAGCTCATTGGTCTCCTCCTGTGAGGCGACCTCTTCGAGAACGGGGTTTTCGAGCATCTGCTGCTGAATCAGCTCGCTCAGTTCGAGTGTGGTCATTTGCAGCATCTCGATGCGCTGGCGCAGTTGCGGCGTGAGCACGAGACGCTGCGAGAGATTGGTCGTGAGCTTAACGGACATACCTTGCTTGAAATATTGCCTTCAAAACTCGTCAGAAATTTTTAACGTTTACGCTCTAAGTCGCGCGGGGAGATTATAACTGAAAAAGTGGTCAGTAGTAAGTGGGTAGTTTTGAGTTTTCAGTTTTAAGTTAAAGGCTTCTGCCAGCCGATTGAAACTGAAAACTCAAAACTCAAAACTGAAAACTCACATGCTGAACCTGTCGCCCAGGTAGTGACGCCGCACGTCCTCGTCATTCACTAATTCCTGCGGACGGCCCGAGCGGAAGATGCGGCCCTCCGACATGATGTAAGCGCGATCCGTGACGCCGAGGGTCTCGCGCACGTTGTGATCCGTAATCAAGATGCCGATGCCGCGACCACGCAGGTAGAGAATGACTCCTTGAATGTCGTCAATCGCTTTCGGGTCAATCCCGGCGAAAGGCTCATCCAAAAGGATGTACTGCGGCTCTGTGGCGAGAGAGCGAGCAATCTCCGTGCGACGGCGTTCACCGCCAGAGAGCGCATCGCCGCGCGTGTCCCTGACATGCGCGATGCCGAACTCTTCGAGCAGTTCTTCCAGTCTCTTAAAACGCTCGCGCCGCCGCAAGCTCATCGTTTCCAGAACCGCCAGGATATTCTGCGCCGCCGTCATCTTCCGAAACACGGAAGGCTCCTGCGGCAGATAGCCCAGACCGAGGCGCGCGCGCAGGTACATCGGAAGCTTTGTGATGTCGCGCTCGCCCAGGCGTATCGTCCCGCGATCAGGCCGCTCAAGCCCGATGACCATGTAGAAGGTTGTGGTCTTTCCAGCGCCGTTTGCGCCGAGAAGACCGACTACTTCGCCCTGCTCGACATGCAGCGATACATCATCAACGACACGTCGCTTGCCGTAAGTTTTCTGTAGATGTGAGGCAATAAGCGCCGTCGCCGACGGAGTATTTTCAGAACCGCGCTCACGAGCGTCCGGTTCATGACCTGACACAGCGGGCGCGTCCTCGCTCCGCTCCACAATGAGAGTCTCTTCTGTTTGCGTACCACTCATATAAGCGATGAGTGATAAGTGATAAGTGATAAGTGATAAGAAAAAATTTCCTCTTATCACTTATCACTCATCACTTATCACTGTTTCCTAACCTTGTGCGTCGAACGCACGCGCCCGGGTGATTGTGGGCCTCTCTCGTCGTCGGCGACAACTCTACTCTCGCGCAGGTAGACGGTCAAACGACCTCCCTCGGTGCTTCCCTGCTCTGCATCTTCAACGCGCGCGGGCGCGCCTTTGATAACGATGGTTTCGTCTGCCGCCGTATATTGTGCCCAGTTTCCTGTTCCTTGCTTTCCGGGTTGAGTAATAATAACGTCGCGCTCGGCGATGGTCTTCTCGACCTCGTTTGTCTCTTTCAGCAAATAAACATCAGCCACTGCGCTCCTGATTCTGTCCGTGTCCTGCTTAATGTCCACGTTGCCATCGTAATGAAGGATGCGCTGGTCTTCCGTATACGACATACTGTTGGCTGTGGCGAAAGCAGGGACGACCGTGCTTGCGCCGTTAGCGTTTTTGCGCCGCGCCTGATAGAGCGCGCTCTGCACATGCCCGACGCCTTCCATACGCTTCGTCTCACGGTAGATCGTGATCGTATCTGCCCGCACGAAGTTGTCCTCCTGCCAGGCTCGCGCATTGCCCGTATAGATGCCGACGCCCGTCACGTGGCGAAACTCCACACGGTCTGAGATGATGAAGACAGGACTTTTGACATTCTGAAAGGGCGTCGCGCCGTTTGTCTGCTCCTGGCTGTAGTAAGTCGTGGAGGTCTTTCCGCGTCCATAAGAGATGTCGCTGCGCAGGTCTGAATCAATCTCCACAGCTTTTGTTCGAGCGCGTGAATCCCAGACGGTAGGCTCGCCACCACGAAGGCGCACAGTCTCGTCCGCCGCCGTGTAAGAAGCGTTCTGCGCGCGCCCGTTGCGGTCAAGCTCTGTGAACTTCGCATCGCCCTCAGCATCGAACCGCTCAACGTCCTGCGTCTCGCGCACGAAGACAACTGTCATCTTCTGTGAAAGAAGCGTGCGCTGTGCGCGCTTCTCTGTCGGCTCCAGTGGATCAATGACGGCTTTGACCTCGCCGCCCGTTGCAGTGAACTGCTTGGCAAGATTTCCCGCCTCGTAGAACTCGCAATTGAGTTGTTGAGCGGTCAGCGTCTTGCGGTCAGCGGTCGCGCTTTTCTGCGCAGGGTCAATAATCAATTCCGCGTTGCCGTTTGCTTCAGCGCTCTCTAGATCGCGCCCCGTCGAGCGCCAGGTGAGATGAACGGAATCCGCCGTCAGTTTCTTGTTTGCGGAGCGTGGGTCCTGAGCGCGCGACTGCGGCGCAGCCAGGGTGAGAACAGAACGACCCTCGGCGCGCATCTCTTTCAACAAGCTGCGCTCGGCTTGCGCTAGAAAATTAACCTCAAGCGAATTTGCTCCCGTTAGCTCCATCTGCGAATCAGCATCGAGACTGCGTGCGCGCACGTCTCGCGTGGCTGTGGCGCGCTGCAACCGTTGATCGCCGTCCAGGAAAAAGTCCATATCCGTTGCGTGGACTTCCGCCGAGCGTCCGACGTTCATCGAGCGCAGGTAAGAGTTGCCGCGTGCCTCGACTTTCTCAACACGCTTCTTTGCGCTGAGTGTCGCCAGCAGACTATCGCCGCTCATCACATCGCGCTCTTGTTCTGCGGTTGCGCCTCCCGTGAAGCTCAAATGCATGCGCAACTGGTCGAAGACGCCGCGCCCGGCATGGATCGTCACAGGCTTTGCGCGCAGGTTCGAGTTCGCGGAGGCTGTGGCTTTTGCGTCGGGCGCAACTGTAATTTCGACATCCTGGCGCAAGTCAAGCTTCTTGTTCTTGGCATCAAGGATAGCGCCCGTCGCATGTCCAGAAACATTCTCGCGCTCGAAGCTGATCGGCGCGGTAGTCTCAGCTATCTCCGTGCTCTGGTCGTACTCAATCTTTTCAGTCTTCGCGGAGAGCGCGTCGCGTGTGACTATGTTGACATCCCCCGTGAACCAGACGCGCGCATTTTTGGACTCTTTCTCATCTGGCAGGTAGATGGCGCGATGCGCGGAAATCTGGTCGGGCTTGTCGCCCGTCGCCGGATAGACTTCCAGATGCACCTCTTCAAGCTCGTGGTGATTGTCTGAGAAAGTGATGTCGCGCGTGGCGGTCACAAGCAGGCGCAGGCGGTCGCCCTCCATCACGCGCCGCTCGTAGCCCTCGATGACGCTTGTCACCTGCTTCGACAATTCAGGCGCTTCACCGCGCATACGGAAAGGCTCGTAGTTGCGATTGCGATAGTAAGAGATGCCGACGTAGATCAGCCCCGCCGCCAGCATAACCAGCGCCAGCACGCGCGCCACCAACGGGAGATGCGTCCGCACCCCGACAGCAATCGCTTTTTTTCGTCTGACCTCTTGCATCTTAAATACGGTGATAGGTGATGAGTGATAAGTGATAAGAAAAAGCAAGGTTTTATCTCATCACTTATCACTCATCACTTATTACTTCTTTCAGGTCTTTCACAAACAACTGCAACCGCGTTTCACCCTGCCACGTGTTCGGCTCGATGGTGTAGGCTAGTTCGATGCGCTGGCCCGGCTTCAAAGTTCGCCCTGCGAGTTCTTCGACACCGCTCCACCAGACTGCTTCAAGCGGGCGGTTCGCTGGCCCGGCGAGGCGAAGCTTCAGATGCTTCTCTTTCATCACGCGCGGCTCGGACAAAAGATGAAGGTCGCGCGTCACGAAGAGTGGGCGCGGATTTCCTGCGCCAAAAGGCTCCAGAGCACGCAACTCTTCAGCTAGCGAAAGCGTGACCGCTTCGCCTGGAAGCTCGGCGTCAATGTTGAGTGCAGGCACAAGGTCTTCGTCGCGCAGGTTTGATGCAGCGTGCTCGTTTAAGCGGCGGCGAAGTTCCGGGACGCGCTCGCGTTTGATGGTCAAGCCTGCCGCGTGCGAATGCCCGCCGAACTTTTCAAAGAGGTCGGCGCATTCGGTCAAGCCGTTGAGCAAATGGTAAGCCTCTATGCTGCGCGCGGAGCCGTGCCCCACGTCGCCCTCAAGCGAGATAACGATGCACGGGCGATTCAGCTTATCAGCAATCTTTGAAGCGGCGATGCCGATCACACCCCTGTGCCAGTCGTCTCCGGCGATGACGGCAACGTGCGTTTGCGCGCTCGCGTCAGCGGAAGATTCAAACTCAGCGAACGCGCGCTTGACGATCTCTAGCTGCACGCTTTGCCGCTCACGATTACGCGCGTCCAGATGCTCGGCCAACCGTTTCGCTTCCGCTCGATCATTCGTCTCGAAAAGCTCGACTACGGCGCGAGCCGCGTCCATCCGGCCCGCCGCGTTAATTCGCGGCCCGATGCGAAACCCCAGATCATAGGCAGTCATCCCGCGTCCATTATTGCAGCCCGCGACTTCCATCAGAGCTTGCAAACCAGGATTCGTGGCCTTCGGTAAATCTTCAAGACCGAGCGCGACGATGGCGCGGTTCTCGCCCGTGAGTTGCGCGACATCAGCCACCGTGCCGATGGCGACCATCTTCAAAAACCCCGCTATCTGCGACTCGCGCCCGCGCTCACGAAAGAGCGCATGAGCGAGTTTGAAAGCGACGCCCACGCCAGCCAGATTTTTATCAGGATAGTCGCATCCGTGCTGGTTCGGGTTGAGAACACAGAAAGCCGGGGGCGCGCCCTCGCCTTCATCCGGCAGGTGATGATCCGTGACGATCACGTCAAGACCATTATCACGCGCCCAGTGAAGCGGCTCAAAGGCGCGTATTCCGCAATCAACGCTGATGACGAGCTTGTAGCCTTCAGCCAGCGCATTTTCCAGAGCCGCCTGTTGAATGCCGTAGCCTTCGGTAAAGCGATGCGGGACGTGAAAGCCCGTTTTCGCGCCCAGCAGACTCAAGGCTCTTCTTAAAACAACCGTGCCCGTTGTCCCGTCAACATCGTAGTCGCCGTAAACTAAAATCTTCTCGCCCGCGTCAATCGCGCGTAAGATGCGTGCGACGGCCACCTGCATGCCGAGCATCAACGATGGGTCGTGAAGTTGATCGTGAGAAGGATGCAGAAACTTACGTGCGGACTCTTCCCGTTCGTGGCCGCGCGCGATGAGCAACTGAGCAACAATCGGAGAGACACCGATGCTGCGCGCAAGCACAGCAGCGCGCTCTGTCTCCTGCTCACGCACAATCCAACGTTTTGCCATATAGTCTGGAGTCTGGAGTCTGGAGTCGAAAGCCAAAGACTTTTCTTTTGACTCCAGACTCCAGACTCCAGACTGTCTTACTCTGCGAACCAGCCGTTGGCGTCGAGTAGTTTGACGCCGATGCGCTGCTTGCCGTCGGTCGCATCAGTCCAGATTCCGTTGACTTCGGCTTCAATAGTTCGACCGTAGGGAGGCGTGAGGCGGACTCTATCTCCGAGTTCGACCGACGCATCCGTCAGGAGTGTCGCGCCCCCGCGACTGACTTTGACGGCGACCGCATCCATGTGGAAGACCTCGCCGCCATGCTTCTGCCCTTCCAGCACGACCATGAACTCAACAGGGACGCGCGGGCTGCGCGGGCGTTGCGAAGGCATGGAGGCTTCGCGCTTCAGTTCTTCATTCATCAGGCTCGTCTTGCCCTCTCGTTCTCGTCCGTTGTAGACGAATTATTACTGCTTGATGAGGAGGGGCAAGAGTTAGTTTACTCAATCCTGGTGATTATTGTTAGTGCCAGAGGGAAAAAACTAACCACGGAGGCACCGCAGACACAGAGAAATACAGAAGGAAGCAAGCGAAAGGCAGTAAGCAGAAGGCGAACGATTCGACGTTTGCTAACCTTTTGTCTTCTTTCCTCTGTGTCTCTGTGCCTCTGTGGTGAACCTTACGTTCTTATGTCGGTAAAATGACTTTGGTGAAGAGGAGTACCAGGATAGCTGTGCCGACAATCAGGCGATAGCCGATGAAGATGCCGGTTGAGTGTGTCCGAAGGTAGCGCAGCAGAAACCAGATTGAGGCATAGCCGACGATGCCGGAGACGATTGTTGCGACCGCGAGCGACGGGTAACTTTCCTTTGGCAGGTTGTGCGCAGCTTCTTTCAACTCAAGCAGGCCGCTGGCAGCGACAGCCGGAATGGAGAGCAGGAAAGAAAACCTGGCGGCTGTCTCGCGCGTCTCCCCTGCGAAGAGTCCGCCCATAATGGTCGAACCTGAGCGGCTCGCTCCAGGTATCAGGGAGAGCACCTGCGCTCCGCCAACCGCCAGCGCATCGCGCAGACTCAAATCCCCCATCTCCCTCTCACGCTTGCCGACTGCTTCGGCGATGAGCAGAAAGATGGCGACCACGACCATCATCGTCGCAATCACCCAGAGGTTCTTCGTAAACGTTCCTTCAATCTGTTTCTTGAAGAGTAGGCCGATGATGCCGATGGGCAGCGAGCCTATGATGACGAGCCAGCCGAGCCACGCATCATGCGACAAACGCTGCGGACGCCCCGTAGCTCTCTCCGCTTTTTGCGCCGCCTCGCTCCTTTTGCCTCTGATGAGCGCGAGGTGATCGCCTATAAACGCGCTTGTGATATTCCAGATGTCGCGCGAGAAATAGATGAGCACGGCAAGCAACGTGCCGAGTTGGATAACGGCAATCGTGGCGGTCGTCAGTTGCGCCCGCATAGCATCATTTTCGTAGAGACCGATAGCGCGACTGGCGAAGATCAGGTGCGCGGTTGAACTAATCGGGATAAATTCCGTCAGACCTTGAACGATGCCGAGGATGATAGCTTGTAAGATTGACATTGTTAGATTTTAGATTTGCGATTTTTGATTTTTGATTGGAAGAGGACAAAAGATTTTTATTCCTTATCCAATCGCAAATCAAAAATCTAAAATCAAAAATTTCCTTTCATTCGCGGTAGGAGCGTTTAGCAATGATCCGGTCATACAAATTGGGAGGCAGCAACATTCCAATGCGCGAGATGGTGGCAAGCTGCCAGGGAAAAGCGTAAGACTTCTTGCCCACTTCGATAGCGCGGATAATCTTCTTGATGGCGTCGTCGAGTTCCATCAGATAAGGCATCTGGGCGTGGCGGCCAGCGGTCAAGGGCGTTTTGATGAAGCCCGGATGAATAATCGTCACACCTACGCCCGACTTGAGTAAATCCACGCGCAGGCTTTCAAAGAATGCCGAGAGCGCAGCTTTGCTCGCGCAGTAAGCCCCAGACTTCGGCAGCCCACGATAAGCGGCGAGGCTCGAAATCGCAACAAGCTGGCCGCTTCCCTGCTCGATCATCTCAGGCAACACAGCCGTCACACTGTTGACCGCGCCCAGAACATTGATGCCGATAACATCTGCGACTTCCTTTGCCTGTAAATCCTTCGCATCAGTCGTCACGCCAACGCCCGCGTTAGCAACCAGCACATCAACGCGCCCGAACCTTTCGCGCAACTTATCGGCAGCAACTCGCACAGCCTCCGCATCTCTCACGTCAGCCGGAAGCGCAAGCGCCCGCCCGCCCGCCTCTTCAACTTCCTTTACAATCTCCCCCAAAATCTCAACCCGCCGCGCAAGCAAGCCCACCGACGCGCCTCTACGTCCAAGCTCGACAGCAAGAGCGCGCCCGATACCGCTCGACGCGCCTGTGATGAAAACGACTTTTTGCGACCAGTTAAAGGGCATGAAACTAATGAGTAATCAGTAACGATAAGTGCAAGGTGTGTCCCGTAGGGACAATCGAAAATAGCCCAGCCATTGATGGCTGGGAACAGCAACGTTAATAATGGTGAAGTCCCGTAGGGACGGCTGAGATTCAATCGTCCCGACGGGACTCGAATAAACTTCTGGACTGCTCTCCCAGCCATGAATGGCTGGGCTATTGTCAGCCGCTCCTGTCGGAGCTTGAAAACTTGCACATTGCATTACTGATTACTTCTTCAGCATAACTCCGCGACGTGTTCGCCTAGCACACGTAGGGCCGCCGCGAGATCGTCTTGCTTGATGAGCAGGTGGTCGCGCGAGAAGGCTGAGAGAGCGCCCGTGCTAATGTGCGCGTCCGCCAGAATCTGTGTCACGCGCGCCAGAAAGCCGACCGTTTTCCAGTCAAGCTCAATATCAAAGGTTAAAAGTCGGAAGCCGCTTTCGATGCGAGCGTCGCGCACTGCATGACGCATCGTGCGCCAGTCGGTTTCATCAAGTAGAAGCGTGACCTCGTGCTCGTCTTTCAGGAACATGAAGGGCGCGCTCGCGCGTGGGCTGAGTTCGGGATTCTCCAGGAGCCGCGCCCAGTCTTCGTGCCGCAAGCCGACCAGGTAAAAAGTTGCGGGTGCGACTTCCACTCTGGCCCGGCGCAAGAGTTCCGTGATGTCCGCTTCGTGCATCGCGTCGCATATAAAACCACAAAGACACGTAGACACAAAGCCGTCAAACGATTTTTAGCTTGTGCCTTCGTGTCTTCGTGGTTAGTGTTCTTGCGGTCTCACACCTGAACGATAACAGGCATGATGACGGGCTTGGCTCCGGTCTGCTTCTGTATGAAGCGCTTGAGGCCGAGTCGGACAAGCTCTTTGAGCATGCTTGAGTCCTGGCGCTCGGCCAGAGGCGCATTCTCGACCGCCTGGGTCACAGCGCGCTGCGCGTCCTTGATAAACCCGTTCGAGCCGTCCACGCCGATCAGTCCGCGAGCGACAATTTCAGGCGGAGCTTCGAGCACGCCCGTCTCTTCGTTGATGGTAACGACGAGCGTGACCACGCCGTCGTAAGCGAGCTGCTTGCGCTCGCGCACAGTCTCCGTATCAATTTCTTCAAAGCCTGTCTCGTCAATAAACGTGCGTTTGACTTCACGCTTGTCAACAATGACGGCGCGCTCGCCATCAAGTTCGAGCACATCCCCGTTCTCTATCAGGATGATGTTCTCCTCCGCGTAGCCCAGATGATTTTTGATGAACTCTTTATGACGGAAGAGCATTCGATACTCGCCATGAATCGGGATGACGAACTTCGGACGCACTGCTTCGGTCATAATCTTGATGTCTTCCTGCGAAGCATGGCCGCTGACGTGAATCAAGCGCCGCTTCTCTTCGATGATGTTTGCGCCGCGCTTGTAGATGTAGCCGATAAGACGCGAGATGGCGCGCTCGTTTCCGGGAATGATGCGGGCTGAAAGCACGACCGTATCGCCCTCTTCGATGGTCATTCCCTTGTAGCTCTGCGTCGCCATTTGCGAGAGCGCGGCTCGCGGCTCGCCCTGTGAGCCTGTCACCAGAAAGACGATCTCGTCGTCATTCATGTTCTTCGTCTGGTTCAAGCTGACCATCAGGCCGTCTGGGATGTCCAGGTAGCCAAGCTCATCCGCAATCTCCACATTCTTCTGCATCGAGCGTCCAAGCACGCAGACCTTGCGATTGAATTGATGGGCAATATCCAGCACGATCTGTAGGCGATGAATCGAGGAAGCGAAGGCCGCGACGATGATGCGCCCTTGCGCCTCCGAGAAGATTTCCTCGAACGCAGGAATCACTGCGCGCTCAGAGGGCGTGCGCCCCGGCACAGTCGCATTGGTCGAATCCGACAGTAGCGCGAGCACGCCTTCCTGCCCGTAGCTTCTCAGCGTGCGGAGATCAATCGGCTCGCCGATGACAGGTGTTTCGTCCACCTTGTAATCGCCCGTGTGAACAATCGTGCCGACGGGAGTGCGTATGGCGAGCGAGAAGCAGTCAACCAATGAATGCGAAGCGCGTATGAACTCGATGGTGAACGGGCCAAGCTCGACCACCTGACGCGGATCAACGCGATGAATCAGGGTGTCGCCGAGCAGGTCGTGCTCTTCAAGCTTTCTTTCGGCCAGACCCACCGTGAAATGTGAAGCGTAAACGGGGACGTTGAATTTCTTGAGGATGTAAGGCAGTGCCCCTAGATGATCCTCATGCCCGTGCGTCAGGATGATGGCCGTGATGTTGTCCCTGTATTCCTCCAGAAAATCGAAGTCAGGGACACACACGTCCACGCCGTAAACGCTCTCTTCAGGAAAACCCATACCGGCGTCAATGACAATCATCTCGTCATCGTAGCGCACAGCCATACAATTCATTCCAAACTCGCCGATACCGCCGAGCGGAATGATCTCTAATACATTACCCACTGTAATTCTTTACTCTACTCTCCTTGAAAACCCGGCGAACCCATCGCTATAAGCTGACTCCACCGGATTGAATTTAGCCGGACAGTATAACACAGAGCGTCTGCTTTCCCGCTTGCCTTGCTCGTTCAAACTGAATCTATTGAAAGCTCTATTGATATGGTTCAAAGAAATTGACAGGGGTCAAAGGTAGGCAGATACTTGAGACTCAGAAGTCAAGAAATGAGGTTTTAATTATGAGCGCAGATATGTCAGCTATGAGGCAGCGAACAATACAACATATGGAGAGACAGGCAACGCACAGGCAACGGTTGCAGGCCGCGCAATCTTTTAGGCAAGATCAGCCTGCTGAGCCGCAAGCTATTCAGCCCGCCCAGCGCGTTCAAGCCATTCAACAACGGTCGCCGGATTTATGGCAGATAGCTTTTCATACGGCTGCTCAAATAACTACTAAAGTAGCATTGGTAGCTGTTGAAGCAAAAAGTGAAAGTCACTTAAAAGAATGGAAGCGTCATCGGGATGTTGATGACGCGATAGCAATATTAGTGCTTCGCGTTTTGCATCGTGGTATTGAGCGGCTAGACGAATCACTAGGTAACTAGGCGTCAACCACCGCTACAATATCTTCAAATCTCCCAAACCTTCTTAGAGCAAGGCCGCTGCGCCGTATCTGGGCAACGCAGCGGCCTCTGCCGCACAGCCCGCTCCCACCCCCGAAGCATGGCGTGCAGCGGCGGGAGCGCAAGCGGCTCACTCTCCTCTGCGCTCCCGTTTCTAAATTCTTTTCCTATAATTGTGAGAACATAAAAGTGATGCGAAGAAAGCACGCGCTCTGGTAAGATTGCGCGCGGTCTAGTCTTTGAAAATTAAAGCAACGGTCAATGCGTAGCTTAACCCTCAACCTCAAAACTGAGTGATGAGCATCGCCGTTGAGTATGAAAGGTTCATTCTCACGGCGAAGAGGTTGAGCAAGCAGATATTACCCCTTACATGGGGTAAAAGCAAGTCTCATCACGTAGCAGTTGTCCCATCAGGAGGTTATTCCTGATGGGGAGCGCGCGTCCGAAGCCTGTGCGTCTGGCCGAAAAGCTTCGACAGATTCGGATTGCTCTTGGCTTCTCTCAGAGCGAGATGCACAGGCGTTTGGGTGTCGCGGAGATGGTAGAGTTTAAGAGAATATCGGATTACGAATTAGGAAATCGAGAGCCGCCCCTCATGATTCTCCTGCAATATGCTCGCGTGGCTGGCGTACACATGGAAGCTCTGGTTGACGACGAACTGAATTTGCCGGGAAAGCTGCCCGGCCCCATCAAATACGGCGATATTGCACATGCCTACGGTTCTCGCTCTCGAAGCAAAAAGCGTTCATGAGATTGGCTTCTCATGAATGCTTTAATTTTTCAGCAACATTCCAAACCTCCCCACCGTATAACCTACTCTTCAATCGTTCGGAAGGTGTCATCCCTACAACATCTGGAGATAAAACCTATGCGCTCGTTTCACAGGAAGCTGAGATGGCTACTTGCAGCCACTCTCATCTCAACGATTCTTTCATCGGCAACCCCTGCCAAACCTCTCAACATTCCGGTCGTTTACTACAAGCTGCCAAACGGCCTGCGGGTCGTCATCTCCGAAGACCACGTTGCGCCCGTCGTGACCGTCGCCGTCTATTACAACGTCGGCTTTCGCATCGAGCCGAAAGGCCGCACCGGGTTCGCGCATCTTTTCGAGCACATGATGTTTCAAGGCTCGGCCAACGTGAAGAAGTTTGAGCACGCCAAGTACGTCGAGGCCAACGGCGGCAGTCTTAACGGCCACACGGATTTCGACTACACAAACTACTTCGAGACTCTCCCTTCGGATCGCGTCGAGATGGGACTCTGGCTCGAATCAGACCGCATGCGCTCGCTCGACGTGACGCCTGAGAATTTGAAGAACCAGCAGAACGTCGTCAGCGAAGAAGTGCGTGTCAACGTTCTCAATCAGCCCTACGGACTCTTCGAGTGGATAGACCTCTGGGGCAACGCCAATCAGAATTACTACAACTCGCACAATGGCTACGGCGACCTCAAGGACATCGAAGCCGCGACGCTTGAGGATGTCCGCTCCTTCTTCAAGACCTACTACGCGCCGAACAACGCCGTGCTGACGATTGCTGGCGACGTGGATGCGAATGAAGTGAAGAAGATGGTTGAGAAATATTTTTCGAGCATCCCGCAGCAGCCCCGCCCGGCAAACCCAGACATCACAGAGCCAACGCAAACGAAAGAGAAGCGTGTCACAGAACCCGACAAGCTGGCGACCGTCCCCGCGCTGGCAGTCGGCTATCACGCTCCCGATCAGAAGTCGGCTGACTTCGCGCCGGTCGTTCTACTTAGCCTGATTTTACAGGGCGACGATAGCTCGCGTTTCTACCAGCGACTCATCAAGGAGAAGGAACTGAGCCTCGACTTAACCGGCGGGGTGAACCTCTTCGGCAACGAGTTTGACTACTATGGCCCGATGCTGATTACAACGCGCTCGACTTACAAAAACGGACACACTGCCGACGAGATCGTCAAAGAGATGGATGCGGTTCTAGCCGACATCGCGCAAAACGGTGTGACCGAGAAAGAGTTGGCGGACGCAAAAGTGCGTTTCCGTTCCAACTTCTACAACCAGCTCGAATCCACTTTCGGCAAGGCTCACCTGCTGTCCAGCCTTGCGCTCTTCCGCGACGACCCGGCACAGATTAACTCTGCGCTCACCCCTTTCGGGGGCGTCACGGTCGCGCAAATAAAAGCGGTCGCAAAGAAATACTTTGTCCCTGAAAACCGCACGGTCATTGATCGTGTGCCCGAACAGAAGGGAGGCAAGTAAATGAATCCATCTACGATGAATCGAACTTTACGCGCGCTTGTCCTGATAGCAGCAGCGGCTCTAGTCTCTCTGCCCATCCATGCCCAACAGAAGACTCCGCCGCCACCAGGCCCGGCGCGGCCAGTCAATCTACCGAAGATTACAGAGAAGAAGCTCTCGAACGGATTAACGGTCGTGATGGCTCCGCTTCCAAATGTCCCGAAGATTACTGCGCTGCTGACCATTCGCGCAGGTCAGGCGATGGGTCGTGAGAAACATCCCGGCATCGCACAGATAGCGGCAGCAGTCGCCAACGAAGGAACGGAAACACGCACCAGCAAACAACTCAAAGAAGAGTTGCGCTCGATTGGCGGCGGGCTTGCTCTCAATACGGATCAGGACGCGACCATCATGTCCGCTTCGGCGCTCTCCGAATTCTCAACGCGCCTGCTTGCCTTGATGAGCGATGTGGTTCAGCATCCGGCTTATCCTGAAAGCGAGTTGGCGCTGGCAAAGGCCAACACGATTGAGGGAATCCGCGCAGGGCGCGCTGACCCCAACTTTCTCGCAAGTGAGCGTTTTCAGAAGACCATTTTTGGCGATCACCCTTACGGGTTCGTTGTTCCCGACGAGAAATCCATCAATGCCCTGACGCGCGAGAATCTCAAGGAGTTTGCCGCGACCTACTATGCGCCGAACAACTCTTTCCTGGTGGTCGTGGGCGACTTCAATCCAGACAAACTTTTCGGCGAGATTGAAAAAGCGTTCGGCTCCTGGAAGAGTCACCAGTTGCCGCTCGCGCCGTCAATCGCTTCAGCGCCGCTGGCTAAACGCCAGATATTTTTCGTCAACCGTCCCGGCTCGATCCAGTCAACTATTTATCTGGGCAACGTCACCATCCCGCGCAAGGACAAAGACTACTTTGCGATTCGCACGGCTGACACAATCTACGGCGGCTCGTTCTACTCGCGCCTGACCAGAAACATACGCGAGGAGAAAGGCTACACGTATTCACCTTTCAGCGCCTCCACGACGCTCGCCCAATCCGGCTACTTTCTCGTCGGCGCAGCCGTCCGCAACGAGGTTACAGGACCAACGCTGAAGGAGATTTTCTACGAGCTTGAGAGGATGCGCTCCGCTCCGGTCACTGCGGAAGAACTGGACGCGGCGAAGGCTTACAGCACAGGCCAATTTTCCGTCGAGCTTGCCAGCCAGGGCGGGCTGGCCGGTCGCATCAACACGGTCTACCTTTACGATCTGCCGCGCGACTTCATCACGACCTTCAAACCGAGGATAGATGCTCTGACCACTGCCGACATTCAAAAGGCTGCGTCGAAATACTTCGATGCCTCCGGCTTCGCGGTCGTGATTGTCGGAGACTACGACAAGGTTAAGGATCAGGTCTTGCCTTACGGCGAAGTCACACTATTCGATGTCGAAGGCAATCCGATTACCAGGACCGCGACGAAGTAGATTTGCGCGAACTTGACCAGAGAGGCGGCTGAGTTTTCAGCCCCGGAGGGGCGATATATCATTAGCCCATGACGTGAGTCATGGGAACCACGCATCCAATACATGTTAAAGCCCCGTTAGGGGCGGCATAATATGCCGCCCCTAACGGGGCTTTAACAATATTCTGACGACTTAACCCAGGGCTTGCGCCCTGGGCTATTAATATTCCGCCCCTCCGGGGCTTTGTTTCGGTTAGGGATTGCAGACTAAGAAACTAACGTTCGTCTTTTTCAATCCGCATTCCTCATTCAGCAATTATCTGTGTCAGCTTCACCCATTCTTCCAGCGTCAGAGTTTCGGCGCGCCGCTTGGCTTCAATGCCTGCCCTCTTGAGTGCGCTTCCTGCGCCGCCTGCCTGCTCGATGCGTGAGTATAGCCCTCCCGGAGCATTTCGCAGGTTATTGAAGATTGTCTTGCGGCGTTGAGCGAAGCCCGCGCTTACGATTAGCCACAACAGCCATTCGTCTTCGCCATACACCGCCCTTTGCTGCCGCATTTGAAGCCGCACCACAGTGCTCCAAACTTTCGGCACAGGACGAAAGGCGGTCGGCGCAACATCAAAGAGCATCTCCGCCTCGCAGTAAGCCTCGACCAGCACTGAGAGAAAGCCGCGCTCGCTCGTCCCAGGCGGCGCAACGATTCTCTCGACCACCTCGCGCTGCAACATCAAAACCATCTCCTTCAAACACGCGCGCTGTTCGATGAGACGTTGCAGGATGGCGGTTGAAATGTAGTAGGGCAGATTGGCGACGACGCGCGCCTGAGTCGCAGGGGCAATCATCGCGCATAAATCAACTGTGAGCGCGTCACCCTCAATTAAAGTAAAGTTCTTGTGCGCACCGAATTTTTCGTCAAGTAAAGGAATGAGATCACGGTCAAACTCTACGGCAACAAGTCGCCCGGCTTTTTCAACCAGCCGCGAGGTCAGAGCACCTCGCCCCGGCCCTATCTCTACAATCGTCTCATCCTCGCGCGGACTGACTTCCCTGACAATCCGCTCAACGACCCGCTCGTCAGCGAGGAAATTCTGTCCAAAGCGCCGCTTTGAAGGGATGAAAGACGAACGATGAATGCTGAACGATGAACTATGAACTGAAGACCCTTCTTCTTTACTTCCGCGTTCATCGTTTAGCGTTCCGCGTTTCTTCATCCCTCATCCCTTGTTATGTAGCCGGTGATTTCAAGATCACGCCCGCGCTGGATAAACTCTACGTCTTGAAGGTTAGCTGCATCGGCTATTCTCTCAGCGCCTGTGCCACCGACAGCTACCGTTGCATCGCGGCCTCCGATAATGATGGGCGCGATGAAGAAACTCACCTTGTCAATCAGGCCAGCATCCAGAAATGCTCCGGCGACATTTGCGCCGCCTTCGATGAGCGCGCTCTGGATGGAACGCTTATAGAGTTCTTGCAGGACTGCACGAAGATCACGGCCACCGCTCGCATCCCTGACGACTTCGACGCCGCGCTTCTCTAAAGAAGAGACAGCTAAAGAATCCGCACGCTCTGAAGTGAAGACGAGCAAGGGAGTCTCAAGCGCAGTCATCACGAGTTGCGACTCAGGAGGCAAACACAGGCTTTCATCAAGCACCACGCGCGCAAGCGGGCGACGACGCGGCTTGCCCGACCGATCTGTCAAAAGCGGATTGTCTGCCGTAGCTGTGCCTGCGCCGATGAGAATCGCGTCGTACTGGTGACGAAGTTCATGAACACGAGCGCGCGACTCATCATTAGTGATCCAGCGAGAGTCGCCCGTGCGCGTGGCAATTTTTCCATCGAGCGAACAGGCCAGCTTGAGATGAACGAAGGGGCGCGCATGGCGCATCGAGTGAATGTAGGCTTCGTTGAGTCGCGTGGCTTCGCGCTCAAGCATGCCCGTTTGAACTTCGATGCCAGCCGCGCGCAAATGCCCGAAGCCTTTGCCGGAGACTAATGGATTGGGGTCTTCGACAGGCGCGACGACGCGCGCAATCCCGGCCTTGATGAGAGCTTCGGTGCAGGGCGGCGTGCGCCCGTAATGTGCGTGAGGCTCAAGCGTGACGTAGGCTGTCGCGCCGCGAGCCTTCTCCCCGGCCTGTTCGAGCGCAATCGTTTCGGCGTGGCTGACCTGCTCGTAAACATAAAAACCTTCACCGACAATTTCGCCGCTGCGCGAGACAATCACGCATCCGACAAGAGGACTCGGACTCACCTGCCCCAGCCCACGCGCCGCGAGTTCCAAAGCGCGCCGCATCATGCGCTCGTCTGAGTCTGGAGTCTGGAGTCTGGAGTCTGGAGTCAAAATAATTTAGTAAGTCTGGAGTCTGGAGTCTGGAGTAAAAGGCCAAGCGCTCTTGCTTTTCGACTCTAGACTCCAGACTCCAGACTTATTCAAAGAGTCCGTTGACGTATTCTTCAGGGTCGAAGACGACGAGGTCGTCAACTTTTTCGCCGATGCCTGCATAGCGGATTGGCAGGTTCAATTCTTTGGCGATGGCGACGGCGATGCCGCCTTTGGCCGTGCCGTCGAGTTTGGTCAGAACGATTCCGGTGACGCCCGCGACTTTCAGGAATTGCCGTGCCTGTTCAAGTCCATTCTGGCCCGTCACTGCATCAATGACGAGCAAGGTTTCGTGCGGCGCGCCCTCAACCTCGCGGCCTGCGACACGCTTCATCTTCTCAAGCTCGGCCATCAAGTTGGATTTGTTGTGAAGGCGTCCGGCGGTGTCAACGATGAGCACGTCGGAGTTGCGAGCCTTCGCAGCTTTGAGCGAATCGAAGAGCACGGCTGCCGGGTCGGTTCCCTGCTTCTGTTGAATCAAGGGCACGCCGGTTCTCTCGGCCCAGATAGCGAGTTGGTCGGAAGCCGCCGCGCGGAAAGTGTCGGCAGCGCAGATGAGCACATCGTTGCCTTCGGCCTTGATGCGCTGCGCGAGCTTGCCGATGGTAGTCGTCTTCCCGACACCGTTGACGCCGACAATCATCATCACGTAAGGCACTACATGTTCGGGCACGCTTGTCTCCGAAGCGATGCCGCCGCGCTCTGAGGCCTGTAGGATACTGAGAAGCTCAGTTTTGATCGCCAGCTTCAGCGCCTCTATGTCGTTAATCTGATTGCGCGCGATGCCGCGCCTCACGGTTTCGAGAATGTGCAAGGTCGTCGGCACACCGATGTCGGCGGCGATGAGGGCTTCTTCAAGCTCGTCCAGTAGCTCGGCATCAATCTTCTTGCGACTCTGAAAAACCGAGTCAATGGTTTCGGAAAGCGACTCTCGCGTAGAGGCAATGGCGCGCCGGAAACGCGCTCTGAACTCCTGTTGGAGCGCGGCTTCCTGCGCCTGCAACTCTTCAATTGATAAGTCGAGGCCGAGAACGGAAGTTTGGAAAGGCGAGCGCGACGGAACCGGTCTCTGCTGCGAAGCTGGTTTGACAGGCTCTGCTTGAGACTGACTCACGCTAGACGTACGCGTCGGGGTTGGCGGCGCGGGCGGACGTGTAGTCTCTGTGACCGCGTGACTTTCGCGGGCTGGCGGTGGAGTCGGTGCATCGCCCGTGACAACAGGTTCAAGCGTTGGCGGCGCGGATACGGGCGGCGCTATGTTTGGTTGTGTGTGAGCGGCAGGCGGCTCAAGTCTGGGAGCTGTTGCTGGCGGCGGTTGCTCTTGCTGTCCTCCGGCGGGCGACGGCTCGTTGAGGCCGAGCGTAATATAACGCTCTTTATTTTTGCGTTTCCAGAAAGCCATGAATTGGTCGGATACCTTTTGCGCTTCAAGATCAGATAATTAGTCTGGGGATTATAAACGCAACAACGGCATCTCGACAAAAGCAGGCCAAAACAAAATTATCAGGATGGGCTTAAAACTCTCTCTTTCGCAGCTTGAAGGAGTCAAGGAATTTTGTGACTGCCTGACTGCCTCCTCCTGAGTCTGGCCCGCCAGCGAATATGATGTATATCCTCGGAGCGACCCAGTAGATTCTACAGAAACCGCGCCCGCCGTCCAGCCTTTGTCCCTCTGGCGGCAACAACTCAAGCTCAACTCCCGGATAGCCGTCAAGCGTGATCCTTTTTTTACTCACCAGGGTAGCGCCCGAATGAGTTACAGCACCGTTGGCTGCCAAGTCCAACAAAGTGTCGCTCGAAACGTTTCTGGAGTTGTCAGGATAATCGGAGTATCCGACCATGTATGCGCCTTGCGATCCCAGGTCTGCCATCACCTCATGCATCTGGATTTGGCCCGTTGGAATTTGCGAACTTTCGACGGACTCTACGGGTCTGGCCGGCATTAGAATGCTGAACGAATCATCCTGAGCTTTATATTCCTGCCAAGAGTAGTTGGCAGAAACCGGCTTGCCGAATTTCCAGAGGATACCTATCCCGAGCGCAATCACAACCGTGATGCCGAGCAGCATCCACAACACTACATTCGTTGCGCCGTTCTTGGACGGGCGCGGAAGCGGAGCGATTGGTGTGGGGAAGTATAGCGGCGGTGGCGGCGGGTACGATTGCTCGTATTGCGGCTGGCTCCATTGCGGCATCGGCTGGAAGTGGGCCTGCGCGGTAGCCGGAAACCCATCGGTAGTCGGCACTCCTAGTGCTGCCGGAGCAATCTCAAATTCAGCTTTACAACGTTTGCAGACGGATGCGGAAGCGAAGTTGAGGAACCCGCAATTGCTGCACCTGACGTGGTTCATGTGGAATCTCCTTTGAGACTCAGGCAACCGTGAGCGGGGTTTGAGTTGACGGTTGCTCTGTCAGTAGAGGGGAAGATGGCCCCGTAGCCATCGCTTTCGGAGGACGTTTAAGCCGCACACGACCGGGCGTAATCTGGCCCGAATCGCACGCGGCCATCAGCGACGCCACGACGCTTTCGTCATATCGTGTGCCGACGAAGGTCTTGATGCGCGCCAGCGCGTCCTCAAACTTCATCGCGCGCTGGTAAGGTCTGTCAGTGGTCATCGCATCGAATGTATCGGCGACGGAGACTATGCGCGCCTGCATCGGAATCTCATCGCCCTTCAAGCCCTGCGGATATCCGTTGCCGTTAATCATCTCGTGATGCATGTACATCCCCGGCAAGAACTCGCGCATAGCGGGAATCTGCGACATGATCTTGAAGCCCTTCTGCGGGTGCTGCTTCATCAGCTCGAACTCTTCATCCGTGAGCGCCGCAGGCTTCTTCAGGATATTGTCATCAATTCCAATCTTGCCGACATCATGAAGCAGCGCGCTGATTCTGATCTTCTCAATCTCATCGTCAGGCAAATCCAACCCCTGCGCGATAGCGACGGAGAAGCGCGCGACCCGCTCCGAGTGGCCGCGCGTGTACGGGTCTTTGCCGTCAATCGCGGCGGCGAGACCTTTGACGGTGCCGAGGAAGAGTTGCCGGTTTTCGTCGGCTGCGCGTTGAAGGTCGCCGATAAAGCTTTCAACCTGATCTGTCATCAGGTTGAAAGAATCGCCAAGCTCGCCAAGCTCCGTTCGGCTACGCACACTGATGCGCCGCGAAAAGTCTCCGCTGGCAATGCGGTGCGCGCCTGCCGCGAGTTCCTGCACAGGCTGCGTTAATTTCTTGGCGAAGAAGAAGCCTATGAGAAGGGCGAACGTGGCGGCGACAAGGCTGATGATGAACGTCTGGCGGCGCATGTCTGCCACAGAAACGAGCGCGGCACGTTCATCTTGAATTGCGATCACACCCAGACGCGAGTTGCTCCCAAGTTCAGCCGTCGCGTAGGAACCGATCATCTCAATCTTTCTTCCGTCGCGCTCCGCTGTAAACGGGGCGAGAGCTGATTGAACCTGCGTGCCTGTCTCCTGCCAATCCTGAACGACCTTCAGGTCAGTCATAGGCTTTTCGGAAAAAGCGATTCGCTCATCCGGGTGAGCGACAGCGCGCCCCTCTTTGTCAACGACGAAAACGACTGGCAAGCCCGCATCAAGCAACTCGCGCTCGGACTTCGTTGACTGCTGCTGGACGGCCTTGAAGACTTCGCGGAAGGAGACGATAGCTACGACAGCCGCGACGACCTGATCGCCGTTCGACCCACCCATCACGGGTGCGGCAATCGTCAGCGCCATCTCCTGCCCTGAGCGGATAATCTTCGGACGACTAAGAACCAGCCCGCTTCCGTTCATCAACGCCAGGACTTCGCCGACACGCTCCTCTACCTCTTCACGCTTGATGGCATCCAGCTGGAAAGCTCTGTGCGGCTCGCCCGTCACAGGCTCGATTGAGAGTGCGATTAAGTTCGGATCATTCTGTAGGGCTTTACGAAGGCGCGCGTCCGAGCCTTCTTCATTGAGCACACGGACGCCGCCCGCAAGCTCAAAAGCCTGCGCCAGCCCCGTCACCACATCGCGGTAACGCTGACCGTAGAGTTCTATCTGCCGCGCTTTGTCCTGTACCAACTGAGCCTGGTAACGCCTCTCCACAGACCCTAGCTCGACCGCGCTCCGGTCAGACAGCAGCCAACCCGCCAGCGATAGAGGGAGAACCCCGACCACCAGTAGCATTCCGAGAACAATGTAGAGGAGGCGTATGCGCCCAGGACGGTCGAACATCAGAGGTCAGTAAAGCAGCAAAGAGAGTTGATTTTTGAGCACGAATTACATCAGGGCGGGCAAGGATTGCCAGACGCGAAGAATGCCGGAAGCACATTCCCTACAGTCATAGTACGCATCCAAAAGAAGCCTGTCAATTAGTTTTACATCTTTTAATTGCCTGAAACTAAGGCTCCAAACCCACCTGTATGAAAGGCGACATCTTACTTCCCGCCTTTTGCAGGGGAGTTTTTTAACCCATCACGGGCACGGTTATAACCGGCGAAATCTTCTGCCGAGTTGTCCGTAGCAGGTTGTATGATACTTTTGCAGACTGAAAGGCGGCTGGCTGCGTCTAAATGCATGAGCGCATTAAGCAGTGACAGTGCGCCGTGCAAGGTTCGGGGTTAAACTCGCGCTCTCTCAGAGCGGGCGGCACGCGGGAGAATGGAGACGGTTACGAGCGACGAACAGGTCGTTGAGCGCGCACTGTCGGGCGATGCGGAAGCTTTCGGCGAGATTGTAAGCCGTTGGGAGCGTCGCATCTTTGCGCTCGCCTACGGGATGCTCGGGCGCGAAGAGGACGCGCGTGATGCTACGCAGGAGACTTTTCTGTCGGCGTTTCGTAACTTGCGCGGCTTTCGCGGTGAAGCCAAAGTCTCCTCCTGGCTGCACCGGATTGCCGTTAACCAGTGCATCACACGCCAGCGTCGCGCGAAGGTGCGCGGCGAAACGGCGCTTGAAGATGAAACGGAAGCTGACGGCGCATCATATTCGGCTCCGGCGCATGAGTCGCCTGCACTCGCTGCCGAGAATCGTGAGAGGACAGAGATTGTCAGACGCGCCGTGAGCGCGCTGCCTGCTGAATTACGACAGGTAATCGTGATGAAAGAGTTTGAGGAACTAACGTTCCAGGAGATAGCCGAGGCGCTCGACTTGCCCCTGAGCACGGTCAAGAGCCGACTCTACACGGCGCTGCGGCAACTTCAAATGAGGCTCAAAAACATGGCGTCCGAGGTCGCCTGAGATGAGAGAGACGTGGGATAAAACGATGCGAGATAAAACAGAGCTATGCGCTCGCGCCGAAGACATGGTTGCTTACCTTTATAATGAAGCGACCCCTGCCCAGGCGAGAGATTTCGAGAATCACATGCAGCGCTGCGCGTCTTGCAGCGTTGAGGTTGCGGATTTTGGCGGTGTGCGAGAGGCCATCGGCGAATGGCGACAGCAGGCGCTAGGCTCGCTCACCTCTACAGCAGTTGAAGTCAACGCCTCAACGTCTCTAGCTTCCGCCAGCGAAACTTCCGTGCAGAGACGCTCCGCGCTCACCGCGCTTCGTGAGTTCTTCGCGCTCTCACCCGTGTGGATGCGCGCGGCAACCGCCGCAGTCGCTCTCATCTTCTGCACTCTTGCTATTATCGCTGTCGCGCATTTCGCAGAGCAGCCGAAGGTCGTAGTCGTCGAAAGACCAAGCAAGACGGAGAACGCGCAAGAGAGCAACACTACGCAAGTCGCAAGTAAGGACCGGAAGCCGGATGAACCGAAGGTTGAAGTGAAGGATCAGCCTGAAACGCCACAGAAAGTCACAGTTGCTGTAGGCACTACGCCGCAGATACAGAAACAACTCAAACGTGGTGCGACCAATTCTCCGCAGCTTGCCAAGAACCGCAAGCTGGTTCTTCCACGCAATCTCGCCAAGCCGTCAGAGGAACTGGCCTCGGCCAACGATTATTTGCCGTTCACTGCTTCAAGCAATGACGAGAAGCTGCCGAGCCTGGTAGATTTGGCGGATGAACCGAACTAGAGATTATGATTTTAGTTTTCGCGGGCAAACTTCCAGGGCGGAATCAGGATCAAAGCTAGCGGCTAAGATTCGAGAGGTTTTACGAAGAATGAAACATATATTCACAAAACGAACAGCGGCTACCGGCGCGATGCTTTTCGTCCTTCTGCTCGCCGTCTCATCCAGACAGGTGTTGGCGCAGAATCCCGTTGACGCTCCGCAAGGGGAGCAAGCGCAGGGCAACCAGGATAGCGATTGGAGAACTGCGCTAAATCTGACTCCCGATCAGATGGCGAAGATCCGCTCAATACGTGAGCAGAATAAAGCGGACGGCCAGCTTATCAGGCGTCGCGTCAATCAGGCTCAGCGCGCCCTCGATCAGGCTATCTACTCGGACAACGTTAATGAGGCGGAAATTGATCAGCGCGCTCATGAACTGGCGGAAGCGCAGGCGGCTGAAGTACGCATGCGCGCGACGACTGAACTGAACATCCGGCGCGTGCTCACGCCGGAGCAACTCAACACCTTTCGCACGATCCGCCTGGAGCGTATGCGCGATGCTCAGATGAAACGTCGTCAGGAGAAGGGTAACACACAAGAACCTTTACGAAATCGGCGGCTCGAAAACGGGATTAATCAGACTCCTCGAAACGGCGATGAAAGCCGCCCCGCAGGTGCTGGACAGGGAGGTCGCAACCTTAACCCCGCGCTCGGCCCGAAGGAGCGGCGCAACGGCTTGCCTCGTAGAATCCGTCCGTAACAGCAAGAGGTTTGAAGGAAAATGCGCTGAAAGCCGGTCGTGTAAGTCACGACCGGCTTTTCCATTTACATTTACAGCTTGACGCATCAAGCCAATTTTGAGCATCATAGTCCGCTCGTTCAGACTCGCGTGGTCGCATTCCAAGTTTTCAAATGAAACATCTTGGCGCACCCGCATCTTCCGGCATCAGTTTCCCTCTTTGAAGGGGAAAGCTCGTGCCAGGCTGCAAACAGAAAAGCGCGGTCGGCACGTCGCGTTTTCGCTTCAGAATCTCGAATGAACTTTGCCACGCGCGCTCTGCTCGAATTGCAAGAGACGACATTGCTGGCGGCGCGCGCCGCTCGCGGGCTTCTCAAGCGACCGCGTTACATTCCCGAAACCGTCGCGCAGATGGATGCCATCGGCGTAGGCTCTTTGACTATCATCATCCTGACGGGTTTTTTCACGGGCGGCGTGCTGACGCTCCAGACCTATCCCACGCTGAAGTTCTACGGGGCGCAGAGCACGACGGGTTACCTGGTGGCGCTTTCGCTTGTTCGTGAGCTTGGCCCGGTGCTGACGGCCCTGATGGTGACGGGGCGAGTCGGGTCTGCCATCTCAGCCGAACTCGGCTCGATGTCCGTCTCGCAACAGATTGACGCCATGCGTGCGCTCGGGACAGACCCGGTACGCAAGCTTGTGATGCCGCGCCTGATCGCGCTCATCATCATGCTGCCGCTCCTGACGGTGATCGCAGATGTGGTCGGCATCATTGGCGGCTATACTGTTGCCAGTGGACTTTTCGGCATGGATTCGTCCATGTTCTTCAACTCCGTGCGCGACGGCATCACGGCTGATGATATTCTCGGCGGCGTTATCAAGCCAATTGTCTTCGGCTTGATTATCGGCTCGATTGCTTGCCAGAAGGGATTGGCAACCGAGGGCGGAACGGTCGGCGTCGGGCGCTCAACCACGCGCTCGGTGGTGTCTGCTTCAATCGTCGTCATCATCTCAGATTTTTTCCTTGCCCGGGCTTTGCAGTATTTACTCGACATGCCAAAATAAAGATATAAGAGTTTATGGCTTCGACCGATGTAGAAATTCATCAATCCGTTCCGCCTCCATACGCTGATGGTCAGGTTAGCGAGAATGCTGCCGAATCCACTTTCGCGGAAGTGGATGATCGTGAGCGTGCGATTCCGGCCATTGAGTTTCGTGACGTGCATCTGGCTTTCGACGACCGCAAAGTTCTCGAAGGTCTTAGTTTCAAAGTGATGAAGGGCGAGACCAAGCTCATCCTGGGCGGTTCCGGCTGCGGTAAATCAACGACGATCAAGCTGGTGCTGGGACTGCTCAAGCCTGACACGGGACAGATTCTAGTTGACGGCGAAGACATCACGCACTTCACTGAGCTTGAGATGATGAAGGTGCGGAAAAAGATCGGCATGGTCTTTCAGGAAGGCGCGCTCTTTGATTCCCTCTCTGTTTACGATAACGTCGCCTTCCGTCTTCACGAACAAGCCGTGCCCGAAGAAGAGGTCGAACCTGAAGTGCGTCGGATGCTCCGCTTCGTCAATCTCGAAGACGCAATTGATAAGATGCCGATTGAGTTGTCGGGCGGTATGCGCAGGCGCGTCGGCATTGCGCGCGCTCTTGTCGGCGATCCGAAGATCGTGATGTTCGACGAGCCGACCGCAGGGCTTGATCCGCCGACGGCGCGCACCATCTGCGAGCTTGCTATGAAACTACGCGACCTGGAGGACGTTTCCTCCATCTTCGTCACACACGAGATGAACAATCTTGATTACCTGTGTTCCGAATACGCGGTCGTTAACGACGCCGGCGATGTCGTCTTCGAGAAAGAAGGCGAGCGGCTCTGCCTGATAAACACCAAAGTGATGATGATGCGCGAGGGCCACTCTATCTTTCACGGCACGGACGAAGCCTTGAAGAAAGCCGATGACCCTTACATACAGAAGTTCCTTCGCGGACACTGAAAGGAAGGGATGAATAGCAGGGATGAGGGATGAGGGAGGAGGGATGAAAGAAAAGACAGAACCTAAGACCAACAAGGTTCTTGTTCTTCTTCATCGCTCATCCCTCCACCCTCATCCCTTCGTTCCTCCCTCATAACTTATGCCTCCATCAAAAAGAACTATCGGTCTGAGCGAACTGCGCGTTGGCCTGTTCGTCGTCATTGCCGTTGTCATCCTGATATTTCTGATTCTGAATGCATCGGGCGACATCAACCCCTTCGCGCACAAATTGCATCTGCGTGCGCGCTTCCCGAATGCTGATGGGCTGCGCGCCGGTTCGGAAGTGAGGCTCGCGGGCGTGCGCGTCGGCAAGGTGGATGAAGTCAAGCTCCTCCCGCCTTCCGACAAGCCTGACGACCCGAAAGTAGAAGCGAGGCTTGCCATTGATAACACCATTGACGGCAAGCCGGCGACCGAGCGCATTCGCACGGATTCGACTGTCGCGCTCGGCTCGCCAAGCCTTCTTGGTAACGATAAGCTTGTTAACATCACAGCAGGCACAGCCGTCGGTCAACCCGTTGCGGAGAACACAGAGCTTCTGCCCTCATCTAGCAACCAGAGCACACTCTCGAATCTGGTCGGCCCGGATGTCGCGGACCAGATGACCGGCATCAGCAAGAACCTCAACGATATTACGCACAAGATCAACGAAGGGCCTGGAACAATCTCTCGCGTCCTCAACGACGAGGCACTCTACGACAGCCTTAATTCAGCCCTCATAGACACGCAGGCAGTCATTCGTCAGATCAAGACAGGACAGGGCACAGCGGGCAAGTTCATCAACGACCCTGCAATCTACAATAACGTCAACGACCTTTCGCTTCGTCTCAATGATATTGCCGAAGGACTCCGCAAAGGACGCGGCACGGCGGGCAAACTATTAACCGACGAAGCCCTCTACAACAAAATTAACAGCATCGCCGACCGTGTGGACAACTCCGTCAGCGACATCAACGGAATTATCGCCGACATCCGAGAAGGACGCGGCACAGTCGGCAAACTCCTCAAGGACGAAGCCATCTACAACGATGCGCGCACAGCCATCGCCCGCTTCAACACCACCGCCGAACGCATAGACAATGTCGTCGCCGCAGCCCAACGCGGCGAAGGCACTATCGGCAAACTTCTAACAGACGATCAACTCTACAACAACGTCAACCAACTCTCCTCCGAAGCCGTCAAACTCATCTACGATTTCCGGCAGAACCCTAAGAAATATCTGACCATCAAGTTTCAGCTATTCTAAGGAGAGAAACTTTTTCACGAAAAATAAGGTTCTATCATTTGGAAATGTTCTGCCTGGTTCGAGGAAACATTCCTTCTTGGGGTTTACAGACGTTTCATAACTGACCGCTTATCACTTTTGAGGAGCGATCAGCCACTTGAAGACTCTCAGGCGCGGCGGCGGCAGATGTTCTCGCACAAATCGAGTTGTGAGCCTGAGTTGCTTGGACATCTTCTGCCAGTAGTATG
>JAVHWL010000012.1:0-27673 GCA_032159825.1 Acidobacteriota bacterium
TTCCGGCTTCTTGTACTCTTTGAGTAGTTCATCGAGCAACTCGGGTCGAATCGGTGGCATAATCCTCTCCTTTCGAGATTGAAAAGTTGATTATCGCCACTTACACAGAATCTAAAAAGGTCTCGGCAATAACATTTCCTTCCTTGGGCTTAGACACCAAAACTTCTACCACAGAGCGGTGAACCCTTCCTTATTCTCCTTTCAAAAGTGATAAGCGGTCAGGTCACAGTCTTTATTGACAATCATCCATTAGCGAGCTAGGTTACTGGCGCGCCGTGGATTTTTTTCCGACTAAGTGACCCGTTGCAACTGGGGACACTGTTGAGTGACGGCTAGACGAGTTTTGACCGTCACTTTAGGCAGGTCGGTGACTCCACGGCGCATTCCTTGATTGTTAGAAGTCGCTCAGATCCGCAGATGTTACAGGGCGTGATAATTCCGACAGGTTTAAAAACTTATATTGCAGCTTGCGACGAGGGTCATAAGGAGCGGACATCGCCCAATCTATGGGAATAACTGCCTGCGCTTCGATCACCACCTGCACCCAAGCGGGAACTCGATGGTCAAATTTAACGACCCGTTCAAACACCAAAATAGTTCGAAAGTGATCACTCTTACCCCGTTTATTCGGAATAGTTTTTAGGGAGCGCCATTTAGTGGGATGAATGCCCCCATCTAGAATTGCCAGGACGGATGGAAGTAATAGTAATGAACTTCGGATTTTCCACATGGATCGTCCTTGCCTTGTCATATGACGCCAACCTTTCCAAGTAAACTCTACAGGGCCAAAAGAGGAATTGGTATAAGGCTTCTTCATCAGCTTTCGATAGTGATGTTTGGCGAAGTCACGAATACCACGTTGAAGAGGGTACTTTAGAACCTCACCACATGCCGCAGGTAGCCTATGGGGTAAGGCGCGTCGAATTTCTGCAATAACAGCGTCTCTTGAGGCAGGACTAAAGACATGTCTCCTAGACATGCGAATTCTTGGGACATCCTCTCCCGGCTTAATTAGCCGCCAGAAAGCCATAGGAGGCGACCCGGCGTCTACACACACGAGAATGACTGGAACATTACTATCTCGCCATAATTCGATATGGTTCTTATCCACCGGAGCGGGAAAACTATCACCGGGAAATTTCGTATTAAAATCACTTGTTTTTACCTGAATATTAAACTGAAGGGACGTCAAACGGCCCCGATACACATCTTGAACTATAAAGTCGATTCCGCGATCATTAAGACCTTGGAATTCTTGCACAATACCACGCCAGCCATTTTCAATAATTCGCTTAACGAAGTCAGCTCCGAATCGGCCTTTCTCCTCAGATTCATTCAGTTGTGGTTTAACCATAATTAGCCTACTAGCATGGGACTCTACTTACCAATGAGAAGTGTAAGTGGCGGACGGCTTGAATGTCTTTGGGCGGAGCTATTCAGTTGGCCGTACCTTCTTAACGTCGTGATAGAACATAGAGTCTTGATTAAGCAAGAGCCTAGAGAGCCCTCCGTGACTGGAGGGCTCTAGCTGTATATGTCCGGGTACTCAGAGTATTGTTGATTAAAAGGTACATATTCTTCTTTTATATTCGCATACTCTATTTCAATCTTAGCTGCATCATCACCTTCAAAATTAAATGCGACCTCAGCCTTAAGAAACTGGTCGTGTATGACAACTTCTGGACGACCTACTGTTCCGACTCTTGATAAGGCGTTTTCAATTACTACGTCTGCTCTCCATGTTGCTCTTATTAAAACATCGAATATGGCTCTTCTTTCTTCCACCTCAATAAGATATCTTTCTGGGAAAGTAATGGATTCTACATATGCCTGGACGAAATGTTCGTTAGGCTTATGATTCCAAAAGAAATACATATGAATCGTTTTTCTAAGATGGTAGATAATTGAATTAATACGTTTCTCAAAAAGGCTATTCGCTAGCTCAGCTAGTCGTTCACCCTTATTTAATAAATCTAAAAATTCCGATACTGATTTAGTCGCTTTAAGATATAAATTCTCTTCACAGGCTGAAGCCATATCACTATCACCACTTATTAGATACATCCTTGCAGACTTTTCCTTACACCATCTTTCCAAGGCAGCAATAGTAAATGCGTCTGGAAATTCAGTTTTTTTCTTTTCTCCAAAAGGTGGTTGACGGTCAAAATATTTGTCGAAAACATCCTCTATTGAAACACCTTCAATAGGGATCAGTTCTACTGACACTTCGGACATCCAGTTTCTAAACTGTTCCCCAAGACCATAAATTACTTCATCGACTTTCATACCCTCCGAAACCATACTCACAGATGGATGTGTTGCGTTTTTTAGGAATCTACGTTTTTTGAAGATAGCGTTAATATCGGCTTGGGCACCTTCAATTTCTTCCTTTATATGAGCTTCAACTTCTCTCGTAGTTATTGTTGTTAGATAAATTTTAATCTTATTTTCTTTAACTAACTCAGCAAGTTTTTTAAAAGTTGTGGACGTGTAGTTATGACTATTTTGATCAAAGACCGTGGTATCCAAAAATACATGCGGCGTGATTAACATGGGCTGGGAGTATAACAAAAAGAGGCTCCGCAGAGAGAACTAAACACAGGGCCGAGGAATTTAGCAGTGATAAACTAGCAAGATTCAACATCGCCGCCTAAGAAAGGTATGTACTATCGGAATAGTTATGATACCTGACCGGAAAATTTACTCTTCCTTAATGTTAAGCTTAGGTACAAACGGACTACTTATAGCTTATTCAGCGGAAAACTTATTGTTCTAATCTTGGATAAGTTTTGGTAATAATCACAAACGGATCAACGCCATGCACCATCAGCCAGTTCAAACCTTCCGCGAGTTTGAAGAGAGGAGCGGCTGCCCATGCGCTTAACTGAGAGATCAGAAGCGCGGAAAGCGCAGTCAATGCCAACAGAGCCATCAGCGCGCCAACCCAGATGTTCAGCACAAGCGCGGCCATTGAGAAACGATGAAAGTAGATGACGAGCAGCGGCAGGAGCACAATCTGCACGCTTGCCGAAACGATGATTGCGCCGAAGGCGTAACGTAGCCCGCGTTGCAGGTGAAACTTTTCCAGACGCGCAGCCCATTGGGTTTTGAAAAGCTTGTAGCTATAGTTTGAACGCCTCATCTCGCGCTGCCACTCGCGCTCGCTCCAAAAAAGCGTCTCTGAAAACACTCTCAACCAATGAGCGCAGACAGGCGGGCGCGGTGTCTCGAGCGTCGGATGCCACTGACCTATGTTTCGCAATCTTTCAAGGAGCGGCCAGGCAAGGACGATGATCGCCAGCACGGAGAGGAAGGTTAATTGAAACGACGGGTCGAACAGGTCAGAGGGTCGCCAGATGAGCAGCAGGAGCGTTGCTCCACCGAGCGCATTCAGAGACCTCGCGCGGCGATGAAGCACAGGCGCGAGCGCAACTACAGTGAACATCAATGCTGCGCGCACGACCGACACTTCCGCTCCCACAGCAATCGTGTATGCCCATAGAAACGCGACCGACACACAGAACTGCCACACGCGCCGCTTCGTCACACGCCGCATCAGGAAGAGAATGATGCCGCCGATGAAACTGATGTGCAAACCGCTAATGACAAGGACATGAAAAGTCCCGCCTTCACGAAAACGCTCGGCTGCGCTCAAAGAAAGCGCGTAACGATTGCCGAGCAACGCAGCCTTCAAAACCCCGCCCGTCTCCACAGAAAACTTTCCGTCAATTTCCGCTAGGAGACGCTCACGCCATTCGTAAATCCAGGCGAGCGGCAAAAACACGCGCACGTCGTCCAGCCGCTCGACGAGTAGAGGACTTTTAATCAACCCCGTCGCATCAGTCCCGCGCCGCTCAAGATACTCAGTCAACGAAGAGACACCCGGATTGCGAAAATTGTCCGTTCTTCCGAGAGCCGTCATCACGCTCAAGCGTGCCCCGTAGCGCAACTCCAATGCTTCATATTCTGCCCGCGCCGCCGCGTCTCGCACCGGAGCGAACAGCAATATCTCTCCAGAGACAACGCGCTCGTCCGTCTTGAATCTCAACTTCTCTGCTTTGAGCGTCAGGTAGAAGCCGTCCGGCGCAGGCTCCGGCGCGCCCATCACTACGCCCGTGACTTCCACCGGATCACCTGAAGCTATCAACGCTCCGTCATAAAGCCGCTCGACGCGCTCCGCCGTCACACTGCTTTTCTCCAACACCATGAGCGTTGCCCCCGCGCAGAAAAAAGCCAGCGCAAGCAGCAACGAAGCCGGTAACGCAAACGCTCGCGCATAACTATAGACAACAGCGAGCGAGCAGGCGGCGGCGCAAGCAAGAACCGAACTAAGCGGCAGCGGAATGAAACGCGCGGCGAGAACGCCCAGCGCGAAAGCCGCAGCTAAGATGGCGAGCGGATGAGGAAGAAACGTCGGCTGTTGCGAGTCAGCAGCACGCATAAGTGTAGTGTCTGAGAATTTGAGGGGTGGGATTTTAAGTCTTAGGTTACCAATCAGCGGTTAATCATCACTCTGCCGTTAGATGAACAACCGTTTCCACGTGATGTGTCTGCGCAAACATATCAAATGCAGCGACCGCGTCAAGCCTGTAGCCGCCTGCGATTAAGCCTTTGAGGTCGCGTGCGAGCGTGGCGGGGTCGCATGAGACGTAAGCGATGCATTGCGGGCGCAGCGCGAGGATGCCGTCTATCGCATTGTCTTCCGCTCCGGCGCGCGGCGGATCGAGCAGCAGGAAGTCAACGGGCGCAAGCCTCTCGGCATTGGCTGTAAGCCATTCACCGACTTTTGCGGTTTCTAAAGTCGCATTGTCTAACCCGGCGTCTTCGAGATTGCGCCCGGCGAAGCTGATGGCTGTGGCATGTGCTTCAACACCGAAGACGCGCGCGAACGCCCGCGCCAGAGGAAGTGTGAAAAGCCCTGCGCCGCAGTAGAGATCAACTGCCGTGTCGCCGCGCGCGTCACCTATGGCGGCGGCAATCAATCGCTCAAGCAGCTCATGGTTAATCTGAAAGAAACCTTCGGCGCTGAAGCGATAGCGGTGTGCGCCAATCAGGCGGCTCACTTCGCGCGTTGAATATTCAGCGACGGGCGGCGCAAGCGATGAGCCATCGTCGCCTGCCACAGCCTGAAACTCCAACACTCCCTCCGGTAACGAGCTTTTCTTCATCTGCTCGCGCAAACCCTCAAGCACTGCCTCTAACTCAGGAACGAGGACCGGACATGCTGCGACATCGCAGACGCGATGTGAAGCCCGCTCGAAGTAGCCGAGCCGCATCTGCTGCGGATCAAACTGCCATTGAGCGCGTGAGCGATAGCGCCAGGCGTTTGGAGAACCCGTAATCGGAATCTCGCCTGCGAAATCAATCTGCGCGATGCGGCGCAGGCAGTCGCGTATGATCTCAACTTTGGCGGCGAGTTGTGCCTCGTAGCTCAGGTGCTGAAAGTCGCAGCCGCCGCAGCGACCGAAGTAAGGACAGGGCGGCTCTATGCGGGCGGGCGAAGGCGAAACAATCTCAACAATCGAAGCAAATGCCACACGCCCCTGCACGCGCTCAATCCGCACGCAAGCGCGATCTCCCGGCGCAGCCAGCGCAACAAAGAGGGTCCGACCATCTGCGTGAGCAAGCCCGACACCACCCGGCAGAATGCGCTCGATCAAGACTTCGACCACGCCGCTCGGCTGTTGCGGCGGCTTGCGTCTGTTTCCCGAATGACGCGACCTTTGCTTTCTCATTTCGTTACCGGACTCGCTCTTGAGAAATATTTTATGTCCCTGTTGGGGGGCGAACGCTTAAAGGTAGAACAAACTCAAGCGTGGCAGGCCGTGCGCATCACGAAGGCGTTTGAGCAGGAGATTATCGAGTGTCTGCTCGAAGACGGCGCGCTCCATACGGCTGCGGTAAGGTTGCAACTGTTCTTCCGATTCTGTGCGAGCCATTGTCAACTCGTCCGCTGAGATGCTCTGGCGCAACGATTCATCCAACATCTTTTCCAGGCTCGTGAGAGACTCTTCAAGCCTCTCCGCGTCGGGGCGCGCGGCGCTTGCGAAATCTTCTTCCAGCTCTTTCAAGCGTGCTGCGGCCCGCGAAAGAGCATCGCAGAAATCATCTTTACGCGAACGCTTCCGCTCATCACAGATTCGCGTCAGCGCCGTGTGCGCGTGTTCAAGATGTTCGAGGATGACGGCGCGCGGGAAAGGCAAGCTCGCATCGTCTACCGTCTTCTCGACTGCTCCCTCACCATTACTATTAGCAGCCGCTCCAACCTGCGCCTCCTGCCACTCAAGAAACTGCGCTTCAACTTCCTCCTGGCAATACAACAAAGACTTGACGCTTCGTCTCCTGGGTTTCGCTTCAAAAGAATCGAAGGAGCGCTCGATCCCGCGCAGAGCGACGTGCAGGGGGACGCCCACCTCCTTCCAGCTTTCAATCAACGCCCAGTCTATCGGACTAAGCAACAGGTGCTTCCCCCGCCGGCGAATGAAAGTGTCCTCGATTTCCGTGAAGTAGTTAAAATAGTTCATAGTGATAAGCGATAGGTGATAGGTGATAGGAAAGAGTTTTTCTCTTATCACCTATCACTTATTACTCATCACTTGTCTTTCGTAGATCAATCGCAGACCTTCGAGCGTGAGCGTGCTGTCAACCGTTTCAATTAATTCAGAGCCGGTGGCGATGAGAGATGCCAGGCCGCCTGTGGCGACGACGCGCGTTGAAGCGCCAAGCTCTTCGAGCATCCGCCGCAGGATTCCATCAACTAATCCGACGAAGCCGTAGTACAGTCCCGATTGCATCGAGCCGACGGTTGACGAGCCGATGACTGACTGCGGGCGTTTGATCTCGACGGGCGGCAGACGCGCCGCCCTCTGAAACAGAGCTTCGGACGAGATGTTGATGCCGGGCGTGATGACGCCGCCGAGATACCTCCCCTTCTCATCAATCGCGTTGAAGGTCGTCGCCGTTCCGAAGTCCACGACGATACAGGGCGCGCCGTACTTATGAATCGCCGCCACCGCGTCAACAAGGCGATCAGCGCCAACATCCGACGGCGGGTTGTAGAGAATCTCCAGCCCCATATCGGTTGTGTGGTCAATCATCAGCGGCGTGAGATTGAAATAGACCTCCGCCATTCCCTTCAGCGTGTAGTTCAAGGGCGGCACGACCGATGCAATCACTATGGCCGTGATCGCTTTGAAATCAATCCCGGCAAACTCGAAGAGATTGCGCGCATAGACGCCGTACTCGTCCACCGTCCGCACGCGCGCCGTCGTCAGCCGCCAGTGCGCGACGAGTTCCTCACGGTCGAAGACGCCGAGCGTCGTATTAGTGTTTCCGGTATCTATGACGAGAAGCATGATGTATGCGCGTGAGTCAGAAGCCAGAAGTCAGAATAGGAATAGTCGGCGCACCTTTATTCTGGCTGCGTCAATCATTCGGCTTCTTCTGCTCCGGCTTTTGCGCTTGCGCGCAAGTTTGTAATATCGCCAGCGTGTATGATTCTAATTTCACCTTGATCTGTTTCTACACGTAAAGCGCCGTCAGGTTCAAGGCCGCGCGTCCATCCCTCAAAAGTTTCTTCCGTGAGAGCGACGCGAACGCGGCGGCCTTCGGCGTAGGATGAGCGATGCATCCACGCGCGGATTGTCTCCTCTTCACCGTTTGCGGCTTGCAGTGTTTCGTAATGTCGTTCGATTGCCCGGATGAGCGCCCGCAGCAAATGCTCACGATCAAGCGCACTCCCTATCAGTGATGAAACGGACGTGGCGATGTCTTTCAGTTCCGGCGGAAACGCGCGGTCGTCCAGATTAATCCCGATGCCGACGACGACTGCGCGCCCTGTTTCAGTCTCGATAGTTTCAGCGAGAATCCCGCACAGCTTACGCTCGCCCGCGATGATGTCGTTCGGCCATTTGATGTCTGTCTCAAGCTTTGAAGTTTCAAAGAGCGCGTCTCGCACGGCGAGCGCGGCCATCAAGGTAATGAGCGGCCAGGCGCGCACGGCCAGTTTCGTGGGCCTGAGCACGATACTGAAATATAGTCCGGCATCTGCGGGTGAGACCCAGACGCGACCCGCGCGCCCGCGTCCCCTCGTCTGCTCACGCGCAACGACGCACAAACCTTCCGCCGCGCCGCGTAGAGCCTGTTGAGCCGCCTCCGTGTTAGTCGAAGGCAATGCGTCGAATCTGAGAATGATTGGACGAAGACCTTGCCTCATCAATGCTGTCACGCCATAAGGGTCTTGAATCTTCTTGCTAGAAACAACCTAGTACGGTAGCTTTCTCGCCGTCAAGTAATCGTGAAAGTAACCACAGATGAACGCAGATAAACACAGATCAGATTTGGACAGAATTACCGAAAAGATTATCGGGTGCGCTTACACGGTGAGCAATGCACTTGGCTGCGGTTTTCTGGAGAAGATATACGAGAATGCGCTTGTTCTTGAACTACGTAAGACCGGACTAAAAACAGTGCAGCAGCATGGTATCCAAGTCCGCTATGATGGAATTATAGTTGGCGAATACGTGGCTGACTTATTGGTCGAAGGCATCGTCTTAGTAGAATTAAAAGCGGTCAAAGCTTTAGACGACGTTCACGCTGCTCAGTGTCTCAACTATCTTAAAGCTACAGGAATCCAAATTTGCCTGCTTATTAATTTCGGTAGGCCGAGGGTCGAAGTCAAACGTATTATACTAACCACAGATGGACACAGATAACCGCAGATAAGAGGAGAAAACCAAACATGCTTTCTCTTCATTTGTGTGTATCCGTGTTCATCTGCGGTTCCTTTTCTGTATGAATGGAAGCGGCATTGATTGGTTTCCCATCAAGCTCTCGTTTGCTGTGGCGAGCGCGGCGACTTTGATTGCGCTTGTCGCTGGTGGAGGGCTGGCCTGGATACTTGCGCGGAAACGTTTTCCGGGGCGCGACCTCATTGATGCCATCATTACACTACCGCTCGTGCTTCCCCCGACCGTGCTTGGTTACTACCTGCTCGTGCTGCTCGGCACGCGCTCTGCCTTCGGCGGATTTCTCTACAGAAATTTCGGCATTCGTCTGACTTTCACCGTCACAGCCGCCATCATCGCGGCAACCATTCACGCGCTGCCGCTCGTCACTAAAAGCCTGCGCGCAGCTTTTGAGAGCGTTGATCCGCAACTTGAAGCCGCCGCGCGCACGCTTGGGCTAAACGGGCGGCGCATCTTCTTTCGCGTCACGCTGCCTCTGGCAATGCGCGGCGTGCTCGCAGCAACCGCGCTCGCCTTCGCACGCGCCCTCGGCGATTTCGGCGTCACCATCATGATCGCCGGAAACATCCCCGGCAAGACTCAAACGGCTTCGGTCGCAATCTACGACGCTGCGCAAGCGGGACGCGATAACGAAGCATTAACGCTCGCCGTCATCGTTTCCTTCATCGCCGTTGTGATGCTCTACTTCATTAACCGTCTCGGACAGAAAAGCAGTTGGCAGTAGATTAGAAATTAAAAATTAAGAATGTAAAATGCGAAATGGAAGATGAGAACCTTGCTCTCGCGTCTTCCATTTTGCATTTTTAATTTTTAATTTTTAATTCTTCAGATCAGTCCGCGAAACTTCGATGCGCTCGAAGCGTAGCCCGGAAAGACTGCTTGCAGGTTGGAGTCGCCGAGATGCTTCTGCGCGATTTCGCCGAAGACATCGCGGAAGTCTGTCGTTAAAGCCAGGTCGCGGCCTTCGTACAGATTGCTTGAACTGAGACCGGGCCATTTTCCGTAAACATGCCCGCCGCGCACGCTGTTGCCGATGACGAACATCGCGTTGGCGTGGCCGTGATCCGTGCCGCGCGTGCCGTTCTCGCGCGCCGTGCGCCCGAACTCCGACATCGTCAAGATAACAACATCGTCCATGTGAGAGCCTAGGTCCGCGACGAGCGCGCTGATTCCGCCGCCGAACTCCTGCAAGCGCAGAGAGAGTTGACCGCGCGCGTTGCCCTGGTTGACGTGCGTGTCCCAGCCCCCGATGTCCGTGAAGGCGATTTCAAGTCCGACGCCCGCTTTAATCAACTGCGAGATTTGCAGCAAGCTATTGCCGAAAGGCGTGCGCGGGTACTGCGCGCCGTTCTCAGGTTTGTACTGCGACGGGTTGACCTTCTTCAAGTAGTTGACCGCCTCGAATGTCTCCTTGCCCGTACCTCCGAGCGTGTCAACGCTCTGGTCATAAATAGATTCAAACCCACCCTGCACGTTCGCCGATGCCGCGCCCGCGCGGATAGTGAAGTCGGCAAGATTTGAGATCGCAACGGCGTTGGCTTTGCCCTGAAGGACGCGCGGCGTGTTCTGCGTCATCGAGACGGCGCGAAACGGCGACGCTTTCGGATCACGCTTCGTTTGCAGCACGCGATTGAGCCATCCGTCGGGCGTTGACTTGACGCCGGGCGTGGCTGACTCCATGTAATCCTGCGCGTCGAAGTGCGAGCGCGTGTTGTCGGGCGAGCCGACCGCATCAACAATCGCCAGGCGCTTCGCATCCCACAAAGGCTTAAACGGCGAAAGCGCCGGATGCAGCCCGAAGAAGCCGTCCAGATCAATCGCTGCCTCAGCAGAATCGCTAGCGCCTTTCGGCCTTGCGATGGCAAGCGTTGGGCGCAGATCGTAATAGTCTTTCTCGCCATGCGGCACGACCACGTTGAGGCCGTCCACCGCGCCGCGCTGAAAGATGGCGATCAGGGTCTTGCGGCGTCCGCCCGTTATGCTGTTCACCGCCTGCGCCATCGCCGTGCGCTCTAAGAACGACGGCACGACTGTCATCATTCCGATACTTGCGAGCGCGACACCACCCGACTTCAAGAAAAATCTTCTGTTCATTTCTTTTACCTCTGAGTGATAAGTGATGGGTGATAGGTGATAAGTAAAAGCTTTTTTCTCTCATCACCTATCACTTATCACTGCTCTTCTACTGTCTTTGAAACTCCGGTGAGCCTAAGATCAGGCCGACTACTTTGACGAGTTCAGGGTTGCTGGTTTTCGACAGGTCGGCCATCGCAACCTGCGCCTGCTGGCCGCGTCGTCCACCGCCGCCACCACCTCCGCCCGGACGCATCATGGCGTTGTCGCCATCCGTCATGCTCGTCTCCGTCTTCTCCTGCGGAGCGGTCGGCAACGGTTCTTTCAGTTGCCTGAGAAGCGTCGCCTTCGTCCTTGGCGAAACGTCTCCCTGCACGATCACGTCCAGGAAGCGATCCATGATGCGCTCCATGTTCATATCAGTGCGCGCCGCATCCCCTGTGAATCTGGTTAGGTCAACGCGCGTGCCCGGAATGCGGTTGCTCGCCAGCGCCAGACCGAAGTTCAAACGCTCAAGCAAGGAACCTGTGTTGACCCAGTTCTCAGCCATGTCCGAGTAGCCGTTCGGCGTTTGATAGCCGTAGAGCGGCTGCCCCATCTTCGCAATCCATTGATGAATCGCGGGCGCGCCGTTGGTCTCGCCGCCGAGCGTGCGGATGGCGCTGATGGCAAGCTCGAAAGGCCGCTTGATCTTGGCGCGATAAGCTTCGGGCGAATTGAATTCGGGTGAAGTGAAAATCGCGCGCAGGGTCTCGCGTATGTCTCCATCGCTCTTTGTGAAAGCTGCGGCCACGCGCTCGACGAGCGCAGGGCTTGGATTGTCGGAGACGAAACGACGCGCGAGCTTCGTCGCAATGAACTTCGCGGTCGAAGGTTGATGAGCGAGAATGTCCAGCACCATCAGGCCGTCCTTCATCCCACCGCCCGACGGAATCTTGTGACCGAGAACAAGCTTCTCGCCGTCGTCATGCAGGCGCGGGTTGAAGTAGAACTGCCCTGCCTTGTCGTCATTCATGCCAAGCGCCGCGCCTGCGCCGCGCGGGTTATAAATCGTCCAGCCCGTGAAGCAACGCGCGACTTCCTGCACATCCTTTTGCGTGTAGCCGCCATCAACGCCGAGCGTGTGCAACTCCATCAACTCGCGCGCGTAGTTTTCATTGATGCCGCGCTTCGCTCTTTGTTGCTGCTTCGCTTGTTGATTCGGGTTCGGCATGTTCGCACCGCCTGCGCCCGGTTGTTGCCGCGCCTGATTGCGACGTGCGCCGCCACCCATCAGCAGGTCCATCAATCCGCCGCGTTGAGCTTGCGGGCGCTGCTGTCCAAGTCTGCCTCCGCCCATGTTCGCGTTCGGGCTGACGCTCTGAAAATTATCCAGGTAGAAAAGCATCGCGGGGCTTTGCGCCGTCGCCAGCAGCAGGTCGTAGAACTTGCCGAAAGTGTTCGGGCGAATCGTGTCGCGGTCGTAAGCGACGAGCAGCCAGCGGTCTGCGCCTTTACCTGCGAAGACGTTGAAGTGGTTCGTCCAGAAATCAACCATCACTTCCTGCAACTGTCGCTCGCTGTAAACGGCGCGCAGGATACGCGAAGCCTGCAACTCCGCTGTCAACTGCTGCGGTGGGCGCAGGTTATTCTTGAGATAGAAATCACGAATCGCTCTGCGGTACTCAGGGTTGTTCTGAGGCGTCTGTTCCTCTTTCGCCGTGCCCTCCGGCTTTGCCATAGCGCCGTTCGTATCCATCTGCGGAGTCACGGGTGCGTTGGGCGCTCCCGCTGCTGCCTGACCATTTTTGCGCGCCTCGACAACCGCCGCGAGTTCTGGCGGAACCTTGCCGTTTCGCTCCATCTGTTTCAGGAGTTGGTTAGGCTGCGGATACTTCGCATAAAGCTCCGGTGTCGAAAGCTTGAGCGCGTCCAGGCTCTTCACCTTTGCGTCGGCCACTTCATCGCTGATTTTTTCGGGATGAAGCTGCTGCTCTATGTAACGGTCAATTCCCATTGCCCTGACGCGCTCAACGTCGCCGGGACGCGCGCCAAAACCCAGGCGGTTGAGCGCATGCAAAATGCGCTGCTCCTGTGTCAGACGCTGCGCCTTCTGCTGCTGCGCGACGGTCGCCGGAACGAACGCAAAGGTTCCGACCAGAAGCATCCAGACGGAAAGAAGCGCAACCGAGCTACGCGCAACACCGGAAAGTCTATTGCTTAAACTCATTTTGAAAGCTTTCATCATTATCACCATCTCAATTTTGGCCGTAAATCAACTTCGGCGAGGGCTGCGAACTCAAATCCCACTATCGGCTGTGAACTTAGACGCGCGGGGAGGCTGGAAGGTTGAAAAAGTTTAAGAGGAGATGCGTCGAACAAAGGACTTCATTACAGTGCCTTCAACAGGGCGCGTTGCACCTCAGGCGGGAAATCAATAAAGATAAAATAATCCCCCGGATAGAGATAGTCCTCGCCTTCATTATCAATTACCCGGATGTAATTCGACCTCGCAGCGCTTTCGTCCGATAGAACTTGGTAAATCATGCGCGGAGTCAGCAAATCCGCATCATCAGTCTGGATGCAAATAGCGAATCTAGGTGGCTGAGTCTGACGCTTTGCCATAATCTTGCCTGAAGGTGCTTTACTACCGCACAGGTCTTGGATAGCTGACAGGGCTGCGGTTTCCCTGTCTGTCCACAGCGCGAACGCCGAAGAAGTAGTTGTCCTTCGACATGCCCTTCATCGTGTAGCTCGTGACGTTTCCAACCATGCGCGAGTTCGTCCAGGTGGGCGAGGTCGTATCGCGCCAGACGATTTCGTAGCCCATTAGGTCAGGCTCTGTGTTCGCGGCCCACTTCAAATCCGTGTCGTTGGTCAGCCGCGCCGTCACGATGCCGACAGACTTTGGCGTGGCGGGCGCGAGCGCTAGGGCCGCCAGGTTCGCGGCATTGATGCGAGCGACCTGCGCGATGTAGGCGAAGTCGTCGAACTCTGGCAGGTCGCCGTACTGTACGCCGCTTTCGACACGAACGTTCTGATGCTGGTGATGATAGTCTTCGTTCGGCTCCGTGAAACGCACCGCCGCGTAGCCGCGTTCGAGAAAGGGGATGTGGTCGCCGCCGCGCAGGTAACGGTCACGACGATAGACCATCATCACGCGCATGGAGGGCACGTAACGCTCTCCCGTCTCCTTGATAAAACGCGCAAGCTGCCGCGAGGCCGAATCGTTTTCGCCGCCGACGCCGCGCCGCACGTTTGCTTCATCCGTAGTCTCATTCGATGGCACGCCCTCGGAGAAGACGCGCACAGTGCGCCGGTCGCGCACGCCGTTTCCGCCAAGCGAGCTTCCGATGATGTCGTTGGTGAACATCGCCTCAATGTCCAATTTATTCTGCTTCGCCTGTTCAGCGAAATAGGTTGAGCCGACCAACCCCTGCTCCTCACCTGCGACTGTCATGAAAACAATCGTCGCGTCGAACTTGTATTTCGACATCACACGCGCCATCTCCAACACGGCGGCGGTTCCAGACGCATCATCGTTTGCCCCCGGCGCATCGCACTCCGCATCAGTCGGACTCGTACACATTGAATCATAGTGACCGCTGACGACGTACATGCGCTTCTCTGAAGCGGGCTGTGTGCCGCGCAAGGTAGCGACGACATTAGTGACAACAGTCGTGCGCGCGATGCGCTGGTATTTACCGGGCGCTTGTTCAAAGCTCTGCTTCTCGACCGTCATGCGCCCGCCCGAAGCTTCGCTGATCTTGAGAAACTCGCTATAAAGCCAGTCGCGCGCCGCGCCTATTCCGCGCGCCGGATTATCCTGAGCCGAGAGCGTGCTGCGCGTGCCGAAGGAGACGAGCTTGCGAATCGTGCGCTCGATGTTGCCCGCGTTGATCTCCGAGACGATGCGCGCTACGTCAGGGCTGCGCGGCGCTCCGGGCATTAACGAGGGAGCGGCTTCACGCTGCTGGCCCCTGTTGCGGCTTCGTTGCGCTTGCGAAGTTGGAACAAGCGATAACGTGCCGATGAACAATGCGAGGCACAGCATTATCAAGGTGAGCGGAAGAACGCCGCAGAGCCTTCCGGTAGTCTTCATCTCGTCTCCGTTTCGGGTTCTCTATGAAGTGAAAGTTGGAGCGACGCTAAAGTAACGCGAAGTGGAGCATTGAGGCAATACTTGCCGGATGGATGAAGGCGGGTTTAAGGGTAGAGGGTTAATAAGTGCGAACAGAGGATGATTCCACGTTAAATCAATAGAAGCGGTAAGCCCTGCTCTTCCAGACAACGATGACTTCGCCGCCGAGTTGCTGTGTGATGGCGCGAAGCGACGGCTCATCAGCGACGAGCGCGCGGTACTGCTCCGACCCGCGCGCAACGTTTGTCGTCGAGAGTGAAGACTTGTATGCAGTGTCCACCCACGCGCTTCCCTGCTTGCGAAACTTATGACCGCCGACGCTGCGCGTCTCCGATGAACGACCCTCTTTTGCGGCCAAGCTTTCATCTTCGCTCTTTGCAGAGCCGGAAGGTTTACGCGCCGGAAGCTCTTGAACCGAACGCGAGGCTATCATGCCTCCCGTCGAAGGTCGTTGCCTGTCGGGTCTTGATTCAGTCGAGACAGCGCCGCCCGCAGCATTGGGAGTGGACGTGACCACATCATCATCTTTCCCGATAGCCTTCGCTTTCTTCTGATCTTCTCGCCTGTCTCTGTTACCTGCTATAACGTTGGCCGCTGAGTCCGCAGGCGGCGGCTGGGCTGCGGGCACACTCTCTGCCTCTTCAATACGCCTGCCCGCTTCTCCGAACGTACCTGATTTCTCATTAGTCTTGTTGGAAGGAGGCTCCGCAGGCGCATCCGCTTCTGCGAGAGGAACTGTCGGAGCATTGCCAATTATAGGAGATGTCTTCGGCGGAGCAGGAGTAGCTGCCGGAACGGTTTGCGCTGTTGGATTTTGCTGCTCGATGGAAGGTGCGGCGTTGCTGTTCGAGTGGTTCTCAACAACCCTGTCGGTTGCGATAGATGGTGCAGACGAATTGGAAGTAGCCGTTGTTTCCTGAGCAGAATTTCTCTCAGCCTTATCATTCTGCGCGACAAAGGATGCGTCTCTTTGCGTCCGCGTTGCGACAAGCGCAACGACGATGATAGCGAACAACGCAAGCGCAGGAGCGCCGTAGCGCAATACGGGCGGCGAAAAGATTGTCGCCAACCAATCGCGCCAGGACCTGGACGGCGACGAATCAGTTGCCGCCGCACGCACCTTTCCCTCATCGGCAAGGCTCGCGGCGAGCGTCAGATCGGTAACGAGTTTTCGACAGGTATCACAATCGGCCAGGTGCGCGAAGTAACGTGAGCGTGCGCTTTCGGGCAACGCGCCCTCGGCGTAAGCGTTCAACTCGTCCGCATCCAGATGGACATTGTTATCGGCTTCCAGTGCATCTTGATTCTGTTCAAGCCCACCGCGCAGAGCTTCGCCGCCAGACCGTGCGTAACGGCGCAGCAAACGATCCATCTCTGTGTTGTCAGAACTCTTCATCGTAGATTAAAGGTCGCGCTCCTTTTGAGACGCCACTGACTAAAGAACGCTGGAAGGCTGTTTCGCTTGCGGTCATAAACCAGATCAGCCTGCGTCTCATCAAACTTATTCATCGCGTCCCGCCTGCTTTTCTCCTACAGCATTTTCCGTCGTCAACATCAACTCCAGGTCGCCCCCCAAATTCATCGCAGCCTCAGACAACGAGCGCGCGGTCTCGGATTGCGTCCAGCCGTGCTCCTTCATCAAGATCGCTTCGACGCGACCGCGCACGTCTGTGTGAATCCGCGTCAGCCGGCGGCTCGCAGTCGCTTCATGCACGCCCAGCACAACGCCAGCCTCACGCAGGCGCAGCCCATCAAAATAATAGAGCTTGACCAGCAAACGATCTTCAGGGGCAAGCTCGCTGAGAGCCTGTGCGAGCGACGCTTCAACATCTCCCGCAGCCCTTTGATCCGCGAGCGCGCTTTCCGGGTCGGGCGGAGCGTTTGTAGCGCTAAACGACTCTTCGCCCTGGTGAGACTCGCGCGCCAGACGATCAAAGTCTGTATCGAGTTCAGTCTGCACCAGCCGCGAAGACTTGCGGTGCTGGTCAATCGCAAGCTGGCCGACCACCGCGCGCAGCCATCCGCCAAGCGAGCCGCGCCCGGAATAGTAAGCGATCTTGCCAGAGGGTCGGCCATCGTCGCGCACGCGCAGCCCATGCAACTCAGCCCAGATAGATTGCGCCAGGTCTTCCGCCGCATCTTCATTAGAGCTTGCGGAGCGCGCAGCCGAACGCACCGTCGCTCCAAACTGCGTGACCAGATCACTCCATGCCTCCTGGTCGCCGCGCTCGCAAGCTACGATCAGGCACAGGTCATCAGCATGCAGACCATCTATAAACTCATTAATGGCTTGCGGCGAGGCGTTCGCATCGTTCGACAAAAGATACTTGTTGAGCGCGGCGCGCACACGCTCGGCGAGCGCTTCCGCGTCGAGCGTGCGTGTATTAGTCGCACGCGCGAGCAGGCGTTGGGCGCCTTCGCTAATAAGTTTCTGCGTTTGTGCGTTAGTCTGGCTCACGGGGGCAATCGGTTTTCGGAACCCGCTTGACGGCCCTATGCTATCACGAACTATGCTCTTTCCGACGCGCTCGCCGGAAGACTTCAATGCCTGAGAGAAGGAACGGCACCTACGCACATTTTGCGCTGGCGGCCAAAGTATTCCGCCAGCCGCTTTGACACCCTGCGCGCAGTAAGATAAATTTTGGTCGAAAAGATTTCCAAACGGTCAGGCGCTGAAGTAGCGAATTGCAGCCTCTTTCCGTAATTAAGTGTTGACAAAGAGACGTTTCTCAAGTATTTGAAATGACAACCTGTTAACTTTCCCCTGCATCTTATTCAAGCCCTTACCCATGAGGGGTTTGATAATCTCTGGAGGAATTTTCATTATGCGGCGCAAATATTTTTTCTTTACTTTTGCAGCAGCGCTCGTGCTGCTCGTGAGCAACTTAGCTGTCTCTGCGCAGACCGGACAATTGTATGGCGAAGTCACGCTGAAGCAGGCTGATGGAACCGTAGTTCCCATTGCCGGAGCGACGATTGATGTTTACCGCATAGACTTGCCCGGTCATTTCCCAACCAAGACAGATAAAAAAGGCAAGTTCGTGTTTGCAGGTCTTCCATTCGTCGGCACGTATATCATCGCAGCCAGCGCGCCTAATGCCAGACCTGATATTCTCGCAGGGGTTAAAGCTGGACGCGACGGTATTTATAAAATGATTTTAGCGCCCGGCGATGGCAGGCGTCTGACCGAGGCTGAAGCGAAGGCTGCCGGGAGCGGTGGGACTTCTAATAGTGGCAGCAGCAGCGGCGCTGCTGCGCCAGCCAAGGAGAGCGCGGAAGACCGTAAGAAGCGCGAGGCGCTTGAAGCCGAAAATGAGAAAATAAAGGCATCAAACGCGAAGAACACAAATATCAATGAAATCATTGGCCGCACGTTTAAGGCTGGCAACGAAGCGTTGCAGGCCAAGCGTTACGACGAAGCGATTGCTCAATATGATGAGGGATTGGCAGCAGATGCAGAACAGCCTGCTATCCTGACTAATAAATCTGTGGCGCTCAAGGCTCGCGGTGTTGACCGTTATAACGCAGCTATCACCTCTAAAGATGAGGCTGCGAAAACACCAGGGATAGAAGCTGCAAAGAAAGATTTTCGTGATGCCGCCGACGCAGCCAATAAAGCTGTCGAACTGACTAAAGCCCAGACAGTGCCCACAGAAGAGGCTGCACTGAAGAACTTTAACGCCAACAAATATTTTGCGCTCGCGTCGCGGGCGGAAGCCATGCGCTTACTTGTCAGCAAAGTTGACCCGACTCAAGCCGATGCCGGTCTCGCTGCCTTTCAAGACTACATAGCGGTTGAGACTGACCCGGTTAAGAAAGCAAAGGCTCAGACTGACGTTGCGCAGATGCTGCTCGATGCAGGCTCGGCGGACAAGGCATACGCAGAATTTCAGAAAGTCCTGGCCGAGAATCCCGATAACATTGATGCCATCCTGGGCGCTGGCCTCTCGCTTTTCGCCAGCCAGGATAAGAGCAAGTACCAGGAGGCTGCAAACTATCTACAGCGTTTCGTAGATAAGGCCCCGGATACTCATAAATTCAAGGCCGACGCTAAGACAACGCTCGACTTTCTGAAGACCAACGAGAACATCAAGCCTCAGAAAACAACTTCCACCCCTGGCGGACGCCGCCGCGGTTAAAATCCGCTGGATTAACCCATCTCTAATTTCAGGCCGTGCCGGACTTAAATCCATCCAGCACGGCCTTTTCACGTCATCTTGACTGGTCGAATAATCATCTTGACACCCAGTCTAGTTAAACTGTAATATGTTTTGTGCAACGGTGCTAAACATCGTTGCCTATGCTTTGCATTTGTGCCGGAGCGCTCCTTTTCGCATCTGTCTGCGGTCTAGCTTCCGCGTCCTACCCCCTTTGAAGTGTTTCTCAACTGGAATTTCTAAAAGATGTCAGCCAAACTAGGCGAAATCCTTGTCCGCGAAAACCTTCTCAGCGCGCAGCAATTGCGCGAAGCTCTCGACTATCAGCGCAGTCATGGTGGTCGTCTCGGCTACAATCTGGTCAAGATGGGGCTTGTCTCCGACGACATGATCACGGCTGTGCTTTCCCGCCAGTATGGTGTCCCTTCCGTCAATCTTGAGCTTTTCGACATTGAGCCTTCGGTCATTCGCTTGATCCCGCAGGAGGTGGCCCAAAAGTATTCCGTGCTGCCGCTCTCGCGTGTCGGCGCGAGTTTGACTCTGGCGATGGTTGATCCCACCAACGTCTTTGCAATGGACGACATCAAGTTCATGACGGGTCTGAACATCGAACCCGTCGTCGTCTCTGAAGCGAGCGTTCAGGAGGCCATTGCGAAGTATTACGGCTCTTCACGTGAGATCGAGTTGGCCGCGATGGGCGAGCCGGAGGTTGAAGTCAGCGGCCTCAGCGGTCTTGGCAGAAACGGTAACGGGCACAGCGGTGGAATTACACACGCCGACCTCGTCTCACTCGACAGCCTGGACTTTGACACCGAAGCGGCTGAAGGTCTTGAAGTCATTGAAGACAACGAAGAGATAGACCTCTCCACCCTTTCGCGCATGAGCGAGGATGCGCCCGTCGTGCGTCTCGTCAATGTCCTGATGGTTGACGCGCTGCGCCGTGGCGCTTCTGACATTCACATTGAGCCTTACGAAAAAGAGCTGCGCATACGATTCCGCATTGACGGCGTGCTTTACGATGTGATGCATCCGCCTTTGAAGATGCGTGACGCGATGATCTCGCGCCTGAAGATCATGTCGAAGCTGGACATTTCGGAGAAACGTCTGCCGCAGGATGGACGCATCAAGATCAAGGTCAAGGTTGACTCTCGCTCACGCGAGCTGGATTTCCGCGTCTCGACTCTGCCGACACTCTTCGGCGAAAAGGTTGTGCTTCGCCTGCTCGACAAAGAGAACCTGATGCTTGATATGACGAAGCTCGGATTCGAGCCTGAGTCGCTCGTCAAGTTTCAGCGCAACATCTCGCGTCCCTACGGCATGGTGCTCGTCACAGGCCCGACCGGCTCCGGTAAAACGAACACGCTCTATTCTGCTCTCCAGTCGCTGAACACGTCTGAAACTAACATCATGACGGCTGAAGACCCTGTTGAGTTCAATCTCGCGGGCATCAACCAGGTTCAGATGAAGGAGCAAATCGGTCTCAACTTCGCAGCCGCGCTTCGCTCCTTCCTCAGACAGGACCCGAACATCATTCTCGTCGGCGAGGTCCGCGACTTCGAGACTGCCGAGATCGCTATCAAAGCTGCGCTCACAGGCCACCTCGTCCTCTCAACCCTCCACACCAACGACGCGCCCTCCACTATCTCGCGTCTGATGAACATGGGTATAGAGCCGTTTCTCGTCGCCACCTCAGTCAATCTCATACAGGCGCAACGTCTCATTCGTCGCATCTGCAAAGACTGTAAGGCGGAGCATCCGATACCTGCCGAAGCCCTTCTTGAGGTCGGCTTTTCGGCTGATGAAGTCGCACAGATGAAGACTTACAAGGGGCGCGGCTGCCAGACCTGTAACAACACTGGCTACAAAGGCCGCGTCGGGCTATACGAAACAATGGAAGTGACGGACGACATACGCGAGTTGATCTTGATCGGAGCTTCGGCTCTTGAGCTTCGCAAGAAAGCTATAGACGACGGGATGATTACTCTGCGTGAGTCCGGCCTCCAAAAGATACGCAACGGAGTTACCACCATCGAAGAAGTCGTGCGGGAGACGGTGGCCTGACAGAGGTGAAAGATTATGCTACGCGCTGCCGCTTTAGCTTTGTTAGTTCTCATTTCAGTAGCCGTGATGCTGCCGCTGGTTGATTCGTCCGCGCACAACAGCGGGCGCTCAACCGCAAGCCGTCATCACCACATGGGCCGCCGTCATTCGCGCGCCTGGTGGAGACGCTACCGCGCTCGCATGCGCCGCCAGCGAGCCTCACTCAAACGTAAAGAAACTCTTCAGGCCGCGCGCGGGCAGAGCTTGAATGCTGTGGCGGCGGAGAGTCATAACAACATCGCAGCGCCTGCCAAGCTCGCTGTGGTAAGCAGTGCGCCGAAGAATCCGGTCAACGCTTTGAGCCTGCCGAATGGTTGGAGCAGGCGCGCTGTTGCCGGTGGCGAAACGAAGTTTGTTGTGAGCGCGCCGGACGGACAATATGTCGGCGCAGCCACGCTTTCTCTCGTCAACGCAAATGCGTCTGGCGAAACCTTGATGACCGCTAGAGCAAATCGCAGGACGCTCGGCGGAGTGCCGCTCGCGGAGTTGCGTCGCACGGTGATAGACAAAATGGTCGCAGCGAACGGCTGGGTCGTCAACGACCTTCAACGTGAGATCGGGGGCAAGCCCGTCTTCATCGTTCTGGCGCAGACTGCTGCTTCGAGCGATGGACGAACGCCGCAACTTTCCTGGGCCTTTTACTTCACGGAAGTGGAGGGTCGCATCTACAGTCTGGCAGCCAGCTCACTGCTGGAATTCTCTAACCGCCTCGCGGACGAGTCAGCTCAGTTCATGGCTTCGTTCCATGCAAACAGCCGCTCGGCTCTGACGGAGACATCACAACGCTAAGACAGTTTGCCTGAGCGCGTGATGATCGAATCACGAAGCAAGCCCCAAGGAGTTATCGCCGGAGTAAATACTATTTGGCGGCCCGCGCTCTTTTCCCACCTTAAGTTATTCAGGAGAACTTTATGGCATTAAATGAATCTGTCCCGCAGATCACGCTCAGCGAGCTATTAAAGAGGCTCACCGAGTTTGGCGGCTCAGACCTTCATCTGACGACCAACACCCCGCCGCAGATTCGCGTGGACGGACACCTACGCGCGCTCGAAGGCTACAAGGTACTCACCTCCGCGGACACAAAGCAACTCGCTTACTCCGTTCTCACGGACGCGCAGAAGCATCGTTTTGAAGAGAATCTCGAGTTGGACTTTTCGTTCGGCGTCAAAGGTCTCTCGCGCTTTCGCGCCAACATCTTCAACCAGCGCGGCGCAGTCGGCGCAGTCTTCCGCGCCATTCCTTACGAGATCAAGCCGTTTGAAGCGCTGGGTCTGCCGCCCATCGTCAAGCAGATGTGCGACAAACCGCGCGGACTGATTCTCGTCACAGGCCCAACCGGCTCCGGCAAGTCAACGACGCTGGCCGCGATGATTGATAAGATCAACGCAGATCGCCACGAGCATATCCTGACCATCGAAGACCCGATAGAGTTTCTGCATAATCACAAGAGTTGTCTCGTCAACCAGCGCGAAGTCAACGCCGACACAAAAGGTTTCGCCGAAGCGCTCAGAACGGCTCTGCGCCAGGACCCGGATGTGGTGCTCGTCGGCGAAATGCGCGACCTCGAAACAATCGAGTCTGCGCTGCGAATAGCGGAGACAGGCCACTTAACTTTCGCCACGCTCCACACGAACTCGGCGGCCTCTACAATCAACCGCATCATTGATGTCTTCCCTTCCGAGCAACAGGCGCAGGTGCGCGCCCAACTCTCGCTCGTGCTCGAAGGCATCCTCTGCCAGGCGCTCTTGCCCAGGGCAGAAGGACAGGGACGCGCGATGGCTCTAGAAGTCCTCGTCCCGAACGGGGCCATACGCAATCTGATCCGCGAAGACAAGGTTCACCAGATTTATTCGATGATGCAGACGGGTCAGGACAAGTACGGGATGCAGACTTTCAATCAATCGCTCGCCACGCTCTATCACAAACGCCAGATCAGTATGGAAGTTGCGATGCAGCGTTCGTCTAACACGGATGAGTTGAAAGAGTTGATTGATCGCGGCTCAGGTCTCAACACGGGCAACGCCAACGGCAACGGCTCTGGTCAGAGACCCGGCACACACCCAAGCCCCTACGCGCAAGCCAGACCCATTGGCGCTCGGCCCGGCACTAGATAAAGCAGGTTCACCGGATAGTGTAGATCAGTAATTTCGGCACGCGAGAGGAATTGAGATAAAGAAGATGCTGGCAACAAACAAGACAGGTTACAGGCAGGGCATCAGACTCTTCGTCTGCGCGCTTCTGCTTTTAGCGTGTGCCTTTGTCACAGCATCTTCCGCACAGGAAGCCGGGCGTCGCTCGGCGCGATCTCTCACGAGCGAAGATTTACTGAACCGCCCCACGCTCTACGTTCCTCCGCCCGCGACCAACACCTCTCACGTCTCTTCATCCGGCGCTGTGAAAAGCCCGACCAGCACTTACTACCGCGATCCTTCAGGAGCTTTCACGCTCAACTTCCCTAACAGTAATTGGCGCGTTAATGCCAGAGCCGGAAGCGCAGGCAGAATCTACAATCAACGCTCGTTCCGACGGATCGAAGCTGAGGGCTTTGCTTCGGCGACCGCCAACGTCTATGTGCTGGCGACGAGCGCCAATCTTTCGCTCATTGATCCGGCACGCTTGAGCGCAGACGAACAGCGCGGGTTTGCCGCAACTCTCGCCACACGCTTCCTGAGCAGCAATGCTTCGCTCATCTCCGTTGAGCCTAACATTTCGAGCACGCACGCGGGTCTTCACATCATTGCCGACCAAATAATCTCTCGCCGCGTCGTTGTGCGCGCAAGCATCAATGTCTTCGAGCTTAAGGGTCGGCTCTACGTTGTCGTCTGTTGCGCATCCCCCGAAACATTCGACGCCACAGAGCGCGAGTTTGATGTCATCACGAATTCTTTAGCCTCTTCAGTCATGCGCTCTTAAAGCACGACTTAAAAAAACCAGGAGTTTTCACACATGCCCACTTACGTCTTCAAAGGCCGCAACCGACTTAACGAGATTGTCGTCGGCGAACGTGTCGCAGACAACCGCGAAGCCTTGCGCCAGATTTTGCGCCGCGAGCAGGTCACGCTCACCTCCGTCAAAGAGAAAGGCCGAGAGATCGGCATTCCCAAAATCGGCGGAAGGAAGAAGGTCAAGTCGAAGGACCTGGCTATCTTCACACGACAATTTTCCGTCATGATTGATGCCGGACTTCCGCTCGTGCAGTGCCTGGACATTCTAGCGCAGCAGCAGGACAACAAATATTTTCAGCAGACTTTGATGCAGGTGCGGCAGGATGTTGAAGAAGGCTCGACTCTGGCGGCTGCGATGGCGCGCCATCAGAAGGTCTTCGATCAGCTTTACACGAACATGGTCGAAGCTGGTGAGACGGGCGGTATTCTCGATCTAATTCTTCAGCGTCTTTCGACCTTCATCGAGAAGATCGTCAAGTTGAAGAAGGATGTCATCTCGGCCATGATCTATCCGTCGGCAGTCGTCCTGATGGCGATTGTCGCCGTGGCCGTGATTATGATCGTCGTGATCCCGCAATTTCAGACGATCTTCATCGGGCTGCTCGGCCCCGGCGAGAAATTACCGCTCCCGACGCGCATCGTGACAGGTGCCAGTGAATTCCTGGCCGGGTGGGGAGGGCTTGTTATCCTGGCCTCTATCATTGCATCGGTTGTGCTCCTTCGTACCTACTATAAGACTCCGGGCGGGCGTATGAAGCTGGATGCGATCATGCTGAAACTCCCGGTCTTCGGCGGCATCTTGCGCAAGATTGCAGTGGCGCGCTTCTCGCGCACACTCTCGACACTGCTTTCATCCGGCGTGCCGATTCTTCAATCTTTGGACATCACAGCGCGGACCGCCGGAAACGTGATTATCGAGCAAGCGATCTTGAAAGTGCGCGCAGGAGTTGAGCGAGGCGAGAACTTCGTTGATCCGCTCCAGGCGACGGAAGTCTTCCCGCACATGGTCTCGCAGATGGTCGGAATCGGTGAACAGACAGGCGCACTCGATGCGATGCTCTCCAAAATCGCAGACTTCTACGAACAGGAAGTAGACTCGGCAATCGCCAACCTTCTCACGCTCATCGAACCCCTCCTGATAGGCTTCCTTGGCGTGACCATCGGCTCCATCGTCATCGCCATGTACATGCCCCTCTTTACATTGATCGGTAAGCTTTCGCAGGGACACTAACCCCTGACGGTCAACCATAATTTTCCGTTTGGGTCAACCATAACTTGCCGTTTGAGTCATTCATATCTTTCCGCAACTCGAAGGCGTTTGTTAAACAGACGCCTTCTCTCTTGGATTGATGTACCTGCCGAGTATTTACACATTCTTGTGCCTGCCGGGTAATTACATTTTCCCGTGTGAAGTAATTGCAACTTCCGTTTCAGGTATTTACACTTTCCTCTGCAAAAAGCCCGTAAAAATGGGCTTTTTGCTTTCTAGAAGAGCAGTGGAATAAGTTTCTGTTACTAAAACACTCGATTCTTAAATTCATTTACTCTTGATTCACACTGTTTTCACTACCTATATAGTGGAATGCCAACGCACCCCAAACATGCCCAGATTACTTCTTAATTCTCTCTCTCACGGTACGTTGTCTTCAAATCACATCCCTTTGTTAGCAAAGACAATCAAATTAAAAGAGAGTATGAGACCTAGTATATAGATTGCGCGATAGACGAAGGTGTGGCTAATTATCTTCTTAAGTGGCTTTCCCGTCCTCGACTGCAAAATCGTTGCCTGAATCGAGATTCCCAGTTCTAATTCCTTCAACGATAACTCCTTCTTAGCTGCATTAAGTAGTTCTCTTCCGCGTATGTCTAAGAGGAGAAACGCCACACTTACGAATACCCCAACAGCACCAAGCACCCACCTCGCGGTTACCCGGCCAACATTAACGTATGCGGCCACAATCACACCCATGATTACAATGAAGAAGTTAAAATTCTTCATCCGAAGCTCGGAAGCATAGATTACCATTGCACGTGCATGGTCAAGAACTGCTATGTGTGTTGGATCGCTAGTGTGATTTTCTTCCATAAATTTTCACATTTCGACTTATAACTTCTTCGCTGATTAGCAGCCTAACGCCTGAACTGACCCGCTACCCGTGAATAGCATCAAACATCATCGCAAGGAGGCATCATGAGAGGGATGCAATCGGGCGGGCGGATCAAATAACTTGTTAGATTTTCCGAGGACCGCGCAACGAATACCTAGTACTAACACATAGAACTTCTAAGCTGTAACTATAGAATTTACCAGCTTCAATTTAGAAGATGCGTTTCAGCATCTAGCATAGGGTAAGCAACAATCGGTTTCACATCAAGTATAATTGGGTCATCTCTGATGAAGTCATGTACCTTAACCTTTATCAGAACAACAAAGTATTCAGCTTTGACTTTCTGTTTTCGCATCATCGTAGAAATTTGTTGACATAAGTGCGGCTTTAGAACCGCATCAACGGCTGCCTTTGTTCCGGCTCCGTGAATTCCAGCAAAAATTATCAGGGAATGCCCATTCGTATGTGGTGCACGAATAAATAAACTATAATCATAATGATTGCCTTCAGAATGGGTATCGCCTGAGACATAATTAGAGCAGTAATCTTTATTTTGTACTGGATCATAAATAACCCAGTTCTCATTAATCTGCTTAAAAGTGTAGTTCAAATCGTAATTAGCTAGGCGTGCCAAATGCAGAACTGTCCATTTATTAAAACGCAGGCTTCCGAATAGGACCAAGTTGCCATCATTCAATAAATCAGGTGAGGCGTTTTCACTAAGCTGAGGTTTGAGCATAACTATACGACTAGACAATCGAAGCCATGAGCTTTGAAGGAAGTCTTTAACATCAAGCATGGCCTCTTGCTCTCTTATACCGGGACGAAAACGGCCTTTCTGGTCAGGGCGCGAACTCATAACGAGTAAATATTGCTGCCCTGCTACAGAAAACACTGGTATCCCCCAAATTTTTAGAACGGGATAATACCTTCGCCAAATGACCAAAACCGCAACAAATATTGGGACATAAATAATTGCGTTGGCTAACAGGCTAGCGAGGAAACTTACCCAAAAGTCTGCCCATTTCATAGCTTAATCCCTGCATAGGAACTCATTCAACCAACCTCAATAGCATTCCTTCGCTACAATCTGCCTAGTAACAACTGCTAATAATCTACTTTCTGCCTGCTCTATCCCACATTAGAGCCGTTAATTTCTTGCTGAAAAATAAATCCCTCATCTCCATTATTATCTGCCCTGTCATGGGAAAGGTGACAAGATTCTTCTTTGGACATGTATAGATGGCGGGGTTGAAGTTAAAAGTGCTCCCACTCCAGGCTGCATCTGAAAGGATGCTGACCGCTTATCACTTTTGAGGAGCGATCAGCCACTTGAAGACTCTCAGGCGCGGCGGCGGCAGATGTTCTCGCACAAATCGAGTTGTGAGCCTGAGTTGCTTGGACATCTTCTGCCAGTAGTATG
>JAVHWL010000046.1:0-84366 GCA_032159825.1 Acidobacteriota bacterium
ATGGACGATGCCAATCAGGAACTGGAGCGGTGCGATGAACCAGTTTGCGATATTGTTTGAAGGGCGAGTGCCGATTGCCGGACTCAGCTCCAACTCACTTACACAGAATGCTGCTTAGGGCCATGAAACGGTAATGTGGAAACAATACCCAGATGAGCTAAACTTATTGGCAACATCTCAATGTCGTTGTTTGCAAGCTGCTGCCGTAGGAAAACATCAAGGGGCTGCGCTAAAATTAGCTTTCCGATACTGATCTTGATGGAGATTTCCCAGAGACTAGCTACACTCAACAACAAATTCGCGTCAGATTCAAGCAAGGCTTTCGCTCTCGCACTCAGACGCGGATTATCATCAATGAACCACAGGAAGGTATGCGTATCTAGCAAGAGCTTCATTGCATATACTCAGCAAAATCTTCAAGCGGCTCATCAAAATTATCTGACATGGTAATCAAACCTTTGGCGCTTCCGCTTTGACGGCGAGGTTTAACGGCTGAGATCGGCACAAGTTTCAAGACTGGCTGCTCGTTTTGCGTAATAATAATTTCCTCACCATCAAGCGCGGTTTGAAGCAAACTTGAGATTTGTGCTTTTGCTTTCTCCAGATCTATTTGATACATAGAAATAACCTCCAACTAGCAACTCATTCAGAAAAGTTTCACCTAATAAAATACCCCTACAGCTTTAATATCTACTTCTACTACTTCCATATCCTTTTCATTCGCAAACTTCGAGGCATGGTGTAAGCAGTCCAACTATATCATGCGTTAAGCCTCTCTACTCTTCAAATTTGCCCCGCAACTTATGATAAGTAGTCGCTAAGTCTTCAGGGATGACGCGAGTTTCGCCGATGGTTGACATGAAGTTGGCGTCGCCTGTCCAGCGGGGCATGATGTGCATGTGAAAGTGGTCGGCGACTCCTGCGCCTGCGGAGCGGCCCAGATTCATCCCTAAGTTGAAGCCGTGCGGATGATAGACATCACGTAGAACAGCCTGGCAGCGTTTAGTCAAATCCATCATCTCGTCCGTCGTCTCCTTCTCGGCGGCGGCGAGTTCGGCAAGATGTTCGTAAGGCACGATGAGCAGATGGCCGCTGATGTATGGATAGATGTTGAGGACTATAAAATTGTGTGCGGCACGGTGGACGATGAATTTGCTCACATCGTCTCCTTCCGCAGCAAGCAGCGAGCAGAAGACACAGGAGGGCGGCTCACTGCTTTCATCGCTTGAGCCGGATTTGATGTAGTCGTAACGCCAGGGACTCCAGAGCCTGTCCATGATGACCGCTTACCTTCGGGTGCTCTTCGGCCTGGGAGATTAAAGAACGGGAGGCGTGCGGTCGTCGTCCGGGCCAGATGTCTCGGACGATGGTTGCGCAGGCGTGCTCTCTTCGTTGATTAGCTCTTTGAGTTCCTTGCCCGGCTTGAAGTAAGGGACGCGCTTGGCAGGGATGTTGACGGGATCACCCGTCTTCGGGTTTCGACCACGACGCGCTCCGCGCTCACGCACGCGAAAACTGCCGAAGCCGCGCAACTCGATCTTCTCACCTTGATTGAGAGTTTCAATGATGCTCTCGAAAACTATCTCGACGAGCCTTTCAGCGTCTTTTTTGGTGAGTTCAGCCGCTCGTGCGACATCTTCAACCAATTCCGCTTTTGTCATTGCCATTACCTCACTACTCCTGTCGCAAAGGCCACGCGGGCCGCAAAGCCTCAATCGGCAAAATGGGTTTGCTGCAATCAACTCAAAAGTGAGGACTATGAGTGAGCGTACAGTAGCAGAAAAGGGCGGGTCGCCGCAAGACAAACGTTGCGGAGCCAACATTTTAAGGAAAAGCAGAACCCGGAAACTAGAATCCAGGAGCCAGAATGAAATGCTGTAAACGCTTTTCTTCTGGCTCCTGGATTCTGACTTCCAGATTCTGCTCTTGAGAATTACTTCTCGCGGTCTTCGTCTGAAGCTGAACCGCTTGCCGGAGTGCCGAAATCGGCCAACTCGCCTAGACTCGCCATCCCGCTTTTGACTTCCGTCGAATAAGTCTTCGTGTCCACAACCTGTTCGTCGCTGCCGACGGCGCGAGCCGAAAGACCAATCTTCTTGTTCTCCGGGTCAATCCTCAAGATTTTGAAGTCCATCTCCTGACCGAGTTGGACAACATCTTCAGGTTTCTCCACGCGATCCTCCGAGAGTTCGGAGATGTGGCAGAGACCTTCGAGGTTATCGTCTAACTCGACAAACGCGCCGAAGTTTGCGAAGCGTGCGATCTTACCCTTCACGGTATCGCCCGGCTTGTGCGCTGTGACGAAACGCTCCCAGGCATTCGGCTCAAGGTCTTTGATCGAGAGCGAGAGGCGGCGATTCTCAGCATCAATGCTGGTAATCACAGCTTCGATCTCCTGCCCCTTCTTCAAGACTTCGCCCGGATGCTTGATGCGCTTGGCCCATGAAATATCCGAGACGTGAACAAGGCCGTCAACGCCGTCTTCGACTTCGATGAATGCGCCGAAGTCCGTCAGATTACGAACGCGACCCGTCACACGCGAGCCGATCTGGTAGCGCTCCGTCAGCGTCTGCCACGGATTCGACTGAACCTGCTTCATACCGAGACTGATGCGGCGAGCCTTCGGATCAACGCTCAGGACTTCTACATCAACGTCGTCGCCTGGATTAACCAGCTTCGATGGATGCTTGACGCGCTTCGACCAGCTCATCTCAGAAACATGCACGAGACCTTCGACACCCGCCTCAAGCTCTATGAACGCGCCGTAGTCCGCGACGCTTGCCACCTTGCCTGAGAGACGCCTGCCAATCGGGTAACGCTCGTCAATGCTGCTCCAGGGATCGGGCAGCAATTGCTTGTAGCCCAGAGAGACGCGCTCGCGCTCGCGGTCAAACTTCAGGACCTTGACCTGAACCGTGTCGCCGACCTTGAAAAGCTCCGCAGGATTTTGCAGCCTCCCCCACGACATGTCTGTCACGTGAAGTAGGCCGTCGATTCCCCCTAAGTCAACGAACGCGCCGTAGTCAGTCAGATTCTTAATCTGCCCCTCGACGATGATGTCCTCTTCGATCTGGTCGAGCGTCTGGCCCTTCTTGCCTGCGTTCGCCTCTTCGATGACAGCTTTGCGCGAGAGCACCACGTTCGAGCGTTTGCGGTTGAGCTTGATGACTTTGGCTTCGATCTCTTGATTACGCAAGGAGTCGAGGTTGCGCACGGGGCGCGTGTCAACCTGCGAGCCGGGCAAGAAAGCAGGGATGCCGTCAATGTCCACACGCAGGCCGCCCTTGATGCGCTCGGTGATGCGCCCTTTAACAGGCGTCCCGGCGGCGTAAGCCTTCTCAAGCTCGTCCCACGCCTTCATCCGCACGGCGTCCGCGCGTGAAAGGACTGGATAGCCTTCGTGCGTCTCCATGCTCTTAACGAGCACGTCTACTTCATCGCCCGGATTAACCGTCAGCTTGCCGTTTTCCGTGAACTCGGCCTGGTTGACGATGCCTTCAGACTTATAGCCGAAGTCAATCACAACGCCGCGCTCTGTGATGCCGACGACTGTGCCGCGCACGACTTCGCCTTCCTGGAAGCCTGCCTGCTCCTGCTCAAATTGATCGAGCATCGCCCCAAAATCGGAGGGCGGCTCTTCGTCTTCGTCTTCTGCAACTTTGTTGGAAGATGGAGGGAGCGGAGCGGAAGCTTTAGACGGTGCGGATGCAGCTTGTGCGCTTGCGCCAGGTTGATTTGTCGTTTGCGGCGTGGATGACGGTTCGCCGGTTAATGGTTGATTGTCTGTCACCTCGCCGTCAGTCGGCTTGGATTCTTCAATGGACATGCGGATTCTTGTCAGACCCCTCCTAAAAATTCAAGCGCCTTGTAAGAGCTTTGAGCGCCATCCCCGATCCCTGCTTGCTCTCTCGCTTTAACTCAATCGCGCGAGACTACATGCGTGGCGAGCACGAAGCGAGCGGCTTGCCTTTTATCTTCGGTGTTGAAGGTCGGATTAGCGAATTGAGGTGAGAGGAATGCGAGCCGTTGAGATTTGGAAAAGAGAAAGTTAATTATTGTTTTCGATTTCCGTCGTGCCCGTCGTCACCCTTTTGCTCCGACTTAAACACCAGCCGCTTGACCGGGTAGGTTGGCAATTTACACGTCGAAATGACAACGTGTCAAGGCGAAAGGCAGTAGTCGGTGGTCAGTGGTCAGTGGTCAGCGAAGAAAACCTGCCCTTGCTTTTACTGACCACCGACCACTGACTACGGATCGCTGAGTCTTACTGCGCGGCGTTATATGAAGCAGTTCCGCCACGCTCGGCTACGTAAATGCCCGCCGAGTGTGAGCCGACGAAGAGCCTGTTCGGATTGGTTGAATCGAAAGCCAAAGCCCAGATGCGCTGGCTCGGCAGTCGCACGTTGCTCGGATCAATCCGCATCCAGGTCATGCCCGCATCGGTCGAACGATAAACACCGCCGCTATTAAGAGTCGTGCTGCCGCCGCCCTGATTCTGGTAGGCGTTGCCGACAAAAACCTCGTTGCTGTTCTGCGGATTGATGAGAATACTTGCGTAGTCGCCGTAAGGCAGATTGCCGCCGCGACGTATCCAACGCTCGCCGCCATCGTGCGAGATATAGAACGTCTGCTTGGTTCCAACGTAGATATAAGCAGAACGCTTTTGATCCTGCTCGATGGAGCTGATGGGCACGGTCGGCGTAACGCCTGGAACCTGCCGCCACGTCTGCCCGTTGTCGCGCGAGACGAGTACGCCTGAAGTCGCAGTGCCAACCCAGATGGTGGTCTGATTTTGCAAGGTAGACGAAATGCAGGTTGTGCGCGCATCAAGACCCGCGCCGTATGAGAGCTTCTCCCAACCTTGCGTGGGGTCGAAAGTGCGATAGAGTCCGGCATTGGTCGCAGCCAGGATACCCATCCGGCCATTCTCATCCCAGGTATGCGCGAGCGCATTAACCATGTCGTTAAGAAAGACGGTTGGGACCGGCAACTTCCCGGCAGCAGTCGAGGTCTGCACTCCACCGCCCAGACCAAGCGCCGTCAGGGTCGCATCATCAAGCGTGCCGGAAATCGGTATACCTTTGTCCGCTTGAAACCCTCTGATTGCGGAGACGGTTCGTGTGCCCGCTGCGCCGTCCGGCGTACCCACGTCGTAGCCCGCTGCGTTGAGAGCTTCCTGCGCACGCCTGGTCATGTCGTCCGGGCGTTTGGCTGCTGCGGTTGAAGCTGTGGAGCGCGACGATGCCGCGCCGCTTCTACGACTCGCGCTGCTTCTTCGAGTTGCCCTTGGTTTCTTCCCTCCACCAGGCTCAACCTTTGGCGTGCCGATTGGAGCCCACGAAGCGCCGCGATCAGTCGAGCGATAGACACCATAGTTCGTTCCGAGATAGATGATGTTGCCATCGCGCTCGTCTTGCAGAATCGAATAGCTAATCAGGTGAATCGGCATGTTGCGCATCGAAGGCTGCCAAGTCTGTCCGTTGTCGTTGCTGACGAAGAAAAAGCCGCCGCCGGTCGTCGTGTTGATTGTGGATGCGTAGATGCGCCCTGGTTTTTCTCTGTCGGGAAGAATTGAGTTGGCGAAGCGACCGCTGTAGCCGCCGTTGGTCGGGGCAAAATTCTTTCCACCATCATGCGAGACCATCACGCCGTAGTTGTTCGTCCCGATATAAATCGTCTGCGGATTGCTCGGATGAACGGCGATGGAGTTGATCTCAAGCTGCTTGGAAGTTGTCAGCATCCAGGAATCACCGCCGTTGGTTGAACGCCAGAAACCTTCGGTCGTTCCGGCAAAGACGATGCCGGAGAGCGATGGATGCTGAAGGATGGCGCGCGTCCGCCGCGATTGCGAAGGAATGCCCTGCACCTTGCTCCAACTTGTCCCGGCGTTTTTTGTTTCGTAGATGCCGCTGCACGCCGAGGCGACGATGTGCTCAGGCTCGCGCGGGTCTATATCAATCGCAAAGATGTCTGAATCGTCAATGATGCCGTTCTTGATATTTGTCCAGGTCTGCCCGCCGTCTGTCGTCTTGTATGGCAGATGCCATGTGCCAGCATAGATAACGTTCGTGTTGCGCGGATCAATCGCCAGGGATTCGACGTTGATGAGGTCAGGAGTTGACGCTGTTTGCATCTGCGACCAGCTCTCACCAGCATCGAGTGAACGATAGAGGCCGCGATTCGTTCCAACGATGAGCAGGTTAGGGTCCTTAGCGGACTGGATCAAAGAATGCAGAGCTTCCTCTTTCAGTTCGGACGCTTCACTCCAGGTCTTGCCCCCGTCAGTTGTCTTGAAAAATCCGCCCGGCTCTTTGTGCCGGTGAGTTGCGACATAGATAACGCGCGAATCGCGCGGGTCAACGATGATGTGATCCACGAAAAGTTTTGGACGATTGAAGTTGTATAGCAGTCGCCAACTCTGGCCCGCATCCGTTGAAGTGTAAATTTGCCCGTCGAGCGTGCCGAAATAGAAACGCTGCGCATCATTCGGATCAACCACCAGCGCGCGAACATCGCCGCCCGTCGGGCCTGTCACGCGCCAGTCCATAGCATACTGCGCCGCCGTCGCCGGATCATTGTTTTCGGCGCTGACAGTTTCGACGCTTCCGCTTTGCGCGAAGGCAAGCGTCACTAGAGCAAGGAGAGCAAAGAGCACGAGAGATCGTTTAATCAGTCGGGTTATCATCATCAGTTTTATCTCCGCCTTAGTTATCAACAATTGACTTCTTGAGCGACCCTTTTCGCCACCATTATAAATTATAGACTGGCACGGCGGCCAACTTCGAGCGCCTTTCAGAACAAAGGCCCTGGTAGGATGCAGGACGCTGGAAGCGCCGTTGTATTGCGAAAGCCTCAGCGGACAATCGCTGCCGGATAAAAGCGAAGCGGGCGATGCTTCTCTTTTGAGGGAGAAACATCGCCCGCGTTCGGAAGAGGTCGCGCCTTCGGGTTAAGAGAGACGCGAGCGTTCTTTAATTATTCCTCGCCACGACGGCCACGACGACGAGCGGCGCGACGACGACCATGCGGTCTCGGCTTGGCCTTGCACTCGGGACACGGCGTCACTGTCGCCGTGTTGCTCGGCGTCGGCGCTGCTGCACCCGCTGGGCAAGTCCAAAGCTCAACCGTCAGTGTCTCGCGGCATCCGCCGTTGACTACCACGATGCGACCGCGATCAATACCACGGACGTTGACCAGGTAATCCACAGCACGTGCTGAGCGCTGATCGGCTTCACCCTCGCACGAGCCGAAGATGACGTAGTAGCCTTGCGAACCAGGATCACCCTGCAACTTAATGGCGAAGTTGTCGAGACGTGCCTTCTCATCGTTGAACTTGAGATCGCTGTACTCGTCAAACTTCGTGCATTCCGGTGGCGTCTCCTTAGTCACAACCGAGAACGAGCAGGAAGCTGTTCTCTGGCACTCCGGCGGCAATCCACCGAGTTCCACAGTCGCTGTGACGCTCACGTTGCCCAATCCGGTCGTATCAACAGTGATCGAAGGCGTACCCTGACCACTAGAGATTGTTCCGGCTGAGACTGACCAGTTGTAGGTCGGCGATGCATTCGGGTCACCACCACCGAGGCTCACACTCACCGTTGCTGGCGAGCCAGCCGTGATCTGATCGGTCGGACACGAGATGTTAACCGTCGGACACGGCGGGACGCAGTTGGTGCATTCGGCTACAGTAACGGTCGTTGAAGAGAAGGCCACGCAGCCGCAGCCGTCATCAACTTCCACTGTAGAGGTGTAAGTGCCGGGTTGAACGCCCGTCAAATCCCAGGAGACGTTCGCGCCATCGCCTGACACGCGACCTCCGGTGGTCGTGTACGTGTAAAGCAGCGTATCACCATCCGGGTCTGTCGCATTGGCCGCAAGTTGGACCGTTTGGTTCGCGCTGGGCGTGCAGCTTGTCGAGACTGTTCCCGGGCGGCACGGCAGCGTGATCGTTCCAGATGAAGCCGACAGGTTCACAGTCGGCGGCTGGTTCGGCAAGAACTCTGGCGTGCGCGCATTTCTGCGGCCAATCCAGAACTGCGCGATGAACCCGTTGGCATCATCTGACTCGGTGAAGCCTGACGGGAATCCACCGGCTGTCGCAGGCCGCGTTGTCCCAGGAATTACGACGATACCGCGACCGGGGACAAACACGTTGGTTGTCTGCTGGATTGTGGTATTGAAATCGTTGCCATTAAACATCGCCCGGTCTTGCTGGTTGATGTGCATACGATATGCAAGGCCAATCCCTAACCATCGGTGCGGATAAATCTTCACACCGGCCAGCGCTTCCACCGGGCTGTTTTCAAACGCATTCGGCGTGCGACCGCCAACATACTGCGTCGTGCGCAACTCCAGTATCGGCTGGAAGTACTTGTTAATCGGGAAGTCGAACCCGATGCCTGAAATGAACTCATCCGGCCTATCGAGGAGCACAGCTTCGGTCGAACCGAAGGTGCCCTTCGGATTACTGTTCAGGATGTATCCGCCGTTAACCGAGACGTTGACTGAACGGCTGAGGCGTGCGTCCAAGAAGAAGACCAGGCCAAAGTCGCCAATGTCGCCGCCAGGGCCAGCGCCGCGCTGCATCTGATTGAAGCCTGAGAAGTCACTGGCTTTATCTGGATACCAACGATAAAACGGAATCACACCGACGCCGAGTGGATTGTTAGGTCCAGTCCAACGCCATTTCGCGCCAGCCACGAAGCTTGAGAAGCTCGACTGCCCATAGAGCCGATTGATAAACGGCGCATCAGGCAGATAAGTCGGCGCGATGGTGAATGTCGTCGGAACCGTTATGCCCGGAGATAGAATGGTCGGCGGCAGCCTGCTTGTAGCCAGAACGATGCCCGGCAGAATACCGCCATACACCGAACCGACACCAGGGAAGTTGTCGGCAGGGCCAAAGTTGCCGCTGTTACCATTAACAACAGGCGTTCCCAAAGTGGCACTGAAGCCTGGGAACCCGAAGAGTCCACCAATGACGCCCGGCCCCTGACTGAAAGTGCCTGCGGAACCACCCACAAACGGGTACTGCACGAACGGCTGGTTGAAGGCCGGACGGAACAACGCTGAATTAGCCAGCGTCCCTACGTTCGGACCGTTCGGCGCCTGAATGATGGCCGGACCACTACCCAGGAATGGGAACTTCAACTGCGAGTTCGGCAGATAGAAGCTTGATAGATTCTGTGGATTATTAACCTTGATGCCGCGATAGGCTGTGGTGTTGAAGAACAACTCAAGGTGGTCGTTCAACCCGATGTTGAAGCTGAGCGGAACTTCCGTCAGATCAACATTGCCGGGATCGCGGTCAAAGTTGCTGTAAGCAATGCTGAAGGTGAACTCTCCGCGCCTAAGCGTCTGCCCATCATAGATGGTAAAGAGTCCGGTTGGCCCCCCGACGGGACCGCCAGTGCCGACGGACGGAGAGAGATTTCTTGGATCGGTCTCCGGCCTTAACGTTTGGGCTGATACTGCGGCACACAACATCAACGTAATGAGCGCGGCAACCAGCGCTCTTCTCGCGAGTCTCATCGCATTCCTCCTGCGAAATGAGTATAGAAAATTTCGTAAATGAGAGGCCGTGCCTGCAAGGTCACGGGATTGGCGGATATCTATTTGCAACTAATTGTTCCTCACAGACATCAAGCGCTCTCCCGTCAAAACCTTTGCGGGGCGCGGACGCTCCAAACTACAAGCGTGCAACGACTAACATTTAAAGAACTGCTACCGCCCTCGACCCGTTACGGCTTGTATTGGAGCGGAGCAGCGAGAGGAGTCGAGCACGAAATGCTTATGCTCGCTGGCACTAAAACTACGCAGTTAGCGCCTCTCAACTGTTCGGAGTTCAAAAATTGTTAACTCTTGGACTACTGCTTATACGCAAACAGCGTCGTAGATGTCAACAATTTTGAGCTTGAATCCGTATCCCGGCTTTCGTGCAAAAGTGAAACTTTCGACTATGCCACGCATACTGATTTCCGCCAGACCATACTCTACATCGCGGTGGAAATCAAGACATTTTCACAACTTAGCGGAAAAAACCTCTATGTTTTTTCCGTCACGCATAAATGCCGCGCATCCTTGTATCGTAGGCCACACGGTCAATCGCCAGCATATAAGCAGCCGTTCGGGTATCCACCGAATGGGAATCCGCGTACCGGCACAGGTCATTGAAACTTGCGACCATCGTATCGTGCAACCGCTCGTTGACGACATCTTCGCGCCAGAAATAGCCCATTCTGTCCTGCACCCACTCAAAATAAGAGACAGTCACGCCTCCGGCATTCGCCAGAATATCAGGAATCACGAAGATGCCCTTGTTATGTAGGATTTCATCTGCGGCGGCGGTCGTCGGCCCGTTCGCGCCTTCGGCCAACACCTTACATCTGATTTTGTCCGCGTTTTGCGAAGTAATCTGGTTTTCGGTCGCAGCGGGCACCAGCACGTCACACTCTAGCTCAAGCAAATCCTCGTTGCTGACGAACTCAACCCCCGGAAACTCCTCAAACGAACGTGTTTGCTGAAGATGTTTTAAGGCTTCCGGGATGTCTATCCCGTTCGGATTGTAAATGCCTCCGTGAACGTCCGAGATGGCGACCACCTTGTAACCCGCTTCATGCATCAGGCGCGCGCCGATGCCGCCGACGTTGCCTGAGCCTTGCACGACCACGCGAGTCGCGGGCGGCGTCATTTTGAATCTCTTGATCGCTTCGTTGACGACGAAAAGAATTCCTCGCCCGGTTGCCTCGCGCCGCCCAGACGAGCCTCCCAAATCAATCGGCTTGCCTGTGACAACGGCTGTCACGGTATGGCGCGCGTGCATAGAGTAGGTATCCATGATCCACGCCATCGTCTGCTCATTGGTGTTCATGTCAGGCGCGGGCACATCCTTCTCCGGCCCGATGAAGTCAATCAACTCGGATGCGTAGCGGCGCGTCATGCGCTCAAGCTCGCCCATAGACATCTGCGTCGGATCGCAGATGATTCCTCCCTTCGCGCCACCAAACGGAACATTAACGACCGCGCACTTCCAGGTCATCCATGCCGCCAACGCGCGTATCTCATCTATATTCACATCGGGCGAATAGCGTATGCCGCCCTTTGCAGGCCCGCGCGCAAAGTTGTGCTGCACGCGATAGCCCTCGAAGACCTGAATGCGTCCTGAGTCCATGCGCGTCGGGATATAAACTTTCAACTCACGGTTTGGCACACGCATCACCGCATAAAGGTCTGGATCGAGATCGAGAAGCTGTGCTGCGCGGTCGAATCGCGACATCATGGACTCAAACGGATTGTCTTCCTTAATGTGCCGCACATCATCTGCAATTGCGCTCGTTGCTATTGCCATTATTTCCTCCAAAGGAGGTGATAAGTAATAAGTGATGAGTGATAAGAGGAAGGCTTTTTCTTATCACTCATCACTTATTACTTATCACCTCCAAGATTTCATTCATCGCGCCCGTGCGATAGCCGTGCAGGTCGAGCGTCACGTAGCGAAAGCCGAGGGCGCGGAATTTTTGCGCGAGTTCATCAACCACTTCGCGGCGGAGAGCGCGCTCAAGCTCCGCAGGCGCAATCTCCAGCCGGACAAGCTTGTCGTGATGCCGCACACGGAATTCTCGAAACCCCAGAGAGCGCATAATCTCTTCACCGCGATCAACCGTCGTCAGGCGCTCAATCGTTACCATAGTTCCATAAGCGATGCGCGAGGAGAGGCACGGGCTGGCGGGTTTATCCCATGTCGGCAAGCCGGAACGCTTGCTTAACTCACGAACTTCCTGCTTGGTCATGCCCACTTCGATGAGCGGACTCCGCACGCCGTGCTCGTTTGCCGCCGCGCGTCCCGGACGGTAATCACCCAGATCATCCGTCGTCGAGCCGTCAACGACCGACGAGTAATTCCGCTCACGTGCGAGCGGCAAGAGCTTTCCGTAGAGTTCGGTCTTACAGAAATAGCAGCGGTTGGACGCATTGGCTTGGTAGCGTGGATCGTCAAGCTCTTTGGTCTGGATTATCTCGTGATGAAATCCGAATTGCCCGGCGAGGCTCTCAGCTTCCGCGCCTTGATGCACGGCGAGGCTCGCTGACTTTCCGGTCACACAGAGGGCGCGCGTGCCCAGGACTTGAGTTGCGATGTGCGCGACGTATGAGCTATCCACACCGCCGGAGTAAGCCACGACGACCGAACCCAGCTCTTTCAAGAGGATGCGCAACCGGCTTTCCTTCGCCTCAGCTTCCGAAGAAATCCGGGTGGCCTCTTCCTGTTCCGTCTCCGACACCTCTTGTTCGATAATCACACCGCTGCTCACAATCTCTTCTAACACCTCTGGGGCGAGTGGCTCGAAGCCCTGTCGAAGCTTCAGTTTTAATCTTGATAGGGAGCGTATCTAACGCGCCGCAAATGTTATCGCATGCAACGCCTCAAGAGCAAGCGGAAGGATAGAAATAAACGATGAATGCGGAATGATGAATGATGAACTGAAATGTAATGGTCTTCACTTCCGCGTTCATCATTCATCGCTCATCGTTTCGCCCTCAGCGTTTCCTTCTTGCTTTTCGTTCGCTGCGTGTTAAGATTGCGGCCTCCCCGGAGATTATCTTTTCACAGGGTTACGGTACAGAAAGTCGTAGTTGTCCGCGATGCTTTTTCGCTTTCGTTCCTTTGCCGTCATCTTTCTCACACTCGTACTTTGCCTCTCTTTAACCCGCGCTCAAACAAACTCCATCAAGTCGGATGACGAAGACGACCCCGTCAAGCTCTTCCAGCAGGGCCAGGACGCGCATGAGGCGGGCGATCTAAAGCGCGCTCTCGAATTGTATGAGCAGGCCATCAAGCTACGCCCCGAATTCCCTGAAGCCGAATATCAACGCGCGAACGCTTTAATCACGCTCAACCGTCTGCCGGAAGCCGAGAAGGGTCTTCGCCGCTCCATCGAGCTACAGCCCGAATGGTCGCTTCCCTACATGGCGCTCGGCAAGCTGCTTACCAGACTTGAACATTTCGATGAGGCCGAAAAACTTCTCCGGCGAGCGCGCGAGCTTGACGCAAGCAATGTTGTGCTCGTCGCGCTCGCTGATCTTTACCTCCGCGCGAAAGCGCCGCGCGAGAAGTTGCTGAATCTGCTCGCGGAGTTGCGAGTTTCGACCGTAACCGACTGGTCGAACGCACCTCTCCTGGCCGCGCGTGGCTCGGTCGAGTTTCTTCTGGGCGACAAGACCGCCGCAACCGCAAGCCTTGATGAGGCGCTCGTTCGTGACAAGCAAAATATTACCGCGTTGATGATTCGTGCCGAGCTTCGCGCAGGCGCGGGTAACTACCAGGGCGCTCTCACGGACGCGCTCGAAGCGCAACGCGCCTCGCATTCATCTTTAAGCGCGACGTTGTTGCTGGCGCGGATTTATGCCCAGGCAGGCAAGACTGATGAAGCGGCGAAAGTACTCGACACGCTTGACGAGTCGAGCAAGCGGCGTCCTGAAGTCATTGCGCTACGCGACTCGCTCTCGAAGGATTGCAGCAGCAGCACTACCGAAGAGACCGCAGCGACTGAAGAGCTTCTCAAGCAGCAACCACACAATGCAACGCTTCTCGCCTGTCTCGGCGCATCTCTCCGAACAAGTAACCCGGCGCGCTCCTTAGAGCTTTATCGTCAGGCCGCCGATATTGAGCCGGGTAATGTTCGGTATGCTACAGGGTATGCTGCTGCGCTCGTTCAGGCGAGACGCTTTGCCGAAGCTGTGGTAATCTTGCGTCGTATCCTCGCTCTACAGCCCGACAACTTTACGGCGCACACGAATCTAGCGACTGCGCTTTATGAATTGAAACAGTTCCCGGAAGCCGTGACGGAATTTACGCGCCTGCTGGAAGTGAAGCCCGATCTGGTCGCGGCGTATTATTTTATTGCCACAGCGCATGATTTTCTTGGAGAATACAAGGAAGCACTCGCGGCTTACGAAACATTTCTGGCGCGAGCCGACGCGCAGAAGAATCAACTGGAAATTGACAAGGTCAACCTGCGGCTTCCAAGCTTGCGTAACCAGGTCAAGCGCGGCGAGGGAGCGAAGAAGGAACGTAAATCGTGAATCGTGAATAGACGAATCTACGTTTTATCTACTCACGATTTACGATTCACGATTCACGATCAAACTATTCACGAAGAAAGGGCTGAAGAGATGAAGTCACAACTATCCTGCCGAATGCTGGTCGTATCAAGTTGCTGTTTGCTGTTCGTGTTCGCCCTCTTCGTTGCCCCTGAAGCGCTGGGGCAGGATATTCGCCTGCCGCTGGTCGCTGCCCCGCCGCCGATGAAGTTCGTTCCGCGCAGCGAGCGTACACAGCTTTCCAGCGCACACGACGCGAAATCGCGCACGCGCGCCACCATCGAGTTAGCGGAGGCACGCTTGAGCCGCGCTGAAGAGTTAACGGCCAGCGAGCAATTTGAGGCGGCCTCAGCCGAACTCGGCGTCTATCAAGGTCTCATTGACGACGCGATCTATTACTTAGGCGCAACCAAGGCAGGCAAGGATAAGATGCGTGACACTTACAAACGCCTGGAACTCGCCCTGCGCGCTCACTGTTCGCGCATTGAGGCGATTCGACGCATCACGCCTTCCGAATTTGCCGTGAACATCAAAGCCATCTGCGAGTGTACGCGCCATGCACGCGCTGAAGCTCTCAACGGTTTCTACGGCGATACGGTCCTGGGAGAAGTCTCGCGTGAAGATGAAAAAAATTCAGGCGGTGAGCTTCCCAAAGATTCAACAACCGGCTCTGTTAAGAAACAATGAAGAGTAAATTCTACCGCGCTTCCCTGGCTTTCCTGTTTGTCTTCTCCGTCGCAACGTCTACGCTTGCGCTCCATCATGCCAAGCGCGATTACCTGACCCCGAAGGAAGAGGATCAAGTTAAAGAGGCGCAGATTATTGACAAGCGAATCGAAGTCTTCATCAAAGTAGCCGAGCGGCGACTACTGGTTCTGGCAGACTCAAGCGCAGCCGAGAGCAAGCAAGCGCAGAAGGATTTGGAGAAGTGGGGAGAGCTTCCGAAGGGCACGCGCGTCGAGTTGATTATGGACATTGCCAATGTCCTCGACGCAGCCATCACTAATATTGACGACGTTGCCACGCGCGACGAGAGAAACCCGCTCATTGCGAAGGCGCTCAGGAAACTTGCCGGCGCCGCCACACGTTTTCAATCCCAACTCGCACCCATGCGCGAGCAGGCGAAAGGCGACCTCGAACGCAACGCCATAGATCAGGCCATAGGAAACGTGCAGGAGATTCTCGGAGCCGCTGGCAAGCTGCCGCCGGAAGAGAAGAAGAAATAGACGCTCTGAGAGCGGACAATCCTACGGACACGATGAAAAGAATCGTCGTGTCCTTTCATTTTCGATGAGGAATCAAAACATTTAATGGACAGCCGATATTATCCGGGAGTCGAGGCTGATGCGCCTCGCTTGATGAGACAGTTGCAAGACCTCTTTGATAAGGACTACCAGGTCCAGACCATGCAGGTCGCGGCCTCTACCGTGCTGCAAGCGCGCAAGGAGAGCACGCTGCGCGACCTGACCGGGATGTCTTCGGCCCTGACTATCAAAATCACACCCGAACACGGCGGCACGCGCGTCGAGATCGGAATGCAGCGTTGGTTTGATAAGGCTGCGCTGGCGGCAGTCGCTGTGATTCTCTCTTCGGGACTGTTGCTCGCTCTGCCTGCGCTTGGCGCTTACTGGCAACACAAACTCACGGAAGATGCTTGGAAGGTCATAGAGGAACACATCGCCACCAAAGCCGGAGGCTACGTCCCACCCTTGCCCGGACGCTGCGGAACATGCGGCGCGGCCACAAGCGCAGGCTCAGACTACTGCTCGACCTGCGGAGCGAACATGCGCGTGGGACGCACCTGTAGCGCCTGCGGCGCTGTCCAAAGAGATGCGAGTGCGCGCTACTGCAATAAATGCGGCAAAGCATTAGGCAGCGGAGACTGGCGTTAAGTAGCACAGTACAGCTTTGCTTCCATCCGGTAGTTCTTAGAAGCAATCAGCAATCAATATAGATGATTGCTGACATAGAAGGCCAGGATGGTGAGGACGACCACCGCCACAACCGTCACACCGATAGCAATCTTCCACCCCTTAGACAAACTGTTGCTTTGAGCGGGTTGATTTTGAGGGTCGGAAACTGTGAGGCCCTTCCCTGCTTTGGCGTCGGCCACAAGTTTCGAGATGTCCGCCTTCAGGCTCCTGTTTTGTTGTGCCTCTGTCTTTCCAGCGACGCCGGAATCCTGTAAACCATCTACCTTTTTCGACCCGGCGTCAGATAGAGACGAAGTTTGGGCGAAACTGGAAGTCCCGCCGAGAGTGAATGCGAGCGCGGCAACGAGCAAGAGAGATGAGATTTTTTTTAACATAGATTCTCCTTGGCTATTTGTTGAAGAGGATGCTGTGGACGAACCGCAGCACATTGCCTTGAAGCATAATTCGCCTGGTTTGAGAATAACGCTCCCGCCTTGGAGATAAAGTCAGTACCGCTTGCGGCAGGCGGTACTGACATCAACCTGTCAACCGTTCCTTCAATCGTGTCTTAATGCTTTAACCGGATCAATGCGCGCCGCACGTGCCGCCGGATAAAGCGCGGCGAGAATTGAAACGAGCACAGCAAAGAGAATCGCGCCGAGCCAGAGATACGGAGGCAGCGCGAAGAAGTCCACGTATGACGCGCCCTGCGGCTGCAAAATAAATCTGTAGGCGAGACGATTCGCCACCGCGTCAATCCCCCACGCGAGCAGCGCGCCTACCACTCCGCCCGTCAGCCCGATGACTCCCGCTTCCACGAAGAAGATAAATTTTATCTCCCGGTCTTCCGCTCCGATGGCTTTCATAATGCCTATCTCGCGCGTGCGTTCAAGGATAGACATAATCATGGTGTTCGCAATTCCGAAGGAAGCGACGAGCAGAGAGATGCCGCCGAGAAGTCCGAGCGCGGAATTGATAATGAGAAAGACCGTGCGTAGCTGTTCGAGTTCATCCACGATAGAGAAAGTGCCGAAGCCGATTTCGCTCAAACGCTTTCTCACGTCTGTCATGGCGACCACGTCTTTGACGCGCACGGTTGCGGAGTCATACCCTTCCGTTTCTTCCTTGCCCAGCATTCCGCTCTCGCGCGCAAGTTCGAGCGCAACCTCGTTCATCGGATTGCGATACTCCATATTCCATGCGCGTGCGGCTTGCAGCGGGATGTAAACATTTGCGTCAAACATGCGTGGGCCGCCCCCACCTGATGGGCCTCCCTTCGTCTCCTTGCTCAACACGCCGACGATGCGAAACGATCTGGCAACCAGACTATCAGCGGGCGCTTCATCCCCATCCTCGTCGAGAGGAATCCCGAAGAAGTTCGGGTCACTCTCTTGATCGGCTTTATCTTTCGACTCTTTTTTGGGCGGCGCGAGAAACTCTATCATCTGGCCGAGAGCGTCTCCAGGTTTCCCAAAACCGAAATCGCGCGTCCACTGTTCGTTGACCACAGCTTCATCCGCGTCCGCAGAGCCGATCATGCTTCCGGCGAGTAGCTTCTGAAAGCGCGACGATTCATTCGGCACGGTTGTGCCGGCGACTACCTGAGTTTGCACATGCCCGTTCGCACGCATGAAGGTTGGAAAGGAGATGCGCGGCTCAACGTAGGAGACATCAGGAATCTTGCTGATCTCCGCGATGGCCGCGTCATCTAGAATGCGCTGGGGAGACTTATCCGGTTGCGAGCCGAAACCTTTTTTCTGCGCCTGCTGGTTTCCGCTCTCCGCGCCTTCTCGTTTATTAAAGCGCGAGTCAACGATGCTGCTCAGACTCTTTCCGAAGACAGTGATCTCGTTAAAGAGGTCTAGCTCTTTGAAACGCGCGACGGTGTTGCGCTGCAAGCCTAAGCCGAACGAGACCATCGTCACGATGACGGCGACGCCGACGATGACGCCCATCGTCGTCAACGTCGCGCGCAGCTTGGCTTCACGCAAATTCCTGAGCGAGAGACGTAGGATGTCACGAAAGGACATAGAGTAAATTAGTAGGCAGTGGGCAGTGGGCAGTTGGTTAAGGGCTGAGAGACGCAGAGCTTTACTTCTAACCCCTGCTTCGATGAGCTAAAGCTTACTGCCCACTGCCAACTGCCAACTTCTTTTAGTCAAATACGTGGTGAACCGCATCAACAGTCCAGTCTGCGAGATTGGCTGTGACGACATCTGCGCCTGATGCGCGCAGGGCTTCTTCCTTAACAGTATTAGTCACGCCGAGGCAGCGCATTCCGCTTGCGCGTCCTGCTTGAATGCCGGGCGGCGAATCTTCTATGACGAGGCATTCTTTGGGTAAGAGCGGAAGCTTGCGCTCTTCGCGCCGCTTCTCATTCAAGAGTTCGAGTGCGCGTTGATAACAATATGGGTCAGGCTTACAAATGTGTACGTCTTCGGCGCTGACTATGATTGCGAAAGCGTGGTCGAGCCTTGCGCGCTTCAGCACATGATCTATCTCCACGCGACGCGCCATGCTGACCAGGCCGAGCGGGTAATGTGTGGAGAGCGCCTTAATGAAGGTCACGACGCCGGGAAAGAGCGGCAACTCGTCTTCGATCATCTGACGATGAAGCTCCGTCTTACGCTCTATCAGCGCGCTCAATGTTTCATCTGTCAAGGCAAGCCCCACGCGCTCGAATGCCGCCCGAACAAAAGTCTGATCGTCCATGCCGAGCGAGTTGTAATAGTCGTCTTCGGTGAGCGCAACTCCTTCTGCGGCGAGCGCCTCCTGATAGAGCTTTAGTTGAATCGGCTCGTCATCAATAATGACGCCGTTGAAATCAAAGAAGATGGCTTGAATCATGAAGGCGCGCCAGGCTCGAAACCCGTTTGGACTTGTGCAGAACGAATGAACGGATTGTAAGCCGCACGCACACTCGCGGGCAAATCAATGTGCGGCGAGCCGGACGACATCCGGTTGGATAGCTTCGTCAATGAGTGTTATAAATTCTCGTCTGTTGCAATCCTTTTTGGAGGTGAAAGATGAATTTACTGCGAACACGGACAATGATTTTCGTCTTGCTAATGGTAGCTCCTTTGTTGACTGCTCAAGCGCAGTCGAACAAGAAAGAGATTCAAATTACTTGGCTTGGTCATGCTGCGTTTGAGATTGTTTCTTCCGGCGGAACGAGGATTCTGATTGACCCGTTTCTCAAAGAGAATCCTGCAACGCCCCTTGAGTTCAAAGACCTCTCGCGCTACAAGCCGAACTTCATCCTGGTGACGCATTCTCATGGCGATCATCTGGGCGATGCGATTGAGATTGCCAAGGCCAGCAAGGCAAAGCTCGTTAGCATCAACATGCCCGCCGTCTTTCAAAAAGAAGGGCTGCCGGATGAGTTGATTCAGGTCTGCAACGTCGGCGGCACGCTTAACCTGGGCGATGTCAAGGTTCACGTCGTACCAGCGATGCACGGGAGCGAGCCGAGCGGTCGCCCGGTTGGGTTCGTCATTGAATTTTCAGACGGACGCTCAGTTTATCATCAGGGCGACACCTGGATTTTCGGCGACATGGCTTTAATACAGGAGTTCTATCACCCGACGATCATCCTGATGAACGTTGGCGGCAAAGCCTACGGGCAAAGCCCTGAAGTCGCGCTGCTGGGAGTCAACAGGTACTTCAAGCCTCAGATTATCATCCCGATGCACTACGCTTCTCTACCGGACTTATCAACCGAAGCGGAAGTGCGCGCGGCGATTGGCAAGGACAAGCGAGTGCTGTTTATGAAGCCGGGGCAAACGAAAAACTTCTGACCTTAGAGGCTCTCCCACTCCGTTCGATTAATTCCAGCTTGGTTTAAGATGCGGCTCAAAAGTTCTCTACCTGGGTAGCGAAAGATTTCTGGAGATACGGAAAAGAATCCATTCTTCGAGCACCTCAGCCAGTTCTTCACGACAGGCTTCGAGCGTAGCGGCGTTTGCATATACTCCTTCAAAGCCTGGAATCTCACCGTAGAAGCTCAGATCGTCCGTCAGAATCTCGTATCGCGCCTGATGCAGAGCGGCTTGAATATAGCGTGTCAACATCTCTTCTCACCTCGCCCTCAATAGTTACCGCTATTTTCCATTCACGGCAACGACCTCGCTTTGCCTTGAGCTAACATATCTATAGCGCCTCGGATGTCTTCCCTAAAATAAGCCTGCTTTTATTTGCTTAATCATTTCCAATCGGCGCAAGATAAAATGCTTTGATCGAGTTTCCACAGGCCGGAGGGTTTGAATGCTTCATGCGGGCAACCAGTCATTCCAGCGCCAGCGAGCAAGCAGGAAATAATGTGAGAGATAAAATGAGAGATAGAATGAGGAAAATCTTTTTATTACTTCTTCTGGCTCTTGTGTTGTGCGAGACGGCATTCGCGCAGGACAAGTCTATCAACGAACTGCGGCGCATGTTTGACTATGACCGGAAGATGCCGCTCGACGTAAAGGAAGTTGGAGTTATAAATAGAAACGGCGTTCGTGTGCATGATATTACCTACGTTAGTCCGAAGGGCGGGCGTGTCACAGCTTATCTCGTTGTGCCTCGTGGGAAGGGACGCTTCGCGGGCATCGTCTTCGGTCATTGGTCATACGGGACTCGCACGGAGTTTCTTCCTGAAGCACTGCTATATGCAGAAGCGGGTGTCGTCTCCCTTTTGATAGACGACCCCGGAGTTCGTCCTGCGCCGTGGCGTCGGAACGCGCCTGGCACTGAGCCGCAGGCGGTTCGTGATAATTACATTCAGGCGGTAGTGGATTTGCGTAGAGGAATAGACCTGCTGCTCGCTCGCTCCGATGTTGACCCCAGGCGAATCGCTTACGTGGGCCACAGTTCCGGCGCTCGTTGGGGCGCGATCCTGTCGGCGGTTGATAAGCGAATTAAAACAGCCGTGCTGATGGCTGGCGTGCCACAGGAGGCGACGATATTGATGGAGAGCGACGACCCTGATTACGTGGAGTTTCGGAGCAGCACGCCCAAAGAGCAGCTAGACAATTACTTCAAAACCGTAAGCGTGCTCGACGCTATTAACTACGTGCCATATGCTGCACCGATGCCGCTCCTGTTTCAATTCGCAAGGTTTGAGCAATACTTCAATGAAGCGGCGATGCTTAAGTACGCGCGGGCTGCGAGCGAACCCAAACTTGTCAAATGGTACGACACGGGTCACGGGCTTAATGACATTCATGCGCTGATGGATCGCGCCAACTGGCTGCAAAAGCAGATTGGAATCAAATCCATCGCACCCGTCTTGCAGAGAGAATTAGGCATCATCAAATAATGATGAAGGAAAAGAGATGAAAGCAATCGTTGTTGAAGAATACGGTGGGCCTGAAAAACTCGTCTATCGTGACGTTGATAAACCCGCTCCGAAGGCGGGCGAGGCGCTGGTCAGGATTGAGGCCATCGGAGTTAATTACATAGACGTTTATCACCGCACAGGTCTCTACCCGCTGCCCCTTCCATTCACGTCCGGGTCGGAAGCGTCGGGCACGGTGGAAGCCGTCGGAGATGACGTGAATGAGATACAGGTTGGAGATAGAGTTGCCTATGCGATGAGCCTTGGCGCATACGCCGAGTACGCGGCAGTACCAACGGCGCGACTCGTGAAAGTGCCGTTGGGTGTAGATGCGGAATCGGCTGCGGCGGCGATGCTGCAAGGGATGACGGCTCACTATCTGGTCACGTCAACTTACACGCTCAAGCGTGGCGATGCGGCGCTCGTTCATGCTGCCGCTGGCGGCGTCGGGCTACTGCTCATTCAAATGGCGAAACGAATTGGCGCGCGTGTCTTCGGCACAGTTTCGACTGAAGAGAAGGCCCGGCTGGCACGAGAGGCGGGCGCAGATGAATTGATTATCTACACAGAGCAGGATTTTCAGGAAGAGATAAAGCGGGCGACTGAAGGCAAGGGCGTGCAAGTAGTGTACGACTCAGTAGGCAAGACGACTTTCATCAAGAGCCTTGAGTCGCTTGCCCCGCGCGGGCTTCTCGCGCTCTTCGGTCAATCGAGCGGCCCAGTGCCGCCCTTCGATGCTGCGTTGCTCGCGCAGAAAGGATCACTCTTTTTAACCAGACCAAGCCTGGCGCACTACACAGCCACGCGCGAGGAGTTGTTGTGGCGCGCAGGCGAAGTGTTCAAATGGATTGGCGCGGGGCAGTTGAAGCTCAGGATCGGAAAGAGATTCCCTCTCGCCGAAGCTTCGGAAGCGCACAGGCAGCTTGAAGGCAGAGCAACTACCGGAAAAGTCTTGCTGATACCTTGAGCCAGTTATCTTTCAAGACGTTGACGGCGGCGAGCATATTGAGACGGAGGCGAATGATGCTGGAAGTGATTTTGAAAAGTTTTGAGACTCCTGACGAGACTCGCGTGTTTGAAAAAGGAAGGTTGGATATTGTGCGGATTGGCGGAATGACGGTTGGCAGGGCCAGCTACGAACCCGGCTGGAAATGGTCAGAGCATGTTAGTCCGCTGGCAGGAACAACGCTTTGTGAAGTTGAACATGTGGGGCTGGTAATTTCGGGTCGAGCGATGGCAGCGATGAAAGACGGAGTTGAGGTTGAACTGACCGCCGGTAGCCTGTTCTACGTGCCGCCCATCGCACATGATAGCTGGGTCATCGGAGATGAGCCTTACGTCTCGTTGCATTTCTTAGGTGCAGATCAATACGCGACATAACGTTCACGTCAGTACCGCAGGCGGTACTGACCTTTTCACGCCGTCCCTGCGTCTCTTTCCCGCCCGTTCTCCGTTACGTTAATCTTTTCGCCCAGTCGCCTGTTCTGTTCTTCAAAAAGAATGGGGAGGCGTTCGCTTTCAAGCACGTCGAGGCGGCGAAGGATTTCGGCGAGTGAAAGCTCGTTCTTGAGGTTGACCTGATAGTCCAAATCCGAGCGCAGGCGATCCTTTCCGCCCTGGCGATTCTGCGACATCATAATGATCGGGGCTTGCATACCAGCGATGACTGCCAGCACCAAATTGAGCATCTGGAATGGAGCCGGATCAAAACCCTTAGCCAGGATGTAGGCATTGAGTATCATCCAGAAAAAAATCAACGCCATCGCGCCCCCGATAAACGTCCAGCTTCCGCCAAACTTCGCAATCGAGTCGGCCATCCGGTCGGCCAAGGTCAAACTCGCCTCCTCTTCTTCATTGGCGTTGCGCGAGACCCGATGTCGCAGAAGCTCATCGGTGCGTCGCAGCCTATGCGTGATGGCGCTCAACATCTTCAACGCGACATCAGGATTGCCGCGCACGAACGCCAGAAAATTTTCCCGCGAGAGCACGGCACAGCGCGTGTCTTCTATGACTGTCGCATCTGCGGAGCGCGGTTTGCCGTCGAGCAAAGCCATCTCACCGAAGAAATCGCCGCCCGCCAATTCAGCGAGCGTCACCAGGCTTCCATCGGCGTCGTTGACGCTGATACGCACGCGCCCGCTCTCGATCAGGTACATCGCATCACCCGAATCGCCGGAGCGAAACAGCGGAGTGCCGTTCGACACATCACTTACACTGAGCAAATTCCGCAACTGCTTTGTCGCGGCATCATCTAGTGAAGCGAATAACGGAACAGAGCGCAACGCCTCAAGCGTCATTACAGGGGAAATATTCGTGGACATAAATCAACCTCAAAATAAGGGATGAGGGCGGAGCGATGAGGGATGAATGAAAAGAAAGATCGGATACCGACCAATTCTTTTTCTTCCTTCATCCCTCATCCCTCCGCCCTCATCCCTGTTTTATCGCTCCGTCTTTCATAAAGACTATATGGTCGGCGAAGCGTGTTGCGAGTTCTTTGTCGTGCGTGACCATGAGCACGGTCAGCGAGTCGTGTTCGACCATCTCGCGCAACAGGGCCAGCAACTCTTCGGCGCGCGTCGAATCCAGGTTGCCGGTCGGCTCATCTGCCAGCAGGACGCGCGGGCGGTTAGCAAGCGCGCGGGCGATAGCGACCCTCTGTTGCTCACCGCCGGATAATTCCGACGGCCTGTGCGTGGCGCGGTCTGCGAGGCCCACGCGATCCAGCAATTCCTTCGCGCGCTTAGTTCGCTCCAGGGGTTTGAGTCCGCCGAAGGCCAGCGCGAGATTGATATTCTCGGCGGCGCTCATCGTCGAAATCAGATTGAAATTCTGAAAGATCATCCCGACGGAGTGGCGGCGAAAACGCGCCATCTGTTTCTTGTCGAAGGGAGCGAGCGAGTTGTTCTCGAAAAGCACCTCGCCGCTGGTCGGACGATCAAGCCCGCCCAGCATATTGAGCAGCGTTGACTTCCCTGAGCCGGAAGTGCCTTGAATCGCCACGAACTCGCCTTCGCTGACAGCGAGCGTCACGCCATCGAGCGCGGCCACCTTCGTGCTTCCCATCTGATAAATTTTAGAGACTTCGCGGGCTTCTAAAAGTGTCGTCATCGGAAACGTCAACTCCCACTCGACCAGAGCATATCCCAAAGTTACCACAGAGGCACAGAGACACAGAGAAACGCTGAATGATGAACGCTGAACGCTGAAGTAAAAAGCTTTTCAGTTCATCATTCATTACTGCTGCATTCATCGTTTATCCGTCTCTCTGTGGCTGACAATAGATGATTGAGCCTACCTTGTCAGCATTTTTCTCTATACACGCGAGGCGCGATGCTCATATAATGGCGACCCGTAAACCCCCGGCAGTTTAATTGAGCTTCTTACATTTTCTAAAGCGTTTGGGCTTCATCAGTCAGCTCTGGGATAGAAAGGATTTTTCCTAAAATGTCACAGCAATACCCTCCGGGAGGTGGGCCGCCGCCGGGCCAACAGCCTCCATATGGTCAGCCGCAACAGCCGCAACAGCCGCAATATGGTCAACAACAACCACAGCAACCGCCGCCCTACGGCCAACCGCCGCAGCAGTACGGGCAGCAACCGCCGCCCTACGGCTACCAGCAACCTTATGCTCCCGCTCCTGTCCCGCCGCCAGTGGTTGATGCTGACGCCTATGAGCGCAGTATGAGCCTGGTGTCTTACGTCTGGGTGGCTCTACTCATCGCGGCAGGAGCAATGGCAGGGTTTGCCGGGTTGGGCGCTTACACTGCCGGGAATGTGCTTGCGATATTCTATGCACCCGGCGGCGTTGATTTCGCTATCAACCTCAGCCCTCTGGTCATCCTGGCTCTTCCGCTGGCAGTCTCGACTGCTTGCCGTCATAGCCAGTTCGTTAGTTTCCACTCCAAGCAGGCGCTCATGATCGGTGTCTTTTACCTGATCGCCCGCATTATCGTTGGACTCTTCTTTCTCATCCCGCAGGGCCAGGTCCAGGGGATTCTGGTTGCCGGTATTTTGATAGGAGCGGTGCAATTCTTCTTTACCTATCTGGCTGCTCTAGGGGGAGCCAGGGCCTTCCTCAACCGCGAGCTTTTTCGCGTTCCGGTTGTCGGCGGCATGGTGAAGTAGAACGGGCGGGATATTTTCCGTCTCTTCTATCAGCTAAAGATTCGAGCTAACGGCGCGCTCGCCCCCTGCCACACAATTGGCGGGGGCGACGCGCCATAGCTCAAACTGCTCCTCGTCAAAACCCTTCAGCATCACTTCAAACTGTGTAGCAGTAAGCTCTGCCTTCTCGTCGTGAATCATCTCTGCGACCTCCGGGTCTGTATGCACGGCTGACGAGATGACCACGTCGCCGCCTGACGACAGACCTTCAAGGCGCGCAGCCATGTTGACCGTGCAACCGAAATAATCCAGCCGCCCGTTGAGCGTCACGGCGATGCACGGTCCTGTGTGAATGCCGACTTTGAGCATGAGCGGCCTCATGCCCTCCGGCGGCGAAGCCAGCACCTGTTGAGCTTTTAGAATCGCACGCAGCGCACCCGCCGATCTACGAAAGACGGCCATCACTGCATCGCCGATAGTCTTGACCAATGCTCCATCCTCATCGGCGATGGCTTCGCGCAGCACGTCGAAGTGGTTCATCACGCAGCCGAAGGCGGGCGCGTCGCCGATCTCTCGATAGAGTTGCGTTGAGCCGCGCAGGTCTGTGAAGAGAACCGTCAGCGTCCCGACAGAAATTTGCTCGCCGGGTCTGAGCGCCTCGTTAGCGAAGAGGTCGCGGAAGACTTGCAGCGCAGTCACCTCTGCGGCGGTCGCAGCTTGATCGCTCCAGGCCATGCGTTCGAGAACAAACCATTGCTCCTTGTCGCTTCCGTTTTCTAAAACAAGTTTCGGCCTTGTAGCTAACTGCAACTCTTCACCAGGCCAGCCCTCATCCGAGGCTCTCAAGGTCGCTTCAGTTGAACCCACAGCAGATGCCTGTAAATATTGCCCGCCAGCCAACTCTGAACTGCGAAGCCTGTAGCGACCCGATTCAAGAGGAACTGAGACTTCGAGCTTCGCACCGGGCGCGAGCAGTTGTTGGATGACGATGTGCGGCGTAACCTGCGGCCCGCCGACGCAGAATTGCAGACCCTCGACGTGTCGCACGGAAGGATTCGGGCGAAAGGTCAACTCCACCGCGCGATCAAAGTTTATTGTGAAGTCCACATTGCAACTGTCGCAGTAAACCTCAGACTTGATGCCGGTCAGCGAATTGCTCGTCTGCGCCGACCCGCGACAATGAGGGCAGATCATCTCCCACTGTAAATCCAGCAAGCCGACGCGCGTCGCCCACAAACAGACTTCGAGCACATCGCGGCGCGGCAGTCCCCAGTAGTCAGCCAGCGCATGAGAGCGTATGCGCGAGAGCGTGATGTCGTCGGCCTGCTCAATCATCTCAGCCAGGCGTGTGACTATCTGCGCTTGTGCGCCTTGCGTGATGAGACGTTCACTCAAAGCCTTGAGACGCGCTCGGCCTCCCTGCGCGAAGTCGGCTGGCGTGGGCTGGTAAAGCGGCGGGTTGCCGCTCTTGATCTCTTTGTCGTAGCGACGAAAGATTTCCGAGAAGCTGCGTTTCGAGAGGAGACCGACTTGAAGGGGAATGGCGATCCGGCCAAGAGGATTACGCGGCTGCGCCCAGACTTCGTAGATTAATTTCGTTCCGCCTTCGGGCTGCTCATTTAGCTCTGCCTCGACGCGCATCTCGCTGACAGGCCCTTTCGTATAGCGGCGCACCACGCCGAAGCGAAAGGGGCGAATCCACTCAAACGGCTGCTCCTCCCATTCAACTGGGATGCCGAACTTGAAAAGTCGCAGGCGTCGCACACTGCCCTCAGAACCGAGAGCTTCAACGGCAGGCACGCCCGTATCACGATTAAAACGGTTCGTGTCAGCCACGAGCGGCCAGAGTTCCTCCGGCGTGGCTTTCAAGTCATACTCCCAGCGGTAATGAAATTCGCGCATAAAGCATGAAGTCAAGAGGAAGAACAGAATCCAGAATCCAGGAATCAGAATTCAGAATGATAAGGCGGAAACCACATTGACGGATTCTGTTATCTTTTCTTCTGGATTCTGACTTCTGGATTCTGCTCTTAGACTTCCTTATATTCCGAGTTCACATCTTCGTCGGAGGAAGCGACGCGGTAGTTCTTCGACTGTTTCTGTTTGGTAATCAGCAGGTCGTCTTTCGTCTTCAAGAGGTCTGCGCGTGAGTAAACGGAAAGCTCGAAGTTGTAGCCGTGAGTGATCGCATCCTTCGGGCAGGCTTCGACGCAGAAGCCGCAGAAGATGCAGCGTCCGTAGTCTATGTTGTAAACCTCTGCGAAGCGCTCATCAACGCCTGTGCGCTCTGCCGGCGGGCGCGGGTCATCTTTCGCCACGATGTAAATGCAGTCGGAAGGACACGCCGCCGCGCACAAAAAACAGGCGACGCACTTTTCCCTTCCCAACTCATCAACGTGCAGCAGATGCTGCCCACGATAGCGCGGCTGAACCGTCACTGGCTCGTCCGGGTACTCAACCGTCCACTTCTCTCTTGGGATATAAGAGAGCGTCACGCTCATCCCCTTGATGATCGCCTTGGTTGATTCGATAACGTCGCTGATTATTGACATAGATGCCTCTTCATTCGTAAATCGTGAATCATCGAATGGCTTTCTTTCTATTCACGATTTACGATTTACGATTCACGACCTACGATCTCAAGTTTACTGAAGAAATACGAAATCTCAATCGCCGCATTCTCCTCAGAGTCTGAGCCGTGAACGGCGTTTTCTCCGAGCGAGCCGCCAAACTCCTTACGCAGTGTGCCTGCATCGGCCTTCGACGGGTCGGTTGCGCCCATCAGGTCGCGCCAGGCTTTGACTGCGCCTTCCCTTTCGAGCGCCATCACCACACACGGCCCGCTCGACATGAACTGCGTCAACTCAGGAAAGAAGGGACGCTCGCGGTGAACATCATAGAACCCTTCCGCCTCTTCAAGCGTCATGTGGATCAACTTCATCGCCCGAAGACGGAAGCCGTCATCCGTGATGCGCTGGATGATTGCGCCGGTTTTGCTGCCGCGCACCGCATCTGGCTTGATAATTCCAAAAGTTAAATTGCTCACTATCGCTGTTTTCCTCTCAATGGATTTAGTTCTTAGATTCGTTCTGCTTGCATTTCAGGCAAACAGGCACATTCAATACAGAATAATTCTTTTCGACTTTATAATTATCGAAAACTACATCGGGAAATTTACTGTCGGTGACGCGAATGTTTGTTACGCCCTTCGGCAAATCAAAGGTGTAGTAGCCATACGCATTGGAATAAGTTTGATAAACTCTGCCGTCTGAATTTTTGGCCTCAACCTTTGCGTTCCCGAACGGCTTCATCTCTTCGTCAAAAACTTTTCCGTGAACAGTAAACAATCTTTCAAAATCAGCTTTAGCAGTTGAGCCTTTTGGTCGTAAGCTCAATTCAAAACTTTGCAACTCGCAAGCGGGAAACTTGAATTGTCGCTCATACGTTTCAAAACCTTCGGCGGAGATTTTAAGAAGAAAGTCTCCCTCAACTGCTGCGTCCCCGTACCCATGAACGTTATAGACGCCGCTCTTATCAACATAAGAGCTTAGGTTAGCGGGCACTTTATCTTTCTCACTCAAACCCGACAGCTCAAGTTTTGCGTCTTTGATTACCTTTCCTGTTTCATCACGGACATAAATTCTATACCCGTAGATACAATCTTCCTGTGCCTCAACGCTGAGACTGAAACCGAAAATGGAAACAATCAACGCTAGAAAAATATTTAAGCGTTTGGGCTTTGACATAACCACAGGTTCTTCTTCAGCCTTGCGGCTGTCCACCCAGTCTCTCTCGCACAATATCAATCAACGCATCCAGCCGTTGGTCGCTATGAGCCTGTGCAGAGGCAAGCTCAGACATTTTCACAGCTAATTCATCCATTCTGGTTGAAAGTCTTGAGATACTTTCTTCAGTACGTTGCTGCGCTTGTGAAAGCTGGGCGAATTGCTCATCTGTTTTATTTCGTAATGCTGCCAGTTGCTCCTCTGTTCTACTTTGTGATGCTACCAGTTGCTCATCAGTTCTACTTTGTAATGCTATCAGTTGCTCTTCAGTTCTGCTTTGCAATGCTATCAGTTGCTTATCAGTTCTGCTTTGTGATGCCGCAAGTTGCTCATCTGTTCTTTTTTGTAATGCTATCAGTTGCTCTTCAGTTCTGCTTTGCAATGCTGCCAGTTGCTTTTCTATTCTGCTTTGTGACGCTGCTAGTTGCTCTTCCGTCCTGATTTGTAATGCTGACAGCCGTGCGAGCGCATCCTCTGTCCGTATCTGTGCGTCAGCGAGGGCTGCGATCTTACGCTCAGAGTTTGCCTGCGCCTCTTCGAGATCGTCCATACGCTCGTCTGCCCTGAGCGCAAGTTGGGTCAATAGTTTTATTGACTGCTTAATGTCATCCATGTGCGAATCGGGTTCGTTAGATGAATTACTCATACAGTTGGACCCTTTCAGGCAGCGGCGTGCGCGCCGAGCACGTCTTTCATCGCTGAGCCGATGTCGGCTGGAGATTTAACAACGCGGATTCCAGCTTCTTCGAGCGCCTTCATCTTTTCCGCCGCTGTGCCCTTGCCGCCTGCGATGATCGCTCCGGCGTGGCCCATGCGCCTTCCAGGAGGCGCAGTCTGTCCTGCGATGAAAGCAACGATGGGTTTCGTCACACTCGTTTTCGCAAACGCAGCCGCATCCTCTTCGGCAGTTCCGCCAATCTCGCCGATCATCACGATGCCATCGGTCTCGTCGTCCGCTTGAAAGAGCGCGAGAGCGTCAACGTGTGTTGTGCCGACGATGGGGTCGCCGCCGATACCTATGGCTGTTGATTGTCCCAACCCGAGCGCGGTCAACTGTCCCACTGCCTCATACGTCAGCGTTCCCGAACGTGAGACGACCCCGATGCGACCTTCCTTGTGAATGTGTCCCGGCATGATCCCGATCTTGCATTTGCCGGGGCTGATGATGCCCGGACAGTTCGGGCCGATGAGCCGTGTCGCTTTGTTAGACAAATACTCCTTGACCTTCACCATATCGAGAGCTGGAATGCCTTCGGTGATACACACGACGAGCGGGAGGCCAGCGTCTGCCGCCTCCATAATCGCATCAGCCGCAAACGGCGGCGGCACGTAGATCACAGACGCATTCGCGCCCTGTTCACGAACTGCATCCGCAACCGTGTTGAAGACGGGAATGCCTTCGTGCGTCGTTCCGCCTTTGCCCGGCGTAACGCCGCCGACAATGTTCGTCCCGTACTCGACCATTTGCCTTGTATGAAACGTGCCCTCTTTGCCCGTGATGCCCTGCACGACGAGGCGCGTGTTTTTATCAACCAGAACGCTCAATGATGTGCTCCTTTAGGAGAAGTGATGAGTGATGAGTGATAAGTGATGAGTGAAAAGATAGGTTTTTATCTCATTACTATCACTTATCACTCATCACTGTTTTTCGGCAGTATAGCATGGTCGCGCTGATGCGCTACATGCGTGCTTATCTAATCAAGCTCGACTTTGTCTGCGTACTGCGGAACGTCCACGCGCCAGCCGAAGCGCTCTGCGATGTGGTCGCGCATGGCTTGGGCAGCTTCCGGCTCGCCGTGTGTGTTGAAGACGCGGCGTGGTGCGGCGGGCAGCCCTTCGAGCCAGCGCAAGACTTCTTTCCAGTCGGCGTGAGCAGAAAAACCGCCGATGCGCTCAATGTGGCAGCGCACGGGAACCCAATGGCCCAGCACCTTGACTTCCTTCTCACCGTCCAGAATGCGGCGGCCAATTGTTCCGGCGGCCTGGTAGCCGACGAAGACGATTGTAGCGTTGCTGTCCGGCAGGATTCTCAAGGCGTGGTGCAGAACACGCCCGCCCGTCATCATCCCCGAAGCGCTGATGATGATGCGCGTTCCCTGGTCATCGTTCAGACGCTTCGACTCTTCGCGCGAGGAGGCCGTAGTCATCGAATGTGTCCGCAAAGGATGTTCTGGCCGCGCGAGCACGCTGGCGTAGTCCGCGTCCTGTTCCTCTGTGCGATTGCTGTAAGCCTGTGTCGCCAGGGCAGCCATCGGAGAGTCAACGGCTACAGGCAGGATGGGAATGCGCTTCTCGTCTTCCAACTCTCGAATCAGGTAGATCAACTCCTGCGTGCGACCGATGGCGAAGGCCGGAATCAGAATAGCGCCGTTACGCGCGACCGCATCTTTGATGATTCGTGTGAGCGCATCGTTGGGCTTTTCCGGGTCGTGCAGACGGTCGCCGTAAGTTGATTCAACTAAGAGATAGTCGCAGGCGGGCGGCGCTACGGGGTCACGTATGATTGGCTGATCGTAGTGTCCCAGATCGCCTGAGAAGAGCACGCGGCGACCTTTGCCGTCCGTTCCTGCGCCGTCAATCTCAACGAGCACGAGGCTGGAGCCGAGTATGTGACCGGCGACGCGGAATCCTGCGCGGATGCCTGGAGCGACGTTAACAGGCTCGCCCGTGTTCTCGACCGGATGAATTAACTGAATCGCGGCGCGGGCGTCCTCTTCCGTGTAGAGCGGCAGAGCAGGCGTGTGCTTCGTTAGATGGTGGCGATTGCGATAGTCAGCATCTTCTTCCTGAAGACGCGCGGCGTCGGGCAACAGTATCTTGAGCAGGTCAGCCGTCCCGCGCGAACAGTAGATGGGATTTTTGAAGCCCTGGGCGACGAGGCGGGGCAGGTAGCCCGTGTGGTCTATGTGCGCGTGTGTGATGAGCACGGCGTCGAGCGCGGCAGGGTCAAACGGCGGGTCTTGCCAGTTGCGGTCGCGCAGTTCTTTCAAGCCCTGAAACATGCCGCAGTCAACGAGCACGCGCGCCCTGTCAGCTTCGATCAAATACTTGGAGCCGGTAACAGTCCCCACTCCGCCCCAGAATGATAGCGTTGCCATTGCTTCCTCCACCGAATTGTTCTCAGGATAACGCAACGATTCTACACGCGATGCGCCCGGTAGACGAGCCGAAGTCAGTACCGCCTGCCGCAAGCGGGCGGGTGTTTGGCTCAATAATACCCGCCCGCTACCGCAAGCGGTACTGACCGCAAATCTATTCGAGGATGCGCGTCATGCGTTATGATTATGCCGGGCTGCAAATTGGCTGAATTGGCCCGGCGCTTGAAACCAGACCGAAGAGGAACCCAAAAATGTTTTCGCAATCCCTCAGTACACGCAAGCTGCTCAACACTGCCTTCGCATTCACGCTGCTCGTCGCGTCCTTCTCAATCGCTACCGCGCAAAGGCAGGAGAAGACTGAGCCGCTGACTATCGGTTCTACCATCAAGACTGTTCTGACGCTCGGCTCAAGCGCTGTTAGCGAGGCGTCGAGGCTTCTGGAGACTGATCCCTACTGGCAGTTTCGCAACACGAGCTACTCGAACGAAGGTTTAATCAGCGAGCGCGACGAAGCGCGTTTGGGTAATCAGCTCAACCTTGAGGTTTCCAAAAAAGTCACCCTTGTCAGCGAGGGACAGGAACGCGCCAACCGCATCGGCCAGCGCGTGGCGCGTGCGAGCCTGCGCCCGAATCTCGTTTACCACTTTCATGTCATGCGCGACAAAGAGATCAACGCTTTCTCAGGCCCGGGCGGCCACATCTACGTCACGACCGCGCTGATGAACCTGGCAGACGACGACGAGCTTGCCTCCGTTCTCTCGCACGAAGTCGGCCACGTCGTAGCGCGTCACAGCCTGAAGACGATTCAGCAGTCACAAACCCTGGGTAGCCTTGCCAATTTGTTCGGCTCGATCACGGGGATTGCAGGCGACAGCGCACAGGAACTTGGGACAGCCGCCGCGCAGATCGTTGCTGGCGGGCTTCTTGCCGTTCATAACCGCGAAGAGGAGCGTGAGGCGGATTTTCTTGGTGTGCGTGCGATGCCGAAAGCAGGCTTCAATCCGCAGGGCATGGTGACGATGTTCCAGAAAATTCAGCACGTCAGCGAGAAAGACAGAGACCTGCTCGGGGCAATCTTCGCAGACCATCCTGACGTTGACGAGCGCATCGAAAACACGCGCTACGAAATCAACCGGATGCGAGGCGCGAAATAACCTGTTGTTCGGTCTGTTTCAATCGTGGGAGACCGAAGATGACGAGCGCGGCGGGGATGAGCAGGGCGAGGTTTCTGAGGGCTGTCGTCACACCGAGTTGGCTACCGATGATGCCGCCGAAGCAGCCGCATTCGAGTCCTTCAGCGTTTCCCAATCCGTAGCGATAATAGAGCGCGTAACCGGCGAAACCAATCAACAGAGCCGCCGACCACATCCCACCGATGCGCGCCATTCGCGGCCAGAGAAGCAGCAGGGCCGCAACAATCTCCGCGACGATGACTGCAATCGCCACCGGCAACGCCCACGAGTCTCCGACCAGATAACCGACGTTCTTGAAGAAACTCTGCGTCGGGTCATTTCTCATGTAAATCTTCGCCCCTGCCGCAAAGAGCCACAGAGCCGCGAGGCCAAAGCGACTGACTTGAACGAGTATTTTTAGAATCGCACGACGAGTCATCGCTAACTTTTATCCGGCGAGCGCCACAACCTTTTCGGCAGCGTCCTTCATGCCGCTTGCCACTGTGAAATTCAGCCCCGAATCGCGTATCACGCGCTGGCCTTCCTCAACGTTCGTTCCTTCCAGGCGCACGACGACAGGAACTCCTATTCCCAGCTTCTGCGCCGCGCCGACCACACCGCGCGCAACCATATCGCAGCGCACGATGCCGCCGAAGATGTTGATGAGCACGGCGCGCACGTTCTCGTCCGCGAGCAGGATTTTGAAAGCTGCTTCAACGCGCTCCTGTGATGCGCCGCCGCCGACATCCAGGAAGTTTGCAGGATCACCTCCGGCGAGCTTGATGATGTCCATCGTCGCCATCGCCAGACCCGCGCCGTTGACCATGCAGGCGATGTTGCCGTCGAGCTTGATGTAGTTGAGATCAAACTTCGAGGCTTCAATCTCCAGAGGCTCTTCTTCATTGAGGTCGCGCAAATCCAAAAACTCTTTATGACGATAGAGCGCGTTGTCGTCGAAGTTGATTTTCGCGTCGAGCGCGATCAGTCGCTTGTCTTTCGTCAGGAGGAAAGGATTTATCTCAAGCAGCGAGGCGTCCATCTGCTCGTAAGCAGTGTAGAGCGACTGCATGAACTTCGCCGCCTGGTTGACCAGTTCGGCTGGCAGGCCGAGAGCGAAGGCGAGCTTTCTAGCCTGGAATGGACGAAAGCCGACTGCCGGATCAATCGTCTCCTTGAAAATCTGTTCGGGAGTGTTGGCAGCGACCTCTTCAATGTCCATGCCGCCCGCCGCTGATGCCATGAAGACTGACCTTCCGGTCGTTCGATCCAGAACGATACTAAGATAGAATTCCTTATCAATCGGCAAGCCCTCTTCGACTAACAAGACACGCACTTCTCTGCCCTCCGGCCCGGTCTGATGCGTGACGAGTTTCATACCGATCATCTGGCCTGCTATCTCGCGCGCTTCGTCTGCGGATTTTGCCAGCTTGACGCCGCCGCCTTTGCCTCGCCCACCCGCATGAATCTGTGCTTTGACGACAACTACGTCTGAGCCTAGCTCTTTGGCTGCCTGATAAGCCTCTTCGGGCGAACGCGCGACAATGCCGCGCGGCACGGCGACACCATATTTCTTCAACAGCTCTTTGCCCTGATATTCATGAATCTTCATCCGCTTGCATCCTCGCTCGTCTTAAATTGTAATTGCCTTGAAGAATAAGTAGGCCACAGAGTGTAGCCGCGAGCGACGCCTGCTGCAAGCCGTCGCTTAGAAAGTATTGATGAGAAGGAGCAAACGCGCTAACTTTGCGCCGTGAAGGAATCGCCTTGCAACGCTACGGCCCGATGCTATCAAAGACCCGACTTAACCAGGAGACAAACCAAATGAGCGAAGTCACAGTTACTTCTCTAGCGAACCTGCAAAATGAGGCGCGCTACGGCGAAGGCCAAACTATCCTGATTGATGAGCCGAAGAGCGCCGGCGGTGGCGGCACAGGCCCGGACCCCTACACGCTCCTGCTCTCCGCGCTCGGCGGCTGCATCTCGATGACCGTGACGATGTACGCGCGCCGCAAAGGTTGGCCGCTTGAGCGCGTCACGGTGCGCCTGCGTGAGCAAAGAATCCACGCCAAAGATTGCGCCGAATGCGAACAAAACACGGAAGGCTTCGTCCATCGCATCGAACGCTCAGTCACAGTCGAAGGCGACCTGACAGATGAGCAGCGCGTGCGGCTGCAAGAGATCGCTCACAAGTGCCCGGTTCATAAAACTCTGACATCGAAGATTGTTATTGGTGAGATGAAGGACTAGAGTAAATGCCAATTTTGGATTGATTACAATGAAGCGACTTAAGAATACTGAAACGCTGATTGCCATCTGTGTTGACAATACCGACTATGAGATGTCACTTGAGCGCCGCAAGGTCTATCCGGTTCTGCCGGATGCCAATGCCGAACAAGACAACTATGTGCGGATCATTGACGAAACTGGCGAAGATTACCTTTTCCCGACCAGCCGCTTCGTGTTCCTTACCGTCTCACGAGACATAGAAGCAGCAGTGCTTGCCGAGGTTTCAACTCAGGGTAGCTCTACAAGAATGTAAGGCTTTTAAGTTCAGGACAAAAGATTAAAGAGCTTCCAAGCTATTTAAGTTGGAAGCTCTTTAATTTTCGGGACGGCGAGATTCGAACTCACGGCCTCTTCCACCCCAAGGAAGCGCGCTACCAGGCTGCGCCACGTCCCGTAATATTTTTCTAGTATCTCTGGAAAAGTTTTTTTGTCAAATGCAGATAGATGCTGCTCTGCTAATAACTCTGGACTGTAAAATGACAGGGCTACTTTCGACGCGCGTTGAGATCGGCTTCGCCTGCGTCGAGCGTTGCGAGTAGGTCGCGCAACTGTTCGGCGAGGCGACGAACGGCGAGGCGCTGGTTGTCAGTTATGGAAACGCCGGACATGGACGCGCTTTCATATAGTGGGCGCGACTCCGCCGGGGGTGGGCTTTGTAAAGCGGGCGGCGATAAATTTTGCTGCGCGTTTGCGTCCGGCGGCGGAACGACCTTGAGCTTGCTAGCTCCGCGAAGTTCACCGGCAAGTTTCTTCTTAGCCCCGGCAATCGTGTACTGGTCTTCGTAGAGTAGCTCCTTGATGCGCAGCGCCATCTCCACATCGCGTTTGCGGTAAGTCCTCTGCCCGGCGCGGTTCTTCTGCGGGGCGAGCATCGGAAACTCCGATTCCCAGTAGCGCAGGACATGCGCCTGCACGCCTGACAGTTCGCAGACTTCGCCGATTTTGAAGAATAGTTTTTCGGGAATGGCTACGGCTGCGCTGTTCATTTTCCGGGAGACCTTTCGGAAACGTCCTACGTTCCGCTGGTGTTTAAGATAAGTTGAAGATGCTTTGCTCTGAGGAGCGGACGCTCTTCTTACTTGCTGGCCGCCATGTTACTCGCGCCCCCCGTAGGTGTCAATACTTTTCCACAGCCACCTAACGCCACAAACGAGCGGCAGTTGCTTCTCTCCGCTTGAAGTTATACGTCAATGGTCGGCCTGGCGACGCTCAAATGAAAGGTAGTTTTCTGCTTCAACCCGGAACAATCATGATGAGGCGGTTGACCGGATCGAACGTGAGGCGGAAAGGGCGCAGGGCGTCTCGACCAAGCAAGACGGGCGAGCCTGCTCGCGCGTTTGGCAGTAAATCCGTAGGAATTCCGCGTAAAACCAGTGTTCCGAGACGGACGGTTGAAGGAGGAATCCTGTGTGCGGCAATGTAACCGCCCCCCAAATCTCTGACGTTTTGATGCTCCCTCCCTCTACCGGGCACGATTCCAAGCGAGATGGCCGCGTCTTCCGTCAGGGCAAGGCCGAAGCCTGAGCCTGTGTCGAGCAGAGCGCGCCGTCCGCCTTCGACCATCACAAACGGACGCCGACTCTGCCCATCTGTTAGCCAGGGCACAATCGTTCCATCCTCTAGAAGATTCTGGTTGCGTCGAAGCGGGGTCGAGCGCGGATCAAAAGCCGTCAACTCGCCATGCGGCATATCAATCTCAAAGCCCAGCGGCGAGTAAGCTTCAGTAGGATCAAGCACGCCATCAATGCCTGGCGCGAGTCTTTCGGTGACTATCACAAGGCCGCTCGACGGCAGTAGGTTGTCTTGATAGCCGATGGCAAGGCTGCGAAGCGAGACTTCTTGACCGGCCACAGTGACCGCTCCGCTTATGCCGCCAATCATCAAAGGCCGCTTGCCGCTCTGAGAAACGCGAGCCTCATCCATCACGCGCCTTGACAGAATCGTTGCGCCCGCGCCTGTGTCAACTGCGAAAATGTACGGCCCTGCATTATTGACCCAGACGCTGACGAGCAGGCCGCGCCCGCTCTCTTCACGAAAGCTAACAGGGACGGGAAGTCTGACTCCAGCCTGTCTGTCTTTCTTTCCGGTTTCTCTGTCCGATGCCCTGAGACCGCTGACGCTTTGCTTCGCCAGCACAGACAAATGGGCAGCCCCTTTGAAGGGAGCTGCCCAGGTGTTTGCTGCCAGGGTGAAAACGAGAGCTGAAGTTGCAGCGCAGCGCGCCAGTTTCTTCAGGCTACGATTCATCACGCATTACCTATGCGATTAGTAACGACGATTGCGCTTGCGTATGCCGTAGGTGTAAATCGCTGAGCCGCCGCCGCCAGCGAGAGCGCCGATAGCCGCGCCCTTCTTGCCGCCGATCAACCCGCCGAGCAGAGCGCCGCCGCCCGTACCCATCGCCACCGTCAGTTTATCGCGGTGCTTCTGCCAGAAGGAGCGTTTGGCTGGCTGGTTATAATCGTAGTAAACGCGGCGCGTGTTGTTAGAGGCATAGCTACGGGTTCTAACAGGCGTATTTCGATAGACGACGCGAGTCGTCGGAACGACTGTCTCTCTCGTGACAACCCCGCGGGTTGAGCCGCCGTCGCCATTGCGCGCGAAGCTGAAGCCATCCAGGAAACCTGTGCGATAACTACCCGCGTCCGCTACATCGTTAGCCTTTGAAGCGATCTCATCTCCGACTTGTGAATTAGTGGTATCCGAAATCTGCCGTGTGTTCTGCCTATCGAATAGAGGGGCAGAGGGCGCTGTCGTATTGTAGCTCGCCGTCGCAGGCTCCGTGTTTCTATGTGCGACGAAAGCTCCGACCGAACCGCCCAATAGAGCAGCTACGAGAGCAACAGGAATAATCTTATCTTTGAGAATCATTTTAGTGGGTCCCCTTCATTTAATCGTTTGAGCTTTAGCCCGACCTGAAAGGCAGCAATCATTGTTCCTTAACACGGGGATTTTATAGAACTTTGCAGCGAATTCGTATGTAGATGAGTTTTTCCAAAGGGAAATAAAAAATTTACAATCAAATTACAACAAGGGGTCATCTCATTAATACATCTTGCCGCGCAGAGACTGCACGATATGGCTCAAACGCAACCCCATATCCTCACGCTCCCGGAGGACGCGAGGCTGTCAGGGCTTTGAATAACGAACTCTTCGTGTCCGCTTCTTAGTCACTCTCGGTGGACGGCGAATCAAACGGCAAGCTATAATCCGACTTCATCGCGCTCAAAATCCATTGGAGGTTCACCGGCAACCGTGTCCACGTCCCCAACACTTTTTCGTCTAGCTGCGCGTCTCGACGACGTAGGCTTCTCCGACATCGTTAATGTTCGCAACCGGATCATGGAGCTGCGCGCCAAAGGAGCAGCCGTTTACCAGTTTGAAGGCGGCGAACCCTACGTCTTCACGCCCGACTACATCAAAGAAGCCATGACACGCGCCCTCTCGGAGAACAAGACGCGCTATGCGCCTTCCTCCGGCATCATGGAACTGCGCGAGGCCATTGCAGACAAGTTGCGCGAGCGAAACCATATTCCGGCGCGCGTCGAGGACGTAATTGTTTTGAACGGCGGAATGCAGGGACTCTTCGGCGCGTTTCAATCAACCATCAATCCCGGCGATGAAGTTCTTGTCTTTTCTCCCTATTGGACGCCGATTAAAGACTTGATAGCTCATTGCGAGGGCACTACCGTTCTCGTCCCGACGCATGAAGCGAGACGCGAAGGTTTTGCTACAACGCTGTCCCGCTATGCCACAACACGGACGCGAGCTATCTACTACAATACGCCGCAGAATCCGACCGGCATCGTCTTCACCAGAGAAGAGGCGGAAGCAGTCGCGCAGTTTGTGCGGGAGCACGATCTTTTAGTGATTGCTGATGAAGCCTATGAAGACCTGGTGTACGATGGCGAGCATGTGTCCATAGCCTCGCTCGACGGCATGCTGGAAAGAACCATCACTACTTTCACTTTCTCAAAATCCTTTGCGATGACAGGCTGGCGCTTGGGCTACGCTGTAGCGACGGAGCCTTGGATGACCGGGATGCGCAAGTCCCTGCTCTATTCGACCAACGGAGTCTCCACGCCAACCCAATGGGCCGGGCTTGCAGCCTTGACCATGCCCACAGATTTTCTTGAAAAGAATCGCGCAGCCTATCTTGAGCGGCGCGATCTTCTTTTGGCTGGCCTGAACGAACTCGGCCTGACGTGCGAGAATCCAGCCGGAGCTTTTTACGCCTTCCCTGATGTGACGCGCATTCACGCCGCCAGCCGTCAGGCAGCCGACATCCTGCTCGACCGCGCACAGGTCGCCACCGTCCCCGGCATCGTCTTCGGCGAACACGGCGAAGGCCACCTGCGCTTCTCCTTCTCGACCTCCCTTGAAACCATCGAAGCCGGACTCGACTCTCTGCGCCGCAACCTTTAAGGGATGAGGGATGAGGGATGAGGGATGAAGAAAAAGAAGAGAAATCTCGCCGCATTCCTCCTTCGCGTAGCGAGTTTGATTTCATCAAGCGCATCCGGCAGCGAGCTAGCAATCAACGCAGGACAAATGATTTCAACTCATCACCCATCACCCATCACTCATCACTCTCTTTAGGTATCGGTGACGATGCCGCTGTTCTCCAACAACTACCTGGCCGCGATACAGTCATCACGACAGACCTGCTCGTTGAAGACATAGATTTTCGCCTCAACACGACCACACCCTGGCTACTCGGCTACAAGGCTCTAGCTGTCTCGCTCTCAGACATCGCGGCGATGGGCGCACACCCGCGTTACGCGCTGCTCTCCATCGGCGTGCCGCGAGAAATCTGGAACTCGAATTTTGTAGATGAACTCTACGAAGGCTTCTTCGCGCTCGCTGAAACTTACAACGTTGCGCTCATCGGCGGCGACGTATCGCGCACGCCCGAACGAATCGTCATTGACTCAATCGTTGTGGGCGAGACGGCACGCTCTCGCGCGGTTCGTCGCTCAGGCGCGCGTCCCGGCGATCACATATTCGTCACGGGCGCGCTCGGAGGCGCGGCGGCTGGCCTGCGATTACTGGAACGCGGCGCGCGTTTGCGTAGAAAACGGCCTCGCTCATCTCATTATCGCAACATCGAACAACTGCTGCTTCGCCAACTCCGTCCAGAGCCGTGTGTCGCATGGGGCGCAGCACTCGGCGAGGAGCGTCTGGCGACAGCCATGATAGACATCAGCGACGGCCTCTCTTCCGACCTCGCGCATCTCTGCCGCGAAAGCAACGTCGGTGCAATCGTTGACGCCTCGCGCATCCCCATTGATTCTCCGGTTATCAATCTCTGCGGGCGTCGCGCGCTTGATCCACTTTTGCTGGCCCTTCACGGCGGCGAAGATTTCGAGTTGCTGTTTACTGTTAGCCCACGCGATCTGAGTTGGCTGCCCAGCAGAGTCGGCGGTGTGCCGGTGACTTACATCGGTGACATCACAAGCGAGTCAGGACGTATCCGAATCGCTGAAGGCTCGCGCGTGTGGACACTGGAACCCGGCGGCTTCCAACACTTCGGGGTTGATATTGAAAGCAGACGAGTCAATTCGTTAAGGCTAAGGTAGTATATCTTTGCCGCGTTCTCAATTGAGCATTACAATACGCTATGCCGGAACTCAGCCGCTTTTTTGGTATTATCATTCGCATGTATGCGGAACTCGGCGCGCCGCATCACCAGCCGCACTTCCATGCTTATTATCAGGATGATGTGGTGATTTATGGCATTGACCCGGTTGATCTGATAGCCGGGTCACTACCGAGAAGACAGCAGCGTTTGGTTGTAGCATGGGCAGAACTACATCAAGCAGAGTTATTGACAGATTGGGAGCGACTGCAAGCGGGTCAAAGTTCTTTGCCTATCGAGCCATTGAAATAAGGAGCTATTAAATGACTCATCCGATTTATCGTGTTCGGTCATTCGCAATCGTATCGCCTTACACGTTGCGTCTTCAATTCGACGACGAGACGGAACAGACAATCAATTTCCGGCCAGTGTTGGCGGGAGAGTTGTACTGTCCTTTGCGCGATCTGTCGCTCTTCAATCAAGTTCGTGTTGACCCGGAAGTTCACACTTTGGTCTGGCCCAACGGCGCAGACTTCGATCCGGCGACCTTGCATGACTGGCCTGAGATGGAAGAGGCATTGATTGCTCGCGCCCGGAAATGGGAACTCATCACGGCCTGAACTTATAACTTCACAAAAGCGTAGAATTCTCAACGATGCTGAAATTTCGCAACACACTTTCCGGCCAGCTTGAAGAGTTTCGCCCCATTGTCGAAGGCGAGGTTCGCATGTACTACTGCGGGCCTACGGTCTGGGACTACGGGCACATCGGCAATTTTCGCTCGGCGATCTTCGCAGACATTCTACGTCGCTACCTGAGCTTTAAGGGCTATCGCGTCACGCATGTCATGAACATCACGGACGTGGAAGACCGCATCATCGCGCTCTCGCAGAAAAACGGCGTGACGATTGACGAGTACACGGCGAAATATATCGGAGCTTTGTGGGAGGATTCCGATGCGCTCGGCTGCGCGCGCCCCGACGTAGTGCCGCGCGCCACGCGCCACATCCCCGAAATGGTCTCGCTCATCGAACGCCTTGAAGAGCGCGGCCATGCTTACCGCTCCGATGATTCGATCTACTATCGCATCACTTCGTTTCCTGAATACGGCAAGCTCTCGAAGATAAATTTCGCAGGCAATATCGCGGGCGCAAGCGAGCGCGTTGACACAGACAAGTATGAGAAAGAGGACGCGCGCGACTTCGCTCTCTGGAAGGGCGCAGGGTCGCCGGACGAACCCGCCTGGGACACCACGCTTGGGCGCGGTCGTCCCGGCTGGCACATCGAATGCTCCGCGATGTCCATGAAGTACCTTGGCGAAACCTTCGACATTCACGCGGGCGGCATTGATCTGGTCTTCCCGCATCACGAGAATGAGATCGCGCAGAGCGAAGGGGCGACCGGCAAAACCTTCGCGCGCTATTGGATTCACTTCGAGCACCTCAAGGTCAACGGCGAATCCATGTCGAAGTCGAAGGGCAACTATTACACTTACCGCGATATTGCCGCGCAAGGATTCTCGCCCGTCGCCGTTCGCTACTTTCTCCTGAGCGTGCCATACAACAAGCAGCTCAACTTCACCTTTGAAGCGCTTCGCGGCGCAGAGAAAACTGTTACGGGACTGCGCGACTTTCGCTTGCGCCTGAAGGAAGCGCGCGTCGAGGCGGGCGCGAACCCACGTCTTCAAGAAGCCGCCGCACGCGCGCTCACAGATTTCGAGGCCGGATTGGACGATGATTTCAACACGTCCGTTGCTCTCGCCGCGCTGCACAATCTGGCGCGTGAGGTGAACACTGCGATTGACGAACATGCCCTGCGTGAAGACAACAAGCGCGAGCTACTCGCCCTGCTCGACCGCTTCAATACCGTCCTCAACATTTTTGAGGACGAGCAACAAGTCATGCTCGAGACAGAGATTCAATCTCTAATTGACGAGCGACAGGAAGCAAGGCGGCGGCGCGACTTCGCACGCGGAGATGAAATCCGCGACCAGTTAGCAGAGCGCGGCATTACGCTTGAAGATACGAAAGACGGCGTGCGCTGGAAAAGACGTTGACAGCGCCGGAGTCCTTGGTTTTCAAAGAAGCTTATTGAAAGTCTCAGACAGCCCCGAAGGGGCGTAATAAGATAGCCTGTGGCAACGCCACAGGAAGAGCGTTGCAGGTTTATCCGTCAAGCCCTGAAAGGGCGCAATACTATTACGCCCTTTCAGGGCTTGGATAATGATGATGACTTGTGCCTGGGGCGTTGCCACAGGCTATTACATCATCGCCCCTTCGGGGCTTTCAAACAACTTCTAAGTTCTATCAAATAATCGCCGGGGGTTAGCTGTCATGGAAGCTGAGAAATCAATTGACGAGAGACCTGTAAAGATCGTCAGGCAGAATCCGTTGCTCAAGAAAATAGCATTATATGCTGTCGGTCTTTTCGTCGGATTCTTGCTCGGATTTATCCCAATGTGGCTGACGGCCCGCGACCGCGCAACTCAACTTGCCGGGGCGCAGCAGGAATTGAGATTAGCACGAATGGAAAATATGCTTGCTTCAGCCGCCGTCTACGGGCGGCGTGGCGACTATGAACCGGCACGTCAATCCGCGAGCGACTTTTTCACAGCCTTACAAACGGAGACGGGGCAGGAGAATGGCTCAACATTGACGCAAGCGCAGCGCGACAGCATGAAGCCTTTGTTTGCCCAGCGAGATGATATAATAACCCTGCTTGCACGGAGCGATCCGGCTTCCGCGGATCGTTTGTCAGACTTATATGTTTCATATCGTCAAACAGTGAAACGACCGTAGAAGCAGCCCGGCTGTCTTGAGAAATATTTATTCCGTCATGCTCTATTCATACGACACACATTTTCGCCCGCTCGATAATCGCGCCGATCTTTTCGCTGACTAGCGCCTCAAACTCTTTCCAATCGCCCGCTCGAAACCCGACCCGCATAATTTTCCTCGCGTTCATTTAAGGAGAAGAGTGTATGACTACGCTTGCGCCACCCAAAAGACCCGAAATCAAAACCGCTCTGCCCGGCCCAAAGGGCACGTTGATCGTCGCAGCCGACCAACAATTCGTTACACCTTCCTACCCGCGCCCTTCCTTCAAGCTCGTCGCCGAGCGCGGCGAAGGTGTCTGGGTCACGGACGTTGACGGCAACATCTTTTTAGATTGCAACGCGGGAGTCGCCGTCTGCTCGACCGGCCACTGTCACCCGGAGGTTGTCCGCGCCATACAGGAACAGGCCGCACGACTGATTCACATGTGCGGCACTGACTATTACTACGAGCACATGCCGAAGCTTGCACGCAAGCTGGATGAGATTGTGCCCATCGAAGGCCCAACGCGCACGCACTTCGCCAACAGCGGCACGGAAGCCGTCGAGACCGCTTTGAAGCTTGCCATGCACGCCACAGGGCGCGAGAAGTTCATAGCCTTCTTCAACAGCTTTCACGGGCGCACTTTGGGGTCGCTCTCTCTCACTTCATCGAGGGTAGCCCAGCGCAGAGGTTTTCACCGTCAGGTTCTGGATGTAACGCACGTGCCCTACCCGAACATCTTCCGCCATCCGTTTACGGGCGAACGAACGGACGCTGAAACGGCCAGCCGCGCATCACTCGACTGGATTGAGAATCGTCTCTTCAAGACTACGCTGCCGCCGGAAGAGTGCGCGGGAATCGTCATCGAGGTTGTGCAGGGTGAAGGCGGCTACGTGCCTGCGCCGAAAGAGTTCTTGCAGGGCTTGCGCCGCATCTGTGATGAGCACGGCATCATGCTGATCGTTGACGAAGTGCAATCGGGCATGGGACGCACCGGAAAAATGTTTGCCAGCGACCACTACGATCTCAAGGCTGACATCGTTTGCATCGCCAAAGGCATCGGCTCAGGACTTCCGATGGGCGCGTGTGTCGCTCGTGCGAGCTTGATGGACTGGAAACCGGGCGCGCACGCCTCAACCTTCGGCGGCAATCCCGTCTGCATAGCTGCTGCCTTGAAGACTATCGAGTTGCTCGAACGTGAGCTTATCCGCAACAGCGCGGAAGTCGGCGCGTACATGCAGGAGGGCTTGCGCCAACTGATGCGAAAGCATGCTTGCATCGGCGACGTGCGCGGGCTGGGGATGATGGTGGGCGTCGAGTTTGTCGAAGACAGGGATTCGATGAAGCCCGCGCCTGAGTTGCGCGACCGCATCGAGAGCGCCTGTTTCGAGCGCGGCCTCATCATCCTCGGCGCAGGCTTCAACACAATCCGCTGGTCGCCGCCGCTCATTCTCACACGCGAGAACGTTGACGTGGCGCTGGAGATTTTCGACGAAGCGATTACAGCATCGTGTAAATGATGTGAGTTCAACGTAAGCGGCTCTGCCGCTTATATTGAACTCGCATTAAGATAGTTTATCTCTAATCTCCAGCATGCGTGCCCGCAGGTGTTCTTCGTCAACCGTGTGAACGTGGCCGTCGCTGTAGACTTCCCTTCCGGCCACTATTGTCATCAGCACATCGCGTCCCGAAGAAGCGAAGATGAGCGCAGTTACTGGATTGAAGGCAGGCGTTTGATGCGCGCCGCTGAGATTGACTACCGCGATGTCGGCTTGTGTGCCTTTGAGGAGCGCGCCTGTCTGAGATTCAAGGCCGAGTGCGTCTGAGCCTCCGAGCGTGGAAGTTTGAAGGGCTATTTCTGCTCCCGGCATCTGCGTTGAATCCCCTGCATTCTCGCTTGCCCGCGCCGTTAAAATAGCGAAGCGCGCCTCTTCCAGGATGTCGCAAGTATTGTTGCTCGCAACTGAATCGCTACCGAAGCCGACCTTGACTTCCCTTTTCACAAAACTTGCGAACGGCGCGCGGCCATGACCGAGCTTGGCGTTTGATTTTGGACAATGAGCGATGCTCGCGCACGCCTCTTTGATTGTCTCTATGTCCGCATCATCCACCCTGATGCAGTGCGCCAGAAGCGGCTTTGCTCTGAGGAGGCCGTGTCGCGCCAGATATTGAACCGTCGAAATTCCCGGCGCACGCCACTTAATCCCGCGCCCCGCGAGATTTTCGGCGAACGGCCCCGAGCCTTGCAGCATGAACAGGGTTTCCGCTTTCGATTCCGCCGCGTGCATCATCAGCGAGAGCTTCTCCGCGAGAGCAAATTCAGTAATCAACTCAAGCTGCGGCGCGCTCACAGAGTAGGGCGCGTGCGGCGAGACGCCGACTCTGACAAGCTCTGTCTCATACTCGCGCAATCTTTCTACCTTCTCGCGCAGCTTCTCGAAATTCTCACGCGCTTCCGCAGGATCGGGACCAAACGATTCCTGATAGACTGTCCCGCGCAAACCAACACTGCCGAGCGCCCTCATGCTTGCGCTTGCCGCGTCGCTCGCGTCGCCGACGCAAGTCACGCCCGCTCGCGCAGCCTCCACAGCTCCCCACGCAGCCGAGACGTAAAGATCATCCGTCGTCATCCGTTCGAGCCGCGCAATCGTCAGCTTCTTCAACCACGCAAAAAAATCTCCCTCTTCGCGTTCGAGGTAGCCTCGCATCGCCGTCAGCTCAAGATGCGAGTGTGCGTTGACGAAGCCCGGCAGGATTGCAGCTTCACCGAAATCGCGCACAGGAGCTTCGGGAAACAGGGCGACAAGCTCATCCAGTGTTCCAACAGCGGCGATCCGCGAGCCTTCAACCGCTACCGCTCCATCTTCAACGGGAGGCGAAGCGATGGGCAATACCCAGCGTGCTGAATAAAGTTTCGTCATCACTTTTTCGTCAACTGTGCTCTCAGACTGTTTCACCGACCACGCTCGCGTCTGCGTTTCTACGGCGTAGCAGCACGAACCACGCCAGCCCTGAAAGAGCGATCACTGCGCCGCCCGTTGCGGCAACCGGCTTGATACCGAATCTATCTGCGGCAGTGCCCGCTGCGAAAATCGAGCCGACCATCATCAGCGTGGTCAGAGTCTCATACGAGGCAAAGACGCGACCGGCGAAGGCATTATCAGTGCGGCTCATGATAATCGTCTGCTGCGCCGTCCACCAGATAGCAAAATTTATCTCGCGCGCAACGAGCACGGCGGCTGCGGCCCACAGGTTGGGCATCAAGCTAAAGAGGGCGAGGCCGCAGCCGTCGAAGATCATCGAGCGTCCCATACGAGAACCCAGACGCCCGCTCACACCCGCATTGAAACGGCGCGCAATCGGCGCTCCGATGATTCCGCCCACACCCATCGCAATGAAGAGTACGGAGATTCCAAAATCCGTCGGGCGCTCGACAAGACCCTGCGCCGCAGCCATCCCAAGCCGCGCACCGAAGATACTGTAGAGCGCACGCGCCACGCCATTGCCCAGGCCCCACCCGGCAGCAACAATAAAAATCGCCCAAAGAATCTGCTTGCTCCTGACGTAACGCAGCCCTTCACGAAAATCTCTGACAGCACGATGAAGGAAATGGTCAGTGGTCGGTGGCCGGTGGTCAGTTATAACAGGCGAAGAGTTGTTGTTGCTCTTCATCTGACCACTTGTTCGCGTCCGTATCCTGCGAATCATTTCGGCTGAGATGAGGAACGTCGCTGCGTTGAGAATAAAAACGGCGTTGCGTCCGATGAAGGTTGAGAGCAGGCCGCCGAGCGCGGAGCCGAGCGCGATGGTTGCGGCTGTGGTCGAGGCCGAGAGAGAGTTGGCGCTGAGTAGCTCGTCTATACCATGAACGATATTCGGGATTGAAGCTCGCTTGGCTGCGTTGAAGAAGGATGAGACGGCGAAGAGCGCTGCGCCGACGATGTAGATGACCGGAAGCCGCCCCATCATGTTCGCCAGCAGAAAGCCTAGAGCGAGGACTGCACGCGAGACATCAGCCACAATCATCACACGCCGCCTGTCAACGCGATCAACGACCACACCCGCGAGCGGCCCGAAGAGAAAGAGCGGAAGGTGGCGCGCGATGGCGTAGAAAGCGACCGCTTGCCCTTCTCTTCCCGGCCCTGCAAGCTGAATCGCCAGGGCGAGCACGGCGATGTTGTTGAGCCAGTCGCCGATCTCCGAGATGACCTGTCCTGTCCACAGGCGACGAAAATCAGCGTTCGCGGCCAGTAGCTGCCGGTAGGTCAACGCCCGGCCTCCGGCGTGTTTGTAGTTTGTGTGTTGCCGCTACGCGCGCGCTCCTCTTTCAGCTTGCGGTAGCGTTCGAGGATGTTTGAGACGTAAGCGCGAGTGGAAGGAATATCTATCCGCCCGATGAACTGCTCGACGTTCAGCGGTGGTGCGCCCTGCTCCGTCTGATTCCAGTTTTCAACGCGGCTAGGCCCGGCGTTGTATCCGGCGATCATGCGCGCTTCAGTGCCGGGCATGTCACGATACTGCTCATAGAGTTTTTCCAGATACCAGCAGCCGATCTGTATGTTGCGCTCCGGGTCGCGGAGGACGCTCCCAGGGTCTTGCTGCATCTGGCGCTCAAGCTCGCGCATCCCCGTCTGAGCAGCCCACTCGCGCCCGACCGGGGGCGTCACCTGCATCAACCCGATCTCGCCGTCGTTGCCGATCTTCCAAGGACGAAAATATGTCTCCTCGTAAATTACGCTCCAGACCAGGTCGGGATCGAGGCGATAAATGGTCGCCTGCCTCGCTATCAAAACGTCGTAACGATGAATCCAGTATTGATTGAAGAAATAAGCCCCGATAGCTCCAAGGAGGATGGCGATGAGGATGGCGATGGTAAGACGCTTCATTAAAAGTCTGGAGTCTGGAGTCTGGAGTCCGAGAGTCCGAGGTCAAAAGCAATTTGTTTTAGCCTTTGACTCTCGACTCCAGACTCCAGACTCCAGACTCCTGTTCAGTTTCTTCTCTTCAATCCCGACCAGAAATTGCTTGTTGCGTAAGCTCGGTCAATGCCCTCGTAGCGTGAGCGCAGGGCGCGTTCGTCAAGGACGTGTCCCTGTAGCCAGACTTCAGCCGCAAGCATCGCGCCCGGCACAAGCGTGCCGCGCAGAGCGCGACGATTGATGAGCACTTCGAGTTTTAATCGTTCGAGGTCTAGATAAACCCAGTAAAGCTCGCTGCCGGAGAGAGGATTGCGAAGCGGCTTGAAGGCGACGACGCGACCCATCAGGCTCCAATCGTTTTCGTGCGCGGCGCGCGAGAGCGCAGACTTTTCGAGCGGCTGCCAGTGGGCTTTGTCCCGGCCTTTGCAAACGCGCGCACGATACGCCAGCCCGCATAAGCCGACGTACAATTCCTGCGCGCGAAATCCACCGGGACCGACTTCCGTCAAATTCTGCAACTCGAAGAGAACTTCCGTGTCTGTCCCATCGCAATAGCCATGAACAACAGCTTCGCCCTCTTCATCATATTCGGTGAGCGCCCAGGGGCTGATGCGTTGCGTGTAGCGAGCGCGAAAACCGGGACGACAATCCGCGTAGAAGATGTCGCCCGTGCCTGATTCGTAAAGCACCGTCCAGACCTCAAGGCCCTCGCCAAGTTTCCAGCATCGCCCGTGAAGCACGGCCCCGCGCCTGGAGAGTTGCGTCGGCTCGCCCTGATCGCCCGCGCGCTCCGCCAGCGTGTTGAATGCCTTCTCGCTCGGCACCTCAAGCCCGATTGTCTCAAACGTTACGTCCATAAGAATCCAGTGACGAGTGACAAGTGACGAGTGACGAGATAAAGACAGTTTCTTGCTTGTCACTCGTCACTCGTCACTCGTCACTGCTTTTACATTATCCCCTCGCACGTTTACGCCGTCCATGCTGCGGCGCATCTTTTTCCGTTTCCGCATCTCGCGGCGCGCGACTCTTGAAGCCTCGGACGTTGCGCTCGGCCCCATGCGTAGGGCGCGCACCAGAGCGTACCATCTCCGTGAACAAATCTACATCATAATCCGCCTCGCGCGACATCTCTTCGCGGATCATGTGCAGCTCTTCAAGAAATCTTGGCTTGCGATACATAAAAAAACAGTGACGAGTGATGAGTGATAAGTAAGAGCGCGGCTTTATCTTATCACTTATCACTCATCACTTATCACCCTCTCTGTTGCTTCTGAAACTAAAAACTCCGGCGTGACGATCATCGGGACGAAGAAACCGGCAGCCGTGTTGAAGAGACGCACGCGCGCCTGCCGCCGCACGTTTGCCAGATGACCGAAGTTCCACGTTACTAAATAATCTATCTTGTGAACAGAGGCGACGGCGACGTGCAAGGCGTCGGCGATGTATTTGCGGTGAAAGATGCCGCGCGCGATGTAGCCTTCGGCGAGAATCGCTGCTTCATCCGTTAGCTCGACCTGTTCGAGTTGGCCCGCGAGTTTCAAATAGCCCGTGCGGTGAGGCTCTGGCACACGCTCAAGCTCGCGCGTGACAAGGAGCGAGACGACGGCGCGGTATTCCGGCATCTCGTGCTCCCACCAGCGAATTGTCAGGTCGCGGCGAAACGGCTCCCCGTTATCAAGGTAAGCGCCGACCACGGACGTTTCAAGATAGAGGCTCTGTTTCATAGCCGCCCGGTTTCTACACTCTCCGTCTGCTTCTCGATGGCCGAGGCTGAGGCGCTCAAAGGCTCAAGCCAGATGACGGCTCTTCTGAAGTCGAAGCTGACGCGGAAATGGCTCAGAAAATTTCCTCCGATGATCCCGGACTGAACAAACCCAGTAGTCTCGTTAACCGGTTCAAGGTCCAGCACAGCCACGTCCAACTTTTCGCGCGCCTGCGAGCCAAGCAGCACGCGCGGTAAAATTAACGTCTGGACATTATCAGTGATTCCGGCTGCGCCGTAAACTCGCATTCTCGACGGCTGCTTGAAACCGCTCATCTCTTCAAGCTCCATCATTTTTTCCGAAATGACCGAAGTGCTTGCGCCCGTGTCTATGATGAAGTTAAGCGGCCTGCTGATTCCCTCGACCTGAACCTCGCCGCTCAGGAAACCGCTCGCCGTAGTGCGAATCGGGATTTCGATTGCGTTAGGCGAGGGCGCGGCCACGCCGTTAGTTGTGCGCTGGCGATTCAGCGAAAAGGTGCGAGAGCCATAGTCAACGGTCGCCAGATACTTAGCGATGACAGCCAGGCCAACGTAACCATCAACGGGAACTGCGTCGTTGTAAAAGCGGCGAATATAAACAGGCACATTCTCAATGCGCGCTTCTCCGATCTCTATGGAGTCAAGGAAGCCATAGACGATCTCGAACTTTCCACCGATGGCGCGGGCCATGCCACCGCGCGCCACCGCACGCAAGCCCAAACGCTTCGCAGTCTCTTCTGAAACAACGGAGATTCCAGAGCCTGTGTCGAGCACAAAACGAAGCGGCTCTTTGCGACCGTTCACGCGAACGTTGATGATCGGGCGGTTGTTGGGTATCTCGAAGGGCACACTGGTCTGGCTCGACCCGTCAGGATTGTAGAGACTGCTCTGGCTGCCGAGGTAGCGCAGGAAATCAATCAACCCGCGAATACGCGCGCGACGATCAGAATCCGTATGCGGCGCGATAATGAGGAAACGCTCGTAGGCATCTGCGGCCTCTTTGTAGCGCTCGGCTCGCGCAGCGGCCTGCGCCAGGTTGAAAATAAAATCGGAATCGTTTGCGTTAAGAGCAACTGCGCGACGTAGGCCCTCGATACTCGCAGTCAAGCGGTTCTCATAAAAATCCACCATCGCCAGACCCGCAATCGCCAGCGCCTCATTCTCGTCGAGGCTGAGCGCAGTGCGAAACTCCTCGACCGACATTCGGAAGTCGCCGCTTGCAAGCACGACCGATCCGAGAAGCGCGTGGGCGCGAGATGAAAGCGGGTCAACGGCAATCACGCGCGCAGCCTGATCGTAAGCATCAACCAACTGCCTGAGCTTGAGCAGCGTGTAGCTCAAGCCAAGCCGCGCCTGATTATCATGAGAATCTTTGGCAAGCACTTCACGAAACAGCTTTGCCGCCGTTTCATACTCACCTTCGCGTAATGCGCGCTCGGCTTCCTTGTGTACTTTATCGCCCGCGAAAGTGACCAGGCTCGTCCCTGCCGTCAGCATCAGGCAAACGGCAAAAACGACCAAACCTCCAACCACCCTCTGACCCAGGCTCTGTCTCAAATTACTTTTTCGCATGGGGGCCTCATTGAAGGGATGAGGGCGGAGGGATGAATGATGAAAGAAGAGAAAGGCCGTAGATCAGCGAGCTTTTCTTCATCCCTCATCCCTCATCCCTTCGCCATCCCTCATCCCTTATTTCAAGATTTCTCCGGTCTTCATAGACCAGAGAATAAGGTCGAGTTCGTCGAAATCAACGCCCACGTCGCGGGCGAACCCTCTGAGTCGTTCTTCTGTCTCCAGGTAACGCTGGCGAGTCGTCGGCGGTTCCGGCGATTCCGTTACGCCGAGTTCCGACAGGCTTCGCAGGATGTGCTTATCAAGAATCGCGTAGCCCTTGAGACCTATGTTGCGTAGAAAGTGGCTGGACTCTTTGTAGCCAAGCCCTTTGATGCGCCGCTCGCGCGCAAGCCAGTCGCGCCGCTCTAATGGATCGCTGAAACTTTCAAGGCGCTCGCGCAACCGCATCCCGCAATCTTCAAAAAGGTAGTCGCGCGTGACGATGATGTAGCCGGGACGCGCGGCAGGGTAGCGATGGACTCCCAGCAAAGCTCGCGTCAATTCTGCTCGGTCGCCCGTGAGCAACAAATGACGGACTGCTTCAATCGAGCGCAGGCCCATGCGTGCCGAAGCTCCGGCGGTGAAGATGCAGTAAACCAACTCTTCCCAGAGCCGCTCATCCGATCCTCTTTCCCAGACGGCGCGAAACTCCGCAAGCCGTGCGCGAATTTCATCGGCGCGCGCCTTGCGCGTTGCGTGTATGTTGTCAATGGTGACGGGTTGGTTGTCTCGTCGCACGAGTGTTTAATTAACGGGAAGATTTTAGGAGCGCGCTTGCGGCATTGTCAACGTAGTTGGGAAACGAATGTGATTGATCGTTTCTGGCACAACAGGCACATGCATCCCCCAATCGAGGTCAGGGCATCAAAGCGAGGCGTCAATGTCCCCCGCGAATTTTTTGAGAACTAAAGAAGACGCACTCATGCTATGATGCGTCGCCTCTGGAGAATGTTGATGGAGAAAAGAATGAGCAAGCAACGAAGCAAAACCCTGACAGCTTTCATCTTTTCTCTCCTCTTCCTGCTGGTCGGCGCGCATACAACCGCGCCAGCTCAATCAACACAGGCTGAACAGCCAGCGCCCAACTACACACGCCCGACGGTTCTCACGCGCCCGGTCAATCAGCCTTCAACCGCGCCGGCCCCTTCCGCTTTACCTCCAACAACGCAACCCGCGACGCCTGACGTTGCGCAGCCTGAGCCTGTCATCAGGACTCAAGGTTTGCTGGTGGAATCTGTGGACGGAAAGGTTGTGATGGAACAGGGCGTAGATCAGGGTTTCAATCCTGCGTCTGCTGTTAAGCTTGGGACGGCGCTCACCGCACTTAAAACTTTCGGCGTTGACTATCGTTTCACAACCGCAGTCTGGACAACCGGAACGTTCGACCCGGCGACCGGCACTATCACGGGCGACCTGATCGTTTCCGGGCGCGATCCGTCTTTTCACTACGAGCACGCAGTGATGGTCGCGCGCGAGTTGAACAGGCAGGGCATACGCACCGTCACGGGCGATCTCATCGTCGCTCCCGGCTTCACGATGAACTTCGACTGGTCTGCTCAACGCTCCGGCGATCAACTCTACGACACGCTCGATGCGAGTCGCCGCCCCAGCGCAGCATCGCGCGCCTGGGTTGAGGAGCGTTCGATAATAGGCGATACGGAAAGTTTGCAAACGACGCCGAGCGTTGCCGTGATGGGAGCGGTCTATGTTGAGTCCGTGCCCGCTGGCGCACGCACGCTCGTCCTTCATCGTTCGAGCAAACTCGTAGACGTGCTCAAGGTGTTGCTCTGCTACTCAAACAATTTTATGGCCGAGCGCATCGGCGACACACTCGGCGGCGCAAGCGGCGTCCAGCGTTATCTTACGCAGACATTAGGACTGAGCGCCGGAGAAATTAAGCTGGCCTCGACGAGCGGGCTTGGCGTCAATCGTGTGACGCCGCGCGCGATGATGAAAATTTTCCGCGCGCTGCGCGACGAGCTTGCGGAGAATAAGCTCTCGCCGTCGGACATCATGCCCGTCGCGGGAATTGATCCCGGCACACTCGAAAAACGTTACACAGACATGCAATCGCGCGGCAGCGTCATCGCCAAGACCGGCACGCTCATTCGCACAGACGGCGGAGCAAGCGCGCTTGTCGGGCAGATGCGTACACAGAGCGGCGAGACGCTGCTTTTCGTTATCTTCAACCAGCGCGGTAACGTCCTACGCTTCCGCGAAGGTCAGGACGCATTGATTACGCAGATACAAAATTCACGAGGCGGTCCGGCTCCTTTCAAATATCAACCCATCACACCCGCCATGCGCCTTGCCAGCACCGAGCTTAATTCCTTACCCGCACGCAAGGATGAGTATGAGCCGGGATCAAATTAAAAGCAGAATCCAGAGGTCAGGTGCAAGAAGCCAGAATGAAAGCTGTAAATGCTTTTCTTCTGGCTTCTGACTTTCTGGATTCTGCTTTACAAAAAGGCGCTCCGGCGGCCTGAGAGTCGCCGGAGCGCTTTACGCCCCACAAGACGCGCCAGCGTGCGGAGCCGCGCGCATGGGGACGATCCTTGGGTTATTTGTTAGAGCACGCTTGCGCTTCGATTGCCGTTCGCTGAAGGAAACGCCGCACCGAAGTTACCTTCCGAAATATCTTCTTCAACAATCAATGCTCAATCGTGCTTAGGCTCGGATGAACCCCTTGAACGGGCGCATGAAGCTCGCGCCCTCAGCTTCCGACAGCAATTTCTGCGCCGCCGGTCCATCCTCTCAACCGCGCTGCGCTCAACCACACTTCCAGACACACCTCAACCAAACACGCCTGCCTATCGCAAAGGCTCGCTTTCTCTCGTAAATGACTGACGATAAGTTTTTCTAAGTGAGAGGAATTCTCTGCCGCTCGCGCATCATAGGCTTGATGCCGAAAGTCTCGCTCACTGTGAAGCGCGCTTCACATCTTGTCACTGAAAGTAACGCTTTTCTCCGCAACCTGATTCAACATGAGCGAGTTTCCGTGAAGTTTTCCAATTAAAGGAAGATGGTATGGCTGTTGCACTGCTTCTACCGGCACAGGTCCCTTATACCTGTGTGAATCGTGGATGAACCACTCTTCAAGACGGAGGCGGCAATGCTAAAGCTAATGAGACGAAACCAAATGAGAGCCAGCAAATCGCGGCAACACGAGCGCGGCTTTTCCCTTATCCAGTTGCTTATCACGCTCGCAATCATCTCCATCGTCTCGACCTTCGCCGTCTTCGGCATCACACGCGCGCGCGCCTCCATGCGCCTGACAGCTTCCCAACGCGAGTTGGCAGGCTATCTTGAGCAAGCACGCACAGACTCGATTCGTCGCCACGCAACAACGCCTGCGAGTTCTACGGAGACTGACTTGAGAGCGACCATCACAGTGCCAGCAGCGGGCGGCACGACCTACACCGTCACGATGGACTTTGACAAAGATGGAGTGTTGGATGCAACGCGCACTATTACTCTGCAAGACGGAGTCACGTTTAACGGCAACGCCGCTACCATCACATTCGATTGGCGCGGGCGGACAGCAGGTGAAACTCCCATCTCATTTAAAAATGATCGGGGCGACACAGGCAATATCAACGTCACAGGCTCCGGCGATATAACTCTCGACGCAGAGACCTTCCATGATGGGGCTATCTCCTCAGTCACACTGAACAACAACAGCGTCTCCGGTGATGTGATAACAGACTCCACCGTGTCCACTGGGAGCAGCAACACGTCCTCTAGCTCAACAAACACCTCTACCGGAACCAGCAACACTTCAACCGGAACGACCAACACATCCACCGGCTCAACGAATACATCAACTGGAACCACTAATACTTCAACCGGAACCACCAACACGTCCACCGGAACTACCAATACCTCGACCGGCTCGACGAACACATCTACTGGAAGCACTAATACGTCAACCGGCTCAACCAACACTTCCACTGGCTCAACGAATACATCCACCGGGTCAACGAACACCTCAACCGGAAGTACCAATACTTCGACCGGAACCACAATTACACCATGCTCAATATCTGTCAGCCCGTCTTCACTGTCGCTGTCGAATGATGGTGGAAGTTCAATTAGTGTGACGGTCAGCAATCTTGTTGGCACAGGAACTGTCACCGCCACCGGGAGCAGCAACGGACAGATGCAGGTATCACCATCGTCAGCCACCATTGCCAACGGCGGAGGAACGGTCAGCTTTAATGTGTCTGTGAAGAAACAGGACGTATCAGTAACTTTCACGACTAGCCCGAACTGCGGCTCGAAAACTGTTGCTATTTCAGTCGGGAAGTAAAGAGGAAGAGACGAAATGAACCGCCGAAGTGAAACATCTTGTGCGTGCGTGGCCGCTTCAGTGAAGAACGCCCGCTCATCGGAGCGCGGCTTTACGTTGATGGAGACCGTCATCGCGCTCGTCATCATGATGATCGTCGGTCTCGGCGCGGCGTCGCTCTTCTTTTACGCGGCGCAAAACAACATCGGAGCCAACGACCGCGAGCTTGCGATGGCTGTGGCGCAGAAGCGCATGGAATGGCTGCGCAGCATCTCATATAACACCACCACGAGCAGCACCGCTTACTCTTATCCTAACGGCGGGCTGGCGCAAACATCTACTACGGGTGTTACCGAAACCACTGTGAGCGGAGGACGTTCTTACCAGGTGACGACTATCATCAGGGACCTCGACACGGATGCCGACAATACTGTTACGTCAAACGCTAATCCGCCGACAGTCAAAATCATCACCGTCCAGGTGATACCAATTGGATCGGGTCCCGGATGGTCTCAAACCAACTCGGTATTCGGTTCTGTGAAGCTGACCACGCAGCGTTCGCTGAACCTGACGGGGCCACACCGCAGCTAATAATCAGAGACCGCGATTGGTAGAAGAGGAAGCGAGAAAAGATGCGCGAGCCAATTTTTAACCGGAACAACGAGGCGGGCTTTTCGTTGATCGAGCTTATTATTGCGATGACGATTACACTGACCGTCATGGGAATCGCAACCACATTGATCGCCAAGTCATTAAAGGTTCGCGCCCGCGAAAACAAGCGGACAGACGCCCTGGCCGACTCGCAACGCGCGCTCAACCTGATGACACGCGAGATTGCCAACGCAGGTTTCCGCATGAAGACCAACGGCATCGTCTGGCAGGATTCCAACGACGACAACTCCATACGTATCCTTGCTAATCTCAACAAGTACACCGGAGAGACGGACGGCGGCGTCACAGAGGCTGGTGAAGATGTGAAGTTCTTCCTGGCGGACAACACGCAGTATCTGGTGCGCTACGATAAAAACAGGCCCAGCACTGACGCTCTACAAAAGACAGTTCTGGCTAATCGCATCTATTCGCTCAACGTCTTCTACTTCGATCAAACCGTAAATTACACGACCGGAACTTGTGACACCCCTGTGACGGTGACGACTACGGGCGTAGCCAAACTCACGAATGCGAATATCGCTAAGGCAACGTATGTCGTGCTCGCCCTCTGTGTTGATCTCCCTGCTGAAGGCACGGCTGGCTCGCCCGGTTATCAACCTGCGACGCAGACCCTGCTCGTTTCTGACGTAACGCTACGCAATGCCAACACCTTTGGCTACTAAAGAATATTCTCCTTTCAATTGTAGTCGTGAGGTTAATTCCGATGAAGATAGTCTTGAAACAACAGTCTGTGAACACCAACCGCCGAGGCGAGCGGGGCGCGGCTCTGGTCACAACACTCCTGCTAGCCACACTGCTGCTGACGGCAGGCGGAGCGCTCGTGCTGACAACCACCCTCTCCGCCACGACCGCCATTGATTCGACCGCCGAGATGCAGGCTTACTACGGCGCAGAGGCCGGTCTTCAGGCGACGATTAATCTCCTACGCGGAAATGTTTGGAACGACAGCACAACGCCCGTCGCCAGCTTTCGCTCCGCCACCGAACCGAGCGAAGCCAACGCCTCAGGTGATTCAGCGACTGCTCAGAACATCGCGCGTCTCTCCAAGTGGTTTACTTACGACGCCAACAACCACATCGTTGTGGCCGGCACAAGTAATCTCATCGCTTACGACGTGACGGCTCGTGATCTTGACGACAGTAAGAACGTCAGGTTTTCGACTTCGGGAGCATTCGACGTTAACGATTCAGGCTGCACCGTCTCCGGCTCAACTCTCACGTGCGTGAACGGCGTGAACTCGTTTGCGCTCACATATACTCCGCAAGCGGCAGCGACGCTCCTGGCTTACCCTACCGCCGCCTCTAGCGGTCTTGGCAGTTTCAAGCTCGTCGTGGTTGGAAACGGAGCTAACATCCCCGCAGGAAAATCCGCCAGATTTTTCCTGACGATTAATCAGACTCTTCCCTGGGCTGCGAAGGACACCCTCATCGGAACAGTCTCCGGGGACGTAAATGCGGCCAGCAGCAATCTCAAAGTCACCTTCAGCGGCTCAACCGTCAAAACTGATGGAACGAAATTCGATCTCTGCGCTGCTTGTAATCCGCTGAGCCTCAATCACTCGCTTGTCTCAAGCGGAGTGACCGCGTTGAGCGGCACAATCACGGCCCCTCAGCCAAAGCGGGTCCTTGTGCGGGCGACTGGCTATGGGCCAAAGGGCGCAGTTAAAAAATTGGAGATGCTGCTTAATCAGCATGCCTTCGATTTCGATGCTCCCGCGGTGTTGACCATGCGCGGCGCGGATGATTGCAGCGCACCAACATTCGATACCGGCAGCAGCGGCGCGAAGAATTATTCAGGGATTGATAATGCCGGCACAGTGGCTCAACTACCGACTTTCGCTGTCTCTGGCTGCAACTTAACTCAGGCGGATAGCGGAATCAGTAAACACAATACGGTGGATGACCCAGAACTAGGTTATCTGGACATTGGGAGTGTTCCGGCGGGAACGGCTGTTTCCACGCTCCCGGTTCAAACGCCTGACTTTCTCAAAACGGCTGACAATGCGCGCATAGCTCTTAGCGACATACAAGCGACAGCCAAAAGTTTGAATCGTTACTTCACGCCCGCGACCACCGGAGGCTCCTACACAGTCAACGATTCAAACACGACCCCCGACGGCATTACTTTTGTTGACGGCAACTGCAATCTTGATGGCGGCTCAGGTCTGCTGGTCGTGACAGGCACTCTCAACATGAGCGGCAACCCGAATTTCAGTGGCGTAATTCTGGTGCTTGGCACTGGCAGCGTGAACCGCGATGGTGGCGGCAACGGCAACGTCTACGGAGCGCTGGTCGTCGCCGGCTTTGATCGCAACGGTACGGGTGGTTTTACTGCTCCTACCTTCAACACTAACGGCGGCGGTAATTCAACCATGCAATACGACTCACTCGCGGTCTCCCGTGCGATGGGAGCCGTCGGGACAACCGTTGGCGGCATACGGGAATATTAAGAGGAATGATGGACGATGAATGCTGAACGCGGAAGTATAGACAAAGGCTCTACAGTTCATCGCTCATCGTTTCAATGGGGCGTTTTGATGAAAGACCCGGACAAAAGTTATTCTCCGCAAGGCGTCAGGAAGGGCGGTGAGCGCGGCGTGTCCATCGTCGAGTTGCTCATCGTGGTCCTGATGATCTCGATTGTGACGGCCTTTGCCGTAATGCAAATTGGCGGGGCGCAGCGCGCTATGCGCCTGACCAACTCTGCGCGCGAGTTCACAGGCTGGCTTGAAAAGGCCCGGCTCGACTCTCTCCGCCGCCATCCGATGTCAACCGCAGAGATGGCGAGCGTCACCATCACCAGCGCCAACACCTACAGCGTCACGATTGACCAGAACGGCGACGGCTCTCTCGATCCTGCGCGCACCATCACGATTCCTGCGACACACGGCGCAACCTTCGCAGGCATCACCATCCCAACAACCATCTATTACAACTGGCGTGGCCGCCCGGTTGACAATGCGGGCAATCTACTCAGCTTCTCCTTCAGCCTTCAGGATGCGAGCGGCACGAATCCCAACCTCATTAACATGACGGGCGCGGGCGATGTGACGCTCGGCAACAACATCAACATCGCCAACGTCAGCATCAATACCGGTGTCAGTTCCAACGCAAACATTAAGGCAAGAGTGGTTCAGTAAACGAGAATTAAAAGCACCAGTGCGGAGACAAGTGAGATGAATTTGCTGAAGAGAGCGGGCGCGCCCCGCGCGAGATTGAAGAGTGAGAGAGGCGAGCGCGGTTTCACGCTCATCGAAACCGCGATTGCGCTCGTCATCATGATGATTGTCCTGCTTGGCTCGGCATCTCTCTTCGCCTTCTCCATCTTTAACAACACGAGCGGCTCCGACCGCGCGCAGACTCTCGCCGTCGCCCAGCAAACCCTGGAGACCTTGCGCAACGCACAATTCTCAAGCGCCGCCACCGATTCTTCTCTGAGTGCCGGGACGATTACCCAGAGCAACGTTATGCGCGGCGGCCTCAACAATTCGGGCGCGCGCCCCTACACGATTGCCTCGACAGTTGTTGACACAACGCCGACGATCAAAACCATCACCGTCACCGTCACGCCGACCGGCGCTGGTCCTGCCTGGGCAAGGGGAACAGCAGCCAGTGTCACCATCACCACGCAACGCGCCAGATCGGATTAGCCATGAGAAATATTTTGAATCTATCGAACTCGAAGAGAGAGGCGCGGCGCGTGAAGACGTTGAGGCCAGACGATGCAGCGGGCTTTTCGCTCATCGAACTCCTCATCGCAATGACAATCGTGCTCATCATGATGGTCGGCGCGAGCCAGCTTCTAATGAACTCGCTCGGAGTGCGCGCGCGTGAGAATCAGAAGTCGGATGCTCTGGCGGACGCACAGCGCGCTCTCAACATCATGTCGCGCGAGATCGGCAACTCAGGCTTCGGTCTGGACTACAACGGCCTCGTCGCCGGAGATTGCCACCCGTTAACGGCGGCTGATACGAACACGGCGCAGATACGTTTTCGCGCCAATCTCAACAACTCGGATGCCACAACCGGACAGGCGGATGAAGATGTAACCTACGTCTATCAGGGAAGCCCGACTTTCGCCATTATCCGCTACGACAAGAACACGAACTCCCGAACCGCTCTCGCCAACAGGATTGATGCCATGCAAATCACTTACATTGATGCGGCGGGCGCGACATCAACTCTGGCGACTGCGGCTGTGGTCGCTGCCGCTGTGCGAGTCAGAATCACCATTCAGGTCAACCTTCTACCTACCGTCGGACAACCGGCCTCGCAAGTTCTACTGACCTCCGAAATCGCAATTCGCAATGCCCCGACTGTCGTTCGCACCTACTGAAAGAGGGCGCGCCAGAGTTCCAGCCCGAAAGGATTTCTCACGATGCCAAGCAAAGAGCAGTTGAATCATCAAAGCTCAGCTCGCAAGAACGAGCGCGGCGCGGCGCTCATCTCAGTGCTGCTCATCTCGGCCCTGCTTTTGTCGGCAGGCGGGGTGCTTCTCCTGACCACCTCTATGTCTGCGACCAACCCGATTGATGCGACAGCCGAGATGCAGGCTTACTATGCGGCTGAAGCCGGTCTGCAACGCACGCTCAACGTCATGCGAACCAAAGATATTCCAGCGGGAACGATGCCCGCCGGAAAGACCAAGTTGACATTCCGCGACATCGTTCTGAACCCGACGCTCGCCACCTGGATTCCCTTCAACGGCTCGACCATTGGTGGTGTGCAAACAACTGCGGTCGGCACTAATGCCTTCAGTGTCTCTATCACAGACCCGGACGATCAAAACCCGATATTGCTGCTCAGGAAGATCAACATCAATCCCACATATCAACCTACTCGCCTGAATATTCAGTTAATGGGTTATGGGCCGAGGCGCGCGAAAAAAGTTTTAAACATGGTCGTGCTTCGCTCCGGGCTGGGCGGCTTTCAAGCTCCCGCGACGATCACCCTGCGCGGCTCGGATGCAGGATTGACTGCCCCGTTGACCCTCGACACGGGCAACAGCAACGCTGTCACTTATACGGGCAACGATGCCGCAGGTGGAGCAGGCATCTCAGCTTTCGCCGTCACAGTGCCGGACGTAGCACCTACACTCGCTGGCATTAACAGGCCGAGCCAAGTCGTCGGGCCGCCCGTGAGCGTGCTCGGTCCCACTTCACCGCTCGCGGGTGTTCCGCCGACGCCAGAACCTGAATGGCTTGAGACTGCGGATGCTGCACGCGCCTACCTCGCAGACTTGCACGACGATGCCGTCGGTGATGGCCGTTACTTCACCACCAAGCCTCCTGCCAGTGATATGGGAACCGCAGGCTCGCCAAAATTCACTTTCGTTGACGGCGACGTGGATTTAGGCGCTGGCAACAATGGAACGGGGCTTCTGGTCGTCACCGGAAACGTGACAATGCACGGCAACACGGATTTCAACGGCGTGATCTTTGTGCTCGGCGGCGGCAGCGTAGATCGTAGCGGCGGCGGCAATGGCACGATTGCGGGCGGTATCGTCATCGCCAAGTTCGGCGCGACCGGCGGCTTCCTGGCCCCTACTTTTACGACCAACGGCGGCGGCAACTCGACTATCCAGTACGACTCGAATGCTGTTGCCGAGGCAACAATGACGATGCCCGGCTTTCAGGTGATCGGCGTGGTCGAGAAATAGATGGTTGTTCGCGTTAAGCCTGTCTGATGCGAGTAAACCCGATCAACTCACCTAACAATAAATTATGGCAAAGCTTGATGAACTTCTAAGCACGATGAAGCAGCAACATGCTTCAGACCTTCACCTGGCGAGCGGCTCCGCGCCCTACCTACGCATTCACGGCGAGATGGTCAAGCTCAACTACCGCGAGGTATCGCAAGAGGTCTGCCAGTCTCTCATCTTTCAAATCCTGTCGGAGAAGCAGCAAGAGCTTTTCTCAGAGAACTGGGAACTCGATTTCAGTTACCCGCTGCCGGATGTCGGGCGCTTCCGCGTCAATGTCTTCATGCAGCGAAATGGAGTTGCAGCCGTCTTCCGCCTCATTCCTGAAAAGGTTCAAGCAGTCGAAGAGTTGGGCCTGCCCGAACAGCTTCTCGGCCTCCTGGACGTTTCAGAAGGTCTCGTTCTGGTCACAGGGCCGACAGGCTCCGGTAAAAGCACCACGCTGGCATCCTTGATACATTCCGTGAACATGAATGCGCCCGCGCACATCATTACGATTGAAGACCCCATCGAGTTTGTTCACAGCAATGGGCAGGCGCTCATCAGCCAGAGAGAAGTTTCGAGTCACACTAAATCCTTTCATGCCGCGCTGCGGGCTGCCTTGAGAGAAGACCCGGACATCATCCTCGTCGGCGAGATGCGCGACCTGGAAACAATCTCTCTGGCAGTCACGGCGGCAGAGACAGGGCACCTTGTTCTCGCCACGCTGCACACCAATAGCGCCGTCAAGACGGTGGATCGCATCATAGACGCCTTTCCTCAAAGCCAGCAGGGTCAGATTCGCGTGATGCTCTCTGAGAGCTTGAGGGGGATTGTGGCGCAGGCACTGCTCCCGACAGCAGATGGCGAAGGCAGAGCGCCTGTCGTTGAGATTCTGGTAAACGTTCCGGCTGTCGCAAACATGATCCGCGAGGGAAAGATTCACCAGATACATTCTGTGATGCAGACGGGACGCTCCTTCGGGATGGTCACTTTCGACGCCGCCGTTAATGAGTTGATCCGAAAAGGCACTATCACTAAAGATGTCGGGTACAACTTTCTGGCGCGACGTTCAGCCGGAGGAAACGCCGCCAAGTACGGGAAGAACTGAAATCGAGCCTGCTTCGGAAATTGACGCTCAAATAACTTACTCCACTCCCCCAGCGGGCGCATGCCTTCACCGGCACGCGCCCGTTCTCTTTTAATCTCACGGACAAGTCACTTGACACATCAAGAGCAACGATGAATGATGAACGCGGAATGATGAACTGAAAAGCTATTGCCTTTAATTCGTTGTTCCGCGTTCATCATTCATCGTTTCGCTATGCCAGACATCCTTCTCGTTGAAGACAAAGATAGTCTCCGCCGCGTGCTGCAACTAACGCTTGAGAACGCAGGCTACTCCGTTACTGAGAGCGCGGATGCTCGCGCCGCCACACAGGAAATCTCTCGCGCCCCTCATCGTCTCGTGCTGACGGATTTGCGTATGCCTCATGGCTCTGGCCTCGACGTACTGCGCGCGGCGCGAACCGCCGATCCCGACATTCCCGTCATTGTGATGACCGCCTACGGCTCAATTGACGAGGCAGTGCAGGCGATGAAGGACGGCGCTCACGACTTTCTTCAAAAACCTGTTGACTCGAACCATCTGCTGCTGCTCGTTGAGCGCGCATTAGAGCAGGCGCGCCTGCGCACCGAGAACATCTTGCTGCGCGAAGAATGGTCGCGCCGCTACGGTTTCCCGCGCATCATCGGCGAATCGGAAGCAATCAAGCGCGCGGTTGCGGAAACGCAGCGCGTCTCGCAGACCGAGGCGAACGTCCTGCTGCTCGGCGAGTCGGGCACGGGCAAAGAGCTTTTTGCGCGCGCCGTTCATCATCTCAGCCCGCGCCGTGATAAGCCTTTCGTGGCGATTAACTGCGCTGCGATTCCTGAAACGTTGATTGAGAACGAACTCTTCGGCCACGAGCGCGGCGCGTTCACAGGCGCAGGCGAGCGCCGCCTGGGAAAATTCGAGCTTGCTTCGGGCGGCACAATTTTCCTTGACGAGATCGGCGAACTGCCGCTTGCGGTGCAGGGCAAACTCCTGCGTGCCATCGAGGAGAAGATGGTTGATCGCATCGGCGGACGCTCCGCTATTCCTGTTGATGTGCGCGTAGTCGCCGCGACGAATAAAGATTTGCGCCTCGCGGTCGAACAGGGAGAGTTTCGCCGAGACCTCTTCTTCCGCCTCGCAGTCTTCCCTGTAGAGATTCCTCCTCTACGCGAGCGCGGCGAGGACGTAATCTTGCTGGCTCGCCACTTCGCCGCGCAGCTTGGCAAAGAGATGCGCGGGCGCGGGGCTACTTTGAGCGACGAGAGTCTCAATGCGCTTCGCGGCCACACATGGCCCGGCAATGTGCGCGAGCTTGAAAATGCGATTGAGCGCGCCTGCATCCTGGCTGATTCGACTGCGCTTGAGCCGTCTGATTTGGGTCTGGTGAAAGGCAGCATCGCCGCGCCGGAGGCTTTCGATGATCTGGACATGACAGGCACGCTCGCGGAAATCTCAGACCGTGCAGCGCGTTTCGTCGAGCGGCGTAAAATTATCGAGACGTTGCGTTCACACGATGGCAACAAAACCCGCGCGGCGGAAACTTTGGGCGTCAGCTATAAAACGCTCCTGACCAAGATTAAGGATTACGAGCTTTAGAACGGTTTGCAGATGATTTCACCACAGAGGACACAGGGGAACACAGAGGGGTGAAGAGATTAAATCTCAAATCTTAAATTGCAGGTTTGAAATCTGCGATTCCGAATTTCAGATTTAAGATTTCCTCTGCGCCCTCTGTGCCCTCTGTGGTAATAATTCTTCTCTATGCTCAATAGCAGCATCCGATGAAACCAGACACAGGAAAAGAGCAAGCAAAGAAAAAGAGCGCACACCAGGACGCGGGCATTATCGCTGGCGAGACGGACGTTCCTGTCGGCACGGTGACGGGCGAGTTCCCTGCCGAGCAGGAAACCTCGAAGCGCGAGCCGAGCACAGGCAAGTTTGCCTTTCTCGTCGGAGCCGGAATCCTACTGAGCCGCATCGTCGGCGTCATACGCCAGCGCGTCTTCGCTTACTACTTCGGCAACTCGGCGGCATCCGACGCCTTCAACGCAGCCTTCAGAATCCCGAACTTCCTTCAGAACATCTTTGGCGAAGGCGCGCTCTCCGCATCTTTCATCCCTGTCTATGCGGGGCTTCTCGCGCGTGAGAGCGAAGAAGAGGCGGATCGTGTTGCGGGTGCGGTTCTCACCTTCCTGGCGCTCGCCATGTCCCTGTTCGTCCTCGTCGGAGTTTTGATAACACCTTACCTGATTGACGCCATCGCGCCGGGCTTTCAAGGCGAGACGCGCGAGCTGACTATTCGTCTCGTCAAAATCTTTTTTCCGGGTGCAGGTCTGCTTGTCCTCTCAGCCTGGTGCTTAGGCGTGCTTAACAGCCATCACCGTTTCTTTCTCTCCTACACCGCGCCCGTTATCTGGAACATCTCTATCATCGCAGCGCTCATCTGGTTTGGCGGTCGCATGGGCCGGATGGATGCGGGCAACTTGGAACATCTTCAGTTTGGTCTGGCTGAGAAGGCGGCGTGGGGTTCGGTTATCGGCAGCGCCCTACAGTTTGGAGTTCAACTGCCGACAGTGCTCAGGCTCATCAAGCGTCTGCGTCCTGTGTTGGAAGTTAAATCGAAGAATGTTCGCACGGTGATTCGCAATTTCTTTCCGGTCTTCATCAGTCGCGGCGTCGTCCAGATCAGCGCGTTTGTTGATGCGATGCTGGCGAGCCTTTTGGGAACAGGCGCAGTCGCCGCGCTCACTTTCGCACAGAGCCTCTACACGCTGCCCGTCAGTCTCTTCGGCATGTCCGTTTCGGCGGCGGAGCTTCCAGCCATGTCGAGCGCGCTCGGCACAGATGAGGAAGTCAAGGTGCAGTTGCGGCGTAGGCTGGATTCCGGTCTGCGACAAATCGCGTTTCTCATCGTGCCTTCAGCCATAGGCTTCCTCGCGCTTGGCGACATCATGGCCTCTGCGCTCTACCAGACCGGACAATTCAAGCACGACGACGCGATTTACGTCTGGGCTATCCTCGCAGGCTCATCCGTCGGACTCCTAGCCTCCACACTTGGCCGTCTCTACGCCTCGACCTATTACGCCCTGCACGACACACGCACGCCGCTGCGCTATGCCATCGTCAGAGTCACGTTGACGGTCGTCCTCGGCTACCTGTGTTCGATCCCATTGCCGCGCGCTCTTGGTATTCCCTTGCGCTGGGGCACTGCGGGTCTGACCGCTTCGGCTGGAATTGCCGGATGGGTTGAGTTTGTCCTGCTTCGGCGCACGCTCAATCGCAAGATCGGGCAGACGGGTTTGCCCTTAACTTTTGTAGGGAAGCTCTGGGCGAGTGCGGCCATCGCCGCAGCTATCGGCTGGGCGATAAAATTTGCCATCGGCGTCCACCATCCAATCCTGACGGCAGCCGCAATTCTAGTTCCTTACGGAGTCATCTATTTCATCTTAACTTCCCTGTTCGGACTGCCAGAAGCCCGCACGGTCGTCAGCCGATTCACACGACTGATTGGACGACGACCTTAGAAGCGACAAACCGAATTTAACAAACCATCCGCAATGTGAATAAAACTATGGATAAAACTCTCGTTGTGGTGTATCTTTTCGGGAAATTGCTCCTTATTCCCATTTTTCTTGGTACATGAAGGCAGATGAGCAACCTGCAAGTTAGACGACAAGCCTTCAAAAATTCGGTTCTGATGTTTCAAAATCGCCTGAAGCGTAAGTAGCTTCAATCACCAGCCAGACCATAAGGGGTAGGATAAACAATTATGAAGAAAATATTCACCAGTATCGCGCTTTGCTTAGGAGCGTTGGTTCTTCTCGGGTTCAATGCGAGCAGCGCGTATGCCGATGGCATCGTCTTTGTCGGACCGAGCACAATACGCCCGGATGGGGTCGGAATCAGAACTGTCCTCTCACTTCAATCTCCAGGCAGCACTTCTACGGAATCCGGTGGAATCAGATTCACTGGAAGCGGGGATCAGGCATTCGGAAATGCGACAAGAGGCGGGACTAACAATACGGTCTCGCTGAGCGACCTTGGCGTGACGCAAAATACGACCGCCATCCAGATTGGCTTCAATATCAACGAGCCAAGCGGTGGCCCTGGCAGCACACCCGTTACCGTCCAAAACATAATCCTAACGGCCTATGATACGCACGGTAACACCGTTTTCACTGCCTCATTAATTGGGGGGCCTCGTACCCTGGCATTGCTCGGTAATGGGCAGGGCACTGCTGATTACCTGTTCAGCTTAGACCAGGCGGCTGCGGCGCGATTGGCGGCAATCTACGATCCGAATCTACGCCTCGGGTTAGAAGCAACTATAACTAATGCAGAAGGCGGGCCTGAGAGTTTTTACCTCGGTCTTGGTCATTCCGGTGCGCCTGTTCCTGAACCGGCAACCATGTTTCTGCTCGGCACGGGATTGGCCGGAGTAGCAGCGAAGATGCGTAAACGTCGCAAAGCTGTGAAAGAATAGCATGCACGGTTTCGGGCTATCGTCTCTTCACTCTTTGGTTGGTGATTGGAGCAAATGACCTGAAATAAGGCGAGTCTGAAGCGAAGACATGGGAGTCTCGTTTTAGACTCGCCTTCGTATATAAAGCCGGAGCAAGGGTTTTTGACCCTGCTCCGGCTCTAATTTTCTACGGGAAGCCCTCTTTCCAGTCCAATAAGAAATAATTTCAATCCACGCCCGCTTTTTTTGGAGAACTGCCCTGATTAGGTATTTACTTTGGCTACCGAACAGAAAACGGGTTGGCTAACGGAGCGGCAGGCGGGCGGCGGGGCGCAACCCGTCAAAGAAGTATAGATAGTAAGAATTTAATTTCCCTTTATGAGCCGGAACAAAGTTATAGCTTTGTTGCCGGTTTTATGTTATTTTCAGCCGCCTTTTAAATTTTATGGAAGTCGCCTGAACCTGTTCCAGTTTTCTGGAAATACAGATTTATTGCGCTTTTACTGCCAATACGGGAATCTGAATCATTTGCAATTATCTTCTGACCGGCAGGCAGTGCCGGGACGATCAGAAAAGCTCGGTCAAGATTTCTTTCAAGGGGCGTCGTTAGAAAGTGTGGTTTTCCCGGTCGCCTCGGTAAACATCGAACAGACAACCGTTGCCCCGGTTCTGCAAGGTGTTTTAAGACGCAATCAAGAGTGTCCATATAAAGTCAGGCAAAGGGTCCCGACAAGCACGGAGGTATGTAACTTATGAAAACCAGTTTTCTAGCGGTGCTGAAATCACTTGCCCTCGGTATCGCCATCGTCGCCCTGTTCACACTTGGTCAAGGTGTAGCGCGGGCTGACACCGTAACTTTCTCGACGGCTGGGTCGTTCAATGGTGGGAGTAATGCCATCTCCTTTGGTTCAGGTGCAAACCTGACAACCATCACCTTCACCGGCGTTTCCAGCTCGGTGAATGCGACGCCCTTCACTTTCGCCAGTTTGGGACAGTTCCAAACAACGGTTAGTGGAAGCGGCGGGACCATTACACCCGGCACAACTTTCACTCTTAACATCACGCAAACTGCCCCGTCGGGCGGTAGCGGCAGTCTGGTTGGAAGCCTGACCGGGACAATCGAGCAAAACCAGAGTACCGGACTTGTGACGTTCTCCGTCAGTTCGGTGACGATTGGTAATGTGACCTACAGTCTGACGAACAATCCGCTTCCTCTCGTTCCACCGTCAACGAATAACGGGGTAACGACGGTTCAATCGAAGATTACAGCCGCGCCGGTTCCTGAACCCGCAACGCTCTTTCTGCTCGGCACAGGTCTAACCGGCCTCGCCGGGGCGGCACGCAGGCGACGCAAAGCGGCTAAAGCCAACAAAGACGTATAATCAAACCTCCTGCTCTTGATGAAACCACCCGTGAGCTACCGCAGGCTCGCGGGTGGTTTTATTTTACATACCGGAAAAGCTAACAGCGGACAGCGAGACAATAACAAGGCCAGCAGAGGATGAGAAACTCCGCTGCTCTCCTTTTACCTTTTTACTTTTGCCTGCTCCCTCTCTTATCATCTGCGACGTGCAGAAAGTAATCACGGCAACAGAGATGCGCGAGATTGACCGCCTGACGACCGCGCGGTTCAGTACGCCTTCCCAGCTTTTGATGGAAGAGGCGGCTGCGGCTGCGGCTCAGGCAATCGCGGCCAATCTTCCAGACGGACTTCAAGGCAAGCGCGCTCTGGTTCTCTGCGGTCGCGGCAATAACGGAGGCGACGGCGCGGCCCTCGCGCGTCAACTCTGGCTCGCGGGCACGCGCGCTGATGTGGTTCTGTTCGGGCGCGTCGAGGAGACTGTGAACGAAGCGCGCACGAATTTTGAGATCGCCCGCAAGCTCTCAAGTTTTGAAGCTGGCACTCACACGCAACCTCCTCCGTTGTCTTTCATCGAATGCCTGAGCGTAGCGGATTGGGAAGAGATTGCGAGCGCGCGTCATGGCTACGACATCATCGTGGACGCGCTCTTCGGGACTGGACTCGCGCGCCCGCTTGAAGGTCTCTTCCTAAAAATCGTAGAGCACCTGGCGCTCCTCAGTCGTGCTCGTGAGCGCGCACACGTGCGTCATCCCTTGATCGTCTCGTTAGATATTCCTTCCGGCATCAACGCGGACTCAGCCACGCTCATTGGTGAAGCTGTGCGCGCCGATCTGTGTGTGACGTTTACCGCGCCGAAACCGGCCAACGTGCTCCCGCCCGCTTCGTGCTACGGAGGCTGCCTCATCGTCGCAAACATAGGCTCGCCCCCTGCTCTGCTCGAAGCTACAGAGTCGGAGCTTTTTTTGACCGAAGACAGGGACGCGCGCGCGTGGCTAAAGAAGACTCGCTATACGCCTGACTCTTACAAGAACACTCACGGCCATGCGCTCATCATCGCAGGCTCGCGCGGGATGACGGGCGCAGCCGTGTTGTGCGGCAAGTCTGCCATGCGTGCGGGCGCAGGTCTAGTGACTATCGCAACGGCTGGTTCCGCGCAAGCAATAGTCGCCACACGCTCGATACCTGAGATCATGACGGCAACGCTCAACGAAACATCGCAGGGAGCAATCAGCTTTGAGGCAGTCGAGCAAGCTCTAAAGCTCGCATCACGCGCGAGTGTGGTCGCCATCGGCCCAGGTCTTTCAAGCGAAGACGAAAGCACACGCCGCTTCGTCCGCGAGATTGTCGAGCGACGAACGACGCCAGTTGTGATTGATGCGGACGGCTTGAACGCGCTCGCTCCCTGGCCCCAGGACTTACGCGGCTCGCGCGAGCATCCACTTATTCTCACGCCGCACCCTGGCGAGATGTCGCGGCTTATTGGCTCAGACGACAAAGACGCGCTCGCGGATCGCGTTCGCGCCGCGCGTGAGTTTGCGACGGCGCATGAGTTGATTCTCGTTCTCAAAGGATCACGCACGCTCGTTGCTGCTCCTAACGGTTGTGTCTTCGTCAATCCAACGGGCAACGCCGGACTCGGCACGGCAGGCGCGGGCGATACCTTGACGGGCATCATCACAGGTTTTCTAGCGCAGGCTTACGCCACGCTGCAACGGGATGCGGACGCGCTCGACGCCACACGCGCCGCAGTCTACGTTGGAGGACTTGCCGGAGACATCGCCGTGCGTGAACGCGGAATGCGCTCGCTTGTTGCCTCAGACATCAGCGAGCATTTAGGCGCGGCCATCCTGACACTCGACCCGCAGGGGGAGTTGCCATGAGCACGCAAGCCTCCGCAACCATCCCCACAGGTCGCTGGACATCTGGTAGTGCCGAAGAGACTTTTGAGCTTGGCGCAAGCGTCGGCTCACATCTAGTGGGCGGCGAGATTATCCTGCTCGACGGCCCGCTCGGAGCAGGCAAGACGGTTTTCGCCAAGGGCATCGCAAGCTCCCTCTCTATAGACACGGACGAAGTGACCAGCCCCTCCTTCACGCTCGTCAATCTCTACGACGAAGGCCGACTGACGCTCTACCATCTGGACCTCTATCGCCTGAGCGAAGGCGCACAGGCCGCGCACGCAGTTGACCTGGATGAACTGCTGACGGACGAGCGCGCAGTCTTCCTGATCGAATGGGCTGAACGCATGGGACGCTATCCCCTGCCTTCACCTGTCTGGAGGGTCTCAATCACAGGCGACGGCGATGAGACGCGCGAGATAGTAATCAGGGCTTTATAGATAAGCGATAATTAACCACAGAGGACACAGAGGACGCAGAGGAAAGATAAGAATGATTTAATCCCTTCAACCCTCTGTGTTCCTCTGTGTCCTCTGTGGTTAATCTCTATCAACCAGACACGCACTTGACGCTAACAAGTGAATGCTCAATACTGATACCTGATAACTTTTTAAGGAGAAACATTCCATGCAATATCCAGAAATCATGATTCGCCCGATGAGAGAAGAGCTAACGAGGCTCGGCGTCGAAGAGTTGAAGACCGTTGAGGATGTGGACAAGGCTCTCACCGAATCCAAAGGCACTGTGATGGTGGTAGTGAATTCAATCTGCGGCTGTGCGGCTGGCAAAGCGCGTCCGGGCGTTGCGCTCGCACTTGAGCACAACCCGCGCCCTGATCGTGTCACGACCGTCTTTGCCGGAGGCGACATCGAAGCCACCGCAAGAGCGCGCGGCTACTTCACAGGCTATCAACCCTCCTCGCCCTCCATCGCCCTCTTGAAAGACGGCAAACTCGTCTACATGCTCGAACGCTACCAGATCGAAGGTAGAGGCCCACAGCAAATCGCAGAGGAACTCACAAAAGCATTTGACGAGCACTGCGCGACATCTTCAGTAGCAGCCACCAACTAAAGATCGTGAGTTCGACGAAGCAAGAAGGGAGGACGCAATTTATCGCGTCCCTTCCCTTCTCCTTCATATTGCCGAAACGCTCACACCGCTAACAATACCTACAGGCTTAGGACACTACCGACTCTGGCTGTCATCTAATCTCTCCACTCCGATTCAGGAATTTCCGCGCCCTTGAGGATAGCGCGCAGCGTGCCTACAGGCAGCGTGCGGCCACGATGCTCAGGGACGATTACCTGTAAGCCGGTCTCCTGATGCCGCCACTTGCGATGGCTGCCTTTCTGCGAAACCAACTGAAAACCATGCCGCCTGAGCAAGCCTTCGACTTCGCGCGCCGTCATCCGTCGCAGGCGCTCGCCCATTAGACCGTGACCTCCCGCGTGATGACTTCGGGAGACAGCTTGAGGGGGTCGGGTTGAAGATAAAGCTCAATCGCTTCGCAGATGTTTCTCAGCGCCTCTTCCTGGGTCTCTCCGGCTGAAGCGCAACCGGGAAGCTCTGGACACCAGACAGCCCACTCGCCTGTTTCCTCGTCCTGCTCTAACAATACACGCCATTTCATCGCACCCACCTCCACTCTCAGTAATCCGGTATCTTATCACGCCGCTTCTTTCCGGCTTCGCCCTTCACGCTTCACCATCAAGCTAATCGCAACTCCCTGCTGAATGTCAAAGACATTTTCATCCTTTGGGAACATTCCAATTCCAGATTAATCGCTCGGTCATTTTACATTGATGAGTTTGAGTTTCGTTTCAACAATCGGAATAACCCTTACCTGTTCCGAGATATTTTGCCTAGGCTCATCGCTTCGTCAAATTTTGAATACAAGGAACTGATTAAAGAAGCAGCCTAAGGATGCACAAGTTCACAATTGTCCAGAGTCAATGTGTAGGCATCACCCTTTTCGATTTGACCGAGCACCGTTATGCTGTCACCGCGCCTCAAAATCGAGAGACGTTCAGTCCACTCTTCATAGAAGAACATAATAATTGTTTCGGGACTACCATATTCAAAGGCGACGGTTGAGTAGTCCTCAGATGCACGAACATCACCTAACTTTCCAGCGACTTTTATCCACTTACCTTTATAGGCTGCAAACAACTTTTCTGCCTGAATACCTGTGTGCTCATGGTAAAAGCTCATTAGATACTCAGGCATAACATTAACAATAATCCGTTCGGTAGAAGCTAGAGCTTCGCTTTCTTGTGTTTCTGTCTCTACCGCTTCCGGTTGAGCTGCGTTAGGGATTATGGCTCTTCGTTGATGCTTGCTAATGCCGTAAGCGATACTTAGTAGGAGAAACGCAGTTGCGAATATAGCTATATCCACAACACGGTCATGTGGGATTTCTCGCACCCAAGCTAAGATGCGATATCCGAAAACTATTAACAATGATACTGCGCCGATGACCATATATTTGATTAAGTCATAGAGAAGGTTGGGGCGAATTTCACGGAAGAGGTTTGTGGGCAACTTTGACATGCCCTCAAGCCTACATCTTGCCTTCTCTTTGCATCAAGTAAATAATCACCAAAAGCAAGCCCTTTAGGGGTCAAGCCCTTCCGTTCAGTTTTCCACCTTTTATTAGTCGTCCTCGGCCTTATGTTATCATCGAGCGCGATGGCGTCAGCTTCCCCTATCACTCTTGATACTCCGATTGTCGAACTCTATCGCTTCGGCATCCCGCGTTTCGGGCAGCCTACGGCGCGTAAGCTTGCGCTGGCGTTGGCGTCGCTCGCGGGTAAGACGGATGCGACTGAGGCGACGGTTGAAGACCTGCTGAACTACCTGCCGATGCGCTACGAGGATCGCTCGAACCTGGCGCGCATACAGAATCTGAGCGATGGCATGGAAGCCTCACTTGAGCTTTATGTACGGGTGGCGGGTGGCTTTCAGGTCGGCAAAAACCGTGGCCCAAAGCAGCCCAAGCTTTTCATCTTCGAGATTACGGCAAGCGACCCTGAGCGCACGGGCAAGCCCGTCGTCGTCTGGTGGTTCGTTTCGGGTCGCGCCGCGCAACGCATCATTGCCTACAACCGTCAACGCTTCACTCGCGGCGCGCGTTTCATAGCCTTCGGACAGTGGGAGTGGGACACGCGCCGCAACACCTTCGCTTTGCGTCTCAACAAACCCGACGAGCTTGAAATGCTGCCCGGCACGTGGACGCCCCCGGAACATGCGCTTCTCAGGCTCGCCGAAGAAGGAAGCAACGGGAGCGAAACAAACGCGGAAACGACAGCAAACGCAGATACGGCTTCACAGGGGAACAGCGAGGGCGTGGATGAGCAAGACGACTCGCTGAAGGATGAGCTTGAAGAAGATGAAGAGAGCAACGTTGATCCGGCGTTAGCTGCTATTCACGTCGGGCGTCGCGTGCCGGTCTATCGCAAGCTCGGAGAGTTTCGCTCGAAGCGTCTGCGCGAGATCATGCACGAGACGCTGAAACTAATTACAGACGAAGCAATCACGGAGACTCTTCCGGCAGACCTATGCTCTCGCCAGCACCTGATCGGTCGCGCAGACGCACTGCGCCGCATACATTTCCCGACCGAAGATGTGCCGCTCGCGGATTATGAGCGTGCGCGCAGCCCTGCGCACCTGCGTCTCATCTTCGAGGAGTTCTTCTGGGTTGCGATGGCCCTCGCGCTCAGGCGTGGGGAAAGAATCAAAGAACCTAAAGGCGCGGTGATAGAGATTACAGACCGCGTGCGTGAGCGGCTGGCCTCGATTCTTCCCTTTGAGTTGACGAGCGCGCAGGAGCGCGTCACGAATCGCATCTTCGACGACATGCAATCGGACGCGCCTATGAACCGCTTGCTTCAAGGCGACGTGGGCAGCGGCAAAACCATCGTCGCGCTTCAGGCGATGCTCGCGGCGATTGAGAACGGCTACCAGGCCGCGCTGATGGTTCCAACAGAGATTCTGGCGGAGCAGCACGCGCGCAACATCAAACGCATGCTCGCGCCGACACCTTACCGCGTCGAGCTTCTAACGGGCAGCCTCCGCGCAGCCGAGAAGCGGCGGCTTCACAAAGACCTTGCCGCCGGCGATATACACGCCTGCATCGGCACGCACGCGCTCATACAAGAATCTGTCAACTTCCACAAACTCGGCCTCGTCGTGATTGACGAGCAACATCGCTTCGGCGTCCTGCAACGCGCAGAGATTCGCACGCGCGGCTTCAACCCGGACGTGCTCGTGATGACGGCCACGCCCATCCCGCGCTCGCTCGCCATGACTGCTTACGGCGACCTGGACGTTTCAGTGATTGACGAACTCCCACCCGGCAGGACGCCGATTAAAACCGTCGTCGTCGTCGGTGAAGATCAGCGCGGGGGAGTTTACAAAGGCGTCGAGCGCGAGGTGCGCGCAGGTCGCCAGGTCTATGTTGTCTACCCGTTGATTGAAGAGTCTGAGAAGATGGACCTCAAGGACGCGACTCGTATGTTTGAGCAACTGCGCGACCGCGTCTTTCCGCATTTTTCAATCGGACTCCTGCACGGCAAGATGAAGACTGCGGAGAAAGAAGAAGTGATGCGCCGCTTCGTCGCCGGAGAGATTCAAGTCTTAGTCGCTACGACAGTCATCGAAGTCGGCGTTGATGTGCCCAACGCATCCCTGATGCTGATTGAGCATGCCGAGCGATTCGGCCTCTCGCAGCTACACCAACTGAGAGGGCGCGTCGGGCGTGGCGCTGAACAGAGCTACTGCGTCCTGCTCGCGTCGGACAAGAAGACGAGCGTGGCGCGCGAGCGCTTAGGGATTATGGAAGAGACCTCAGACGGCTTTCGCATTGCCGAAAAGGATTTGGAGATACGCGGCCCAGGGGAAGTGATGGGCACGCGCCAATCCGGTCTACCGACCTTCCGCGTCGGCAATCTTGTGCGCGACGTGCAGATTCTAGAAGAAGCGCGCCGCGAGGCCGATCACTACTTGAACACGCGCCGCATGACGCGCGAAACATCCAGGTTAATCGAGCGCGTGCGTGCCGACTCACGCTTCGGTCTGGCAACAGTAGGATGAAAAGCAATGATGAATGATGAATGATGAATGATGAACTGAAGAGTAATTGTCTTTCATTCATCGTTCATCATTCATCATTCATCATTGCTTTTTGTGCCATGCGTACTTCGCGCCTGTCCAGTAAATGAAGCCCGGTTCTCCTCTAAGCGTAACTTTGATGACATCACCGCTTTGCATTACCCCGTTCTTATTTCCGTTTGCGCTCAACAAATCTTTGAGAGGCGCTGCGGTCATTGACGTGCCGACCGCATTGGCGAGCAGGTATGCCTGTCTAGCTTCCGTGTTGCGCCAGCCCTTATCTTTGTAGCCGTGAATAATCGTCAGCAGTAGATCATCGGGCTGCACTTTCACCGGCCCCGGCTCTTGCGGAAGTTTTTGCACGGTTTTGTTAGGGTCAGGCAGCAAGACCCGTCGAGGGTCTTCAAGAATCCAGTTAGCAACTTCGCTGTTAATCTCTTCGAGCTTTCCCTTCGCGGGTTTGACAACAACGGCGATGTCCTCAGAGCCGTCACCGTTGAAGTCGCCGACTACGTAGACAGGTTGATGGCTCGTGTCTATTGCCACTGCGTCCTTATAAACTCGCGCTGTTACCTCACGCACCTCTTCGGGTTTGGGGGGCGGCAGCTTTACCGATTCGGCAGGCGTTGGCTGTGGCGAGAGTTCGGTCGAAGCTGTGGGTGCTGTGGCCGCTTGCGCTGGCGTCTCAGATGTCTCCGCTATACGCTGCTCGGACTTGCCGGATTGTACAGAGCTGACGCAGGCAGTTGAGAAGGCATTGAGGATGAAAATGAGAAGTAGAAGAAGGTTGAGCTTTTGTCGGCTCAATCGTTGTTCCCGCATTGTCACTTGAACACTCTCCACGTCTTTCAGGCTCGCTTGTTCAATTACAGAGAGGCCGGTCAGGTATTGATATGACCGGCCTCTCCGCTTCATTGAGTCAGACATGTAAAGCGCGCTATAACGAGTTGAGGAACGTAGCGATCTGGTTCCTCTGTGTCGTTGAGAGCGAGCGGTAGTTGTTGATGACGCCTGTGGCTTCGCCCGCGTGACGCAGGATGGCTTCGCTGCGTGTCAGCGATTCGCCATCGTGCATCAGGCGATCCCGCGTGCGAACGCCCCAGAGCGGTGCAGTACGCATTTTGTTCGCGGTTGACTGTCCACCATTTTGGACGATGCCGTCACCCGTGCCCACGTTGTGCAGCAGAAAATCGCTGTACGGATGGATGATCTTGTTGCCGAGTGCAGCGGGGACGGTGAATTTGCCGCCGTTGATGACCGTCCCGGTTGGAGCGGTCGTGATTGAAGTGATGTGGCAGATGTTGCAGCCGACCTGGTTAAAGAGCGTCTGGCCTGCCTGCGAGTCTGCTGTCGCAGCGACCGCAGCATCGCGCGGTGGAACCTTCGTTGCGCGCATGAACTCGGCGAAGGCGGAGATGTCGTCGTCCACATCCTCGCCGCAGGTGGTGTTGGGGATGTTCGCGCAGGGCTGGTTGTCCGGCACGGGGTCGAATCCTGAGCCGAATCCTACGAAGCGGCCCAAGCTTGTGTTTTCGACCAGGTTGAAGCGATTCGTGATGCCCTGCTCGTTGAGGTATGCGTCTGAGGCGAAGGAGAGCAGGCTGGCTTGTTGATTCTTCCAGCCGAAGCGTCCACCTCGCACACTGCCCGGAGCCTCAAGAACAGGAACCTGGATGAACTGACCGGCGATTTGCCCGCCGCTTTGACCGGGTTGATTGTTGGCGAACCCGAGGAGCGTGTTGCTGTCAATGGCTTCGACGAAGCCGTCGCCCATGATGTTCAAGGACGTGCGGAAAGTTCGCACGGTCTCGGCAGTACTCGGCACGCGCTCCTGAATCGAGGCATCGGTGGCACGGTCGTTAATCAACGAGCCGCCCGCCGCATCAACGAAATTGCCGGAGGCATCTGTGTGTCCGGCTCTCAGTTCGGTTATCTGGCTGATCGCGCCCGATACGGGGTTCTGGTGACACTCAGCGCATGACTGTGTGTTGTAAACCGGGCCGAGACCTTTGCCTTTATCGTCACGCTCCTCGAAGACCAGCATGTCATTGGTAAACGTGGTCGGCGAGACTAATGCGTTGGGTTGGTTGTCGAAGCCTGCGGGGGCTTCTGTGGCACCCGTCTGGCTCTGAACTCTGTTGCTGTTGAAGGCCATCGGCAGGAGGAAGGCCAGTGTGAAAAAGAACAGAACTACAAGTTTAAGTAGTTTCATTTCTACCCTCCGGGGAAGTGGGGGAAGCCCACTCGGCTCAAAGAAAAGTCTGGATACTCTTCAGTGTTTGGTTGTAGTTAGTTGCCCAATCGAGCGGAATTGCACGTTACCCAGGTAGTGGTAGTTCGTTTGACTGACACGTCAATCGAACCCGTTTCGAGCGAGAGCAAACATTAGCCGTCTAGTTAAAAATGGTTGCTTGAAAGCTGGCGCTCGAATTTCTTTTGTGAGTTGCGACCTCACGGCTCAATCTGTTGACTGCCACAGAAAGACATGGCGAGTCTCGCAGTTAAGCTTTAATCGCTTTCCGGTCCAGCCTCTTCATCTGAAAATCGAAAGCTGGATTATTCTCTGGGCAAGAGACCGCTTGTTCGTTCGGTAAGCCTTTTAACCTGGTAAGCCTTTTACGTTGGTAGTTCCGCTTTGTGCGAATTAATGGAGATACTGAGAGGAAGTTCCATCAACGAACATCAGAAGCGTGGCAAGAATATTTGCAATTACTTAAAATGTCAACGAATTTTGGTCCTAACGTCCAATTTTTTAGTTGAAGTTATTTTTCGCCCCGAAACGGGGATGGCCCACAAGCTAAGATTTTCCATGCTCCCGGCATGACCTCTTTCGCAAATCAGACTTGAGACTTCGGCCCGCAAACTTTAGACTAACTTCTGCGCAGACTCTTGCCGCTCGTGCATCATCAAACAGGATGAATCATATTTGAGATTCTATGAACTTAAAGAGCAGTAGTCAGTGGTCAGTTAAAAGCTGGCTTCTTCTGACTACTGACTACTGACTACTGAACACTGCTCTTGTATGCGTGTAATTGCGGGAAACTATCGTGGGCGTAATTTGCGTAGCCCGCCCTCGATGCAGGTGCGGCCTACGTCTGATCGTCTGCGCGAGACTCTCTTCAATGTTCTCGCGCCGCGCATTGAAGGAGCGCGCTTTCTCGATCTCTGCGCAGGCTCCGGCGCAATCGGGATTGAGGCTTTGTCACGCGGCGCGGCGCATGTGACTTTCGTAGATCGCTCGCGCAAGATGTGCGGCCTGGTTGAAGCTAATCTTGATCTGTGCGGCGTACCGGAAGACGAGACGGAGGTTATCATGTCGGAAGCCTCCGAATTTCTGCGGCGTGCTTCTGCTCGCGGCGAGCAGAAATGGGACATAGCCTTCTTTGATCCGCCATACGCCAGCGACTACCTGCCTGTGCTGGCAGCCTTCGGAACTGGCGCGATCTTTAACGATGACGGCTTACTAATAATTGAACATCACCACAAGAACGAATTGAAAGAATCAGTCGGCGACATTCGGCGCTGGCGCATCTTGAAACAAGGTGATTCGTCGTTGAGTTTCTATGAAAGAGTCTAGAGTCTGAAGTCTGGAGTCAAAAGGCATCGGTTGTTTTTGACTCCAGACTCCAGACTCTCTAGACTTCAGACTATGCTAGTGCTTGGAATCGAAAGCTCCTGCGATGAGACGGCAGCGGCCATTGTGCGCGATGGGCGTGAGATGGTTTCAAGCGTCATTGCGTCGCAGATAGAGATTCATAAACGCTTTGGCGGCGTTGTGCCGGAGATTGCCTCGCGCGAGCATCTGGACAAGATCGTGCCGGTGGTTGAAGAAGCCTTTACACGCGCAGGCGTTAAGAAGGATGAAATTGACGGAATCGCTGTCACGGTCGGGCCTGGACTCGTCGGCTCTCTGCTCGTCGGCGTCTCTTACGCGAAGGCTATGGCTTTCGCTCTGGATAAGCCACTCATCGGCGTCAATCACATCGAAGGCCATATTTATTCAGTCGCCTTCGAGAACCCGCCGGTGGAGTATCCGGCGATGGCGCTGATTGTCTCCGGCGGGCACACCAATCTTTTCCTGGTTCCTGAGCCAGGCAAGTACAAAGTAATCTCGCGCACTCGTGATGACGCGGCGGGCGAGGCTTTCGATAAGGTGGCGAAGATGCTGGGGCTTGGTTACCCGGGCGGTCCCGTTATCGAGAAGCTGGCGCGTGAGGGTGATCCAAAGAGCGTGCGCTTCAGTGTGCCGCGCATGGGCGATGGGCGTCCTGATTTCAGCTTCAGCGGATTGAAGACGGCTGTCTCGAAGCATGTGCGCGAGACCAGTTTGCAGCCTGTCAAAAGCGGCGAAGAGCCGTCGCAAGCCATCAAAAATCTGGCGGCGAGTTTTCAGAGCACTGTGGTTCGTTCGCTCGTTGGAACGATGGAGCGGTTGGCGGAAGAGCACAGGCCGAAGACATTGATCGTCGCGGGAGGAGTGGCGTGCAACAATGCTTTGAGAGAGGCATCGCGCGTGGCGGCTAAGCGTCTTGGCATTCCGGTCTATTTCCCTTCACTACACCTTTCGACCGACAATGCGGCCATGATCGCCGCAGCCGGAACGGTTAAGCTTCAGGCCGGAGAGCGCGACGGATGGGACTTGAATGCCGATGTTTCCCTGCGCTTGCAGAATGTAGATGTCGAAGACGAAGCATTGCGCCGGAGCCGTGTGCGCTACAGACTTTGAGGGGATTAACTGACAGGCAAAAAATTTAAGCCGCTCTACTGCGAGGGCTAAATCAATCCGGTGCTGTTGTTTCTGATGTAGCTATTCTCGTGCCTGGGTACGTCATGTAACTTAGATTCTTGAGCCGCCGTGATGCAAAAGCCCAAGTAGCCAATTGGTTTCCAAGTTAGCCTAGGGGACTGACCGCCGAGCGTAGCTAACTGCGTCCCTATTACTCCGAGAGACTCGATTGCTTTTATTGAGATGGTCTGTGTCTTATGCTCTACAGCGTTCCTATTTATTTCAAGTAAGTGCTCATAAATCAAGCTTAGAATCCTGTCCATATCGCCCGTGATTAGGCCACTAAGCGGCATACTCGGCTCAGGATAAAGAGCAAAATTTTTCTTTCGTGAGTTTAGATAGCGCACCGCAGTGTCAGTCATAGAAGAGATGGCTTTTTCGGCTGCATAATATTCCCCCTTTGATACAGCTCTGCTAGCGATCTCGGCCATTTCACCTAAACCGATAGCTAATAGTTCGAGGTGTCTAGGGTTGGTTTGGTAGATTAGAGTCTCCACCCTTTCCACTGGCACATTGGCTTTTTGTTCCCGTGTGAGCGATCCTGCTCAATAACCTTTAGCCGCTCTCGAAACACTTTTTTGAATGCGCGCGATGTGAGTGAGCAATTCTTTTGACAATAGATTGATGGCCTCATTCGTATCCATTAGTTGGCTAATGCGGCGGTAATGCATACGCGAAAGGTCAAAGGTAAGTGCTACAAATAAAATTTGAATCGGAAATAGCTCAGATTGGGTGAGGCCCCACAGAACCCCCTTGATACTGAAAATGAAGGAGAGGATGCACAATATCACTAGGATGATGAATAGAAGGTGTGTGCGGCGGTCTTCTCGATATAACCGGGAAATAAGCGGGGTAAAAGTTTCGGCAGCACGCTGAACCGCAAGGATTGAAAGGGAAATAATTAAGGCGATAATCGTGCCTATCATCCCGCCTGCCGCCACAAAAACCGTATCAATATTCTCGAATCGGCTGATTGCTTCTCGTGGTTTTGGGAGGTAAAGGAAAACTGCGAGTAGGAAACCGATCAGCGTAATTGGAAAGTGCTGAGTTAGTTTTCTCAATCTCAAAAGAGGCGGTTTGTGTTCCCGAAGCCTCTCTCTAAGCGCCATGCTAACTATCAACAATGAGTATATAAACAAACAGGCCGTTGCCAATACCCAAAGGACTTTGAGAATAGTCATGCTCTATATAACAATCGGATAAGCAGCTTGAGCAACTGTTAGTCCCTTGCTTTCAATAATCCGGGTTTCTGTCATACCCTTTCTTTCCGCCGATCACAGCTCCAGCAACTGCGGCCCAAGGGTTGATTATTGAGCCTAGCAAACCTCCGACCAGCCCTCCGGTAATAGCGTTTCTGGACTTTGCTTCCGCACGCCTTCTCGAAGACAAAGGAGCTTTTGTGCGACCATTCCTGGCACGAGCCTTTCTGGTACAGATAGCTTGCTTTTCTCGATTGCAGGATATGTGTGCGGCGTAGAGATTATTCAAGTGATCCGTTCCGCCTTCACATTTTGGTATTGAGTGCTCGACCTCCCAAGCTCCTCTTGCCCCATGCCTAGCGTAATTGCAGAACGAGAGCTTCCCGCTGCATATGTGACAATATCCAGAAGTACGATCAAATATTTGTTCAAGCCGTTCTGTTGAATATGCCATTATTGCATCTCCTTATGCCTTCTTATCTTCATTCGCTTTTTTATGTTTTTTGTTTTCAACTATTGCTTGTGAAATCAAATTCGTACCTATTGCAGCAGAAATAAAAGGGAAGATATAAAGGGCGGTCTGAAATTGAATGGAGAATAGCTCATACTCTTGCGCACTCAACTTGAATTTAGCAGCGGCGTTCATACTGCCGAGTATTAACACAAGAACAAGAGCAAGACCTATCATCACAAACCCATATATTAAATACATCAGCGGTGAGATATTCTTTATCCAATATAAATTCACGCACAGGGCTATGGAAATAAAAGTGAATAGAATAACTGTCCAGAATTGAGCTAATTGAAAAATCCGAACCATTGCACCATTCCTCTCTACTTTCCGGTTAAGTAAAGCAACTCGACTCAGCAAAGGCGACTACGATCTGATTAGTATTGAGTTATCAATTTAATCATAGTATAGCAGACTTTTACGGGCTACCCGCAGCAAGACTTAACTCTTCTCAGAAGTCTGCGTTGAACGGGTAGAGAGGGTGTAAAATCAAGCCAGTTTTTGTGACACTATGCTACTTTTTGTGAAGGTTCGACTATTTGTGCAAAGTCGGTCAAAGGTTTCACGCAAGCTTCGCCTCGCTGATAATTAATACGGTCAAATTTACTTCGCCTTACGTGCGAAAAGGAGAATCGTTTTATGTCTTGGCAAAACGCGCCTTCCTTAACCAAACTCACGGCAGCGCAGCAGGGTGGCAATCGCGGCGCGCAACTCTGGGGCGTCGATTTCAAAGGCAAACTCTACACCTGCTACCAGGGCTCGCCCGGCGGCGGCTGGAGCGACTGGGGCGGCGTCGGCTGGTCAGACCCCAAAGAGCCGAAGGCGATCTACGAGCTGGCCGCCTGCCAGAACCA
>JAVHWL010000055.1:0-96507 GCA_032159825.1 Acidobacteriota bacterium
CACAAAACACGAGTAGAATGTTCATCGGGAGAACTCCTTCGCGGCGAAATGATGTAGTTTTGGTCAACCACATCTTACCGCTTGGGGTTCTCCTTTCTGCATCCTTACGTCGAACTCACGTTAGTTAGGATTCGTAGCTTCCATTGGAGGAGCTTGTCTGACGGGGCCTTCTCTGGGCGATGAGCGTTCAATAGTAGGTTGTGAAGGTGGCTCCCTGTAAGTTGGCTGATAGGTCGGCTGCGTCACAGGCCCAGGATCGAGGTTTCGGTTGCCGCCAGTATTTCCACCCGTTTGTCCTGTTGTTCCGGTTGCTCCTCCATTGCCTTGTGATGGATTGCCATAACCGGGATTGCCCCAGCCACCATTTCCACTGAAGCCGAATGCAGTGTTATAGCCGTACCCGTAAGGCGAAGACCAGCCACTCCACCCGTATGGAAGGAAGCAGTAAATGCCCAGCCGAGGATTAAAGACCCAGAGTCCCAAACCAAAGCGGGCCGACGTTGTCATAAACCCACGCATATCATTAAACGCATCAAAGGCTGAGATGAGAGAGCGGGTTTGAAGCCTGCGATTCGCTTGCGCTAAGGTCTCTGCGCGCTCCTTGCTCCAGAGATCAAGCGTGTCCTTGTTCTTCTTGTCCAACTTTGCGATTTCCAGCCGATTGCGCCCGATCACAAGTTTCTGGCCGCCCTTGAGTTCATCCAGGAACCCCTTGCCATATAACGCACGACCTTTTTGAACAGAGACTTCGGTTGTCTCATCCGGCAGAGCGTCGAAGCGGTAAATCCCTCTTCTGATAACCAAAACATCTGTCTGAGGCGTAATGATTCCTATCTCTAATTTGGTGTTGTCTACGCCTGTGGCTTCCAGAAGCGCGCTTCCTTTAACCAGACGAACGCGCAAGTTATCGAGCGAGGCATCCGTTAGCTCAAACTCCGAATTCTCATCCACACGCATGTAGGAGCCTGGATTGAGCAACACCTCGACTCTGCCGCCCGCCCCGGTGGTGACGCTATCTCCCGTCCTCAGATTATCCTTTACGGTCAGCCCTTCCTGCCTGCTCGCGCCTCTGCGCTGGACTGTGACGTTGCCCGAGACGAAATTGATTCCGCCTGCCGTCGCAGAGATGATGTACTTTTCTCTATTCTGCGCCTGGGCTGTCAACGCCACGCCGAAACCGACGCATAACGCCAGGCCGATCAAGCTCAAGATGTATTGTGGTTTGCTCTTCATCTTCGACACTCCTTTTGAGGATACTGCTCTTCGTAACCGGGAGAGAACACGTACTGGTTGGTGTCGGCATTCTAGCACAGGTCTGCCCAAGACCCACACTATTCGCGCAACAGCTTCAACGGGAGCGGAACAAAATTTTTCTTGACACGTATAATTGTATGGTGTATAGAAACACCATACAATTTGTGAGGATGGGTGTTATGTACATCGTGATTGACGAAAACGACCGCCGCCCGATTTACCAGCAGGTGGTTGACGAGATCAAGGCGCTGATTGCGCGGGGCAAATTGCGTGAGGGAGCGGCCCTGCCGCCTGTGCGCCAGGTGGCGGCTGACTTAGGCGTTAATTTGAACACGATTGCGACCGCTTATCGAGAGTTGCAGCGTGAGGGGCTAATCAGCGTGCGGCACGGGGCCGGGGCTATTGTCGCATCCAGCACCGCGCAGGAAAAATCGGATGACGAGCTACGCAAGCCTTTGCGCGCTGCGTTGACACAGTTTGTGCTGGCTGGTCTGCCGCGCGCCGAAATCATGGCCGTTGTTGCGGACGAGTTACGCGGGCTGCTGAAAAGTAACAAATAGGAGGCGACTTTAGATGTCTAGCACTTTCATTCTCTTGCTGTCGGTTGATCTGATTTTGCTGGCGGTTTTTATGTTCGTGCCGTTGATGCGCGGTGAGGATGCGTTTTTCGGCGTGCGCGTGAGCACTGAAGTCTATCGCGGGGAGGGTCGTCGTATCCTGCATCGCTACTGGCTCTGGCTGATAATGACCTTCATCGAGATTGAAGCCCTCGGCCTGATCTTTTCGTCCTACAGGGGGCGGACGGAGTTCGCGCAGATCGCGCCGCGCCTGCTGCTCTTGCCGTGCGTGATGCTCTTCTACGTCATCTTCTATCGCCAGGCAAAGCGGCTTGAACTTGTCGAAGAGCATCAGCGGTTCGCCTCGTCGCTCAAGACGCGGCGGCTGGCCGACTACACGAATCTCGCCCTTGAGATAATAATCGTCGTTCTCACCATCGCGCCCGTTCTGCTGCTCGTCTATTACTACCCGCAGCTTCCAGAGCGTATCCCGATGCACTGGAACTGGAAGGGAGAGCCTGACGAATGGGCGCGCAAGAGCTACTTCGCGGTCTTCTCTCTCTCGGCGATGCTGGTTTACATGCAAGGGCTGCTGCTCGCCGTCAAGCAAGGGGTGCTCGGCGTGAAGATGACTCTGCCCGCGGAGCACACGGAAGACTACCTGCGCTTGAAGGAAGAGGCGCTCGGCCTCACCGTCAAATATATGGACTGGATGCGCCTGCTCTTGTGCATCCTGCTGGGCAGTCTCGCATCCAACATCGCCTTCAGCGCCGTCGAGCATCTACGCTTTCTCACAGGCATCGTTGCGATTGCTGAATGGGCTTCCGGCATCCTGATGTTTGTCGCAACTGCCGTCGCAATCTATCGCTTCTACAAGATTGATCGCCGCCTGAAAGCGGAAGCCGGGCGCGTCTATGTGCAAAGACAGAAGGATGCGGCGCACTGGTATGGAGGCGGGCTGATTTATTTCAACCGCGAAGACCCGGCGCTGTTTGTCGAGAAACTTATCGGATGGGGCTACACCTTCAACATGGGTAACAAGTGGGTTTATCTCTACCTGGCTATCATGATCGCAGTGCCCATACTGCTGATCCTGCCGCTGGAAGCGTGAAGGCTTACCGATGAACGCTGAATTAAAGACAAAGGTTTTTCAGTTCATCATTGCGGCGTTCATCATTTATGTTAGGGAGACTTTGAGATGAAAAGGTTATTACTTGTGATTCTTCTACTCAACATCTGCGCGCTATTTGTGGCGCAGAACAACGAGGCTACTGTTGACTCCGGCAAGTTGCTGGCTTTTTCCGATGGCAAGCAGATTGGGACGGAGAGTTTCACCATCAGGGCGGGAGGCGTCGGTGAGGGCAGTAGCTCGCTGACAGTGAACGGCCAGACGGTCAACATCAAATCGAGAACCGAATACAGGGAAACGCATCCCGTTGCCTTTGAGATGGAGTACGGGCCGGACATGAAGATGCATGTCTCCGTCAACGGCGCTGAAGTGAAAATGACCGGCCCGCAGGAAGCCGCCGCGCAGACCGACCCGGAAGCGTTGATCCTTGAGAACAACGTCGGATACCAGTTCTATTTTCTCATCCGGCGCTACGACAAACAGAAGGGCGGCGTGCAGCAGTTCAAGATGTTCGTCCCGTCCATCATGCGGACGTTGCCGCTGTCGCTTGAGCGAAAGGGGGAGTTTAATATTCTGACCGGCAAACCCTCTATGCTCGAACTCTACCAGGCCGTCATCGCTGGCTCCATCAATGCCAACATCGTCACGGACTCGACCGGCAAGCTCATTTACATGAGCGTTCCGTCGCAGAAAAGCGAGACCGTGCGTGAAGAGTATGCGGCTTCAGTCAAAGAGTTGCGCGGCGCGACTACTTTCGTTTCACAAAGCGCGGAGATTGATTACAGCGCACCGCCCAGCGCGCCCTTCACGGCTGAAGAGGTGACTGTCAAGGCCAAAGGCTTCACGCTGGCAGGCACGCTGTTGCTGCCAAAATCAGGCGCGCGTCCCTTCCCCGCAGTTATCACTATCACAGGCTCAGGCCAGGAAACACGCGACGAGCCTATCCCGATTCCCGGTCTGGAAAAGTATAGACCGTTTCGACAGGTTGCCGAAACGCTGGCGAGTCGCGGGATAGCCGTGCTCAGAGTTGATGATCGCGGCGTTGGAAAGTCTACGGGGATTGAGACGCTCCAGACTGCGACCACCTCGGACTTTGCCGACGACGTGCGCGCGCAGGTTGCATACTTGCGCTCGCGTTCTGAGATTGACCCGAAGCGAATCGCACTCGTCGGCCACAGCGAAGGCGGCATCATCGCGCCGATGGTCGCGGCAGGAGACACGCAGATTACGGCCATCGTGCTGTTGGCCGGAAGCGGCAAGCGCGGCGATCAAATCAGCATAGATCAATTGAACGATACCCTTGAGCGCCAGCCGAACATGACGGCGGAAGAGAAGAACAAGCAGCGCGAGCAGCAACAGGAAATCATCCGCGCAGTGCAAACAGGCGGCGACCTCTCGAAGTATCCGGCACAGGTGCGCCTGCCCTGGATTAAAGAGTTCTGGACGTATGACCCGCTGGCGACGATTGGGAAAGTGCGACAACCGATCTTGATTATGCAAGGCGCGCTCGACCGCCAGGTAACTGCCGAGCAAGCCACGATGCTAGAGAAGGCAGCGAGCAGCGCGGGCAACAAGGACGTGACAGTGCGTCTCTTCCCCAATCTCAATCACCTGTTCCTTCCGGCCACGACCGGAGCCTTCAGCGAATACCCGACGCTTGAGACAAAAACAATCGGCGACGACGTATTGAAGGCTTTGGGCGATTGGTTGGAAGTTAAATTAAAGGTTGGAAAGAAGACAGGCGGGCATTAGTTTCCGCCCCTATTGTAGATTACGAGTGAATGCGGCCAGATTTTCAACGCAGAGGACGCGGAGGCTCGCAGAGGAAAGAGAAAGATTGGAAAGGCAGAATCGCAAGAACAAATTTCAGGTTAAAGATTTCAGATTTCTATTCTCTCTTCCTCTGCGACCCTTTGCGTCCTCTGCGTTGAAAATCTTTCTCAGTCACACTCATCTGCTAACGGCTACAACGTGGCTGTTCAGCGTTGCGCCAACTCAAGCATCGCGTTGATATCCGCTTCAGCGCCGCGAATCACGATCACGGTGTCACCCACACGACGCACAATCGTTGTGCGTCCGCCTTCGCGCCAGGTCATCTGCGCCACATCGCCCGGCGTTGTTGAAGCACTGACCTGCGCGCTACTGCGACGGCGCAAAGCATTGTAGCCGTCGTAAAATTCTACAGCGTCAACCGTCTTGTCCCAGACGGTTTTCCAGACGAAGAGCGGCGTGCTTCCGGCTTTCTCAAACAGGTAGGCGCGGTCGCCGCCCCAGCCGCTCGCGGCGCGCGCAGCATCTTTGTCAGGGATGCCAGCCATCAGGAGTCCGCGCACGCCTATCTCGCCAAGCGGCGTCGAAGTCACACTTTTCCACCCGGCGGCTGCAAAGCCGTTCTCGTCTAGCTGAACTTTTCTGGGAGCTTCGTTCTGTTGATATTTTTCCGGGTGAAGTATCTGCTCGCTCGAAATGGGCGGGCGCTGGAAAAGCTCGTCAACTCCGCGCTCACCGCGTGCGCGGCGCACCGCTTCAACGAACCGCGCGCCGTCACGATAACGAAAGATGAAAGTCTCTGTCAGAAGCGGCGGGAAGAACTCGCCGACCTCTTTGCGATAACCGCTGAAGCGATCCGTCTCCTGCCGCGTAATCTCTTCAAGCGAGCGGCGCGCGTAAGTGTCCGGCTGCTCAAGACGCCGCTGCACGTTCATCGCATCGCCTTCGATGACGGCGAAGATCGCTTCCGTCCGGTCGAAGTTATACGGGCGCACGATCAACATCTTCATCAAATCGAAATGCTGATCCTGCAAGGCGTGCGTGAACTCATGCGTCAGCAGTGAATTGTCCTTGAACTGGTCAACGATTAAGACTTGCTTATCGAGTGGAGAATAGGTCGCGCCAGCCGAGAGAGCCGTGAAGCTCGCGGCTAAAGATTCGAGGTCGGTTCCTTCCGGCAGCACGCCGCCCGCCGCCGCCAGGTTGCCGAGCGAGCGCAGATCGTCGCCGCCCAGAACATGTGCCATCTCGCTGGCGCGCGTGCCGTATTCCCAGCCGGAAAGTTCTGACATCCCGACATCGCCCGTAAACGCCAATTCGCGCAAATCGGCAGCCTGCTGCATCGCACGCGCACGCAGCTCCTGCAATTTCGGCGACAGCGGACGCTGAGGCAGCGGCGGCAGAGTCCGCGCAACCGGCACAACCGTCGCCGGACTCACACCACTCTGCCCCACGCGCTTATTATCACACGAGGCAACAAGCAAGAAACTTAAGATGATGACGCAACCGAGAATTATTCCCCTGCCTTGAACACGCATAGCCCCTTTTAGACGCGCGAACACGTCTTTGCGATGCATGGAAGAAAGGTAGTAGAGACAATCAATCAACCCTCCACCAGCGGCGGAGAAACCATTCGGTTGATAACAAAAGAGGGGTGATGAAGGCGAGCGGCCACCAGCTTCGCAGTTCCCATGTGCGTTGCGCTCTTTCTCTGCTCGGTGAAGTTGCCGCCAGGCGTTCGGCAATGCTTTCTATCTCGGCGGTAGTCACAAGGTCGCCGCCGGTTTCACGCGCGGCGCGGCGCAAGGTATCCAGAGCCGCGCCCGCCTCCACAGGCGTGCGAGCGACGACGGCAAGCTGTTTCTCGACGCTTCCGGTCTTACCGCTCGCAACATAATCAACCTCTAAAGCAAATCTCCCGCGTGCGTTCAAATGTAGACGTGCGCGCCAGACGCTCGCGTCCGTCATGTCAGGCGCGAATAAGACCTCCTGCGATTGAGCGCTCACCTGCGAAGCATCGCCTGTGTTTTCGGCTAACGGCTGCAAGCGTGCGTTCAGTTTCTCAATCTTCAAAGGCGCGAACGACGCATCGCGCACACGAATCTCAGCCCACACCTCGCTTCCTTCGGCTGGCGACTCGTCGCTTAAAACTATCTCCACAGGGGCGCGCGCAAACGCGCTCGTCCAGAGCACGATTCCCTGCCATAGCGCACCGAATGGCCCGCTCGTGCGATCCTCTTCACCGCTTGCGCTCGTGCGTATGCGCCAGGAATCCGCCGGAGCGAAGACGAGCGTGCGCCCCATACCGTAACGCATCCCCGCAATCAGGGGCGCGCCCTCTTCACTCGTCCCGTTAGTTCCCGGTGGGCCAGCGACTGCCAGGGTCGTCGCGCCCGGACGCAGCGCACCTAATCGCAAGCCCTGCCCTGTGAGCGTTGCAGACTTTGCCCCTGCCTCTTCGTTTGCGTTCAAGTAGCCTGAAAGCGCGCCTGTTCCTTCTTCCGTCGGCGTCAAAAAAAGTGTGCTGCGCGTCTTCTCTGCTTCCAGCGGGCGACCTTGCGAGATTTCCTGTGCGGGCGTCGAGAGACTTTGCGCGCTGATTTCCGTTGGCAGGAGCGCGTAGAGTTTACCGCCGGGCGAGGCTACCGAGCCGTTGAAACTGTTGCCGCCTAAAACAACCAGGCCACCGCCGCGCCTCAACACCCACTCGCTCAAGCGCGCGCGCTCGGCAGAAGAGAGCAGATCATTCGGCGTCGCGCCGACGATCACCGAGTCGTAAGCGTTGAGCTGCGCCGCGCTCTGAAGCGCCGCGTGCAACTTCGCTTCAGGCGCGCTTCCCTCCTTCACATTCTTGCCCGCCGCGTCTTCGCTTCCAGCCTCTTGCTGCGTCTGCTCTGCGGCTCTAGCGGGAGACGTTCCGACAGCGGCAGCGCGGCTGACCTGCGCGAAATAGTCAACCTCGAAAAGTCCTGACTGTTCGAGCGCGCGACGAATGAACTTTGATTCCCACGTCGGCTCGCCCTCGAAGAAGAGCACGCGCGAGCGTCTGTCTTCAACACGCAGCGAGAAGGGGCGCACGAGCCTCGTAGCATCTTCCGCGCCGCCCGCTGCTTCAACCTTCGCTGCGTAATCAACCCAACCTGCGACTTTCGGCAGCACAGAGAGCGTCACAGCCTGTCTCTCATCATCGCTCGCCCACGCGACACGCGCCGATGCCTGCACCTTCGCATCATCCGAAATCGTCACCAGCGACTCGCGTCCATGCATCCCGCGCGCGTGAATCCAGCAACGCACAGCGACCGGCACGCCCCGCACCGCACGACCCAACACCCACACGCCCTCAAGAGCAATGCCAGTCCCTTCACTCTGCCCCAAATCCGCGACCACATAAACGGGCACGCCGCGCGCACGCTCGCTCATCCTCTCAATTTCACGCCGCGCGTCGCCCGCGCTCATCGCACCGTCCGTCAAAAGCGCCGCCGCAATAAAGTCCTCGCCGCTGTTTATTCCCTCCACCTCATCTGCTACGCCCTCAGCCGTCACCTCAACGCCTTTTCTCTTCATTGCCTCAATCACCTGATTTGTGACCTTGCTTCTATCATCCGTTTCGATAGCTGCGCCTTCCGCTCTCGCGCTATTGCTCCGCACCGAGCTTAACAGGAGCCGCGCACGCATCGTCGTCTCGTATTCAACCTGCACGCCCGCCAGCGCGCACGTCATCAACGCAAGCGTTATCGTCCGCAAGCCGACCAATGAAAATCGAATTCTGTTTGAGCGTTCGTTAAGGCTGCGCCAGTAGTACACGAGCGCATAAGCAGAGATGAGAAGCGCGGCAACCAGCAACGCGCGACCAATAGGCGAAAGCAACAGGACATAGCCGAGATGCAGCGGCGCGGTGACGAACAACGAGTTGGATAAAATTAACTGAAGGCTATGCATAAATTCTAAGCCTGTTTACGCTCGTGGCCGCGTTAGCGGCTACTTGAACTTAGCCGTGCGTTTCAACGCACGGGAGAGTAATACAAGAAATGATGGTCGTCGCGTCAGCGACGATTGAACCTGCTTCAATTTATCTTCATCTCTGTAATTATCGCCGTGCCCTCTCATCTTCGCGTCTCATCTCCCTCCGCCAGCCAGACGACGAAAATAGTCTGCTGCTCGCGCATCGTCTGTCGGCATGAGCGGGCTTGCATCGCCGCTGCCCGCGCGTGTCCGGCTCTCTGCGATGGCAAACAGGTTCGACGCAGCCTGCGTCAGCAAGGCAAGCGACTTACTGATGCGTGTGGCAAACTCATCGCTTGTGCCACCCGTGTCCGTTCGCGCCAATTCCACCTCCACCACGCGCAACTGCGCCGCCGCCTCCGCAATCGTCGCAGCATGATCTCCGCTCTCGACAGAGACGAGACGGTCTGCTGCCTGCCTTGCTCTCTCTCTCGCACGCCCGACCGCGCCCGGTCTTGCATTCACAGGCACGCCCAGCGTCTCCTGTAAATCGCCGAGCGCTGCATACGCATCCGCGAGCGCGGCGCGCACAGGCGCAGACTCTTTCGTCTCCGCCCTACGCGAAAGCTTTTCCAGCCGCGTCTTGATCTCCGCAAGCTCGCCCGCATAACGACGCTTCAAATCAATCGGCTTACTGCGCGGCAAGATAGGCGGGATATAGCGCACCGCCGCTTGCGCGCGTTTAAGGCGCGCCAGAGCATCGCGCTCATACTTGAGAGCCTGCGCGGTGTCAGCATTCGTCAAAGAATCTTCTGCGTCCCACATGGCGCGTATGGCATAGGTCATCTCTTTGACGGATGTGGACGGGCCGGCGGGCGGCTCAGGGATTCCATGCATGTGCGGCGCAGTCCGCTCGTCTTCCGCCGCGCGCACCTGCTCTTCGATGCTGGGTGGGCTGCCGCTGCCTGCGCTTGCTTCGTCTTCTTCTCCCGCGCCTTCAAGATGAATGTAGTCGTTGAAAGAATTTTTGAAGTCACGCTGCTCAGCGGCGATGTCGTTTGCGCGGCTCTTAAGCTCAACTTGCGGGAGACGTGCGCGCTCGTTGTGTAGTTTCTCTGTGCGCATGATGATCTGTCGCTCGCTCAAAAGAAAGCGGCCAATCTCGTTCGGCATGAGGTCGCTCAGGTCCAGCTTTGCCAGCTCCGGCGCACTGATGGCAATCGCCAAACTCGCCGAACGCCCGGTATTGTTCGCGCTCGGATTGTGGTCACGAGCCTCTATCCAGAAGACGAGCGTGTCGCCCGGCTGCATGTCCAGACGCACAAGGTCGAGCGCCGCCGTGCCGTGCCACTCACGCACATTGCCGCGCTCGACGCTGCCAATATTCACTTCGCCGTTCGTAAACTTCGCCGAGTCTCCCTCGCCGCGACTCTTGATGTACTTGAGCGAAACATTCGCCAGTCCCAGGTCATCCGAGGCTGTCCAACGCACCGTGACCGGAGCGGCGGGCAGGCTGCGCAGCAACTGGTCACTGGCAGGCTCTGTGATTCGCGCCTGCGGCGCAACGTCGTTGTAAACCTCTACGGCGCGAACAAGCGGCGCAGGAGCGATTCTTTCGTCCGCCTGGACGCGCGTTTCAAACGCACCGCTCTGGCTGGCTATGAATGTTCCGCTAAATTGCCCCGCTCCGAGCGAGCGCATTGAATTAACCGCGCCGTTGAACGCGAGCGACGCACCTTCAACCGGGCCGCTCGCATTCAGAAACACTTCGACCTGCGAGCCTGCAAGAGCGCGCACCGGCGCATCGCCTGAAACTTCCTGTGCGCTCAAGCCTGAGTAAGCAGGAGGCTGGACACGCACACGCAACTCTTCAATTGTGACTACAGCCGCAAGCTCATCGCTTCCATTGGCTGCGCCATTTGAAGCGAGCCGTTCTGAAAACGCATCGTCGCTCTTAAGCCACAACACACGCTTCGCTTCTCGCGCGAAGGCTGTCGGAGCCGCGAGCCGCAGCACAAGCATGAGGAACAGCGTGAACGCCAGCGCACCTGCGCCACGAATCGCACCCTCCGGCGGCGCGACGACTCTTTCATCAATCTTCGACAGCTCAACCCGCGCCTGCGTCTCCAATCGCGTGAACATGTAAAGCTTACTCACAGACTTCTCCGCGTTCTCCAAACCCTCTGCCATCGTGACCAGCGCGTTCCGGCTGCTACGGGTTGCGCGCTCTATCTCGCGCGCGATTTCGACAAGCGTTCGTCGTCGCAAGAGATGCCGGATGGCGTGAGCTAAAAAGAGTAAGGAGCCGAGCAGAACAAGCGAGAGCAGGGCGACGCGCAGGGGGCGCGGGCAGGACCACTTGTAATCTACGAAGGCAACAGCGCAGAGAGCGGCGAGCGCGCATGCGAAAAGAGTCGCGTCTCTCGCAATCGCTTGAAAAAGTCTTCGCCGAAAATAGAGACGGCTCAGGGAGGCGCTCACACTGGCTTGCTCGCGCGTCTCTTCTATCAAGATGGCTGGCGATGCTGCGCTCATGGATTGTTTGCCCGGACTCTACTCCGGCGCATGGCGACGAATAGCTCTACGATTATTAGTAGGAAAGCTGCGACGAGAAAATAGCGCCAGGCGGAGCCGCTTCGCTCCAACGCCTCGCGCCAGTCGTTTGTATTTGCCGTCACAGTGCTCCCCGTCTTCTCCGCAGAGAAAATTTGCTTGAGGTTGTCTTCTGTGGCGAGCGCGCGCTCGGATTCAGAGGCTGCCGAATTGAAAGCCATGAACTTTTGACTACCCGCAAATTCCAGCCTGTAAATTCCCGGCTCGCTGAAATAATCGAGCGGACGGCTGACAAGCTCGCGCGCTTTCGTCTCCGTCAAGCGCCCGTCCATGCTCGTAATCTTCACGTCCGCATCGAGCGCAACATTCAACCGGACAGCTTCGCCGATTGTTCTTGAGAGAGGATCGCGCATCACGCTCGTCGAGCGCAGGATTGCTGAAGCGAGCGCGGGGAATGAGGGAGACGCGCCCATCTCGCTCGACGCGCGCTCAGGCGAACTCCCCAGCAGCAGCATAGTTCCCTCGCCGACTCTTCTGGAAACAAACGCCGGTCTTTCATCATTCCATCTCATCAATGTCTCTGCCGAAGCTCGCGGCGCGAGAGCATACCCCGCGCTGACGCGAACCGCGTGAAGCGAAAGGAGCGCGCCTTCACCTAAGAAGCGAAGCTGCGGCGCGTCCGTATCCGCCGCCCCGAAGCTCAATGCCTGCCCGCTGATTCTTGTAACGCTCTCAAAAGGCAACTCGCGCCCCTCTCCCTGACGCGCAAACGCGCTCCACGATTCCGCATCTAAGTCGCGCGCAAGAAACATCCAGACCGTTCCACCTGCGCGCGCATATTCCGACAACAAACTTGCTTCATGCTCACGCGGCGCGCCGTGCAGTGTGACGACGACGAGCGAGTACGGAGCAAGCTCAAGCGCGCTATCCGGCAATTGTCTCAGCCTGTCGAGTCGTGCGCTCGCCGCCGTTTCAGCATTCGCAGCTTCAAACGCAGCGCGCAGGTAGATGCTCGCGCTTCCCTCATCCTCAACCAGGAGAACGCGCCGTTCACGTAATTGCGGGAAAGCGAAGAAGCGCTCATCGTCGGCGTCGAAATCGTCAGGCTCAAGAACCTTGAGGCGGCCTGTCGTCTGCCCGTTGCTTTCCAGCTTCCACTCTATGCCTGAACGCTCGCCTTCATTCGCGTCAATCGTCCAGGCATGACGCTCTCCGCTGCGCCCATCTTTCTCAGAGACTATTTCGGTCGCGGATAGCTGTATCCCGCGCTCGCCTCTTTCCACACTCTCATCCCACAGGAAAGCGTTGCGATCAATTTCAGAGCCGATGGGGTAAGCTACGATGCGTTGGGGCGCGGCCACGCTTGAGGCAAACGCTTCTTCAAGCCCTGCCTGCTGAAAATCCGAGATGATGTCCACCTCGCCCGCTGCCTGCGGCTCGCGCCGTTGTTGTGCGGCGACTTCCGATAAGCCCGCGTCGTAACGGGTCGCGCCGCCGGTCGGCTGGAAGCGTTCGACTGCTTCAAGCAGTTTGCTACGGTCGGCGGTCGCACCCACAAGCGTCTTCGCTTCCGATGAGAACGCGATGATCGCCGCGCGCTCATTGTCTGCGAGTTTATTGATGATGGCGCGCGCCTGCTCTCTGGCAGCCTCTGCGCGCCCGCGCGCCTTCATGCTCAAGGAAGCGTCCATGAGGATGAAGCGCACGGGTGTTGGCTGCTTACGAAGAGTCAGAAGCGGGCGCGATAGTCCGAAGACGAGCAGGATAATCGCGGCGGCGCGCAAGGCTAACAAGAGAGGCTGCCTGATGTGGCGCGGGTATAATTTGAAACTCGGCGTCTCGCGCAGGAATCTTAGCGTGGGGAAATCAAGCCTCCGCGCACGCCGCCTGACCAGCAAGTGAATCACCAGAGGCAAGGCGACTAGAAGAAGCCCGGTTAACGTGAGCGGGGAAAGAAACGCCATAAATCAGCCCCGTCAGGGGCTACTTCAATCCTAACTGTTTAGAATTGCCGCTAAGTTTAAGAGGTTGTTTGAAAAATTCATGAAAGCCCCGAAGGGGCGACGATATAATAGCCTGTGGCACGCGCCACAGGACACAAGTCATAATCATTATCGCAAGCCCTGTAAGGGCGGAATACTTTATGTCGCCCTTACAGGGCTTGATGAATAAACTCGCTTCTTTACCTGTGGCGTTGCCACAGGCTATCTAATTTCGCCCCTTCGGGGCTTTTTCAAACTTCTTCTAAAAAGATTCTTCCTTGTTACCTTTTCCCTTTTGCCTTCCCAGCTTTTCTCCGGCGCAGGTAAATCGCAAGCGCTTTATCAAGCGGCTCTGAAGGATCAAGCTCAACATAGTCCGCGCCTGTGCGCTCAAACTCGTGGCGAAAGAATGCGCGCGAAGCTTCAACGCGCTCGACGTAGAGTTTGCGCACGCGGTCGGCGTCTGCCAGCAGAGTCTCGTTCGTCTCAAGATCGTGAAACTCGTATGTCCCGCGTTGCTCAAGAAACCGCTCGGCGCGGTCGAGCAGGTGAAAGACGATTACATCGTGGCCGACGCGACGCACGCGCGTCACAGCATCAACTATCTCTTCGGGCGTGTCGTAAAGATCGGAGACGAGAATCAACAGCCCGCGCCGCCTCCATTGCGCGGCCTGACGTAAAAGTGTTTGGCCGATGCGCGTCTGCCCGCTCGCTCGCGTGTGTTCGAGGGCAACGAGAATCGCCTGTAGATGACGCTCCCCGCCGCGCGCTGGGTGTGAGGCTTGAATCGCTTCGTTGAAGCAGGTCAACCCTACGCGGTCTCCCTGTCGCGTGGCAAGATAGGCGAGCGCGGCACAGAGGTAACGCGCGTAGTCTAGTTTGCTCACATCTTTCGGAGCAAAGTTGAGCGATGCGCTCACGTCGAGCAGCAGGCGCACGGGCGCGTTTGTCTCCTCTTCGGATTCTTTGACGTAGAGGCGGTCGGTGCGCGCATAGACGCGCCAGTCAATGCGGCGCATCTCGTCGCCCGCGATGTAGGGGCGGTGCTCCGCGAATTCCTGCGAGAGTCCGTGATAGGGACTCTTGTGCAAGCCGATGAGAAAGCCTTCAACAACCGTGCGCGCAATCAGATCGAGTCGCCCGATAGCGGCGAGCACTGCGGGGTTGAGCAAGCGTTCGTGTGAAGATGGATCGGAATTCACGCTATTGAAGAGGCGGATCGTTTGCCGTTGCGGATTGCGTGGCGCTGGCGTGAACGACGTTGCTGCTTGAATCCAAGTAGAGGTGACGCGCGCCCGCTGTGCTTGTTCCATCATCCTGCTGTTTCGGGTCGGCGTTGATGCTAAATGCAGCCGCCTCGCCGCTGCCGGACTTGGGCGTCAGTTTCATGGTGAAAGCATAGCCTTCGACGACCGGCGCTGTGCCTGCGAAACGCTGGTCTAGATAGTTGTCTGTCTTCAACTGGTCGAACGTCCCGTACTCTTCCGCGTGGCTGAGCATGTACTGGGTTTGCGCTCTGAAGATTGTTTGCAGCGTGCGAATCGCTGCCGCTTCGTTGGCGACATTCAAAGACTTTTTAAGACCGCCGACTTGATTACCGGAATTCTCAGCCCCGCTATTGTCAGCTTTCTTGCCGCAAGCGAAAGTAAGCAGGATACTCAAGGCAAGCATACTCACCAGAGAAAGTTTAGCGATGCTTTGCCGCGAATGATTTTCCATCTTAATCATGATCGGTCCGCTCCATGAAATAAGCGAGGATTAAAGCCTGTGGGTTTAGCGGCAGAGCCGCCTGTTTCTGACTACTACTTCGCATAATAGCCGCGTTTGGTGCGCGCGGCGAGGTCCGGGCGAGTGATGAGCCGGATGGAGACGTTACGCCAGGAGCCGTCGCGCTGCTTGTTCGTCGGGCGATAGCCGATGCTATAAACGGTTCCCAGATCACTTATCACCTGCTCGTAGACGCCTTTCAAATCTTCCAACTTGCGCGCGTGATAAAGCAGGCTGCCGCTCTCTACTGCAAGTTGGGCGAGTTGCTGGCGCGCAAGCGCGTAAGCAGTCGCGGTAGCGCGATGTTGCTTGACCGTCTCGCGCTCGGTATCGAGATAGATGGGGAGCACTGTGGCGTCCGAAGCCTTGACGATCTCCAGGAGGCGCTCAAAGCTCGTCGTCGAGCCAGGTCCTGGAACGTCCGGCAGCGCGTTGTCCACACCATCCGTCATCACCACCACTGCCTGACGGCGCGAAGTGTCTTTCGTCTCGAAGGCCGTCTTGAGGACGAAGCTCAAAGCATCCCAAAAGTTTGTCCCGCCGAAAGGCTTCTCCATTTGCTTGATGCTTTCGATAAGCTGTTTGCGGTCGGTGGTGAGCGGCGAGACCATGCGGGGCACGTCTGTGAACGTGATGATACCGATGCGATCCGTCGGGCGAGCAGCTTCGACAAAACGCCTGGCGGATTTGCGGACGAGATCGAGCTTGCTTGAGCCGGACATGTCGAGCAGAAGCACCAGATCAAACGGCGCGGAAGCAGAAGCGAAAAAACTTATCTCTTCGGGCGTGCCGTTCTCAAGCACGGCAAAATCTTTCTGCTGCAACTCGCCGACCGGGTGCAGGCGGTCGCGGCTGAAAACGCCGACGTTGAGATCAACCAGCTCCGTATCAACCCGGATCGTCTCAATCTCATCCGCCTTTTGCTGTCGCGCCATCGGCGGCGGCGGCGGCGGCTCATCCTGCGCCCTAACAGGTAATGCAAAATTAAAAATTAAAAATGCAAAAAGGAGGATAAAGAGCATGTTCCTCTTCTTCACCTTTGCATTTTTAATTTTTAATTTTGCATTAATTCGCATAATAGCCGCGTTTGCCGCGCGCGACGGCATTCGCGCGCGTGACGTTGACATGAATCGCGCGCCATTTACCGTTGCGTAGTCTGTTTGTCGGGCGATAAGAGAGGCTGTAAACGGTTCCCAGATCGGCGACGACGCGCTCGTAAGCGTCCGCCAAATCCTCCAGCTTTTCGACTTCGTAAAAGAGGCCGCCGCCTGCTTCCGCCAGTTCTTCCATGTGGTCGTAAGCAAGATCAAATGTTTCGTCCTGGATGTCAAGCACGCTTAACGGCTCATAGGAGGTATCGAGCCAGAGCGTGTAAAGCACGCCGTCAAACTCTCGCACGCGCGAGAGCAACTCTTTGTAATCGAGTGTGGAGCCTTCGCCGTCAACGTTCGGGAGCGTGCTGTCAAGCCCGTCGCTCATCAGGACGATGGCGTTGCGGCGCGAGTCCTTCGAGTCTTTCAAGACCTGATCCATCGCAAAGGCAAGCGAGTCGTAGAGCTTGGTGCTGCCCTTCGGCTGCTGAATCGCGCTGATGCGCTGGCGCAAAGCCGCGCGGTCGTTCGTCAGCGGTGAAACGACGATGGGGATGTTGGCGAAGGTGATGATGCCGATACGATCAGCGGGACGGGCGGCTGCGACGAAGTGAAGAGCCGCTTCACGAATCAGCCCTATCTTTTCCTGTGTTGAAGTTGAGAGGTCTATCAACATGATGAGGTTGAAGGGCGCGTTCGCCGACTCGAAGTGCGCGAGTTGCTGCTGCGCTCCGTCCTCAAACAGTTTGAAGTCGCTTTCGACGAGTCCCTTCAAGCCTCTGTTCGTCCCGCGATCAATGACGCTGACGTTGAGCGTGACGAGTTCCGTGTCAACGCGCACAACGTCGCCTTCGTCCACCTCTTCGGGAGAAGTGAGAGGAGTGGAAGGCGTGCCCGCTCCGGTTCTGCTCTGCTCCGCGCCGATGAGAACGGGCATCTTGCGCTCTGCGTTTACCTGTGCCGGAGCACCTTCTTCAGTTGACGGGGCGAGAGTGATTTGCCCTCGCTCGGAGCGGAGGCGCACGGACTTGCTCCCCGTGCCCCTGGCATGAAAAGCATGCTTGTCATTGTTGGGTAGTGGAGAATTAGTATTTATGAGAACAGGCGACGCGAAAGCATTTTTTATCTCTCCGTTTGGAGCGTCTGCCTGTATGTCGGCAATGCCGGACATGGAAAATTCAGCATGGATGTTGCCCGATATAGTCTGCGCCTTGAGTTCTGCCGGTACACCTTGAACATTTACCTCGCCGCTCATAGTGATGATCTCCGTGCGCGAGCGTTCCGGTATACGCAAGGTCAGATCAACGTGGGCAATGCTTCCTATCTCTGGTCGAACAACCCCGATTGAGAGTAATTGTTCGGTTCTCTCGATAATGACGGGCGAGCGTTTCGGCGTCTGGCCTTCGATAGTCGCGGTGACGGAGACATACTTTTCGCTCCAGACCTCAACGCTTATGCCGCCGCGCCTGTTCTCGATTCGCAACCCGCCGCCGAGCGGCAGATCAGCGCGCACGCCTTCGTCAAGAATTGAGCCGGAGACAGCCTGCGGCGCGGAAAGAAGCAGAAGAAGAATAGCGATGAAAATGGGAGAGAGAAATTTTGTTGGTCGTAAGTAAAGCATGACTCCTCCCGTCGTGAATCGTCTGCTCGTAAATCGTGAATCGTGAATCGTGAATGGTCGAACCGACGTTTTATCTATTCACGATTCACGATTCACGAATCAACCGTCCGTTTCAACAGTTCCGCGATGATGGCTTCCGATGTGATCCCTTCGGCTTCGGCGCGGAAGTTGGGGAGAATGCGATGCCTGAGCACAGGGTACGCCATCGCGCGCACATCATCAAACCCGACGGCGAAGCGTCCATCGAAGAGCGCGCGAGCCTTGGCTCCGAGAATCAAAAATTGCCCGGCGCGCGGGCCTGCGCCCCAACGAATGTTCTCGTTGACGAAAGCGGAAGCTTCTTCCCTGTTGGGGCGGCTGGCGCGCACCAGTCGCGTTGCGTAGTCAATGATGTTCGAGGCGGCGGGAACATCGCGCACGATCTCCTGAATTCTCAAGAGCGCGGCTCCGTCTAGAATCGGACGCAGAGATTCGGCGCGATTGACGGTCGTCAACGCGATGATGCGCCGCTCCTCTTCAGCTTCGGGGTAGTCAATCACGATCTCGAACATGAAGCGGTCAAGCTGCGCTTCAGGGAGATGATATGTGCCCTCCTGCTCAATTGGGTTTTCGGTGGCGAGCACGAAGAATGGAGCTTCGAGCGTGTAGCGCACGCCGCCCGCAGTCACCTGATGCTCCTGCATCGCTTCCAGGAGCGCGGCCTGCGTTTTCGGGGGAGCGCGGTTGATCTCGTCCGCGAGCACGATGTTGGCGAAGATAGGCCCGCTGATAAAACGCGCGGCGCGACGGCCTGTCGTGCGATCTTCTTCGATGACTTCCGTTCCTGTGATGTCGGAAGGCATGAGGTCGGGCGTGAACTGTATGCGGTTGAAGCGGAGGTCGAGAGCTTGCGCCAGAGTTTTGACGAGCAGCGTCTTGGCAAGACCGGGCACACCGCGCAGCAGACAATGGCCGCCGCATGCGAGCGCGATCATGCTCTGGCGCACGACCTCGCGCTGCCCGACGATCACTTTCGCAACCTCAGCTTCAAGCTGAGCGATAGTCTCCGGCAGACGGTCGAGTGTCGCGGCCTTTTCGCTTTCGCCAATCAACTGCATATCAGTTTAATCGCAAAACTCTGTGCCGGGCGCTGCCGCACTCATCGGCGTGCTTGCCAGCAACCCTTCCATGTGCTGCTGCGCTTTCCACGCGCCGGTGCGCTTGGCGACTTCGATGCCTTCTGTCCAGGCGCGGCGGGCTTCTTCCGCCTGGCCGTTATTCAACAGCGCCGCGCCGAGCATCTGGTAAGCAGCGGTGTAGTCAGGGTTGATTCGCACTACGTTCTGAAGCGCGTCCACAGCCTCAAGCCATCTTTCAGCCTTCTGGTATTCGCTGGCAAGCCCGTACCAGATCATCGCATCGTCGGGCTGCTGCTTCACCATCTCGGCGAAGATGTCTATTCTCGATTGCGCCATCACACGTCCTTAATTTTCGTTGAGCCTTCGCGCTCTAGCGCTCGATCATGTCGAGCATTGAGTTGTCTTGCGGCTTTGCTGGCTCGGTGCGAGCGGGCGGCGCATCATCCAGGTCCGAGAGGCGCAGGAGCAGATTGTTATAGTTCGTGGCATAGGGCATCGCGTCTACTTTTGTCACCATGCCCTCACGAATCATGCGCTCAAGCACGCTGTCGAAGGTCTGCATCCCTTCCTGATCTCCCTGCTCCATCGCGTCCACCAAAGACTTTCCTTCGGTCTCGCCTTTTTCGATGTACTCCTTGGTACGCGATGTTGATTTCAGGACTTCAATAGCGGCAACACGTCCCTTGCCATCAGCGCGTGGAATCAATCGCTGCGAGACGATGTAACGAAACGCCTGGGCGATGCGGTTGCGGATCACATGCTCTTCGTTTTTCGGGAAGACTCCGATGATGCGATCAACCGTTTTTGAAGCATCAACCGTATGAAGCGTGGAGAGCACTAGGTGGCCGGTCTCTGCCGCTTCGAGTGCGACCTCGATGGTCTCGCGGTCGCGCATCTCGCCGACAAGGATAACCTTCGGAGCCTGGCGCAACGCAGCGCGCAGGGCGAGCGCGAAATCCGGCGTGTCTGAATGAAGCTCACGCTGATGAACGGTTGAGTTTTTGTGCTGGTGAATGAACTCTATCGGGTCTTCAATGGTGACGACGTGGTAATACTTCGTCTCGTTAATCAAATCTATAATCGCGGCCAGCGTCGAACTCTTGCCGCTACCCGTCGGGCCGGTCACGAGCACGATGCCGTTTTTCAGCTCGATGATTGATTTGAGTTGTTCGGGCAATAGAAGTTCTTCAAAGCGCGGCGGGTGCGGCGGGATGACACGCATGACGATGGCGTATGTGCCGCGCTGCTTGAAGATGTTGACGCGAAACCGCGCGAACCCTGCCGCGCTGAAAGAGAGATCGGCTGAGCCATATTTTTCCAGGCTATCGGCGGCCTGCTGCTGGCTGCCGATAATCACCTTTGCGATGCCAACCGTGTGCGCGGGCAGAAGCTTTTCCAGGCCGGGAACCATGACGGGCTGGAGCTTGCCGACCAATTCGACCTGCGGCGGGCGTCCCGGCGAAAAAATCAGGTCGCTGACTTTATCCGAGACGCTCAACATACGCTGAAGCACGTTGATGAAATTCAGCGGCGCAGGAGTCGCGGCAGGCGCGCCCATTGGAGCCATGATCGGTTGGTCTGGTGTACTCATAAAGTAAGGTGATGAGTGATAAGTGATAGGTGATGAGTTAAAAGCCTTCTTATCACTCATCACTTATCACCTATCACCGCTCTAGTGTGTCAATGCATAGACGATGATGTTGACGCCGAAGCGTGTGTTGTCTTTGACGGCGAAGCGTTTGTTCGGCCAATCGTAGTTCCACTCGCAGCCGTAATCTTTGTTTGAGTAGAGAACGCTGATGCGCCCGTCAATTTCTATGGCTTTCAGGTAGTCGTGAACCATGTCGTCGCCCCAGCCGTTCAACTCGTGGGAAGTGGCTGGCGGGCCTTCCTTGAACTCGAAGAAGGCTCGATAGAGCGCGTGGGTTTTCGGGAGCTTGCGAAGAGCCTCTGCGGGGCGGTCTAGAACCGCTTTGATCTCGCTCTCGAAAGTTTTGGCGAACGTGCCGTCAACATCGTGGTTGCAGTCGTCCACGAACATGAAGCCGCCGTTGCGAAGATAGCGGCGCAGATTCGTGCGCTCTGCCTCTGTAAACCTGAGCATCTTGTTGCCGGTCAGATAGACGAATGGGTAGTTGGCAAGCTGCTCGGAACTAATATCCACAATCCGTTCGTTGGGGTCCACACGTATAGATGTATACTCGACGAGCGAGTTCAAGAGGTTCGAGGGCATCTTGGGGTCTGCATCCCAGTTTCCCGAACCATAGCGCAGGCGTGCGAAAGTAAAGCCTGCGACGGCGCTCAAAGGACGGCGCGCCGCCGCTGCCTTGACAGGGAAAGCACCGGGAGCGTTTCCGGCGCGGGCGAGTTTGGCTGAAGCTGCGACGGCGGTGGCAGCGACCAGAGAGTTACGAACGAATTTGCGGCGATTCATGATGGTTCACCTCTTATTCAGACTTTTTCGTCAAACGCGGCGTCAAAGTTTCAGTCGCACCGAGGGTTCGTGACAGAAAATAAATCTCTGGCGCGAACAACTGCGACATAATGAGCGTACATCCAAAAGGGTGCAAGCGGGGACGCATCCGTTGTTTGAAAGCGTCCCGAACACTAAACGAAAGAGAGGCGCTAAAAGTCATGGCAACTTACAGAGACCCTGTCAGATGCTTTGCTCCACTGGAAGTCATTGAGCGCCTGCTGGAAATTCGCGCCGAAGCGGGCTTCTCTCCCGTTGTATATCTCGTCTCGAGCGATGATTTGGCGGCGTGTTTAGACGCATATGGTTTTGATGTCTACGCTTTTTCAAACACAGAAGCTGAGTTTCACTTCGGAGATTATCGCGCGCCGATTGCGCCGGGCGGCGACCACGCACATGGTTCTTTAACGACGCACTGAGTAAAAAGTCTGGAGTCTGAAGTCTGGAGTCAAAAAGCGAGTTCTTGCTTTTGACTCCAGACTTTTGACTGTTACAGAGCTTTGATGATGAAGAAAGTCATGTCATCGCTTGCGCCGCGCCCTTCAGTCCAGACAAGCACGTCCTGTTGAATCGCCGTAATTAAATCCTTTGCGCTCAAATGCCTGTTGGCGCGCACTGCCTCTTCCAGCCTGTCTCGCCCGTACTCTTCACCGCCTATGCCGTTGGCTTCCGTCACGCCGTCCGTATAAAGCACCAAAGTTTGCCCCGGCTCGACTGATTGATAATACTCGTAATAGCGTGTGTTACGGAACATGCCAAGCGGCAATCCGCCACGTTCCATGAAATGCGCTGTGCCATCCTGGTTCATCACGAGCGGCGGATTGTGTCCGGCGTTCGTGTAGGCCAGAGTTTTGTTAGAGGCATCGAGTACGCCGTAGAAGGCCGTCACGAATTGATTGCGCTCGATTGATTCCCAGAGCAGGTAGTTCACTTTCGCCATAGAGATGTGCGGGGCGTAGCCGATGTGAATCGCCGCGCGCAGAGAGGCACGCAGGAAAGCCATCAGGAGCGCCGCCGGGACGCCTTTGCCGGACACGTCCGCGATGACCAGACCAATCTGATCGTCGTAGATGCTGACCCAATCGTAGTAATCCCCAGATACCTCTTCGGTCGAAAAGTTCCAGGCGCAGATGTCGAAGCCTTCAATCTTCGGGTCTGAGGCCGGGAGCAGTTCCAGTTGAACCTGGCGCGCGACTTCGAGTTGGCCTTCGAGACGCTTCTTCTCAATCAACTGCTCATGGAGCATCACCTTTTCGATAATGATGGCGACCTGCGAAGCCAGAAGCAGGAGCACCTGTAGATCGTCCTGATCGTAGGCATTCAATTTGTCGCTTTCGAGATCGAAGACGCCGATGACTTCATCGTTGGAGATGATGGGCGCGACCATCTCGGAGCGTGTCTCCTCGCGCGCGTTGACGTAGCGCGGGTCGTGGCGCACGTCGGGCGAGATGACCGGCTCACCCTTCAACGCGACATGGCCGATGATTCCCTCGCCCATCTTCAAACGAAGCTCCATCAGGTCGTCAATGTCGTAGCCGCGCACGGCCTCTGTGGTAAAGACACAGGACTGATTCGGCGCAGGAGCAGGAGCATCGAGCTTGCTACACTTCAGGACGTAAATCCCTGCGGCATCGTAAGGAATCAAAGAGCCGAGCGTGTCCATCACCAGGTTGAGGACTTCACGCAAATCGAGCGACCGGCTAATTTTTTTAGTAATGTCCAGGAGCAGACGCAGCTTATCCGTCACGGTGAGTTCAGCGGTCGGCGCGAGTGCTTCTTTTACTTGCTCTATCATAATCGGTCGGCGCGGCTAGTCTTCAACAGTATTTCCAAATCAAATGCGAGGCCACACATGATTATAAACTATGAACGATGGATATAACACGCGCGTTGCCGCTTTTACTTCCGCGCTCATCATTCAGCGTTCATCGTTTCAACCGCTGCTTCCGTCAGTAGGGCAAACTCAAGGGCAGCGGATGGCTTGTGCTGAAAGAAGTCGTTGACATCAGAGGGCAAGTTGAGTTGGGCAAGCACAATTCCGCGCGCGGCAAACATTTCTTGATAGCGCGTGGCGGCGCGTACACCTGCTGTATCACCGTCGAGGGCCGCGACGACGCGGAAACGAGCGAGCGGCGCGAGCCATTCCTCCTTGAACCCGCCCGCGCCGACCAACCCGACAGCCGTGAAGCCGTGCGCCGCGAGCGTCAGCGTGTCCGTGAAGCCCTCGACCAGGTAAACGATTTCACCGCTCGGCAGGTGGTTGAGCGCATCCTGGTTGTAGAGCGAAGGAACGCCGCCGCGCATGTTGTGCCAGCGCGGTTCGACGCCGGAGGCGGTTGTGCGTGCCTGCAAGTAAACCGCGCGGCCCTCAGCATAAAACGGAAAGAGCAAGCGATGACGATAAAAAGTTAAGTGAGCCTGCTCGTTGAAAAGGCCGCTTCGCTGCAACTCGTCGAGCGCGAAAGCATCGAGCATCCGGCGCATCACGCGGCGGTAAGCTCGACGCGGGAAATATGCCAGGCCAGCGCGCAGCATCGTGCTCGCGTCAATCCCGCGCCGCGCCAGATAGCTCATGCCCTCCGTCTGCTCTTCATGGCGGCACGCTTCCAGAAACCGCTCGCAGATGGCGGTCATACGTTCCTCGCCGAGCGGCTCCGCTTCTTGCTGTTCCAACGCCTCACGATCAGGCGCAGCGCGAAAGGCAAGCGAACGCTCCACGCTCGCGCCAACGCCTAACTCGGACGCCATCTCTCTGACCGCTTGAGAAAACGAAACGCCGCGCATCAACTCGTAGAAACGAATCGCGTCGCCGCCTTCATCGCGCGAGAAACAATGAAAGAGGCCGCGCTGTAGATCAATGGAAAGGCTCGGATGCCCTTTGCCGCTGTGCGTGTGTGTGGGGATTGGACAGAGAGCTTGCAGTCGCGCGCCAGACGTGCGCGCATCAGGACAATAACGTAGGTAGAAGGAGCGATAATCTATGCGCGATTTGATCTCTTCGCTTAGCTCACGCAGACGCTTCAGGTTTCGCTCCTTCTGTTCCATGTTCCTTCGGGAGATTCACAAGAAATGGAAGAACCGGCGTGAGGTTATCAGATACTTTTGCCTTTTACCTTTTTACTTTCACTTTCCATTTCCGCTCCACTGCTCGCGCTGCCCGGTTTCTTCCGGGTGATGCTTTTTGTACTCAGGCCACAGGCGCGAGACCTTGATGCGATATTCGATCAGATCGCGGCTGACATTGAAGTGCTGCGAAATCTCTCTGGAAGTTTTGCCTTTCAGGACGAAGCGGCGGAGCGCGGCGAACGGCACGAGTGCGGCTGCCCCGACTGCGTAAGCGGCCTCCTCATCCTCTTCGTTGTAATCACGCGAGGCGGTCTTGCCGTTTTTATCTTCCGCAACGATGTGCAGGCGATTGGCCTTGTGGCCTAAGAATACGTGGCAAACCTCTTCCATCAAGGTCGCATTGTTGCGCGCCGCCCCATGCTTGGGATTCAGGATGACGAGCCTCCACCCGTTCGGCAGCGGGCGCGATGCCGTCCCGCCCGACCATGCGTTCGCGCCTTCGCCTATGAGATGCTCGCGCGTCTCCTTCGAGAGACCCTTGATCTCATCGAAGTTAATCACCATCAACTTCGCAAAATGCGCCAGCGCAAACGGGTCTAACGGCTCATCCCCACTAACGCGCGCGAAATCCCGCAGCCCGAGCGCACGCAACTCGTACTGCCGTCCCTTGTACGTCGGTGGGAAGACGATTTCATCCACGTGATGAATTATACCTTGCCTGTGCGTGTTGCGCTCAATAAGAACTCATTGATTGTAAATATAGCGGTCGTGATTTTCGGAAGCGTCCTCTATTTCATCTTTAATAGGTTTGTTCCCAAGCTGAAGAATCGGATCGTCGGTAATCCCGCGCATGATCTCTTGGCGCAAAACTTCTATTCCCTTCTTTTGCGCTTTGAGTAATCGCAGACTCGCCATAATCACCTCATCGGCAGACTTATATTCTCCGCTTTTGACTTTTTCATTTATCAACTCTTCAAGTTCGTCTGCTAGCGTGATAGTCATTGATTTACCTCAATTCCATTAGAGCTTTGGGAGAAGACTACTTATCATGAGCCTTTCGCAGTTTAGCTGCTTCTTCTATATCATTTTCTGTGTATAGACGAATAACATTTGATGCTAACTTCCAAATTGCTCTTGAAAGGTCCATACCCCACTTTGCGCCGATATAACGTTTTTCCATTTCATCCATAACTTGTACACGGGTTTCTAACGGTATAGCACAAGATACCGCTATCGCTATGAAATTGGTTGAATATCCAATCAAAGCCTCCGTTTGCTCACGCATTATTATATGTAGCGGCATTATAGAACCATTTTGATCGGCAGTTGGTACTCGAACTCTTCCTGCATTTGCATCCCATTCAAACCCAAAATTAACATAAGGACGATAATGGGAGATTGTATCTCGAGTTCTTACGATAGATGCCAGCCAGTCACTTGCCTTTTCAATTTCCTCAATGAGCCAGTTAATTCTGCCAGGCGTTAATCTTTCATCATTCTTTTTACCTTGAAGATGAGTAATTATCTTATCTCCTGGCTTACCCTTTTTCCCTTTCTTACCGTATGTCGAAAGGATTCCAGGATTCGTTCCTATAATAATACCCAAGACTTTGACTAGCATATCTAAGGTAGATTTGAATTGATGGAAGAAGCCTTCAAATTCATAAAGCATCTCATGCTCACAAATCTTTATGCCTTTCTGAATAGCAAGCTTGATACTTTCATCGCGCGTAATTTCTCGCATTCGATTTTCTTGGATGGTCTCATATCTCTTCTGGTGGTAGCGTAAAGCTCCAAGTTTAAGTGCGACCGCATTGGCAGCCATAGTAATCTCATCGGTTAGTGCTGGTGTTAAATTTGGAATGCCACGCAACAGCAGCCAAGCCTGTCCTATTGTCGCTCCATTTAGATCAGTATCATGTTGTATAGTAGTAACAGTCTTATGACTCTCCAGCGCTTCCACTATCTTGCTAGATTTAATTGCTTCATCTAAGGCTTGTCTTCTATCCATCTTCTTCGACTCAGAGGCTTAACAATGAAACAGGCGCTCAACCCACCATGAGTCGAGCGCCTAATAAACTTCAGAACCTGAAACTTAGCTTTGCTTACTTCCGCCTGTTGCGCCCGCGCGTGTCTTCGCCCGGATGGCTGAACTGCGCGTAGGCGACGCGGAAGAGTTCCGAGAGCGCCTTGGCCGTCTCAGGCGAGAGATTACGGTCGGCTCTGAGGTGAGCTTCGACGATTTCAGGCGTGGACTCCTGCGGGAAATAGACGACTGCACGCGCCTCATCACCCTCCTGGTGATGCCCACCCATGATGCGTTCCATCGGAACGTCGAGCCAGGCGGTCAGGCGTGCGATGTTGTCAGCATCGGGCTTGCCCGTGCCGTTCTCGATTCTTGAGAGCGTCGAAGCGGAGACTCCTGTTTCATCCGCCACGTCGCGCAGGCTCAAGCCAGCCTCCTCGCGCTTGCGGCGGATAGACCGCCCCAATTCGACCGTATTCACCAAATTCTTAGTAGATTGCGCCATTTTTGGCCTCCTTCCGGCGCGTTTCCCTCCCCCTCTAGAGGCAGGTCGCGCCCATATCACGCCTAGAACATAGCACAGGAAAATTTTAGTTGCAAGACTTTGTTTTATCCTTGCAACAAGCCGGGAACAATGGTACACTGTTTCACGTATGAAACAGCAGGTTGAAACCGCCTGTGAAAGAAGAGGGACAAGGGTCGTGAGTCAAGAGTATATCTGGGAAACATTCGACAGCCTTTTCAAGACGATGCACCGGCAGGGGCGGCGCGTGGAGGAGTTGGAGGAGCGCGTCATAGACCTTGAGCGCCGCTTGAATGAGCGTGCGGCAGCGCAGCAGCAAACGACGCAGCCGAGAGCCGTTAACGAGATGCCCGCCGAGCGCGCGGCCTAAGAGATTTTTGGAGGTAAGAGAACAATGTCAAACGCTGTAGCAGTAGCAACCGACAGAAAAGCGATCATGCGCGACAAGCGCGCCCAGGGCATCGCCGCGATGGGTTTGGTGACGCGCGAAGGCGACCGTTTTCGCGTGGCGACTCCCTCTTTGCGCGGGCGCACCGCCAGCTATGAAGTCTGGCGCGACGAGGCAGGACGTGTGCGCTGCTCTTGCCTCGAATACGAGGAGCACGCAGGCGAAGACCAGACGTTCCGCTGCGAGCACATTCTCGCGGTCAAGCATTCGCTTCTGGCGAAAAACTCAGAAGCGGTAACAAAGCAACAGCCGGAAAACGCAGTCGCCGCGACCGTTGAAACCGCTGTTGCGCCCAACACAAACACAAACGCATCCGAGAAGCGTGAGACCCCGAAAGCCGCGAAGTTAGTGGCCGAAGGCACACGCTCCGAACGGGAGCAGAACGAAGAGGAAGAGACGGTAGAGGCAGTTGAAGTGGTCGCTCCGGCCTCGAATGTTCGTTCGCTCGCGAAACACACAAACACTGAGGAGCAAGAAATGAATAGGAAACAGGAAAAGATTGCTATCGCACAGGCTACGGAAAACGACGAGATGGCGCTCTCGGCTGAGCCGATTGCCCCGGTCGTGCCCCTGGCCTTCACAAACACTTTGCGCGCGCTGCGCCAGCAGATTGACCCGACGGTCGTCAAAACCCGCGAGGGCTGGACTGATCGTCAGGGCAACACGCACATGGTCGAATACGTCGAGTGGCACGCAGTCGCGGACATCCTCGACCGCATCACGCCCTCCTGGTCACACTCGGTTCGCAACGTCGTCCAGATTGGCGACATGGTTGCCGTCACCGCCGCCATCACGATTGATGGCGTCACACGCGAGGGCGTCGGCACGGGCACAGCCGAAAGCGAGATGGGAATCAAGAAGGCCGAGCATGATGCTTTGAAGCGCGCGGCTGTGAAGTTCGGAATCGCGCGCGAGCTTTACCAGCGCGAGTCTGAAGTGATCGAGAAGGAAGGCACGGCAGTGCAGGGCCAGTTCCCGCGCGATCCGCTCGCCAAGTCTATGGCCGACCTCGTCACGCCCAAGCAGTTGGGCATGATCCGCGCTCTCGCACGCGAGGCTGCGGTTGATGTCGAAGAAGAGTGCCAGTCAGTGCTCCGCTGCAAAACGGATGAACTCTCGAAGCGCGCAGCCAGCAGCTTCATAGATCATCTGAAGGGCTTGCAACAGGAAGCCGCGAGCGGTATGCGCCGGGCAAGCTAAGGAGCGACGCGGAGACTAGAGGAGACGCGGCGATTAAAGACACTAACTTTCTATCGCCGCGTTCTCCTACAAGGAGGTACAGGGAAATGACGACTGAAGAGATGATTGAGCAACACACACGGCCACTCTTGATGGAGCTTGAGTACGCTGAAGAGCAGCGGACGAGAAACGTAGAGGAGACGCCGGATGAGGCTACGACGATTGAAGAGCCTCGCTCTAAGAAAGAACAGATCGTTGCGCTTTATGAGAGCGGCGTGACAGATATCGCGCAGATTGTGCGCAAGGTTGCGGCTCGCCCCTCCTACGTCGCGCAGGTCTTGCAGGGCGCAGGACTGATTACGGGTTACTTTGATCTTTACACCACGACGGCGCGCGAGCAGAACGTTTACTCGCGTTTCTTCCGCAACGTGCTGTCGTTCAAAACAACTGAGGCGGCGCGTGAATCCGTTTCAAGGATTGACCGTCTCTACAACTACTTCGAGCGTCTGGGTGATCGTGCGGGCCAACACCAGGCAATGGTTTTGGCGTTGACCGGCAAGAACCGCGCTCGTTGGAGCGGCAAACAGGAAGAGTCGGAAGTTTTCAGTGAATGGCTCGCAGCACACTAAGAGCCGAACAAATTATCAGAACGAACACATAGGGTCTCGCAGAGAAGCAAGAAACAAGCAAGGGGTTTGGTTGAAAAGGTGAGTTTCGTTTGACGAAACTCACCTTTCTTTTTGACCCTCGCCGGAGTCAGTAACCCTCGCATAGCAGGATTTCGCAAGAGATCATCACATCCATAATCTATGAGGAGAAAACGATGGCTGAGCATACATTACCCGCAAACGGCGCTTTTTGTTGGAACGAACTGGGAACAACTGACCTGGAGACCGCAAAGAAGTTTTACACGGACCTGTTTGGCTGGAGGCTGAAAGAGTCAAAGGCAGCCGGAATGATCTACAACGAGATCGTCGTCGGAGATAGAGAAGTAGGCGGCATGTACCAGATGACCGCTGAATTCGGCAATACCCCCTCTCACTGGATGGCATACGTCGCGGTTGACGATGTTGATGCTAAAGCAAAACAGGTTGCCGAGCTTGGCGGTAAGGTCTGCGTGCCACCGACAGATATTCCTAACGTCGGGCGCTTCTGCGTCATCAACGATCCCACAGGCGCGACCATCTCGCTGATTAAGATAAGCGGAGCCTGATCTCTCAAAACTCTTCAAAAGGGGTTGGCATCAGCGCCGAGCATTTCGATATAAAAGCTTGCGGAAAGCTCACGCCTTCCGCAGGCACTCTCGCTTCGGAAAATTTATCCTCGCTCCGGTTTGGCATTATGTCCAAACACTGACTTTCAAAAGGAGACACAATAGTGCTGACCAAACTCGCCGTCGTCACAATCCTTGTGCGCGATCAGGATGAAGCATTGCGGTTCTACACGGAAAAGCTCGGCCTCGAAAAGATGGATGATATGAGTTTCGGAGAGGGCAATCGTTGGCTGACCGTCACAGGCCCGAAGCAGAAGGATGTGCAAATCTTTCTACAAAAGGCCGACAGCTTCGGGATTGATTTGATGGACGCGGTTGGGCGCGCGCCTTCGTGGGCATTCAACACGGACAACTGCCGCGAGACCTACGAAACCTTGAAGGGGCGCGGAGTTAAATTCGTGAGCGAGCCGAAGGAACAGCCCTGGGGAATCGAAGCCACCTTCGAGGACCTTTATGGCAATAAATTTTCCATAGTCGAAGAGCCGGGCAGCGCCGTTGGTTCCTGAGATTTTCTATCAACAACACCAGAAGCAGAATGGAGGAGATATGCCTAGAGTTGTGCATTTTGAAATCAGCGCGGACGAACCCGAACGCGCCGTCAAGTTTTACACAGATGTCTTCGGCTGGAACATGCAGAAGTGGGGCGGGCCGAAAGATTACTGGCTCGTCACGACGGGCGCGGAAGATCAACCCGGCATCAACGGCGGGGTCTTCAAACGCGAGGGGCCGGTCAATTTCGTCAACACAATTGACGTTCCTTCGGTTGATGATTTCGCGGCGAAGATTACGGAGAACGGAGGCAAAGTGGTCGTGCCCAGGATGGCGATTCCCGGCGTCGGCTACCTGATTTACTGTCAGGACACTGAAAGCAACGTCTTCGGGATTATGCAGGCAGACGAAACGGCTTAATAAGAAGGAGAGTGATAAGTGATGAGTGATGAGTGATAAGAAAAACCTTTCACTCATCACTTATCACTTATCACCTTCGGCAGAAGTCAATTTTCGTCGTTTATGGAATCCTCCGGCTCGCCGTCATCCTCTGCTACATCCTGAATTTCTCCTGGGCGCGCTGGGCTATGCTCTTGGCTGCCGCCGGGTCTCTGTGGTATCTCTGGGCAGGAACAATTTCCGGCACAGTTCAAATCGTATTGCTTCTGCTCTTAAAAGCGCAGGAGATTTCTGACTGAAAGCTCTCGATACCTACACCAGACAAGGGGAATCTATGCGACGCATACTTCGTGAAAACGGCCTCACAATTGTGATGTTCACACTATTCATCTTTGCTTTGGCGGGTCAAAGTGTGACGGGTTATCGCCAGTATAACGAGGGGCAGAAGGATCATGGACAGCCTACTATTAATTTTTCAGAGTATTTCTCTACAGGCCACTTCGTTGAGGCAGTTTTTGAAAATTGGGAGAGCGAGTTTCTACAGATGGGGATGTACGTCCTGCTGACGGCCTATCTTTACCAGAAGGGTTCGCCCGAATCAAAAAAGCTCAACGAGAAAGAGGCTGTTGACACTCCACCGTCGAAATCCAAGCGCAAGAGAAAGGACGCCCCCTGGCCTGTACAGCGCGGCGGATTTATCTTGAAGCTTTATCAAAACTCTCTCTGCCTGGCCCTGCTTCTGCTCTTTCTGCTTTCGTTTGCGCTGCACGCTGCCGGAGGCGCAAAAGAGTATAGCCAGGATCAAATGCAGCACGGTGGGCAAGCAGTCTCGATGATTCAGTATCTAGGCACGTCGCGCTTCTGGTTCGAGTCTTTTCAAAACTGGCAGAGTGAGTTTCTTTCCGTCGGCGTGCTTGTCGTTCTCTCAATTTTTCTACGACAGAAAGGCTCACCTGAGTCCAAACCCGTTGATGCCCCGCATAGCAAGACCGGGGGAGACTGAAGGAATGCAAAATTAAGAATGTAAAATGCAAAAGGGGAAGATGAGAGATTAGCCTCGTCTTCCCCTTTTGCATTTTTAATTTTGCACTTTACATTTCTTTACGGTTGGGTTCGCTTATTCATTGCGGCCATCGCCAGTTCGCGTGCCTTCGGCATCACGTCAACGGCTTTCGCCACTTGCGGATCGTCTGCGATGAGCACTTGATCGGCTGCGATTCTGCCGTAAGCTGCGGTGACGATGTTGAAGCGCATATCCTGCTCGATGAACGAGCGGTTTTTATCAAGTTGTGCCGCCGTTATCTTCCAGGCAGGATTCTTCGCCACATAATCCTTGAAGGCTTTGAAAAGCTCATCGGTCATGGGGAAATCCTTAGCCTCTAACCTGTGCTCGAAATCAATCCCGCGCTGAACCTTGTAAGAGTCAAAGCCCGTGATGCGACCGTTGATTAGATCGCGCGTGAAGGCGAAGCTGGGATTACGCAGGCGAGCTTGCGACGGGTTGATCGTCTTCGGCTTGATTACCTCGTCAGGCGAGATGCCGCCGCCGCCGTAAACAGGGCGGCCCGTGTCTGTCTTGCTTTCGGGGCCGCTCGGCTTGGTAGCTGTTTCTTTCTGGTCAAGCGCAATCGTGCCGCCCTTCGTGTAGTAGTCGTAGAAGCCGCCGTTCGAGTAGTCGCGCTGAATCAGGCGACCCGATGGCGTGTAATACTTGGCGGTCGTCAGCGTCAGTCCCGTGCCGTACTCCATCGGGAAGATGCCCTGCACGAGTCCCTTGCCGAAGCTTGTTTGCCCGACGATCAAAGCGCGGTCGTGATCCTGCATCGCGCCAGCCACGATCTCGGAAGCAGACGCCGTGTTGCCGTTGACTAGAATCACCATAGGCGTTGTGTCCGGGGTGCGGTTTGAAGAATCGTAGGTCTTATCACCCAGCCCGTTGCGGCCCTTCTGCGTCAGGATGGTCTGCCCGCGTTGCAGGAATTTTTCTGAGACGCGAATGGCTTGATCCAGGAATCCGCCGGGATTATTTCTTAAATCGAGCACGAGCGATTGCATACCCTGCGCGTGGAGATCATCGAGCGCAGCCTGTAGCTCGTCTGAGGTCGTGTAGTTGAAACCTTGCGTCATGCCGATGTAGCCCACGCCCGGCTTGAGCATATAAGCATCCGGGATGGAAGGCTGCGGCACTGCATCGCGCGTGATCTCAACAACCTCTTCCTTGAGGGTGGCGGCGCGCTCAAGCGTGATCTTGACGATTGAGCCACGCGGGCCTCGTATCTTATCGCGCACGTCTGAAGAGAACTTGCCGGACATCTTGTCGCCGTCCACCGCGACGATCTTGTCTCCGTAGCGAAGTCCTGCGCGCGCGGCGGGCGAACCGGCAAAGGTCGCCATGATGTAGGTGTCGGTCTGATCGCCGATGGTCTGATTCTGAATGCTCGCGCCGATACCGAAATACTCGGAGCGCTGGTCTGTCTTCAACTCGTCAAACTCTTCGCGGTCGTAGTAGTTCGAGTGCGGGTCTAAGGATCGCAGCATGCCGATGATCGAAGACTTGAAGACGGTGTTGTAATCGAGCTTGTTACCGTCTATGTAGTTTTCCTGAATGATGGTCAGGGCTTCGGCGAAATCCTGCTCCACGCCTGATGCCGCCTCGCTGATGACGCGCGGCGGGCGCATGGTGTTGCGCCGGGCGGGTGTCACATTGGGCCGGGTGGTCGTCGCAGGGTCTGATGCCGTCTGCGTCTGCCTCTGCTGCTGCTGCGCGGAGACGAAGACCGGGATTGTTAAAGAGATGGTGAGTAACGCGATCAGAGCGAGAGTAATTCTGTTCTTCACTGCTGCAAGCCTCTTTTGAAAAATCTAGAAAGTTTAAACGCCCCGAGGGAGCGCTGTTGCGAACGACCGCCGGACGTTTCCGGCTTTTTGCATAGTACACGGATGCATGAGGCGCGGGCAAGGTTGCGCGCGAAGGGTCAGACTCTTTATAAGGGATGAAGAAGAACAAGAACCTTGTCTGCGGTTCTTTCTTTTCATTCATCCCTTCGCCTGCCGCCCTGTTTTTCTCGTGCGCCGCATCGTACAATAGCGCGCTGTTTCGTTTGCTGAAAGCGAATTTTAATCAGCGTAGGGCCAGCCAAAGCGCATGCGCTCCCGGTTTTTACCGTTCTTTCAATTGAAAACAGTTCTAAGACATTTCAAGCCTCGTTAACGCCCGGTATCTGCCGCATGGCACAGTCTAACGGAAGAAGAGACAATAAGAGAGCGCTCCCCAATCCTTGGGAGCCGATCACACCGGAAATGGTGTGGGAGGGACGCACGGGGCGTGGCGTGCGCGTTGCCGTCGTTGACAGCGGGATTGATGGCGAACACCCTGCACTGAAAGGTAAGGTCAAGGATGCGGTCGAAGCCGTGGTCGAGGGTGGTCGCATCACCTTTCGGCCATCAAAGACGGGTGACGCGGCGGGACACGGCACAGCCTGCGCCGGAATCATCACAACGGTTGCGCCCGACGTTGAGCTTTACAGCATCAAGGTGCTCGGCGCAAACGCTTCCGGCTCAGGCGACATGTTCCTCGCCGGGCTTGATTACGCCATCAAGCAAAAGGCGCAGATCATCAATCTCTCTTTGGGGACGACCAAGCCGCAGTATCACGGGCCGCTACACGATCTCCTGGACATGGCCTATCATGCCGGCAGCATCGTCGTCGCGGCGGCAAACAACCTGCCGCAGCCGAGCTTTCCTTCAATCTTCTCTTCCTCGCTCGTCTCCGTAGTTAAAGACGCCAGCGCAGACCCTTTCAAGTTCGGTTATCGCTACGGCGAGGTCATAGAAATCGTCGCGCCCGGCGTGCAGGTCTTGACGACGTGGCCGGGCGGCGGCTATCGCCAACTAACAGGCAATAGCTTCGCCTGCCCGCACGTCGTCGGCATCATCGCCCGCATCATCGAAGCATATCCCGATCTCAAGCCGTTCCAGATCAAGACCATTCTCTATACAATCGCGCAACAGAACCAGAAAGCAAAATGAATCCTGATATTCAAAGCTTCTCTAGTTTCCGCTATAATCGGATATACACCAGCAATGATAAAGAGGAATGCACATGGACATCAACAAGATCATTGAACGCGATCCAGAGAAGCTGAGCGGCATCCCCGTGTTTTACGGAACCCGAGTACCTATCAAGAATTTGTTCGACTGTCTGGAGGCCGGTGAGAATTTGGATGAGTTTCTCGATCAATTCCCGACTGTTTCGCGTCAACAAGCATCAGGCGTACTTGAAACCTATAGAAAGTGGCTTCTAACACAACATGAGACTGCTGCTTGATGAATGTGTGACGCGGTTCGTCAAACACGATCTGGCGGAACATGATGTACTGACGGTGGATGAAGCAGGACTAAAAGGGCTGAAGAATGGAGCGCTATTGCAGGCTGCCACCGACAGCTTCGATGTGCTCATTACCGTTGACAAGAACATACCTTATCAGCAGAACATAACGAGCTTCACAATCGCTATTCTGATTATCGTTGCTAAGAGCAACGCCTACGTCGCGCTGAAGCCGCTCATACCGCAAGCTCTCGAAGCACTCAAGCAACATAAATCGGGCTTTATCTTATATCGGCATAGGCATTCCTCGTGCCTTGTCCCTCATCCCTTCAACGCTTCTTCTTCCGTCTCGAAAATCTCAAATGCTTTGAGCAGGTTCGTCATCTTCATCAGGCCGCGAATCGGTTGCGGGACATTTGTTAGTCGAAACGTCGCATCGTGTCGCGTCGCAGTAACCAGGCATGTGACCAACTCGCCCAGGCCCGCGCTGTCCACGCGCCTGCACTGCGACAGGTTAACGAGCACCAGATGGCGCCCCGCCTCAATCTGTTTTCGCACTTTCTCAAGCAGAAGCTCTGGCGAGCTTCCAACCGTCAGCTCGCCGACGACATCAATCACCGAGGCTCCTTCAAGCTCACGCAACGGGAGGTCGAGTTTAGTGGCAGACATAAAAGTTTCCTCCGTTTGAAGTAGAGAGCGAGGATATAAAACATTTGATTTACGAAAACAAGCTGAAATCGGGATTGCATGATTCACGCACGATTATGCGGCTGACCCGGTGAATGAATCCTTGACGACCGCTGATGCCCTTCCTAGAATGCTCGCAGTTCACATCGGCGCGCAAGCGCTTATTTAAGTCTTGAGTGCTTCAGATAGCCGTTGGCGCGAACTTTTGCGTTTCGTGGCACGTAAGTGAGCTTCAAAGGAGTCTAATCAAAAATGAGTAATCCCTATGACCCGCAGGATGATCCCCAATCGCCTGAGCCGATAGAAGACCTGATGGTGCGCGAGGACGAGCCGGAGCATCACAAGGGGGCGCGCACCGCATCAAGTGTGCGCGAGATTGCCTCGCGCATTCCAGAATCACTGAGCGCCATCGGACGCGACATCAGTCGCACCATCGAGCGCGCCATCTCAGCAAAGGATGATTACGTGGTCGCCGTCAAAGTCTCGCACGAAGCGCAGGAGAAACTCGAACAACTCGTCCAGGCCGGAGTCTTTCGCAACCGCGCGGAGGCCGCCGCTTTCCTGATTGACGAAGGCATCAAGACACAAGCGGCCCTCTTCGACCGCGTTCAGCAAAAGCTCGCCGAGATCGAGCGCCTGCGCGCGGAACTGCGCGGGATGATTAACGAAAAGCCGAGTTAATCCTGATTCCAGAACACAAAAAAGCCGCCCGGCGTAGGTTTATACACCGGGCGGAAATCACAGGAGGAATCGAATGTTACCCAACCGCTTTTCCCCAAGCGGCCTCTTACGGGTAACCTTGCCAATCCCTCAGATGCCTCGCCTCTTCTTTTCGGTTGCTCGCACGCTGAGGTTATTAAATCCTCGAAGGGTTTTTGAAAGCAACTGCGCGCTTTTCTCAACGCTCGTACTGCAAGATGATTCCGCCTCCGCCGACGGCCCAGCCCTTCTTTTTGTCCATGAAAAGCGCGAAAAGAGGCTGCTTGGTCTTACTCTCCTGCTGTACCCAAGTGCGGCCACTGTCGTCAGAGCGTAAGATGACGCCGCCGCGCCCGACGATCCATCCCGTGTTTTCATCAGGAAACTGAACATTCAAGAGCGTGCCGCGAACAGTTACCTCAACCGGTGTCCACGTTGTGCCGCCATCAACGGTGCGTAAAATGCTCCCCCGCTCGCCGACAGCCCAGCCCTCTCGCTCATTACGAAAATCCACGTGATAGAGCGTCGCTCTCGTACCCGATTGCTGCTCGGCCCAGGTCTCGCCGCCATCCTCCGTGTGCAGGATCGTTCCACCAACGCCGACAATCCACCCGCGCTTTTCGTCGGCGAAGTCCACGTGAATCAACTCCTGCTTGGTCGGCATGCGCTGCCTTTGCCAGGACTTCCCGCCGTCGTTCGTGTAGATGACGAGGCTATCAACCACCACGTCTTTGTTGCTGATGGAGCCGACCACCCAGCCTCTCTTTTTTCCTGAAAAGCGAACGCTGTAAAGCTCAGGCATCGCGCCGCCGAAATCCGAAGCGAAGTAGCGACGTATCTCGCGCCACTTCTCACCGCCGTCGTCTGTCTGAAAAATGCTGTTGCCGGCGAGCAGGTAGCCGTTATCTTTGTTGCGGAAGTAGATGTCGTTGATAGCGTCCTTCGTCTCGACCTTTTGCTTCGTCCAGTTCAATCCGCCATCGTTCGTGCGGCTGACGAATCCGCCATCGCCCGCAACCCAGCCGCGCTTCGCGTCAGCGAAATAGACCGCATTCAAATCTTTCCCGCCTCCGCCGCCCTGCACCGCTGACCAGCCTACTTGCGCCCGCGCGACCCCTCCTGAAATTATCAGCAGGAGAAGTGCGCCCGCTTTCCATAACAGACTTTTTGCCGGGATGTGTTTCATCACTTATTGAAAAACTCCATTCATCTACGATTGCAAACAGGTAATAGGATTCTCTATCGCTCTTGTACACGAACCCTATAGCTCAAGACAAGATGAAACGCGGCTTTCGCTGCGAGTTAAATATCATCTCACAGCGAAAGCCGCGTCTCTTAGGAAGCGCGCGAGCGTTGGCCTTTATTTCGTCGTCGCGCTGACGCGATAGACACGTCCCTGGTAGACGACGACCACACGTTCGCCGAGAGCGAAGAACTCCGCCAGGCGAGGCTCGCTCTTCAGGAGCGCGAAGTATTCATCGCTGCCGAAGCTGAGAGCCGTTTCAGGTTTTCGCGCGTCCGCCTTGAACTCCGAATCCGTCCAGACACCGTCGCGCAGGTAGAAGGTTTTACCACCGACACTGCGAACCACAGACGACGGAGTTTCCGTCTCGACGCGCAACGTCTCCTGCTGCCCGCGATCACGCTTGCTCTGCTGAACAGCGAGCGCGCCTGTCTTCGCAGCGGGAGCATCTTTGTCCACCGGGGCCATCATGCCGCCAGCGAAAGTACCGGAAGGACGCGACTCAGGGCGACTATTGTCTCTTCTGCCCGCGACCGAGATAGCATCGTCGTTGGCGACAACGTTTCTCGCGTCCGTTTCAACCGCCAGATACGAAGTGTAGGGCGTGACGATGCCGTAGCGTGTGCCGAGGTCAACAATCTCGTCGCGCAGTTCCTGCTGCTCGCCGTTGGTGCGTATCTGCTCCATCAGCCAGCCGACGCGCCGCGTGGCCCACAGGCGCGGCAGAAAATCGTTGTCATCTTCCTTGATGGGGAAGCGCAAATCCTGGAACGAGTAAGTGCGCGAGCGTTGCCCAGTCTTGCCTGTCAACATCACGGTGATACGACGCAGGTCGTCATCATTCTGGTAGCGACCGATCAAAGTTATCTGCGTGCCTTTGAAGAGGTCAGGGAGATTACGCGGATAAACCAGGTCTGTGTCAACGCCTCCCATGTTAAGAATCAGGTCGGTCAGCACAGGGTAGTTGATCTTGGCGAAGAAGCTTGAGACTTTGACCTCCAGATTCTCCTTCGGCTCGACGTAATCGGCCACACCGCCGTTCTCCGACGCGAGTTTATCGAGCAGAGTCGTGTTCACATCGTAGCCGACGCCGAACGTAAAGAGTCGCACGCCCTGCACTTTGGACGAGCGCGCGTTCTCGATAATGCGTGTGACGTTTGTCTCGCCGACGGTCGGCAATCCGTCCGTCAGAAAGACGAGCATCTTGGGACGATCCGACTGAGTGAACTGCTTGAGCGCGGCTTGCAACGCATCGTTGATGTTCGTGCCGCCCGTAGCCCGCAGTTTCCTGACAAACTCCTCGCCGCGAGCGCGTCCCTTCTCGTCCGCCGTAATCATCGCGCTCTCCATCAAGCGCTCTTCTCCGGCAAACGAGATGACGTTGAAATGATCTTCCGCATGAAGGCTCTTGACGCCAAAGAGCAGAGCCTCGCGCGCTTTCTCCATCTTCCCTGCGTCGTTCATAGAGCCTGACGTATCGAGCACAAAGACGATGTCTTTGGCCGCATACTCGGTTTCCGACCAATCATCTTTCGGCGAGAGCATCATCAGGAAGTAGCCGTCCTTGCCCGGCTCGCGGTGAGTCAGGAGCGAGAGGCCGAAGTCTTCACGCGAGATGGTGTAGAAGAGTTGAAAGTCCTGCGGCTCACGGCCCGCTTTTGATTCAAAGGAGATGTGTGCGTCGCGCGAGCCGTGATTCGCCAGAGCAACGTCGTGGCTCGGACTATAGACGTTGCGAATCGGGTCTTTGGCTTCGATGTCAACGCGGCCCGTGACCTCGCCTATCTGCGCCAGGTTGTGTCCGGTGCCGAGCGGGTAACGATAGGAAACCGTGCCCGACTCAGCTTTCAGAACCTGCGTGTAGGTCAGCTCTAATTTCTTGTCAGAGTGCGCCGGGATGGGATAGATGCTGGCTTGAAAGAGGTCTTTGCCTGCGTATTCCAGTAGGCCGGGATCGCGCTGGCGGCGGACAATCTCATCGTAAATCCGGCGCGCCTCTTCGCGCGAGCGCACCTCGCCGACCAGCTTGCGGTCTCCGTCCCAGATGGCGAACTCCACGATTGAGGCCGATTCAGGAATCGGAAAGAGATACGTGCCTTCGAGGATGGCGTCAGTGTCGTTGCGAAAGATTTGCTCGACGTGAGTGGTTGCAACCTGGCCTGCGATCTTGGTGTCCAGCTTGATAGATTTGATGGGCAGGGCGCGAGGAAGCGTGACGGAGCGCGGGGGTGTCGGGCAGCGGCGACAAGGGCCTGGGACAATCACGCCCTGCGCCATTACCGTGGCAGCGGTTGCCACGACCAACAAAATTAAGCTTAAGCAGATGGAAACTTTTCTGTTACGCATAACACACTCTCTCCTCTTTTATATGCACTTGACGCGCGAACACGAGAACCGCGCTTTTGCCTGAAGAACGCCCGTAATGCGCTTTTCTTGCAAAGCGCGTGGGTTGATGGAAACACATGTTATACTTTTGCCCGCCATCGCCAAACAATAATTCCGCGAGTTTCTTAGCACTGTGCGGATTGGTGGCTGAAAGAAGGCCAGATTATGACAATGTCTGTTGAAGCTATTTACGAGCAGGGAGTGTTACGGCTGAAGGAGCCGATCTCATTAGAAGAAGGAGCGCACGTCGAGGTGATTGTTATTGCGCGTGAACCCGCTCCTGGCGACACAACTGCGGCGGAAATCCTGGCCGAAATCGCTGCTTTACCACTGGAGGGAGATGGTGAAGAGTTCTCCGGGCGCGACCACGACCAAATCCTCCATTGAAACTTTGCATCGCTGTTCCCCGCCTTTATTTCACCTACTACCCAAATTTCAATCTTAATGCAGTTCTCGCAAACGCTTGTCGCGCAGGGTCACGATAGTGATGAAGACGGCGATGATGAGGCCGCCTGTGGCGAGCGTATACGGCGCTCCGAAGCGTTCGGCTGCGGCTCCAGCTATCAGGTTGCCGATGGGCATTGTGCCGATGAAGGAGAGAATGAACATGCTCATCACGCGCCCGCGCATCTTGTCCGTCACAAGCTGCTGCAAGAGAGTGTTGACGACCGCCATGCAACTGACGATGGCGAAGCCCATCCCGAAGATAAAGGCGAGCGAGACGTATAATTGTTTTGAGAGCGCGAACCCGATCAGGCACAGCGCGAATCCGAATGAGCCGCTCAAGACGGACCAACCCTTGTATTTGAAGTTACCCAGGTAGGCAAGCGCCAGCGCGCCGACGAACGCGCCCGCCCCTGAGATGCCCATCAACAGCGCGTTGCCATCCTGATCCATATGAAAAATGTCTCGCGCATAGACCGGGATCATCGAAAGATACGGAGCGCCGAAGAGGCTCGTCATCCCTGAGATCATAATCAACATGAAGACACGCGGACGTTGACGCACATAGCGTAAGCCTTCAATCAAATCCTGCCAGACCGCCCGTTTATCCCTCACTGAATGCGCGGGCGAGAGCGTCTTCTGGTTATCGAATCGAACCATCATCAGGGCAACGATGACGGCGACGAACGAAAGCGCGTTGGCGAAGAAGCAGCCCACCAGCCCGATAAATTTCAGAGCAACTCCCGCAAGCGTCGGGCCGATGACACGCGAGAATTGAAACTGCGTCGAGTTGAGCGCAATCGCGTTGGCTAAGTCCTCGCGCTCAACCAGGTCAAGCGTGATCGCTTGATAGGAAGGTCCGGCGATGGCAAAGCAGCAGCCCGTGATGAATGAGAGCGCGAGAATCATCCAGACATGCACGACACCCGTGGCGATTAAGATGGCGAGCGCCAGCGCGGAGAAACCCGCCACGATTTGTGTGTAGATTAAGAGCCGCCTGCGATCAACGAGGTCTGCGAAGACGCCTGCCAGAAGTGTCAAAAGCAGTCCCGGCACAGTAGCCATAAAGCCATCCACGCCGAGCCAGAATGGTGAGTTGGTCAGTTGATAGACGAGCAGACCCTGCGCGACCGCCTGCATCCAGGTTCCAGTGTTCGAGAGAAACGCGCCCGCCCAGAACAACCTGAAATTACGGTGCGAGAGCGCCCGAAACATCCCCGACGCGCCCCTCGTACTTTTTTCCGCTTGTGCCACCATCAGTCGTTTGTGGAGCGTAAAGAGTTGTCGTCAAGAACATCTGCTTCCCGGCAAAAAACTTGCTAAGACAGACTCTTTCGCCTTTAATTCATCTTGCCTCGTTCTTAACCGAGGTTGATTAAAGCGCTCATCACGGTAACACATTCCATTCTGCTGCGACGAATCGCGGGAGGCAAAAGTGATACGCGAAAAGTTAATCGAAAAGGGCGTCGGCTTTGATAAAAATTTTCGGATGCGCGGCACAGGCGAAGTCTCGCGTGTTGAAGCCTTGAGCGATGCCGTCTTCGGCTTCGCTATCACGCTGCTGGTAGTTTCGCTGGAAGTGCCGCATACCTTCACAGAGTTGATGGAGGTGATGCACGGTTTCGCCGCCTTCGCCATTAGCTTTACCCTGCTTTTCATCGTCTGGCTGACGCAGTATAAGTTCTTCCGTCGCTACGGTCTGAACGACAACTTTACTATCTGGATCAACGCCCTTCTACTCTTCGTCGTGCTGTTCTACGTTTACCCGCTCAAGTTTCTCTGGACCGTTCTGGTTGATTCCGTTTTCGGCTTCAACACGAATGCTCAAGCGCCTGACGGAACACCCGTGCCTCCCATCACGAGCGAGCAGCTACCTGCGTTGATGACCATCTTCGGCATCGGCTACGCCGCCATCTTTCTCATCTTCGCGCTGCTTTACTACCACGCTTACCGCAAGCGCGCACGATTGAAGCTTAACGAACTGGAGATTCACGACACATGGAACAACATCGTGGATAACCTGCTGCACGTCCTCATCGGTGCGCTTTCAATTGCCATCTCACTCATCACAAGGAGCGGCCTTGGAGGGTTGGCTTACTGGCTCATCGCCCCGGTGCAATTCATCAACGGCTCGATCATGGGCAAGCGCAGGAAGATAATCGAACAACGCCTGGAGGCAGAAGCCCGCGCCGACGCTCCCCTGTGATGAAAGCAACCGGGAAGTTAAGCAGGACGATGGTTGAGTGTTGTTAGGGTGTCAGGATAGATTTGACGGCGGTAATCTACTTACGTCGCCACGCTGAGAGCGCGATACCTGAGCCGCCGCGTCGTCCAGAAACTATTTCGGCAAGGATGGCGAGCGCGACTTCCTGCGGCGAAACTGCGCCAATATCCAAGCCTATCGGCGCTCTGATTTCCCGCAAACGTTCTTCATCAACGCCCGCTTCACGCAGCCGCTCAAGAACAATGTTCGTTCGCCGTTTGCTTCCGATTAACCCGACGTAATCGGGATGCGTGGACATAACTACCTGCATGCACTCTTCGTCTTCGTTATGGCCGCGCGTCACGATAGCGACCGAGACGCCGCGCCCGGACCCAATGCTGGCGCGCACTGCATCCCTCCATTTCTCGGCAAAGACCAACTCAATTGCTTCATTCTGGAAACGCTCGCGCGCAACGAAATCGGCGCGGTCGTCAATCAGCGTCGCGCGATAGCCGATGAAGCTCGCCAGCCGTGCGAGCGACGCGCCGACGTGCCCTGCACCGCAGATGACCAGGCGCGGCTCAGGCTCAACGCGCTCAAACATGACGCGCACACCGGGCCAGGCTTGCTCGTCGCCGCCGCTCAGTTCTTCGAGCTTGAAAGTTCGAGCTTCGGCGCGCGAGTCTAAAAATGTCTGTGTGTATGAAGCAACCGCTTCGTCTAGCTGTGCGTTGCCCAGGCTACCTGTGCGCTCGCCTGTTTCTTCGATGAGAAGTTTTGCGCCGACGTTCTCCGGCGCTTCAACGAGCGTGGCGAGGGCTGCGAGAGAATTTCGTTCGAGAACTTGCGCGACCGCTTTTGCGACAAGCCCTGCCGCTGACTGTTTGTTTGCGTCCTGCATCCACTGTGAGTTTTCCGAAGCGCGCGAGCTGTTTTGTTCTTGGCCTACTTCTGCGTAGATGATTTGGAGAGTCCGAGCGCGCCTGCGATGCGATGGACAATCCAAAGGGGGCCAGCGAGCAGGTACATCGGATTCTTAAAGAAGGCCGGTTGATTGCCTTCAATCGCGTGGCCGAGGAACTGGAAACCCCAGCCGACGCCAAACAGTGCGAGCGCCCAGTACCACTTGATGAAGAAGAAGAGCGGCAAGCTAATGACGATCATCGGGATGCCGATGCTGTGCGAGAGCCTGTTCAAAGGATGCTGATGCTTCTCCTTGTAATTCTCCATGAAAGATGTCGGCATGTTCACCTCCCGCTGGCTGCTGTCTTCAAAAGCCGGAGCCAGCATCTCTTGCAGTTGAATTTTGGGAATCAGTTTACCACCAATCAGGAAAGATTAACCGCAGATGCCCACAGGTAAACGCTAATCTTGTTTTGATTTTATCCGCGTCCATCTGCGTGCATCTGCGGTTCATTTTCGTTTTTAATCTTCACATCCCATACGTCTATGAAAATCTCCATCGTCCCGCCGCAGACCATGCCCTCTTCGCTCGCCTCGTCTGCCGTCAACTCGAAACGATGGAGAGCAGAGACGCCGCCGCGCAAAGCCTCACGCGCTTCGGCCCAGACCTCAGCTTCGATACAGCCGCCGCCGACGGTTCCAGTCACTTCGCCGTTCTCGAAAAACAGCATCTTCGCGCCGCGACGCTGCGGCGTTGAGCCGCGCGTGTGCGCAACGGTTGCGACCGCCACACGCTCGCCGCGCGCCTGCGCTTCGCTGATTAACCGATAAAGCTCGGCCTGCCCAATTGTGCCCATGATCTTTTTGATGAAAACCGCGTGTGTCCGGCGCTCAGTTTACCACTGAAGAAAAGAATAGCCACAGAGACGCAGAGGCACAGAGAGAATATCTGAAAGAGCCTACTGACAGAATAATTCTTTATTTCCCTATCTCTGTGCCTCCGTGTCTCTGTGGCTAATTTTCAATATGATTTTAGCGTGGCGGATTGGTAGATTTCGTCGCGGGCTGCTCGATGATAATCGGAGGCTGCGTCGAGGTCGTCGTCGAAGTATCTCCAGCGTCGTTGGTGTTGTCGGTCGTGTCTTTCATTGGCTGCGGCTCGGCGGTCGCATCTTCGATCCGCTTTCGCAATTTATCCACTTCCATATCAGCATTGACGATGGCCGTGTCCAGACGCTGGCGGCTCGTGGCGAGCAGATCAAGCTGCGCGCGCGTTCTGGTCTGCTCACTTTCGAGCGCACGACGCCGCGCATCGCGCGCATCCTCCGGGTGGGTTGAGCCAAAAGTCGCTACGCTGCGCTCAATGTTCTCAGGCTTGAGGTCAAACTCTAGCTGCTCCATGCGCGCCGACAGATTCCCTTCCTTCTCCTGAACGTCACGCTGTTGCGCGCGCAGAGTTTCGGCGCGCTGCTCTGCGCGCGACAGTCGTTCGAGATCAACGAGCGTGCGCTGCTGCTGTTCCATCTGCGTCAACTTGTCCGAGAGCTTCGTGACTTGGTTGGTTAGATCGTTAACAGTGCGGCGCATTGAATCTTCATCTTCAACAGGGTCGGCTGTGCGCTTGCGATTCGTCCGGCGCTTATCGGTCGGCAACTGGCCGTTAACGTCCGAAGTGTTGTTCTGCTCGGTTGCCTGCTGGTCGGCTGTGCTGATGATCTGCGGGTCTGTTTGAGTTGCAGGAAGGACCGGCGGCCTGGCGGTGGTTGAACTCGTGACCGGGTTAGTGACGCGGCGCGGACGCTTGTTGCGCTTTCTCTGCGCGCTTGCGCCATCGAAGCACAGGCCAATCGTCAACAGAGCCACCAGCGCAAAGTTTATCCGGCGAGTAAATTGACTCCGCATCACAAAACCTCCAGCGCGAGTTGATGAATTAAGACTACCACTAATGATGCTACGACGCATCCCGGAAGATGCTCAACATGCCTTACACGTTTCGCCTTGCCTCAAGTTCCGTATATCCAAATGCTCTTTAGTCTGAGTAGGGGAATTTTCAACGCAGAGGACGCAGAGGGTCGCAGAGGATGAAAAAAGGAAGAAGACAAGGCTCAACCCTCTGAATTGAAAATGAGATTCTGCATTTGAAATCTCAACCCCGAAATCTGTTCTTTCAATTCTTTCCTCTGTGTCCTCTGCGTCCTCTGCGGTTAAATTTTCTACCCCGCTTGAATCTTGAAGCTAATATCCATCGCCCGCGCGGAATGCGTGAGCGCGCCGATGCTGATGAGGTCAACGCCCGCTTCGGCGTATGCACGCACGTTCTCAAGCGTGATGCCGCCGGAGGATTCGAGCGTGACCTGCGGAGCGAGTTCGCGTGCTATTAAAACCATTCGCGCTGTCTCTTCCGGTGTGAGATTGTCCAGGAGCACAATGTCCGCGCCGCTGCCGATAGCCTCGCGCAAATCTTTTTCCGTAGAAACTTCGACTTCGATCTTGTGCAGATGTCCTGCGGCTTCGCGCGCACGCTCGACCGCCGCGCCGACGCCGCCCGCGAGCGCGATGTGATTGTCCTTGATGAGCACACCATCATCCAGGCCGAAGCGATGATTACGCGCGCCGCCCGAAAGCACGGCGTATTTTTCCAGCATACGCAGGCCCGGAGTGGTCTTGCGCGTGTCAACGATCTGCGCGCTCGTGCCTTCGATGGCGCGAACATACGTGCGTGTCAGCGTCGCAATTCCTGAGAGACGCTGAAGCAGGTTCAACGCGACGCGCTCGCCACCCAGTAACACGTCCGCAAAGCCGCTCGTGCGTGCGATGACTTTTCCAGCTTCGACCTCTTCACCATCAGAAGCGAAAGCTTCAATCTGCTGCTGCGAATCGAGCGTCGAGAAGACTGCTTCAGCCGCTTCGAGTCCGGCGACGACCATAGGCTCTTTGGCGAGAAAGCGTCCGCGCGCGTGAGCGTTGCGCGCCACGCAAGCCTGCGTCGTGATGTCGCCGCGTCCCAAATCTTCCGCGAGAAACGCGCCTATCTGCGAGAAGAGCACCCCATCATCAAGCCAGTTCATTTCAGAGCCTCCGCCATCTGCTGATGCGCTCTCGTGCGCTGCGCGATGTCAGCCAGACGTTCCTTCACTTCGCCAACCTTCTCGGCGGGCGCGCGTTCGGCAAACTGCGGATTGGCAAGCTGCGCTTCCAACTTCGCTGCCTCCTTCTCCAACTTCTCGCGCTCGCGCGCCAGACGCTCGCGCTCCTGCTCGAAATCAATCAAGCCTTCGAGCGGCACAGCCACCTCCGCACCACCAGCGAGGACAGCACGCGCAGATGCACGCGGCGCATCCAGTCGCTCATTGATCTGTATTTCCGAGGCGCGAGCCAGCCGCGCTATCTGATCTCTGTTCGCAGCGAAGACTTCGCGCAAACTCTCTTCGCTTGCGCCGACCATCACGCGCACGCGATCCCCCGGCTTGACGCTCAACTCCGAGCGAATATTTCTCACGCGCGAAATCAACTCAATCACAGCAGACATCTCGCTTTCCGCCCCTTCGTCTATCGAACTCGAATCGCTCTGCGGATACATCGTGAGCATGATGGTCGGCTGCGCGCCCGTGTAAGCAGGATGCAGGAGCTTTCCATCAATGCCTGGCAAGCGCTGCCACAACTCTTCCGTGATATACGGCATGAAAGGATGCAGCAATCTGAGCGCCTGTTCGAGCACTGAGATGACACGGCTGCGTGCTGCGTCGCGCTCAGGTGAAGATTGCTCTGCGGTAACTTCTGCCTTCGTCAACTCAATGTACCAGTCGCAGAAATCGTCCCAGAAGAAATGATAGAGCGTCTGCACAGCTTCGTGGAATTGATACTGAGTGAGCGCCTCATCAACCTCGCGCGCTGTTTTGTTGAGGCGTGAAATAATCCAGCGATCATGGAGCGCCCACTTGTCGTGGTCTCCCTCAAATCCCTTGCCGACTGTCGCGCCCTCGGAGTTCATCAAGCAGAAGCGCGCGGCGTTCCAGATTTTGTTGGCGAAGTTGCGATAAGACTCGACCTGATTATCGTTCCAGCGCGTGTCCGTGCTACCGACGGAAGCCAGCACAAGGCGCGTCGCGTCAACGCCGTACTTGTCGAACACGTCCATCGGGTCAATACCGTTGAGCTTCGTCTTCGACATCCGCTGCCCATGTTTGTCCAGCACCGTGCCTGTGATGAAGACATCCTGAAAAGGCGTCTCGCCGATAAACTTCATCCCGGCCATCACCATCCGCGAGACCCACAGGAAGATAATGTCGCGCGCCGTGATGAGTACGGAAGTCGGGTAGAACGTCTTGAGGTCTGCGGTCTCGTCCGGCCAGCCGAGCGTCGAGAAAGGCCAGAGCCAGGACGAGAACCAGGTGTCGAGCACGTCCGCATCCTGCGTTAATTCACCCGTGCCCGCTTTGGCGCGCGCTTCCTCTTCCGAGCGCGCGACGATGACCTGCCCGTCTTCCGTGTACCAAGCAGGAATTTGATGCCCCCACCACAGTTGGCGCGAGACAGTCCAATCGCGCAGGTTTTCCAGCCAGTCGGTGTAAACTTTCTCGTAAGGCACTTCAGGTGTGAAGCGAGGCTTCTTTTCATCCGACATCAACTTGAGCGCGCGGTCGCGTAGCTCATCCATGCGGCAGAACCACTGCGTCGAGATCAGAGGCTCAATCACCGTCTTGCAACGCTCGCATTTGGAGATGGAAAACTCGTAGTCAACCACTTTCTCAAGCAGCCCCAATTCCTCAAACTTTTGAACGACAAGCTCGCGCGCCTTGTAGCGGTCAAGCCCTGCGAACAACGCGCCTGCGTCTTCAGTCATACGCGCGTGCTGATCTATGACGACTATCTGAGGCAGATCGTGGCGCACGCCCATATCGTAATCGTTCGGGTCATGCGCGGGCGTCACCTTCACCGCGCCTGTGCCGAACTCCGCTTCAACATACTCGTCCGCGATAATGGGAATCTCGCGCGATGTGAGCGGCAGTAGAACGGTTGAGCCGACCAATTCTTTGTAACGCTCGTCATCAGGACTGACGGCGACAGCCGTATCGCCAAGCATCGTTTCGGGCCGCGTCGTCGCAACCGTCACGCGCCGCTCTTCACCGTTTGCGGTCTTCACCGGATACTGCAAATAGTAGAGCTTTCCGGCCTGCGGCGTTTTATCAACTTCCAGGTCAGAGAGCACCGTCTGATCGTTCGGACACCAGTTGACGATGCGCTTGCCCCTGTAGATCAAGCCCTCTTCATAGAGGCGCACGAAGACTTCACGCACGGCGCGCGTGAGTCCCTCGTCCATCGTGAAGCGTTCGCGCGACCAGTCCACACTCGCTCCCTCGCGGCGCATCTGCTTCAAAATCTGCCCGCCCGATTCGTGCTTCCATTGCCAGACGCGCTCAACAAACTTTTCGCGCCCCAGATCATGCCGCGACAATCCTTCCTTCTTCAGTTCGCGGCTGACCACAAGTTGCGTCGAGATGCCAGCGTGATCCATGCCCGGCAGCCAGAGAGTGCGGTAGCCGCACATGCGCTTATGGCGCGTCAGCACGTCCATCAAAGTGTGTTGGAGCGCGTGCCCCATGTGGAGCGAGCCTGTGACGTTCGGCGGCGGGATGACGATGGAATAGACGGGAGCAGACGGGTCTCGGTTAATCTCAGGCGCGAAGCAGCCCTGCGCCTCCCAGCGCGTGTAGTGCTGCTGTTCGGCCTCTTTGGGATCGTAAGTTTTCGGGATGTCCATAAGAAGAGTTTTCAGTTTTGAGTTTTCAGTTTTCAGTAATGGGTCATTGTAAAGCAATAGCCGCCAGTTTTCATGTCGAGGAAGACTGACGGCTACTTACCTGTTTTAACTGAAAACTCAAAACTGAAAACTGAAAACTGTTTACTTCTTCTCTTCTTCAAGGCGGCGCTTGATAAGAAGCTCCGCTAGGTCCGGGACGACTTCCCACGCTATTTGCTCGACGACTCGCGCGGAAAGCTGCTCGACGGCACGGCGCGCGATTGCGTCAATCACTTCGGGCGACAACTGCTCAAGAGTGATCTGACCCGCCCGCTGCGTTGCGCTCTCTGCCGCTGTTGCCTCTGCTGCTGCTCGTTCGGGCGCGGCTTCTGCTGCCGGGGAAACGTTCGTCACACCTTCTGCCTGGTAGTCGTCGGGCAGGCGCTCGGTTGGAGCCAACTGTGAATCTACAGGAAAATCCTGCTGCGTTAGATAATGCGCCTCCTGCGCTGGCTCATACCCGGCAGCCGTGCTTTCTTCCGCTCCAACGGGCGCAAACTCCGAACGCGTCTCTTCCCCAATCACCTCTGCTTCGACAAACTCTTGCGCTCGCGGTTGGGCCGGAGTCGCTTCTTCCTGATCTAAAGTCGTCTCGCCCTCAATCTCTTCTGTAGCGGCGGGAGCAGCTTCCGGCGCAGCCTCAAAGGATGGCGCGGAAGTTTCAGCCCATGTGCTTGCCTGCGCCTTCTGCGGAGTTTCATCAAGCAAGTCCAGAAAGAAATCGTCTGCCTCAGTCATCGCAGAAGGCTGCTCCATATCGCCCAGGTCAAGCAGCGAGTCGTCCGCCGAAGCCACGCCGGAAGAGCGCGTTGCTGCCTGCGGCTGACTTGTTGCTGTGGATGCCTGTTCGCTTGCTTGTGCCGGAGCGTAAGCGCCGACGGTCTCCTCTACGGGAGCTTCAGCGTCCTCGACAGCTCGCGTTATTCCTGCCTCCTTCAAATCTGAGGCTGTGTATTGCGCGGTCGGCCTTGTAGCTGCGCTTTGCCCTGCGCTGCCGTAATCGCTGGCAGGCGTTGTCTCGATCATCTTGTCATCCATACTCAGATCAGCAAAAGAGGCTTCGCGTGAGGCAACGCCGCCGCTCTCCGCACCTTCATGCGCGTCGGGGAGCGGAGCCGTGTCGGCTGTGGAGCGTTCGAGGAAGTCCGCGTTGGAGCGATTCTCTTTTTCGGCTTCGGGCAGCGGGGCCAGCCTGCGCGTCGTCGCTTCTTCCGACTCACGGCTTCCGCCGCCCGTCAAAAGATTGCTGACCTTGTTCATGAGCGTGCGTATTGATTGAAAAGGTTTCGTCAAATAGTCATCCGCGCCGACACGGCGCGCCTCCGCTTCGTCAAACGGCTCAAAGGAGCCGACGAGAAGCATAACAGGGATGTGGCTGAAACGTTCGGTTCGCTTAATATGCTCGCAGAGTTGATAGCCGTTGAGTCCGGGCATGAAAACATCTGCGAGGACAATATCGGGCGTAAAGTCATCCAGCTTTTCCAGAGCCTGCTGGCCGTCGCTCACCGTGACGACTTCCAGACCTTCATCCGTGAAAGTCAGGTCAACCACCTTTTGGATTGTGGCCGAATCGTCTGCGAGCAACAGTTTGCGTCCCGTTACCAAAACCAGACTCCTTCGTTTGAGGTGAGCGCCTTAGAGCGAGACTTCCCAAGCATCAAGCGCGGACGGCGCGGGGCATGTGACGAGCCATTTCGCGGCAACTCCAAACAGAGATGCCACTTTTGAACCTAACATTCAGCGGGATTAGCGTCAAGAAAAAAGGGATGAGGGCGGAGGGATGAGGGATGAAAGAAGAAATTGTTGGTCTTCGTTCTCTCTTTTCATTCACCTCTCATCCCTCCGCCCTCATCCCTTACTATATCGTCTGCTGTGTTCTCTTTGCCGTCGGCTCCGGCTGAGCGCAGTGTGTAGGCGTCGCGTGTGCCTTCGTAAAGGTAGGGTTTGTGCCAGGGGTCAACGCGAACGATGCGCGCAAGGTAACGCGGGTTGAGTTGATCTACGAGGACGCCCTCGCCTTTAGCAACGACATAGAAGCCGCGCTCACGCCGGAAGGCTTCAAGCGCAGTCGCCAGAGTCTCCATCTCTGCGCGCGCACGCGCTACCTTTTCGGTGTTGATTGCGCGCACGAGCATCTCTACATCTTCCCAGCGGTTATCGCCCGTCCTGATCTCCGCCACGCGCCACTTTCCGTCATCGCCTTTATTGAAACGAAACGCCGTCTCCACCTGTGCGACGACTACCGCCGACGAACCCAGCAACGAAACCTCTCTCACACGCACTGCATCCGAAGGCAGCTTGATGCCCGCCATGTTCGCAATCAACTTGCGCGCCTCCTTCGGAGTGAGGTCGCCGGCAGCTTCGCCGTAAGCGAGAGCCAGCAACAGGCAGACGGCTATCAGACCGAATGCCGGAAACATTCGCTTGGTTCGTTTATTCATCGCCTCATCCCTTTTAGTGGTTTTGTAGTGAAAGCGCGCTTCTCAAGATGCGCTTTTGGCGATCAGCATTCGCAGCATGATTTGCAGTTGAGCTGTGGTGAAGGGTTTGGGGAGAAAGACGACTGCCCCGGCTGAAAAGCTGTCGGAGGAGAGTTTTGGATTCTGCTCGGCGGTCATCATCATCACCGGAATCTTCATCAGCCGTTTCTCCGTCTTCATGAAACGGACAAGCTCAGGCCCCTGTATGTGCGGCATTACCACGTCGAAGATACCGGCAACGAAGTCTGAATCCGTTTGCAAGAGCTTGTACGCCTCGCGCCCATCGCGCGCGGGCACGACCGTATAACCTTCCTTCTCCACTATCGCCGCCACCAGGCGCAAGATCGCCGGATCGTCGTCAGCAACGAGGATACGACGTGAGGGTTGAGGATTCTGGGCTGACACTTTACTTCTACCTCCCTGATTTAAGCCTCGACAGTTCTGCTGGATTCATCTGCACGCGACGACAATTCTGCCGCCAGGGTAATCGCCGCCACCATACTCGAATGCTCCGCGAGTCCTTTGCCTGCGATGTCGAAAGCCGTGCCGTGATCCACAGAGGTGCGAATAAACGGCAGGCCGAGCGTCACGTTGACCGCTTCGCCAAATGACAGGCATTTGACCGGAATCATCGCCTGATCATGATAGCATGCTATGACGGCATCGAACTCACCGCGCGAGGCGCGCAGGAAAATAGTATCGGCAGAAAATGGCCCGCGCACATCCATCCCGTCACGACCATCACAGGCTTCAACAGCCGGAACAATCTCCGCCGACTCCTCTACACCGAACAATCCGCCCTCTGCTCCGTGCGGATTCAAAGCTGCGACTGCCAGTCGCGGCTTCTCTATCCCCCAGCGTTTTAGCTCACGATGCGCCAGATGCACTGTGTGAATGATCCTGTCTCGCTTGACCATCCTAATCGCCTCCGCGAGCGGGACGTGAGTTGAGATGAGCACGATTCTGAGATTGGCTGCGACGAAGGCCATCGCATACTCCTCTGTGCTTGTCAGGTGCGCGAGAAACTCAGTATGGCCTGGGAAACTGTAACCGCCGAGGAAGAGCGCACGCTTATTGATCGGCGCGGTCGCAATGGCATCTACGCTGCCTGCTGCGCAAAGTTTGACGGCTGCTTCGATGTAACCGGCGGCGGCTTTGCCAGCCGTGCCGGATTCTATCCCCGGCTCGATATGCCCGCTGATGTTGTCCAGGTGAAAGATGACAGGCTCGCTAATCTGATCTGGCAACCGCTCGTCAAAGCGCACGATGTCGTAGCCGCATTGCAAGTCGAGTGTGCGCGCCGTGTGAGATAAAAGCTGCGCGTCGCCGATGATGATGGGAACACATGCGCGCCTGACCTCCTCTTCCGCAACGGCCTTGAGCACGACTTCTGGGCCGATGCCTGCCGGGTCGCCCATTGTAATGCCGATGCGCGGCAACCTTGACTGCCGGTTAGGCTGCGCAGCGTTGGATGAATTATGCAACGTCTCTGTCATAGCCAGACGCGACGTGTGAGGTGGATGAAGTAAGCAGACCCGTTACGTTTGCCTGCGATTGACTATCAACCAAGTCAGGCGTTTATTCAGACACGCGCTCGTCGGCCTTATACATATACTTGATATTATGTTTGAGAAGAAGAAGGTTCGGCGCGGACTTGCGATTGACCTTCAGCGCGCCCTTATCATACCACTCGATAGTTCCTTCCACCTCTTCACCATCCAATAAGACGATGACCATCAGCGTGTGCGCGTCAATCTGCTTTTTGTAGTAGAAGATTTCCGCGTTGGTCTCATTCGGAGGCGGCACGCGCTTGCGCACCTGCACGGATGGCGCGGAAGCTTGCGCGGGGCGTTGCGGCGCAGGGCCTCCTCCACCAACACTCTGACGCGGCGCGCCGCCGCCATTGTTGACGCGCTCCCTCTGCTGCGGCAGTTCGCGCCCTTTTTCTCTAACATCGGCCAATGTTGTTCGTATGAGTTTGCGATTCACTTTAGACTTTCTAACCTCCACCATTTGAGCGGAATTGACGTGTATGTGATGGGCGCTCCACGCACTAAACACGCGCACGTGTTTGGACTGGCGCGGCCAATCAATTACAACTCTCAACAGAAGCGGCCAACCGAGGAGAGTTGCAAGAAAAATTTACCCGAATAGAATTTCCTTCAAGGAATTGACGACATGCTACACCAGAGGAAGACAAAAGGCAAAATTAAAAATGCAAAACTGAAGAGGAGCCGCATTGCTCACCACTTCTTCAATTTTGCATTTTTAATTTTTAATTTTCCCTAACTTCAGTCTGCTTTTTTGCGGATGAAAGTCGGCACGTCCAGGTCATCCGGGCGACCCGGATTGGCGGTCGGGCGTTGTAGATCGTCGCCCGGTGTCCGCGTATAGCGCGGCTGCGTTGAATGCATCGCGGCGCTCGCGGCTATTTTGCCTGAATCTGCTGATTCTTTATCAAAGCCTGTGGCAATCACCGTAATCTTCATCTCATCGTGCATCGTCTCGTCAATCACCGCGCCGAAGATGATGTTAGCGTCTTCGTCTGCCGCTTCGCGTATAATCGAAGAAGCTTCGTTGACTTCATAGAGCGTTAAATCAGGTCCGCCCGTGATGTTGATGAGTACGCCCTTCGCCCCCTCGATGGTCGCTTCTTCAAGAAGCGGTGAAGAGATGGCCTGCTGCGTGGCCTCCATCGCGCGATGCTCGCCGGAGGCGCGGCCCGCGCCCATCAAGGCAAGTCCCATCCCCTGCATGATCGCCTTCACGTCAGCGAAATCCAGGTTGATGAGTCCGGGCACGGTGATTAAATCCGAGATGCCTTGCACGGCCTGGCGCAAAACATCGTCCGCGACCTTGAACGAATCCGCCAGCGATACGCCGCGCTCTACAGTGTGCAGCAATCTCTCGTTCGGAATCGTAATCACGGTGTCAACGCACTCGCGCAGCTCTCTCAAACCCTGATCGGACTGCTGCATCCTGCGGCGACCTTCAAAGTGAAAGGGCTTTGTGACGACGGCGACCGTTAAGGCGTTTAGTTCCGTCGCAAGGCTGGCGATGATCGGAGCCGCGCCCGTGCCCGTGCCGCCGCCCAATCCCGTTGTAACGAAGACCATGTCGGCTCCTTCGAGCACTTCGATGATCTTCTCCGTGTCTTCGAGAGCGGCGTTGCGCCCGACAATCGGGTCTGCGCCTGCGCCTAAGCCCTTGGTGAGCTTGCCGCCGAGTTGAATCTTGATCGGGGCGCGCGAGCGCTTCAAAGCTTGCAGGTCTGTGTTGGCGACAAGGAACTCGATGCCCTCGATGCCCGCTTCGATCATGCGGTTGACGGCATTGCCGCCGCCTCCTCCGACGCCAATTACTTTAATACGCGCGCCGGTGATCGGCGGATCGTCGTCTATAAAAATATTAATGCCGTTGCCCGGTTGACGGTCCGGTGTCATCATTTGACTTCCTCTCTCTCGGCAGCCCTCGTGAGGCTCCGAAGCACATCGTGCGGTTATATAGGGCTGTGCGCGCCGGGGGCAACTAAATATAGCGGACTACATCTTGTGCCGGCTGGCGCGGCAGCATACAACAACTTGTCAGAAAATGCCACTAAAACGATTGCGAAACTTTGAAACAAAATGCGTCAGGCGGCCTGTCGAGCCGCGCTTGCCTGCGCCTACGCGCGCATCTGCGCTCTGTGCGCGTTGTGTGACCAGAGACAATCCGGCAGCAGCAGCCCAGATGGGGCTTTGAATATCTTCGATGAGACCGCCAAAACGATCTCTTTCCGGGTAGCCGAGTCTGACCGGAGCATCGAAAACCTGCTCGGCGATTTCAGTCATTCCGCTCAACAAAGCGCCGCCCCCGGTTAACACTACTCCGCTCGACAACTGCCGCTCCCATCCAGACTCTCTAATCTCGTCGGCAACCTGCATCAGAACCTCTTCCGCTCGCGGTTGCAGAATATCGCAGAGTATTTGCCGGGAGAGTTGGCGCGGGGGGCGTCCTCCCACTGAAGGAACTTCGACTAGCTCGCCGCGCTCCATCTCATTCAGAGAAGTGCTGTAGGCGCAACCGACAGTGCGCTTGATCTTCTCCGCTTCGGGAATCGGCGTGCGCAGGCCAAAGGCTATATCGTTTGTGAAGTGCGAGCCGCCGAGCGCAAACACAGCGGTGTGCTGCACCGCGCCGCGTTGGTAGATAACAAGCCCGGTCGTCTCTGCCCCGATGTCAACGAGCGCCGCGCCAAACTCCTTATCATCTTCCGTCAGCGATGCTTCGGCAGCAGCCAATTGTTCGAGCACCATATCGGCAACTACCAGACCCGAACGGTTGACGGCATTGATCGCATTCTGCCTCGCCGTCACAGGACTCGTGACGATATGAACCTTGACGGCGAGCCGCGCTCCGATCATCCCGACCGGATCATTAATTCCATCCTGATCGTCAACGATGAACTCTTGAGGCAGGCGGTCAACAATCTCGCGCCCGGCGGGAAGTTGAATCGCGCAGGCCGAATCAATCGCGCGGCGCACGTCGTCAGGCGTTATCTCACGGTCGCGCCCCGAAACAGCGACAATCGCCTGGCCGTTAAAGCCCATGATGTGTGAGCCTGCGAGATTAATCGTCACGTCTTCCGCTTCCAGCCCGCTCATACGTTCTGCATCTTCAACCGCGCGCTTGATCGCTTCAACGGCTGCGTCCGGGTTGACGATGACGCCTTTGCGTAAGCCCCGCGCTTCAGCCTCTCCGATGCCGACGATGTCCAGCAATCCGCTGTCGCCCGGCTCGCCGACGATACACGTCACCTTACTCGTGCCGATGTCCAGACCGACTGTATGTGACGTGCGCTTAGCCATAATTCTTTTGAGTTTCAAGTTCCAAGTTTCAAGTTCTAAGAACAATCCAACTTGGAACTTGAAACTTCCCTCATCCCACCCGCCGCGGGCGGCTTTCCGCCTTCGCTTCAGGTGAAGAAGCCTTTTCCTTCTTAGCCTTCTCTTTCTTGGCCTGATCTTTCTTTCGCCCTTGCTCTTCGTCCCTGGCGGCGATCTTCTCTTTCGCTTTCCGGCTCTCAGGCGCAGGCTTCGTTGTCGCGCCGCGTGTGTTCATCTTCACGCTTTCAAATTCAGGGCCGCCTTCTTCGCGGCTGGCGCTGCTGAAATTCGGAGCATCTTGACTGAGGCCAATGATCGCGCTTTTGCTTTCCACGCCCTGCGCTACATTGATGTGCAGGATGAACGGGCCAATCGGCGTGCTACGCTGCTTGTCCAGTGTCATCAAAGCGGATTCGAGCCGGTTGCCGAAATCCTCTTTGCCGAGTTGAATCTCGATTTGAGAATCATCGCCCGTGAGTTGCACGCGAACGTCATGCAAGTCATTCAGGTTGACTTCGCTGACGCGACGGCTGAGACCTTTCGTCTCCCATTCGCGCGTCATCTCCAAAAACTTCTGGACGCGCTCACGATTCTCCGCACGCGCAGCTTCGTTTGCTTCTTCATCCCAACCACGCATGAAAATCTGGTCAGTTGGCGAGGCCGCGCCAAGATTGGTTGCTTCATCGTCAACCCACAAAAATTTCCCGGAAGATGTTCTGACGATAGCGCGCGGCTCTCGCTCGGTAACGCGCACGCGCAAACCGTCCGGCAGAACCCGCGAAACGACCGCTTCCCTCACCCAGGCAACGCTCTTCAACTCACGGCTGATTGCGTCCAGGTCCGCACGCCAGACTCCCGTCTGCGCCACGCCGCGCCGCACAGTCGCTTTAATCTCATCACTGGAAGCCCGCGACGTTCCGCTGACATCAACGTTGCGCGCCTGAAAGAACGAGGCTGAAGCCGCCGCGCGATAGCCCGCGAAGATGAGGAGGCCGATGACGATTGCCAGCCCGATCTTTCCAAAGCGCGGGAGATACGCGAGGACACGGTTCAAGCCGCTGCTTTTGGCGCGCGAAGAAGAGTGCCCGCGATCACGCCGCGCAGGACGCTGCACTACCTCGCCGGAGCGCCCCTTACCCGCAACGCCGCCCCGCCCCGCTGCTCTTGGTGTGATGACCTGTTCTTTCATAAGTCTGTCGAGTCTGCCGAGTCTTTCAAGTCAAGAGCGTCCTGGTGGTCTTGAGCCTCATCAGCCTTAGTAACGTTCGGCTTGATAGACTCGCTGGACTCGCTGGACTCTTCCTCCCCTGGACTCTCTGCCCGCCACAATTCAACTTCGTACTCCAACTCGATTCCCTTTTCACGCCTGATGCGTTCTCTAATCTCTTCGGCCAGGGCAATCGCGTCCGAGGCTTTCGCGTTCTCGCCTTCCGTCACGATGAAATTGGCGTGAACAGGCGAGACGATTGCGCCGCCACGCCGCTCGCCCTTCATTCCCATCTCGTCAATCATCTTGCCTGTGCCGATGGCGCTTCCAGGAGGATTCTTGAAGAAGCATCCGGCAGAGCGCGAGCCGTGCGGCTGCGTCGCCATGCGTCTATTCTTGGCTTCCAACATCCGCGCGCCGATCTTTTCAGGATCGTCAGGAAGCAAGTGCAACGTCGCGCCGAGCAGAAGCTCGCCTTCACGAAAAGATGTGTGGCGGTAGTCCCACTTCACTTCACGTCCGGGGACTTCGACGACGCGACCTTGCCGCGCAACTCTGACTGTCTCCGTCACGTTTCCAATCTCATGACCGTATGCGCCCGCGTTCATCCAGAGCGCGCCGCCGACGGTTCCGGGGATGCCGCCAAGCCCTTCGATTCCCGCTAAGCCCCGACGCCCGGCATCAATGCACAGTCGCGGCAGAGAGTAGCCCGCGCTGACGCTCACGCGCTCGCCATCAAAACGCGCCTCACCCTTCAACTCCTTCAAGCTCACGACAACGTAATGATGATCGGCATCATCTGCGAGCACGTTGCTGCCGGAACCCAGCGCGCGCCATGCTATCCCGGCGTGATCGAGTTCAAGGACGACCGCCGCTGCCTGCTCTTCCGTCACGGGCGAGATAACCCAGTCAATCGCTCCGCCGACTCTCAGGGAGGTCAATTCCGCGAAGCGCCGCCCGCGTTCAGCGCGCACACCTCTTCGCGCCGCGATCTCTTCAATCGCCGCGTCGCGCTCTCGCAAGCTCAACTCTTTTTTTATTTCGTCAACTACCATCAGAGCCTTCAAGCCTTCATCGGATGTCTGCTTCAAACTGAAACTGGTCTGGATTCTCAAATCTGGATGCCTCGCTCACGCAATAGCCCCAGCATCTCTTCACCCGCGCGATAGACCGTTCCTGCGCCGAGCGTGATGAACATATCGCCCTCGCGCAATTGATCGCGCAAAGTCTCCGGCGCGCCTTCGAGCGGGCCGATGTATTGCGCGTTCTTGTGCCCGTAACGCTTGATCGCTTCGGTCAACACTTCAGACGTGATGCCCTCAATCGGGTCTTCGCTCGCCGCGTAGATGTCGGTCACAAAAAGCACGTCGGCGTTATTGAATGAGCGCGCGAATTCTTCCATCTGATCCTGCGTGCGCGTGTAGCGATGCGGCTGAAAGAGCACGACGATGCGGCGTCCCATTGAGCCGATCTTGGCTGCGGCGAGCGTCGCTTTGATCTCCGTCGGGTGATGCCCGTAGTCGTCCACGACCAGCACGCCCTTCTCCTCGCCTTTGAACTGAAAGCGACGATCAGCATTTGTAAACTCGCCGAGCGCCTTTGAAATCTGCTCGAACGGAACTTTCAACTCGAAGCCGACAGCAATCGCCGCCAGAGAGTTGTAAACGTTGTGAAGTCCGGGTGCGCGCAAGTGAACGTCGCCTTCCACATGGCTTCCGCGCCAGACCGTAAAAGTTGAGCCGTAGCCTTCATCGAAATGAATTCCGTGCGCCGAAACGTCAGCCTGTGCGCTCAAGCCGTAAGTTATCCTGCGCCGCTTGACGAATGGAATCACTGCCTGCACGTGCGGATCATCCAGGCACAGGACAGCCGTGCCGTAGAATGGAACCTTGTTGACGAATTGCGAGAAGCAATCGCGCATGTCGTCCATGTCTTTGTAGTAGTCCATGTGCTCACGATCAATGTTCGTCACAATGGCGATGGTCGGCGTCAGCATCAGAAACGAGCGATCACTTTCGTCAGCCTCGACCACCATCAAGTCGCTCTTGCCGATGCGCGCGTTCGACCCGAAAGCCTTGACGACACCGCCGACGACGACCGTCGGGTCAAGCCCTGCAAACCCGAGCACGGTTGCGACCATCGAAGTCGTCGTCGTTTTCCCGTGCGAACCTGCGACCGCAACCGAATGAGGCTTGAGCCGCATCAACTCCGCCAGCATCTCCGCACGAGGGATGACCGGAATTGATTGACTTCTTGCCGCCATGACCTCCGGGTTATCCTCGCGCACGGCTGTCGAGCGAACCACCACGTCAGCATCGCCTATGTTCTCAGCCCTGTGCCCTTCTGAGAATTCAATGCCCAGCGCTTCAAGTCGCTTCGTCACCTCAGAACTCTTCAAGTCAGAACCAGACACGTTGAAGCCGGAGTTAATCAAAACCTCCGCGATCCCGGACATGCCGATGCCGCCGATGCCGACGAAATGAATATGTTGAATGCGACGAAACATTGCGTATTTTAGATTTGTGATTTTTGATTTTTGATTGGGCAAGTAAATAAAAGTTCTTTCATCCTCTTCCAATCGCAAATCAAAAATCTAAAATCACAAATCCTTCACTAGCTTTTCCATCAAATTCACTATCTCTGCCGCCGCATCTCCGCGCGAGAGTTTGCGGCTCTGCTCTTCCATCCGTGTTAGCTCGCCGGGCGCATGGACGAGTGCGGCTATCTCTGCGGCGAGGCGTTCGCCTGTCAATTCCTGTTGCAAGATCATGCGCGCCGCGCCCGCTTGCTGAAGCGCTTCGGCGTTCTTGCGCTGGTGATCGTCTGCGGCCTGCGGAAACGGAATCATGATTGCCGCCTTGCCTGCTGCAACCAACTCCGCGCTCGTCGTGGCCCCGGCGCGACAGATGATTAAATCCGTCCGCGCAAATGATTCGACCATGTTGTCAATGTATCGTCGCACGTCTGCGCGTTCGCCCCAGCCTGCATCCGTGTAGCCCGCGCTCACCTTTTCAAAATCGGCCTCGCCCGTCTGGTGATTGATGTTGAGCACATCGCGCTCTGCTTCTAGATGCGGCAGAGCCTTGATCATCGCTTCATTGATCGCGCGTGCGCCCTGCGAGCCGCCAAAGATGAGCAGCGAAAAATGCGTAGCATCGCGCGGCTTCGGCGGAATGTCAAAGAACTCGTGCCTGACTGGATTGCCCGTCACAATTCCCTTGCCGCGAAAGTAACCAAGCGCCGCCTCGAACGTCACCGCCGCCAGGTCTACAAACCGCGCGAGCCTGCGGTTCGTAAAACCCGGCAGAGCGTTCGACTCCATGACGAGCGTCCGTGTGCGCGTGAGTGCTGCCGTCAAGAGAACGGGGCCTGAAACGTAGCCGCCCGCGCCGACCACGATGTCCGGGCGAAACTCGCGTATCAAGCGCCTGGCCGCAAAGAAACTTTTTGGCAGCACCAGCAGCCCCCGCACACGCGCCATTAGCCCGACGTTCTTCAGTCCGGCGCTTTCAATGAGCGATAACTCGAAACCTGCCTGCGGCACGAGCCGCGTCTCCAACCCTCTGGCAGTTCCGACGAACCTGACCTCCGACGAAGCGTCGCGGCGCATCACTTCTTTCGCCACTGCGATGCCCGGATAGATGTGGCCGCCCGTTCCCCCGGCGGCAATCAGCACGCGCATCGCTCTTAGTCCTGTACTCCTGTTCGCCATGAAGGAGACAGCGGAGCAGTCGCTCGCCGCTCGACTATTTCATCCAACAGCCCTTCATCCGGCCCGGAAGCTTTCCCCGCCGCGCTCGAATATTGCGAAATATTCAGCAGGATGCCGACGGCAATCAGTGTCGGAACCAGGGATGAGCCGCCATACGAGATGAAGGGGAGCGGAATCCCTTTAGTTGGCAGAAGCGACAAGACCACGCTGATATTAAAGAGCGCCTGCACGACAATCGCCGTCACGAGTCCCAGGCCGAGCAGCATCCCGAACCTGTCGGGAGCGCGAAGCGCAGCGCGCACCCCGCGCCACAATAAAATTCCGAAGACAGTCACCACCGTCAACGCGCCGAACAGTCCCAACTCTTCCCCGACGACCGCGAAGATAAAGTCGGAATGAGCGAAGGGGAGAAAAAACATCTTCTGCTTGCCTTGCGCGAACCCAAGGCCGCTCGGCCCACCCGAACCGACGGCAATCAAAGACTGCACAACCTGAAAACCTTTGTCCTGCGGATCAGCCCAGGGGTTAGTGAACGTGACGAGCCTTTGGAAACGCCAAGGCACGAACAGTAACATCCAAGCGCCTACGACCAACCCCGGAGCAGCAGCCATCCCCAGATGCAGCAGACGCACGCCCGCCGTAAAACAGATCACGACGCAAACCACCACGAGCATCAAAGCCGTCCCCAGGTCAGGCTCTTTCAAGACAAGCGCCGCCAGCATTCCCGTCACCGCCAGGCACGGCAGAAAAGTTCGCCGCAGCGAGCCTTCCTCGCCCGCGCGCTTTTCGAGGAAGTAAGCTAGAAAGATTGCCAGCGCGAGTTTTGACAACTCCGAAGGCTGAACCGAGAAGCCTGCGAGCTTGATCCAGCGATGCGCGCCGTTGATTCGCGGGAAAGCAAAGACGGCGAGCAAGAGGAGCGCGGTCACACCAAGCAGCCCGTAAACAATTCGCCTGTCGCGCAGTCGCTGGTAATCGAACTGCATCATCACCAGCATTGCGACAAAACCTACCGCCGTCCAGATGCCCTGCTTGATGACGTAGTAATACTGGCTATGGTTCTCCCCCTGCGCCATAATTGCCGACGCGCTATAGACCATGACGATGCCAAACAGCGCCAGCCCTGCCGTCGCAGCGAACAACCACTTATCTGCTTGTAGCTTTCTAGCCATAAAGTAATTTTGGATTTTTGATTTGCGATTTTTGATTGGATAAGGATTTAATCTTTCATTCCTCTTCCAATCGCAAATCTCTTACTGCTTCCTTGAACACTTGCCCGCGATGCTCGAAGCTTTTGAACATGTCGAAGCTGGCGCAGGCGGGAGCGAGTAGAACTATGTCGCCCGGTTCGGCAGCTTCGCGTGCGCGGTTGACGGCCATCCGCATGTCGGCGGCGCGTTCAATCGCAGCTTCCGTTTTCAACTCCCTTTCAATCGCGTCGGCATCTTCGCCAATCAGAATCAGCTTTCTCACGCGCGAGCGAATGAGCGGCGCAAGCGGCGCATAAGGTGCTTGCTTGCCACGACCTCCGAGAATCAAAACCACTTTGCCTTTTTCATCTGCGAACGCTTCCAATGCCTTGAGAGTCGCATCAACGCTCGTCGCCTTCGAGTCGTTGTAAAACTTCACGCCATCAATCTCTTCGACAAATTCCAGACGATGCTCGACCGGCTCAAAGTTTTTGACCGTCTCGCGCATCAGGTCGGGCGCAGCGCCGCAACTCAACCCGGCGGCCATAGCCGCCAGCACGTTCTCGACATTGTGCAGCCCGCGCAACTTCATCTCGTCTCGCAGCATCAAGACACGCTCACCATCGCGCGTGCGCGAAACAATCTCAGAAGCGTTTCTCAGGAACATCCCTTCTTCCAATTCGCGCCGCACGCTGAACCCGACAACGTGCGCTCGCAAGCCCTTCACCCAGGATGAAACGATCTCGTCATCAGCATTGAGAATCGCCACGTCGCCCGCCGTCTGGTTGCGGAAGATACGATGCTTGGCTGCGGCGTAGTCCATCAAAGTCTCGTAGCGATCCATGTGGTTAGGCGTCACGTTCAAAACAATCGCAACCGTCGGATGAAAGTCTGTGATCGTCTCAAGCTGAAAACTTGAAAGCTCGGCAACCGTCCATCCATCATCCCTTGAGCTTTCAACCATCGAGATAAGCGGCGTGCCGATGTTGCCTCCGACCTGAACGGGTAGCCCCGCATCCTTCAAAATCTCGCCGATGAGCGTCGTCGTCGTCGTCTTGCCGTTGCTGCCCGTGACGCCGACGATGCGCCCGCGTAAAAAACGTGACGCAAGCTCGACCTCTCCGATAACTTCCGCGCCAGCGCGGTCGGCGTATCTCGCCGGAATAATCTTGCTCGGCACGCCCGGACTCATCACGACCAACTCAACCTGATCGAGCAGCCACATCGGAACGTCGCCCGGCATACATCCGACGCCTAACGCCTTCAACGCAACTGCCTCCGGCGGCCATTCTTCAACCGGCTTGCGGTCATTCAGAGCAACCCGCGCCCCGCGCTTTGCCAGAAACCTCGCGCACGCAATCCCACTACGCGCCGCGCCGATAATCAAAACTTTCTTGCCAGCAACTTCCAAATTCCCTTTTCGCTCGCTCCCTAAAAACTAACCGCAGATGCACGCAGATAAACGCTGCTGTAAAACCGGAATCATGCCTGAAGCCAATTCACTCTCTTTTTTCTTGCTTGCTATCTGTGTCCATCCGCGTTCATCTGTGGTTTCTCATCGCAATTTCAATGTCGAAAGACTCAGGAGCGCAAACAGAATCGCCAGAATAAGGAAGCGAAAGACGACCTTTGTCTCCACTGTCCGCTGTCCGAAGCGACGCTCCCACTGAATCTCAAAGTGATGGTGCATCGGGGCCATCTTGAAGATGCGCCGCCCCGTCATCTTGAAGGACGCGACCTGGATCATCACAGACAAAATCTCTATCACGAACACGCCGCCGACCATCAAGAGTATGAACTCCTGCTTCGTGAGCACGGCGATTGTTCCGATTGCGCCGCCGATGGCGAGGCTGCCGACATCGCCCATGAAAACTTCCGCGGGCGGCGCGTTGTACCAGAGAAAGCCCAAACTAGCTCCGGCCAACGCGCCGCAGAAAACCGTTAGCTCGGCTGCGTCCGGTCTATGCACCAACCCTAAGTAACCCGCGAAGCGATAATCACTCGTGATATAGGTGAAGGCCGTCAGTGCGGCCATCGCCACAAAGGTGATGCTGATTGCCAGCCCGTCCAGCCCGTCCGTCAAGTTCACCGCGTTTGACGACCCCAAGAGCACGATGAGTATAAAGACCAGGTAAAGGTACGGGCCGATGTAGCTGATGCTGGTCAGCGGATTCTGGTCTGCTGTCGCCTTGAAGAACGGGATGTTCACGTTCCACGAATATTTCGTGTTCTTCGCTATCTCAGCCGGATACGCTTCCTCCAGAAGTGCGCGGTTAAGTCGAATCAGATTGTCGCCCTGCGGATTGAGCTTGATAAATTTCTGCGCCTCATCCGTCAGCTTCACCTGCGCGAAGCGTTGCTCATCGTAAAGCGAAGGGCCGCGCAACAATCCGTTCAGCTCGTCAATCAACCTTCTTTGGTCCGCCTCCGGCAAGGGGCTTGTGCCGGTATAGCTCCCCAGCATCTTCTGCGTTTCCGGCGACAACTGCGTCGCCAGATACTCGGACAATGAATCGCGCCCGTCGCGTAGCTTGACCGCGAAGCTCGTCGGGTCTTTCAGTTCGCTGACGCGCAGCATCTGCGGCCCTCCGACGGAAACAGAGGTGAAGTAGAGTACGAGCCAGACGCCGAATCCAACTATGAACTGCCCCAACAATTTCTGCTTACCGGTCAGGCCCAGGCTGCGACGCAAGGCCATCTTGCGATAGTCGTCGAGGAAACCGATGGTTCCAAAGAGCAGCATGGCAAGCATCACGACCCAGACATAGAGGCTCGATAGCTTCGCCCACAACAGAGTCGAGATCAGAACAGATACGATGATGAGCACGCCGCCCATCGTCGGCGTGCCGCGCTTCGCCATGTGAGCCTGCGGCCCTTCCTCACGAATCTGCTGGCCGACGTTCCAGTTTTTGAGCAACTGGATCACGCGCCCGCCGAAGACGAGCGAGATAAGAAGCGCCGTGATCGAAGCATAGGCCGTGCGAAAGGTGACGTACTGAAAAACGTTCAGAGCCTTGACGAGATAAGACCCGCCACCCTCATAGCGGTTGTACAGCCATTCGTAGAAGATCCAATGAATCATCTGTCTTGGTAGTCTGGAGTCTGGAGTCTGGAGTCTGGAGTCAAAGACAAGCTCTTGCTTTTGACTCCAGACTCCAGACTCCAGACCTTCAACCCCTCTCGTCTGCTCCGAGCGCAGGGAACTGCGCCCGCAGCCTTGCTACAACCTTGTCCGTCTCTACGCCGCGCGAGCCTTTAACTAAAATAAGGTCGCCTTCTCTAGCCTCCTCTACCAATGCTGCGGCTGCCTGTTCCGAAGTCTCGAAGAAGCGTGTCGCCTCCTTGCTCATTCCGGCCTCGCGCGCTCCCTCAACCAGATCAAGAGCGAGTCCGCGCACGCCCCACAGCACATCAATTCCAGCCTGCACGATCTCTGCGCCAGCCTCGCGGTGCATCCGCGCTTCTTCTTCCCCAAGCTCAAGCATCTCGCCCGCGACGACGATTCGCCGCAAGGCATGTGCGCCGCTTTCGGCAATCGTCTGAACCATGCTCAACAGTGAACGCGGGTTCGAGTTGTAAGAATCATCCACGACCGTGAATCCGGCGGCGAAGTCAATCACCTCGCCGCGCATCTTTGCTGGGGTAACACTGTAGAGCGCGCTCGCAATCTCTTCCGGCCCAATCCCGAAACATGTAGCGACTGCCGCAGCAGCCAGCGCATTCATCAGATTATGCCGACCGGGCATAGGCAACTCAGCAAATGCTTCACCAAGCGGAGTGCGTAAGCGAAAGCGACTCCGACCGAAGCGCCTGGTGTCTATGTTTGTCGCCATCACGTCTGCCTCATTCTCAATGCCGAAAGTTATGGTCGGCCCATCGTGCTTGTTACGCATCGCAATCACGAATTTGTCATCAGCGTTTAAGACAGCCGTGCCGCCGGTCTTCAGACCTTCGATCAGTTCCGCTTTCGCCGCCGCGATGTTTTCAATCGTGCCAAGATGCTCAAGGTGAACGGGCGCGACCAGGAGTTCAACGCCGATGTCCGGCGGCGTGATCTTGCACAGTCGCTCAATCTCGTGTGTCGGCGACGACATGCCCATCTCCAAAACAGCTATGTCAAACTCGTCCGGCGTTCTTCCTTCAGTCACCATCTGCAAGACAGCGAGCGGAAGGCCAAGCCCGTTGTTGTAGTTTCGCTCGCTCTTGAGAACGCGCCGCCCCGAAGCTTTGAGAAGATGCGCCGTCAACTCCTTCGCCGTCGTCTTGCCCGCGCTTCCCGTAATTCCGACAACGGGTCGCGCCCATGCTTCATAGACTTTGTGCGCTAATTGTTGAAGCGCAGCGATGGCGTCTTCGACGAGGAGCAAACGACCTCTCATCGCTTGCAACTCCGCATCATGCTCAAGGCGGTCTCGGCGTGCGACGGCTGCAACAGCACCGCTTCTGAACGCTTGAGGGATGAAGCGATGCGCGTCGGCGAACGTGCCGTTGAAACCGGCGCGCGCGTAGTCTTCTTGCGACAGCGCGAAGAAGAGTTCGCCCGCGCCGGTCGTCCGCGAGTCAATCGAGAATCCAACTATTTCATTGTCAAACAACTCTGCGCTTAACGCCTCAGCGTTAGCGCCCATCAAATCCGCCGCCCTACGTATCTTCACGCCGCTCGAACCCCTTTAACGCACAAGAATTTTGGACTACCAATATCATCTTGCGCGTGGCCTCTGGGGGCGGTCAACCTCAGGCGCAACCCGGCGGGACGCACTTGAAACAGTAGCTCCCGCTTCTTCAAAAACCTCTTCGGAATCCGCGAAATCCGTCGCAGTGGAGACGAGCGCGAGCAACTCGTCCGCCGCGAGTACCGCTTCATCCTGCTCTACCCTTAGCGCTCTCTGCATCGCGCGTGTTCGTCTCAAGCGTTTCCGGCAGACACTGACTCTCTGCCTTGTTTCGTTGTGCGTGCGCTCAGCCATAAGAAATTTGTGATTTTAGATTTTTGATTTTCGATTGAAGGATTTAAAGAATTCCTTTCATCCTCTTCCAATCGAAAATCAAAAATTGCAAATCTAAAATTCTCCTCACTCGCTTCTCCCGAAATCAATGCGGACGATCCCGCCCGTCTCAACTTCCTCGCCCGCCTGCGGGTTTTGTCGCAGGGCGCGTCCCTCGCCCTGCGCTTCAAGCTGCAACCCGAGTTGTGAGCAGACGCGCGCCGCGTCCCGCACGCTTCGCCCGCGCAAGTCAGGCATCAGGACTGCGCGCTTCGTCGCCGCCGTGTAAACAACCTGGGTCATTCTTCCATCGCCGCGCACGACCTGCGGCAACGTCGCATCGCGCTCTTCTTTTTCTCGTTCCTGCTCGGCTCGCAAGCGCGCGAGATACGCAGGGTTGAGCAGCGACTGCGCGAGGAGTCCCGGCAAAGGCGCGGATTTTATTTCCGTGTCAGGCGTGATGTTCAGCCCCGGCAAAATCTGCTCGGCAATCTCATTGAAGACCGGCGCGGCCACCTCGCCGCCGTGATAAGAACCCGCAGGCTCGTCAATCACAACGATGATGACGACCGCAGGATTTTCAACCGGAGCGAAGCCGACAAACGAGCCGATGAACTTTGTCTTCGAGTACGTTTTCGTCTTCGGGTCAATCTTCTGCGCCGTGCCCGTCTTGCCCGCAGCCGTGTAGCCGTCAAGCTGCGCTTTCTTGGCCGTGCCGTTTAGGGTCACCTCTTCGAGCATGCGGCGAAGGGTTTGCGCCGTCTCTCTACTCACAACCTGATGCTGCTCAGGTATCGCGCTGTAAACGAGCGAGCCATCAGCCGCGCGAATCTCACGAACCAGATGCGGCGCAATGCGTATCCCGTCATTGGCGAGCGTGCCGAACGCTGCGGCCATCTGCAACGGCGTCACGCCAACCTCCTGCCCGATGGCGATAGAGCCAATCGAGGAAGGCAGCCACTTCTTAACGTTGCGAACCAACCCACTCGTTTCACCCTGCAACTCAACTCCCGTCTTGCAACCGAAACCGAAGCGAGTCATGAAGTCGTACATCGAATCGTCGCCGACGCGAATGCCGAGCTTGATCGCAGCCACGTTGCTCGACTTCGCCAGGGCTTCCGTCAGCGTCAACGTGCCGAACGGATGGTGATCGTGGACGAGACGCCCGGCGACCGTAATCGAACCCATCTGGCAATCAATCTTATCGGTCGGCTTCGCAAGTCCTCTTTCGATAGCAGCCGAGTAAGCTATGATCTTGAAGGTCGAGCCGGGTTCGTAAATATTTTGCAGCGCCTGATTCGTGCGCGCCTGATCGCTCGACGCGCGTGGATCGTTCGGGTCAAACGAAGGCGCGTTGGCGAGCGCAAGAATTTCGCCCGTGTGCGGGTCAAGCACGATAGCCGAGCCGGACTTGGCGTGCGCTCCCTCGACCGCCGCAACCAAAGCCTGCTCCGTCTCGTATTGAACAAAGCGATCAATCGTCAACACGACCGTTTCGCCGGGGCGCGACTGCGTGACAAAACTGCTGTAAGGATGCCCGTGAGCATCCGTCTCAACCAGGACCTTGCCGCCCTCGCCACGTATCTGCTCGTTGTAAGATCGCTCGATGCCTGCGAGTCCAACTTCGTCGAGACCGACGAAGCCGAGAACGTGCGCTGCGAGCGCGCCGTTCGGATATTGACGCTTCGGTTCCTTGAGCGAATAAAGACCTTCTATATTGAGAGCGCGGATTTTTTCCGCCCGGTCTGCATCGAGCTTGCGCGCAATCCAAGCGAACTTTCGATTTCCTGCTTGCGCCTCTTTCAACCGCGAGGCGAGCGTGCCCGCATCTATCTCGACTAAGGGAGCGAGCTGCGCTGAGACTTCTTCGACGTTTCTGATCTGGCCTGGAACGGCCCAGAAGGATTCAGTGTCAATGCTGCGCGCCAACTCGTTTTCGTTCCGGTCAAGAACGACTCCACGAATCGGACTTGTTTCAACTGCATCCTGCTGTTGCGCGCGAGCGCGTGTCAGCAACCAGGTGTGCTGTGAAGTTTGCAGGTAGACGAGGCGCACTCCGATAGCGAGCATCCAGACACCAAGAAAGCACGCCACGACGAGCGCGCGCGTGCGTGAATTATCTGGGCGTGCTTTTGATGAAGAGGCTAGGCGTGCGCGCATGTCTGTGGCTTGTCTTCTTTCCGGTTTACGCGGAGGCTCGACTGCCTACCTCTTCGCGCCTATGAGAGAGAGTTCAAAACGATTTTCGCCAGCGCCGCGAGGGGAGAAGCGCGCGCGGCGCTCAATTGGAATCACAAGAGAACCTCAACGGCCAAGCGACGCGGATGGGCCGACGAATGCCGGGGCTGCATGTGTTTGCGTCCTCTCAAAATTTCTCGCCGGATCAATCTGCGCAGGACGAACCGGCTGCATTCCGATTTCCCGCGCTGCCGCTCCAAGATGATCGGGTGTGGTGGCACGCTCGCGCTCCAACATCAACCGACGCTGCTCCTCAAGAAGTTGAGCTTGCTCACGGCGCAGCTCCTCGCTTTTGTAACCGTACTGAACCGCAGCAAAGTGCTGTCCCGCAGCAAAAACGAAACCGCTAGCCAAAACAAGCCCACAAACAAGCAAGAGCGCCAGACGCAAAAGAGCGCGCACATCTCGCTCGCGATGCACCGCGTAGTTTCTCTGGTTCGGGGGTAATCTTCTCATCAAGGGTCAGGCCTCTAAAAATTCAAGAGTATTAAATTGAAGGGGGCCAAAGTTTCAAACAGCGCCGATACGTATGCGGCGCACTTCAGAGTTTGCGGCAGGCCCGCAACTTGGCGCTGCGGGCGCGCGGATTTTCAATTACCTCTGCCTCGCCCGGCACGATGGGACGCCGTGTCAGAATTTCAACCACGCGTCGCGCGCCGCATGAGCAGACAGGAAAGCGCGGGCTACACTCACAATATCCTGACAACCGACGAAGCGTCTGCTTCACGATCCGGTCTTCGAGCGAATGAAAGCTGATAGCCACGAAGCGTCCATCCATTTGTAAAAGATCAATCGCCGTTTCGACGAATTCACCCAGACCTTCAAGCTCGCCATTGACTGCGATACGCAAAGCTTGAAACGTGCGAGTTGCCGGATGCACCTTATCCGCCTTACGTCCACCAATGGCGCGTGCGACTAGATCGGCCAGAGCCTTCGTCGTCTCGATTGGCTCTCCGCGCTCTCGCTTTTCAACGATCCACTTAGCGATGCGACGCGAACGCCGCTCCTCCCCATACTCGAAAATAATCCGGGCGATCTCCTCCTCCGGCAGCCGTGCCAACAATTCGGCGGCTGTTTCTTCATCGCCGCCCGCATTCATTCGCATGTCTAGCGGCGCATCATGTCGGAAGCTGAAGCCTCTTTCTCTGGTATCAAGTTGCAGCGACGAGACGCCCAGATCAACCAATACTCCACGCACATCGCCTTCGTTCGCCTCTTCAACCACCTGTGCGATGTCTCTGAAGTTCGCGTGGACTCCACGAAAGCGCGCGCCGAAACGCTTCAGTCGGCTCGTTGCCAGATTAAGCGCCTCGCGGTCTCGATCAATGCCGATCACACGCGTATCTGCCGAAGCTTCGAGAATCGCCTCGCTGTGTCCGCCCAGGCCGAGCGTGCCGTCAACGAAAAGCCCACCCTGTTTAGCTCCGAGCAGTTCGATTGTCTCCTGGAGCAACACGGGGCGATGGGGCACGCTCATGCCCCCCATAAGCGCGGCCATCACCACCGCCCCGTGATCTCGTTCAAAGAACTATAAAAAAGTGATGAGTGATGAGTGATGAGTGATGAGTAGTAACTGTCCGTTATTAACTTATTACTCATCACTCATTACTACTTTTCAAATGCCTAGACGCGCGATTGCTGCCTCGTCTTCCTCTGTGTAAGGGTCGGAAAGAAGACGCTGTTGAAATCTCTCCAACTCCCAAACTTCCAGATACGTCAGGTAGCCAAGCACGGCCACATCACCGATTACGCTTGCGCTCTTACGAAGGAGCGGGTGAATCAGCACGCGGCCTTGTCCGTCAATGGCTGCCTGCTGACCGTAATAGTTGGTTCTATCAAGGAACTTGCGCCTTGCCGGGTCCATGGAGGGCAGAAGCGCTAGCCGCTGTTCGATTGCCTCCCACTCAGGTAACGAGTAAATCCGTACACTCTCACCCGTCAGGCTTGTCACATAAACTTCTGCTGTCCCGTGCTTCTCTTCTACAATGCGTCGGAACGGAGTCGGTATTTTCAACCGTCCCTTGGAATCAATTCGCGCCGTGTAATTTCCTCGCAACATAGAGTTTCGGTTAACGGGGCGAGGCAAGGGGTGCTTAAACCTTTAGGTAAAACTTTAATCATCGGACACAAGATATTCAGGGAAGCCCACTTCTGACCACTTTTCTCCACCCGCGGCGCATAGTACGCCCCTCAGTAAAGGCTGTCAAGAAGAAAAAATCCTGTTTGTCAGCGATCTTTAAGCACGATATGGTGTACCAAAGGCTGGCTCGCTCTCTATAACCAAAGATTTTTCGCTTGTAGGGGCTCCTCCTTAAGCGCACAGGAGATCAAATCTCCCCTGCTTAATCGTAGCCAAGCACCGCTTCATCATGTATAGTGCGGGGACATGCCATTTAATAATGACTCCAGACGACGGGCAGACTGACACTTGATTAGCTTTGGTGGACTTCTCGTTTTCGGGACGTTGGCGGCACTCGCCAACCTGATTGGCGGACTGATGCTCGCCTCATCGGGCGCGCACCGCCTGAACGAACGTCTCCTTAAATATCTCATCGCGCTCGGGGCGGGATTCATGCTCGCGGCGATTTTTATAGAGATTGTCCCGGAGACGGTTGGCATCTGGACTGAGGGACGCACAGGCGAAGCGGCGGCCCAAGCGGTGCTCGGCGCGATGACCTTGCTGCTTGCGGGCTATCTCTTAATTCAGCTTTTCGAGCACACGATTGCGCCGCACTTTCACTTCGGCGCGGAGACACACCCGGAACACGTCATACGCCCTTCTGCTGCATACACGGCTATCGGCGGTCTTTTGATTCATACCTTCTTCGACGGAGTCTCCATTGCCACAGCATTTTTGGTCAACACCAAAGTTGGTCTGCTGGTGTTCATCGCTATCCTCTTACACAAAGTGCCTGAAGGTTTCACCGTTGCCTCGATCATGCTGGCTTCAGGTCGCTCGGCGCGCAAAGCGCGGATCGCGTCGCTCGCAATTGGAGCGGCAACGATTGCCGGAGTAATCGGCGTCGCCCTGCTCAGAACAAGAATCAACTCGGCGGTGGCTTATGCATTACCATTCTCGGCTGGTGTCACGCTCTACGTTGCAGCCAGCGATTTGATTCCTGAAGTTAATCATAAAGAGGAGAAGAACCCTTTGGTCTCTATTGTCGTCTTCGGTGGTGTTGCGCTCTTCTATCTCTTGCATCGTCTGATTGAAGGGTAAGAAGCGTGAGCGAGTTGAGACTGAAGACGAGGGTAAAAGTTCCTCATTCCTGCTCCCTGTCAGTCGCCGGTATTGACTCACGTGCCACGGTTGGTATGATGAGTTTATTGAAACGTAATCATCTGACATTAGTTTTGCTTGTAATACTCTCGCTTGCTTGTGTGCTTTCGGCAGGTGTGGTAGTTGCGCGCGCTGATACTGCTGAGTCCCCGCTGCCTCCACCAACTGGACACGTTAATGATTATGCCAACGTTATTGACGCTGCCACGAAGCAGCGATTGGAGAACATTCTTGAAAATCTGAAGCAGCGCGCTAACACAGAGTTTGCGGTCGTGACTGTGAAGACTACCGGCGATACAGATATTTACTCTTACTCATTGGCGGTGGCGCGCGGCTGGGGCATCGGCGCGACTGACGATGAAAAGAACGGGCTTCTCTTCCTGGTAGCGATTGATGATCGCAAATATTTCACTCAGGTCAGCAGGCATCTCGAAGGCGACTTGCCGGATGGACTGGTTGGGCAGATACAGCGCGAAAGACTCGTCCCACAGTTTAAGCAGCAGCGATACAGTCAAGGTATCTACGATACTGTCGAAGCCTACGTCGCTACGCTTGCCGAGAAGCGCGGCTTCAGCATAGAAGGCATAGATCAGAAGCAGGCATATCGTGACACCGAACCATCGAGTGATGGCAGCGGTGGAAGGGTGTTGCATGGTATTTCTCCATTCGCGATCATTGTTATTGTTGTCATCTTGCTCCTTGTATTTTCGGGTAGAGGTAAAGGTAGAGGTGGTGGTGGCGGTGGCTGCTTGAACATGTTCCTGCTCGGCTCTCTTTTGAATAGTGGCAGCAGGGGCGGGAGCGGTTGGGGCGGCGGTGGTTTCGGCGGCTCAGGCGGCGGAGGCGGTGGCGGCTTCGGTGGATTTGGCGGCGGCGGGGATTTTGGCGGCGGCGGCGCGGGTGGTAGTTGGTAGGCGCTAGGCTGAAGTTGCGTTATGAATTAGAATCAACTTGATCAACTCGGCATTCATAATTTGACGGAGACTGATGGTTAACCGAATCGTTCAGAGTTCACTCAATCACCTCGTCGAAGACTTGCACGCGACGCACGGGGATAATCTTTCGTCGGTCGTCCTCTATGGTTCAGCGGCGGCGGGCGATTACGTTGAACTGCGCTCGGATTACAACCTGCTCATCGCGCTCAATCGAATTACTCCAGCCGATCTGCGTCAGGCGCAGGCTCCGATGCGCGAATGGCAGAGGCTCGGCCACCCGCTGCCAGTTTATTTCACGGTTGAGGAACTTCAGGATGCCGCAGATGTCTTCCCGATAGAGTTTCATCAGATGGGGAAAGCGCGCATCGTGCTCTATGGCAGAGACCCTTTCGAGTCGCTGCAATTATCCGATGCGAACTTGAGACACCAGACGGAGTACGAGTTGAGAAGCAAGCTGATCCAGCTTCGACGCCTCTACATTCCGGCGTCTGTCTCGGTCGAAAAGCTGTCGGCGTTGATGAGCGACAGCCTGGCGAGCTTTGCCGCGCTGTTTCGTCCCGTGCTGGTTTTAATGGGTCAGGAACCGCCCGTTGCCAAGCCTGACTGTGTGCGCGCCACCGCTAAATTGCTTAAACTCGACGGTGAAGCTTTCGAGCGAATCTTCGCCTTGCGCGCAAACGAAGAAAGCTCTCTGACGGAAGTGGAAGCAAACGATCTTTTCGCCGCTTATCTTGAGCAAATCGAGCGTGTGATTGAGGCGGTTGACAGGCTGGAGAACGGATCGTGAATTGATAGATAATGTTTCGGGTTATTGTTCGGGATTTACTGAGTTAAGGAGAAGGAGAAAGATGAACAGAAAAAGGTTTTTGCTCTTGGCGCTTGTAGTGCTCACGTCTATTGCGGGCACAGGATGCGGCTACAACACGCTGAATGCGAAGCAGCAGAACGTTCGTGGCAAATGGTCTAACGTCGAAACCCAGCTTCAGCGCCGATCCGATCTCATTGGCAATCTAGTCGAGACCGCGAAGATGGCGGGTGTGCAGGAGCAGGAAGTCTTCGGCAAGATAGCCGACGCTCGCTCGCGACTTTTGAACGCTACTGCGGCTCAACCGCAGGGATCGGCAGGCGATAAAACGCCCGAACAGAAGCAGGCCGTTATTGACGCCAACAACAGCTTCGGCGGAACCATTGGTCGCCTTTTATCTTTAACCGAGTCTTACCCGCAACTGAAGTCGAACGAGAATTTCCTGAAGGTGCAGGACGAATTGGCTGGAACAGAAAACCGCATTGCGACATCGCGCACCGATTACAACACAGCCGTGCAGGACTACAACACGACGCGCGGCAGCTTTCCGACTGTCATCGGCGCAAAGATTTACGGCTTCAAAGAGGAGCCTTACTTCAAGGCCGACCCGGTCGCGACGCAGGTTCCCAAGGTCCCAGACGCCAACACGCTGCGAAATAACCAGAACACTAAATAGAATTCCAGCGTGCCGGGGCGGTCAACCGGCGCACATAAAAACAGGAGGATGCTCTTCGATGAAAAGCATCCTCCTGTTTTTATTACTCAAGAGAGCGTCGCGGCGCAGCAACCGAACAATTTCAAAAGCCCCGCGTGCTGCACATCGCGCAGTGGTCGCAGGGTTTGCCGCCCGGCTCAAGCTCACACTTCTTCTCGCCCTCAAAGAAATCAACCAACTCCGAAACAGTTGCTTCTTCAACTCCGAATCTTTCCTGACTCGGGTGCGCTGCCGGAACATATACGCCACTGAGCCAGGGTGAGCGCAGACCGCCCGATGTCGGTCTCGACTGTTGAGCCTGGTGTTGAGTGTTTCCCTGTTCTCCTCCCGCCGTGCCACGTTCTGCCCGGAAAGCATCGTCACCTTTGCGCGTAACGTGCGATTCAATCTGGGCGAGCCTCTGCTGTAGCTCTTCCAGGCTCGCGCGCATCGCAGCCAACTCATCTCCGACGCGGCCCTCGCTCCGGGCGTGCGACTCATTAACTTCACTAACACTCCTGCCCTCAGATACTCGACGCGCGATGCGTTCAGCCAGAAGACGCACTTGCTCCTGTTCAGCGCTCATCGCGCCTCCTCCCGCTCATCTTCGTGCAAGTCAATCCGATCAACCACGCCGACAATCGCCGAATCAATCGCGGCCCCTGCCTCTTTCGTCGCCGCCGTTGATGCGCCCCAACCTTCCTGCACAATCAAGACCATATCACCCTCGCCAGCATCAACCGAGTCGAGCGCGAGCAAGGTTGTGCCCGCGTCTTCGCCTTCGGGCGTGATCTGCTGGCAGAGCATGATGCGCGCATTCGCGTAGCGCAGATTCTTCTGCGTCGCAACGATGTTTCCCAGCACGCGCGCGAGAATCATTTAAGGCGTCCCTTCCTATTGGTTACATGAGCGTCTGAATCAACAATGGCGATGATGGTGCAATCGGTCGGCGTGTCTTCACGCTTGAAAGGAAAGCTCGCCTCTTTGCCTCTGCACCAGAAAACCAACTCGCCCGTCCCGGCCCCGATAGCATCCAACGCCACCAGGGGTTTTCCCTGCGGCTCAAGATTCGCATTGAGCGACTGAACGATGAGCAGCTTACGCCCCTCAAGAGAATCGTTCTTCACTGTCGCCACGACAGTTCCGATGACGCGCGCAAGTTGCATAAAAGTTCGTAAATCGTGAATCGTAAATCGTGAATCGTGAAAGACTGTTTTCATCTATTCACGATTCACGATTTACGATTTACGGCCTTTAATCGTTCATCACATCCACAGTATCTATCACGCCGACGATGGCTGCATCAACGGGCACATCCTTCATGCCCTGGGCGAGACGCGCGCTTGAACCGGCGACGACCAGGACGCGCTCGTGAAAGCCCGCTCCGACCGTATCAACGGCGACGACATAGCCGCTCGTGTCCGTCCCGTCTAAATTGATGGGGCGAACGATGAGCAGCTTTTTTCCCAACAGTCGCTCGTCCTTCTGCGACGAGACGACCGTGCCGACTATGCGCGCGATAATCATAAGAACAGTGACGAGTGACAAGTGACAAGTGGCGAGCAGGAACGAGGGTTTTAACTCGTCACTCGTCACTCGTCACTTGTCACTGTTTTTAGTTGTTGCCAATCGGCAGCGCTTCGTCAACGCTTCCGTGCGGGCGCGGGATGACGTGGACGCTGACGAGTTCGCCGACGCGACGCGCAGCCGCTGCCCCGGCATCCGTTGCAGCCTTAACAGCCGCGACATCGCCGCGCACAATCGCCGTCACAAAACCTGCGCCGATTTTCTCGTAACCGACGAGCGTGACGTTGGCGGCTTTGACCATCGCGTCAGCCGCTTCGATCATCGCCACCAAACCCTTCGTTTCAACCATTCCGAGCGCTTCTTGAGACATGTTCTTCTCCGATTCTTAAGTTCTGTTTCTGATTGCCGCCGATGAAAAATCCGTGCGAGTTCTGACTCTTAAATCATCTGTCAGACCGCTTCAACCTCCGAACCCGACTGTCACTACTGGCCTTCCGCATACTTGAAAGTAAAGGCGAAATCAACCTCGACGGGTAACTCTCTTTTGACCAGGACGGGAACTCTGAGCGTCACCGTTTGTCCCAGAACATTTCTCGGCACGCTTGAGCGACCATCCGTAGAGATAATTTTGAACTCAAGCGCAAACCTTTTTTCCTGCTTGCTGCCAATCGTGACTATCCTGTCTGAAAGGAAAGCCGGGCCATTGCCGTTGGTCTCGTCGCTGATAGAAAGTAGGCTCAGCTTTTCCCGGCTGTCGTTGTTGACCAGTTCACAACGATTGAAATCAACCGTCAAGGCTTCTGCGTTCGCGTTGCTGATTTCGAGTATAACGGAAGTATTGCTATCTGCGATACTCCAGAGGCCGCGCGCCTTGATGCTGACCTGCTCGCGCGTGACGCGCAAGGTGTCATCCTTGAATTTCGTCGTGAAGAGTTCTGCGCCCTCTCCTTGCGCCAGCGGAACCAGGTCGCCTCCCGACGGAGGACACGCCGTCACGAGCAGACAGCAGGCGAGCAGCAGGATGAGCTTTAAGGTTAGCGCGCCCTTTACACGGTCGAGGCTTGCGCCTTTGAAACATCGCCCGGAGACAGACTCTTGCATCAGATGTTCAAACACAACGCCTCAATTACGACCGGCGCGAACGTTGTTGACGATGTAGGTGAACCTATCATCCACATCCTCGCCCCTCATACCGTCCTGGAACCAGTCCGCGACAATGCTGGCCTGCTGCTCGACGTTGTAATCGTCCCACGGCTTGCCGGGCTTATAGGTGTATGCGTTATCCCTGTCGCCCGTAGTTAAAATCGCGTGTCCCTGCGAGAGCATGGACTTGACCATATACTCCCAGGCAAAGAGGCTATGATGACCCTGCCAGACGTGCGTCAGTTCATGTATGAACGTGTTGCGCGTGCCCGGAGCGTCTGCGCCGTCTTTGAAGACTCGCGGCCCGAAGTAGATGGTATAGCTCCTTAAAGAGCGAATCGGAATCAGCGACGACACGGAGGCCAACGTGACCGGCACGCCGTCGTTGTTCGGTAGGTAGTAGCTGGCGAGGTGAATCTTGTTGTACGGTAGCTGGTCCTGGAAGACCTGACGAGCCAGTGCTATCTCGGCCTCGTTGATTAGACGGCTGCTCACGATAGATTACCTCCTCACATTGTGAAGTAACGCATTCGCTTCAATCTGTCGCCCGGCTTTTATCTGTTGACTCGCGTAGCCTGGCACAGCAATTCGACGAGTTCTTCGCGCGTTAAAGCGATTTTGCTTGCGCCGTTGTTCGAGCTTCCGGCGCTGTAGCCGTTGGTCTGAGCGGCGCGCTCGCCGGTCGGACAGGTCAACTGCGTTTCGTGCAGGTAGCCGCACGCCTGACACCGCGCTCCTTCGTCCAGGTAGCCCGCCGCTTCGCGCACGTTGATTAACTTCTCGATAGCGTCCGTTGACAGATTCTTCGAGCCTCCGAGCATGCGCGAAAGGATTGCGATCTTCGCCGTGTGCTCCAGGGTTTCGAGACGGTCGAAGGCTTGCCAGAGGTCTGCGCCGTATGCGACCGCGCCGTGATTCGCCATCAACAGCGCATTGTGATGCTTGACGAGCGGGCGCATAGCTTCGGTCAACTCCTTCGTTGAAGGTGTGCCGTATTCCGCAAGCGGAACGCAGCCCAATGTCAAAATAACTTCGGAAAGAATCGGCTGGTCAATGGCGAGACCCGCAACGGCGAAGGCTGTCCCGTGCGGCGGGTGCGCGTGGCAGACTGCTTTGATGTCCGCACGCTCTCGATAGATGAGCAGATGCATCTCAAGCTCGCTCGAAGCCTTGCGATTATTGAGCGCCTTGCCTTGCATATCCGTGATGGCAAGCGAGTCTTCCGTCATCCGCCCCTTGCAGGTCATCGTCGGCGTCGCAACAATCCGCCCGTCATCCAGGCGCACGCTCACGTTGCCATCCGAAGAGACGACGTAAGAGCGTTCGTACATCAACTGGCCGACGCGGACTATCTCGCGCCGAGCGGTTTGCTCATCCATTCAGTTTTAATAGAGATTGAAATTGTACTCAATCTGAATGTACTGCGACACTGCGTGCCCATCTTTCAAGGCGGGCGAAAACGTGATCTTATGCGCCGCTTCCACAGCTTTCTCTGTTAAGCCATCCGGCAAGCCGCTCACCACACGAATATTCGTGACCTCCCCGGTCGAAGAGAAAACAGCCCGCAGCACAACCGTGCCCTCCACCTGATTCTCGCGCGCTTCCTCCGTGTATTGCGGTTCTGGACGCGCGATGACTCTCGCCTTCTTATCTACATCCAGCGGGGCAAATGGGCGACCATCATCAAGGTTGCCGCGCAAGCCTGCTCCACCTCCGTCAGCGAAGCCTGACTGTTTATGCGCTATGACAGGGGTCTGGTGCAGCCCTTTACCAAAAAAACTTCCCAGCACCAAACCAACAGTCAGAGTCAAAGCGAACGGTAAAACTCTTTTGAGTAAGCACGTCATAATAAACCTCTCAAGCGGCTGGCTGGTTATCTTCCAACTTCTCTACACGCACGCGCAGTTTGAAGGAATCCATAATCAAAGTTTTCAACTGCCTGTTTAATTCACTGAGAGCAGATTCAATCTCTGTTAGTCGTTGCTGCACGCCTTCCCAGATGGGGCGCGTCTCGCGCATTCGCGTATCAACCTTATCCTCTAATGAAACTAAGCGATTCTCCAATGAGTCAAAGCGATTATTAAAATCTGTCCTCATCGTAGAGAGTTCCGCCAAAACGCGCTCTTCAAAAGAACCAGTGTTGCCCGGGTCTCTCGTTGTATCTTCACTCATTCATGTATCCTCCATCCCGATTCATAATTCGCGTTCTTCCTGTTGCGTTTTTCCTTCATAAGAGTGAACGCCGGGTGGATTCATCACAGATGCAGCTTGCGGGCGCGCGAGAAAATAGGATAGCGACTCTAATGAAATCGTCAAATCAACCGTCTTCAGCTTCACGTCGAGCCGCGAGCGCAGGCGCGCGGGCGCGAAGTTTAAGACGGCCTTGATGCCTGCTCCCATCAACTGATTCAAAACCTTCTGCGCCGCACGCGCGGGCACGGCTATCACGGCCACGTCAATTCCCTCTTCGCGCACGACGCGCTCAATCCTTCTCACGTCGTAAACCATCATCTCTGCGTGGCCGATGCGCCGCCCGATCTTCTCTTTATCGTTGTCGAAGAGAGCCACGACCTCGAAGTTCGACTGCCTGAACCCGTTGTAGTTGGCGAGCGCCGTTCCCAGGTTTCCTGCGCCGACGATGCCGACGCGATGAGCCATGTCGAGGCCGAGGATTTTCGTGATGTGCTGGCGCAACTCCTCTATGAAATAGCCTACGCCGCGCACGCCGAACTCGCCGAAGTAGGCCAGGTCTTTTCTGATCTGCGCCGAGTTGAGATTGAACTGATCCGCGAGCGATTGGGAAGAGACCGTTTTTATCCCGGCAGCCGCCAGCGTGTTCAGGCAGCGCAAATAAACGCTCAGGCGGTTGGTCGTCAGTTCTGAGATTTTCTCCGATTTCATTCTGTAGAGCCTTTTCCTTGCCGCTCAGTATAACGCCAAGCCAGCGCCAGCGAAAAGTATGAACCGCAGATGAACACAGATGAACGCCGATTGATTTTCAATTATCTGTGTTTATCTGCGTGCATCTGCGGTTCGTTTTCGCGTTGAATCCTTGCGGCGCGTTGCCGAACTTTCGGCTATCAACTACAATTCCGTCTTGAAAGAAAACGAAGGCGCTCCCGAAATTTCCGCTTCGATTAACTCTATTTCAACCATCAATGATTGCACATTTATCCGGCACTCTACTCGCTAAACACGCTAACACTGTAATCCTGGATGTCGGCGGCGTTGGTTACGAAGTCACCATCCCGCTCTCGACCTTTTACGATCTGGAAGACGCGGGCGCAAACGTCGCGCTACGCATCTACACGCATGTGCGCGAAGATGCGCTCCAACTCTTCGGCTTCAAAACGGCGCGCGAGCGCGAGCTTTTCATGCGGCTCATCTCTGTCAGCGGCATCGGCCCGAAACTCGGCATTACCATGCTGTCAGGCATGAGCGCAGACGAAATCATCGCCTCGATTCGCACCAACAATCTGGCGCGATTGACTTCGATTCCAGGCGTCGGACGCAAGACCGCCGAACGCCTCGTCATAGAACTGCGCGACAAGATTGCTGCGCTCTCATCGCCCGCGCTCGAAGAGGAGTTCGGAGCGAAGGCTGGAGCAAGCCCTTCAACGGAAGATGCCGTGCGCGAAGATGCTCTCTCGGCGCTTCTCAATCTAGAATACCCGAAAGCGTCAGCCGAAAAAGCCATCACAGCGGCTATGCAGGAAGGCGGCGACCTTTCAGTCGAAATTATCTTGCGGCGAGCGCTGCGCCTCTTGGCTAAAGGATGAGCGACGAACTCCAACCCGCGAACACGCGCGATGCGACGATGATTGATGACGAACAACAATTCGAGTTGTCGCTCAGGCCGACGCACCTTGCCGAATACATAGGCCAGCGCCGCGCCACCGACAATCTACGCATCTACATCAAGGCCGCGCTTCGCCGCAAAGAAGCGCTCGATCACGTTCTCTTGTCAGGCCCACCTGGGCTTGGCAAGACCACGCTCGCCAACATCATCTCCAATGAGATGAAAGCTGAACTGCGCTCAACCGCCGGGCCGGTCATCGAAAAGGCTGGCGACCTCGCTGCCCTGCTCACAAACTTGCAGGAAGGCGACGTGCTTTTCATAGACGAGATTCATCGCCTCAATCCTGCCATCGAGGAAGTGCTCTACCCTGCGATGGAGGATTACCAGTTAGACCTTATGATCGGCCAGGGCACGGCGGCGCGTTCAATCAAACTTGAGTTGCCGAAGTTTACCTTGATCGGGGCGACGACGCGCGCCGGACTCATCACAGCTCCTTTGCGCGGACGCTTCGGCATCGTCTTCCATCTGGATTTCTATAACCACGATGACCTGGAAGTGATCGTCAAACGCTCCGCAGATATTCTGGGCGTCGAGATAGATGAGGGCGGCGCGCGTGAGATTGCGCGGCGCGCACGCGGCACACCACGCATCGTCAATCGTCTCCTGCGTCGTGTGCGCGATTACGCCGAAGTTGATTACGACGGGCGCATCACGCAAGAGGTCGCAAGAGACGCGCTCAACAGGATGGAAGTTGACACCTACGGTCTGGACGAAGTTGACCGCAAGCTGCTGCTGACGATCATCGAAAAGTTCGGCGGCGGGCCTGTGGGACTCGGCACGATGTCCGCTTCGATTCACGAAGAAAAAGATTCCATCGAAGAGATCATCGAGCCATACCTGATTCAGATAGGCTTTCTGAACCGCACCCCGCGCGGGCGCATGGCAACACGCCTCGCCTACGAACACTTCGGCATCAGCCTTCCGCCGTCAAACAGACCCGGACTGTTTGACGCGGAACAGTAGATTTTCAATTAACAGTGCCGCATATAGTTTTCATCGGGCCATGAGATTAAGACCTCGTACAGTTTGCCTTCCACGCTCGCTCGCTTCAATCGCGCTTGTCTTGACCTTTGCATCAACCCCTGCCCTCGCGCAGAAGCGCGGGCGCGCAGGGCGGACTCCCACTACACAGAACAAGAACGCAGAGAACGCACGACGCGCGCAAGCCTTCACGCTGCTCGTCGAGACGGCTGACAAGGCGCGCTTGTTTGATGACCTTTACTATCGCGCAAGGATTCAAACGCTCGCCGCCGATGCCTTGTGGCCTCACGATGAGAGGCAGGCACGCGCCATCTTTCGCCGCGCGTGGGAAGCAGCCACCGCGTCGGACAAAGCAGAAAAGGAAGAAGCCGCACGCGGCGGCGGCGGCCTGCTTCCCGCAACAAATGAAAATATGACTGAGGCGCGCGACGAAGTTCTGGGGAAGGCTGCCGTGCGCGACGCACGCCTTGCAGAGATTTTCCTGCATGATTTGTTGGGCGAAAAGGACGGCGCAAGCGTTGATCGAGATGAAGCGACACGCCGCACTGCCTGGGGAGCATTGAGCGCAAACGGCGAACGTCGTCTCACACTCGCCGACGAGATGTTGGAGGCTGGTGAAACACGGCGCGCGGTCGAGATTATCGCGCCGACCATAAACGAAGGCGTTAGCTCAGAATTGATCGCGTTCATCGCGCGCCTGCGCGGGCGGAGCATCGCAGAGGCAGATACGCTTTACCTGCGACTGATTGAGCGCGCCGCTGCCGATTCTCAAACAGATTCCAATGCGGTGCTCTTGCTTTCGTCGCTAATCGTTTCGCCCGGATTGCTCGTCGTCGTTGACGAATTCGGCGCATTACAGTTTAGTGTTCTACCTCCAGCCTCAACAGCAAACGCTGTCACACAGCAGCCCGTCAACGAGAGAGCGCAAATAGCTTTCTATAATCTGGCAGCCACTGTGCTCTCACGACCCTTAACGCAGCGCGACGGCCCGCTCACGATGCAGGAGTTGATGGCACGCTTCTACGCGACGGGGCGGCTGCTTCCCTTCTACGAGAATTCTTCTGTGCCGTATTCAGCCTATGCTCCGGCCCTGCGCGCTCGCCACAGTGAACTTTTCAACGAGATTGAAGCGAGCCGCCGCGAACAAGTCTCTTCGCAATTCGGTGTGAACAACTTGACGCACGCGGGCTACGTTGACCCGCTTCGCTCTGAGGCTGACCAACTCTCGCGTGCGACCGATACAGCAGAGCGCGAACGCATCGCTCTCGCAATAGTCAGAACGGCGGTGCGTAATAAATACTGGGATCGCGCCCGGCGAGCCGCAGCGGAAATCGAAGACGTTGAAAGACGCCAAGCCGCGCTCGCTTTCATTCAAGTCCATCAGATCAAGGACATCTCAATAGCTTATGCCGACGAGAAAGAAGAGGACTTCGAGAGCGTCGTCAAGTTTGTTCGTGAATCGGATGCGCCGCCCTTTGCGAAAGCCTGGGGACTGGCGCAGGCGGCAGTGATAGCGGCGCGCAAGCGCAAAGCCCAAACTTCTCAAACGGTCGCAGAGCTTATCAACGAAGCCGAAAGCCACGCCGCGCGTGTGGCACAGGGGACACCGGAGCGCGTCGCCGCCTACGCAGTGGTGACTACTGCTGCCGCGCGCGTTGATGCGCCGCGCGCGTGGAGTCTGCTGCGTGAACTCGTCAAGGCTGCAAATGCAGTGGAGGATTTCACGGGAGAGGAAGTTTCGCTCGACCTTAACGGGAACGAGAGTTCCGACAACGAGACGGCCACGCATTTCAGTGTCGAGGCAGAGGCATTTCGTTTGGACGGAATTTTTGCGACAATGGCCCATCTGGATTTTGATAAAGCACTGGCGGAGGCACGCGCTCTCGACGGCGACGTACCGCAAGCCTTCGCCACAATCTCAATAGCACGAACGGGGCTTGAAAAGCAGGAGCCGAAATGAAAGCAGAATCCAGAATCCGGGAGTCAGAATAAAAGGAAATCTGTTACTGTGGTTCTCCGCCCTTTCATTCCGGCTTCTGGATTCTGACTCCTGAATTCTGTTTCTCGTTCCGTCTTCTGCATTACGTTATGCGTCGTCAACCATCTTTTTCTCGCGCATCTTTCGGCGTGCTCAATAAAGCGCCGTGGCTCAAGATACTGGGACATTCCGTCCACCAGTTTCACGAGAACGATCTCTTCACCTCCGCCGCCGCGATGAGCTACTTCGGCTTGCTGACCCTGTTTCCGGGTCTCATTCTGCTGCTGACGCTCGGCAAGCGGCTGACCGCCGGGACCGATATGCTCAACGAAATGTTGAGGCACGTCGTACAGGTCTATCCAGGCTCCGGGGAATTTCTAGACTCGACCGTGCGCTCGCTCTCGGATGTGGGGACAGGCGCTCTCATCACCTGCTTTGTCGTCGTCCTGTGGGCCGGGTCTTGGGTCTTTGCCGTTGTCGAACGCGCGCTCAATCGCATCTGGAACACGACCTCGCGTGCGTTTCTACACGGACGCGCCCTGACGCTCGGCATGATCGGTATCGTCGGACTTCTGCTCACCGTGTCCGTGCTCTTCACTTCAGTGCTCGTCGGCTTGCAGCAACTCGCCGGTCAGCTCTCGCCGCGCCAGCTTGAACGCTGGTCATGGTTGGCTACATTCGGCAGCATCTTCTGGCAAACCATCTTTGTGCTCGTCAGCATTCTCATCACTGTTATCCTCTTCATGCTCGTCTATCGCTTCATGCCGAACGCTCGTGTTCGCCTGCGCGATACTATCCCCGGAGCAATCATCGGCGGCCTGCTGTGGGAAGCCGCGAAATACATCTTTGCCTGGAGCCTACACTACTTTCATTACGATCAGATTTACGGCTCGGTCGGCGCAGTCGTCGCCGTGCTGACCTGGGGCTACGTGTCGAGCCTGATTCTGCTCTTCGGAGCGCAACTGACAGCTGTTTTTCATCGTGAACATCCCGCAGAACCGGTCAAACCCTCAGCCGCCGATGCGTCTATCGCACCGATGCCGTAACGAAGGGATGAGGGCGGAGGGATGAGGGATGAAAAGAAACGCGGAAGGTGGAACGATGAACGCTGAATTAAAGACAAAAGCTTTCCAGTTCATCATTCATCATTTCGCGTTCAGCGTTTGACTTCATCCCTCATCCCTCAATCATCATGCACATTGCTGATTTCGATTACGAACTGCCGGAAGAACTCATCGCGCAGCATCCTTTGGAAGAGCGCGATGCGGCGCGCATGCTTGTGCTCGACCGGGCGGAGCAAGCTTGGCGTGAGAGCCGGTTCGCAGAGCTTCCTTCATACGCCGGCGCGGGCGATGTAGTCGTTATCAATAACACGCGCGTCTTTCCGGCTCGGCTCGTAGGTAGACGTGAGCCTTCGGGCGGGCGCGTCGAGCTATTTCTGGTGCGCGAGCGCGAGCCGCTCGTCTGGGAAACTCTGGCGCGGCCAGCGCGCAGGTTGCAGATGGCGGCGCGCGTCTCATTCGGTAATGGAAGGTTGCGCGCCGAGGTCGTAGAGTTATTGGAAGACGGACGCCGCGCGGTTCGATTTGAATGCGACACCTCGTTTGAAGATGCGATTGAAGAGTTGGGGCAGACGCCCCTGCCTCCTTACATCAAGCGCACAAGTGAAAGCCCGGACGAAGATCGGGAGCGTTATCAAACCGTGTATGCGCGCGAGCGCGGCGCGATTGCAGCGCCGACCGCCGGGCTGCATTTTACGCCGCGAGTGATAACGGAACTGAAGGCGCGCAGCGCGCATCTGGCCGAGATTACGCTTCACGTCGGCTACGGCACATTCGAGCCGGTGCGCGCCGAAGATTTGAGCGAGCACAGTGTCGCGCCGGAGCAATACCAAATCAGTGAGGCGACGGCTGAGGCCATCAATGAGGCGCGTTCTCAGGGCAGGCGCATCATTGCTATTGGCACAACGACGACGCGCGCTTTAGAATCTGCTGTGGACGAGGAAGGGCGTGTCAGGGCCGGAACACGCATGGCGCAATTAACGATTACTCCTGGCTACAGGTTTCGCGTCGTTGATGCTCTGCTGACAAACTTCCACCTGCCGCGTTCTTCGTTGCTGGTTCTGGTTGCGGCCTTCGCCGGACGCGAGCTTGCATTGACCGCCTACGCCCATGCGGTCCAAGCGCGCTATCGCTTTTACAGTTACGGCGATTGCATGTTAATAATCTAGTGATAAGTGATGAGTGATGAGTGATAAGAAAATGCTTTTACTCCTCACCTATCACTTATCACTTATCACTTTTTTGTTATGGCTGTCCTGAAGAAAATTCGCTCACGTTGGTGGTCGCAAGCTGAGGAAGCGGCTGAGCCGGTCGCGGGCTATGATGCTGTCGAGGCATCGCCGATTCTGGAAGTGCGCTACGACGTGCGGCCTCTGACCGTCACGCAGCTAGATGAGTGCTGGCGTCTCGACCAGCGTTGTTTCGTTGACGGCGAAGCCTACAGCCGCGACACGTTTGAATATTTGCTGACCGCGCCGGAGTCTGTCTCCTATCGCGCGGTCACACAGGGAGGTGCGATGGCCGGATTCATCATCGGCCTCGTCGAGCCTGACCACACCGGACACGTCACGACCGTTGGCGTCGCGCCTGAGCATCGCCGTCGCCGCCTTGCGCATCGCCTGATGGAAAAGGTCGAAGATGGTTTCCGCCGCCGCGATGTCCGCATCGTCCGCCTCGAAGTCCGCTCAATCAACACAGGCGCGCAGCAACTCTACCGCAACCTCGGCTACACCATCACACAGCGCCTGCCACGTTACTATTCAAACGGCGGCGACGGATTGTTGATGATTAAAGCGCTGGACTAATGTTTTTTGAGAAGTCAAAAGCTCACCATTTCGGCGCGCAAGTATTTTCGTCATGCCGGACAGCTTTATAGTCTTAGCTCTTGCGGAGTTCTGTCAGCACTTGCTTCGCCACCGCCTTGAGCGTGTCGAAGACGCCGGCGCCTGTAGCGGCGACAGCTTCGATCACGGGTTCCGCTTTGCGATGGAGTTCGGCTGTGAGGTCAGCGACGGGCACGACGTTGGGAAGGTCGCGCTTGTTGAGTTGCAGGACGTAAGGGAGATTCAGCAAGTTGTAGCCCTGCGTCTGTAGATTCTCTTCAAGGTTGAAAAGCGATTCGATGTTGGCGTCCATGCGCTCCTCTTGCGAGTCCGCGACGAAGACCACGCCGTCCACACCTTTCAAAATCAGTTTACGTGAGGCATCGTAGAAGACCTGTCCCGGCACCGTATAGAGATGAAAGCGCGTTTTGAAGCCACGCACGGTTCCAAGTTCAAGCGGCATGAAGTCGAAGAAGAGCGTGCGGTCGGTCTCGGTCGCAAGGCTAATCAGCTTGCCCTTAGACTGCGGGGCGGTGGAATCGAAGATGTATTGCAAATTCGTCGTCTTACCGCACAGCCCTGGGCCATAGTAAACGATCTTGCAGTTGATCTCGCGCGATGCGTAATTAATGAACGTCATAAAAATCAGGTGATGGGTGATGGGTGATGGGTGATAGAAGAAAAGCGATTTCTTATCACCCATCACCTATCACTAATTGAATAGGCTATCTATATCCTCGTCCGTAATCTCAGCGAAGAGCGAAGGCTCATTCGCGTCCCTTTTATTCGATTCACGCACCATCTCATCAAAAATATTAGACAGCTCGGTCGAAGCCTGCTTGACGCGCAGCTTGACCAGGCCGAGGCTCGAACGGTCGTCGAAAACAACCACCAGCAACAGCCGACCGATGACAGAGATGTGTATGCTCTCGCGCTCGCCTTCGTGCGAGAGTGTCGGAAACTCTTTCTCGCCGATCAGTTGAGCCATGCCCGTGGTGGCCGCGACGTTTCCGGCGGCAAGCGACGCGAGGCTCGTCGTGTCAAGATTGCCCACATCCCCATGCACGGCGATCTGTTGGCCGTCTTTATCCACCAAAAAAGCTACTCGGGCCGAGGAGTCAAGGCGCAGCTTCGCCAGCACTGCCTTGATCTGGTGGTACTGCTGCTCACGCATTACTATCGGAGTGTCTGCCATCAGTACAGCTTTCTTTTGAAATGGAAGCGAGCGAGGCGGGAGGTCGGTCAGCGCATCTGTGCCCGTTACTCTTGGCCTGGAACTTAACTCAAAGAGTCAGAAGGTTTTCGCGCGCCCGCACTTTCGCGCATGGGTCGTAGGCGATGATGGGCAACGAGCGCCACGACCTCAATAAACACTCTAGCACGTCGCATTAAGTGACTTCAAGTGTTTTTCTTTGTTGGCAATCAGTGCCTCATAATTTAACGCCAGCCTTGCTTTGTACCAGCTAAACCTTGCTCTAACGTTGATTTAGGTGCCAGGCTTATGTTAAGCTGCCCGCAGTTTTGGCGGCTGCTCCCGCGCACGATTGGGCAGTCCTTTGGAAATCAGGTACTTCGCATGAGCGATCCTATCGTCAAGGGCGTGAAACGATCTCCCTCTCGCCCCACCTCGCGTCAAAATTCCACGGCGTCTTCTGCAAAGAATCGTGCGTTGGCTGGCAAGACTGCGCGTCCTAAACCGCTCGTCAAGCGTTCCTTATCCGAAAAAGCTCCCGCACGCAAAGCTCCCAAGTCGAATACAAAGTCAGGCTCAACTGCTGCTGCTGCTAAAAGCGCTACGGCTAAAAGCGCTTTGGCGAAAGGCAAAGTGGCGAAAGCTGCGCCTGCGCGCAAGTCGCCTTCTCCCAAGCGGGCAGTTTCTAAAGTTAAAGTTAAAGCTAAAGCCCCTGTTCGCAAACCCACGCCGCCAGCTAAACACCAGAGGAAGACGGCCCCTGTCAAGATAGCTAAGGCGGGCGCAGCGAAATCGAAACAGCCGAAGAAGGCCACAGCGCTTCCGGCGCGCAAACCTGTGCCGCCGCCTCCTCCTCGTAAGCCGACGCAGGATGAAGCGAATGCTCTACGCGCTTTCGAGCGTGCTCACAAAGAATTTGCTCGCGGTCGCTTTGGTGAGGCGCGCCTCCAGTTTCGCGCTTTGATTGAAAAGTACGCGAATGTTTCGGAGGTGACTGCGCGTGGTCGTACCTATCTTAATATCGCAGAAGCGCGTCTGCGGACGGAAAGCTCGATACCCCGCGACGCCGATTCCCTTTACGACCGTGGAGTGATCGAACTCAACCGTGGAGAGTATGTTGCAGCGCAGGAGATGTTCGAGCGTGCCCTCAAGCGCGAGCCTCAAGCGGCGCACATTTATTACGGCCTGGCTGCCACGCGCTCTCGTTTAGGCTCCATTGAGACCGCGCTCGAATCTTTGCAGCGCGCCCTGGAGCTTCAACCAACCTTGCGCGTGCGCGCACAGCATGATCCTGACCTCACATCGCTCAGGAACGATCCTGAGTTCGAGCGCATGGTCTTTGCCCCTCGTTTTTAAACCCTCACCTCTTTTCGGTCAGCCGAACCCCTAACCGAGTTTATTCCATCATGCGGCTATGAAAGCCTCTGCCTTTCAGATATGATTTCAATTGTGGATGGTAAGATCGAGCCATCCGTCTTGAGGGGAATCGAAGACTTGTCTATCGCGGAAACAGATCACGGCCTGAAACTCGTTGCCATCGGCGGCGGCACAGGACTCTCCACCTTGCTGGCCGGACTCAAAGAACTTGTCGGCGCGAGCGAGCGCGAGGGCGTCTGGCTGGAATCGCTTTCAGCTATCGTCACAGTTTCTGATGATGGCGGCAGCTCCGGTCGCCTGCGTGAAGAGTTGCAGATGCTCCCGCCCGGCGACATACGCAACTGCATGGTTGCGCTCTCGGAAGATTCGACCCTGCTCTCGCGCCTCTTCCGCTACCGCTTTCGCGGCTCAGGCGAACTCGGCGGCCACAGCTTCGGCAATCTCTTTCTCGCAGCCTTGACGGAAGTCACTGGCGATTTCGTCGAGGCAGTTCGCCTCTCTTCAGAAGTTCTGGCGAGCAAAGGTCGCATCTATCCCGCGACGATCAACGATGTGCGCCTCGTCGCAGAGCTTGAAGACGGCACGGAAGTGCGCGGCGAAACGCAGATCACAGCCTCGCTCGCTCCCATTCGCAATTTGCGGCTTGAGCCTGAACAGTGTCTTCCCTTGCCCGAAGCCCTCGCCGCCCTTCGCGTAGCGGACGTTATTACCATCGGCCCCGGCTCTCTCTACACAAGCATCCTGCCGAACCTCCTGGTCGCGCGCGTCGCGCACGCCATTGGCAACGCGCAGGCCACCAAAATTTTCATCTGCAACCTGATGACCCAGCCTGGAGAGACTGACGGCTACACAGCCCGCCAACATCTTGAGACTGTCAAAAGGTACGCGCCGGAAATCGCTTTCGACTACGTCATTCTCAATGATCGTCCAATCAGCCCGAAGCAATCTGCGCTTTATGCTGCGGACGGTGCGTATCAAATCGGCATGCAAGATCATCTGTTTGAAAAAGCCTTCGGCGCGGAGACGCAAGTTATACGCGCAGACCTTCTGGACGACGGCGAGAAAGTCCGGCACAATCCTGATAAGCTGGCGCGGGTGGTTTTGGCCTGCTGCGAGCAGGCGCGCGTGCGCCAGACCGCGATTCAATTCTGATTTTATGGATAAGCAGACGCTGTTCACTACGCAGGATGCGCCCGCGCCACTTGACGTGCTGATCCTCGCCGCCGGACTCGGCACACGTATGCGCTCGCGCACGGCGAAGGTCCTGCATCAACTCGGCGGGCGACCCCTGATCGCGCATGTCTGTCGCACCGCCTCCGCGCTCACCTCGCGTCCCATCCACGTCATCGTCGGGCATCAGGCCGAACAGGTCGAGTCGGCTGTGCGTGAAGAATTGGATGAGCACGGCGCAGCCTTCATCACTCAGGCTGAACAACGCGGAACTGGCGATGCCGTCATGGTTGCGCGCGGCGCGTTTGCTAACACAGGCTCGACGCTTTTAGTTCTCTCCGGCGACGTGCCGCTGGTTCGTGCCGAAACTCTCGGCGCGCTCGTCCAGCAGCATCGCGCGCATCGCGGGCGCGGCGCGGCCTGCACCATGCTGACCGTTCGCCTTGAAGACCCGTCGGGCTACGGGCGCATCGTGCGCGATGAAGAGGGACGTTTTCAGAAGATCGTGGAACAAAAGGACGCGACGCCCGAGGAGCGGCAAATCAAGGAGATCAACGCCGGAATCTACTGCTTTGAAACTCGCGCTCTCTTTCATGCGCTTGAGCGCGTGCAGCCTGCTAACGCCCAGGGAGAATATTACTTGACGGATGTTCCAGGCATCCTGCGCGCAGATGGTGAAGACGTGAGCATCTTCTCGCATGCGGACGCGCGTGAGGTTTCCGGCATCAACACTCGTGTTGACCTGGCAGAGTTTGAGCGCATCTTACGCCAGCGCACGCTGCGCCGCCTCATGCTTGACAGCGGCGTGACCTTCATTGATCCAACGCATACCTATGTCGGCACGGACGCGCAGATCGGGCGCGACTGCGTAATCTACCCGGACGTACACATCGAAGGCAGCACCATCATCGGCGACGATTGCGAGATACGCTCCGGCACGCGCATCACCAACTCACGAATCGGCAACGGCGTAATCATCAAAGATCATTGCGTCATCATTGACAGCGAGGTTTCCGATAGCTGTACGGTCGGCCCTTCCGCGCACCTGCGTATGAACGCGAAGTTGGAAGAGGGCGCGGCGGTCGGCAATTTCGTCGAGATGAAAAAGTCTCGACTGGGGCGCAAATCCAAGGCGATGCATTTAACGTATCTCGGCGACGCGACCGTCGGCGAGAAGACGAACATCGGCGCGGGCACGATCACCTGCAACTACGACGGCAAGAACAAACACGAAACGGTGATTGAAGATGAGGTCAAGATTGGCTCTGATACGATGCTCATCGCTCCGGTGCGCGTAGGCCGTAACTCCGTCACGGGCGCAGGCTCAGTCGTCACGAAAGACGTACCGCCCGACACGCTCGTCGCGGGTGTTCCGGCAGTAGTTAAAAAGCGTCTTAGCGAATCTGCCACGACAAACGCAGAGGATGCGAAGGACGATGACACTCCACCGCAAGCGGCTGTCGCAGACACTCCCGCTTAAAACATCTGAATCAAGGGAATCATAAAGTATGTGTGGCATTGTTGGATATGTCGGTAACAAGCAGGTTGTGCCTGTCATCATTGATGGGCTGCGCAAGCTCGAATATCGCGGCTATGATTCGGCAGGCATCGCTGTCGTTGACGAAGGCCACGGCCTTGAGATTCGTCGCGCCGAAGGCAAGCTACGCAATCTGGAAGAGGCCATTCGCCTGCACCCTCTCGACGGCACTTACGGCATCGGTCACACGCGCTGGGCTACGCACGGCAGGCCCACTGAAGAGAACGCGCACCCGCACCGCGACTGCACGGGCCGGGTCGTCGTCGTTCACAACGGCATCATTGAAAACTACCTGAAACTGAAAGATCGCCTGCGTAAGTCAGATCACCGCTTCGTCACGGAAACGGACACGGAGGTCGTCGCCCACTTAATCGAAGAATACTTGAAGGCGGGCGACTCTTTCGAGAAAGCCGTGCGCCGCTGCGTCTGCGACCTGCATGGCATCTTCGCGCTCTCTATCATCAATGCCGACGAGCCTGACACGATCATTGCCGTCCGCCAGGGGCCGCCCGTCGTCATCGGCCTCGGCGACGGCGAATACTTCGTCGCCTCAGACATCCCGCCAATCCTGCAACACACGCGCGACATCTTCTTCCTGGGTGATGGCGAAATCGCCGTGCTGACCAGAGACGCGGTGCGCGTCACGGACTTTGACGGAAACTCCGTTGAGCCTGTGCAGCAACGCATCACCTGGGACCCGATTATGGCGGAAAAAGGCGGCTTCAAGCATTTCATGCTCAAGGAAATTTATGAGCAGCCGCGCGCCGTCCGCGACACGGTTCAGGGCCGCATCTCTCTGGATACGGGCCGCGTCTTTCTTGACGAGATGAAGAACATCACCGAAAGCGATTTCCTTCGCTTCACCTCGATCAAGATCGCCGCCTGCGGAACTAGCTGGCACGCCGGGCTGGCAGGCAAATACATGATCGAGCAACTGGCGCGCATCCCTGTTGATGTTGACTATGCTTCGGAGTTTCGTTACCGCGACCCTGTGATTGATGAGAACACGCTCCTCTTAGTCATCTCTCAATCGGGAGAAACTGCCGACACCATCGCCGCGCTGCGTGAAGCGAAGGAGCGCGGAGCGAAAGTCCTGGCCGTTTGCAACGTTCAAGGCTCTATGATTATGCGTGAGGCTGACGGCGCGATTCTGACGCACGCCGGGCCGGAGATCGGCGTGGCCTCGACCAAAGCCTTCACCTCGCAAATGATCGCGCTCTATCTCTTCGGCCTCTATCTAGGACAACTGCGCGGAGTTCTTAAAGAGGAGCAGGCGAAGCATCACGCGCAGCAACTCGCGGAGCTTCCCGTCAAGATCGAGCATCTCTTGAATGAGTCTGACAATGTGGAGGAACTCTCGAAAGAGTTTTTCCGCTCGACCGATTTTCTCTACCTCGGGCGCGGCATCAATTTTACGGTCGCACTCGAAGGCGCATTAAAGCTCAAGGAGATTTCCTACATCCACGCCGAAGGCTACCCGGCTGGCGAGATGAAGCACGGCCCGAACGCGCTCATAGACGAACGCTTGCCCGTCGTCTTCATCAACACGCGCGAAGAGGGCAACCGCGCCTCAGAGATTCGCTACGAGAAGACCCACTCGAACATCGTCGAAGTAAAGGCGCGCGAAGGCGTCGTGCTTTCAATCCTGACTGAAGGTGATGAAATGTCGTCGCTTGTTTCAGATCATGTGCTTGAGATTCCAGAGGCTTCCGATCTGCTCTCACCCATCCTGGCAGTCATCCCGCTTCAACTTCTGGCCTATCACATCGCCGTGCGTCGTGGCTGCGACGTGGATCAGCCACGCAATCTCGCAAAATCCGTGACGGTCGAATAAAGCGCCCCGTCAGCGCTGACATGAATGTAGAGAAATAGAGCCATAAAAAATCAGCTTGAAGGTTTCGACGCGCAAAGGAAATCTATGACATCATTCTAATAATAGCGCGCCTGTAAATTCCCTTGGCCTTTTCGTACTCTTTCTCTCCTTGCCTCGAGTATGATTCCATCATCACGCCGGAGTTGATTTCCATAACCGACAACCTGTTATTGCTTTGAATAATATCAACCGACACAAAGTTGAGATTTAGCGCCTTCATGCAAGAGACCGCGAGGTCTGATAGCGAAGTCTTCAAAGTCCCATCACTGATCTCAACAGCCTTCGCTCCCTTTCCCAGGTTATGCTTCCAGGACAGGATGACGCACTCGTCTTGTTTCGGAATAGTTGATAACGACTCACCATCTTCTGTAGCGAGGCTGGCTATCAACTTGTCACACAGATTACTGGCCGAATAGTCCCTTAAGATTAATTCTAAAAGCGTCGAACGACCATCACCCAATACTTTCGGCCTTACCTTTTCATAGGCAAGCTCGCAGGTATGATCGAGCATGATTAACCTGTATTCAGAGTCAATATTGATAAAGGGCGAAAGCGCAATGGCCCTGTTTGAGGAGAAGAGCTGGTGAACTGCCAGCTCCAGCTCAAGGAGAGTCCGGGCACGATAAACTTGATTGCCGCCCGTGCCCGTATTTGATTTGCATACCACGTCCGCTTTATTACTCTCGAAGTACGACAGCATCTCACGCCAATTCCCTTCACTTGCCACATAACCGGCGAGGTTAGGACGAAGGAACAAGCGATGTTCGACGGCAGGGATTTTGTTATGCCTCAGAAGCTCGGCGGAAGCCGACTTATCATTTGTGATTAAATGGCTGGAGGCTCCGCTCAAATCGAAGTTATAACCGAAGATATGCCTCGTTTGATTTCCCTTCTCCAGCCTGATTACCCAATCCTGAGAAAAAGGGGTGAGATTGAGACTTAATTCTTCTGCGATTTCTTTGACCGCGCGAACGAGTGATCTTTCATTGTTTGCTATTTCCATTGTGTTTTAAGTCCAGTCTTTGATCTCAATTTGTGTAACGGTCACGAAGAACGATTTTTCTCATACAGCTTGTCCAAATCCATTTTATCTCCTTCATAGTTAAACTTGTATTATGATAAGTACTCGAACACAATTAGATTAAACCAAGATTGAACTCAGAGAAGCGAATCTTCAACCCTTTGCCGACTGCGGCCAACGCCTGTCTGACTTGATAGAACAGTCCATCTGTCGTCGCATAATC
>JAVHWL010000015.1:0-115546 GCA_032159825.1 Acidobacteriota bacterium
TCTACCACGACTTCAACATCTCGCACCTGTCTGAGATGTTGGCGCGCGATCAAGAGATTCATCTGGCGCGCTCAACACTCTCGCGCCTGCTGACTCAGCACGGCATCCGCCCTCGTGCTGCACGCTCTGAGGTTAAGCGCACACGCCGCCCGAGGCGCAGTCAAGAGGGAGCAATGTTGCAGATTGATGGCTCACCGCACGACTGGCTCGAAGGTCGTGCCCCGCGAATCGCTCTGCTCGGTGCCGTTGATGATGCGACCGGCAAGATCATCTACAGTAGCTTCCGCCCATCGGAAGACCAGGCCGGTTATCTCCTCATGCTGCGCTCCATTGCCCAGGAATATGGGCTGCCGCAGTCGCTCTATCATGACCGCCATACGATCTTGCGCTCTCCCAAAGAGCCAACACTTGAGGAGGAGCTTTTGGGGAAGCCTCCACAGAGTCAGGTGCAGCGGGTCATGCAGGAGCTTGGCATCGCATCTATTGCAGCACTCTCGGCGCAGGGCAAAGGCCGGGTCGAAAGGTTATGGCGCACCTTACAGGACCGCCTCATCAAGGAGATGCGCCTCTCGGGCATCGCCACCCTCTCACAGGCCAATAGCTTTCTGCCCAGTTTCATCTCCAGTTACAATGCGCGCTTCGCTCTTGAAGCACGCGATCTTGAGAAAGCATGGTGCGTACTACCCAAGGACTTCGACTTCGACTATTACTTTGCGACGCGCACTGAACGAGTGGTCAAGCGCGATCATACTGTGCAGTGGCAAGGCCAGTGCTTGCAGATCATGGTGGAAGAGCGAACTCCCAGCCTGGCGAACAAACGCATCTCGGTGCACCAAACACCAGAGGGGGTGATCAATCTCTATGCAGAGAAGTGTCGCTTGAGCTATCGTATCGTGGAATCAAATGAGAGACGCTCTCAACCTGCGGCCTCTGTGCAGGTGGCGCAGACAAAAGCGGTTAACCCGCAAGCAAAAGCTGCCGCACAAGCCAGAAGACGCGGTTGGTTATTTACAACTCACCCATGAAACGACAGATGGACATTATCGCTGAGCACCAAGCGGACATTTTCCCTGAGCAGTAACAGCAAACTATTAAACGGGCCGTGATGTAATTTGTGTTGCTCACTCCGGCAGGTTTTTATCTTCGGCGGGCGTGTCAGACCTGTGAGGTGATGCTATCGGCGCTCCTTAGTTTTTACGAAGCGCCCTTTGGTCTTAGATCGAAACCTCCGACCTCTAAGCGTTCAGGGGTACGCCCGGCATGGTGGCAGGTTGATGCATACCTAACAACCGCTTCACTGTCTCAGTCAGGTTTTTGAGGTTATTCGGCTTGACCAGGTAAGCGTCTGCGCCAGCCTGCATCGCTTCTTGCCGTTCTCGCTCGTGCGCCTCGCCTGTGAAGAACATGATCCGCGTGTCAGCATGGGTGTGGCGTAAGGCGTGACAGACTTCTATGCCGCTGATCTCTCTGAGCCTGTAATCAAGCACATATAAATCAAAGCGTCGAGCTGCCGCTAATCTCAACCCTTCCTCTGGTGTTGAGACAGAAGTGATCTCGTAGTCGGGATTTGAAATCTGAAGCATCAACTTGATTAGCTCGCAGTTGGTGCTGTCGTCATCAATGATGAGGATGCGTGGTGAAAGTGGTTGCATAAGCGACTCCTCAATGACAGAGAAATTTAGAGTGACTGATTGGTCGGCTACAAGAGCGCGTTGGCGACTGCTGGTGGTCTATTAATCGTGCGGCCTGTATCTATTAAGTCGGCTGCGCGCCAACGAGTGGGCGTACCCTTACTGAGAACACGCCCCTCTGAGTTAATGCGATACTCGGCCATTCTGAATCCGTTCCGGGTTAGTGAAGGGTAGAGGCTATACTCATTCCTTCCGCTCAGGCGCACGACAAACTCTCTCCTATCCGGCAGCGCATAAACTCCATACTCACGCAGTGTGATTCTGGACATATTCGATTACCTGGAAACTGGATGGTGAGAAAGGAAGGATGAAGTTACGCTCTTACTGAACTTCACCCTTGCCATGCCCTTCGTTAATAGCGGCCAGACGCTTCGTTTGCCTGGTTCACCACAGCAAGCAAGTCTTCTCAGCGCCACTTATACCGGCAAACTTGGTTAAAGACCAGCTAAATCAGGGATAAATGGCCTGCCCTCCTCTGTCCGTGTGTTATCGCACATAGCGTGTATAATACTCAAGTGTGATTCTGGATGGGGACGGTGCTACAAGCGCTACCCTCGCATCATCTGGCGCAACCAAGAGCTAACTGCCTTCTTGCTGCTTCTCACTCTTCTTCAAGTGAACAGAGAAAGAGGTTTGCTGATGTCTCAATCCCAAACTCTTCCGCAATCGAATCCCAACCGTCTGCTCGCCGCACTGCCTGCCGAGGTTTATCAGCGGCTGCTGCCTAATTTGAAGCCGGTAACTTTTGCTCTCGGAGATATTGTCTATGAGTCGCAGGCGCACATGGAGTATGTCTATTTCCCGACGACCGCGCATATCTCCCTGCTCTACATAATGACTAACGGAATGACTGCGGAAGTAGGGCTGGTGGGTAACGAAGGACTCGTCGGCATCGCTCTGTTCATGGGCGGCGATACGACACCCAACAGGGCAACCGTGCAGGGCGCAGGCGATGCCTTCAGGATGCAGGCAAGTGTGATGCAAGATGAGTTCAAACGAGGGGAGGCGTTTCAACTCTTGCTGCTGCGCTACACGCAGACTCTAATCACTCAAATTTCACAAACAGCAGTCTGCAATCGCCTCCACACGACCGAACAGCGCCTCTGCCGCTGGATGTTGATGACGCATGACCGGACACACTCGGATGAATTGCAAATGACGCATGAGTTCATCTCCAACATGTTGGGAGTCCAACGCGAGGCCATCAGTCTTGCCGCGCGCCGGCTGCAAGAAAGTGAAATAATTAGTTACGCTCGCGGGCACATCAGGATTCTTGACCGGCAGGAATTGGAAAAGTGCGCCTGCGAGTGTTACCAGGTGGTCAAAGCCGAGCATGACCGCTTGCTCGGATAAGACATTTCTCTTAATTCCTCCTCATTACTTCCTCATTTCTTCGCCTATGTGTGCAAACACACAGACGGCTATTTCTCTCCTGTGGTACTTGTAGAGGGCTAATTCTCTAAGAGAATTAAATTTTCACCGTCGAGCAAGGCCCTCAAATGCAAGCAACCAAACATCCGAGCGTGCTGGTAGCCGACGATTCTAAGGATACGCGCGAGATACTTAGGCGCTGGTTGGAGATGAAGCGCTACCGCGTCGTTGAAGCCATGAACGGCCAGGAGGTCCTGGACTTGACTCGTGGCGAGTGTCCTGACCTGATCTTGATGTCAATGAGACTGTCTGTGCTCGATGGTTTAGCTGCCGCGCGTCGCATCCGTAGGGATGCCGGAGAATGTGATGTTCCCATTGTGGCTATGTCCACCTATCCGACGAAAGAAGAGCAGGCTATCGCGCTCGCCGCCGGGTGCAATTGGTTCATCGCCCAGCCAATTGATTTTGACCACTTGAGCGAGCTACTAAAAAGTCTGCTGTCTTCACCAGCCAGCCATTAGTCGCCAGGGCGGGATCAAGCCTATCCGCGTCGGCGCGTTATACTCTCCGTTAGATTCTAGTCTTGCACTGAAGTTTGTTCTTTTGATAATTCGCCTTTCGACATCGGGATTGGGCTAATGACCTCCTTCTTGTGCCGTCTGCTGTCTTTCAAGACCTGACCTACACAAGGAGTTCCTGATGCCATCCAGAAAAACCGATGAGCCGGTTGCAAACCGGCTGCTGGCCGCTCTCTCCAAAAAAGAATACCAAAATCTGCTGCCCGAATTGAAACAGGTCACTCTGATCTTCGGCGACATTCTCTTTGAACCCGGCGACATCCTCCGGCACGTCTACTTCCCCAACAACTCCATCATTTCTTTGCTCTCTGCGGTAGAAGATCGAGAACATCTTGAAGTGGGCATTGTCGGCAACGACGGCATGGCGGGTCTCCCCGTTTTCATGGGAGTAAGCAAGTCGCGCAATCGTGGTCTGGTGCAGGGGGCAGGAACCGCTATGAGAATGAAATCGGCGGCGCTGCACAAGGAGGTAAGCAATGGTGGCGCTCTGCCCAGTCTGTTGCACCGCTACACGCACTCGCTCCTGACGCAGGTCTCACAATCGGCAGCTTGCAACCGCTTCCATCTGGTCAACGCGCGTCTTGCTCGCTGGTTACTGATGACGCACGACCGCGTTGAAGGGGATGAATTCCGCCTGACTCAGGAGTTCATCTCGCACATGCTCGGCGTGCGCCGTGAACAGGTTACTCTGGCTGCCGGCAGCCTCCAGAAACGGGAGCTTATCAGCTACAATCGCGGCCAGATCAAAATTCTGGATCGGGCCGGATTGGAAGCTGTTTCCTGCAATTGTTACAGGATAGTTAAAGACGAGTACGACCACTTTCTAGCCTAGCCCATGATTGAGCGCGGTATGAACGCCGTGCGCCGACAACGACCCCGTGAGGCGCAACACCTTCGCCCCTTGATCTTGTCATGCTCGCCGCTTGGATGGAGCGCGAGCCACATCGAACGTCCACCGCGTCGCAACCCGCCTGCGCTCCCTCCGCCATCATTTTGAATCCGGTCCTTTTTTCGCGCCGCATTCAAAACTCTTGCCCGGCAAATCTTTCTATGCTAATGTGCGCCGCACTCGGTTGTGGTAGAGAGTTTCTCAACTCTCTGAATTTCTCGGAAATGCATTTGTAGTAGGTGGTCGTCCCCCAGAGCATCTTTTCATCTCGCGCCTCTAGTGTTGGGACCTGTAGTAAATCAATTGACATCAGTAGCAATAACTTTCTTCGCGTCTCCACATTTGTCTTGAGGAGCGCGTCAAGTAATGTTCACATTCACTTCACCGACAAAGGACGTGTGCCCATGAAATCGTTTACCCCCCGCCCCCGCTTCAGCAATGCCAGAGTTTTTTCAGCCCTTTTCATCTCTTTCATAATTCTTATAACACCTCTCATGCCCGTGATGGCTGCATCGGCCTCCCACGCGCGCTATGCGAGGCCGAAACCATCAAACACTAATATTCAACCCGGCAAGGCGCTTAACCAACCGCCCGCTGCCGTTATCACTGCAACGAAAACCGACTCCTTCCCCGATCCAAACAGCGACGGCAAGGCCGAACCCGGCGACACCATCACCTACGATGTGAACGTCGCCAACACGGGCGCAACGGATGCCACAGGCGTTACTTTCAACGATACGATTGACCCGAACACGACGGTTGTGGCGGGATCGTTAAAGGTCTCGCCGCTGGCCTTCGCCGATACCTACAGCGCGACCAAAGATATTTCACTGAACGTCCCAGCGCCCGGCGTGCTTATTAACGACACAGGGACGCCGCAGCCCACAGCAGTTCCCATTACCAGCGGCCCGACTTCTAACGGCGGAACTGTCACCCTCAACGCCGATGGCAGTTTCAGCTACACGCCGCCCGCCGGTTTTCAAGGAGCGGACACCTTCACCTACACGGCGACTAACACACAGTCGCCGGACGACACGGCGACCGTGACGATCAACGTGGACGCCGGTCCGACCGTGACCACGACCTCGCCCACAAACGGCTCAACGAATGTGGCGACGAACACCAATATCACGGTCAACTTCAGCGAGCCGGTCAATGCTTCAGCCAGCTCATTCTCAATCCAGTGTCCCTCCGGGTCGCCCCAGGCGTTCGCGCTGAGTGCTTCACCCGCGAGCAGCTTCACGCTCGACCCCGTAGCCGATCTCCCAGCCGGGACGACATGCACGGTCACGGTCGTCGCCAATCAGATCACGGACGCTGATACGTTTGACCCGCCGGACAATCTGGCGTCCGACTACGTGTTCAGCTTCGGCGTCAAGCCTGTCGCTGTGGATGACATGCATTCGGCGACAGGCAACGTTCGCATCAACACCGCCAGCTCCGGCTTCAGCGTGCTCGCCAACGATCAAGGTCCAGGCATCAGCATCACCGCTTTCGATGCAACCAGCGCGCAAGGCGGAAACGTCAACATGAACACGGGGACGGGCACGTTCACCTATGACCCGCCTCGCGGCTTCACAGGCACGGACAGCTTCAACTACACGATCAGCAACGCCGCCGGAAGCGACCAGGGCACGGTCGTCCTCACCGTCAGCGACATGATCTGGTTCATTAACAACGATCCGGGAGCATGCTCTTCCGGCTGCGATGGTCGTCTCACTCATCCGTTCAATAGTCTGGCGGCTTTCGACGCAATCAACGGCAACGGAGCTATGAGTGGCGGAGTCGTGATTGACCCGGAAGCAGGCGATCACATCTTCATCTACACAGGGACAGGCAACTACACCGGCCCGCTGACGCTGGAGAACAATCAATCAGTCATCGGGCAGGGCGCAACATCATCAATCGCTACGCTCTCCGGCATTACGCTCGCGCCGGACAGCGACGCGCTGCCGACGACCGGCGGCACTCGCCCGATCATCAGCGCAAGCGTGAACAACCTCACGCTCGCTAACGGAAATCAACTTTACGGCTTTGACCTCTCGAACACGGCTGCGACCGCGCTCGTTGGCAACGGTTTCGGCAACCTGATTGTCTCGGACGTTTCGGTCAGCAACAGTTCCGGCATCGCCATAGACCTCAACAATGGTAATCCCACCGCGAGTTTCACCAGAGTTGACTCAACGGGCGGCACTAACGGAATCAAGCTGACGAGCACCACAGGCAATTTCAGTGTGGTAGGAGACGGCACGAACACCTCCCGGGGCGGCAACTCATCGGGCGGAACAATTAAGGACCAGGCAGGCGCTGACGGCACGACGGCGAATAACGGCGCGAGCAACGGCGTCGGCATCGGCGTTTATTTGAATAACGCGACAAATGTTTCGTTGCGGCGCATGACCATCAGCCACGCTTCCAACTTCGCGGTCGAAGCCGAGACAGTCACAGGCTTCACCATGCAATACTGCACGGTCAACGGTGGCAATGGCACTAACGGATTGCAGGATGAAGGCTCCGTTCGCTTCCTCGAAGCGCGCGGAACCGACACGATTGACAACTGCGACATCAGCAGCGGGTTTGAGGACAACATTCGCCTCGATAACAATGCGGGGACGCTGACCGACTTCATCATCTCGAACAACAAAATCCACGACAACGATGCGACCAACGGCAATCAAGGCATCCTCATGGATTTTGAAAACGTGGTCAACGTCACCACACACATTACCGGCAACACGTTCACGAATAGCCGCGCCGATCACGTTCATATAGGAGCGGGCGTTGGCACTACTGTCGGCTCCGTAGTGAATGCGGTCGTTAAGAACAACACAGCTACGGGCGAGCGCGCATCCGATCTGGGTGGAGGATTTAATATCAGCAGCGCGTCATTCAGCGGCACACTCCGCTATGACGTGTCCGGTAACACGATGCAGGGCACGCACCAGGGCGGCGCGATTCTTATTTCTTCCGGTTCCGGCAGCGGAATATTCAGCGGGCAGGTCGCCAACAACATCGTAGGCGTTTCAGGCGTACCCAACTCCGGCACAACTGTCTCCTCCGCCATCCGCGTTGAAGAACACGGCACTGGCTCGCACACTTCCAACGTCACAGGCAACACGCTCCGCCGGTACGGCAGCGCCGGCATCGAAATACAGGCGGGCGGCGCGGGCGGTCAGAACGGAGGCATGCAGCTCACTATCACTGGCAACACGATAGCTGAACCTTCAAACAGCGCGGGCAGCACTCCCAACGGCATCAATCTTAACGTCGGAACCAACTCAGGCAACACCAACCAGGTGTGCGCTGACATCATCAGCAACTCGATTGCAGGCAGTGGCAACAACGTCAACGTTGGTGAAGAGGATTTCCGTCTGCGGCAGCGAAATGCCACGACCATCCAACTTCCCGGCTACGGCGGCGCGAACAATAATAACGCGGCGGTAGTAGCTTTCATTCAGGCCCAAAACACCGGCACGGAAACCGGCAGCGCGGCGAACACTGTAGGCATCGTCGCCGGTGCTGGCGGCTTCGTTGGCGGCCCATCCTGCGCTTCGCCGACAGTACCTGCGCGTGCGCTTCCGTTTAATGATGACAACGGCCCGCAACTGGCGAACGCACCAGCTAACACACAGACCAAGCAGATTGCTTCAGAGACTTTCGCCAGCCACGCGAGCAGCAAGCGCAACGCACAGGCAACGGCTAATGCTCTACCGTTAGCTTCTGCCCCCGTGCCATCAGGCGAGACTATCAATGCTCCCATCGGCACGATTCCATCGGGCAAGAGCGTGCATATCACTTTCCAGGTGACGGTCAACAACCCGCTGCCGGGAGGAGTCACACAGGTTTCCAATCACGGAACCGTTAAGGGCGATAATTTCGCGGATGTCTTAACGGATGACACGGCAGCAGGTGGTTCAGCCGACCCGACGGTGACGCCGATCCTGACGCCGCCTGACATTACAATCAAGGACGCTTCGGTTGCGGAGCCTTCATCCGGCTCAGCCCCTGCGACTTTCACAGTGGCTCTCTCGCATGCCTTCTCGCAACCCGTGACGGTTAGCTTCGCCACAGCGAACGACACAGGAGGCGCTAACCCTGCGACCGCAGGTTCGGATTACACAACGACCAGCGGCACGCTCACCTTCAATCCCGGCGAGGTCCTGCAAACGATCTCTGTGCCGGTCCTAGCAGACGCGAACAACACCGAGACCGCCGAGACCTTCCTCGTTAATCTCAGCGGCGCGACCGTTGGAACCATTACAGACGGTCAGGCCGTCGGCACTATCACGGTAGGCGGCACGCCCGGCACGATCCTTATCAGCGAGCTTCGCACCTCCGGCCCGGCAGGCCCGGACGACGACTTCGTTGAACTACTCAACAACACAGACAGCGACATCACTGTGCAGTCCTCGGACAGCTCCGCGGGCTGGTCTGTGGCGAAAGTCGGCAGTGCTTGCTCGGATACCCCGATCATCGTCGCCGTCATTCCGAACGGCACGGTGATTCCGGCGCGCGGCAACTACCTGCTCGTCGGTTCAGCCTACAGCCTCGGCCTCTACGCTGCGGGCGATCAAACCCTGACGACCAACATAGAGGACGACCGCAACGTCGCCGTCTTCAACACCGCAGACCTCGCTAATTACCAGACCTCGACCCGCCTCGACGCCGTTGGCTTCGGAGCGAACACGGGCAACAACTGCGACCTGCTCAGGGAAGGCGGAACGCTCCAACCCGCGAGCGGCAGCGCGTCCGAGTACAGCTTCGTTCGCAAGGTTGACAAGGGCGAGACGCTGGACACCGGCGACAACTCTGCGGACTTCATAGTGGTCTCGACCACACCATTAACTCCTGTGGGCAGCAATAACACGCCGACCCTGGGCGCGCCTGGCCCAGAGAACGTCACAGGCCCACGCGGGCCTGTGCCTTGTGACGCACCGGGCACGGCCAAGTTCGACAGGTCGCGGCTCGACACATCGCAGGGAGTCGGCTCCGCGCCGAACCTCGTCCGCGATACAACCTCCGACCCGCCGAACAACAGCACCTACGGCACACTGGACTTCCGCCGCAGGTTCACCAACAACACTGGTGGCAACGTAACACGGCTGCGCTTCCGCATCGTGAATCTGACAACCACCCCGGTGTCTTCCGGCGCAGCAGACCTGCGCGCACGCACCTCTTTGCCAACCACGGTGACGGGTGTCAACGACGCCGCAACCTGCGGAGGCTCTGCGCCGTGCAATGTGCTTGTGCAGGGCACGACCCTTGAGTCGCCTCCAGCGCAAACCAACGGCGGCGGCGTCAACTCGACGCTGGCTGCGGGCACTATCACCCTGGGGACGCCTCTGGCTAACGGGGCATCCGTTAACCTGCGATTCCTGTTCGGCGTTCAGCAGGAGGGCGACTACCGTATAGGCATCGTCCTTGAGACTCTGACGAACGGGAACATCGGTCAGGACATCTGGCAGTTGCGGGGGAATACGCAGACCGGCGGAGACACGGATGGTGGTTGCAACACGCCGCCTGTGGCTAATGCTGGCGCTGACCAGACTGTTGAGTGTGCTGGCGGCAACACGAACGTGACGCTCGATGGGTCTGCATCATCCGACCCGGACGGCGACACGCCGCTCACTTACGAGTGGAGAGAAGGAGCAACCGTGCTCGGCACGACTGCTACGCTCAATACCTCGTTCACGTTCGGCGCACATACCATCACGCTCAAGGTCACAGACCCGAGTGGCGATTTCAGCGAGGATACGGTCAGCATCAACGTGGTTGACACGACAGACCCGATGATTACCGCCCCGCCGAACGTCAACGTCTCGACAGGACCAGGCGCAACTTCGTGCGGAGCATTCGTCAGCAACGCAACGCTCGGCACGGCGACGGCCAGCGACGGCTGCTCTTCGACCGTCACCGTCACGCGCACGGGTGTGCCGTCTGGAAACGTCTTCCCCGTCGGACAGACCATCGTCACCTACACAGCCGACGACGGGCACGGCCACACCAGAAGCGCGATGCAGACCGTCACCGTCACGGACAACACGCCGCCGACCATCAGCGTCCCGGCTAACCAGACGGTCAACGCCCCGGCCAACTCTTGCAGCGCAACAGTGAATCCGGGAACCGCTACGGCCAACGACAACTGTCCGGGCGTCACTGTCACGGGCGTGCGCAGCGACAGTCAACCGCTGAACGCGCCTTACCCTGTTGGCGTCACCACGATCACCTGGACAGCGAAGGACGCGGCGAATAATACAACGGCGGGCACACAGACCATCACGGTCAAAGATGCGGCCGCGCCCGTTATCACGCTCACTTCGGGAACGATCACCCTTGGGCCACCCAATCACCAGTACCAAACTTTCACAATCGCTAACCTGGTCGCCAGCGCCAGCGATCAGTGCGACGCGAGCGTGGACATCAACGACGTGGTTATCTCTCAGGTCACGAGCGATGAACCAGAGGACGCAACTGGCAATGGTGATGGTAATACTCTCAACGACATCGTTATCACTCCCGACTGCAAGTCTGTTCAACTGCGGAGTGAGCGTGCGGGAGGCGGCGATGGCCGTGTCTACACGATCACACTGAAGGTCAAAGATTCGAGCGGCAATGTCGGGACGGCTGTGCGGCAGGTATTCGTGCCGAGCAGCGGCCCGGTCGTAAACAGCGGGGTGCATTACACGGTCAACGGGTGCAGCCCGTAGCAATTGGGATAACCGGCACAAGGAGGATTGGAACAAAACAAAAGGCCCTGGCAGTTACATGCAGGGCCTTTTGTTTTCACTTCTGGATTTGCTGTCAATCAAGGTTAGCATAGTGGCAGCTCTGGCTTTTTGTGGTATCTTCATCGCTCTTGAGATAGAAAACGCGACCGAGCGTTCTGTATGTTAGCGCACATATCTGGTATATTAATCCTGAAAGTTAGTTTCTCGTTAACAGGATCGAGGGTCTTACTCTTTCCCGTGACGCCTGTTGCCGACTCTCATCCACTCCCGCGCTAAGGGCAGTTAACTTTTCAATCCAATAATATAAGGGAACAGGACAATGAAGATTCTACTTTACAACCCGGACAACGGCGTCACACGCAATTTCATGCCGCACCTGTGGATGTTTCTGCTTCAGGCGCTCACTCCCGAAGGACATGAAGTCCTGCTCGTTGACGGCAACGCGCGCGCGATGAATGAAGAAGAGTTAGTCGCGTATGTGCGCGAGCAAAACATTGAACTCGTCGGCATCGGCGCGATGACGCGCATGGTTGCCAAGGCTTACCGCATGGCCGACGCTCTGCGCGCGGCTGGCATCCGCGTCGTTATGGGTGGGCCGCACGTGACAGAAGTGCCGGATGAAGCTCTAGGCCGGAATGGAGGCCAGCGCCACGCCGATGCGATAGCGCTGGGCGAAGCAGACGAGACGTGGCCGCAGATCGTGTTGGATGCAGCGCGCGGCGAACTCAAAGAGGTGTATCAACCGGAGCGAGACGCGAAGGGGAACGACAAAAAGCCTAGTTTGCAACCCTATCCTTCAATCCCCTGGGAGACACTTGACCTAAACCAGTTCAATCTTGTTCCCAAAATCCTGCGCCCCGCACTCGGACGTATGGGCGGCGGTTGGGGAACATTTCATGTTGTGCCGATTGAGACCGGGCGCGGTTGTCCATACGGTTGCGAGTTCTGCACCGTCACAGGATTCTTCGGCGACTCGATTCGCTTTCGCTCGAACGAGAGCGTGGTGGACGAACTCTTGAGGCTTAAGGCGCGAGCGCGCCGCGAAGGTGGACAGGTCGCGGTCTTCTTCATTGACGACAATCTGGCGATCAATACCAAGCGGCTGAAATCGCTTCTCAAAGAGATGATCGCGGCGGACGCGAAACTACCCTGGGTCGCGCAAATCAGCGCCAATCTTTTGAAGGACGAGGAACTCGTTGACCTCATCGCAGAATCCGGCGGCAAGTGGGTCTTCATCGGCATGGAGTCTATTGACCCGGCGAACATGGCCGATGTTAATAAGAACTTCAGCAAGCCCTCGGAATACGGCGCGGTGCTCCAGCGACTAGCGCAGCGCAACATCTACGCGATTACCTCCTTCATCTTCGGTATGGACAACGACACGCCGGGCGTGGCCGAGCGCACACTCAAAGAGATTCACTCGTGGCCTCCGGGACTGCCCGTCTTCGGTCAGCTCACACCGTTTCCGGCCACACCGCTCTATGACCGCCTGGAGAAAGCAGGGCGGCTCGCACGTCCCAAGCACTGGCTCGACTTCGCTCCCTTCGAGATGGCGCACGCACCTCTCAAGATGACGATCAAGGAGGCGCGCGCCGAAGTTAACCTCGCATGGGAATCTTCCTATAGCCCTAAGCGCAACGCCGAGGCGCTTGAGGCGATCAGCGACGCTCACGTTGAATACCGCATCAGTCTTCTGGTCGCACGCCTCTTCTTTCGCGGCATCTACTTTCCGCAGATGAACAAGCGCGCCTGGCTCAAGCTGATCGCGCAAAACCGGAAGGCGATGTTCGGGCTTCTGAAAGAGGGCGTTACCGTTTGGCGCAACTCGCGGAAGAGGAAAACACAGATGGCGACAACGCCTGTGGAAGCTGAAGAGTAAGAGGTAAAGACGGGTCAGTACCGCCTGCGGTACTGACTCATGCGACACGATGTCGCTTACAGCTTGCAACTGAACCGCTTAATAGTGCATCATAGTGCCTGGTTATTCCTTCTCTCTTGCATCAACGGTGATGCGCTACACGCTGGTAAGTCTTTCGCGATGGCGTTATTGGATAGTTCGAGAGTAGGCTGTTTTAAACTTTAGAAGCCGCTCCTTTCAAAAGAGCATCCGAACCCGAAGCCTTCGCTGCCTACCGTTTCACCGAAGCCACTTTAATTCGCAGCTTCTCTCTTAACTCCTGTTTGCAAGGAGAAGGTACACATCTATGTCTATGAAACTTTACGTCGGAAACCTCAGTTTCCAAACCTCAAGCGATGATCTGCAACAGTTGTTCGCGCAGGCGGGCACGGTCGAGTCTTCCTCAGTGGTTGAAGACCGCGAAACGGGTCGCTCACGCGGCTTCGGCTTCGTCGAAATGTCCTCCACGGAAGAAGGCAAAGCTGCCATTGAGCAGTTCAACGGCAAGGAAGTCAATGGTCGCAACCTGACCGTCAATGAAGCGAAACCCCGCGAAGATCGTGGTGGTCGCGGTGGCGGTGGCGGCGGTGGTCGCGGCGGCTACGGCGGCGGCGGTGGCGGACGCAACGGCGGCGGTGGCTCGCGCTGGTAATCGCCTCGGTCAACACTCACTGTTGACACAAAAGCCCGAAAGCGCCTCCGGCCATTTGCTTCAGGGCAGCCGGAGGCGCTCACAAATTTTCAGATAGAAAGAGCGCGCTCCCGTTTCGTTACGGTTTTGAGCGCCAATAAGGATTCCATGAACTTTTCCCAACTTGGACTACAGCCTGCGCTCGCGCGCGTCTGTGAGTCTCTCGGATATACCGAGCCAACACCAATTCAAAAACAGGCGATTCCTGTTGTCTTGACCGGCGCAGACCTCATCGGCTGCGCCGAAACCGGAACAGGAAAGACTGCCGCGTTCCTGCTCCCCATGATTCAACGCATGTCGGAAAAAGCGCGCCCCGGCATACGCGCTCTCATCCTTGCTCCGACGCGCGAACTGGCGACACAGATCGAAGCAAGCTACCGCTCGCTCGTCTCGAAGAAGAACGCGAGCTGCGTGACCATCATCGGCGGCGCAGGCATGGCAAGACAGTCTGAGGCGCTGCGTCGCGGCGTCAGCATTGTCATTGCTACTCCGGGTCGTCTGCTCGACCACATGGAGCGTGGAGCGATTAATTTCTCTTATATTGAAACGCTCGTGCTCGACGAAGCGGACCGGATGCTCGACATGGGCTTCTGGCCCGCGATCAAGCGTGTGCTCGCGGCGATGCCAGCCGAGCGACAGACTTTGCTCTTCTCCGCCACGATGTCGTCCGCGATTGAAAAGATTGCGCGCTCGACCATGCGCTCGCCGAAGCTGATCGAAGTTAACCAGCGCGGGCAGGCCGCAGGGATGGTTGAGCAGATGGCTTACCCGGTGGCGATGGAGTCGAAGACGGCTCTCCTGCTCGACCTGTTGGAGCGTGAACGCTTTGAGCGCGTGCTCGTCTTTACGCGCACACGTCGCGGGGCCGAACGCCTCTCGCACATTCTCGAAGCGCGCTCGCACAAAGTGAATCGCATTCACGCAGATCGCACACAACCGCAGCGCGAAGCAGCCTTGCGCGGATTTAAGAACGGGCAGACGCGCGTGCTGGTGGCAACAGACATCGCTGCGCGCGGCATTGACGTTGATTCAATCTCACACGTCATCAATTACGACGTGCCAGCCGCGCCGGAAGATTACGTGCATCGCATCGGGCGCACTGGCCGTGCCGGAAATCCTGGCCGCGCCATCACGCTCGTCACTCCGGTTGAAGAGTTAAATATGCGAGCTATCGAGCGATTGACCGGACAGGCAATCGAGCGCGTCCTGTTACAGAGTTTTGGCGGCATCAAGCAAGCGGCTCTCGCCCAAAAGCCCTTCGCCTCCGTCAGACATGGCAGCAGCGTTGGCCGACGATCCTTTCGCCCACGACGCTCCAGATAGCAGCGGCAACACCCGCGACTCCAAAAGAAAACGGCCACTAAAAAGGTGGCCGTTATCACCATCTACTTTTCTTCAATAATTCACTCAGCAATCATACGCTCCACTTAAACTCGAAATGCGCGGATGAATCCAATGCTTCGCATTCAGACGGCGAAGGTGCGTGTAATCCATCGAAGCAACAGGCTCATTTCGAGGCCGTCGCCTTGCATCTAAGTGGGTTATTAGTGCATCATAGCCTTCGGTTACTCCTACTCTCGCGCATCGACGGTTGATGCGCCCCGCGCCTTGCAGAAAACGGCGGCGGCGTTTGGATGGTTCGAGAGCGGGCTGATTTAAACTTGAGAAGCCGCTCCTTGTAGAGCACACGAACCAAGCGCCTTCGCTGCTGACCGTTACTTCGGAAGCCAACTTCGATTCGAAGCTTCTTTTATTCCTCCTACAGAGGAGAGGTACAACTACATTTATGTCTATGAAACTTTACGTCGGCAATCTCGCGTTCCAGACTTCGAGCGATGATCTGCAACAACTATTCTCACAAGCAGGCACGGTCGAATCAGCTTCAGTAGTTGAAGATCGTGAGACCGGGCGTTCGCGTGGCTTCGGCTTCGTCGAAATGGCGACTTCGGAAGAGGGACAGAAAGCTATCGAGCAATTCAATGGCAAAGAGTTCAACGGTCGCAACTTGAACGTCAATGAAGCCAGACCGCGTGAAGATCGCGGCGGACGTGGCGGCGGCGGCGGCGGTCGTGGCGGTGGTTTCGGCGGCAATCGTGGCGGCGGCGGTGGCGGTCGTGGCGGTGGCGGCGGATACGGTGGCAATCGCGGCGGTGGTGGCGGTGGTGGTCGTGCCGGTGGCGGCTACGGAAACAGCAGCGGTGGCGGCGGTGGCGACCGCGAGCCGCGCTGGTAATAATCGTTTAGACCAGGCGCTGGCACTTCAATTTCAAGCACCCCTGGCGATGCTTGTCCGTCGCCAGGGGTGCTTAAATTTTGTCAGGCCGCAAAAAGAGTTGCGCTCCCAGCCGGGTCGCTTGCGAGTCGAGTTCCCAGGAAGAGCGACACCTTTGAAAGTGCGCGACTCAGTATCCGGTTTCACATTAGGAGAGATAAGTTTGGCTAAAGAAGATCTTATTCCCGCCGAAGGCGTCGTTGTTGATAAGCTGCCCAACGCCTTCTTCAAAGTACGACTTGATGGTGGGGAACACATGGTGCTGGCTCAAATCTCCGGCAAGATGCGCAAGAATTTCATACGCATTCTTGCTGGTGATCGTGTCAGCGTCGAGTTATCGCCGTATGACCTGACCAGAGGGCGGATTACTTATAGATATAAATGAGAGTCTGGAGTCTGAAGTCTGAAGTCTGGAGTCAAAAGAAAGAAGATGCTTTTGACCTCTGACTCCAGACTTTAGACTCCAGACTCCAGACTTCAGACTTGAGGAGTTCTTATGGAGAAGCAGGCATTCGCAGTTGGTGATCGTGTTGAGAAACTATGCGCAGTATGCGGCGTGGAGCGCGGTCACGTCGTGGCGTCCATTACAAAACGCGGGCAAATATCGCGCGTCACATGTCCGATCTGCGCGACGCGCAGTTCCTTCAAGAGCAGTGATTCGAGCAATCGCTCCGTCTTGAAGGCCGGAGCGCCGTATGACCCGAAGCGAACGTATCGCGCGGGCCAGACGATTGTGCATCCGTCTTTTGGGCCGGGCGAGGTCACGGCCATCATCGAGCCGCAGAAAATAGACGTGCTCTTCTCAGACCGCTTGCGCCGTCTCATCCATGCGCGTCTTTAAGAGCAGGGCCAGTCGCGCTCGCGCACGGCAAAAACTGCTCGAAGATAATCGGGCCTGGGCAGGGGTCGGCGCAAGAGTAACGTTTCGCGCAGAGGTAATGCCGGGACGCGACCCTGCGCAACGCACGTTTACGGTTGAGCGCATCGTGGCAAGCGGGCGAATTAAATTAACAGGACTGTCAGGCGAGCACGCGGAGACCGAGTTTGAATCGGAAAAGGGCGCGCACGTCGCTTCGACAAGCAACGCCGGAAAGCTGAAAGATACAACACCGGAGCGAAGCGGTCAGGGAAGCGCGAAGAACGAGGCTTAACCGATTCATAACTATTTTCACACTGCTCTTTCACGCAGGCGCGCGTGGCCCACGTTTCTTATTTGGAGTTGGCAGGCACTGGTTGCCGCTTTTTTCTCGGATGGGTTGCAGGCACTCTCGGCTCAATCAGGCTGGCTCGGTTGATCATCGCCTTGCCTGAAGCCGATTCTTCAAGCTAGTCTCTTTTCTAAAATGCACGGGTTGCGGGTTTATATCAGTACAGTCGGTGCGGACGGCCAAAGTAGGCGTGGAATCTTCTACAGTCGGCGTGATGCAGGGCCGTATTACCGCTGGTTCTATGCGGAGGAGAAAGACCGCTGGTGCTGTGCCCGTGTCCACCCGGACCTTATCCCGGACTCTCTACGCATGGCTCAAAAGTCTGTCCCAACCGAGTTGCGGACAGAACTGTTGTCACATTATTTAGACTGACATCGTAAACTCCAAGAATGGACGAGCAGCTATCTATTCTTACTGAAGCGAGCGAAGAGAAAGAGAAGACTGCTAGGACCGGGGATTGGGTTCGAGACTACCTCGCCTCGTCAGACCTCGACAACCGTGATTGTGAATACGAAGACTGGGAAATAAAAGAGTCGTCCGCAGAGTTGAGCTATCTAACGCACGGTTTCTTCCGCTACTTCGGCAAGTTTCCTCCTCCGGTCGCCCGCAGATTTATTGAAGAGCTACACGATCCCGCATTTGGCCCCGTCGTTGATCCAATGTCCGGCAGCGGCACTTCGCTTGTCGAAGCATTATTGCTGAACCGCGCTGCCGTAGGGCTTGATGTGAATCCCCTTTCCTGCCTCGCAGCCAAAGTTAAGACAACTCCGGTCGCGCCGTCCGAGGTGATGGAGATGTTGGAGAGCTACACGCGCTTTTACTTCAAGAGCGGAACAAGCGCGGCGCGGCAATACATTCCTCAAGACCCGCATCTGGATCATTGGTTCTATCCTGAAACCCAACAAGGTCTCGCCCGAACGCGCAGGTTTATCGAAGAAAGAATAGAGCGCCAGGACATCAAGGATGTCTTCCGGCTGATCCTGGCTTCAATCGTCCGCAAACTATCGCGCGCCAGCAATAACATGGGGCGAATGTTTCTCGATGCGACCCTTCAACCTTTAGATGCGCAGCAGCTCTTCGTTAAAAAGGGCTTGCAGATGGTTAAGGGATTCGAGCAGTTGAAGTCTTTCAAGCCTGACGTGCAGGTCAAGCAACATGACGCCAGAGTTATATTCCCGCAGCCTTTAACTACAAACCTGGTGATCTGCCATCCTCCATATTTCAATGTCTATCGCTATTCGAGCATCTACAAGTTTGAGATGTTGTGGCTCGGATTTGATTATACGCAGACCCGTAAACAGGAGGTCCGGGACGGCTTCAAAGTCGGCAAGAAGGAATTACTTCCAGCATATATTAACGACATGGTGGAAGTGTTCGGCAATATAAGGCGTGTGCTTGTGCGGGGCGGCTGGTGTGTCTTGATGATCGGTGATACGTTTCTGCGCGGCGAACGCATCAACACAACCTCACACGTGCTCAATCGCCTCGCGGGTGATGGGCTGGGTTTTCAACTCAACAAAATTATTATCCGCCATCCAAAGTACACAGAGGCATCTTACGCTGCCGCTCAGAGGCGAAAGACCGAGAATATAGGCGTCAACCTTCCAGACCACATAGTTGTCATGCGCAAGATTTGAGGCGCGCCGATACTTTGTCATGAGGGAAAAGCTCTTGAGATGGTGTTGAGTGGGGAGAGAGGAAACGATGAACGATGAACGATGAATCGAAAAGCTTTTGTCTTTAACTTGCGCGTTCATCATTCATCGTTTCGTCGTCATCACTCAAACTCGGTTGAGACCAGGTTCTTTATCGGTGGAGACTATTCCTGGTTTCATCTAGAGGCCGGTCTCTTGGCAGTAACCACGATGATGAGGACATCACCCGATGGGCCGACGTTCAGAGTTCCGACGATTGTCGGCTCGCCTTCCCGCACATTGATGTCCGTCTTGATACCTGTCTTTTCGTACTGAATCGTGGGCACGGCGCTGCCGTTGCTCGCCACACTGGGGACCAGTATGGGAATGCGTGCTCCGAAATTAAAATCTAACATCTGCACGGTATCACGCCCGCTTTCATCCTTAACCAGCTTTACATTGCTCACGTAAAATTCATTGAATCCAGGCGTAGCTGTTGTCGCAGCAGACGAAGCCAGGAGAGGCCCTCCAGCCCAACTCAGGCTCAGTCTCCCACCATTCTTCACACGATTGAGCAAGGTCGCAGCGAGACGATAATTCTTGAACGTGAATGTTGAGCGCAACTGCTTTACGACAGCATCAAGAGACGAGGGTAATTTTTCTTCATCCACGATTGGCGATTTCGTTCCGACAAGCAGATGCAGTTGGACTTCAAGTCCCATCGCATCTTCGCGTGCGGACTTCGCAGACGCTTGTGTGGAGTCATCAGTTTGAGCGATGACTTGATGCGATGCGGCAAGCGCACACGTTAGTAGCAGCGCAACCGTTAGCAGAGCGCGACAAAATTTGAGCGATGACATGGAAGTTTCTCCTTCGGTCTTTAGAGTTTGATAGCGAAGCGCGCTTTCTGTAAAGTTGCGCGCTTCGCTCTTGTCGTTCATTGACACGCGCGACACCACAAAAAGTTCCGGCCAGAATCTCAAACGCAGAGATTCGCAATCCATAGCGGTAAAAGAGAGAGGACTGAGACTGAGGGTCTCCTGCCCCTTCAATCTCAGCCCTCTCACTCTTGAACCTTCTGCTCAGTTCTTAACGACCCGGCGGGTCTGCGCCAAGCGGCACGATCCACAATTCGGTTGTCGTCTGATCGCGCGCTCCGCCATCTAGCGTAATGATGCGTGCGCTATCTATCCCGCGCGTCGCGGTGAGATAATCCATCGCACGTTTGATCCGTTTCTGCTTTTCGGCAGCGGTCACACGAGGCCCGCCATAGACGATGACGTAGCCCTTCGCGCTCGGATCGTTCTGCAACTGGATGGCGAAGTTGTCTAGACGCGCCTTCTCGTCGTCGCGTGGAAGCGGCGGATAATTATCAACCAGAATTGAAGTGATCTTCCTGGGAATCTGCACTGTGTATGAGGCAGCGCAGTTCAAGTTGAAGCCTTCCACCGAAAGCGCTGCGTTGATGCTCTGCCCTGCGAGTCCCGCTGTGTCAATCGTGATTGAAGGCGTGCCCTGACCGCTGATGATCGTGCCCGCCGTGATCGTCCAGTTATAGACGGGCGTGATGCCGGGTGTGCCGCCGTTCACTGTGGCCGTGAAGGTCACGGGCGTGCCGACGGGGCTGGTGTCCGGGCCGGAGATCGAAATGTTCGGACACAGCACGGGCGGAGGCGGGCATGCTCTCACGACAACCTTCGTTGAGGTGAAGGCGACGCATCCATCGTCTCGATTGTTATCAACCTCGACTCGTGCCGTGTAAGTTCCGGGCTGCACGCCCGAAAGGTCCCACGTCGCGTTCGGCCCCTCGCCGTTGAGTTGCCCGCCGCTTACTCTCCAACCGTAACGCAAAGGCGTTGTGCTGAAGTTTGTCACGGTGGCCGTCAAAGGAATTCGCGCGTCGGCAAGGTTATCGGCGCAGGGCGTGATGATGGCCGCATGCTCAGAGAGTTGGACGAAGGGCTTCGGGCCTTCGGTTAGAATCTCCTTATCCTTCTTCTTTTTCTGCTGCGTCTGCGCCGAGACATTAAGAAGTCCCGTCAGAATTAGCAGCAGGCCCAAAGCGACGTAAGGATGTTTTCGTAAGAGCATTTCTGGCTCCTCCATCTATGCGAGCGGGTTTATCTCAGCCCTCGCAGGTTATGTCAAAACGGCTTCAGCGTCAACCGATTCTCCGAAATGTTTTGCCCCACGCTGAGGCTTTTAGTTTATAGAAACGTCCAATGGCAGCCCGTTTCCAACACCGCATGCGAAAGGATCAGATTCAAACCAACTTTATAAAAAGACCCTCCGCGCGTCGGGCGCGTCGCGGAAGGTCTTTTCGCATCCGAAGAATTTGCGGCGCGAGTTGCGCTATTCTTCCGGCCCGGCACAGGCTGGGCCGTGCAGGGCTGGAATTTTCTGGCTAATAACGGGGTAGTTCGGAGCCTCGTCAATGTTTATCTGCGTCCAGTGGGCATACTGCTCAGGAACATTATTGTCGGCGAAGATTGCCTCGACCGGACACTCAGGCACACAGGCATCGCAATCAATGCAGGTGTCGGCGTTGATGTAGAGGCGATCAGGTAATTCGTGAAATGCCTCTACGGGACAGACCGCTGCGCAATCCGTGTACTTACAATCAACACATAATTCTACAACGACGTATGTCATCTTCTGTTTCCCTCTTTTATTTGATAGAAAATTGCCTGGAGAATTTTCCCACAAGATCGAACCCTTTGCGAACCAAGTCGGCCAATGCCGTTGCTCTGACCACTTGCTTCTAAGGCAATTTACGTAATGAGTCAATAGCAATTTTGCGCTGGCGAGCGTGGCACGAAATGAGTTTAGAGAATTTGAATCCGAATCGCCCGAAAGAGCGATTCCACTTACTGCTCGCAATACTGCTCCGTGATTTTTCGGAAGTGATAGCCCATCACGGCCAGCACGATGGCGTCTCCGATCAGATCGCGCCGCTCGGAATAGATGCGCCTGAGAAATCGCCAGAACTCCTTGCGCGAAGAATCAAACATGCCAAGCTTGAAGAGGACGCGAAAGAAGCCGAGCACGTATTCCTTCTTGAAAGCTTTGGCCGGAGAGTAGCCGGAACTGAAAGTGTTTTTCAGTGAAGCACGCACCCGCTCATAATATTCTTCCGGGCTGTAGATGGTACGCATGATTGTCTTGTAGCCGTCAATCAGCGTTTGCCTGTCCATCTTGGGCACAAAGTTGAGAGAAGCTTCCGTGTTAGTGCCTGCGCCCTCGCTCAGGAGTCGTCCTTCCTTTTCCAGCCTGCGCCACAACTGTGTGTCTGGCAGAGCAGAAAGGAGTCCAACCATCGCCATCGGAATCGCGCTCTCGCGTATGAAATCTATCTGGCGCTGGAAGATGTCTGCCGGGTCTGAGTCGAAGCCGACGATAAAGCCCGCCATCACCTCCATTCCGTAAGATTGAATCTTGCGCACGCAGTCAATCAGGCTGCGCTTTGTGTTCTGCCCCTTCTGCGTCTCCTTGAGGCTCTCTTCAACGGGCGTCTCAATGCCCAGAAAAACTCTGCGGAAGTTTGCGCGCTTCATCATCCCCAAAAGCTCATCATCGTCGGCGAGGTTGATGGAGGCTTCCGTAAACAGTCGGAACGGCTGATCGTGTCTCTCCATCCACTCGCACAAATCCGGCATCAGCCGCCGCACGTTCTTCTTGTTGCCGATGAAATTGTCGTCCACGACGAAGAGCGGGCCGCGCCAGCCCGTCTTGTAGAGCGCGTCAAGTTCGGCCAGCATCTGTTCGTTGGTTTTGGTGCGTGGCACGCGCCCGTAGATTTCTATGATGTCGCAGAACTCGCAGTTGAATGGACAGCCGCGCGAATACTGAATCGCCATCGAAGAGTAGCGGCGCATGTCCACGAGCGAGAAATCTGGAATCGGCGATGTGGTCAAATCAGGCTTCGCGTCGTTCTGGTAGATGTGCTGCGGCACACCCATCTCGAAGTCTCGCACAAACTCCGGCACGGTCAACTCGGCTTCGCCCGGAAAAAGGAAGTCAGCGTCATCCACATGCTCCATGCCTGTTGAGACGAACGGCCCGCCGACGGCGATGCGTAGCCCCCTGGCTTTGCAGCGGTCAATGACCTCGCGCAGAGAGTCCTGTTGCACGATCATCGCGCTGGCAAAAACCATGTCGGCCCATTCGAGATCGGAGTCGCGGAGCTGACGGACGTTCAGGTCAACGAGTCGCTTCTCCCAGGTGTCGGGTAGCATGGATGAAAGCGTGAGCAATCCGAGCGGTGGATAAGCGGAACGCTTCCCGGCGAAAGGCAGCGCATGTTTGAAGCTCCAATATGTGTTCGGGAATTCAGGATAAACCAGTAAGACCTTCATCTTCTTGTTCTGTTCACCCATCTTCGCTCATCTCTCCATAACTCTACGTGCAGACGCACGCGCGTTTGTCGGTCAAACCGCAAAGGTCGTTAGCTCAAGGGACTTTGATGAAATGCTTTTGCACTCTAGCAGAATCGAAGCGGGTAAGACAATTGTAGGGGCAGAGGCTCACCCCGGCCCCTACAGACTTAAAACTGACACGCTCACATAATCACGTTATAATTCGTCTGACCGGAGAAACAGTGGATTGCTTCTCAGTGGAGGTTGGGAATAGATGAGCTTGCCACGCTCGCATGTCAGCTATGGAGTAGATGAATACCTAGCCCTCGAACGAGAGTCCGAAGAGCGGCATGAATATCTCGACGGGCAGATTTACGAGATGGCTGGCGAAAGCCCGGAGCATGGCGCAATCTGTGTCAACATCAGCGGACAGCTTTACAATCAGCTTAGGGGAAGGGATTGCCAGGTATTCTCCAAGGACATGAAAGTTCGTAGCGGGCCAGCGCCTAAGCGCGGCCAAACGACTAAAGGTCTATTTTCTTATCCAGACTTGTTAGTCGTTTGCGGAGAACTCAAGTTCCACGATGAACATCGTGACGTGCTCACAAACCCGACAGTCATCATCGAGGTCTTGTCGCCGACGACGGAAGCCTTTGATCGCGGCGAGAAATGGATGAGGTATCAGACCTGGCTCCCGGAGCTTTCCGATTACCTACTGGTTTCGCAATCGAGTCTTCACGTTGACCATTTTCACCGCCAGGCGAGCGGCCAATGGCTTTACTCGTTAGCGAACGAGCTTGAAGGTAGTCTTCATCTCGCCTCAATTGATTGCACCCTGCAACTCGCAGAAATTTACGACCGCATCGTTTTTCCCGTCGAGCCTTCCGAAAGCTTGAGTGAAGAACAAGACTCGGTTTGAGTTTTACGGCTCTCCTATTCGCCAAACACCAGGCTGATAAGATGCGTCGCGGGCTTGAGAAACTCCGCGCGCTTCACAATTGGGCCAAGCTCGATCTGCCGGAAACGCTTCCATCAATCCCTTGTCGAGAGCAATCGGCGCATAGCTGCAACCCTATGCTTTTCTAAATCAGCATTCCGCCATCCTAATAGTGATTTTCAAATGAATGCGACCGAGTTCAGAGTTCAGCCTTGAGGCTGTTACGACAATCCACGCTGAAAGCGTGAACTCTAAACTCGGTCGCTTCTACTTGAGAACCGCTATAAACCTGCAATCCTTTGCGTCAGGCTTTAAGGTTTCAGCACGACCTTAATGCAGTTGTCCTCTTTGTCCTTGAACATCTTGTAGCCTGCGGGCGCATCTTCCAGCGGCAGGCGGTGCGTGATGATGAACGACGGGTCAATCTCGCCGCTCTGTACTTTTTCGAGCAGCGGCCCCATGTACTTAGGCATGTGCGTCTGCCCCATCTTGAGCGTCAATCCCTTATTCATCGCTGCGCCGATAGGAAACTTATCTCCGAAGCCAACGTAGACGCCTGGGATAGAGACCGTGCCTCCCTTGCGGCAACTCCAAATCGCCTGGCGCAAGACGTGCGGGCGGTCTGTGCCGAGGAAGGTGGCTGTCTTCACAGCATCCACTACGCCGTCGAGTGTGCTGCCGGCGTGAGCCTCGCCTCCAACCGCGTCAATGCAACTGTCTGGCCCACGCCCTCCCGTCATCTCCATCAGTTGATCGTAGACATCCACCTTCTCGAAGTTGACTGTTTCCGCCTTGCCGTGCTTTTCCGCCATCGCCAGGCGTTCCGGCACCTCGTCAATCGCTATCACACGTCCTGCGCCGAGCATCCACGCGCTCTGAATGGCGAATTGCCCTACGGGACCGCAGCCCCAGATGGCAACCGTATCACCCTTCTCAATCTGCGCGTTCTCCGCAGCCATGTAGCCCGTTGGGAAAACGTCGGAGAGGAACAAGACCTTTTCGTCCGGCAAGCCTTCAGGAATCTTGAGCGCGATAACGTCTGCGTAGGGCACGCGCAGGTATTCGGCCTGACCGCCTGCGAAGCCGCCCAGCATGTGTGAGTAGCCGAAGAGAGCAGCGGGCGACTGGCCCATAGCCTTGCGCGCCATTTCAGCGTTCGGGTTTGAGTTGTCGCACAATGACCACAACTCTTTTTTGCAGAAGAAGCATTCGCCGCAGCAGATCGTGAAGGGCACGACTATGCGATCGCCTACTTTTAATTTCTTGACATCTTTACCAACCTCTACGACCTCACCCATCGGCTCATGGCCGAGCACGTCGCCCTTCTCCATTGTGGGCATGTAGCCGTCGTAGAGGTGCAGGTCAGAGCCGCAGATCGCCGTTGACGTAATTTTAATAACGACATCGCCCGGATTGAGTATCTTAGGATCAGGCACGGTCTCGACCCGCACATCACCTGTACCGTACCAACAAAGTGCTTTCATTACGTTCCTCCTTGAAAAAGTTGTCAGTGGCCGGTGGTCAGAAAATACGAACTGGAAATAACCATCTACCGCTGACAACCGTTGTTTATCTTCCGACTAAGGAGAGCAAAAAGAAATGGATGAAACCTTCGCCCGGCAAAGGTCTCATCCATAACGCATAGTTACTTAATGAGCCACGTCGAAACTTGCCGCACGCGCTCAGTTTCATCTCTGTAAGTAGCCCGCCGCACGCGAGCTACCACTGCCCCCATTGCTCACCCCCGAACCCGCAGGCCGCTTACACGAAAACCTCTCGCCTTTCGTTGCCGCCTCAAATAGAGAAGATCAAATCCGGCGCGGGTAGAACACACCTTGCCGCCGGGATTTCAATCTCGCCGCCTGCCGGTAACTGAATCTCCGAACTTTACTGCCCTTTTAGGATTCGACATCTTAGCGCGTAAACGAGGCTCATGTCTGTACTCTATCAGACAAGAAAGTATGTCAATTTCGTAGCGTTGAGTTGGGGCTAGAGTGAATCTCTCTGCTCATCAATTGCCGGAAAAATACCAGAAGTAGGCAGCCTGCGCGATGCCGATGACGAAGCCTATGACTGCGCCGAAGAGTTCTATCGTCTTGAGGTGCTGCTGCGCGACCGAGAGCACGAGTTCTTCTAGTTTCTCGACGGGGTAGCCAGCGACTTTCTGGCGCACGATGTTGCCGATGTCAAACTCCGCGATGGCAGCGGGCAGACGCTCGCGCGCCGACATAGTGATGCGTTCCGTCAGCGCGACTGAGGCGCGGCGCACTGAATTTTCCGGCACATGATCCGAGAGGCGTCCGATGGGCGTGACGAGCAGACGCTCGACCTGAGAACTCAAGATGTGGTTGATTGTGCGCGCAGTCTCTTCACGCGCCAGCACCTGAAGCAGTCCCTTCGAGAGAAAGCTTTTGAGGCGCGGCGCTGAATCCGGGTTGAGGTGTTGAAGCAGAGCGCGCAGGGTGTGAGGCCGCAGGCGTTCAAGTGCGTCCGTCAGATAAGCCGAGACGGTCGTCGCTAACTCAGGGCTGCGAGCGAGCGTGAGGATGCGATCCGTTATCTGATCTTTAATCAACCCCAACTTGTCGGGTTCGAGTTGGCCGATGATCTCGTTGATGGGACGCGAAAGCACTTCGTCAATCGTCGTATCCAGAAACTTTTCGGCCTCCTGCTCGAACGCTTCGCCGTGCAGAAACTCCTCGACGCGGCGCGGCAGCGTATTGTTGACCATCTCGTCAACTTCCGTGTGAATCTTGACGCGCGAGACAAAGATTCTCTTGAAGAAAGAGAGTTGCTGGTAGTAATCGTCAACCTCGCGCTTGATGAGCGCGCCGATGCGAGCGCGCGTCGTCTGGCTCGTGGCGATTCCGGCGAGGTGCTGCGCGAGCGGCGGAACCTGCTCGTCCAGACGCTCTTTGATGAGGGCAACGGTGTCGGGCGTGAACATCTCTGCAAGAGTGGCCTGGCTCTCGGCCAGCTCATCAAGACGCGCGCCGATGAAATCTCGCACCTTGGCCTCGAAGCCCGGCTCGTTGACCAGCCCGCGAAAGCGATTTTCGACGAAGCCCAGAAGCTGCTCGAAAGTCTCTTCGCTGATCGTATCGGAGAGACGACGCGCGAGCAGCTCATTCACGCGACGATCAACGAAAGCGTTCAAGCTGGCGGCGGTCTCCTCGCTCTTGAGAAGGTCTGTGATGTAATCCGTGATGCGGTATTGAAGCGTGGAGATAGCATCCAGCACAGGCGTGCGCGCTCCGGCAGGCAGCGCCTCGATGAACGACGGGTAGGCAGTTGCGAGCAGGTCTTTCGTGTAAGTCTCAACGAAGCCCTCGACCTTGCGGCGAAAGAAATCCTTGTCAAAGAGGGCATGGACGACCGTTTCCTGCGAGACGAGTTCGTTGCCGACGGCGTTGCCGATGGTTTGGGCCAGCCGCTCACGATGACGCGGAATCATCCCCTGCGGCCAGATGGTCATACCCCAGAGCTTAATCGCGCGGCGCGGGCGAAAGAGCATCCGAATCGCCAGCCACGCAGCCCCATAGCCATGCGCGGTGGCAATCAGGAGCCACGCAAGAGCGATGACGAGTTTTTTGGTCTGCGGGTCTATGAGCGAGAACTCCTTCCACTACTCTGTGCGCCAAGAAAATTTCCGGGTCGGGAGATGATGCTAATAAAACGAGTGACAAAGAACAAGTGATGAGTGATGAGTGATGAGTTAAAACTTGCTCTTACTCATCACTCATCACTCATCACTCATCACTTCTTTTGATCGTCCATAATTCGCCCGGAACGTTCGGAAGCGAGTGTGTAGTTGGGGAGCACGCGGAAGGCTGTGAGGCCGACGGCGACGCGATCATTAAGGTTGAGGCGCGTGTTGACGGCTTCGGGCTTCGGGCGTGTGGCGATGATGGGAATGCCTGTTCTCTTCTCAGGCGTGTTGATGGTGACGTTGTAAAGCGGAGGCTCGCCAGCGGAGGGTTGACGCGCAACCAGGTCTAGACGCAGCGTGAGACGTTCGTATGCGCCGACGAAGCTAATCTCTTCGACGACGCCGTTGGTCAGACGGCGACATCCATCGGGAAGCGCCCCCGTCTTGCTCAGGCAAACGTCTTCAGGACGAAAGACAAGCTTGACGGCCTGCCCGTCACGAAATCGCGCAGTCTCCTCGCGTGCGGGGATAGAGGCAGTCCCGATCTCGACCGCTTCGTTGTTAACGATGCCCAGCAAGAGATTGGCTGCGCCTAAGAAGGTTGCGACGTATTCCGTCTCTGGCCGGTTGTAAACATCGTCCGGCGTGCCAATCTGCTCAAGGCGTCCGGCGTTCAAGACAGCAATGCGGTCGCCCAACTCAAGCGCTTCCTCCTGGTCGTGAGTGATGAAGATGGCGGGGAGGTTGACGTGTTTGAGCAGGGCGTGAATCTCGCGTCGGAGTCGAACGCGCATCTGCGCGTCGAGCGCGCCGAACGGCTCGTCAAAGAGCAGCACCTGCGGCTTGTAGGCGAGCGTGCGCGCGATGGCAACACGCTGCTGCTGCCCACCGGAAAGCTGCGAAGGATACTTCTTGCGGTGCTCTTCCAGGCGCACCAGCTCAACCAGGCGATCAACTGTCTCTTTGATCTCTTTACGCTGGCGACGGCGATTTCGGATAGCCGTTGGAAGAGACCCTATGAGGAGGATAGCTCTTAGAAGCGACCCAAACAATGGTCCTAAAAACGGTCCTAAAAACGCCCAGCCTTTGCTCTCTTTAGGCGCGCTAAGGCGAATGCGGAGGCCGTAGCCTATGTTCTGCTCGACCGTCATACGAGGAAAAAGCGCGTAGGATTGAAAGATGACGCCGACGCCGCGCTCGCGTGCCGGAAGCTCCGTCACGTCTTTGCCGTGCAGGATGACGCGCCCTGTGTCAGGCTCTTCCAGCCCGGCGATGATTCTCAGGATGGTTGTCTTTCCGCTTCCTGAAGCTCCGAGCAGAACGAGCGATTCGCCGTCAGCGACATCGAAATCTATATCTTCGAGTACCCTTGTTCCTTTGAAACTTTTGCTCACGGCGCGCACGCTCGCCGCCACGCCGCGCTCCACCTGCCGCGTCGTGCCAGCCTCAACATTCTGTTCACCATCAAAGGTGGTCTTGAACTCGCCGGACTGCATTATAAGAAACTATGAATGATGAATGATGAACGCGGAAGTAAAAGCATTTGATTCATCGTTCATCATTCATAATTCATCATTTTATTCTGTGTCGAGCCAATCGCGCGCCAGGAAAAGGAGGCTGAAAATTGCGAAGGATAAGAGAGCAAGCACGATGGCGACGGCGTTGGCGGCCTCGACCTGCCCTTCGTTGAACTTGGCGAAGATGTAGAGCGGCGCTGTCTGCGTGCGCATCGCAAGATTGCCGGAGACGAGAATGGTCGAGCCGAATTCGCCAACCGCGCGTGCGAAGGTTAGAAGCGCGCCCGTCACGATTGCCCCGCGCAAAGAGGGGAGCGTGACGTACAAGAAAGTTTGCCAGCGCGTTGCGCCGATGGTTGCCGACGCCTCTTCGAGCGAACGGCTCATCGTGTCGAAGACTGGCTTGATGACGCCGAAGGCGAGCGGGAACGTGACGAAGATGTTGGCTAGAATGATTGCCCACGCCGTGAACATAATATGGATGCCGTGCGGCTCGATCAATCGTCCGAGTGTCCCGTATGGCCCCCATAAGAGAAGCAGCGCGAAGCCTGCGACGGCGGTCGGAATCGCTGTCGGCAGCGAGATGGTCACAATCACCGCGTTGCGCCCGCGAAAGTTGTAACGCGAGATGACGTAGGAAGCAAAGAGTCCGAAGACGACGTTGAAAACGGTCGCCCAGAAGCTCGTCACCATCGAGAGCTTAAGCGCAAAGATAGCTTCGGGCGCGATCAGCGCAGCCCAGAAGTTATCCAGTCCATTTTTAGTCCCGAAGATGAAGATCGAAAGGAGCGGCAGGAGCACGAGCGGCAACATGATTGCGATCATCGTCGCAATACTCAAAGGCTTCATCACATCGAAGCCACGCACATGTCTCATGGCCGCCAGCTTGCTACTCATAATTCAAAAGGTGATAAGTGATGAGTGATGGGTGATAGGTAAGAGCGTTTTTCTTATCACCCATCACTCATCACTTATCACTGTTTTTTCTGCACCTGATCGCGCCAGATGCGCTCGATAATTTCCGGGTAGGCTTTGCTCCAACCGCCGAGGTCGCTGACGGTGAAAGGCAGCTTGATGGGCGCGAACTCTTTGTTAGCATCATTCAAAGCTTCATTAGTGATCGAGCGGAAATGATATTGGACGAAAGCGCGCTGTGCCTCATCGCTCCAGAGATACTGCATGAAGGCGTCAACGACGGGGCGTTCTTCCGCCGTCACCTTGCGATCAATCACGACCGCCGGGTGCTCGCTGAAGATCGTTGACTCTGGGACGACTATCTCAAAAGGCGCGCCCGCCTGCTTCATCATCAGCGCCTCAAGTTCGTAAGTGACGAGCGCATCTCCGTAGCCTTGCTCGAACTGCGTGCGTGCGGCCCGCGCAGAATCCGGCGTCGAGATGACGTTCTTCCAGATGGCCTGTAGCATTTTCAAGGCTCGCGCCTCGTCGCGGCCTCCCGTCTGCTTCTCCGACTTGATGAGTTCCGAACCGTAAATGGCGAGGATAGACCACTGCGCGCCGCCGGAGCTGACCGGGTCAGGGTGAATCAATTGAACGCCGGGCTTCGACAGATCAGCAAAGTCTTTGATCCCTTTCGGATTTCCTCTGCGCACGAGGATAACGAAAGGCGTCTTGTTGACGATGCCTCGATTCGGGAGTTGACGCCAGTCTGATGTAACCGAGCCAGCCTGTTTCAAGCGATCCACGTCGCGCTCGATAGAGAGGATGGCGATGTCTGCGTCAACGCCTTGAATAATCTGGTTTGTGACCGTTTCCGACCCGGCGAAGCTTGATGTGAAGTGCAGGTCTTCCCCGTGCTCCTGTTTCCACTTGGCGCTGAAGGCCGGGAAGATGGCCTTTTCCAGCACCTCCTTCATCACGGAGAAGCCATAGACGGTGATGCTTCGACCGCCCTTGTTTGTCTCAGACTGCGGCAGGCAACCGCTCGACAGCAGCAACAGGAGCAACACAAAGACCAATCCGGCGCGCAGAGCAAGAGCCTGTATATTTTTGGGTGCAGTTATCCTCATAAAAGGAATTGAGACCTCCCTCTATACTCATCCGCTTTGATCGCCGCGCCAAATTTCAGTTACTAAGGTGAGGCGCATCTATAGCACAATTTGCGTATTTCAGGAAGGCTTATCATTGAGGATTTATAAAGACATGGAGCTGCTTCTTAAAGTCGTATTCCGCAATCAGCTTGCTTCACCACAGAATGAAGCCGAGCAGAAACCGTATGACTCCTGCGCCCAGGATTATCCAGAAGGCGTTGGGGCGAAAGCGTATCAGCACGAAGAGGGCAATGGCAGTCATGGAGAGTCCGATCCAGCTATTGATGCCCGCGCGTCCGATGCTCAAGGCCGCAGCAACAAGCAGTCCGACTACCGCAGGTGTCACGCCTCGCAAAAACGACTGCACCATCTCATTTGTGCGGAAGCGGCGCAGGCTGGCTCCGGCGGCCATCGTCATTAGGAAAGCTGGAAGAAAGATGCTGATGGTTGCCACGAGCGCGCCGAGTGTGCCCGCCACTCTGTAGCCGATGAAGGTTGCTGTGATAAGCACCGGGCCGGGAGTTATCTGGCCGAGCGCGGTCGCGTCCGCAAACTCCTGGTGAGTGAGCCAGTGATGAGAGTTGACTACTTCCGCCTCGATCAGCGGGATCATGACAAAGCCACCGCCGAATGTGACCGCGCCCATCCGTAAGAAAATAGTTGAGAGCGCGAAGAGCAATCCAAGCTTGGCAAACACAGGCATGGATACGCCCAGGACACCGAGAGAACGAAGCTTTGTTTTCGATGGCGGTTGAGAGCCGTTGTCGCTCTCTTCCTCATCCCGGTTCTCGTCTTCTTTATCAATCCCGGACGCACGCCGCACGCGCTCCTCTGCAATGGCGCGCATCAAGTAGCCTCCGACGAATTCCTGCTTCCGCTCACTGTTGCGTCGCTCGCGCCTTCTGGCAATCATCCTGGTAGCGATGCGCTCGCGCCTGCGAGAGGTCGGGGTATGAGCGGCACGCCACCTTTGCCATTGCTTCTCGGCAAACGAGTCTATGAAGATGCCGACAACCCCTGCGGCAATCACCACCTCGATCACAGTTGCGCTGAAAAGCGAGACAGTCAAACAGGCCAGGACAGCCAAAACCCACTGCCATCTTTTATTCAAAGTGTTACGGCCTACGCGCCAGGCGGTCACAAGAATCAGCGCGACCACCGCCGCATTGAAGCCGTGAAAGAGACGATCCATGTCAGGCAGAACTCTCAGGTGCCTGTAAAGAATCGCCAGCACGATCATCATTAGCATGGAGGGCAGGATGAAACCGGAGATGGAGACGCATGCCCCGCGCCAGCCCCTCAATTTCAAGCCGATATAAGTTGCGGCATTACCGGCGTTCGTGCCGGGCAAGCTCTGCGCCAGCGCGAAGCCTTCGGCAAATTCCTGATCGGTCAGCCAGCGGCGTTGATTAACGACGAGTGCTCTGATTTGCGAGATGACGGCGAGACCGCCGCCGAAGCCGACCAGACCGATTTTGAAGAATGAGAGGAAGAGTCCGCCGAGCGTGGCTGTGCGTGAGATACGCTCTATTTCTCTGCGGCCATAGCGAACACGAGTCCGCATCCGGCGCGCACGTTCCTCAATCCTGATTGACCTTCTCCTTTTCTTTACCTCTACTGACACGGTTTCAATGAACGCGGAATGATGAATGATGAACGATGAACTGAAAAGCGAATGTCTTTCATTCATCGCTCATCATTCATCATTCCGCGTTTCTTTCATCCCTCTCTTCCGATGCTTCCAATTTCAACTCTTCAAGCAGCGCAGCAGTAGCTACCGACTTCTCTTCCCAGGTTCTGATGATTTCTCCGAACGGCCCCGGAGGTGAGTGATGATGCCGCAGCCAATCGTGCGCCTCCTCGATCAGCCAATCGAAAACCCCTGGCGCATCCTGAGCAAACATAGCCTTGAGGATGAATTTGCGCTCGCCCATCCTTAATCCGAGACCGAGCTTACGCGCGCCTCTGGTCAAATCCGCGCGCGTCAGGATTCCACCCGACCGCACAGGCGTCAGGAGAGACTGCAAAAACTCTTCGAGAGTGTTGCTTCGCGGATCAATCAATCCGGGCGCATCGCGCAAGTGAAGCGAGAGACGCTCTTGCTGACCAACCGTCGCTGCCTCTTCCATCAATGCTCTCATCAGCAGTGTGCCCCATCTGCTGTAAAACGGCGATGCGATGCCGATGAGTTTAGTCAGATAAACAGCAGGCAACCAGCTTACAAGGTGCTCCCACAAAAAAGCCTTCCGCGCGTTGCGCCAACTCTCGCGCCGCCCGGCATCGCTTTCGCCGGTTTCGAGTTCGACGAGGCGCGCGTACAACGCCAGCATGACAGACAGATGATCCGGTTCCGCCGGAGGCAACTGTCCCAAAGCGCGCCAGAATCCGGCCACACGATCACGCGCCTCTCCACCGATCATCCCTTCCGCCCCCAGATAAACAGAGGCATAAGGGTAGAGCTGAAAGATGAAAAGCTCCGTGTACTCATCAGCCGTCGGCAACTCGCCAAGCTCAAGCGCCTCGGCCACCCTCGCGCCTTTTACGGTCGGAGGCTCTGCCAGCACAGCGAGGGCGCGAAAGAGTTCCATCTTTGAATCAACTCAAGCTTAAAAATGCTCAAAGGAGTGAAATAAAGGTTTCGCCTTCTTAACCCAATTCATTTAGGATCATTCAGCATAATAGTAATACGTAAAGCTGTGAACAAGTTTTATGATTATAATAAGCCGTAATGAACGAACATATTAAAAAAACGGAGGTACTATTAACGCATCGCTCGTTTCGCCACATTGACTCTTGCCAGCAATCGCGCTGGTAAGCAGTTTTTATTTAACTCTTTTATGGGGCAAGAGAGATGAGCGAAAAACAAAAAATGCCAGGCCGTGATTTAACGGCAAAACTTTTCACTTTTTGCGAAGCAACAAGATTCTCGAAGCGCCTAGCCAAGCGCCTTGCAGATGATGATTACGCAAAGCTGCAACGCTACCTGGCGGAAAACCCTGACGCAGGCGCGCTGATTGAAGGCGGCGGCGGTATTCGTAAACTTCGATTCGCTTTGCCGGGACGTGGAAAAAGTGGCGGCATCAGGGTAATCTATTATTGGTCGGTGCGGCGAGAATTGATTTTTCTGCTGGATATTTATGCCAAGAACGAGCAAGCTGATTTAACCGATGACCAGACGCACCGATTGCGTAGGGAAGCGAAAGGCTTTGACCGAAGATGAAAGAGAAAGATTTCCAGAGCTTGCTTGAGGCTGTGCGAGAAGCCAAGCAGTCCCTGCGCGGAGAAACAAACGTGGCGCGCACGCTGACAGTCGAAGTCTTGTCATCCCCTTCATTACCTGAGACCGGCTTTGTCATTTGCCTGCAAACAGACGATCCAACCCTTTTGATTCCACTCAAGATTTACGCCGCTACTTTCTCAAAGTCCGGTTTCGTCCGCGTCACCGATGAAACGGGCGAAGCTGCGGTTTATCCAGAAGGCTTCTTCCTCCCCATCTCATTCCCAAAAGAAGTTGCTCAACTTCTGGCTCAATTCGCTGCTTGAATTTAGCGCATACCGACCACACTATTATTTACAGCATCAAACACCGCAGCCGTGCATGTTTGTGAGAGACTTATGACCGTACCTGAGCTACACCCTGAAATCCTGACCAGGAATGGTAGAAAAGAGTTTGCCATCTTGCCATACGAAGAATTCCTCGCTCTTCAAGAGTGGCTCGCAGATGTTGAAGATTTGCTCGACCTGCGTGCCGCCAAAGAAGCGGAGCATAATGCGCCGACCATCTCACTAGCGGAATTTGAGAGCCGTCTGGAAGAGACCAACTGACATCTTCGCCCACCTGATTTTGTAAGAGATTCATTTTCGGATTCCCTCAAAGATGTCTTGCCTATGTTTCTCTCTTGAGAGAGAATGCAATCAAAGTTCGTCTCTGCCAGTTCCATTGGAGAAAAGAAAATGAAGCCGAATCGTCTCTTTGGTCTTGCGGCAGTAGTTCTCTTCCTGGTCTTGTCGCCGGATGCCGCCTTTGCTCAGACGCAATTGACTCCGCAGCAACAGGAGCTTGCCGATTACATCAAGAACAACTACACCAAGCGCGAGGTGATGATCCCCACGCGCGATGGCGTCAAACTCTTCACCTCGATTTACGAGCCGAAGGACACTTCGCAAAAGTATCCAATCTTGCTCGACCGCACGCCCTACACCGTCTCGCCTTACGGCGCGGACAAATACAAAAATCTCATCGGCCCCAACGAGCTTTTCGCACGCGAAGGTTACATCTTCGTTTACCAGGACGTGCGCGGTCGTTTTATGAGCGAGGGTGAATACGAGGACGTGCGACCCTACATCCCGAATAAGACCGCGAAGCAGATTGATGAGACCACAGACACCTACGACACGGTTGATTGGCTCATCAAAAATGTGGCGAACAACAACGGGCGCGTCGGCGTTTACGGCATCTCGTATCCGGGCTTTTACACTACGATGGCAGGGATTGACGGCCACCCGGCGGTTAAAGCCATTAGCCCGCAGGCTCCTGTCTCCGATTGGTTTCATGGCGACGACATGCATCACAACGGCGCTTTCATCCTGGCGCAGAACTACAACTTTTTCGACTTCTTCGGCCAGCCGCGTCCCACGCCGACCTCGACTTTCGATTACCTCAAGCAGTTCAACTGGGGAACGCAGGACGGCTACAAGTTCTATCTGGAGATGGGGGGTCTAGCCAATTCCGGCGACCTTTACCAGAAGCAACTCGGCACACGCATCAAGTTCTGGGATCAGATGATGGCTCATCCGAACTACGACCAGTTCTGGAAAGAGCGCAACGTGCTGCCCAACTTGAAGAACATCAAAGCCGCTGTGATGACCGTCGGCGGGTGGTACGACGACGAAGACCTCTTCGGCGCGCTCAAGACCTACCAGTACATAGAGCGACAGAATCCTGGCATCTTCAACGTGCTGGTGATGGGACCCTGGTTTCACGGAGGCTGGGAGCGCTCTGAGGGCGATTGGCTCGGCACAGCTTACTTCGGGCAGAAGAACTCACTCTTCTACCGCGAAAAATTCGAGCTTCCCTTCTTCAATTATTTCCTGAAAGACAAAGGCGACATCTCGCAGATTAAAGAGGTCAACCTCTTCGACACAGGCGCAAACGTCTGGCGTGATTATTCCACCTGGGAGCCAAACGTCACCACCGAGACACCTCTCTACCTGCAAGCAAACGGCAAACTCTCGTTCGAGAAACCAACGGGCGGAGTCGCGGACGCGGCTTACGATGAGTACGTGAGCGACCCCATGCATCCTGTGCCGTACACGCAAAAGATCACGCTCAACTACCCGCGCGAATTTATGACGGAAGACCAACGTTTCGTGTCGGGACGCCCTGACGTTCTCGTTTACCGGACGGAGCCTTTGACGGAAGACCTCACGGTCGCGGGCGACATCAAGCCGCAGCTTTTCATCTCGTCGAGCGGGACGGACTCGGATTTCGTCGTCAAGCTGATAGACGTTTTCCCTGATGACTACAAATACCCGGAAGGTGTGAAGCCGCCTGCGGATTCCGCTGCCTGCATGTTTCAGCCGGGCGGCTACCAGATGCTCTTGCGCGGCGAGCCGTTCCCCGCACGCTTCCGCGACAGCTTTGAGAAGCCCGAAGCCTTAAGGCCGAATACGCCGACGAAAATCTCTTACGTCATGCCCGGCATCACGCACACCTTCAAGAAAGGGCATCGCATCATGGTGCAAATCCAGAGCACCTGGTTCCCGCTCGTCGCACGCAATCCGCAGAAGTTCATGCCGAACTACAAAGAGGGCACAAACGCCGACTTTCAAAAGGCGACCGAGCGCGTCTATCACAGCGCCGCAAACACTTCACTAATTGCTTTGCCGATTGTGAAGAGATAAGGAGACCCGAATCGCTAAGTCAGTACAGCTTGCGGCAGGCGGCACTGACCCCCGTGTTGTAGTCTATTAGATTCCGCAATCGTCAGCACGCATCTTCTATTTGGAATCGCAAGTTCATGGCACGAAATCACGATTCCACATCAAACTTCCCAAACTATTCGGAGAAAGAACACGAACATGAAAAAACTTACATGCGCGGCGCTGCTGTTCGCATCCATTTGTCTCTGCATGCTATCAACGCTGCGCGCCTCTACGGCCTTCGCACAAGGAACGCGCCGCAGTCTTGCCCCACGAATTGAGGTGACTCAACTCGGCTACCTATCTGCGCTCAACGACCCGGTGGCGACGTTTGAGAGCGCGCGTGTAGTTCATAACGTCACGGTTGACGGGCAAAAGGGGATGCGAATCCACGCCAGTTTCAGGGTCAGATACGGACTCAACGTCCCCTGCCGGATGATCGCCTATTTTTTCGACGATGACGGAACGCCTCTTGAATCCGGCGACGAACACTACACCACAGCTACTGGCAAGGTCAGCGCGTCCACCAATTTCACTCCACGCTACGACCCTGCTGCCTATAGCGATTTACAGATTTTCATTCCCTATGCTGCGCTGAACATGGAGAGCGGCGACATGTACGACCTGAAGTTCTACCTGGCTCTTTATGATAAAGACGGAGAAAGGTTCTTCGGTAAATCAGGATGGTACAAGTTTAAGCTGACGATGCCTTAAGCTGACAAAGAAATTCACTAATAATCCCTGTAAACGTTTACAGGGATTATTAGTGAACATGTAGGTCTGCTGGTCGCTCTTTAATTCAGTCCAGCAATCTCACTACTACTACTGCGCGGCGTGCGCAAGTGGCGCAGGCAGCGGCGGAAGATAATCAAGCGGGTTGGTCGCCTGTCCGTTGATACGCACTTCGTAATGCAGGTGTGGGCCGGTCGAGCGTCCTGTGGAGCCGACGAGACCCAGATGCTGGCCCTGCTTGATGGTTTGGCCGACCACGACATCAATGCGCGAGAGATGGCCGTAGCGGGTCGAGATTCCATTGCCGTGATCTATGTAGATGCCGTTGCCGTAGCCTCTCACCCATCCGGCGATGACGACGACGCCATCGGCTGTAGCGTTGACAGGCGTTCCGGTCGGAGCGGCGATGTCCTGCCCTTTATGATACTCAATGGATGAGCCGCCGAAGGGGTTGGTACGCATGCCGACTCCGCTGCGAAGCGGCCCTATCACAGGCCAGATTGAAGGGACGTTGGAAGACACAGCGCCTGCTTTCGTAGTCAGCGGACGGCGAATGGCGGCGGCTTCAGGAGCGCGCGAGATGATGACAAGATCGTTGGTCAGAGTCGGATTGCGTGTAGCCTGATTCTCGTTTCGCGGAGAATAGATCAAGGCGGTTTTCCTGACCTGAGAAGGCGGCACCACAACAGCCTGCTTCGCATTATCAACCTTGCCGGGTTCGTCTATGCCTGCCTGAGCTTCATCATCAACGCGCCGCACACGCTCCTCAGACCTGGCAGCGGTGCGCTTCTCGCGCGTCTGCGCCGAGATGGTCGAGAGACTCAAGCTCAGACAGAGAAGAATGAAGCCGAAGCTGAATGTAACCTTCGTCCTCTGGAAAAGATTGGCGCGAAGCGGAAGAGATGAACGCAGATTTCCACCGGGGGTTGGGGGACACAAATTCATTTTTATCGTTACCCTTTCCAAGCAAGCCCTCGACGCAAAAAAGTACCGACAGGGGATAGCATCGAGGCTTGCGTAAAAGCATAGTCAACGGGGGTGTGTTGAAGATGCTTTATTTGCTTGTCTGATTATTGCTCTAAAAGGGCTGCCAGAAGGATGCAAGCCCGTAAATGGAAGTCTAACCAATCAAGCACTCTCTTACAACCAGCAATTTGACCGCACGTGTCCGACTCTGGGACGAATCATCATCAAAAGAAGCATGGCATCAGCATTTCTGTAGAAGACCGAGATAAAGTCGAACACTTATCAACTCATAAAACGCGACTCGACGCGCTTCACTTCTAGAAGAGATTCCTTTTGCCAGAGAGCGCGAAGGGTAGTGATGCGTGTATGGTAATATCGTTTTCGTGCGATGAAGGTACGGAGGAAGTAGATTCAAGCTATTTATGATTGCGGCGGCATTAGTTTATGGATCAAGTCAATAGCCAGACAATCCTGATCGTGGACGATCAGAACGATAACCTTGTAATGCTCAGTCTCTGGTTACAAAGTTTGGATTACCGCGTAGTCACCGCTGTTAATGGTGAGGCGGCTGTGGAGGTTGCCAAACTAGCCGGGCCGCAGCTCATATTGATGGATATAGCTATGCCGGTGATGGACGGTCTGGAAGCTACGCATCGCATCCGCGAGACTCCTGAGATAAGCAATTTGCCGATTATCTTTCTCACTTCTTTCGATACCAAAGATTTTCGGCAGCGCGCAGGTGAGGCCGGAGGCGACGGCTATCTCACCAAGCCCTTCGACTTTGATCGCCTCACTAAATTAATCCTCACGCTGCTACCCAAAGAAACGACGCCGCCTGAGACGCAAGAGAAGAGTTTAGTAGGCGACATCCCGGATAGCACTGGAAATCTAGACCCGCGATTTATGCTCTGGCGCATGTTCTGTGCTGAAAACAACCTGTCAGTTGAGACCTTATCCAGTAGCCTGAGCAGAGAGCTTAAACGGAAGTGGCAGCAACTGAAGAAGAAGAATCGCAGACCCTTATTTAAATTCTGAAGCTTGCTGCTAAGGCCGAAAGATTGCAAGAGAGGTCAACGTCAGAGTTAATCCGGCAATCACAAGGATACGCTTCATAGATGGAATCCTTTCTGAGAAGAGAAGCTACCGAGGCGTCGGGTTGAATGAGTGTAGGCTGCGAGGTTACGCCATACATCAGCACTTACACTCTATCTACTGTAATGTAGAGATTTTCAGTCGTTATACTACTTGTATCCGCTTCATCTGAGAATTTTACATCTATATGCATTTGGAAATCAGCACCAGCAGGTTTATGCACTTCAACTTGTGGCGCAAGTGACCGTTCAATATCTTGAAAAAGCTTAAAGGCTCTATCCACTGCTAAAGTAAGCTCAAGGTCATAGCCATGGGCCGAAAGTACGACACAATCTATTGGCACTCGAATGGTTTTACCAACAGGTAGCTTTGCCATACCGAGATGTTGGTTAAATGTCCCTGCTCCTAAGACACAGCTTCGCCCGATTTGTTCTTGAGCATCAATAACCGTAAACCAAGATAGAGTTCCCCATACGGTTAAATTATTTTGAATTAATTTTTGGATTTCCCCAGGTAGATGCTGAACTCCATTTCTTAATTTTAGGATATTGATAGTATCTCGCATAAAACTATCAATATTGAAGTCACGCTTCTTTAGTTTAGGTAATTGCTCAATGAGTACTCTAAAGCGATTGATTGAATCAACAATAGACCACGCATCAAGAAAGGCTGTCGCCCGTAGAGCCATGACAGAGTCATCACTCTTTATGTGTTCATTCGTAAGATCTAAATACGATAGCTGATGTAATGTTTGCCTGAGCCTCGCATAGGCTAGATCGATCATTTCAACAGCATAGCGAATACCGTCAAGGAAAAGCGTTTGTCTACGATCAAGATTTACAGGCAGATGGCGGAATGGTGAATTAGCTTGAACAATCATAAGAACCCTGCGTGAGAAGAAATTTACGCCTAACTTAATTGGATATTTTACAGAGTTTGTCCTTAATGCGCCAATTTAGCGGCTCGACACTAATTGGGACTGTCGCCTTGGTCGCGTTTTACCGACAGCAGTATTTGTCATGACTACACCCTAATCAGCCTCACGAGCATAGATGCCGCTGTCGGCAGCAAAACTCAGAATAGAATCTTTTAAGCAGCCAGTGCCGAGGGGCTGTTGTGTCGCCCGCTATTTCAAATCCACTAATTCCTCTTGCTCCGGCAAGCGGAAGAACTCTCTGGCGGGTTTGAGGGGGCGCAGCAGCCAGTAGGGGCGGCGTGTGCCGTCGGGTGAATGCGTGTCTGCGGGGCGCGTCATGGCGAGCCATTTTTGATAGACCTCGTGCGCCTGTTTCACGTCAACCGAAATATCTCCGTAAGCATCCTGCGCTTCAGCCTTCTTCACGCGCACGGCCTGATGCCAGCAGTGTTGTCCAGACACGGGGTCTGGATGCACGGGGAAAGTCAGGTTCTGATGAACGCCAACATCCGTCCACCAGATACGCAGCGTGTCTGGGTCTGCGGACTCGTAAGGCGCGACACCTTTCCGGCGTTTCAATCCCCACTTGTCTCCCTGGTGATCGAGCGAGACGGTCGCCATCATCTGCCGCTGTCCCTCATCGGTCAACTTCCAGCGTCCCATGTGATGGCTGCAAGCAACGATGCCGGGGCGTATTCCTTCCGTCACCCAGGCGCGGACGACGAAGTAGCCAATCTCAGTTTCGACTCGAACCGCATCGCCTGTCTTCACACCTAAACGCGCGGCATGGCTGGGATGAATCCACAGAGGGTTCGTGTGCGCGATTTCGTCCAGCCACTTGGCGTTGGCTGATCGCGTGTGAATCTGCACGGGCAGGCGGAAGGTGGAGATTAAGACGGTTTGATCTTCCGCAAGGTTTTCAGGATGGATGTGGCTCTTGATGTAAGTGGGGATGCTCTCTTCATGCCAGCCCCAAAGGGCGAGCGTGCGCGAGTAGAACTCAAGCCGCCCGCTCGGTGTGGGGAAGCCGCGCAGTATCAGATCGTCAACTTTAATACCGGCAAGGCGTCGGCCTTCCTCATCAGGGTCGGGGCTACTGATCGGAACGATGTTGGGCGAAGGCGGCTTCGCTGCTTTCGTATAGACTCTGCCGAAACTATCCACGCGAATGTCTTCCAACTCTTCGGGCGGAACAGCCTCCTCATAAATCGCCCCAATACGCTTTCGCACCTCGAACGCTCCGTAACGCCGCATGTAATCAAGCGGCGACAAGCCTTCCTCTGTGGCCTTTTCATTTAAGCCCGGCACGGAATTCTCGAAGATGTGCTCGTAGTATTCATCAACGCCGAGCCGCTCGCCCTGATGCTTCTTCGATTCGACGAACTGGCGTATGCCTAAGTCTCCCATCGGATCAATTCGCCACGTTAACTCCAGCCAGAATTCGTTCTCCTCCCAGACCTCGCCGGGATTGACGAGCCGCGTGTCGCTCACCTTCACGCCCATGCGCTCACGCGCGGCGCGCAGCACAGGCTGGCGAAAACCTATCCACTGCGCGTCGTGTGTCTCGTAGGAATGAAGGTCGTGACGCTCCGAGCCATGACCCATCGGCAGGATGTAGTCTGCGAAGTAAGAAGTCTCATTCCACGTCGGCGTCAGCGCGACGTAGCAGCCGATTAGATTCTCGTTCGCCAGAGCTTCGACCCAGGAGAAGCCGTCGGGGTTCGTCCAGACAGGGTTGTAAACGCGCGTGAAGTAAACGTCGAGCTTCCCTCGCCCGTCTTTCAAAAAGTGCGGGAGCAGAAACGACAGCTCGTTCATGGCGAGCGGGTATTCGCGCGGCCACGTCAACTCGTTCCACTGGTTCGGGTGCGGCGGCGTGTAGATAGGTTTCGGGACAAACTTGTTCCAGGCGTTCGGGAAGACTCCGCCCTCGGTTGCGACCGCGCCCAAAAGCGCATTCAACATAAAGAGCGTGCGCGCTACAGCCCAGCCGCCGCTATTGCCCGCAGCAGCCGAGCGCCAGTTATGACTTGAGAACCTTGTGCCAGCGGTCGAGACTACTTTCGCAATCTCCTCGATCACATGCGCGTCAACGCCTGATTCTGCCGCTGCATACTCGAAGGTGTAGCTTACGTAGAGCTTCTTCAGCACGCTCTCGAAGTTTTCAAAGGTGGTCTTAATCTCAGGATGCTCAACCGCGAGGAACTCTTCCCAGTTCCACCAGCGACGCACGAACTCACGGTTGTAGAGATTGTTCTGAATAAGATAGTTCGCAATCGAGAGATTGATGGCCGCTTCCGACCCCGGATAGGGCGAGACAAAGAAATCCGCGTGCGTCGCCGTGTTTGAAAGGCGCGTGTCGAAGACGATCAACTTCGCGCCATTCGCTTTAGCTTCAATCACACGCTGCGCGTGTGGATTGAAGTAGTGGCCGGTCTCCAGGTGAGAGCTGATGAGAAAGATAACTTTCGCGTTCGCGTGGTCAGGACTTGGACGATCAAGCCCCATCCAGTATTGATAGCCCGCACGAGCCGACGACGAACAAACGTTCGTATGCGAGTTGTGCCCATCCACGCCCCACGCCGCCAGGATTCTTTCGGTGAACCCATCCTCACCGGGACGCCCGACGTGATACATAATCTCGTTGTGCCGCTTCTCGACAATGGCTTTACGAATCCGCCCCGCGATGTCGTTCAACGCCTCGTCCCAACTGACGCGCACCCACTTGCCCTCGCCTCGCTTGCCCGCACGTTTCAACGGATAAAGAATGCGGTCCGGGTCTGTCACCTGATTGAGCGTCGCGGGGCCTTTCGCGCAGTTGCGCCCACGCGAGCCGGGATGCTCGGGGTTGCCCTCAAACTTCTGCACCTGCAAACTCTCACGGTCAATGTAAGCCAAGAGACCGCAAGCCGACTCACAGTTGAAGCAGGTGGTCGGCACAAGCATGTAGCGACGTTCTTTGCGCTCAGGCCACGCCTTTGAGTCCAACTCGACCCAATCATCCCAACGCTCTTTCGGCGGAAACGCCGCGAGATGAATACGGCTTGGGCCGGGATAGAAAGTCTCGCCCCTACTTTCAGTTTCCTTTCGGGCTGCGCTCACGCGCTGATTCAGTTCGTCCAGTTTCATAAATCAGAAACTACCGATCTCGCCTCTGTCCGATCAAGGATGAAATAAGCCCTGAGAACGTTTTCGCCCCGGCCCAACCGTCGAAAGACTTCGGTGGGTTGTTTAGAGTCCTGCCAGCTTACGCAGCTCTTCCAGCGTGCCGTTGAACCTGTTGAGGTCAAGGTTTTTAGTTGGAACGCCACTGACCGCGCCGCCGCCCTGAGAAGTGAATTGCCAGATGGTAAAGGTTGGAAAACCTTTCGGGAGATTCGGCGCTGGTTTGGATGCGAATTGCGCGATCCAGAGCGGGTTCTCTGCGAACGCTGATGTGCCGCCGAGCTTAGTGTTCCAGAAAGGAGTAAAGGTATAAATAACCGGCGTGCGACCGAGAGCTTTCTCTACGGCGTCTACCCACACCTGTACGCCCTTGATAATGAAGCTCGGACTCTTCTTATCATCCACCTCGACATCCAGAGCCGGAGGTAAATCGCCCGGCTGGAGTTGCCTTACTACGTGAAGGAAACTGTCCGCCTGAGCTTGCGCGTCAGCGCCTGGACGAAAGAAGTGGTAAGCGCCGCGTAGGATGCCGTTACTCTTCATGCCGTCATAGTTAGCCGTAAAGTGTGTGTCTTTGAATCCGACGCCCTCTGTAGCTTTGGCGTAGGCGAATGCGATATTGGACGTTGCGACCTTCTGCCAGTTAACGATGCCTTGAAAATGAGAGACATCTATTCCACGAATGTCGTTCGGGTTGAAGTTTGTTGGTTGTCCTGCCAATGGTTTATCTCCTTTAGAGGGTGGACGTGATAAAGAAAGTGAGCTTATCACCCAAAAAAATTGGAGTTAAGCGTGTGAAGGAGCGGTGAAACTGCTGCTAGAGATTTCTGAGCATCTTGCGTGAGCTAAATTTCGCTTCACACACATTATGCGTTAAAGCCGCAATCCATTTCAATATTATTCAGTTGAAGGCAACTCTGTTTACTACGTCCCTGACGGCTTCTTAAACATACGAATCAACTCCGAAATCCGCGCCAGATGATGATCGTCGTGCTCTGCGATGAAGAAGATTAGATCAAGCACGCGGATTTCCATCTTCAAGCGCGGGTGCATCGCTGTCTTCTGAACAAAGGCTTCGTCGTATTCGTCCAAACGCCGGACGAACTCCATTCGTTCGGCGCGGAAAGTGGTTAAAATGTTTTCGATGGAGTTGGAGTTGTGATCGGCTTCGTGCGTCTTGCGATTCTCAATGTCTGCGGCGTGAAGCGTCTCGCGTCCCGCATCAAAGTCGTCGAGCCGGTTCGTTCCCAGCGACTCAAGGTCGAGTAGGTGTCCGGCGTGTTCCTGAATAGACCACTTATCGCCTTCACGCCGCGTCAGGATTTCTCCTGGTAGTGAGCGTGTGAGGTCTTCAAGACGAGCGGGAGTGCCGCGCACGCGCTCCACGACGTTCGGATACATCCAGACGGGAAGAAAGTCGAAAGAGAACTTGCGTGTGAACCAGGCTGCGCGCTGCACCATTTCTCAAACTCCTCACAATCACAGATGCTTTGAATCATTTCACCGCAATGATCTTGCACTCATAAGTAGTATTCCACCTGTCTCGCCCCGAGACTCTGACTGTCTCCCGTGCAATGACCTTGAAGGTAATCCGTCGCTGGCAATCATCTCTCTTCGCTTTTTTAAGCTGCGGGAAATCAGACAGGTTTGTCCACTCGATGCGCGCGGCATGATGAAACGGGACGCGAAAGGACACGACAGTTCGCCATTCCTCATCCTTGTCGCACGTCACAAGAGCATGATACGTGCTTCCCTCTTCAAGCCAGCCTTCAAACTCGACGGGCGAAACTGTCGAGCTACCTGTCACAGACTTCAAGAGTTCTTCTCGCTTTACGCAATAGAACGGCACGCCTTTGGAGTTGATCCTGTTGCTCTCAATGTCAAAGAAACACGGCTGGCGTTTCTCGTATTGCTTCGTGGCCGTAATCTCGATGTGCTGGCCTAGAAACTTCTCCGCGCCTTCGGGACGATAAAGACAGGGCACGACCAGGTAGAGAAACGGATGGTTGTAGCCTCTCAACTTGCCGTCCAGCCTTATTTCAAAAGTGGCGGCGAAGATCAATTCCCCGCAACGCGGCGGAGCATAGTTCACCTGCGAGATCGTGCCCCGCACTGTCAGTTTCTCCGGCAGATCGTCCGTCTTACCGCCGTAAACTATGGGGAACAACGGCTGCGCCGCCTGCTGTGCCAGAGTCGGAGCAATGATTGAACACGCTAGGAGCGATAAGACTGAAAGATTGAAAACGTTTTTTCTCATCCCTTGTTCCTTCGGATAAATCAACTCGCCGACAGTGCTTATTCGTTAAGACAGTTTCTCTTCGGTCTCATGCCAGCGGCACGGACTGTCCCGCCTGAACGTAGGCGTGCTCATAAAGTAGGAGTCCCACTAGAACACAGAGCGAGGCGATGAAGCCGAACCGAACATCAAGGTCGCCTGCGAGAATGAGCCAGGGAACAAGAGCGCCGACGAGCGCGAGCGCAAGACCAGTCCAGAAGAACGCGCGGTATCTTCCCTTGACCATCTCCCAGACAGCGAGGCGTGCGTGAGCGGTTGGATGAGTCAGCGTGACTTCGCCGCAGACCATCAGCAGGTGCAGGACACTTGCCACGCCCAGCGTCCAGAGCAGAGCGAAGACCAGACCGGGAGCAAGCCATGCTGCAAACGGCAAGAGCGAAGCCGCGCCGACAAGCAGAGATTGCAAGAGCAGGTGCGGCGGCAACAGTGGGTTCTGCCACATGTCGCGCGCCTTCGCCTGCGCGAAAAGATAGGCCGTGTAGATAGCCGTCCATAAGGCGAGCGGCAGACCCGGCAATATCAACCAGCGTTGTATTGACCTGCTTCCCAGGAGGCTCGCCACGAAATGAACGGCGAGCACAAGCGAGTATCCAGCGATGACGAACGCTCCTCTGACGAGCCAGCTACGCCATTGCGGTCGTGTAAAGATCAGCAGGAAACGTTCAGGGTGCTCCAAGTCCCAGACGAGCAAGCCGCCCGTAATTGCTAAAAATGCGCCGGACAAAACCGGCGCGACCCAGAGCCACAAAGGATTGTCCGCTTCCATCAAACCGAAGATGACGAGCAAGAGCGAAATCAAATAAGTTCCGGCGGCGATGCCCTTCGTCCAGGTGTAGAGGCTCACGCGCCAGTCCCAGGGAATCGAGTGCGGCACGTCGTAGGAGAGCAGCGCAGCGGCAGACGTGTTGTTGTACTGAGGATTGCCGGAGACGACCGTTTCCGCGCTCTCAAGCTGCTCGCTCCACATGAAGAGGCCGCCCACAGGACGACGCGCAGCAAGCGGATCGAGCGTCGCCTGATGCGCGCCTTTGTAAAATAGTTTCGGCAGCGTCTCTTTCTCAGGACGCCGCACGTTGACAGGCTCGCGGTTCACAATCTGCGCGACCTTTGAAGCGGGGTCATTCATGTCGCCGATCAAAATTGCTTCAGTCGGACAAACCACCACGCAGGCAGGCTCAAGACCCATGTCTATCCGGTGCGCGCAGAAGTTACATTTTTCTGCCGAGTGGTCTTCAGGGTTGATGAAGATCGCATCGTAAGGGCACGCAGCCATGCACGCCTTGCAGCCGATGCAGATTGATTTATCGAAATCCACGATGCCGTCCGCGCGCTTGAACATGGCGGTCGTCGGGCAGGCAACGACGCACGGAGCGTGCGAGCATTGATTGCAGCGCGTCACCTGATGCGCGCGCCGCACGTTCGGAAACTCTCCGACATCAACATGCTTGACGTAGGTGCGCGTTACCGAGAGCGGCACTTCATTCTCAGACTTGCAGGCGGTTGTGCAGGCGTGGCAGCCGATGCAGCGCGTGTGGTCAATAACTTTTGCCCACTGAGTTTCAGTTGCTTGATAAAGGGGAAGTTCTCTCATCCGGGTCGGCATCTTAACTTAATGCTCTATCCCGCTCCAACTTATTTGCAGGAATTTGAAACGCAGAGGACGCGGAGGGTCGCAGAGGATGGAGAAGGATTAGAAATCTGAAATTTCAAATCTGTCACCTGCTATTTCAACCTCTTTCTTTCCTCTGCGACCCTCTGCGTCCTCTGCGTTTAATAAACCTCTCTCAGAAGATTCAGATAAAATAGAAACTAGCCAGCCGGACGCAGCGCGCGCTTGATTGTCAGAGCGCCCATCTTGAAGAGGAGGGTCGAGCGCAGAAGATCACGCGCGATGCGGCGGTAGGAATGTTGGCCTGAGAGCGTGTCGTAGAGAATCGTGTAGAGTTCCTTGTTGGTCTTGGCGAGTTCGATCACACCGTCCATTACGCCCGTCGTCATCCCCATCCGGCAGAGACGCCGAAGGGCGCGACCGTGATAATGGTCTTCCGTCAACTCGCGCAGGCGCAGGCTGTAGGCTTCGAGCGCAACGCCGTCAATGCCGCGCTCCATCATCACGTCTGCGGCGGCCACGCCTGTTTGAATCGCGGTCGTGATGCCCATGCCTTTGAAGGGGCGCAACCAGCCGGTCGCGTCTCCAACTGCTACGAAGCGATCCCACGAGACGTTGCGCGCATGGCGCACGGGCGCGCGGCCCTCGTAGTAATTGAGTTGTTGCAAGTTGAAGCGCGGGATGAGCGAGCGCACCTTCCTGTGCAACAAGAAATCTTCCATGTCGGTCGAGCGCACGCGGCGACCCGCGATGTTGATGAGCACGTGATCCAGCTTCGGCGTGACCGCGCCAAACTCTATGCGCGGCAAATCCGAAAGAAGAAAAGCATGTATCTCGCCGTGCAAGCGTGTCTTGATAAATCGCTCGTCGCACGGCAGCTTGATGATGATCGAGTGCATGTACTCTTTGGGCCGACGATACCTGTGTTGTCGCGGGCTGACCTGTTCGAGCACGGAGAGCAACCCGTCGTCTAGGCCGCACGCGGCGACGATCATGTCGGCAGAGTGAGACGCGCCTTCGGAATAGACGCGCACGGGATGCTCTGGATTTTCCGGGTGAAATTCAAGGCCCGTCACGCGGTCGCTCAAGACCTCTGCGCCTTCCGAAGCGGCGCGTTCCAGCAGCAACTGGTCAAACTCCGAGCGCGAGACCATCAGCGCAGGGTCTTCCGTCTGGGGCGCACGCAGCTCAATCTCGCTCCGGTCGCCGTGCAGCCGGTAGCCCTTGATTGTCCGCTTAATCAACTCCGGCGGGAGTTCGATTCTCAACTTGTCACGCAGAAGCTCTGCGGTCGGCGGAGCAAGCACACCGATGCAGGGGTTGTGATGCTGCGGAAACTGCTTCGGCTCGTAGACGCGAACGCGCAAGTTTATCCCGCGCACTTTCGCGTTGCGAAGCAATCGAATCGCGCAGGTCGCGCCTCCGGGGCCGCCCCCGATGATTGCGATACGCGAGCCGTCGCGCAGGCGCAAGCCTCTGATCGCCTGCGGCTCTGAGCGCGAGACGGATCTCTTCACACGGCTGGCTGCAAGCGAAACGCCGCGCCCCATCATGCGAGCGGCGAGGCGCGGGTTGAGAGCGCGCAGCAGAATGCGCTTGTAAGATTGATCGCCTGTGAAGGCCGCGAGGAGCGCGTTTGTGAGAAGCGCGCCGGGACGTTTGAGCTTGCGTTCGGAGCGCAGCACGGCGAAGTAGACGGGCGCAAGAAGAGGGTGTGGGAAGATGCGGTCGTAAATCTCAAAGAGCATCCGGCCATAGATGTTGTCGCGCCCGAAGACGCGGCTGCAACGTCGCCAGAAATGCTTTTCAAAATCGCGCGCCGTCACCCCGTAATTGATGACGCAATCAACAGCGAGCCTCGCAGTCACGAGCGCAGACTCCACCCCGTTCTTCAAGTACCTAGAATCCGACGCATCGCCGACGATGACGAAACGCTCGCTATAAGGAAGGCGTGCTGCGCCGAGCGCGACGCGCGGGTGGCAATGGCAATCCAGTTTCCAATCGGGCGGGAGATAGTCGCGCATGTACGAGTCGCGCACGAGGCGTTCGGTCGCCACCACGTCAACGTCTTCGCCGATAGCAGTGATCGTCACATGCTCGCCTTTAGGAATGAGCGCGATGTAGCGTATGTCCGGCTGCTTGAGGACGAAGAAGTGAATCATGTTGCGCAGCTTCTCGCGCTGGAACTCCTCGGAGACGCGAGCCTCTATGACGCACGTCTTCCAGGTCGGCGGAGGCTGGTAGCCGTAGAGCAAGCGATTCGCCAGTTGCGAGTTGACGCCGAAGGCCCCGACCACAAGGTCGTGCTCGACGGCTGATCCATCAGCCAGATGCAACGTCGGGCGATGTTCGAGCGTGGAGGGCACGTCCACATCGTGGACATTCTGCGGGATGTGCCGCGCGCCGAGCTTGACGGCTTGCTCCAGAAGAAACTGGTCGAAGCTGCGCGCGCCGTCAGGATGCTCGGTGCTGACCGGGCCTGCTCCTCTATAGACGCCGTAGATTTTCTTCGACGGGTCGTTCTCCAGACGCGCCGTCGAATCCTGATAGTGAACGGCGTAGCCTTCAATCTCGTAGTGGATAACTTCGCGCGGGATGGTGGTGGTTGAGCGTTCAATCTCGCGTATGAGCTTGTAGCCGACGGCTCCGGCGCACATGTTGCAGCCGGGCGCGCCCTTGCGAGCGAAGTTCTTGCCGTCGTAAATATCTACTTTGAGGTTGAGGCCGAGGGCACGCGCGCGGCGCAGAAGCTCGATGGCGAAGAAAGACCCGGCTGGCCCCGCGCCAACGACGCCGACAGTGTTACCCGATTGTAGATAGGTCGGCTGCGACATAACTCTGAGGCCCTCGCAAGCCTGCGCCGGGATGGGGGAGAAATTTGATTCTGCTGAGAATGAGTGTAGAACTAAATGGCTTGGGCTTCAAATACCAGAATAGAACTTCCGCAACATCCATTTCATCTTTGTCCTATTCAATCAAAGCTGAGAAAATAAATTCTTCATAGCAAAGATAATGAAGCTAATATAGCGATTTACAAATGAATGCGACTGATGCGGGAGAATGGTAGGGGTCGGGCTGGTCCCTACCCGTTCGCTGATGCAGGCACGCGGGCAGGGACAAGCCCTGCCCCTACACGCCTTCATCTGGTCGCTTCCGAATGATAACCGTAATAATAAGCTTGAATCCAGCCAGTGTGGCTTTTGCGATGCGGGCGAGAAAATGGTAGAACTGTTTGCGCCGGTCGGTTAGAATTTTTCCGGCAGCCTGGTCAAAGTTTGCGGCCTCCTCAACAATCAGGAGATTCGTTCGATGCGTTATAGAACATCATTGCCGGTCGCCGTCCTTGTTATGCTTGTCATGCTGGCGGGAGGCGTCGCAGCCCAGACAAGGAAAAGCGGAGCGAAAAAGCGCAACACGCGCCGCACAAGCCAGACAACTGTAGCGAAGGAGTCTATCCCTCCGCCGGTTGAGATTCCTGCAAGTGTGCCGACGCCAACGCCAACTCCAGCCGTGCAAACACCGGCAGATGGAGTGCGCCGCGTCACCCCGGCAGAGGCGCGCGAGGCCGTCGAGAAGGGCAAGGCCATCATCGTGGACGTGCGCGGCGAAGAGTCGTACAACGCGGGCCATGTGAAGGGCGCGCACTTGATTCCTTTGAACGACATCCTGGCGCGCATTAGTGAGCTGCCGCGCGACAAGATGATTATCACGTACTGCTCTTGACCAAACGAGCATTCCAGCGCCCGTGCGGTGCAGATCATCAAGGAAAAAGGTTTGGAAAACGCAGCCGCAATCCTCGGCGGCTACAATGCCTGGGTCAATGCAGGCTACCCAACAGAAAAAAAGTGATGAGTGATGAGTAAAAGCCAGGTTCTTACTCATCACTCATCACTTATCACTTATCACCGCTCTTGGAGGTTATCGAATGCGTCTTTTCTTTTCGTTGTCGGCGGGGGTTGTGCTGGCCGTTCTGATGCTGGCGGCATGCAATTCTAAAGAGATGAAGGGCAGTGCGGCGAGTAGCGGCAATTCTGCGATAACGCCCGGCTCGTCACCTGCGCAGAATGTGCCGAGCGACGGCGTGCGGCGCGTTACGACTGTCGAGTTGCGCGCAGCTCTTGATAAAGGGGCTGCCTTCGTGATTGATACGCGCCCGCTGGAATCTTACAAGCAGAATCACATTAAGGGTTCAATCAGTATGCCATTGGATCAAGTAGCCAACCGCATGGGTGAATTGCCGCGCGACAAGATGATCGTCGCCTACTGCTCTTGACCAAACGAACACACCAGCGCCCGTGCGGTGCAGATGATGAAAGAAAAAGGTATTGAGAATGCGGCGGCCCTGCTCGGCGGCACTGCCGCGTGGCAAAACGCCGGACTCCCGATGGAAAGCGGACAGTAGAAGCAGTGATAAGTGATAAGTGATAAGAAAGAGTTTTTATCTTATCACCTATCACCTATCACTTATCACTACATTTGCGGTACAGGTTCTGTGACGCGCGCAGGGTGTGGTGTGACGACCTTGCCGGATGGGACACAGAGTACGGGGCAGGGTGCGTTGCGTACCACGCGCTCGATCTCAGAGCCGAGCATGGGCGCGCCGCCCAGGATGGAAGAGTGGATGCTCGTGCCGATGACAATTAAGTCAACGTCCTTTTCAGTCGCCAACCTGACAATCTCTTCGTAAGGTCTTCCCTCAGCAATGTGCGTGACGATGTGCCCTTTGGCCTCACGCTCGAAGGTCGCCATCTTCTCAGTTACATACTCCCGCAACTGTGAAACTTTCGCTCCCGCGCTCTCTGGAAAAATCTCCGCCATCTGATCCATGTAATCGCCTATGACGTAGATCGTGTGAAGCTCTGCGTTGGAATCACCCGCCAGCCCCGCCGCCATCTGCGAGGCATGGATAGAGGACGGGCGAAAGTTTGTCGCCAGCAGCACGCGGTTGAGTCGAATCTCCGTGTGGCTTTCTCTGTGTTCGACGAAATCGCGCTGGGGGGGCCGAATCGTCAGCACAGGGCAGGGAGCTTCGGCGATAATCTCTTCTGCTGTCGAACCCCACAGAGCGCGCGACAATCCCTTTCGTCCATGTGTGACGACCGTAACGAGGTCTATCTGGAAGTCGCGCACGGCGCGTGCGATCTCCGCCGCAGGCTCGCCTTCGATGATGACAGGATCAACTTCGAGGCCGTCGAGCAGATGATCGGCAAGTATATCTTTGACCTCTGCGCGCAGTTGCTGCAACCAACGCTTGTCCGGCTCGTCGAAGACGCGCTCCGGCAACGTCAGAAGATTCGCGGGCACGCTGCCTTCCTGGACACTGAAAAGCACAACGCGCCCTTGGCCCTCGCGCGCAAATGCCGCCGCATACTTCAAAGCGGCTCGCGCATGCAGCGTGAAATCCGTCGGGAACAAAATATTTCGGAATGGAAACATAATCGTGAATCGTGAATCGTGAATCGTGAATCGTGAAAGACGGTTTTCATCTATTCACGATTTACGATTCACGATTCACGACTATTAGCCTTTCTAAATTTTTCCCCAGAGCATCAGAGCACCGATGATGATGAAAGCCGAAGCAGCCAGCTTGTGCAGCAAATCCTCCGGCAGGTATTTGCCAAGCGCGCTGCCGACTGCAACTCCGATCAAAGAGACGAGGGCCAGAGCAATCGCCGCCCCTAGAAAGACGGAGAGCGGCGAGCGCGTTTGAGCCGCCAGCGTAATCGCCGCAAGCTGCGTCTTATCGCCCATCTCCGCCAGAAACAACGTCCCGAAAGCCGTCCAGAATGCGCTCCACTTCAACATAATAGTTTTGAGTTTTCAGTTTTCAGTTTTCAGTTTTCAGTAGCGAGTCATCAGATTTTCCTGGAAACTGAAAACTCAAAACTGAAAACCGGTTTTACAACACCCTCGTTCCCGCAATGCGATCAAGCTGCGGGGTGAAGTTGAATTTCGCAAGCTGTGATTGACGCCTGCGCGCCAGGACAGCGAGTTCGAGTGCGACCCGCTCGCGTAAGCTCGCCCGGCGCGGCCCCGTCGCCATCCGGTCAACCACACGACGCATGGCTTCGCTCACGCTCGAAACGTATGCCTTCAAATTCGGCTGGCCGCGAAATTGAACCACTCCGTTGGAGTAGCTGAAACGACCAGCCGCCGGATCAAGGAAAGAATAATCGTCGGCCATCTCCAAGCGCACCAAGCGAAAAATGCCCGCGAAATCCGCGCCCGCGCTCAAGGCCGCGCGCTCGACCGTGCCAATCAATTCGCCGCTCAAGCGCATCAACTCAGACCACTCCCGTTCTTCAACTGACCCGCCCGTGTCGTTCGCTGACGCTTCCACCGAAACGGGCGGGAGCGCAGGAGCATCTTCGACGTTTGTCTCTACCGTGTTCTTTTCATAAACGCTGACGAGGCCGCCCGGCTGCTGGCTGCGCACGAGCAAGCGTTGCAGGGCAGCTTCGCCTTCTGATTGACGAGCGGTCGTGTGATCCGTCTCGCGCACGCGCGGCTGCTCTCCGGCATTCAAGAACACATCAGCCGTATACTCGTCCAACTCGACGTGTATGCGCCCCGAGAACTCACGCTGCTGCAAGTAGCGCAAGAGCGCGGCCAGGTTGACGTAAGCCGTGTCTAGATTCTCGTAAACCGGACGAGATTTCGCGTCGCGCTCTTCTTGCATTGGCCTTGCCGAAAATAATGGAATCGCGGCGGAGTCTAACAAAAGATTCGTGAATCGTAAATCGTGAATCGTGAATAGATGAAAACCGTTCGACGATTTACGATTCACGATTCACGATTTACGATTGATGATTACTTTGCTAGACTCCGCCGCACACCTCGCTGGTTGCGAAGAAGCGTTCTATTTTAGAAGTCAAAGTTACCGAGGAGTGAGACGTGATCGAAGTCACAGACATCGTCAAGCGTTACGGGTCAAACACCGTACTCAACAATGCCACGTTTCAGATCAAGGACGGGCAACTGACGACCATTCTCGGCCCTTCGGGTTGCGGCAAATCAACCCTGCTGCGCTGCATGAACCGGCTCGAACGCTTTGATCGCGGTCGCATGAAGATTGGCGACGTTGAAGTCGTCGGCACAGAGGATCGTAAGCTGACGCCTGCGGAAGAGAAAGAGTTGACGAGGCGGCTTCGTGAGCGCGTCGGCATCATCTTTCAAAACTTCAATCTCTTTCCACACCTGACCGCGCTCGGCAACTGCATGGAAGCTCCGATGACCGTCAAAGGAATGCAGCGCAAAGAGGCCGAAGAGATTGCACGCCAGTACCTGCAAAAAGTCGGTCTCGCGGAGAAGGAGAATCACTTTCCGGCCCAACTCTCAGGCGGGCAGCAGCAGAGAGTCGCCATCGCGCGCGCCCTGGCGATGGAGCCGGAAGTGATTCTGTTTGACGAGCCGACCTCCGCGCTCGACCCGCAGTTGATACAGAGTGTAGCGCGTATGCTGCGTGCGCTCGACAGCCTGGGCAAAACGCTCGTTGTCGTCTCGCACGATATGAACTTTGCGCGCCGCATCTCGGATCAGGTGATTTACTTCGAGGGCGGGCACGCTGTCGAATCCGGCACACCTGAAGAAGTCTTCGGCAATCCGCAGAAAGCAGAGACGCAAGCCTTCATGCGCAGCTTCCACGAAGATGACGATAGTGTCGTGGATCAAATCGCAACCGGCCAACCCGAATCAGAAAAACTGGACACGGACAAGGGCACGCGGGGAACTCTCGGACAGGAAGAGTGAGAATCTCATGAGCCAACACTTGCGACGCGCAGCCTTCAGCCTCCTTCTTTTACTGCTCTCCTTCGTTCCGTCTTCCGCGCAAACCGCGCTTGAGCGTGTACGCAGCAGCGGTGTGCTGCGCATCGGGACGGATGCGACCTACCCGCCTTTTGAGAATAAGGAGGACGGCGAGTTTAAAGGCTTCGACATAGATTTGGGCAACGCCATCGCCAAAGAAATGGGCGTGCGCGCCGTCTTCGTCAACTCGAACTTTCAGGGCATCTTTCCCGCGCTGCAAAACGGCTCGTTCGATGTGGTGATCTCCGCCCTGACAATCACGCCGGAAAGAAGCAAGACCCTACTTTTCACAGACCCCTACTACGACGCCGGGCAAGTCGTCGCCATTCGCAACGACAGGAAGGACATCGCGGGCGTTGACGACCTGCGCGGCAAACGCGCCGGAGTGCAACTGAACACGACGGGGCAATTCGAGCTTGAGAAACGCGGCGGCGTTGAAGTCTCCAAGTTCGACACGATGGACCTCGCTATGCTCGCCCTTCAAAACGGGCAGATAGATGCCGTCGTGGGCGATGCACCCACCGTGCGCTACATGATTCGCCAGAGTTTTCGCAGTCTGAAAACCATCGGGCCGCAGTTTACAGATGAGAAGTACGGCATCGTGTTAACGCCGGGCAGCGAAGATTTGCGCGATGAGATTAACAAGGCGCTCAAGAGCCTGCGCGCGAGCAATTATAATCAGCTCTATGATAAGTGGTTTGGCGAAGAGGCTGAGAAAGCGGCGGAGCAGCAGGCGGCCAGAACGCAGCCCAAAGCTTTCGATCTAAGTCTGCTTCGTCATGCGTGGCCTTTCTTCTTAAAGGGCGTCTGGCTAACTGCGCGCCTCGCTCTGCTCAGCCTCTTTTTAGGTTTACCGATTGGACTGCTTCTGGCCCTGGCGCGCGTGCAATCTTTGCGCCTGCTCTCCGCCCCGGCAGCTATCTACGTCGAAGTCATGCGGGGCACGCCGCTGCTCGTGCAGATTATTTTCATTCACTACGGCATCCCGCAGGCATTTGGCCTCAGTTCTCCAGACCCTTTCGTCAGCGGCGTGATCGCGCTGACGCTCAATAGCGCCGCGTACATCTCAGAGATTATTCGCGCGGGCATCCTCTCCATTGACGCCGGACAGATGGAGGCAGGGCGTTCCCTGGGGATGAGCCACTGGCAGGCGATGCGCCGCATCATCCTGCCGCAAACTTTTCGCCGCGTCGTTCCGCCCCTGACCAACGAAGGCATCGCGCTCTTGAAAGACTCGTCGCTCGTCTCAGTCCTCGCGCTGGAAGAGTTGACGCGCGTCGGCAATCAACTCGTCGGCGTCTACGCTGCACCGCTGACAATCTGGCCGATGGTCGCGCTTCTTTACTTGCTGCTGACCTTCCCGCTCACGCGCGTAGCCGAATATTTGGAGAGACGCTGGAAGCCCGTGACACGATCCTGATTAACAGTCTGGAGTCTGGAGTCTGAAGTCTAAGAGTCAAAAGAAAGAGAAATGCTTTTGACCTCGGACTCCAGACTCTGAGACTCCAGACTCCAGACTTTCTATGAGGATTCTTGTACTAGGCGCAGGCCGGATGGGACTCGGCGCGGCGTTCGATCTCGCGCAGAGCGCGGATGTCGAAGCCGTCACGCTTGCCGATTTGGAGATTGAGCGCGCACGCGCGGTCGCGGCGACGATTAGGAGTGAGAAGCTAAAGCCCGCGCAGGTTAATGTCGCGGACAGCCGGCAGGTGGTCGAGTTGATGCGCGGGCACGATGCTGCCATCAGTTGCGTCGTCTATCATCACAACCTGCGGCTGGCGCGTGCGGCTGTGGAAGCGCGCGTCAACTTCTGCGACCTGGGCGGCAACAACTCTGTCGTGGCCGAAGAACTCGCGCTCGATGAAGCGGCACGTGACGCTGGCATCAACATCATCCCGGATTGCGGTCTTGCGCCCGGCATGGTCTCGGTTCTGGTCGCGCACGGCGCAGAGCGGTTCGAGCGTCTTGAGGCGGTTCACATCCGTGTCGGCGGCTTGCCGCAGAATCCTCGTCCTCCGCTTAATTATCAAATTATCTTTTCCGTTGAAGGATTGATTAACGAGTATGTCGAGCGTGCGCGCATCATACGCGGACGCAGGATTGTTGAAGTTGATTCTTTGACGGAGATTGAGCGGCTCAACTTTCTTCCGCCTTACGAAGAGATGGAAGCGTTTCAAACCTCCGGCGGAACTTCTACCCTGCCTGAGAGCTTCCTCGGTCGCGTGGAAGAACTCGACTACAAAACGATTCGCTATCCGGGACACTGTGAGCGATTCAAGTTGCTCGTTGACCTGGGTCTCGCAAGCAATGAAGAGATCGAGCTTGAAGGCGTGCGTGTCAGTCCCCGCCATTTGCTAAGAGAGATGCTGACTCGCCATCTGCCGGAGGGCGAGCCGGATGTGGTTCTCATTCGTGTAGAGTTTCGCGGAATAATGGAAGGCGTGAGCCGCGAGCTTCGTTATGACATCATTGATCGCTTCGACGAACAGACAGGCTTGAGCGCGATGATGAGGACGACAGCCTTTCCCGCTTCGATCATCGCGCAGATGATGGCGCGCGGCGAAATCAAAGACAAAGGCGCAGTCCCGCAGGAACGCTCCGTTCCGCCCGCTCCCTTCGTCGCTGCGCTGGCGCTGCGTAACATAAAAATTCGTGAATCGTGAATAGAGAAAGCCGTTTCATCTATTCACGATTCACGATTCACGAATTTTGCTGAAACCGCCTACGGAATCTCCCACCCAAAGAGTTCGCAGGCGGTTTCAGCGCGCTCGCCCCGAGCGCTAAGCCAGTAACACTCTACGACCCGGCCAGAGATGCTTCCCAGGCCACACCCAGCCAAAGTGCGCGGAGACCGTAGAGGCACACCTTAGAAAACACAAGCATGAGTCAGATGAACCAGGACACGCGCCTTCCGGTTGCGCTACACGCCTGGCCCTTGCTCTCTCAACCGTGAAATCTTGGGAAGCAAACTTTACCGGAATCACCCCCCGTGCCTCCGGTAAAGCTCCAGCCGGGAAAGCCGAAGTCGCTTTTCGATAGCTCTGGACTTGACAGTGTGAGGACGGCTGCATCGTATTAATTATGTGTTACTGTTTTTTATACCTAGAGCTTAAAGGAACGAGACTGTAAGAACGCGCTTTGGAAGGTAGAGCTATTTGTGCGTAGCGTCAACAGGATTTTTATGGCCGAATTGATGATTTATTGGCCGAATTGATGATTTCCCTCAATCCGGCTCTTTTTTAAGCTTCGCATTGAGACGGCGCACTCTATATTGGGCGGGAGTCAGACCATGCGCCTTTTTGAAATCACGCGCGAAGTGGCTCTCATCATGCATTCCAATCCTGTGCATGATCTCTTTTGTGCTCAGGAACGTCGTCTCCAGAAGTGTCCTGGCTTCCTCCATCCTGAGCGACTTGAGATACTGCGCGAACGTCATTCCGGTTTCCGCTTTGAATAGATAACGAAGGTGGACGGGCGAGAGATTCACCGCGCGCGACAGCTTATCGGGAGTCAGTGGCCGTCTCATGTCCTCCTTCATCAGGCGGATAACCTTTAGGACTCTATGATCCATATTCCGTATCTTTAATTGGATGGCTTAGGCTTGCCTCAAAAGCTTTCACCGGTCAGCCGTCTGACTGTTTCGATGAGCGCGTCTATTTCGTCCGGTTTCTTCAAAAAGACATTGACTCCGGCACGGTTCGCTGCCAGCGCAAAGTCGCTGGCCGAAAACATAATGATGGGCGTCAGACGGCGATGGCTCAGGCTGCGCGCCCGCCGCACAAGCTCAAGACCACTCATTCCCGGCAAACTACTATCCAGAAGGAGCAGGTCGTAGTTGTCGCCGCCCTCGATCCTTTCAAGAGCCGATAAGCCGTCCGCGCATGTCTCCACACGCCAGCCCTGCTCTTCGAGCATCTCTTTCACGTAATGCAGCAGTAATCTGTAGTCTTCAGCGTAGAGGATCGTGAGAGACCCCATGTCGCTTATCACCCTTGGCGAAAATTGAAAAGACAATACGGCGAGTCGAATTGGGGTGGAGAAAAGCGATGCTTACCATAATCAGGCAAGCGCGCTCGGTCTGGTCGCCGCGTCCGCTTGCTTATTGCATATAGTGGGCCATAACACCGGACGGCGCGTTTTAGCTGGATTTTGAGTGATGGAGAAAAGCGGTGAGAGAAGATTTTATACGATTTGTCGTGCCATCAACGATGCAACTTGGTGATAATGCTCCGCCTGCGCTTTTGCGCAGGTTTTTTTGCAACGAGCAAATTTTTATGCCGTCCCTGAAGCATCGAACAGAGCCGTTGATGAGTGACACCGAGGAGGCGCGCGGCGCGCGTCACGCTGCCTTTCGCATTCTCAAGCGCGAGCCTGATAAGACTGGCTTCGTATCGTAAGACCTCTTCCTCAAACGAGCAGCCCGCCCAGGCATCCGCGAGCGCAGCTTTGTCGGTCTGTCTGGTGACGACAACTTCGACAAATTCTCGCGTAATCTCCGTCCCCTCGACAACCGCCAGCACCGTCCGCTCGATTAACAAGCGCAACTCACGCGCATTGCCTTTGAGTGGCAAATGGCGCATGGCTTCGATAGCTTCCGGTGTGAATCGCACACGCCTGTTGTGCTGCTCAGCCAGCTCTTTGAGGAAATGCGCGACGAGGGCGGAGATGTCTTCCGGTCGTTTTCTGAGCGGAGGAATCTCCAGTTGAAAAGTGTTGAGCCGGTAAAGTAGATTGCTGCGGAACTGTTTTTGAACAACCTGCTCCTGGAGGTTGCGTTTGGTAGCGGCGATGATTCGCACATCAACTCGTTCAGGCTCCAGCGCGCCGATAGTGTGTGCCTCACCATACTCGATCAGGCGCAGGAGCTTGCCTTGATTGCCTGGACTTAATTCTGCGATCTCATTCAGAAAAAGCGTGCCGCCCGCGGCCTGCCTGACAACACCTACGTTATCCTGAGTAGCATCCGTGAAGCTGCCTTTCAAATGACCGAATAGAATAGATTCGAGCAAAGTCTCGGTCAGCGCCGCGCAGTTGATCGCAACAAACTGTCCGGCGCGACCGCTCCACTCGTGAATCATGCGCGCGAGCAGTTCCTTGCCTGTACCTGTCTCGCCCGTAATCAGCACCGTGCTCTGCGTGCTGGCAATGCGATGAGCCGCGCGTAGAAGTTCGGCGGTCTGCTCGTCCGCATAAACGAATTTCGGCGGAGCGGATTCCCTGACGCGAGCGGGTCCCGTTTCGAGCACGCGACGCGCAGACGCGCGGAGGCGTGTGAGAGTTTCGGAATTCTGCGAGTTAGCAAGACATTGATCGGCACGCTCATAGAGATTGGTCATCTCTTCGCCGCCGAGATATTCGCCAAGCTCTTCAATGATCGTCAGCGCAGCCACACCCGCGCTTTCGTTGTCTCCCGCTCGAGACGCGACCTCTATTGCGCGTTCAAGCGTCAAACGCGACTCCTCATAATGCCCCAGTCGCGCCAGCGCCACGCCGTGCGTCGTCAAAGCCTCAGCCAGCGGCGACTGCTCATCGCCCTTCTCCAATGTGCGAACAGCCGACCCGGAGATTTTTTCAGCCTCGGAATTTCGCTCCTGAGCCAGAAGCACACGCGCGCGCGTGTCGTCCACCTGCGCCGTATGCACACTATCTTTGAGGCTGGCGAAAAGAAGATGCGCGCGATCAAGATGCTCGCATGCTTCTGCCAGCTTCCCTGTTATAAAGAGCAGGTATCCTAAATTATTTTCAACTGCGGCCCGGTAACGTGTGTGCCCGGCTTGCTCGAAGTGATAACTCGCGGCTGCGTATTCAACGAGCGCGCGATCCGTATAATCCTCACGATGTTCAGCGGCACCGAGTTTCTTTAAGACGAGCGCGAGTTGAACGTGAAATCTACCCTTAGCTGCTTGGCTTTGATTCTTTTCAAACAAAGGCACGGCTTTGGTCAAAATATGAAGGGCATCATTGAACCTGCCCAAATGCATTTCAACTATACCGCTATTAAGTAAAGCCCTTGCCTTCTGCGCACTATCTTCATTAGTTAGTCGGTCTAAGACCCCTCGCAATGTCACCCGCGCTTCATCAAAAGCGCCCTCGCGCCAGTAACAGATTGCGAGATCAATATACGCTTCGGCAACTTTCTCTGTTTCCTGCAATGCCTCAAAGATTGTCACGCTCTCGCTAATTAAGTTTTTACCTATCTCCTGCGCGCCCTCAATCTGATTGGCACTCCCGATCCACCCTGTCAGAGAACCAGCACGCAATATCACCTCTGCGGCGGCACGTTGACCGAGGCCGTCCACCTTTGGGCAATCACCGATGCGCTGCCACAACTCACCCATCGCGCTACGGGCAGCTTCATAGTTACCCGAATCTTCCAGTTCTTTTGCGAGCTGGCAGCGTAGCAATGCGCGGTCTGTGAGGTTGAGAGCATCGCTGTCTATCTGCCGGAGAAGCTGAGAGGTTAAATTCATGTGAGGATTATACCTTTCCGCATTTTGCAAAATAATTTGCGGACTGATGTTTTAGCTTGGTACAGTGCTATCATGCGACCGTTTGCGGTATTAGTCAGTCTCAACGCTTGACCACTTTTCTGTTTAGAAAAAGTCTTTAGGAGCAAAGATAATGAGAAAACTTCAACAATTTTGCGCTGCTATGGCTCTGACATTGGCTCTCGCCATGTCTGCTTTTGCAGGTGATATTTCGTGCCCCGGCGCAACAGCAACGCCGCCGCCGCCGCAGCAATCGTCGGTGACAGGCCAAATAAGCTTCCCGGACATATCTACTACGAGCGAGATAAGCATTCCAGATGTAGCCGCACTTGATCCGTTGACGGAGGCCACTTTCAGCCTGCTCCAAAGCATACTGTCCATCTCCTAGCCAACTCGCTCAATTCAAAAATCCCCAAGCTGCGCGTGAAGCAATCACGTGCAGCTTGGCGGTAGGGTATGCGAAAGCATTGCCGGAAAGTTTTTGCAGACACCGGCGAGGAGGCTCCCACGACTCGTGCAGCTTAACTGCTCTCTGACGCGAAAATCAATCAAAATCTACGACTAGCGCTTCCATTCATCTCAGACATTTACTTTGAGATGCACGCAAGGTTATTGTGTCGCTCTCTCGAACAGGTATGCTTTGCGGCTGCCCTTAAAGTAAGGCCAATCTGCCCGATAGTCTCTGACTAAGGAGAATCATCGAATGAGCGCTTTACCGATCATCATCGGCGCATTGTGCGTGATGACAATTGCGTATCGCTACTACTCCGCTTTTCTCGCGGCGAAAGTTTTGGTGTTGGACGACGCTCGGCCCGTGCCGTCAAAGACAATGTACGACGGGCACAACTACTACCCGACGAACAAATGGGTCTTGTTCGGCCATCACTTCGCAGCCATCTCCGGTGCTGGGCCGCTGGTCGGGCCGGTGCTCGCTGCGCAGTTTGGATTTCTGCCCGGACTTTTATGGTTGGTGATTGGCGTCTGCCTGGGCGGGGCCGTGCATGATTTTATGATTCTCATGGGCAGTGTTCGCAGGCGCGGGAAATCCCTGGCAGAGATGGCACGCACGGAGATCAGCCCGCTCTCAGGATTGGTCGCAGGCATAGCGATTCTTTTTATAGTCGTCATCGCGCTCGCGGGTCTGGGACTTGTCGTCGTCAACGCGCTGGCAGAATCTCCCTGGGGCACGTTCACAGTAGCTTTCACAATTCCGCTGGCGCTTCTGATGGGGCTTTACATGTACCGGATACGTCCGGGCCACATCGCCGAGGCAAGCGTTATAGGTGTCGCAGGACTACTCTTCGCGGTCTGGCTGGGTGGACGCATCGCCGATTCGTCATGGGCTGCGAGCTTCACGTTCTCTCGCACCACCATCATCATTATGATGGCTGCTTACGGCTTCATCGCCAGTGTGCTGCCTGTCTGGATGCTCCTGTGCCCGCGCGACTATCTTTCATCATACTTGAAAATCGGCACCGTTGCTTTTCTCATCATCGGCGTCATCATTGTTGCTCCGCATCTGAACATGCCTGCGCTGACGCCTTTTGTGTCGGGCGGCGGCCCGGTCATTCCGGGCAAAGTCTATCCTTTCGTTTTCATCACGATTGCATGCGGCGCAATCAGCGGATTCCACGCGCTCATCTCTTCAGGCACAACGCCCAAGATGATTGCGAAGGAGACAGACGCGCGGGTGATCGGCTATGGCGGGATGCTGATGGAAGGCGTCGTCGGCGTTGTCGCGTTGATTGCCGCTACGTCGCTTTTTCCCGGCGACTACTTCGCCATCAATACAGCGCAGCGCACGGAGGCGCAGAAATCCGCCTATGTGCGGATGGTGGACGAGCACACAGGAGGGGAGTTTGATCTACAGCCGAAAGAGATTGATCGTCTCGAAAAAGAATCGGGCGAAAAAGATTTGCGTGGCCGCACAGGTGGCGCGGTCACACTGGCGCTCGGCATCGCCAAAATTTTCGAGGGCATTCCAGGACTCTCAGGATTAATGAAATACTGGTATCACTTCGCCATCATGTTTGAAGCTCTCTTCATCCTGACGACGATTGACACGGGCACGCGCGTCGCACGTTTTCTTGTGGGTGAGTTTGGCGGGAGGTTCTATGAAAAGTTCGAGAAGCCGAACTGGCTGCCCGGCTCGCTTATCACCACCGCCTTAGTAGTAATGGGTTGGGCCGCGTTCATCTGGTCAGGCTCGATTTCGACCATCTGGCCTATGTTCGGCATCGCCAACCAGCTTCTAGCCTCTGTCGCGCTGTGCGTTGCCACGACGATACTCTTTAATATGGGCAAGGGTCGCTACAGTTGGACAACCGTCTTGCCGCTCTCGTTTGTCTCCACGACCACGCTCGTCGCTGGCTGGAAATCCATCACAGATAATTTCTGGCCGCTCTCACAAAAACCCGAAACTGCCACGCAAGGCTACATCAACGTCGCGCTGACAGCCATCTTGATGCTCGCTGCGGTGATTGTGTTGATTGACTCCATTCGGTGTTGGACTAATGGTAAGAAGCGACCCGAACCAACACCAGACTAAGCCCTGGCCCAAGCAAGAGCAGCCTAGAATAGTTCAAGCATAATTGTAGGGGCAGAGAGGCTCACCCCTGCCTCTACGGGTTTGTTTAGCAATCTTCCGTTGGTCATCTCAATAATCCAGAGAGCCAGTGCATGATGTTGAGTGCGAGTTGGCGATTGTCAATGCCTGAGCGATTCATCCCGATGCGTATCTCATCCTTACCTGCTAGCTGCGCCACAGATCCCGTGACCAGTTGAGCGGAAAGCATCGCTGCTTCGCCGAGCACGACGACTCTGCCTTTGCCGAACGCCATTGCGATTCCTTGAGCGCGCCCCGCAGCAGAAACAGCCGGCCCGGCGGGTCGTCCCTGCACCGTCACACCCGGAGGAAGCGGCTGACCGTTGGGTAAGCGGTCAAGCGTTATGGGTTTTGAATCCTTTGACGGTGGCTGACGGTCTTGCGCTGTCTCCGATAATTTGAGAAAGGCTACGCTTCCTTCAGGGCCTTTGAGCGATTGACCCGTGAAGGTAATGATGCGGTTGATATGTTCAGTCGCGTCGCGCCCTCGCGTGATGGCGTGATCTATCAAGAGCTTGTTGTCGCGCGAGAAAACCAGGAAGGTCCTGTTCTTGTTTTCGTCCTCCTGATCGTAATTATTAACATCCATCGTGTGCCCTTTGCTCATGTCAACGCCGAAGCGTTTGGCGAGCGTTTCCGCCGCCGCGCCGAACGGCGCATGGTCTGCGATGAGCAGGAGCGAGCCGCCTGCGCGCACCCACTCGCGCACCACATCACACTCTTCCTCTGTAAATGCCGGGGAGTCCGCTTCAGGGCTATTCTGTCTTTCAGCCCCCAGCGCGTTGGCGATGACAAGTATTTTGTAGCCTTTGAGCGTCTTCTTCTGAAACTTCTCTTTGTTGGGCGTGATCGTGTAGCCATCGCTCGTGATGAGGTCTGCGAAAGGTTTGTAGCGACCCGCAGAGGTGTGAAAATTGAAATGAGCTTCATCGAAGAGCACCTTCGGATGCTTCGCTGTGTAAGCAGGGCGGGCGACCTTCGCGTCGAAGTTTGGGTCTGCTTCCTGCTGGCTTGATGCTACCGGAAGGTTGTGTTGAAGCAGGGCGCATGAGATGAAGAGAGCGAGAGTCAGACGAGCGAGAGTTTTGTTCATAGACATTTCTCCATGAAGGGGGTTCGCAGAAAGCTTTCCTTAGCAGAGGCATGATATTGCTTCTCTTCCACTTCCCCAAGAGTACCCTTTCGGTTCCAAATTTTTATCTTTGACGGACGCCATCGTTGTCAGAGAACGCCTGCGCTGTGGACAGTTCGGGCGTAAATCGGAGATAATGACCGCTTTTAGCGCGACCTGGCTTTTGAGTCTTAGTAACAGGGAGACTATAAGCTTCCTTTTGTCCATTGGTCTGTCTTGTCGCGCTTTTGAAGTGAGACGCTTTCAGAAATCAACTTTGTCTCACTATTTTTATTTAACGAACAGAAAGGAATCTCGCAATCGTGGAGAATTTGTCGCTCTACCTTATTCTCGGCATCAGTCTATTGCTGCTCGCCTTTATCAGCAAGAGGGTCTCGCGCCGATCTCATCAATCTTTTTCATCATTTGTGCTGCGTGCCAGACGCGGCGTGCTAACTCTTTCGGGCATCGTTGCGGTCGTGGCCTTTAACGCAGCGTCCGCGCTGGCGCAAGGGGCAGGGACAGCCGGGGAAATCGGAGGCGAGGCCAGCCTGAAATTGCCGGACCTTTCGCAGAGTATGTTTTTGAATAACGCCATCAACGGGCGCACACTGTTGATGGTCGGACTCGTCTTCTGCGCGCTCGGCATCTTTTTCGGCCTTGCCATCTACATGAACTTGAAGAAGCTGCCCGTGCATCGCGCGATGCGGGAAATCTCCGAGTTGATTTACGAGACGTGCAAGACCTACCTCATCACTCAAGGCAAGTTCATTCTCATTCTCGAAGCGTTCATCGCCGTCATTATCGTGCTCTACTTCGGCGTCCTGCTGAAGTTTGAGGCGGCGCGAGTCATCATCATCTTAGCGTTCAGTCTTGTCGGCATCGCAGGCAGCTACGGCGTCGCATGGTTCGGCATTCGCGTCAACACGTTTGCCAACTCGCGCACGGCCTTTGCAGGACTCGGCGGCAAACCCTATCCGATTTATGCGATTCCGCTCAGAGCCGGAATGAGTATCGGCATGATGCTCATCAGCATCGAGCTTCTCATCATGCTCTGCATCCTGTTGTTCATTCCAGGCGAGTATGCTGGCCCTTGCTTCATAGGCTTCGCTATCGGCGAATCCCTGGGCGCGGCGGCGCTACGCATCGCTGGCGGCATCTTCACGAAGATCGCGGACATCGGCTCAGACCTGATGAAGATCGTCTTCAAGATCAAGGAAGACGACGCGCGCAACCCCGGCGTGATTGCTGACTGCACGGGCGACAACGCCGGCGACTCTGTCGGCCCCTCGGCTGACGGCTTCGAGACCTACGGCGTGACGGGCGTTGCGCTCATCACCTTCATCCTGCTTGCCGTGCCCAGTGATACTGTCAAGATACAGCTTCTCGTCTGGCTCTTCGTGATGCGCATCATGATGATTATTGCGAGCGCATGCTCCTACTTCGTCAACGCAGCCATTGCCAAGGCGCGTTACGCTGGCAAGGACACGATGAACTTCGAGGCTCCCCTCACCTCGCTCGTCTGGATTACTTCCCTTGTTTCGGTGGCGCTCACATACATTGTTTCGTATCTGATTATCCCCGATCTTGGAGGCGACACGACGCTCTGGTGGAAACTGGCGTCTATCATCTCGTGCGGCACGCTCGCGGGCGCGATCATTCCTGAGCTGGTCAAGGTCTTCACTTCAACCGAGTCCAGCCACGTTAAGGAAGTGGTTATCTCATCGCGTGAAGGCGGCCCATCGCTCAACATCCTGTCGGGTCTGGTGGCTGGCAACTTCTCAGCCTACTGGCTGGGCATCAGCATTGTTGGACTGATGAGCATCGCTTTTCTCTTCAGCATGCAGGGTCTGGGCGCGCTGATGGTCTCAACTCCGGCAATTACAGTCGCGCCCGTCTTCGCCTTCGGCCTTGTGGCATTCGGCTTCCTCGGCATGGGGCCTGTAACGATTGCCGTTGACTCTTACGGGCCTGTGACGGACAACGCGCAGTCTGTCTATGAGCTATCGCTCATCGAGCAGATACCGGGCATCGAAGCTGAGATCAAGAAAGATTTCGGATTCGACGTTAACTTCGAGCGCGCCAAGCATCTGCTGGAAGAGAACGACGGCGCGGGCAATACCTTCAAGGCGACGGCCAAGCCCGTCCTCATCGGCACGGCTGTGGTCGGAGCCACGACGATGATATTCTCGATCATCATGGCCCTGACCAACGGGCTACATGATGCAGAGGCAATCAACAACCTCTCTATCCTCCACGCTCCATTCGTGCTCGGTCTGGTTACGGGCGGCGCGGTCATCTACTGGTTCACGGGAGCGTCAATGCAAGCCGTCACGACCGGAGCTTATCGCGCGGTAGAGTTCATCAAAGCGAACATCAAGCTTGATGGTGTCGAGAAGGCATCGGTTGAAGATAGTAAGAAGGTAGTGCAAATCTGCACGCAGTACGCGCAGAAGGGGATGTTCAATATCTTCCTGACGGTCTTCTTCTCCACGCTTGCCTTTGCCTTCGTCGAGCCGTTCTTCTTCATCGGCTACCTGATTTCGATTGCCGTCTTCGGACTCTACCAGGCGATCTTCATGGCGAACGCCGGGGGCGCGTGGGACAACGCAAAGAAGGTCGTCGAGGTCGAACTAAAGATGAAGAACACGCCGCTGCACGACGCGACGGTCGTCGGCGATACGGTTGGCGACCCGTTCAAGGATACATCCTCTGTGGCGCTCAATCCCGTCATCAAGTTCACAACGCTGTTCGGACTCTTGGCCGTCGAGTTGGCCGTGACGCTGACGCGCGAGCAGGGCGCGACACTCAGCCACATTCTGGCCGCTGTCTTCTTCCTCATCTCGCTCGTCTTCGTCTGGCGCTCATTCTACGGAATGAGAATCAAAACCGAGCAGGGCCACATGGATGAGGTGAGATCGGGAGAGGTTGAATTTCCGTAAGAGAACTCTGAGAAGTGATGAGTGATAGGTGATAAGTGATAAGAAAAAGCTCTTATCTCATCACTCATCACTTATCACTTATCACTTTCTTTTCTTCACTGAGGTTAAGTCGCATGAACACTTCTTATGCTAAGGCTGAAACGTTGACGAGCGCGGTGCTTGCGCCGCTCGACCTTGCACGTAGCCTGGCTCTCATCGTTGCTTTCAGTCTCCTGACTGCTCTGGCGGCGCAGGTTGCGATTCCGCTGCCGGGAACGCTTGTGCCGCTGACGGGGCAAACCTTCGCGGTGCTTCTCACGGGCGCTCTTCTAGGCTCGCGTCTCGGCGCGCTGGCGATGATCGCCTACCTGATTGAAGGCGCGAGCGGGCTTCCCTTCTTCTACGCGGGCGGGAGCGGTGTGCAGCATCTGCTGTTTAGTCCGACGAGCGGTTATCTGCTGGCGTATCCGGTCGCGGCTTTTGTCGTCGGTCTGCTTGCGGAGCGCGGTTGGGATAAACGCTTTTTGACGGCTGCGGCTGCGATGGCTCTTGGCTCCGTCGTGATTCTGCTGGGGGGCTGGGCTTGGCTGGCGCGTTTTATGAGTCCCGTAGCCGCATGGAATTTTGGGGTTGCGCCGTTTCTCATCGGCGACCTCATCAAGATCGCGCTCGCGGCGGCGGTGCTGCCTTCCGGCTGGGCAATCTTGCGTAAGACCTCGCGCAAGCATTAAGTGCGGTTACATAGTCGCAGTCGAAGCCCCTGACCGCAGACTTACGCGATCAGGGGCTTCGACTGCGACTACGGGTCAGTACCGCCTGCGGTAGCGGTCGGGAGTTTGACTCAATACCCGCCCGCTTCCGCAGGCGGTACTGACTTCGGTCGCATCCATCAGGCAAGAATGTTATGCAGGTAATCAAAGTAAGCTCAAGAGAGCGCGAACAGCTTGTCGAATTTACGGATGAAGTGCGTGGGAAGCTGAAAGAGTCGCGTGCGACATCGGGCATCTGCGTGCTCTACGTGCAGCACACGACCGCCGGGTTGACCATCAACGAGAACGCAGACCCGGATGTGCCGCGCGATATGCTCCACGCTCTGCGTTCCTTGATTCCGCAGCACGGGATGGACTTCTCTCACGGCGAAGAAAACTCAGACGCCCACATCAAAGCGAGCCTTGTCGGTTCAAGCGTCACCGTTCCCTTTCATGACGGCGAACTGCTCTTGGGCCGCTGGCAGGGCATCTTCCTTTGTGAATTCGACGGCCCGCGCGAGCGCAAGGTGATTATGATGTTGCGCTGATTGGAAACTTCTTCAGCCGCTCATACGGGTTGTGACTCTGCGTGCCGGGAGAAGATTTGAAAGAGAGCGAGAAACCTTCGCGCAAGCCAGCCGTTTACGACCGCTTCGCTTCGCACTACGACCGCGCAATCGCGCCGCTTGAGCGTTTGATTCTTGCGCGTCTGCGCGCCGAAACCCTGGACGCGCTTCCTGTAGACAGCCGCGTTCTGGAAGTCGGCGCAGGCACAGGCTTAAACTTTCCCTTCTATCCTAGCGGGGCGCACGGCGTAGCAAGCGACGTGAGCTGCCAGATGATTAAACTCGCGCGCGGCAAGTCGCGCCCCTCAAGCCTTCATCTGGTGCAAACGAGCGCAGAGCAGCTTCCCTTTCCAGACGCTTCGTTCGACGCAGCCTTTGCCACGCTCGTCTTCTGCTCAGTAGCATCGCCCCAAAAAGCTTTCTCAGAATTGCGCCGCGTCGTTCGTCCCAACGGAACAGTCGCGCTGCTTGAGCATGTCCGCCCGAAAGGTATCCTGGGCTGGCTCTTCGACGCGCTCAACATCCTGACCGTCGCTCTCCTCGACGACCACTTCAATCGCAGGACGGCTGAAGAAGCCAGCCGCGCCGGATTTGAACTGCTCAGAGTTGAGCGACGACTATTGGGCATCATCAACATCATTGTGATGAAAAATAGTCTGGAGTCTGAAGTCTGAAGTCTGGAGTCCGAGGTCAAAAGCATTTCTCTTTCTTTTGACTCTAGACTCCAGACTCCAGACTTGAGACTATCTACGCATGTCTCCAGCAAAGGTTAACGAACGTGTTCGGGTTGGTTGCCAGGGATGGAACTATGATGATTGGGTGACAGGGCCGGGCGGAGGCGCAGGCGTCTTCTACCCGACTGCGACGCGCCCCGCAGACATGCTCGAAGTTTATGCGCGGGCGTTTGAGACGGTCGAGGTTGATTCCACCTTCTACGCCATTCCTCCCGTATCAACTTTTGAAAGCTGGATGAAACGCACACCCCAGGGCTTCACCTTCTCACTGAAACTGCCGCAGGAGATTACGCACGAGCGCGCTTTGAGGAGCGGAAGCATCGCGTTGCTCGAAGAGTTTTGCGAGCGTGCGCGCGTGTTGAAGGAGAAACTCGCCAGCGTTTTGATCCAGATGCCGCCGCAGTTTGAATTAACAGTTGAGAACGGGCGCGCTCTGCGTGACTTTCTTCCTCGTTTGCCGCGCGACATACAATTCAGCATAGAGTTTCGCAGCCCTGACTGGCTCAAAGAAACGGTGCTCGACTTTCTGGCCGAGCACAACGTTGCGCTGGCCCTTGTTGAAGGCCAATGGATTGCTCAGGAGAAGACGTGGCATCTGGCTGAACATCCGACCGCCGATTTCGCTTACATTCGCTGGATGGGCGCGCGTAATCTCACGCGCTTCGACATAGTGCAACGCGCGCAGGACGAAAACCTGCAAGCATGGAGCGAGATGATCGCGCGCCTACGGGAGCGCGTCAAACAAGTCTATGCCTACTTCAGCAACTTCTACGAAGGCCATGCGCCCGCAAGCGCGAACAAGTTGAAACGGCTTCTAGGCCAACAGACAATCGAGGCCGCAGACCTTGAAAACCAGCCGTCACTTTTTTAAGAATACGGATACGTAGTGATGGATGGAAAAGGGAGGATGAATCATGGCTCAAAGCAGAGGAACGATTTTGACAAAACTTCGTGCGCTCAATAAACGAGACGCAACGTCAACGTTAAAGGACATCCACCCGATGCAACGTTTATCTTCCGCCATGACCCGGCAACCGCCGAGAGCGCGGATGACCGTTCTCATGCGCTGCCCCGGTGTGGAGCATGCAGAGTCTCTGCCGCTTGAGCGGATCAGCGATGAGCTGCGCTCGCCGGATGTTCTCCTCTGGGTGGACATACGCGACCCCGGCGCGGCGGAGCTAAAGATGCTCGCTCAGGAATTCGACTTCAGCCCGCTCTCCTTAGAAGACGCATTGAAACAGCGGCAGCGGCCCAAAGTAGATGAGTATCCGAGCTACTATAATATCGTCATCTATGCTCCGCTGGAGATAGAGATGAACCGCGAATTGCAGATGACCGAGGTTGATCTGTTCGTTGGTCAGAACTACATCGTGTCGTTGCATCCAGGCCACGTTCCGGCTCTTGATCTGGCGCGGCAACGTTGGGAGCAGGCGAAGCCTGACTTGCGCGACCGCGTCGGGTTTCTCTCTCACATCGTTGTGGACGCGATTATAGATGCGTGCTTCCCTATCGTGGATAACATTGAAGACCGGCTGCACCAGTTGGACGCGACTATGTTTCATGGCAACAAGGGCGCTAATCCCGAAGAGTTGCTGGTCGTCAAGCGAAGCGTGTTTGCCCTGCGTATGGCTCTCTACCCTTTGCGCGAAGCATTCAACGAATTTCCCAAACGCGAGCACTCTTTGTTCGATCTGGACACGCACCCTTACTTTCAGGATGTCTACGATCACATCCTGCGCCTTCTGGACATCATAGACATTCAGCAAGACATGGTCGCGGGCGCGACCGAAGCGCACCTGGCATTCATGTCCAACCAGCTTAACGAGACGATGAAGACGCTCACGGTGGTCGGCATCTGTGAAGCAGCCGCCGCCGCTGTCTTTGGAGCGTGGGGCATGAATGTCTCCGGGCTGCCGCTGGCGCACGTTCGCATCGGCGGAATAGACATGGGCTTCTGGCTCGTCTGCGCGTTTACTATGATCTTGATCGGCTTCGCCCTGCTGTGGCTCAAACGGCGTGGGATGTGGTAGGAAATGGTTTACTGACTTCCGCCTATAAGAATATTATGCGGAACAGTTCCGCATATACAGTAATTTGGCGTCTTGCCTAAAAGCGTCATTAGGAGAACGAAGATGTCACCAAAAGAATTACAAGACTTGCGAGAAAGAATGTCTAAACAATCAGATAAAGACCTTCTAAAAATTATTAATGTCAGTTCCAGAAACTACCGTAAAGAAGCTATTGAATTGGCAAGAGGAGAATTAGAGAAGCGTGGTTTGTCCCATCATCTAAAAATCAGTCCCTCAACGACTGAAATTTTGCCTCAAGATCAAACCAAGGAGCAGGTTAGATTAAATCCAAACATGGAAACTATAGAGTGTAAATTCTGTGGCTCAGTAATATCGGCAACTGCTACTGAATGCGATAGCTGTGGTTACGGAACACCGTATGGCGTTAGGTTGGAAGAAGAGCAAGAATTAAAAGAGGCTATCGCTAAAAGTGCCATTACTCTAATCAATTGTCCTGCCTGCAACTCAGAAGTATCAAACCAAGCTGTAGCCTGTCCAAGATGTGGGCAGCCGATTAAAGCCCCACAGCCTGTTAAGGTTTCAACGTCGAGCACCTTCATCCCTCTCCAAAGGAAAAGTAGTTCTACGTCAAGGAAAACAATTGTTGGTCTAGGGTTTCTTGGATTTCTTATCGGGGGAATTATAGGATTCCTACTTCGACCTTCTGCTCCTTTTATTGGTCAACTTCCCTTTGAAATCGTGATTACACAAGGGTCTAATCTGAGAGGGCTTGACCAGGTGCTTGCGCCAATTGCTCAAGCTTCATTCATGACCATGATTGAAGGAGCGATTCTAGGGGTAGTAAGCGGGGCGGTCGTTGGCGCGTTTCTCGCTAAAAAGAAATCTTGAGAATCATTGAGGTAACTACCGAGGGCTTTTTTGCAATCCATCCCGCGCCTAACAGCCTGTTCAACCCGACGCCTCGATAGCATTCCTTTTATCGTTCTCTGGTTTCTTCATCTTGAATGCTTATCGCTCGGCGCGGGTTATTGTCAGGCTTCTTCTCCGCTGAGTCTCTTCATAACTTCAGCGAATTTTTCAACGTCCGCGCGCGTCTTCTCCATCGCGCGGCGGCTGTCGAGGTAGGCTTGCCAGTGCGGAGTGTTGGTTAAGGCTTTCGTTGTGTCTTCGTCGAGCGTCTGCGCCATCAAAGCTATCAAGTCGCTGATGACGCTCGTGTGCTCAAGCAAGGATTCGATGATGGAATAAGCCAGCCGCGCCTGCTCGAAATCGAGATCGCGCGGCGCAGTTGCGGTGTCGGCGGCGTCCACTTGTTCGCTCATGCGCCCGTCTCCGCGATGCTATCGCCCTCTTCGTACCAGCTACCGCGCACGAAAGGAAGCTCGGTCGTGTGCGCCGCAAGCTCTGCGTCGCCTGAGATGACGCGCACCTCTGTGCCGGGCGCGAGATAGTCGTACTTGATATAGCCGAGCGCGATAAGGTGACTCAGTTGCGGCGAGAACGCGAGTGATGTGAGCCGACCAATCTCTTTGCCGTCCGGTGTTCTGACCTTATCCGCGCGCTTCGCGTCTCCCTGCTTGTCAAACGTGAGGCCCGTGAGTTTCTTGGCGACGTGCCCGCGCCAGTGTATGCGCGCGATAATCTCCTGCCCGATGTAACAGCCCTTCGTGAAGCTGACCGCATCATCCGGCACGGCTTCGAGCACAACGTTCGTCTCGTCCATGTCCACGCCGTAGCGCGGCTCGCCAGCTTCGACGCGCAAAATGTCCAGCGCATCGAAGCCTACCGCGCGTGCGCCGTTTGAAGAGAGCGCGGCCCAGAGCGATGCTGCCTCGGATGCGCTGACGAACAGATCGAAACCGTCTTCCCCCGTGTGAGTCGCGCGGATTAGATGAAGCGGCTGGTCGTTCCAGTTCATAGTAAGAACGCGCCCGCGCTTTGTCTGCGACGCCATCGAGCCGAGCGTGGCGCGAACAACGTTTGCCGCCTGCGCTCCCTGCAACGAAATGAGCGCGAGATCATTGGTCAAATCCGTCACGCGGAAATCGCCCGCGAGAGTGAAGCGTCCGAGTGTCTTCAGGATTTGCTCGTGCGTGGCCGCTTCTGTGTCGAAGAGAAACCTATCGCCCGCCAGACGTAGAACTCGCGTCTCGGCGATGAGCCGTCCCTGCACGTTCGGAAACGCGGCCAGCATCCACGCGCCTTCTTCGAGCGTCTTGACATCGTTGGTGATGAGGCCGTTAAGAAACTGCACGGCCTCTGTGCCGCCGACCTCGACGCGCCCGCGCATCGAAAGGTCTATCAATCCTGCGCCGCCCTCGCGCACAACCTTGTACTCAGCCGCCGTATCGCCATAAGAGGCAGGGACACGCCACGCGCCATCCAACGCCATCTTCGCGCCGAGTTGCCTGTGCGTTTCCTCAAGCGGCGAACTGCGTGCTGTTAGTTGTTCCGTTGCTTCAGGCATTGTGAAAAACAGAGACTAGAAGAAAGACGGTTAAGCATGTTCAAGTCTTAATAGTAGCCTTCAAATAAGCGCGACCTCGATTTCTAAGCTCCGAAGGAGCGAAATGTAATAGCCCAGGGCAGCGCCCTGGGTTGACGTGCATAGAATATTCATCAAGCCCCAAAGGGGCGTAATATTCCGCCCTTTCAGGGCTTGATGAATAAACATGCCTTCAATTCCTGTGGCGCTGCCACAGGCTATCTTATTTCGCCCCTTCAGGGCTTCTGACTTCTTTACTTCAACTTCGCCAACTCTTCGCGCAGGCGGCTGTAGTCGTTTGCGTCGCCAGCTTTGAATGCCAGGTTGCTGTAGCGCACCACGCCGTCTTTGTCTATCAGGAAGACTGTGCGATTGTTGAAGCCGACCTCTTCGTTGTAGCTGCCGTAAGCGCGTGCGACCTTGTGATCGTGGTCGGAGAGAAGCGGGAATGGCAGCTTATGAAACTTCGCCCACTCGTGATGCGAGAAGACGTAGTCGCCGCTGACGGCCAATACCGTGGCATTGAGTTTCCCCAACTCCGCGAAAGTGTCGCGCAAAGTGCAGACCTCTTTGGTGCAGCCGCCCGACCAGTCCGCCGGATAGAAGGCCAGAATCACGTTCTTGCCGCGCATGCTTGAGAGCGACATGCGCTCCTCCGGCTTGAAATAAATCTGCTCCTGCGTCGCGTAAGGCAACTTGAAATCGGGCGCAGCCTCGCCGACCTTCGGAGCAGTCGCCGTAGCATCCAATTTCTTTACATCAGCGAGCGCGCCCGACGCCACGACCACAAAACAGGCAATAGCGAAAAGCATCGTGCCCGCTATCGAAACCCTGGAAAACCTTGAATGCTCAAATGGGGATGTCTTCATCTTTCTCACCTTTCTTTCCGGCGCACATCGCCAGACACGGGCGACATACTGTAGTTTCGACGGCAAGCGCGTCAACCTGTGCTCGCTCTTTGAGACCGTCGTGTGTGTAAGGGAGAAATTAACCGCAGAGGACGCAGAGGAAGTTAGACGGCAAAACTCAAATTATCAATTTAAGAGTTACTATCTGCTCTGTCAATTTCTTTTCTACCTCTGCGTTCTCCGCGTCCTCTACGGTTAATTTCCCACTCAATTTCAAGATCGCTTTAGATTATAGGAGCGCCGATAACAATCTCGCGCGAGGTCGAGTTGTAGTCGCCGTTGGCAACAACATTGCCGTCCTTGCCGACGAGTTCGAGTTTGAACGTGTGCTTTCCTGCGTCCAAGCCTTTCACCCAGATCGGTTCCCACTTGTCTATGTACTTCGCCTCGCCGCCGTCAATGGAATAGCGCACGCGGAAGTCTCCGCCGTCTCCCTGCAACTTCGCATTCGAGAGCCAGAAGTCAATCATGATTCCTTCCTGCGCGTCCGATCCCTTGTAGTCGCCTTTCGGACGACTATAGGTCAGAAGCGGTTTCTTCGGATCAACGTCTTGCGCCGTGCTCGCAGCCATGTCTTTGCCTTCGCGCGGCGCAGCGGTGTTTGAGTTGGCAGTATTTGAAGCAGCAGTTTTTGAGTTAGCCTGCATGGTCGGATGTGTGTTGGTGCTGGTTGTGTTCGCCGCGCTCTTGTTATCAGCCATCACCTGCCCATTGTTGGTCGTCGTCGGCTTCCCGGCATCGCCGCCGCCCTTGACCGTGAACATCACCATCTGAAACGAGCCTGCGTTCTTGTAGCTTTCGTGCCAGGGGCGAGAAGCGAAGACGCGGATGGTGTGTTTGCCCTCGGAAACATTGCGTAGCTCGAAGGGTTGATCGAGACTGTAGTAAGCCTCGTAGGGCTGATTGTCGAGGATGACGTGAATGTGATTGCCCATAGCCGTCGCGGGGTCTTTGCCGGGCTTGTAGCCCTTCAGGTCTCCGCTCAAGGCAAGCTTGAGGTTGACGGTTGAGCCGTTGATGGTCGCGCCCTCGCGCGGCTCGACGAACTTGAGCGCAGGTGCGGCCTGATCCTGTTCGCCGCGCGCCGCCATCATGTCTTTAATCTTTTGCGGGCGTTCTGTAACTTCCAGATTTTGCGTGGCGGGCGTGGGCGATGTTGTGACGGGCGGAGTGACATTAGTCGTCGCCGTCGTGTTCACATTCGCGTTGTCGTTAGAAGCGCAGCCTGCCAGAGAAAGCGCAGACACCAAGATAACCATCAGCGGAAGCAGAGTCCGTCTCATAGAATGTCCTCCGAAAAGAAGTCTGGAGTCTGGAGTCTATGAGTCTGGAGTCCTGGGCCGAAAGCAATTTCTCTTTCTTTTGACTCCAGACTCCAGACTCCAGACTCTCGGACTCTCTCAAGCCGTTTGTTGCCGCGAGGTAGTGCCGGTCTTCAAGCGTGCTTCGACGGCGTTCCAGTCAATGTTTGAGAAAAACGCTTCGATGTACTTGGGGCGATCCGCCGGTTTGTAGTCGAGCAGATATGCGTGTTCCCAAACATCCATCACGAGTACCGGATTGAAGCCCGAAACGTTTCCGGTCTCGTGCAGCGTGATCCAGTGATTCGAGATGCGCCCGTTCGCAGGATTCTCGTAGCAGATGGCCCAGCCGACGCCGCGCATCTTGCCCACGCCCATGAAGTCTGCTTTCCAGATGTCGTAGCTGCCGAAAGAGGCTTCCGCCGCTTTGTGGAAGCTCGAAGTTTTGTCGGTGTCGCCCAAGCCCCCCTGCTTCATGTTCTCGAAATAGTATTCGTGCAAGACCATGCCGTTGTACTCGAATCCGAGGCGGCGCGTCAGTTCCGAATAGGCTGGCATCTCTTCCTGATCCACCTTGCCGTCTGCCAGAAACTCGGAGATTTTCTCCGTCAGCTTGTTGGTCTCCTTGACGTAGCCCTCGTAGAGCTTGAAGTGCATCTCAAGGGTTTTGTCCGAGATGCCGGTGAGATTGCTCAGATTAAATTGCCTGGCCGTGTAAGAACCGTTGAATCCCATCTTTCTACCTCCTATAGCTATCAACGAATGAGTGCGCCCTGTTTAGAGTTCACGCTTCCTGCGTGTCGCTACCAGCCTGAAGACTGAACTCTAAACAGTTCCGCTAAGGCTTCACTATTGCCCTCGAATGTAACGAATCAATTAAGAGCATAAATCTTTAGTGTGTGGAAACGCAAAGCAGAAACGGGACGGACGCTCCGCCAGGTTATTGAGGAGCGTCCGTCCCGATATAGCCTTCCAGCTCAGGTTTTCTATAGCTCGCAGGCGATCTCTTCCGATTCGCCCCAGCAGCGTCAAAAGCTATTTTCCGAAAATCACGTAATCGCCGTGCGACGTTGCCATGAAGAAGAGCATCGGCAACGAAAGCCAGGCATTGGCGCGCGAGGCCAGGAACGCTTTGCGTCCGAGCGTGGCGGATTCCGGCGGAATCGGTGTCCCGTTCTGCGCGTTATCCTTTGTCCAGGCGATGATCTTCTTCTGCGCGGGCCAGATGATGCCCCAGACATTCAAGAGCATGATTAACCCCAGCGCACCGCCGATCCCTATCGAGAGAGTTTTGTTGCTGGCGTAATTCTCACCGTTCGGGGCTGAAAGCTGCCCGCTGAGCCACCAGATAATTCCCGCCGCCATCGCAATCACTAAGATGGCGACGATGACAGCCAGCACTCGTCCATCGTTAATCCCTGATTTCTGGATGATGAGAAACTCGATGGCAAACGTCACGATAGGAAATATCAGCCAGACACCAAGGACAACCCAGCCGCTGATGGTCGCCCCGCCGATGGCCTTCGCGTTATTGACATCCGGCTTGAGGATGTACATGGCATAATACGTCAGGCCGGCGAGCACGGTGACGAGAGCGCCCCAGCGGAAATACCAGAGAGCGCGCGGCATCAGTTCGGGAATCACCTTGCCTTTGGTCGGCGCGTCGAGCGCCTTCATGAATTTGACGTTGACGAGATTGAAGAAGTAAAGAATCCCGATCCACGTGATGCCCGCGACAAAGTGGCCCCAACGCAGCAGAACTCTGACGAGGGATTCTGAGCTTGGCGCATGAAAAATATCCTGAAGCACGCCCAAGCTGGTCGGGAGATGAGCAAGAGGTTCAATCAACATACGTCCCTCCGAAACTTTTGATGGTGTGAAGCAAACCGAGAGCGCGCAAAAACCACACTACGCGCGCCGCGAACACAAACCAGTGCGTGACAGCACACGCTGTCGCCGGTTCAAATCTCCAATTTTCAGGTAATGACGCGCGAAGATTACTAAAAACAGTGACAAGTGACAAGTAATAAGTGACGAGCGATGAGAAAAAGCGTTGGCTTGCCCACCTATCACTCATCACTTATCACTCATCACTAATCAAGCGGTCTTGGTCCTGCATCCATCCCGCGCACGCTCGCCTGGTTGATGACGCGCACCTTTAGATCGTCTATCACATGCACCTGGCAGGAGAGGCGCACGTTTTCGGCCAAGCCCGTTTCCATCAAGAGGCGGTTGCGCTCGGCCTCTCCTATTTCGCCCGGGTCGCCCGCGAGTACTTCGACGCGGCAGGTCGTACATTTGGCGTTGCCGCCGCAGCGATGAAGAATGTCTATTCCGGCGTCCTCAATGGCAAGCACAAGTTTGCGTCCCTCAACTGCGTCAAAAGCTTCTGTGCCCGTCGCGGTTTCCGCCTCAATCTTCGGCATATCCTGATACTCCTTGAATTTTGGTTGGGTTTTGAAAGTCAGCAGCGACTTTGGCATATCGCAAGGCGTGGCGGCAAGTCGGCAGAGCGCGAACTTATTTCAACTTCAACTCCATGAAAAGCGCGCCCTCGACCGGATTGTGATAGTAAGGCTCTATCTCACGAAACCGGAGCGAGCGATACATTTTGATAGCTTCACCCATCTGCAAGGGCAGCGTGTCCAGACACATTCGCTCAAACCCGAGAGCGCGCGCTTCCTCGATAATTTTTAACGCGAGGAAACGGCCAATGCCGAGGCCGCGAAACAACGGCCTGACATACAACCTCTTCATCTCGCAAGTCTCCGCGCCAATTTTCCTCAAGCCCACGCATCCGGCAACTTCGCCTTCATGCACAGCCAGTAGCAGTCTCCCATCAGGCGGAGCGTATGCGCCCGGAAGCTCCGCCAACTCCCGCTCGAAGTTTTGGAAGCACAGGTTGATCCCAAGCGCGGCGGCGTACTCCTCGAACAACTCACGCGCAACGTCCACCTGCTCTGCCCGTTCAGCCTGGATAAATTCCAACAAGCTCTGATCCCTTTATTTTCGCGGCGACACCTGCTGACCTTTCGCCAGACAAAAGAAGAGACGCGACGCGCCTGACGACCGACTTCTCGTTGCTTCTCAAGAAACAAGACAAGCGAGGTATCACGCGCATCGCGTCCTCTAAAGTTCTTTAGTTTAGGTGGCCGAAACTTAGGCCGTGAACGATGAGCCGCAGCCGCAGCCGCCCGTCGCGTTCGGGTTGGTGAACGTAAAGCCCGAACCCATCACGCCCGTCACGTAATCAATCTTGACGCCGTTCAGATATTGCGCGCTGAACATGTCAACAAAGAGGCGCACGCCGTTTTCATTCAAAATGAAATCGCCCTGGCGCGAATCCTCTTCAATGTTCAGGCTGTATTGAAAACCGGAGCAGCCGCCTGGCACAACGCGCACTCTCAGGCCAGCAGTTTCCGGCAAGTCCTCTTCGCCCGTCATAAATTTCTGAATCTCCACTGCCGCCGCTTCCGTGACGTTCAACGTCATCGCCGGAGCAGCGCCCGTTGTTGCCGGAGCAGTTGTCGTAGTTGTTGTAGTCGCAGACATTTTATTTTCTTTCTCCCATTTCAATTTTTGATTTTAGATTTGCGATTTTTGATTGGATAAGGACTAAAGATTTATTCTTTTTCCAATCACAAATCAAAAATCAAAAATCGCAAATTAACTCTATTGAGCTTTGCCCAAAACGACAAGCTCAGGTTTCATTGCTTCTATCGAAACTTGCCGCGCAACCTCTTCCGCCACTTTGCGGAAAGCCTGCGCCTGTGGCGAATCGGGTTGGCCGACGACGACAGGCACGCCGGAATCTCCGCCCTCGCGTACTTCCAATCCCAGCGGCACTGTGCCTAAGAATGGCACGCCGTAAGTTTCAGCCAACTTGAGGCCGCCGCCTTCACCGAAGATATTATACCTTATGCCGGTATCGGGCGCGATGAAGTAGCTCATGTTTTCGACCACGCCGAGCACAGGCACGGCCACCGTCTCAAACATTCTGAGTGCGCGCCTGACATCCATCACGGCGACTTCCTGCGGCGTCGTCACCAGCACCGCGCCCTGCACCGGCACTAGCTGCGCCAGACTTAGTTGCACATCACCCGTTCCGGGTGGCATGTCAACGATCAAATAATCAAGCTCGCCCCATTTCACGTCCGTCAAAAACTGCTTGACCAGCCCGTGCAGGATAGGCCCGCGCACGATCATAGGCTTATCGCCCGGCTGAAGCACCGCCATAGACATGAGCTTGACGCCGTAAGCCTCAATCGGCAGGAGTTTCCCCTCGTCGACTTCCGGTCGAGCCTCGCCTGCGCCGAGCATCAACGGGACGTTTGGCCCGTACACGTCCATGTCCATCAAGCCGACGCGCGCACCGTCCAGAGCGAGCGAGACTGCGAGGTTAACCGCGACCGTTGATTTCCCTACGCCGCCCTTGCCTGAAGAGACGGCGATGATGTTGCGCACGCCCGGCATCGTTACCTTATCATTAAGACCACGACCCTTCGGCACTTCCGCATCCATCGTCACATGAACGGACGTAACACCCGGCAACGCTCCGACCAACTCTCTCGCCTGGCTCTCCATCTGCTCTTTGACGGGACACGCCGGGGTGGTCAGCACGATGCGGAAAGAGACTGCGCCGCCCTCAATCTTCAAATCTTTGATAAAGCCGAGCGTCACGATGTCCTTGTGCAGATCAGGGTCCTGTATCTGCCGCAGGGCGTCGAGCACATTCTGTTCGGATATTTGAGTCATAATAAATTTTCTTAATCTCCAGCCGCAAAGCCAACTGTCAGCGGCCAACTTGGTGTAACGCGCCAAAGAGTGATTATGCCGGAAATGAGCGGCTTTGTCATTTCATCGAAATTCGACTGCTAACGTTTCAAAACTAACCACAGAGACACAGAGGCACAGAGCAAAGGAGAAAAGGCTTTCGGTGTTCTTTCCCTATCATTCTCTGTGCCTCTGTGTCTCTGTGGCTAATTCCCGCGTTAGATAAGTTCGTCTTCCATGTCCGGCGAACGAACTCCGTCGCCAAAAGATAGACAGCTACCTACGACATAATTCTGCGATAACCGCTTTGACATGAATCCGTGTAGTATCCAGAAACGGAATTCCGCGCCCCTCTTCATCCCGTAAAATCAAGGGCAGTTCCGTCCCGCCTAAGATCACCCCATCAATCCCTTCACGCTCTTTCATTCGATCTACCACCTCAAGCAACCCCTCGCGCGTCTCAGGCAGAAAACGACCTGGCACTAATTCATTCATGTACTTGTCATGGATATAATCTTGCTCTTCTCGCTCAGGCACGACGAGCTTAATCCCTTCCCTCGAAAATACGTCCGCGTAGAATCGCCCCTGCATCGTGAAGCGCGTGCCGAACAATGCGAGTCTCTTCAACCCCAGTTCCTTTGCAGCCTCGCAAGTCGCCTCGACGATGCTCAGGAGTGGAATAGGCGACCGGCGACGAACTTCATCAAAAACAATGTGCGGCGTGTTGGCGGCCAACAACCCGAAATCCGCCCCAGCCCTCTCAAGTCTTTGCGCTTCATCAACCAGATACTCCGTCATTTCCGCCAACTCGTTTGCCTCAAACCATGAGATCATCTTTTTCAAGTCAATACTGTTAACGATAATCCGTGGATAACTCCCATCCTGAATCTCTTCACGATACGATTCGATAATCAAACGGTAATACTCAATCGTAGACTCCGGCCCGATGCCTCCAATGATTCCTACAATCTTCATCGTGCCCTCTCCCATCAAATAATTTCGCGCGCTTGGCAAGCCTCTTACAACTTTCAACGTTAAGCTTTCTGGTCGTAGCTTTGAGCGAGCATCTCCTGCAAGCGTGTGCGGACAATAGGCCACTCCGATTCAATGATGCTGTAGAACACGGCGTCGTGTATCTCACCTTCTGCTCTGATGATGTAGTTGCGAAACGTGCCCTCCTCCTTCGCGCCCAGACGCAGGATCGCCTGCCGAGAAATCTCATTGAAAGCGTCTGCCATGAACTCCACGCGAACGCAGCCGAGCCTCTCAAAGGCATGTTCGAGCATCAGGAACTTGGCTTCAGTATTGATCGCTGTTCGTCTCCACGGCCCGGCAATCCAGGTTGAGCCAATCTCAAGACGACGATGTTCCGGGACAATGTTTAGAAACCGCGTGCCGCCGACCGTCCGGCCTGAAGACTTTTCGACGGTGGCGAAGGGTAACGCTGTCCCCAGGGCTTGCTGACGCAAAGCTGATTCGATGCCGTCTCTGACTTTCTCCGCAGTCAGATTCCATTCACGCCCGGCCTCGCAGAACCCCGCCTCATGATAGAGCGTCAGCGGCTCCAGCCGAACGTGACGGCCTTCCAGTGTTATCGGCTTAATATCCATTGCTTTTAATAAGGATTCCTAACGCTCGAATTCAGCCGCCGTCCGCGAATGCCATTTAAGATAATTGCTCATCCTTTGTTTTGACAAACAAAGAGCCGCACAGTTACGCTCTGCGCGCGCCCGACGGCAACCCTTAAGTTAAAATTCCACGCGATGTCATACTATCCTGCACGCATCAACGAGCACTTCCTGAATCCGCGCAACGTCGGCGAGGCGGAAGACGCGGATGCAGTCGGAGAGAAGGGGTCGTTCACCTGCGGCGCGCTCCTGTGCCTGTCATTGAAGATTGATGCGCGCTCACAGAGGATTACGGATGCGAAGTTCAAGGTGACGGGCTGCGGCTTTCTCATCGCCTCTGCCTCCGTTCTGACAGAGACCGTCAAAGACCTAGCGATAGGGCGTGCGGCACAGCTTCCTGTAAGCGCAATCACAGACTGGCTCGGCGAGTTTCCAAGTGATAGAACGCGCTGCGCCCGGCTCTGCCGCGAGGCGCTCCACGCGGCGCTGGCGAATTATCACAACGCTACGCGGGAAGAGTGGACGGGCGACGAGGCTTTAATCTGCACCTGCTTCTGCGTCTCCGAAAAGTCTGTCGAGAGCGTGATTCACTCGCGCTCGCTTCGCACAGTCGAGCAGGTGACACGCGCCTGCAACGCTGGTGGTGGCTGTGGCTCGTGCCATCCGCTCATCGAAGACATTTTGGATGACTACTGGCGCACGATAGCCTTTGGAGAAATCAACACAGAGTGAAGGCCAAGCCATGAGAGAAATTGTTTACCTGGACAACAACGCGACCACGCGCGTCGCCCCTGAAGTACGCGATGCGATGCAGCCCTATCTCGCAGAACTCTACGGCAACCCCTCTTCGGCCCACACCTTCGGAAGAGAGATGCGTAGAAGCGTAGAGCTTGCGCGCCAGCAGGTGGCGGAACTATTGAGCGCGGCTGATGCTCAGGAGATCGTCTTCACCTCCTGCGGCTCCGAATCCGACAACTGGGCGATTCGCGGCGTGCTGGAGCTTCAACCCGACAAGCGACACATCATCACAACCAGAGTCGAGCACGAAGCCGTGAGAAACTTGTGCGCTTCGTTGGAGACGAGCGGCTACGAAGTTACGTGGCTCGATGTTGACGAAGAAGGTTTGCTCAATCTTGAAGACCTGCGAGCCGCGCTCCGCTCCGATACGGCGGTTGTCTCCGTGATGCTTGCGAATAACGAAACAGGCGTGCTCTTCCCCATTGAAGAGATCGGGGAGATGGTGCGCGAGCATTCCGAAGCCGTCTTCCACGTTGACGGCGTGCAGGCCGTCGGCAAGATTCCGATTAACCTCAGCAACACACACGTTGACCTCTTCGCGCTCTCCGGCCACAAGTTTCACGCGCCGAAAGGCGTCGGCGCGCTCTACGTTCGCTCAGGCTTGAACCTCGCTCCCTTCATCATCGGCGGAGGCCAGGAGCGCGGTCGTCGCGCAGGTACTGAAGCTGTGCCCTACATCGTCGCGCTCGGCGCAGCCTCCGAGCTGGCAAGAAACTTCGACGGGCACGGCAGAATCCGCCGCCTGCGCGACAAACTGGAAGACACGATTCTCCAAACAATCCCCAACACGCGCTTGAACGGCACAAGGGAGCGCACGCGGCGTTTGCCCAACACCGCCAACATCTCCTTCGAGCACATCGAAGGCGAGAGCATCCTCGCGCACCTGGACGAAGCAGGCATTTGCGTTTCAACCGGCTCAGCCTGCAACGCCGAGAGCCACGTCTCTTCTGCCGTCCTGCGCGCGATGAACGTTCCCTACACGGCGGCGCAAGGCTCTATCCGCTTTTCTCTGGGACGCTACAACACAGAAAGCGAGATTAACTATACGCTCGCCCATTTGACTGCCATCATCAATCAACTGGCAGAGATGTCGCCTTACGAAATTAAGAAAAGTAGCCACAGAGACGCAGAGACACAGAGGAAATGAAAAGGAAATCAGCAGAGCTTGAGAAAATTGTTTTACCTCATTTCTGTGTCTCTGTGGTTAGTTTCAGGTTTTGAAATGCGCTCTATAAAATATAGAAGAGAAGAAATTGTGGAGGCGTGAGAAATGAAACGTAGAAACTTCCTCGCGGGCGTCGGCGCAGTCAGCGCCCTCCCTTTGCTTCAAACAGCGATTTATAGCTCTCCCGCGCCTGTTGACTTAATCCGCCCGAAAGCCCTCAGTCCAGGCGACATGGTTGGACTCATCACACCGGCAACGGAAGTTCCAGACCCCGACCGCCTCGCGCTCGCCGAGCGCACCATCAACTATTTCAAGCTGCGTATGAAGCGCGGTCGTAACGTAGGCAAGCACTTCGCCACTTATCATGAATCAATCCAGGCGCGCCTTGATGATCTGCACGCGATGTTCCGCGACCCTGACGTGAAAGCAGTCTTCTGCATTCGCGGCGGCTACGCATCGGCGCACCTGCTCGACCGCATTGATTACGACCTGATTCGTCGCAACCCGAAAATCTTCATCGGCTACAGCGACATCACGGCCATGCATCTAGCCATCAATCGCCACTCGCATCTTGTTACCTTTCACGGCCCCATCGTGCTTTCGCGCTTTACTGACTACACGCAGCAATATTTTCGCAAGGCGCTCTTTGAGACTACGCCCATCGGCAAGATCAGTAACCCGCCCGACTCGAATGAGCTACGTCCCGCCCACTCTCTTCGCACTGTTCGCCCAGGCGCTGCGAGCGGGCCATTGACCGGGGGCAATCTCTCACTCATCTCTAGCACGCTCGGCACGCCTTACGAGATAGACACGCGCGGGCGAATCCTCTTCATCGAAGATACGGATGAGCAGGCTTACAGTATTGACCGGATGCTGACGCATCTCAGGCTCGCGGGCAAGTTCGATCAGGTGGCTGGCGTTATCTGGGGCGAATGCCAGGATTGCGGCCCGCGCGATTTCCAGCCCTCGACCGTCTTGCCTTTCACAATCGGCGAGGTCGTAGACAACATCCTCGGCGACCTAAAAGTTCCGGTCCTCTCTGGCCTGACCATCGGCCACACCAACGACCAGCTAACTCTCCCGCTCGGCGTGATGGCGACGCTCGATGCTACTAACGGCACATTGGAGATTAAAGAAGCGGGCGTGGTTTGAAATTGCAGACAATTCACCACCGCAGACACAGAGATTACACAGAGAAAAGCGTTCAAGCCTCTGTGCCCCCTCTGTGTCCTCTGTGTCTCTGTGGTGAATTCTGACTTGGCTTACACGCAAGAATGAATAGACTCTAACCTCTCCGTTTGGTAGTGGGTCAGTTCAGAATTCAACCTTCAGGTTGCCGGTGCTGAAGAGCAAGCTCAAGCTTGTACTCTGAACTCGTTCCTTCAAACTGACCCACTACTCTCCGTTTCCCTTTTTGCCTTTTGCCTCTTGTTACGTGGTACAATTTGATTTCGGTTCACGAACGCGATTCCACCGGGAACGGAGCACCCCTAATGTCAGCCGAATACCCCGCCACGCAAAAGAGCGAAGCCCAGACGCCTGCGGACAAAACGGACGCACCGCGTCGCGCACGCGCAGACAGCGTGACGCTTCTCGAAACGGACGACTTCGTTTGCATACGTCCTGACACAACCCTATCGGAAGCCGTCGAGCAGATGAAAAAGGATGAGGGCGGCTGCGCTATCGTCTGCAACGAAGAGGGCAGCATCGTCGGCATCTTCACCGAGCGCGATCTCTTAAATAAGATCGTCGGCCAGGAGATTGACATGAACGCGCCGGTGCGCGACTGGATGTCCACAGAGGTTGAGACGCTCACCCCGGACGCGACAGTCGGCGACGCCGTGCGCGTGATGAACGAGAAGAGCTACCGCAACATTCCACTCGTCAAAGACAATCAACTCATCGGCTCGATCTCCGTCTTCGACGTGATTACCTACTTAGCCGAAAGCTACCCGAAAGAGACTATGAACCTGCCGCCCGTTCCGGCTCAGGTCATGGACACACCCGAAGGAGGATGAAAGGAATTTGCGATTTTAGATTTTTGATTTTCGATCTGATTAAGGAATCAAACTTCTTTCATCCTTTACTCATCAAAAATCAAAAATCGCAAATCTAAAATCAAACTATGAGCACTGTTATTGAAAATCCCATTGAGCAAGATAAAAACCTGGAAGAACTAGAAACCGTCACAATCCGCTTTGCCGGTGATTCCGGCGACGGCATGCAGTTGACTGGCACACAGTTTACGAATACCTCGGCTGTCCTTGGCAACGACATCTCGACCTTGCCCGATTTCCCCGCAGAGATTCGCGCGCCCGCCGGAAGTCTGCCCGGCGTCTCCGGCTTTCAACTGAATTTTTCCAGCCAGGACATACGCACGCCCGGCGACCAGCCCAACGTCTTGATCGCCATGAACCCGGCTGCGCTCAAAGTCAATCTTTCCGACCTGGAAGAAGGCGGCACGCTCATCATCAACACGGACGAGTTTACGCCCTCCAATCTGGAGCACGCCGCGTATCAGTCGAACCCTTTGGAAGATGATTCGCTCAAAGGCTATCGCGTTCACCGCCTGCCGATCACCACGCTCAACATGAACGCGCTCAAGGGTCAGGTCGAACTCTCGCGCAAGGAGATGGATCGCTGCAAAAATTTCTTCGCGCTCGGCGTTCTCTACTGGCTCTATGATCGCCCGATGGAGCAGACCGTCAAGTGGATTCACGATAAGTTCGGGAAGAACCCGGAGATCATGAAGGCCAACGAGATTGCGCTCAAGACCGGCTACAACTTCGCCGACACGACAGAAGTTTTCACCACACACTACACCGTCAAGAAAGCGCAGATCACTCCCGGCAAGTATCGCAAGATTACCGGCAACGAAGCGACGGCCATCGGCTTCATCGCCGCCTCGCAGCTTGCGGGCCGCCCGCTCTTCTACGGCTCATACCCGATTACGCCCGCTTCCGACATTCTCCATGAGCTGGCGCGCCACAAAAATTTCGGCGTCAAGACATTTCAGGCTGAAGACGAGATTGCGGCAGTCTGCGCGGCCATCGGCGCGAGCTTTGCCGGGCAGATCGGACTCACCGGGACATCCGGCCCGGGCGTCGCGCTCAAACAGGAAGCAATCGGTCTGGCCGTGATGACGGAACTCCCCCTCGTCATCATCAACGTTCAGCGCGGCGGCCCTTCAACGGGATTGCCGACGAAGACCGAGCAGGCTGATCTCTTTCAAGCCGTTTGGGGACGCAACGGCGAGTGCCCCGCAATCGTTCTTGCGCCCTCGACACCCGCTGACTGTTTCCACATGGCGGTGGAAGCCGTGCGGCTCGCGTTCAAATACATGACGCCCGTCTTCTATCTCTCGGACGGCTACCTGGCAAACGGCGCGGAACCCTGGGCTGTGCCAGAGATTAAAGACTTGCCGAAGATTGAGATCAAGTTTGCGACCAACCCGGAGAACTTCCTGCCATACGCGCGCGACGAAGAGACGCTCTCGCGCCCCTACGCGATACCGGGAACACCCGGACTTGAACACCGCGTTGGCGGCATCGAGAAACAACATCTCACGGGCAACGTCAACTACGATCCTGAGAACCATCACTTCATGGTCAAGCTCCGCCAGGAGAAGGTTGACCGCGCGGCCAACGATATTCCGCTCATCGAAATCTTCGGTGAGAAAACAGGCAAGGTGCTCGTGCTCGGCTGGGGTTCGACCTACGGCTCTATCACTTCAGCCGTCGAGAAGATGCAGCGCGACGGAAAGAGCGTCTCATGCGCGCACCTCAAGTATCTCAATCCGTTCCCCAAGAACTTGGGCGAAGTGCTCAACGGCTTCGACACCGTGATTATCCCTGAAATGAATCTAGGCCAACTCTGCACGATGATTCGCGCCAAGTATCTGATTGACGCCGTGCCCTTCTCGAAGGTCAAAGGCCGCCCGTTCCAGATTCGTGAGATCATGCATAAGGTCGAAGAGTATTTGTGAGTTATGAGCAGTACGACTACCAGATTGGTGACGGCTGACGAGTTGCTGATGATGCCGGATGACGGCTTCAGCTACGAACTTGTCAAAGGAGAATTGAAGCGTATGCCGCCTACCGGAGATGCGCATGGCGGAGTCACAATGGCATTGGCGGCTCCTCTTTATCAGTACGTCAAGCTCAACAAGCTCGGTCGAGTTTACGCGGCAGAAACAGGCTTCAAACTCGAAAGCGATCCTGACACGGTGCGCGCACCGGACGTTGCTTTCGTTAGCGCAGAGCGGATTGAAGCAGCAGGTAGAGTGCTGGGCTATCGAAGCGGCGCGCCCGACCTGGCGGTCGAGGTCTTGAGTCCCGGCAATACAAAACGAGAGATGGCAGAGAAGATCGATGAATATTTCGCGGCGGGCGCGCGTCTGGTTTGGGTCGTCAGCCCGAAGTTGAAAACCGTTACTGTTTATCGTTCACTGACAGACATCGTCATGCTAACAGAGAAAGACACGCTTGACGGCGGCGAGGTTGTGCCTGGATTCCACATTCCTGTCGCTGAAATTTTCGCTATATGACGGCTTCCGCTTCAAACTCTGGCGCTCGTTCTATTCATGAGGTGTACGCGGAAGGGCTGCGCTACTTTATGGGAGAGGGAAATCTTCAAGGCACACTGGCGCAGGTTTCTTCCGACCTGAAGCGGCACGGGATAGATTACATGGTCATCGGCGCAGTCGCTTTGCTGGCTTATGGCTATCCGCGATTCACCGAAGATATTGATCTGGTGCTAACAAGCGAAGGGCTGGAAGCATTTCACAGGGAGTTAATCGGATTGGGCTATGTTCCGGCATTTCCGGGCGCGAAGAAGAGGTTGCGCTCGACACGCGAGGGCGTGAGCATTGAAGTGATACTTGCGGGCGAGTATCCGGGTGATGGCAAGCCCAAGCCTGTGAGCTTTCCCGTACCGGCTACATCTTCGACGGACATTGACGGCGTGCAGATTGTCACGCTTGAGAAGTTGATTGAATTGAAACTGGCTTCCGGCATGACCGCGCCAGACCGTCTGAAGGATTTGGCGGACGTGCAGGAACTGATTAAGTTGCGCGGTCTCAACCTCGACTTTGCCGCAACGTTGAATCCTTACGTGCGGGAGAAATTTTTAGAACTGTGTCGTGCAGTTGAGCAGGCCAGACAGGTAAATGATATTAAGGAGTAAGAATGAGCACTGATAGTAACGGAACAAACGGCAACGGACATAAGGACAATGCGGAGGCCGCCGCTTCGCCGGAAGCCTACGCGGGTTCGATGGCGGCTGGTGAAGTTGCCCCGCCGCCCGTGAAATTAACGAAAGCGGATTTCGTGTCGGGACAGGAAGTGCGCTGGTGTCCTGGCTGCGGCGACTACTCGATCCTGAACAACGTGCAGAAGGTGATGCCTGAGTTGGGAATCTCGCGCGAGAAGATCGTCTTCGTCTCAGGCATCGGATGCTCCTCGCGCTTCCCCTACTACATGAACACCTACGGCTTTCACTCGATTCACGGACGCGCGCCAGCGATTGCGACCGGCATCAAGGCTGCGAATCCAGACTTGAGCGTCTGGGTCATCACCGGCGACGGAGATGCGCTCTCCATCGGCGGCAACCATTTCATGCACGCCATCCGCCGCAACCTCGATCTCAATTACATACTCTTCAACAACCGCATCTATGGACTGACTAAGGGTCAGTACAGCCCGACCTCAGAGCTTGGCAAGAAGACGAAATCAACGCCGATGGGTGTGATTGATTATCCATTGAATCCGCTCTCTGTTGCCATCGCCAGTGAAGCTACCTTCGTTGCGCGCTCGCTCGATATAGATGTCAAGCACCTGGGCGCGACCGTTCAGGCAGCAGCGCATCATAAGGGCGTCTCTTTCGTAGAGGTCTATCAGAACTGCAACATCTTCAACGACGGCGCATTCGATTACTTCGCCGAACGAAGCGTGCGCTCAGACAACATGATCTACTTAGAGCACGGCAAGCCTATGGTCTTCGGCAAGAATCGAGACAAGGGCATTCGCATGAACGGCGCGCACCCCGAAGTCGTCGAGCTTGGCGGCGAGACGGGCCTTAACGAAAACGACCTGCTCGTCCACGACATTCATCTCAAAGACCCGTCGGTCGCCTTCATGCTTGCGCGCATGGAGCAACCACTATTTCCGCAGCCTCTGGGTATTTTCCGCGCCGTCGAGCGCGACACCTACGAAGACATGATGACCGCCCAGATCGAAGCCGCCATAGCCAAGTCCGGCCCCGGCAGCCTTGAGAAGCTGATTAACAGCGGTGACATGTGGGTAGTCGAATAACAATTAACCCGGAGCTTACGGCTGACTCCCGTAAGCTCCGGGTGATTCAAATCGCCTGACGCGCCATTGATAATCGTGGTGAAAGAATTTTCCCTGAGCGCCGCCCTCAAATCGCGCTCTGCTTTCACCTCTTTGAGCCGCGCTCTGTAATTAAGGTCTTTACTACTTTACCGCCGACTCGTCTTAAACGTAGGGGCCTCACTCGCTTTCAGGAGTTTGAACCCGGTGGCTATCTCCGCTTAACTTTCAACGCCTCGCTACGATCCTGATCCACCCCTGAATTTCCCGCGTGCGTCGAATTCAGGTCTCACCCAAGGAGCAAGATGTCATGAGCACACTCAATCATCAGTCACGAAAGAAAGCTTTTCTTACTACGTTCATTCTCCTGCTTTGTTCGTTGATGGCTTTTCAATTAGCGCGCCCGGCAAGAGCCGTGACAGGGGAAGCGAGCATCCCGCAGGAAACGCCAACTCCTTCGCCTAAAGGAGACCGCTCAACGAACGTTCAGCAGACGGTTAAAATAATTATAGATTGGTGGATGAATAGAAAGATCAAGCTCTTGTTGGAAAGCGGGCCGCAGTTTCCCGAACGATTCGACATCAGAGATTTTTCCGTTGACGTGCTCTTGAAAGGCCATTGGCCTGTCGCCATCGAATATGAGCTAGAGCCGGAAGCGACTGCTACAGTTATCGTCACTGTCAAAGGAGCGAAGCCTTTTTCTTTTAATCTCCCCGCCACTGGAACGGGGCATCCCCACGCGGCGTCCTTTATCCTTCCAGACCATTTTGGCGATCAGCTACTGCCAGCCAAAATCTCCTTCAAGGCAGAGAAGCAAAGTTCCGCCGGGCACGAACTCGCTCAGTTTGAGCTTTACGCTCTCGCCATCGGGCCTGATGCGGTCAGGCCAGCGCAACCAGGCCAGCCACAACCCAACCAACCACAACCCAACAGCAAAAATCGGTTTGAGACCGCTTCAGACAGCTTTCAAGCAGACCACCCTTTGAGCCTCGCTAAAGCGCAAGGCTCAGCCGCAGTTGATCGCGTCATCTTTGACCGTCCAGGTATCAACGTCAGTGCGGGCGAGGTCGTCGCCTACAGTTTTCAATCCGCCGCCGATTTCCAGAAATGGTCGGCCACGTTTCTCTCCTCCTCCGGCTCAAGCAGAAACCGGCGCGCGGTCTATGACTTTAGAGAGTTGATTCCACAGTCTACTCTCGTGAGCAAGACGTGGAATGGTAAGAATGAAAGAAACAGACTGGTCCCCACAGGCACTTACAAAGTGCTGATCCGCGCATGGCGGTCAATAGGCGGGCAGTCGGCGTCCGCATCCTCACAACAGAACGTCAGGGTTGATTAAGGGTCGCGTTGAAGACCGGGCGCTTTCTCCGAGTCCCGCCAGAGCTTTCGCTACCGAGAGGCGCTAAGGAGGTTTGTGATGCCGTTTCATGTTGTCTGGCGAAGAGTGAGGGGCTATTGGAAGAAGCGGCTTGTGCGTGGGGCCGTCGCCTTGCTGGTCTCCGCCGGAGTGCTCTTCTTGCAGTATCGCCTCGCCAACGTTCCCCTGCCCGTAGATGTCGAAGCCTCGAACAAATTCACCATCCCGCCAATTATGCTTGGACAGGAAGAACTGGTCATCGAAGGTCTGGTTATTGACCCTGCCAGTCATCAACTGCTTTATCACGAAGGAAAGCCGACTGAGAGCGTGAGCGTCATGTTCGATCAAGCCAGGCTTTCTGAGGACACCATAGAGTTCTACGACATCAAACAGGTTACAACTTCGATTCCGGCGCAGATTACTTACGACACATACGCCCCGGAGGACAAACGACCGAAGCCGAAGCCTACTCTAAAACCCAAGCCCGGCCCCACGCCGGAAGCTAAACCCATCGAGGCGTGTCAGACAAATGTCAGAGTCGAGTTGGCAAATAAGGAGAAGCCGCCCGCCGAGATTCATTTCTTTCAAAAGGATCGTGGCCGCGAGTTCTTTCGCCATCTGGAGATGAAGACCAGCGGCGCAGAACTCGTCGTTCAAATGGAGACGCTATCTCCCCCAGAAAATGACTCGAACGACTCAGCGGATGAGGCCGCTGTTGAAGACGACCAGGCCACAACTGAAGAGGACGAGACTGCTCCGCCTGCTTGCCTGAAGTCGCTTAAACTGAAGTCGCAGACAATCGGCGAAGCGAATGTGAAGATACCGGCTGACAGTCCAACAGTAATTATTCCAGCAACGGATTCGACCTTTAAGTTCCACTTTCTGCCTCTGCCCGGCAATTCTCCTTCATGGAGCGGTAAGGACGGCTTTTATGAAGCGTTCACCTTAGGCCCTCCCGTTGGAGCGCCGGTCATTCAGGCGCATGGGGTGAGCATCAAGGCGTTTGATGGTTCGGTTGTTCTGAGTATCAGGGCTGCGGATGCGAAATCGCCGCTGCGCGTCAATAAGCTGGAAGTCGGCGAGGATCAACTCAAGGCGAGCATCTCCGGCAGAGGGTTCGTGACGATTAAGGGTGAAGAGATAACGGTGGACCTAATTGAGCGAATAAAAAAGTATCCGATCATCGCGGCGCTTTTTTTAGTGGGGAACGCGGGACTCATAGCATGGCTCGCGCGCCTTATTCGCAGCCTTTTCCCTAGCCAGAGATAAGCTCGAACTGTAAAATGTGGGTCGCCGATTATCTATTAATTCTCATTCTGAGCTGAGGAGCGAAGCGACGATGATTTGTCCTTCCTGTGGTCATGACAATTTAGAAGGTATGGATCGCTGCGAGAACTGCATGAAGTCTCTGCGCGATCTGGATGTGCCGCGAGCGGACGCAACCGGCGGAGTGGTGCGCTCCGTGATGGAAGACGATCTGAGCCACCTGGCACAGATGGAAACCATCACGGCGCGTCCCCTCGAATCTGCGCTTGAAGTCGCGCGGCGCATGAAAGAGGCTCAGACGGGTTGCGTGCTCGTCGTGGACGACGAGGGCAAGCTCACCGGCATCTTTACCGAGCATGACGTATTGTGCAAGTTGATGAGCGCGGCGGGCGATGCTCAAGATGTTCCAGTCAGTGAGCTGATGAGCGCGAACCCGGAGACACTGCGCGAGACGGATTCAGTCGCCGCCGCACTAAACAAGATGGCGATGGGTCGTTACCGTCATGTCCCTATCGCCAGAAGCGACGGCAGCTACAGCATCGCCTCAATCAAGAGCGTGCTTGACTACATCGCGCAGGAAGACTGGTAAGCTGAAGAATGCAAAATTAAAAAGGTAAAATGCAAAATGGAAGACGAAGGCCGAGCTTCTTATCTTCCATTTTGCACTTTTAATTTTTCATTTTGCATTCTTTCTTTGTCGCTGCTTGAAAACTTTTTCGCCGCCCGTTTCGCCAAGCTTCGTTCCTGTAGGCGCGGCTGCCGCAACTGAAGGCGTATTGGAGCGCGGCGTTGCCGCATCGCCTCCGACGTGTTGCGCGGAATCATCCGCAAACATCTTGCTCGCATTTTTACGCCGCCCGCGCAAAGCCGGAGTCTCTTTCATCGCCTCGCGGTTCTGGTCTGGATTACCGGCAAAGCCCGTCTGTTGACCGCGCGGCTTTTGCGGCGCGCCTACCTTATGCTGATCTTTCTTGTTGCCCATTTAAGAAACCCCTCCCTGGGTCAGTACCACCTGCCGCAAGCGGGCGGGTAGTTGTATTGTCATCATCACCCGCCCGCTTGCGGCAGGCCGTACTGACACGTATCAATCTCATCTAATCCATTAGCGCCTTGTGCGTTCAGCGGCGTCTTCCGCAATATCGCGGAATACATCCGCTCCTTCATCTCTATCCGAATGCTTTGTGCGTGCCATCGCCCACTTGAGCGCGGGCGGTGTGACGAGCGTTGTGACGATCACCATGATGACGATCACCCCGAAGGTGTCAGCATTGATGACACGCTCCATTACGCCCTGCGCGTTCGGCAGCATCAGGGTTGCGCCAATGCCTGCGAAGATCAACCCGACTTCGCCGCGCGGAATCATCCCCAATCCCACAGCCAAACGATTCAGGCCGCGCTCGGCGACTGCGAGCGAGCAAATCTGTTTACCCAGGATCGCAGCCGCTGTCAAACAGGCCGCGAATCCAAGCAACTCAACTCGCGCGAAGGCGCGCAGGTCAACCTTGAGTCCCATCAACACAAAAAAGATGGGGACGAGCACTGCGCTGACGGGCGTGATGAGACGTTGCAGGCCGTGCTTTCCTTTTTCCTCGAAAGTCTCGAAGTGAACTTCGTCGAGCACGAGTCCGGCGGCGAACGCTCCGACGATTGGCGCGAGTCCGACAAGGGCTGCTACCCACGCGAGCAGGAAGCAAAAGGAGAGTGAGAGCGCGAGCAACACGCCGCGACTCTCAAAGCGGCCAGCGCGACGGAAGATGTGTGGCGTCACGTAATGCCCGATGGCGACCGCGCCGAAAAGAAACGCGACCGACTTTCCAGCGATGATTCCAACATCCAGCATCGAAAGCGCCGCGCCCGTCGCAGCAGCCTTGATTGCGCCCGCGATGACGGCAAGAATCAAGAGGCCCAGCACGTCGTCAATCACAGCCGCGCCCAGGATGATGCGTGATTCGCGCGCCTGCAATCGTCCCATGTCTTTCAAGACGCGCGCTGTAATCCCGACGCTCGTCGCGCACAAAGTTGCGCCGATGAAGATGTGGCCGAGCCTAGCTTCGCCAGGGAGGAAGTAAGCAGACACGCCCCAGCCTAAGAAGAAGGGCACGATGACGCCCGCCACTGCAACCAGCAGCGAAGACCATCCGACTTCCAGCATCTCGCCCAGGTTTGATTCAAGCCCGACTTCAAAGAGCAGGATGATAACGCCTATCTCTGCCAGCGCGCCGATGATCTCGTTGGTCTTGAGAGGCTCGGCTGCCATGAAACCTGAAAGCGCCAGGTTGCCGACGATGATTCCGGCAACGAGTTCACCGAGCACGGCTGGCTGCTTGATTCTCTCAAACAACTCGCTGCCGAGTTTGGCGACGATCAAGATCACGGCTAGCCCTAAGAGCACCATTGGGTCCAGCCCGTGCGCGGCTGCCCCTGCCTCAACTCCGGCGGCGGCTTTGACCGGCGTGGAAAGGCATAGCAACGATGTGCCGCAGGTGAGAGCTATCAAGATCAAGTTTCGTTTCATACGATGCAATGATGGTCGCGGCCCCGCACCGAGAATCCCGTCCTACACGCCTCATCAAGAAGACTCAAAATTTTTACCAATCATACATGCGAAACACTAAACGGGCACGCTTCTGATGTTCTTTCTTTGGAGAGGCGAGTTGACAGGCAGGTTAAGACGGGGTTAGATGATTTAGAATTTGAAGGAGTAGATAATGAAACAATTATTCGTGGTTGGACTCTTGATAGTTGGAGCGGCTGTTGCTTCGGCTCAGACAAATCATTCAGGGGCAAATAGCCTGGGGACTTGCGCAGTGACTCTGGCGCGAGCGCCGGGAGCGGGCGGCATCAGGTTGGGCATGACGGCAGAGCAAGTGCTGTCGCTCTTTCCAGGCAGTAATCAGGACAAACAGATTCTCTCGCAGCTATCGAGTGCCCCCAGCAGACTTGGAGTAGCCAGCTTTTCGATCAGACCTGAGCAATATTCATCAAAGTCGAAATTCGCCCGTATCAATCAAATCTCATTCAAGTTGATAAACGGGCGCGTCTCTACTTTTACAGTCGGATATAATGGCCCTCAGTGGAGTAATGTTGATGAGTTCGTGAACAGATTTTATGAAGGCTCGAACCTGCCTAAAGCGGATGGATGGGAAGTGTATGTCGGCATGGACACTCAGTTGAAGATTCTCAAGTGTCAGGGCTTTGAGATTAACGTTTTTGCCGGCGGCGAAGGCGGCAATCTCAATTACGTGATGATGAAAGACACAGTGGCCGAGCAAAAGTTAAAGGAGCTAAGAGCAAAAGCCAGAGAACAGAAGATGAAGGAATCCAGGCCATAGAGATTTTGAATCCCGAGCGAGAGCGGAAAGAGATTTCGATTCAAGTTTCAATCCATGAAAAGTTTTTTAGACGGACAGGCTTCAGATGTTGCTCCAGCCATCACGCTGCGCCCGGTTCTGCCTGAAGATGAGCAGTTATTGTACGAAGTGTATGAGGGCGTGCGCGCAGACGAATTGGCTCAGGTGGGGTGGAACGAAGCTCAACGAAAAGTGTTTCTCAAGATGCAGCTCAAGGCGCGAGATCAATCCTACCTGATGTATTATCCCGCGCTTGATGACCGAATCATTCTCGTCAACAATCAACCGGCAGGTAGATTGATCTTGAGCCGCACAGACGAGTGGATCAGGTTGATTGATATAGCGCTCTTGCCGGAATATCGTAGCCAAGGAGTCGGAACTTCTTTAATCAAAGACCTCTTCGCTGAAGCGTTGGAAACGAACAGAGCAGTCCACCTTCAAGTTGAGAAGACAAACCCGCAAGCCCTCCGTCTCTACGAGCGCCTGGGCTTCACTGTGACGAGCGAGAACCAGACACACTTTCAGTTAGAACATACGAAACGATGAATGATGAATGATGAATGATGAATAAAGACAAAGGCTTTTCAGTTCATCACTCATCATTGCGGCGTTCATCGTTTATCTTAATTTGGAGGATGAACATTGATCGAGAACGTAACTAAAGAGATGTTTTCCGAGAACCTGAATACGAAGTTTAGAGTTCAGCAACAATCTTCAGACCCGTTGGAACTGGAACTCACGCAGCTTACTGAAGGCATCACCACACCGAGAAACGAACAGTTCGCGCTGCTGTTTCATGGCCCTCAAAATCCTTTTCTTCCGCAGGCGACTTATCACGTCGAGCATGAGAGGCTCGGAGAGCTTGACCTCTTTCTTGTTCCCATTGGCAGGGATCAGGGCGGCTTTCAATATGAGGCGGTCTTTAATCGCTTCCTTGAGGCAGGCTGAAGAAAAGGATTTGCTCGATGATTCAATGAACCGTTGAATCAATCTCTTCTGATACTCAAAGAAAACAGTCTCAATATGCCTGTCACACTACGCCCCGTCACGCCCGAAGACGAAGAGTTCCTGCTTCAACTTTATGCGAGCATACGCGCGGATGAGTTGGCGCTAGCGCCCTGGAATGACGCGCAGCGCGAAGCTTTCGTCCGTATGCAGTTCGCAGCCCAGCAACATCACTACCGGACACATAACCCCGAAGCCACGCACGACATCATTCTGCTGGACGCTCAAGCAATCGGGCGGCTCTACGTTGCCAGACGTAAGCGGGAGATTCGCATTCTAGACATCACCATCTTGCCAGAACATCGCAGCAAAGGGATTGGCACGCCGCTCATCAAAGACCTGATGACGGAAGCCACGCACGCCGGACTTCCTCTCAACATCTTTGTTGAGAGTTTCAATCCGTCGCATCATCTCTTCGAGCGTCTGGGATTCTCAAAGGTTGAAGAAGACGGCATCAATCACTTGATGCAGTGGCAGTCGGGTGCGTAGGTAAGAGAGGTGCGCCCGCTTTGTCGCTTCCGAGCGCCTCTTATTGATTCTCTTCCGTTGGTTGAGCCTGCGGCCCGCGACCGAGCTTTATCTTTCGCTCCTCGACGGGCGGCGGCGGTGTGAAGTGCGGTATGTCTTTTTCCTCAACTTGCTCTTGTCTTGAGGCTGGCCCCGGCTTGCTGATGGCTGGGTCCTCCTCTTCCTCAACCGTCCCGCTCACGACAGGCTGTTCGTAAGTCTCCTCTACCGGCTTCGTGTTCACCACAGGCGGATTGAAAGTTTCCCCTACAGGCTTTTTCACTACAGGCGGTTGGTAAGTTTCCCTGCGGCTTGCCAAAGTTGCTGAAGCCGTCACGACGCCCGCTGAATTGTACGCGGCATTATATGAAGTGACCCGGTTGAAGACGGCCTCGTGCGTGTTCTGACCATTACTAATGAATCTGCCTACCGGAACCAGGAACAGAGAGAACTTCCCCAGCGCAGGATGCTCAACCTCATAGGTTTTTTGAGAGAAAGTCTTTCCGGGAGGGTTAAGGAACAGGAGCGAGAAGCATTCCTCCCCGCTAGACATTCCTTGAGTGGATGGGTCAACGAAATCTCTGACTTCGATGAGCGTGATCGTCCTCACCTTCGATGGCTTCACAGTGACGCTAAACTCCGTGCCCACGTATGGAGCAAATGCTGATTTATTGTAGTAGTAGAGTTGGTCGAGCTGTGAACCGGCGGCGCTGTTGAAACTGGACGTGGCATTCAATTGATTATCGCTTGATGTTTGAGCTAGAGCGCTTTTAGCAAGCTTCAATGGAACTGCTGCAAACGCAGTCGCAACGATTCCGGCTTTCATAAATTTCCGGCGAGAACTATTCATTTAATACACTTCCCCTTAAAAAGTTTGAATTCTTCCTGGAAAGATAACCTTCTGATGTTTCCCTCTATACGTGGTGAGATGGATTATTTGCGGTGAGACCCCTGTTACTGAAAAGAACTTTAGCAGTTAATTCTCCGAGAGGCAATAAGATTTGTCTTGTATTACTGGCGGTGAGGAGTTACAATCCGCGCGCCTCGTTGGTGTAAGTAGCAATACCCTAACAGCCGAATACTTTACTGGACGCCGCAAAGTCCACACTGGAAGTAGCGGCTTCACTCTGACAAAGGCGCTCTCTAGCACTTCCTTTTCTTCGCGGGGACGTTCTTTACCCGATCAATCTGTCTTAACTTCCACTAGCAGTCAAGCTAAGAGGAGATAACTATGGCCGAACCATTTTTGTCTGAAATCAGAATCATGAGCTTCGGATTCGCTCCGAAGGGCTGGGCCTTGTGCAACGGCCAGCTTTTACCCATCAACCAGAATCAGGCGCTGTTCAGCTTGCTCGGCACGACCTACGGCGGCGACGGGCGCGTCAACTTTGCGCTGCCGGACTTGCGTGGGCGCGTGCCGATTCACACCGGCGGCGGCGGCGGACACACCCTTGGCGAAAGAGGAGGCGAGCAAGCGCATACGCTTTCCATGCAAGAGATGACGACGCACAGTCACCCGGTGAATGCTTCGACTTCCAACGGGAATACGGTGCAATTTGGAAACTCAGTCTTCGCTTCTGCACTCAACGTGTTCCGGTCTCCAGACAATCAGTTGACCACGCTCAATCCCGCCACAGTCAGTAACGTCGGCGGATCGCAAGCTCACCTCAATATGCAACCCTTTCTCGTGTTGACTTTCTGCATCGCGCTTCAGGGCATATTCCCATCACAAAATTAGGAGGTAAATATGGCGCAACCTTATGTTGGTGAAATCCGAATGTTCGGTGGCAGCTTCGCTCCAGCCGGTTGGATGTTTTGTAGTGGTCAGTTGCTTCCAATTTCCGAGAACGAAACGCTCTTTCAGTTAATCGGGACGACCTACGGCGGAGATGGTCAAGAAACCTTCGCTCTTCCTGACCTGCAATCGCGCGTTCCCATCCATTTCGGCAACGGCTTCATACTGGCCGAGACCGGCGGTGCGGAAAGTGTCACCCTGACGACTCAGCAGATACCTATTCATAGTCACCCGTTTGTGGCTACACAAGGGCCGGGGAATCAGACCAGCCCGGAAGGCAGTCTGGTTTCCAATTCGCCATCCGTGCAGATCTACATCGCAGACGCCCCCGACAGCACCATGAACCCGGCGACATCAGGTCCCGACGGAGGCAGCCAGCCGCACGACAACCTTCAGCCGTACCTGGCAATCAGCTTTATCATTTCACTGTTCGGGATTTTCCCATCCCAGACCTAAGGAGAATTATATGGCAGATCCATTTGTCGCGGAAATCCGCATCTTCCCCTTCAACTTTGCTCCGAAAGGCTGGGCTTTCTGCAATGGGCAGCTTCTGCCTATCAGCCAGAACACTGCCTTGTTCTCGCTACTGGGCACATTCTACGGCGGCGACGGCAAATCAACTTTCGCGCTGCCGAACCTGCAAGGGAGCGCACCCATTCACCAAGGTCAAGGCAATGGGTTATCGCAATATTTTCTCGGCCAGCAGTCAGGCAGTGATTTTATCACGCTGCTGGATAGCGAAATGCCCGCTCACTCCCATCTTATCAATGGACACACGGCGGACGCTGGCGACAATAACCAGCCGAACCCGCAGGTTGTGCTGGCGAAGTCGAACAACGGCCAGGCTTATCAAACAAGCACAGCCGGGCTGAAGCCGATGGCCTTTCAGACATTTGCTCCGCAAGGCGGCAGCCAGCCGCACAACAACATGATGCCGTACCTGACATTGAGCTTCTGCATCGCTATGCAAGGCGTCTTCCCGCCGCGAACTTAAGCCGGTTGCGGAATGCGGAATCGGATTGATAAAGCGAACGCTTCTTAAATCCGAAATTCCGCATTCCGCATTCCGCAATCTGTTTGTTTACCCTCTGTCTGGTGGCGCTCTCGGTCTGGCTTCATGTCCCCTGCTCGGCTTTGGTGTTGAGCAAGCGCAACATGTCATGCGCGACCTTGCCCTCGGGTCCGTGCCGCTATACTCCGCAACGTAAAGCGTGCGTGTATCTATTCCCGTAAACTGCAATTAATCGAGGTCTGGCGCGATGGAGTCGCCCACCTTCGACCGGATTCCGCAGCCCATCACGCCGCCGACTCTCCTGTCAAACTCACTTTAATAATGTTGGGGATAACCGTGACGATGTTGACTCAAACGCCCCGGCGGGGAGGCAGCGGCCACAACTTTGAAGGCAACTGTAGCTCTGTTGACGCGGCTATTATCGCTTTTCAACGCTTTAACGTCCTGCTTTCCGTAACTCCACCGAAAATGAGTAGAGCGTAAAAAACGCCTTTAAGACTTGTTGTCACCCTGCATTTTATGTTATTTTTCCTACTCCTTCGGGAGACCTTCAGTCAGGTGCTCTCTCTTCCATTTACCCCTTTGAAAAGAATTGAGAGAAAGAACTAACTTTTCAGTTGAATGATCCAGGGTTGAACAGTTGGCCTCATGCCTATTCCTGATATGACTTCTGCATGTTTTCGTTAGCGATTCCCTGACGTATCATTTAGCCTGATTCACCGAATGCCGTACCATCAATTTTAGGAAACCAATCTGATTCCCCAAAAGCGCCGCCCCTCGCGGCGGCTGATGGCAAGTTTTGTTAAGGAGAGTTCATGAATCGTTTATCCCCCAGCCCTTCGCCGGGCTTTTTGAGAGTCCTACTTGTCAGCATTCTCTCTTTCGCAATCTTGACCATGCCTTTCGCACCGGCGATGGCAGCGGCAGCAGCAGTTCCTCTTAACACTACAAAGGACGCGAAGAGTTCAAGCAACGCTTCATCAAATGAGGCGCTAGAGAACCGCTTATTCGTCAACAAAACCGCTACGCCGCTAGCTCCCGAAGTCTCGTTCAAAGGGGCAACTGCAGATGCTTCGTTCGGCGCGCCACCCAATGCGTTGTTCGTCCCGGCAGGGGCAGTCACGGCCATCATGACCGCAACGCTCATCAATGACGACGGCGATACCAAGCTCGATCCGACTAACGGTAATCCGGCAACCACTGAACAACTCAAGTACAGCGTCACACTCGATAACCAGAGCGGGTCGGATGCGACCAATCTCTCCTTCGGAGACACAATAGACCCGCACACGACGCTCGTGCCGGGTTCCATCCAAAGCACGCCCGTCGCCTTTGACCTGCCGGTCCCGGCCTTTGATGAAGACCCGCCCTCGCCCATACCCATAATCCTGAAAGGGCAGGACCCGGACGGAAGCAACGTCACGTTCAGCATCGTCTCGCAACCCTCGCACGCTACGACGACTCTGACTCCGACGGGAACGACCTGCGCGGCGAACGGCGTCTGCACGGCCACCGTGAGCTACACGCCGACGGCGAACTATAACGGGACGGACAGTTTTACCTTCAAGGTCAACGACGGAGCAGCGGATTCAAATCAGAACGGCACGGTCTCGATCAATATCAATGCCGTCAACGATGCGCCCACCTTTACTGTACCGGCAAGCAATCCGCCTGCGGTGAACGAGGACTCCGGCGCGCAGACAGTGGCGAGCTATATCACCAACGTCAGCCCTGGGCCAGCAAATGAGTCGAGCCAGACTGTCAGTTTCGTCATCACCAACAACACGAATCCATCTCTTTTCTTGTCCGGCCCATCTCTCAACGTCGCCGCGCCCGGAGGCCCTTTCCCGACGACCGCTTCGCTCACTTACACTTCGGCGTCGAACCAGAACGGCACGGCGGTTATCACGTACCACTTGCACGACAATGGTGGCGGAACGGCCCCCAACGTGGACAACTCCGCCGACCAGACTTTTACCATCACCGTCAACGCGGTGAACGATAAGCCGGTAGTAACTGCGCCCACCGGCATCGTTGTGCAGGCCAACATGAAGAGGACAGGTCTCGGCGGCCTTCTCGCCAGCATCACCGACGCAGATGCCGGAGTGAACGGCTGCGTGCCGACGCCCTTCAAGATAAAGAGCGGCAGCATCAGCGCGACCACTCCAGCCGGTGGCACAATCACAAATGTGGATTTGAATAACGGAACATTTGATTTTGATCCGCCGCCGGGCTTCACCGGTGGCCCTGTAACCTTCACTTACGTTGTGACTGACAACGGCTGTCCTGGGACTGCCGACAGCGATCCTGTCACAGTTTCCATCGCCGTCCAGGGGCCAGTGATCTGGTTCGTCAATCCTGCTCTTGGCGCTAACGGGGATGGCCGTCTATCTAATCCGTTCAATACCCTCGTCACGGCAGCAGATTTAAGTCACCTGGGGAACCAGGGCACGAACCAGCGAGTCTTCGTCTATTCGGGGACAACTGCGCTCAACGCGGGCGTCACACTGTACGGCGCGGCAACTCAGACATTGGCACAGTGGCTGATCGGACAGGGTGTCGTAGGGACAGACTTCGACACGGTGATGGGAATCTCGCCACCCTCGAACACCATCGCCCGGCCTTCCGTTAGCACTGCCGCGACTAGCACAGCCAACAGGCCGATCATCCGTGGCAACGTGATAATGAAGGACAACTCGGTGGTGCGCGGCCTGAACATAGATGTCAGTGCGGCGGCTGCGAATACCAAGGGGCTTAGTGCGTCCACACTCGGGGCTGGCAGCGTACTGGCGATCAGCGACGTTAACGTTACCTCGGCTGCCGGAAATGCGGTTGACTTCAACAACGCCCAGACGGTGAACTACGCCACCAGCGACTCAACAAACTCACCCAACATACTTTCCTCTGGGTCCGGCATTGCTATCAGCGTTGTTAGCACGACCATCGGCGCAAGCGGCATGACCTTTAAGAGCATCTCGTCCAATGGAGCTACGAACGGGATCGTCCTGAATGGTACAGGCTCTAACCCTTTCGTTGTCACGGGCGACGGCACGAACACGACGCAAGGCGGCAACGGTACAGGCGGAACTATTCAGAACTCAACGGGCGCAGACGGCTCGACGGCGAACAACGGCGCGAGCAACGGCGTCGGCATCGGCATCTTTCTGAAGAATGCCTCAAACGTTTCCTTGCGACGCATGACCATCAGCAAAGCTTCCAACTTCGCCATCGAAGCCGAGAACGTCAGCGGCATCACTTTGCAGTATTGCAAAGTTAATAATGGCGGCAGCGGAACCAACGGCGATAACGGCGCACAGGACGAAGGCTCTGTTCGTTTTCTTGAAGCGACCGGCACCGATACGATTGACAACTGCGACATCAGCGGAGGCTATGAGGACAACATTCGCCTCGATAACAATGCGGGGACGCTGACCAACTTCGTCATCTCGAACAACAAAATTCATGATAACCAGGATGCGAGCAATAGTAATCACGGCATCCTGATGGATTTCGAGGATTCAATAGCGGGCGCAGTCGTCGCCACGACTCATATCACCGGAAACACTTTCTTCAATAACCATGCGGATCATATTCATATCGGCTCCAGCGGCGGGGCCAATAGTAATAATGAAACTATAAACATAATCATTACGGGCAATAATGCCACAGGCGAGCGCGGGACAGACGTGGGAGGCGGCATCGCCATCACCAGCGCCAATTTTGACGGCAACGTCAACTACAACGTGTCCTCTAACACGATGCAGGGAACGCACCAGGGCGGCGCGATTCTGATCTCGCAGGGAGCCACCAACGTTACCAGCAGTACCCAAGGATTTTTCGGACACGTTGACAACAATATTATCGGCGTTTCAGGCGTGGCCTTCTCCGGCACCACCCAATCATCCGCCATCCGCGTAGAGAATCACGGCAACGCCATACATAACGCCGTTGTCAATAACAATCAACTCCGCCGCTTTGGAAACGCAGGCATCGAAATGCAGACGGGCGGCACAGGTTTTGACAGCGGTAAGTTAGACATCACCATCACGAACAACATCATCGCGGAGACTTCGGCTACCAGCGCAGGCAGCGGTGTCCCCAACGGCGTCCATCTCAACGCCGGAACAAATCCCGTCAACGCCACGCAGGTCTGCCTTGACCTCAAGAACAACACGCTTGCAGGCAGCGGCGTCAACAGCGCCGTCGGTGAAGAAGACTTCCGCCTGCGGCAACGTCAGGCCACTACCGTGCGGCTGCCCGGCTACGGCGGCGCGAACAATAGTAACGCGGCGGTGGTAACTTTCGAGCAGGGCCAAAACACCGGCCCGGAAACCGGCAGCGCCGCTAACACTGTAGGATTCACCGCCGGTGCTGGCGGTTTCGTTGGTGGAGCAGCATGCGCTCAACCACCCGCAGCACTCACGATGAACCAGCCGCAGACAAACCGTCTGGACGATCTTGCCCAGCTAGATAATCTCTTCCAGAACAGTGATGCTGATTCACTCGCCGCCTTCTTAAATATCAAGACCGACTTCTCTTCAATCTCTGAGGAGATGAATAACCTGACGCAAAGCGCCCCGACCCAGTTGACGGCTGACAACACACAGCCAGCGCAACTCATCGCGGCGGCAGAAAACATCGTCAACAACAAAGCCTTGTTCGTTCAAGCGAGCGACACGGCAAGCACGGCTGGCGTTGACTCGAAGTCTGACTCCAATAAGCAGACGGCCATCAAAGCCACAGCCTCTGGCCGCGTGTGGAGCGACATCGCGTCCGACAATGACGGAACACGTAAAGCTGAGAGAGCGGATGCGCTGTTCGTCAGCGGCAACGACTCGTCGCAGTACGGCGCGCGCATCGCAAAAGCCTCTTACCAGCCGGTTGCCGACATGCGCGCAGGCAGCAAGGTTGTGACAACAGCGTCTAATAGAGACAGCATGCTCAGTCACGGCAGCAGTCGGCGTGCGAAACAGATTAATCACGCCGCGACTGTTCAACCGATACTTGCGCCGCCCACGCCTCCGCCGGGAGTTGCCTTCCCCGTCAACGGAACAGGCTCAGGTTTCTTACTGCCCAATGGCAAGACCGTCACGATCACCTTTAAGGTGACGCTCAACAATCCGCCGGGACTATCAGGAGTTCCGCCCGCTACGCCGCAGGTCTCGAATCACGGCACGCTCACGGGCGGCTTCCCGACCAACCCGCTCGACACCAACACGATCACCACGAATGTTGATCTGTTCAATACGACGACCTCGCTTGCATCATCTTCGCCAGGCTCGTCGAACCTCAATCAGTCTGTGACTTTCACAGCCACAATCGCCTTCACAGGCTCAAACTCGCCCGCCCCTGCGTCGGGGAGTCCTGCGGGAACAGTTGCCTTCAAGGACGGCGGAACTGCCATCTCAGGGTGCGCTGCTGTGTCCGTCACATCGAGCCAGGCTCAATGCACGACTTCTTCGCTCAGTAACGGCGCACATCCAACCATCACCGCTGAATACAGCGGCGATGGCAGCTACGACCCAAGCACCAGCGGCGCTATCTCGCAGACGGTCAGCAAGTCAAACACAACGACTGCGGTTACATCTTCGCCGAATCCATCTCTCGTCACTCAGAATGTGACGTTCACTGCGACAGTTACTTCGGCGGGCGGGTTTGCAGGGCCGCCGACGGGAACCGTTACCTTCAAGGACAATGGAACAACGATAACCTGCTCGAACGTCAGCCAGGCGCTCAGCAGCGGCGTGGCAACCTGTCAAACCTCTTCGCTTGACGCGGCTGGTTCGCCGCACAGCATCACTGCCTTTTACCCCGGCGACACCAATTTCAATTCGAGCGACAACACTGCTTCGCCGTTCATGCAAACAGTCAATAAGTCGGATACGACGACTACGATCACATCTGCTACGCCGAACCCGTCTACCCCCGGCCAGCAAGTGAAGTTCGTCGCATCAGTCTCTTCTGCGACTATAGTTGGCCCGCCCACAGGCACTGTGGACTTCCTTGACGGCGCAACTCCTATATGCAGTGGCGTGGCGCGCGTCTCCGGCCAGTGGACTTGCCAGACCACGACCCTGAGCGAGGCGACACACAGCATCACGGCCAAGTACAACGCAGATGCGACCTTCAATACGAGCACGTCTGCGCCTGTTTCGCAGGTGGTCAGCAAGAACAGCACGACGACTACGCTCGCCTCATCGAAGCCGCAGTCTGCTCCGACCGAGACTGTGACGTTTACCGCGACTGTTTCTCCGACCGCAGCCACAGGCACAGTCACTTTCACGGATAGCGTTAGTGGCCCGGTCATTTGCGAGAACGGCAGCACCAGCGTTCAAACGCTCAGTGGCGGCACGGCCACATGTCAGTTCACTTATCCTGACACGACTGGCTCGCCGCACCACATCTCCGCTCAATACAATGGCGATTCCACCTACAGTGGTAGCACGTCGAACACAGTAGATCAGGTGGTTTCTTCATGCACCTCGACGCAAGTTGTGACTAACACTGCTGACACCGGCGCGGGCAGCTTGCGCCAGGCGATTGCAGGCGTATGCACAAACGGCACGATCACTTTCAATATTCCGACCTCCGACCCGAACTACAACAACGTGACGGGCGTCTTTACCATCAAGCTGACAAGCGGCGAACTCGTCATAGCTCAGAGCCTGACGATTACAGGACCGAATGCGGCGTCAATAACGGTGGCGAGGGACAGCGCGGCTGCGACTGGCTTCCGCGTCTTCAGCATCACAGCGGGTACGGTCTCAATCTCCAACCTGACCGTCTCAGGCGGCACGCCTGCCACCGGCAACAGCGGCGGCGGCCTCTTCGTAACGGGCGGGACAACGACCATCACCGGCATGCTCTTTACCGGCAACACGGTTGTTAACGGCAGCGGCGGCGGCCTGGGTGTTTCAGGCGCAGGCTCTACACTCAACGTCATTAACACGACCGTTTCTGGTAACACGGCCACCAACGGCGGCGGCCTCTACAACGGCACCGGCGGAACGCTGAACCTGACGAGCGTCACCATCACAGGTAACAACTCCAATGGCGACACGGGCACAGGCGCTTGTCCTGCTGCTGGCAGCGTCAACGGCGAGGGTGCCATTTATGCCAGCGGTGGGACGCCCACACTCAAGAACACCATCGTCGCCGGCAACACTGCCTGCAACACCGCCGTCCCGGACATCTCCGGCACGGTTAATCCAGTAAGCGACTATAACCTGGTAGGCGTGTGCGACCTCTGCGTGTTCACAGGCACACATAATCAGGTGGGCACATCTGCCATCCCGCTCAACGCGCTACTTGATCCGCTTGCCAATAACGGAGGCCCCACCAAGACACACGCTCTGCAAACAGGCAGCCCTGCGCTTGAAAAGGGTAACAGCTTCGGCTTGACGACAGACCAGCGCGGATTCTCCCGCCCGGTTGACTCCGCCGCGCCGCCGCCGGTTTCGCCAGACGACGACGCTGACATCGGCGCATACGAGCAGCAGAATAAGCCTGCCGCGCCCGGCAAACCGGACCTACAGGCAGCGAGCGATACGGGCGCAAGCAACACGGATGATGTCACCAACGACACCACCCCGACTTTCGACATCGCGGGCGTCACGCCCGGTGCGGTAGTCGAATTGCTGCGCGACGGCAACCCGACAACTCCGGCCACCACCGGCATTGCTTCGGGAACAACCATCTCGCTGACGGACAACACCATCTCCTGCGCAGGCGTGTGCGTGTACTCTTACTCCGCTCGCCAAACAGTTGGCGGTGCCCCGACAAGCGACCCCTCTGCCGCTCTCAGCGTCACGATAGATACGACTGCCCCGGCTGCGCCAGGGACGCCTGACTTACAACCGACCAGCGATACGGGCACAAGCAACACAGACGACATTACTAATGCTGCGTCTCGCTCCTTCGACATCGCGGGCGTCACGTCCGGCAATTTAGTCGAACTCTTGCGCAACGGAACGCCAGTCGCTTCGACGACTGCCGCTGGCGCGTCCGTGACGTTGACAGACACTGGCTCACCCGGCGATGGCACGTATGCCTACAGCTCCCGGCAGACCAACCCAACCGGAACATCTACCTCTTCCCTGTCTTCGCTCAACGTGACGATAGATACAATTCCCCCTGCCTCCGCGCCTGCGACGCCCGATTTACAAGCGGGCAGCGATTCGGGCGTAAATACAGACAACATCACTAACGCTGCGTCTCGCTCCTTCGACATCGCGGGCACGCTAAACGGAACTTTGGTTGAACTCTACCGCGATGGAAACCTCGTTGCCTCCATAACCGGCAACGGCGCAACAGTGGTATTAACCGACACGACTACACCGGGAGATGGCACATACGCTTATACGGCCAGGCATACGGATGTGGCCGGAAACTTCGTCTCTTCAGCAGCGCTCAACGTGACGATAGATACAACCGCCACCACGCCGACGACGCCTGACTTACAAGCGGCCAGCGATTCGGGCGCAAGCAATACAGATAACGTCACCAACTCCGTGTCTCGATCTTTCGACATTGCGAGCACGGAAAACGGAGCCTTGGTTGAACTCTACCGCGATGCAACCTTCGTCGCGTCCACAACCGGCAACGGCGCAACAGTGACCTTAATAGACACAACACCCGGCGACGGCACATTTGCTTACACGACCAAGCAGACAGATGTGGCCGGAAACGCCGCTTCTTCGTTGCCGCTCAACGTAACACTGGATACCGCCGCGCCTGCCCCGCCGCCTGCGACGCCTGACTTACAAGCGGGCAGCGACACTGGAGCGAGCGACACAGACAACATCACCGGCGCTGCCGGGTCTCGATCCTTCGATCTCTCGTTTACGGCGGAAGCCGGTTCAACCGTTACACTCCTGCGTAACGGTACTCCGGTTGGCACATCCACTTCCGGCGCGAGTTCACCAGTCACGCTTACCGATCCCGATACGCTTTCAGACGGCACGTATGCTTACGCCACCCGGCACACTGATCTGGCCGGAAACTCCAGCGCGAGCGCGGCTGCGCTCAACGTGACGATTGACACGACCGCGCCAACGGTCGCGTCCGTAGTTCGCCTCAACCCGGCTTCGGCGACGACCAATGCTGCAAGCGTGGATTTCTCCGTCACCTTCAGCGAGCCGGTGACGAGCGTTGATACAGGGGACTTCGCATTGACGACCACCGGCGGAATCACTACTCCGTCTGTTACCGGCGTGAGCGGCTCAGGCTCGACTTACACCGTGACGGTGAATACGGGTTCGGGCGACGGCACGTTGCGTCTTGATGTGGTTAATGACAACTCGATTAAGGATGTCGTGAACCTGCCGTTAGCCGCTGGCTTCACAACCGGCCAGGTATACATCATTAACAGGTCGGCTCCTATAGTCACCTCAATAGTTCGCTTCAGCCCAAATCCCACGGGCGCGGCGAACGTTGATTTCACTGTCACCTTCAACAAGTCCGTGACGGGCGTTGATGCTACGGACTTCTTTGTGACAACGGCAGGTCTGACCGGCAGTCCGGCCATAGGTCCCGTGATTGGCTCAGGCTCGACTTACACCGTGACGGTTTCGACCGGAACCGGCACGACCGGCCCTGGCCCCTACACGCTCAGGCTTGATCTCAGGGACGACGACTCAATCCAGGATTTGGCAAACGACAAACTCGGCGGAGTTGGCATCTTCGGGTCTGCCAGCGGTGACGGAAGCCACACGGGTGATGAGTTCTACGATATTGATAAGACAGTTCCGACCGTTACATCTCTGACTAAGGCCGCAGGTCAAGCAGACCCGGCAACCGGCCCGACAAACAGCACGATCATCAACTTTACCGTTGTCTTCAGCGAGCCGGTCTTGAACTTCACAAACTCCAGCGTGAACCTCTCAGGAACGGCGAATCCGACGGTAGCCAACGTGAGCGGCTCAGGCTCGACTTACAACATAGCTGTCGAAGGCATGAATGCCAGCGGAACCGTCATAGTCACGATCCCGGCTGGCGCGGCATTCGATGCTGCGGGTAATCCCAACACTGCCTCCGGCAGTGCCACCGTGAATTACGTCAAGGACGATTTCTCCACGTTCCAGGTCAACACGATAGCAGACACGGATGATGGCGCATGTGATCCGCTCGGAACGGGCATAGGCAACAAGGACTGCACGCTCAGAGAGGCCATTACTCTCGCCAACGCAGACGGCAACGCGGAGACGATCACCTTCGACTCGACGGTGTTCGCAGCGCCTGGCCCGTATGTCATTAATCTCGGAAGCGCGCTGCCCGACATAACAGGCGACGCGACCATCACAGGCCCCGGCGCGAACGTGCTGTCGGTGAAGCGCAACGTCGCCACGGCGTTTACTATCTTCCGCATCGGTAACAACTCGACGGTCAACATCTCCGGCCTGACCATAATCAACGGCAACGGCAGCGCTGGGGGCGGGATACTGGTCGGCCTGAACGGAGCCAGCCTGGGCACGCTGACGTTGACAAACGTTGCCATCACCGGCAGCACCTCGACTGCGACGGAGGGTGGAGGCGGCATCTACATTCTCAGCGGGGCGACGGTGAATGTCATCCGCAGCACCATCAGCGGCAACCACGCTCCCGGTGCCTCTCTTGGTGGCGGCGGTGGTATCTATAACGCGGGGCAACTGACAGTCGTCAACAGCACCATTAGCGGTAATGATACCAGTGGTAATGGGGGCGGTATTATTTCTGTTAACACGACTACGCTGACCAACAGCACCGTCGCCAGTAACACAGCCAATCAAGGAGGCGGCGTTTATAGATCAGCCGGGACCGTGACGCTCAAGAGCACGATCATCGGCGACAACGTTGGCACCAGTTCCAACCCGGATGTTGGCCCCAACGGCGCAACCTTCAACTCCGAAGGCTTCAACCTGATCGAGAATGCCACCGGCGTGACCATCAACCAGACGCAGAACGTGGGCACGAACATTACGGGCCAGGACCCGGCGTTGTTCCCGCTCGCAGACAACGGTGGTCCGACACAGACGCACGCCCTGCAATGCGTCAGCAAGGCCATTGATAAAGGCAGCAGCGTGCCGCCCTCGCCCCTCGCCACGCTGACACAGGATCAGCGCGGCCTCTCACGCAAGTTCGACCTCTCCGACGCTTTCTATCCGAACGCCACGGGAGGCGACGGAACCGACATCGGCGCATTAGAGACACAGACGGGCGGCGGCTGTGTTCCCGTGGCGATTCCGCCAAGCCCTGCGCCCTCGACCAATGAAGACACGCAGGTGACGATTACCTTGAAGGGCACTTACTCGCAGAACAGCCCGCTCACCTTCGTCATCACACAGCAGCCCACGCACGGCTCGACCTTGACTCCGGCGGGAACGACCTGCACAGGCACTGCGCCCAACAACTGTACGGCTACCGTGAGCTATACGCCGACCGCCAACTACAATGGGCCTGACGACTTCAAGTTCAAGGTCAGCGCCAGCGGACTCGACTCGGAAGAGGCGGACGTTCCAATCACGGTCAACCCTGTCAACGATGCGCCGGTTGCTAACAATGCGTCGGCAATAATTGACGAGGACACGGCGACTACGATCACTGTGTTCGGCACAGACGCAGAGGGCGATCCCCTCTCGTTCAGCACTGTCGCCGGGCCATCACACGGCTCGCTTGGAAGCTTCAGCGCGCCGACTTGCGCGGCTGGCACATGCTCGGCCACCATACTTTACACACCGACTGCCAACTACAACGGGCCTGATAGTTTCACCTTCAGGGTCAACGACGGCTCGTTGAATTCAGTCACTGCGGGGACGGTTTCCATTACGCTCAATGCCGTTCCAGACCCGCCGAGCAACATCGCGCTCTCGGCTAACACTGTCGCGGAGAATAGCGCCGTCGGCACAAACGTCGGCAACTTCTCCTCTTCAGACCCGGATGCCAACCAGACCTTTACCTACTCGTTAGTCTCCGGCACAGGCAGCGACGACAATGCCTCGTTCACGATTACGGGTAACACCTTGAAGACGGCAGCCTCCTTCGACTTCGAGACCAAGTCCAGCTACAGCGTTCTGGTGCGGTCAACCGGAGACCAGGACGGCCTCTTCCTCGACAAGCAGTTCACCGTCAACGTGACGAACGTCAACGAAGCGCCGGTGAACACAGTGCCCGCAGCACAAAGCACTGCCGAAAACTTCGCGCTCGTCTTCTCGTCCGCTAACGGAAATCTTATTTCCATCGCGGACGTAGACGCCGGGTCCAACCCCGTGAAGGTGACGCTCACCGCGACCAACGGCACTCTCACCTTGAGCGGGACAACGGGCTTGACCGTCACAGGCAACGGCACAGCCAGCGTGTTGATAACGGGCACGCTGACGAACATTAACAATGCTCTGAACGGCATGAGCTTCACGCCGACCGCAGGCTACAGCGGAGCGGCAACCTTGCAGATCGTCACAGACGATCAGGGCAACACAGGATCGGGCAGCCCGCTGTCTGATACAGACACTCTCAACATCACCGTGCTTGAAGGCGGAACACTCGCCTTCAATAACGCAACCTACACAGTGGCAGAAGGAGCGGGCACAGCTTCCATCACGATCACGCGGACAGGCGGAAGCGCAGGCACGGCAACAGTCTTGTTCTCGACCAGCAACGGGACAGCCCTTGCCGGACAGGACTACACGACAGTCTCGCAGACCGTGACCTTCAACAACGG
>JAVHWL010000018.1:0-29744 GCA_032159825.1 Acidobacteriota bacterium
TCTACCACGACTTCAACATCTCGCACCTGTCTGAGATGTTGGCGCGCGATCAAGAGATTCATCTGGCGCGCTCAACACTCTCGCGCCTGCTGACTCAGCACGGCATCCGCCCTCGTGCTGCACGCTCGGTTGAGGAGGTGACGGGCTAAGTCTTCTCCGCCTTTATCCCTTGTGCTATGCTCCGTCATGCTTTGACGGCTGCCATCACAGGAGAAGAAAAATGGCAGTCTATAAACGCTTCAAAGGTAAAAGAATTGAACCCAAAGACCCGAATTGGAAGCGCGGCACATGGGTCGTCGAGTTTCTGATCCGCGGTCATTACGTCAAAGAGGCCATACCGGAGGCGCTGAAGAAGAAGGACGCCCTACAGGCGGAGACGCGAATCCGGCAGGACATCTTCGACAGGAAGTACAACAAGGCGTCCGCCTCTGCGCGGTTCTCAGACTTCGTAGATAAGGTGTTCCTGCCCTGGGCTCGCGAGAACAAACGGAGCTACAAGGATGACGAACAGAGGGCAGTCAGGCTCAAGGAATTTTTCGGGCAAAAGGTCTTAAGAGACATCACGCCGATGCTCATAGAGAAGCTCAAGAGTGAGCTGCGCAAGGCGGACAGCAAGTACAAGCGCACGTTCGCCCCGAGCACGGTCAACCGTTATCTCCAGGTGCTCTCACGCGTTCTCTCGATGGGCTACGAGAATGGCTTCGTAGACGCCAACCCCATGTCGAGAGTGAAACGTCTCAAAGAGCCAGAGCCCAGAGAGCGCTACCTGAATCAGTATGCCAACGACGAAGAGGAGCGGTTGATGAAAGCCCTGGCGGCGTACGGCGAGCATCTGGTTGCGCTCGCAGAACTGGCCTTGGAGGTGGGGATGCGGCTCGGGGAATTACTAAAGGCGATTTGGGGGCAAGTGGATGAGACTAATCAACTCATCTCAGTCCAGAAGACAAAGAACGACAGGCCCCGCGTCGTGCCGCTGACAAAGCGGGCGCTGGAAATCCTCAGGCGACTGCGACAAGACGCGCCCGACGACGAGCTCATCTTCGACCCCAGTCGGACAGGAAGAAAGCGCCGCCAGTTGATGGCATGTTTTGAAAAGGCGGTCAAAGAGGCCGGGATCGGTGATTTCCACTTCCACGATCTCCGGCATACCTTCGCCACGAGGCTCAGGGCGGCGAATGTCCACGCCTATGACATAGCGGATTTGCTCGGTCACTCCGTCCCAGAGGGCGAAACGCGCGGAACACGCGTCACACGTGGCTACGCGCACGGAGTCCCTCAAAGACTTCGCGACGCGGTCAACAGCCTGGAAGTGGGGAAACGAGCGATTCTGGCGGGTGCGCCATCTTTACGCCATGTGGGGTAATGAGGGGAGTATCCGGGCATTAGGGGACGCCCGTAAGTTGTTGAAAATGTGGCGGAGAGGGTGGGATTTGAACCCACGGTGGAGTTACCCCCACTCCGGTTTTCGAGACCGGTGCACTAAGCCACTATGCGACCTCTCCGCAAAAAAAAGGTGATGAGTGATGAGTGATGAGTGATGAGTGAGAAGACCAAAGCCTTTGACTCATCACTCATCACTCATCACTGATTTTGTCCGTCGTGCTCGAAAGAACTCCTGCATGATGTTGCGGCATTCTGCTTCGAGCACGCCTGACGTGATTTCTACTCTGTGGTTCAAAGAGCCTGTGTCACAGATGCGAAATTGCGATTCGACTGCGCCAAAGCGTTCGTCTCGCGCTCCGTAAACAAGCCGTTTGACTCTGGCCTGGATGAGCGCGCCCGCGCACATGGCGCAAGGCTCAATGGTCGAGTAAACGATTGCTTCTGTCAATCTGTAGTTGCCGAGGACGTGTGCGGCCTCACGCAAGGCAACGATCTCAGCGTGCGCTGTCGGGTCGCAATCGGAGCGCGTCCGGTTGCCCGCGACTCCCAGCAGCGTCCCGTCGCCTGTCACCACACACGCGCCGATTGGAACTTCATCGCGTGTCCAAGCTTCGGATGCAGCCGCTAAAGCTTGGCGCATCCAGTATGCATCCCCGTCTTGCTCTACGGCGTCCGGCATAACAATGCTCGATGCTCGGCCTCTCAACGGAAAGTCCAAATATATGGGCGGCCAACATGCCTGTCAAGCGAGCGGTCTCTTATGATAACGTCCTAAATCTGTGTTGCTGGTTTTGTGGAGCGTGCCGGCAATTTAACTGGCGTGCAACCGGAAACTGCGTCAGTCGGTCGCGTTTATCGAGGCAGGACTGATTACCATTTTAACTCCCCGCCGGTATCACGGTCGGATGTTACCAAAGCAACAGAGCAACTAAATCGCCAGCACGCGAGCATCCTACGCCAAATAGCAAGCAACCCTTTAATCTGGTGATGGGATAACAACGCGGTACTCATTAGCGCCCATGTTTCGGCTTACTAGGCAATTTGTCGGGCAAGTCCAGATCGTCATCGGCAAGCGTTTCCATACTCACACCTGCCGCGCGAGCGTATTGCAAGAGAATCATCAGCGGCGGCTCACGCAGTCCTAACTCATATTTCGAGATGCTGTGATACGCAATCAGGTCTTCAACTCTGAGACGACTAAGCATCTCCGTCTGGGAAAGACCGAGAGCAGTCCGAATTGCCAGGAGTTTTTCGGCAAGACGCAGGGGCTTCGGACGCGGATTGCCCATCAGGAATTTCCTCCTGATGAGTCAACCGTTGCACGATTGAGCTTGCTTTTATGTCCTACAGGACATAAAATGCTATTCCGTAACTTGTTCGCCGTGAGAATGAACCTTTCATGCTCAACGGCGATGCTCATCACTCAGTTTTGAGGTTGAGGGTTAAGCTACGCATAGACCGTTGCTTTAATTTTCAAAGACTGGAACGCGCGCCATCTTACCAAAGTGCGCTCTTTCTTCACACTACTTTTATGATCGAAGGTTCAGCTATAGACAGAGATTGATAGGGAGCGCGTAACTATTATAGGGGGGACGCGCTCCCTTTGGTCGCACGCTCGCTCTTTGGTGGAGAAGATGCGGGTTTGTGCGCCAGAAGGCCGCCGTGAGCCGCTTCCCAGGAAGCGCGGCGGCCTTAGCTCTTGTCTTCGCCATATTATCACCTCACTCCCACCTTTGACGCGCACTTGCTCAATCGGCGACACTCGAAGACAAGAATGGAAATCTATATAAAACCTCGCGCTCCGTTTGATTTCGCCGCCACCGCGCGCTTCCTGCGTTTTACCGAACGGGAAGCGGTTGACACTTTCACAAATGGAAGTTACCGCCGCGCAATCCATCTGGGTAAGCGGCTTCATCTCCTTCGCGTCGAATCGCGCGGCACACTCTCGCGCCCGCTGCTCAGTCTCACGCTTGAGCACGAGAGCAAGGCGACACACGCGGAGACGAAAATGGCTGAGACGCTTGTGCGGCTGATTTTCAGCGCAGACCATGATCTCAAAAAGTTTCGCGCGCAGGTTGCGGGCGATCCGCTCATGAGCAAGCTTGAAGCAGTGCATCGCGGCCTGCACATCGCGCGCTGGCCGTCCGTCTTTGAAGCCCTGGTCATCTCCATCCTCTCGCAGCAAATCTCTACAATCGTGGCGATGACCTTGAAGCAACGGCTGGTGGAAAAGTTTGGAGAAAGGTTGAAGGTTGAAGGCGAAACCTTTTTCGCGTTTCCACGAGTCGAAGCTTTGGCGTGTGCGAGTGTGGATGAACTGCGCGCGCTTGGACTCTCCGGCTCGAAAGCTGTCAGCATTATTGAGATGGCGAGGCGCGCTTGCGAAGGAGAGCTTGTGGAAGACGAGTTGGAACGTGAAGACAACGAATCTCTGATCGCTCGCCTGACGAGTTTACGCGGCATCGGGCGTTGGACGGCTGAGTGGGCTTTGATGCTCCACTTCGGGCGCACAGACATCTTCCCTGCCGGTGATCTGGCCTTGCGCGGTTTCGTGTCGAAGTATTACAACGATGGCCGCGCGATGAGCGAGCGCGAGATTCGTATCCTGGCTAAAGCGCGTTGGGGCGAGTGGGCGTCCTACGCCGCCGTCTATTTTCTTGCGGGGATGCGCGCAGGAATCATCAGCCTACGAGCCTGAGCGTGCTATTATCAACCTGCGAGCCAACGAACGACTCGGCTCTTTCAGTTTTCACCTGAGGAGAAGATCAACTCGACACGATGAGTTCTGACCTGCGGCCAAAAGGAACTAGCGGTTCTTTATCCGGTAGTGAGCGCACCAGCAGCAGCAACACAGGCCGCTTACGTCCTCCCATACCCCCAGCACCTAACAGAACGCCTGAAACAAAAAGCGCTCCAGTGCAAGCCCCACTGCCGCTCAAACTTTCGCCCGCAGAATTCAACACCGCGATAGTTCACTTCTATCGCGGCGAAATCCAACGCTCGAACACCTGGCGCAATCGTCTGGACACGACCACCAACTGGGCTGTCATCACTGCGGGCGCAACGCTCTCTTTCACTTTCGGCTCGACAACCAACCCGCATTTCGTCATCCCGCTCAACTCCGTGCTGGTTGCTTTCTTTCTCTTCATGGAAGCGCGCCGTTATCGTTACTACGAAATCTGGTCGAGCCGTGTCCGTGTGATTGAGACAGGATACTTCGCGCAGCTTTTAGGGCCGCAGGGCACGGTTAATAAAGAGTGGGCCGCGCACCTGGCTGCGGATTTGATGACGCCGCACTTTACGATCAGCGAATGGGAGGCGGTCGGGCGTCGCTTGCGCCGCAACTATCTCTGGATTTTCATGCTGCTGGCGGTCAGTTGGAATCTGAAAGTTTATCTTCATCCGAAACCGGCGATTTCGTTTGACCAGTTTCTTGAGCGCGCGGCGGTCGGAAGCGTGCCTGGCTCATTGATCTTTTTAGTGGGAGTCATTTTCAACCTGGCGCTCTTTATCTTTGCCATCGCCACCGTGCGGCTGCGTGAAGCGACGGGCGAGGTGTTGCCGAGCCACGAATTTTCGCTCCGCAGCTTTACGCGTATTCCCGGACTAGCGCGCGCCGCCTCCGGCACACGCAACGCCGCCACTCGTCGCGCCAAGCAAGCGCGCCATCGCGTCCGCGCAACCAGCAGCAGCACCATTTCCGGCGAGTTCAAGAGAATAGACATCTCTGAGACGCCGGACAAAAAAGCTGTGACGGAAGAAACAGTCATTAAATAGTAGTCAGTTTTCAGTTTTCAGTTTTCAGTAAAAGGGTTCCACTGAAAACTCAAAACTCAAAACTGAAAACTCTTATGCTTACCCTTTCCGGCCAGAGACTTTCACTCGAACAGATTGCCGATGTGGCGCGCGGGGGTGAGCGTGTTGCGCTCTCGGCAGCAGCGCGTGAGCGTTGTCTTGAGTCGCGCCGCGTCGTCGAGCAGATCACGGCTTCGGGTCGCGTCGTTTACGGTGTCAACACGGGGTTCGGTAAGCTTGCCGATGTTCGGGTCGCGCCGCCCTCGTTGCGTCAGTTGCAGCTTAACCTGGTACGCAGCCATGCGTGCGGCGTAGGGCCTGCGCTTTCCGAAATGGAGACGCGCGCGATGCTTCTCCTGCGCGCCAACGTTCTCGCGTTGGGCTATAGCGGCGCGCGACCCCTGATTATCGAAACGTTGCTCGCCATGCTTGAGCGCGGCGTTCATCCTTTGATCCCTGCCAAAGGCTCTGTCGGGGCAAGCGGCGACCTTGCGCCGCTCGCGCACCTGGCGCTCAGTGTTATCGGCGAAGGCGAATCGTTCTATCAGGGCGAGAGGATGGCGAGCATTGAAGCCCTTCGGCGCGCTGGAGTAGAACCCGTTGAGCTTGAAGCCAAAGAAGGTCTCGCGCTTTTGAACGGCACGCAGGCGATGGCTGCTGTCGGCGGTCTAGCTCTTTATCGCGCGGAAATCATCGCGCGTGTGGCAGACGTTGCGGGCGCAATGACTCTGGAAGCCTTGCGCGGCACGCCTGTCGCTTTCGACGAGCGGATACACGCCGCGCGCCCTCATCCGGGGCAAACGGAAGTAGCGGCGCACCTGCGCGAGCTTTTGCGCGAGAGTGAAATCAGAGACTCGCATGTTGAAGATGACCCGCGCGTGCAGGACGCTTACTCTTTGCGCTGTATGCCACAGGTTCACGGCGCGGTGCGCGGCGCACTCAAACATGCGCGCGAAACAGTCGAAATCGAAACCGGCAGCGCGACAGACAACCCGCTCGTCTTCGCCAGTGAAACGGAAGTCTTATCGGGCGGCAACTTTCACGGAGCGCCGCTCGCGCTCGCTTTTGATTACGCCGCGATAGCCCTGACCGATTTGATGAGCATCACGGAGCGGCGCATTGATCGTCTCGTCAACCCGGATGTTAATGAAGGCTTGCCTCCGTTTCTGACGGCGCAGCCGGGCATCTCTTCCGGCTTCATGATGGCGCAGGTCACAGCCGCCGCCTTGCTCAACGAGGCTAGAGTGCTCGCGCATCCGGCGAGCATTGATAATATTCCGACCGACGGCAACAAAGAAGATCACGTCTCGATGGGCATGACGGCTGCGACCAAGCTGCGCGCAATCGTCGAAAACGCAGAGTACGCGGTTGCCATCGAACTTATCACAGCCGCCGAAGGTCTGGAATATCGCGCGCCGCTTCAGCCCGGACGAGGCGTTCGCCGCGCTTATGAAGTTGTGCGTGAGACTGTGCCTCGTCTGACTCGTGATCGCTCGCTTGCGCCCGACATCGAGAAGGTCGCGGAAGCAATCCGGCGCGGAGAATTTGAGATATAGAGATCAAATCAAGTTGGAAGTGGAATTTTGGAAAAGCTGACGATCCACCTGAAAACCAAGCGGCGCGAGAAAGCGCAGCGTTTTTCGATGTTGCAGCATGGGTTCGCTGCTCTGCTGCTGTTCATTGGAGGCTTCAATAAGCTTCGTGGAGGTGGATCGGAAGAATTTGTTATTGCGTCTCTTGAGTTGCTCGCGGGCGCGGTGGTTCTTGTCTCAATGTTCTTCGAGATCAGGAAATCAAAGGAGCACGAGCACAGCTCTATCAAGTGGATGGATATTTTCGCAGCCGTCATGCTCGTCGTCGAGGGAATCTCAAAGCTTCATGCAGGCCCGAAACATTACCCTCTTGCTTTCGCTAATTTTCTGGCTGCGACCACGACCTTCATGGTCGGGATATTTCATCACAAGATCACTCAGTCCACACGAATCACACTTGACGAAGAAGGCATCAGGGCGCGCACCTCACCTGTGAGAAAGTTTAGACTCTCCTGGAGCGAGATTCAGTCCATCACGGTTGACGATGCCGCCATCAGATTTGTCACGAAGAGCGGCGAGCGGCGGGTTAAGCTTAAGAACTTAACTAACGGCAAAGATGTCCAGAAGAGTTTTCTTGACTACTTGAGATCGAACGAGATTGAAGTGAACAAACTGGAGAGCGGGCACGCATCGAACACACTCAACAGCGAATATTTGTAGGGGCAGGGCTTCTTAATTTCTTATGAGTTCACGAAAGATTATCAGAGCGCCGCGCGGCGCGAAGCTAAATTGCAAGGGCTGGCATCAGGAGGCTGCGTTGCGCTGCCTGATGAATAATCTTGACCCGGACGTGGCCGAGCGGCCAGACGATCTGGTCGTCTATGGCGGAGCGGGCAAGGCCGCGCGCAACTGGGCCGCGTATGAAGCGATTGTGCGCGAGTTGCTATCGCTTGAATCGGACGAGACGTTGCTCGTGCAGTCCGGCAAACCCGTCGCGGTCTTTCGCACACACGAGTACGCGCCGCGAGTGCTGATAGCCAACTCGAACCTCGTCGGCGCGTGGGCCACTTGGGAAAACTTCCACGAGCTTGAGCGCAAGGGTTTGATGATGTACGGGCAGATGACGGCGGGCAGTTGGATTTACATCGGCACGCAGGGCATCGTGCAGGGTACGTTCGAGACGTTTGCTGCGATGGCTGACCGTCATTTCGGCGGCAACCTCGCAGGCCGTCTGGTCGTCTCCGGCGGCATGGGCGGGATGGGCGGCGCGCAGCCGCTTGCAGCCACTCTCAACGGCGCAGTCTTTCTAGGCATAGACGTTGATCGCGCTCGCATTGAGCGTAGAGTGCGAACAGGTTACTGCGACCGTCTTGCGCTCAACCTGGATGAAGCTCTTGCTATCTGCGAAGACGCGCGCAACGAGAAGCTCGCTCTTTCCGTCGGACTGGTCGGCAACTGTGCGGAAGTCTTGCCAGAGATTGTCAGGCGCGGAGTCAAGGTTGATGTTGTCACAGACCAGACGAGCGCGCACGATCCGCTCAACGGATACGTTCCGGCTGGAATGAAATTGGAAGAGGCTGAAGAGTTGAGGCGCAACGATTCGCACGGCTACATCGAGCGCTCCATGGAATCAATGGCGCGGCACGTCGAGGCGATGCTCGCACTCAAACGCGCGGGGGCGGTCGCCTTCGACTACGGCAACAACATACGCAAGCAGGCGCTCGATGCTGGATGCTCTGACGCTTTCGAGATTCCGGGCTTCGTTCCCGAATACATACGCCCGCTCTTCTGCGAAGGCAAAGGCCCGTTCCGCTGGGTGGCGCTTTCGGGCGATGCGGAAGACATACGCAAGACTGACGACCTCGCGCTCGAACTCTTTCCCGAAGACAAAACTTTGAACCGCTGGCTCAGGCTGGCGCGCGAGCGTGTGCAGTTTCAAGGACTGCCCGCGCGCATCTGCTGGCTGGGATACGGCGAGCGCGCCCAGATGGGCGAGGCGATTAACGAGATGGTCAAGCGCGGGGAGTTGAAAGCTCCCATCGCCATCGGACGCGACCATCTTGATACGGGAAGCGTCGCATCGCCTTTCCGCGAGACGGAAGGAATGAAAGACGGCTCAGACGCTATCGCCGACTGGCCTATCTTAAACGCGCTTCTCAACACGGCGAGCGGCGCAAGCTGGGTCTCGTTTCATCACGGCGGAGGCGTCGGCATCGGCTATTCGCTCCACGCCGGACAGGTCTCAGTTGCCGACGGCACGGATGAAGCGGCGCGGCGTCTGAATCGTGTACTGACAAACGACCCCGGCCTGGGAGTTGCGCGCCACGTTGACGCGGGCTACGAAGAAGCTGAAGAGACAGCACGCGAGAAAGGTATCAACATTCCGATGCTGGATGAAGGTCAGTACCGCCTGCGGTAGCGGGCGGGTCTCATGCATCAACAATACCCGCCCGCTACCGCAGGCGGTACTGACTTGAATCATGCCGTCGCACGCAAGGTTAAAGATGCGCCGCTTTCGTCCGCTAATTTTGTTGCTGGTTTTGCTGGGCCTGCTTCTAGGGTTTTATCTTTATAGTTCAGCTTCAGTCCACGTCGAGACAGTTCCACTAGAGAGCCATCTGGTCGGTAAAACTCTGGAGTACAGCGTCGTGTTGCCGCCTAACTACCGGCTGATTACTTCGCGGAAGAAGCATTACCCCGTGCTGTACCTGCTGCATGGTTGGAATGGACATCCGCAGGGCTGGATTACGGAGACGAAGCTGACAGAGTATGCCGCGCGACATCAATTAATCATCGTCTTGCCGGAAGGCAACAATGGTTGGTATACAGATAGCGCGACTGTCGCCGACGAAAGGTACGAGACCTATATTTTGCAGGAGTTGATTCCTGACGTTGAGAGTCGCTATCGCGCTATGAGAGGCCGCGAGGGTCGCGCCATCGCCGGACTCTCGATGGGTGGCTATGGTGCGCTGAAGTTCGGGTTAAAGCATCCTGACGTTTTCATTTTCGTCGCTTCGATGAGCGGCGCGCTCGATGCTCCCGCCCGAACCAATGATAGCTCGATCATGCAAACCTTCGGCGACGCCGGCACAGTGACGCGCGCCGATAATGATTTGTTCAAGCTTGCCGGTAATCTGCCTGCTGACCGTCTCGCGGCCCTGCCATACTTTTACATGGACTGCGGCACGGAAGACCCCTGGTTGAAGGTGAATCGAGAGTTGGCTAATCTCTTTTCAGAGCGCAAAATCGCGCATGAGTACAGGGAGACTCCGGGCGGCCATGATTGGAAGTATTGGGACGGGCAGGAGCAAGTTGTCTTGCGGATAGCCTCCCAAAGGCTCTCGCCCGCGCAGTAGTGATTACTGTGCCGGGTATAGAGATGAAATAGTTTCTTGAGATGAAGACTAAACGAGCCATCCTTCTGTTCTTTGCCTTGACGCTGTCGCTTTCCGTTTACAGTCAAACGGTCGGAACTCGCGTCGAGACAATCCAGTTCAAAAGTAAGCTGGTGGGGAAGACCTTGCCGTACAGCGTCGTGCTGCCGCAGATGTATTCGCAGCCGGGCAAAGAGACCATCAGCTATCCTGTGCTCTACCTGCTGCACGGCCTCGCCGGTCATTATTCCAACTGGCTCTCGAAAACGAAGCTCTCAGAGTACGCCGCCGCATACCGGATGATTATCGTCACGCCTGAAGGCAACGACGGCTGGTACACAGACAGCGCAACCGTCCCCGCTGACAAGTACGAAACATACATCGTGCAAGAGTTGATTCCAGATGTTGAGAGTCGCTATCGCACCTTGAAGGGACGCGAGGGACGAGCCATCGCTGGCCTCTCGATGGGAGGTTATGGTGCTCTGAAGTTCGGCGTGAAATATCCTGACAGGTTCATTTTCGCAGCTTCGATCAGCGGCGCGCTCGACGCTGCCCAGCGCACCGCCGATAATCCGGGGAATGCCTGGGACTTTTTGCGCCCTTCGATTATGCAGACCTTTGGAGCGGCTGATAGTCCGACGCGCGCGGCCAACGATCTACACAACCTCGTTCGCAATCTTCCCGCCGAGCGTCTCGCATCGCTGCCCTTTTTCTATCTCGACTGCGGAACGGAAGACGGTTTTCTTGCGAGCAATCGTGAGCTGGCAACAATCTTTCTCGAACGGAAAATCCCGCACGAATACAGGCAGCTTCCGGGCAAGCATGATTGGGCTTACTGGGACGCCCAGGTGCAGGAAGTCTTGAAGATAGCCGCGCGGAAGATGAATATAAACCTCATGGCGGCAGAGAATGTAGGGGCAGAGGCTCACTCCCTGCCCGCTCTGGTTGTAATTAGACGGAACTGATTTGAAATCACACGGGCAGGGAGTGAGCCTCTGCCCCTACAATTTTTTGACGAGGATAGTCTTGCTCAACTTCGCCATTCAAACTGCCCAAGATGCCGGGCGCATTCTCGCCGAGCGATTCGGGCGCAACATAGAGATTTCCAACAAGGGCGAGATTGATCTTGTCACGGAAGCAGACCTCGCTGCCGAACGCTTCATCATCGAGCGCATTCAGTCTTACTACCCGCGCCACGCCATTCTAGCCGAAGAAGCAGACGCATCCGGCGTTATCCACGAGGGGCAGAGCGGATTGAAGTGGATCGTAGACCCGCTCGACGGCACGACCAATTACGCGCACGGCTACCCTTGCTTCTGCGTCTCCATCGCCCTTGAGCGCGACGGTCGGATTGAACTCGGCGTCATCCATGATCCGACTCGTGATGAGACGTTCGCGGCTGAGCGTGGAGAGGGCGCGACCTTGAACGGGCGGCGCATACGTGTCTCTGAAATTGACGACCTCAATCGCGCGATGCTCTGCACAGGCTTTCCTTACAACGTGCGCGATCACGGCGACTTCGCGCGTCACTTCCATAATTTCATCATGAGTGCTCAAGCTGTGCGCCGCGACGGTTCGGCTGCGCTCGACCTGGCCTACGTTGCGTGCGGGCGTTTCGACGGATTCTGGGAGGAGGGCTTGCGCCCCTGGGATGTTGCCGCCGGAATCCTACTGGTTGAAGAGGCTGGCGGGTGCGTCTCTTATTATGATGGCTCCCCTTTCAACATCTATCAGCCACCGATTCTCGCCAGCAACGGCCTCGTACACGAGATGATGATGCGTGTGCTCGCCATCTGAAACACTTTTCTCGGAAATAACCCAACGCCAGTTCGATGTATGCGGCAGAGCCGCCTATATCGAACCCACTTTAATCCAACTGACAAATATCGTTCGGCGTCTCATCTAGCACCGGGTATGATTATTCCCGTTGGCTCTCTCATGCATCATAGAGATATACTTGGGCACTCGCCGACCCGCCGCGAAGTCGGCCATGATTGCTACGGATGTTTCAGTCGCTCTGGAGGAGACCTTAGATGATTGCCCCCGACACTCTTCTACAAAATCGCTACCTCGTTCTGAAGCAGATCGGACAGGGTGGCATGGGTGCGGTCTACATTGCGACGGATCAGCGTTTCGGCAGCACGGTCGCTTTGAAAGAGACCTTCTTCACCGAAGAGAGCATGCGTAAAGCATTCGAGCGTGAGGCGCGTCTGCTCAATCACCTGCGTCATCCGGCGCTGCCGCGCGTCAGCGATCACTTCATGGAGGAAGAAGGGCAGTTTCTCGTCATGGAGTACATCGCCGGAGACGATCTGGCCGAGAAGCTACAGGAGCGCGGCGGCGCGTTTCCATCCTCCGAAGTCTTAAACTGGGCCGATCAATTGCTGGATGCGCTCGACTACCTGCACACGCAGGAACCGGTCGTCATACACCGCGACATCAAGCCGCAGAATTTGAAACTGACGCCGCGCAACGCAATTGTGCTCCTGGATTTTGGTCTGGCGAAGGGAACGCCTGCGGTGCAGGTATCGAAGATGACGGCGACCGGCAGCGTCTTCGGCTACTCGCGCTTCTACGCGCCGCTCGAACAGATTCAAGGCGCAGGCACAGACTCACGCAGCGACCTCTATAGCTTAGGCGCAACTCTCTATCACTTGATAACGGGCGTTATTCCGCCCGACGCAGTGACGCGCGCAACCGCCGTAATCAACGGGCAGCCCGATCCCATGCGTCCGGCCAATGAAGTTCACGCGCAGGTCTCGTCAGCGGTCGCCGAAGTGCTTAACAACGCGCTGACGCTCAATGCCAGCCAGCGTCCGCAGACGGCCACAGCGATGCGCGAAGCCCTGCGCGAAGCAGCCCGCCAGGGCCTGGGCGTTGCCAGAGAGACAAACGCTCAACCGTCTTCGTCCGGCAACGTTTATGAACAGGAGACACAACTGATCTACCCTGCCGCATCGTCTGCGATAGCGAATGATGCTGCTGCGAATAAAACGGGAGCAATCAAACGGGACGGGGCCACGCTTGCGGGTTCAGCGACTTCACAGGGCGGCGTGGCCTCTTCTTCAACAAACGCTGGCGATGCTGAATCTGTAGTAACGAAAGTTGCGTCCTATCAGCAGACGAAGCCGAAGAGTCCAGGGCGCAGGCGCATCATCGCCGTCGCGGCGAGCGCAGCCGTTGTCGCCGCATTAGCCGCAGGTGTTTATACCTTCACGCGCAACCCTACGTCTCCAACGCCGCCAGCCGTTGAGAGCGTTCAAGTCCCGCAGGCTGTGCCTCAAACAAGCAACACAGACAATCAGAATGGTCAACAGCCTGGCGAAACCGTCATCGTCATTAAGAAAGGCGGGATGGAAACATCCAACAGTCCGTCTCCGATAATACGGCACACGAACGCTCCACCCAACAAACCCGCGAAGGAAAACCCGCCTCCTATTCCTGTTCCAAGAGATGAGGGCGCGCGTGTGGACAATCTCCCGCCTGATCCGCCAAACCCGAACCCGATGGCTGACCCCAGAAGATTTCCATTAAGAAGAATGCGTCCCGGAGACCCCGGCTTTGAAGAAGCTATACGCATGGCTGAAGAGCAGAGGCGCGCGAGTGAAGAGGCCAGACGCGCTGCCCGTGAGCAAAGAAGACAGATGCTCCTCAAGCAGCGCCTGATCCTGGGACAAGAGAAAAAGCGCCGCGAGCAGATGCGGCAACAGCAGCCCTGAAACGCTGAACGTGGAATGATGAATGATGAATTAAGCAGGGGTCTTTCTTTTCTTCATCCCTCATCTCTCATCTCTTACAATTCTCTGCCGATGGTTTCGGTGAGGCGGTCTGTCTCGCGTCGTGCGCACTGGCGTGCGTCTTCGCCTTCCTGCATCTTCACGTAATGAAGCGGGTGGTAGATGAGTTCGACCTTAGCTATGTGCGGGAGGCGATAGCCCTTCGGCCAGACGCGGTGTCCGCCGCGAATCGTGATGGGCAAGATCGGGATGTTAGCTTCCAGTGCCATCCGAACAGCGCCGGGCTTGAATCTCAGCAGCTTACCGTCCGGCAAACATCTTCCGCCTTCAGGAAAGATCACCACTGCGCCACCGCTTCTCATCCATTGCAGCGAGCGGCGAATGGCCGTCGGGTCGCTCTTTTCCAGTTGTATCGGCCACGCCCCCAGCATCATGATTATCTTCCCGATAACGGGCCAGCCGAAGCTTTCGCTCATCGCAAGATAACGCATCTCCCGCTTGAACGGCAGCGACATCCAGATTGGATCAAGATAGGTCTGGTGATTTGAAGCTATGATGACGCCGCCGCCGCTGTGCGGAATGTTTTCCAGACCTTTGTAACTGACGCGCCAGAACAGACGCGAGGGGCCACGCAAAAGGAAGCGTAGGACGTTGATTACCCACTGCGGCAACACAAACGGCTCCGGCTGTGATTCTTTTGCCCGCCCGCGCGGGTCAACTCTCGGACTTGTCTCGCTCAAACGGACTCTTCTCCTGTCTCATCCTGTGCGCCTTCCGGTGTGCGCCGAAAGCTCTCACTCATTCTCGTCACCACTTCGCCCGGCTCATCCGGTTCAGCGCTTTTGTTCTCACGAACACTATACAAGTCCGTGATCGTTAGCTCCTCCCACCATTCGGGCACATCGCGTTCGGTCAACACATCATCCCAACTGCGCCCGCAACGCTCACACTCAAAACCACAGTAGGCGCGCGCCTCTTCCTTCGTCAACCCGATGCGCGTCCTCGCGTTGCACTCTGCATCCGGGCAGCGACGTTCAATCTCCACCAGAAGCACCTCGCGCGGAATGATGATACGACTTCTCATAAAAATTAGGGGCCAGGGGCCGGGTTATCAGTAAAAGGCCCTTCCGGCCCCTAATCCCTAACCCCTATTATTATCCAATTCCTTCAAGCGGCCATTGCTTATCCACGAACTCAAGGTGAAGGCGCGGGATGCCATTCGCTCCAACGCGGCGTGCGCGTACTGCTGCGATCACAGAAATTTTATACTGCGCGCTCGTCACTTTCACGAAACGCCCGCGCGTGACATTAAGCGTCGTGAAGACCGCTGCACCGCGCCGGCTGATGTTCTCCGTTACCGTCGTCTCGGTGGCTGCAACCTGTCCCTTCTCGTCCAGCAACTCGATGATTACTTCGATAGGTATGTTGTGGCGCGTTTCCGGTCGCGGCTCATCCTGAGTGGTATTTCTGGTCGCTGGATTCTCCCGTTCAGCGATACTCCATAAACCTGTTTCCGTCACAGAAGACGCGACTTCATAAAGCATCGTCGGGTCTCTCTCATAGCTTTCAGGCGGACGCTTGCCGATAAACGCGCCCCCAATCTCATAGCGCGGCGGCTTGTCCCCCACAGCCTCAACCATTTTTATGTTACGCACCAAAGCCCAGACGCGATACTGATCCTCCACGTGATCGAAGCAGCGAAGCTGGCGCGGCATCGGCAGCGTCAGGTGCAGGAGGCGGCCCGGCTCCGTCGGTCTGGAGAGTGTGAGGCGCAATCCGAACGGCGTCACGTCGAGCAGCCTTGTGTGCTCCACCCATTCATAATCTTCGCTCTCGCGCCCGTACACGCGCACTGGAAGACTTAGTTCCAGACGCTCACGCATTCGCCTCGATTGGCCCTTGAATTTCGTACTCATTTCAGCGCGTCGAATCCCCTCGATGCCCGTCCCAACAGACCCCAAATATTGTGCTCTGAGAGAGCCAACCCATGCCCGCCTGAAAACGCAATAAACCCCTGATTTTTATTGGTTTTTTCTTCGTTTCGACGTTTGCTAAAAAGGTCTTTTCCGGGTACAATATCTCGTACTTCAAAACGATGCCGGGGGCGTTAATCAAGTACCTGAAAAATTCTAAAATGCGAGTTAAATTAAGCGACGTTCGTCAGGCGTCTTCTGCTTCTCTTTGAGCCGCCCGAATTGCCTCTAATTGCGGGACGAAATGAGAGACTGAAACGGACGCTTGTAGCGCGCGGATTGTACCGGAAAGGTCTATTTAATGGAAACTACGACGGAAAGAAATTACATCAACATTGAAGACGAGATGCGGCGTTCCTACCTGGACTACGCCATGTCCGTCATCATCGGTCGCGCTCTGCCGGATGTGCGCGACGGGTTGAAGCCCGTGCATCGCCGCGTGCTCTGGGCCATGAATGAACTCGGCAACCAATATAACAAAAGCTATAAAAAGAGTGCGCGCGTCGTCGGCGACGTGATCGGTAAGTATCACCCGCACGGTGACACGGCGGTTTATGACACCATCGTTCGCCTGGCGCAAGATTTTTCGATGCGCTATCCGCTGGTTGACGGGCAGGGCAACTTCGGAAGCGTTGACGGCGACGCGGCGGCAGCGATGCGTTATACGGAAGTTCGTATGTCGCGCCTCGCCTCGGAAATCCTCGCCGACATCGAAAAAGAGACGGTTGATTTTACTCCCAATTATGACGAGTCTTTGTCTGAGCCTTCGGTCTTGCCGACGCGCATCCCGAATCTTTTAATCAACGGCTCCGGCGGGATTGCTGTCGGCATGGCGACGAATATTCCGCCGCACAATTTGACGGAGGTTGTGGATGCGACCATCACGCTCCTACGCAAACCCAACACTGATGTCACAGACCTGATGAAGATTGTCACCGGCCCGGATTTTCCTACGGGCGGCTTCATCTACGGCGGCGAGGAACTCAAGCGCTCATATACAACCGGGCGCGGCGTGATTCAGATGCGCGCGCGCGCCGGAATTGATCGCATCGGTCGTGGAGGCAGCGAGCGCGACGCCATCGTTATCACGGAGATTCCCTTCCAGGTGAACAAGGCGCGGCTCATCGAGCGCATCGCCGAACTCGTTAACGAGAAGAAGCTCGACGGCATCTCGGATTTGCGCGACGAATCCGACCGCGACGGCATGCGTATCGTCGTCGAACTCAAACGCGACTCCGTGCCGCAGGTCATTCTCAACAAGCTCTACAAGCTGACGCCTATGCAGTCGTCTTTCGGCGTTATCAACCTGGCAATCGTCAACGGCCAGCCACGCGTCCTGAATCTCAAGCAGATGCTCGAAGCCTTCGTTGACTTCCGGCGCGAGGTCGTGCGCCGTCGCACGGAGTATGAGCTGCGTAAAGCTCGCGCTCGCGCGCACATCCTCGAAGGTCTGACCAAAGCGATTGACGCGCTCGACTACATCGTCACCCTGATTCGCAACGCGAGTTCGGTTGACGAAGCGCGGCAGTGGTTGATGGGCAACACACAGGCGATGAGCGAGGTCAAGCAGTGGAAAGGTGTTCCGAACGATCAGACGCTCGCGGGCTATATAAGCAAGTTGCAGAAAGCGATGAAGCGACTTGAGTTTTCCGAGCTTCAAGCGCAAGCAATTTTAGACCTGCAACTCAGGCGGCTCTCCGCACTCGAACGGAAGAAGATTACTGACGAGTATGAAGGCATTATCAAGCTCATCGCAGAGCTTGAAGAGATTCTCTCAAACGAGAGTTCCCTGCGCCGCGTCATCATCAAGGAACTCGAAGAGGTCAAGAAGGACTTTGGTGATAAGCGCCGCACGGAGATAGTCGAGGAAGGCGTCGAGCTATCAATCGAAGACTTGATTGCCGACGAAGACGTGGCGATTACCGTCACCAACAGCGGCTACATCAAGCGCACACCCATCACGACCTATCAACGCCAGGGTCGCGGCGGCAAGGGACGCTTCGGCGCTTCGACCGGCAAGAACGGCGACTTCGTACAGCATCTCTTCATCGCTTCCACACATGCCTACCTGATGATCTTCACGGACAACGGGCAGGTCTTCAAGCTCAAGGTTCACGAAGTGCCTGATGCGGCGGCCTCCGGGCGCGGCAAGGCGGTCGTCAACCTGATCAATATTCCGACGACGCGCAAGCTCGCCGGAGTCGTGCCCGTTCGTGAATTTTCCGAGGGTCGTTACGTTGTGATGGTCACGCGCAAGGGCGTCATCAAGAAAACCTCGCTCGCCGACTTTCAGAACATACGCACGAACGGCATCAACGCCATCAACATTGACGACCAGGATGAGTTGCTCGACGTGGTTTTGACCGACGGCACAAAGCGCATCTTCATCGCCACACACAACGGCCTGGCGATTCGCTTTGACGAGAAGGGCGTCAGGCCGATGGGTCGCGCCACACGCGGCGTGCGCGGCATTGATCTACGCAAAGACGATTTCGTCGTCTCGCTCTGCGCCGTCTCTGCGGAAGACAACGAGCGCATGCTTTCAGTCTCCGAGCAGGGCTTCGGCAAGCAGACGAAGATCACCGATTATCGCTTTCAGTCGCGCGGAGGCAAGGGCGTCATCAACATGAAGGCGACTCCGAAGACAGGCAAAGTGGTCGCCGTCTTCCCTGTTGACGATGATTCGGAAATCATGATTATCACCCAACAGGGCAAGCTCATCCGCATCGAAGCCGAAAGCATACGCAAGACTGGCCGCTCAGCTTCCGGCGTCCGGCTGATTAAGACCGACGGCGGCGACATGGTCACCAGCGCCTCGCTCGTTGAAGCTGCCACCGCAGAAGAGGAGACCGTAGAAGTAGCAGGGTAAGGACTCAATAACTTTACCGAAGCAACTATAGCGATAATCAAATGAGTGCGACCGAGTTTAGAGTTCAGCCTTGAGGCTGTTTGCGCTCAACACGCTGAAAGCGTGAACTCTGAACAAGTCGCTTCCAATTGAGAACTGCTCTAGAAGCCATTACCCCCGCCGAAAATGTCAATTCCCGCACCGAGAACGCCAATCCCAGCCTTGAGTATCCTCAACCCTCGAAGGAGAACTCAAATCCCACGCGGGAGAAGTCAATTCCCATGCATGAGAACTAGAAGCGCACGCAGGAGAAGTCAAATCTCATCCGAGAGAAGTCGAATCCGACCAGGGAGAACTCGATCCCCACGCCTGAGATGTCTAATCCCAGGCCGGAGAATCCACATCTCTCAAGAGAGATTGGCAAGCTCAGGGTAGAGATTGCCAATCCCTTCAAGGAGAATCGCCGTCCCAGGGTGGAGATCAATGAACTTCAGGCCGGGAATCGCGGATTTGCAGGCGGGAAAGCTTTTGTCTTATTTCGGCGCGCCTTCGCCTTCGACCCACACTTCGCCGTCTTCGTAAAACTCTTTCTTCCAGATTGGAACGGTGCGCTTGAGTTCGCGTATAGCCCATTCGCATGCCTCGAAGGCGGCGCGGCGGTGGGGCGCGCTGACAGAGATGACGACGCTGGTTTCGCCTATTTCAAGGCGACCTGTGCGATGGACGATGCCGATGTGCGCGATCTCGAATGAGGCGTGCGCTTCACGTCCCAGGCGTTGCATCTCGCTCAAGGCCATCGGAGCGTAGGCTTCATAGACCAGATAGAGCGTCCGGCGTCCGCGCGTCAATTCGCGGACGTAGCCGTCGAGGGTGACGGTTGCGCCGCATTCTCTGGGGACAACACGGCGCGCTACTGCGCCCGTATCAATCGGGCCGGTCGTTAGCTCAAAGAAATCTCGGCCCGTCTCTTCAGTTTCCTTTTCATCTTCAGCGCCGCCGCTGACGGGCGGAAAAAGCGCAAGCTCGTCGCCATCGCTAACGAGGCTCTCGCCGCGCGCATACTCTTGATTGACCGCGAACAGAAGCGAGCGCCCGAAGCGACGCTGTAGCTCAGGGTAACTCGAAAGTATCTCTTCAAAGGCGCTCGCAGCCGTTGCGGGCGCGAGCAAACTCAACTCAATCTCAGCCTGCCCAACGGAGTCGCGCGCCGCGCCGAAGAAGAGCACGCGAACGCTGATGAAATCGTCGCTCTGTTTAGTTGGATGTTCCGGCTGTGCGGTCATTCGAGGTCTATTTTCTTGCCGCCGTGCCCGTTGCCTTTGGCGATGGCGTGGATGCGTGCGCGCTCCTCGTAGTTTGAAACCGCGCGTGTGAGCAGGTCGCGCAGGCGCTTCAATCTCTCGGAGGTGTAAGTCAACTCAAGCAGCTCAAGCTTAACTTCCGTGTCCAAATCCATCGCTGCCGCGACGAGGAAAGAGAGGCGCTCCGGCTCAGTTGGAGGAAGCTCCGGCAAGGCTGCGCGCTCGTCGTTGATGATGCGCACGGCGCGCGCAATTCGCATGAAGAGTTGTGAGACTTCATCGGCGCGCTGTTCGAGAAAATGGTTGTCTTCCTCTTCGTCTTCAAAGAAATGAACGCGGCCTACCAGATACGGCTCATGATGCTCAACGTAAGATTCCAGCCGGTAGCGAATCAAGCCGATGGTGAGAATGTTGGAGCGCCCTTCAGGAAGGAGTTGAACCTCCGTCACCTCTGCGACGCACCCGACGTGTCCGATTGCCGGAGAGTCCGCGTCCGCTTCGGTCGCATCGAAATAAGAGAGGCCGAACAGACTATCGTGTACGCGAATGTCGCTCAACATTTGCTGGTAGCGAGGCTCAAAAATATGTAGCGGGAGCGGCACGCCCGGAAAAAGCACGAGCGGCAACGGAAAGAGCGGCAACTCACGCACACCGCGCACCTTGTCTGAAGCATCGCTCATTTAGAACAGTGATGAGTGATGAGTGATGAGTAAGAATGAGCTTTTAACTCATCACTCATCACTCATCACTGCGGTTAGGGCATTTCGCTCGATAGCGCCGAGGGCTGAGGCGGTTGGCGCAGGTTCGCGCTCCGCTGCTTCTAGTTTCTCCAGGGCTTGGCTTTGATCGAGTTTCTGAGAGATTAGCTCAAGTATCTTGTCGGGCGTCTCGTTGCTCAAAGCCTGTCTCTTCGCTTCGATGACGAGTTCGGCCATTTCGTGCGCGCGCGTCTTGTAGCGGTTGTCGCGCGCGATCAGGTCTTCGATAATGCGGCGCTCGCGTTCGTGTCGCGGCGCTTGAGCGTCGAGACCTGCGGCGATGGCGTATTCGACCGGCACGCTCTGGTTGCGAATCATCACATGCAGCGCGCCTGTCTTCTCGCGCGCCTCGTCTCGCAGCCGGTTGATCTGAAGAAGCGAGTTTTTGAAACCGAGATGGCCGCGCAAACTGATTTCGATAATCGGCGCGGGCTTGTCGCTGTCTGGAGAATGCGTGCGCGCTTCGCGCTCGATCATGCTCATTACTCCGGCGTGAACTGCCTCTGCATCCTCAACTCCTGAAACGTCGAATGAGAGACGTTGAAAGGGACGCTGCACATAGTCGTTAATGTACGTCGAGGTGATGTTGTGCTCGTCATCAACTTCGATGAGAAACGCGCCGCGCTCTTCCTTGTACTCGTCAATCGAGGTGGGTTCGAGCGAGCCTGGATTGAAAGCCCAGCCGTCCAGATCGAAGCGTTTGTGCGTGTGGCCGAGCGCGACGTAGCCGACGAGTTGCTTTAGCTCCTTCAATTTCGCTACGGGGACAGCAGGAATCGGGCGGCTGGTCTGCCCCTCGACATCCGTGTGCAGCATCAGGATGTTGAAGCGTCCCTCTACGCTGGCGCGGCGCAGCGCGTCGGCTAAGATAGGAATCGCTGCGGTCGCACTCGCGCCGTACCAGTGCGAGCCGAAGATGCGCGCCCCTCCAATGTCCACGTAAGAGCCTGTGCGCTCCTCCTCGTTCCAGGGCACGAGCGCGAGATGGCCTTCTTCATCGCGCGTCGGCTCAAGCAGCTTGATGAATCCCCATTCGGAGAGCGAGCGCATCCAGCTATGGTCTGAAACCGCATCGCGCTGGTCGTGATTGCCTTCGATGGCGATGACGGGAATCCCTGCCTCCTTCAAACGTTCAAGACCGGCTATCGCGTGGTTCATAGCCTGCGGGTCAATGTTGCGACGGTCGAAAAAATCGCCTGCGATGAGCAGGAAATCAACACGGTTCGGAATCGCGTGGTTCTCAATCACGTCGTACCACGCGCGGAAAAAGTCTTTCGTGCGCTCTTCCAGATTGTAGCGACGACAACCCAGATGTATGTCCGCAACGTGGAGGAATCTCATAAAATACTCTTAAACTTTCAAAGCCCGCTCAATAAAGTTCTACGAAAATAGGAACCTTCGTTAATGTGGCTACATTATACGCTATTCAAGCTGCGGTAGGCTAAACAGGTTTCGATAAGCTAGCCCACAGTATTTGCGCCAACATTTTCGACCGCTGCGCGCAACAGTTCGGCCACACTCCACGCTTGCGCGACGCAGCCTTTGGGAGCATGGGGCGCATCGCCGTCGAAGATTTCGGAGATTTGGCTTAAGCCCGCTTCGCTCAAGTGAGAATGGAAAGCTTTAAGCCACGTGCTCGCTCGCTCGCGCGCTTCCCTCTCTCCTTGATGCGTTTTTTTATAGGCGGCGATGAAAGGCCCCATCAGCCACGCCCAGACAGTGCCCTGATGATATGCCCCGTCACGGCTCAGTGAATCGCCTTCATAGCGCCCGCGATATTGCGAATCAGAAGGGGCAAGGCTCCTCAAGCCGTAGGGTGTCAGCAAATCCCGCTCGACAATCTCGACAACTCGTCTGGCCCTCTCCTCAGAGAGCATCGAATGCCTGAGACTGACGGCGAAGATTTGGTTGGGACGAAGAGAAGCATCTCTATGGTCGCCTGCGACGACATCGTAGAGGCAGCCTGCATCTTCGTTCCAGAATGATTCGTTGAAACTTGCACGGGCGCGTTCTGCCATGTCTGCATACAGGGTTTGGTTCGCCTCGTCAGCAAACTTGCCTGCTAACGCCTCCATCACACAGAGCGCGTTGTACCAGAGAGCCTGTATCTCGACCGGCTTGCCCTGGCGCGGTGTCACAACCCAATCGCCAACTTTCGCGTCCATCCAGGTCAATTGCACGCCCTCTTCGCCTGAATAGAGCAACCCATCCGTGTCAACGTGTATGTTGTAGCGCGTGCCGCGCACATGCCACGCGATGATCTCAACGAGCACGTCGTATAACTTGGCTTGAACGAACTCTTCATCACCTGTGTATTCGAGAAGAGAGCGGACGGCCTCGAAGAACCAGAGCGTAGCGTCAACTGTGTTGTATTCAGGCGTCTCGCTCGCGTCAGGAAAGCGGTTCGGCAGCATTCCGCGATCAACGTGGCGGGCAAATTCCAACAGGATGCTCCGCGCGATATCGGCGCGCTGTGTCACGAGGGTGAGTCCGGGCAGCGCAATCATCGTGTCGCGCCCCCAGTCGCTGAACCAGTGATAACCCGCGATGACAGTCTTCTGCATCCCACGCGCGACGATGAACTGGTCAGCGGCAGCACTGAGCGCACAAACGAGTTCATCGCTCGTCGGCGCAGACTCCACGATCTTCTCGCGTCTTTCAATCTCAGCTTGACGATACTCATCAGCACGGCTGACCTCGCGTTGTTCAGTTGAGGCAATCAGGCTCACTTGCGCGTGTTGGCTCAAGTCAAACTTGAGAGCAAACGGGCTGAACAAATCCTCTGTGAAATCAAAGCCGCGCTCACGCTCCTGCTGGTATTCAAAGTTGCGATACCAGAAGCCGTGCTCGTCAAGCTCATCAGCATTGTGAGCGAAGTGTAGCGCGGGCAAATTTGCGTATGGCTGAACGGTCGCCAGAGCATTCTCTGTCTGGACGTGCGGATTGAGCGCGCCGTTCTCATGGATTAGGCTGTGATAATCACGAAAGGCTATGAGCGGGCGTAGCTCGAAAAAGCAGTTGGCAGTTGGCAGTTGGCGGTTGGCAGTATCGGCGCTCTCTTGATGGAACCTGGAACCTGGAACCTGGAACTGATATTGAATGACTACTGTGTTCTCTCCCTGCACCATCGAGACGAATTTTTCAATAACGATTCCTTCAACCTCGTAGGTGAAGACGGGGAAAGGGTCAAGCCGAAAGCCTGTCTGGTATTTGTAACCTTGCGGGTGAACAACGCCCGGATACTGGTTCGCCGATAGCTCGTAGCGTCTTTCTCCAACAATCAACGTCTCTTCCAGTTTCGAGAGCATAACGATGCGCCCGACCGGAGGCTTCGTCGCGGCAACGAGCAATCCGTGATAGCGTCGCGTATTAAGCCCTGTGATGGTTGAAGACGAGAAGCCGCCCAGCCCGTTTGTCTCCAGCCACTCGCGCGCCTGCGCAGCAGCCAGATTTCCGCAGAGTTCCTGCCTAAATTGAATCATAAACACCCGGCTTTCAGTCGCCAGCAGTCTGCAAACGTTTTGCCTTGCCGAACGCTTCTTGATTATAAGTTTGTCACAAGGAAGAAAGGAAGTTGGATGTTTTTCAAAAATAAGAAGCCCCTGCGACTCAGGGCAGGAGTCATTTGGGAGCAGGGGCTTCGCGGCTCCGTGCCGTGGGAGGGGATTCCACTTGCGCGGGGCATGCACGGCCTCTCAAAGGGGGCGAGTGGCCGAAATTAAATTAACAAAGAACCACCGGGAGTCGCGCGGTTTTGGTGAGGCGAACCAGCGCGGCCCCCTTTCTCTACGCACTCAATGCGCAAGCTTTCCGCGCCACACGGCGCGCGTCCATTTTTCAATCAGCCGTCTCAAACATTCGTTCCGGCGCGATGCGACGCATGGCCGCGAGCAACCGCTCGATGTCGAAAGGCTTGTCCAGAAACTCGTCCGCTCCGTTTGCGAAACAGGCTTCCTGCACCGCTACGTCTGCGGCTGAGCTGATAATCATCACCTTTGAATACGGGAGACGATCTTTCAAATATCCTAGAATCCTTAAACCCACTTCCGGCGAATCAACCACCGGCGGCAGATGTAAATCAACGATTGAGATGGAAGGCTCGTAGATGGTCGCGCGGCGCACGGCTGACTGTAGGTCGTTGGCCGTCATCACCTCGTACTCTTCACACAACGTCCAAAACAGTTGCTGCGTAACGGCTGCATCATCATCCACAATCAAGACCCTGGGCTTCATCTTGATCTCCTCCTACTCCTTGCACATGCCTTGTGCCTATTGCAACGCTTGTACCGCGCAAAGCATGTCGAGAATTTATTAAAAAAACGCAGGCTTCGCTGCCTGCAATGACATATACGTTCAGATACGCCTCGTTGGTTCTTCAATAAATGTTCACAGGAGTTCACTCCAACGAGTTGCAGGTGTCTACAAATGTAGACAAGTGTCGAGCGCGAGGTTTGACTTTTGGAGACGGTTGCGCGGGGTGAGTTATTTGTGTGAGCCGTTTTCAGGCTCGCCTATTCCAAGCTCGCTGATGAGACGGTGCAGGTAGGAGCGGCTGATTCCCAGACGCTTTGCGGCGGCGACCTTGTTGCCGGATTCCGTCTTGAGGGCGGCGGCGATCATGCGCCGCTTGAGCGCTATGGTTGCTCCTTCAAGAGTTGTTTCGTCCGCAGCGGCTGCATCTTTCGGCAGCGTGCGCTGCATGTTTCCCGGCAGAAATTCAAGACCGAGACGCGCGGTATTGGTAGTCAACACGACCAGACGTTCGATGACGTTCTCAAGCTCACGCACATTACCCGGCCAGTCATATTCCAACAGCGCCTCGATGAGTAATGGGTCAAGCTCAACCGGCGTGCGTCCGTACTTCTCCGCTGCCTTGGCCGCGAAGTGTGCGGCGAGGATAGGAATGTCATCCTGTCGCTGTCGCAAAGGAGGCAAAACCAGCGGAACGACGTTGAGGCGATAGTAGAGATCGCGTCGGAATGCGCCGCTCTCAACCCGTTTCTCCAGATCGCAATTGCAGGCAGCGATGAGCCGTATGTCAACCTCGACCGTCTTCGTCCCGCCGACTCTCTCAAACTCTCGCTCCTGAAGAACGCGCAGCAGCTTGACCTGCACCGCAGGCGATAGCTCGCTGATCTCGTCCAGAAAGAGCGTGCCGCCGTCGGCCAGCTCGAAGCGCCCTTTTCTAGCTTGCACGGCTCCGGTGAACGCCCCCTTCTCATGGCCGAAGAGTTCCGATTCGATAAGAGATTCGGGCAGCGCGGCGCAACTGACGGCGATGAAAGCTGCGGCGGCGCGTGTGCTCTCTTCGTGGATGGCGCGCGCCAGCATCTCTTTGCCCGTTCCGTTCTCGCCCGTGAGCAGAACGGTCGCGCTCGTCGGGGCAACTGCGCGAGCCTGCTTGAGAGTTTTTTCCAGCGATGCGCTCGCGCCGACCAGATGCCCGAAGCCACGACTTCTCATCAACTCCGAGCGCAGGCACATGATCTCCTGTTCGAGACGGTGCGCGCGCGCAGCCTGGTTGACGATGTGCAAGACCTCGTCGGTGTTGAATGGTTTTTCAAAGAAGCCGTAAGCTCCGCGCCGCACGGCTTCGAGCGCGGCTTGTTTCGACTCGCTTCCCGTCACGACGATCACGGGCACGGGCGGGCGCATCCCGCGCGCGGTCTCTACGACCGCCAATCCCTCGCTGATGTTTTCAACGGCAGGCGGCAGGCGGAGGTCGCTCAGGACAACATCAACTCGTTCGTGCTCTAATTGCTGGACAGCCTCTGCGCGCGTTCCCGCTTCGAGCACGCGATAGGCGTCGCCAAACGACCAGCGCAGGCCGCGCCGCACACCGGCGTCGTCGTCAACCACCAGAATTGTCGTCTTGGATTGTGTCTGTTCGCCCATCAACGTTGAGTGGAAAAATAATATCTTGATTAGAGCGCGTGTCTCGGCGAGAAACACTCCTGACGCTCCGAATCAAAAATTTGCCTTGATCGTTTCTTTACTGGAAAATCAGAAGAGGACAATCAACGGAGAATCTGTTGGAGACGGCAACCGTCGTTCTGCGCGGCTACCCTTCTCTAAGCATTCCCAGCGATCTGGCCGGATGGTAACACGACGCGAAAGCAAGCGCCAGAGCCGCGTTTGGATTCGACCTCGATGCGCCCGCCGAGCGCCTTGATTAGCTCGCGGCAGGTGTAGAGGCCGAGGCCGACGCCCTGCGGTTTTGTCGTCGCAAACGGGCGGAAAAGTTTTGTGCGCTGAAATTGCTCGGTCATTCCAGGCCCCGTGTCTGAGACGCTGAAAAAGACGAATCCCTCTTCAGCCAGGCCAGCCTCGACCCTCAGCTTGCCCTTCTTCGTGCCCATCGCTTCGAGCGCGTTCAAGACCAGGTTCTCGACCACCTTTTCAATCCGCTCGTCATCAACGACTGCGACGAGCGATGAAGGCAGGCTGATCTCAACTTCGTGCAGCGAAACTGAAGGCTCGGCCATTCGAGCAAGAACTCGTTTGATGATGGGAATGAGGTCAACCGGGCGAGGCAGTTTGAACTCGCCGCTCAAGCTTCTGACAGGCTCGCTTAACTTTGCCACGAGAGAGCGCAATTTATTGGTCGCTTCCGTCAGCGACTTCATGGCGTCGGCGCGAAACTCCTCATGGTCAAACTGCTGCTCCATGTTGGAGACAAGCAAGGAGAGAGCGAGGATGGAATTTTTCAGATCGTGCGTCAGCACAGCCGAAAGCCGCATGAAGGATTCAAATTGCCGCGTCTCGGCCTCGCGCGCAATCTGCTCGCGCAGGCGATCCGTCATAGCATTGAAGGTCTCTGCCAGCAGGCGCGTCTCGTCGCTCGAACGAACTTCGATGCGCTCGCCCAGCCTGCCTCCGGCGATTGCCACCGCGCCTTCCGTCACGCGCTCGATGCTGCGCGCCGTGCGCCGCAAAGATAGCCAGAGCAACGCAGCCATCAACAGCCCCAACAGCAGGGTCAGCCCCATGCTGATCCATCCCGTCCGGCGCAAGCTCTCGACAGCAATCGAATAATCGCACGCAACCGCAACGGAAAGATTGAGTGACGAGACAGGCATGTATGCTGCCAGCCAGCGGTCGCCCTCAGTTGAATCATAGAATCGCCAGCCGCTCTGCCCTCCATTCATCGCATCCGTCACCGGTCTGAATGAAGGCGGCATGGCCTTCTCAACCGGCTGATACTTGCGCGCTGCGTTTGTGTGATAGACAACGTTGCCCGCGCTATCGAGCATAACGACAAGATGCGACGACGCGAGAGAGGCGCGCGAAGACGCCAGCGAAGAATCGGCAACGCTCGCGGCATCATCGAGCAGAGCATCAATCCTGAGATCAACGATGAGCGCGCCGCGTTGTGAAGATGCGCTCTCCGGCTCGACAAAGACAGGGATCGTGTATCGCAGCGCAGAGCCGTCAAGCTCGCGCCAGAGGGCCGAGCGAAGCGGCGTCTTTTCCGAAGCACTCCAGACTCGCTCATCCGCTGTGAAGTTGTTCGGAAGAAAATCTTGCGTTTGAAAACGCACGGCCAAAGCCTCGTCCTGGCTCTTCTTGTTAAGCTCCGCGCGAAACAACGGCTGCCTGGCGGCGTTCAAACATGCGACGGCAACATGATATTTCGGACTGCTCTGAAGAAACGCACGCACCTCTGCCTGCACATTCTCCGGCACGTCTACGCCTGCGGAAGGCGGCGGCGTTGCGCTCTGCACGTAATCACGCACAACCGCAGAATGCGCCAGCGAAGCAATCGTCTCCTCGCGTTCGCTCAACCCTCTCTCAACGTAGCTCGCCACAGCCACCGCGTCGCGCTGCGCATCATCGCGCAACTCAGCTTCGACCGCGCGCACGCCGCTTAGATAGTTGACGACGCTCAACGCGACCAACGGGACGACGCCGAGAGCCATAAAGATAAGCAGGAGTTTGGGTCGAATCCTCATAAACGAGATGCTCAATCCTGGTGAGCGTTTCCTGGGAGATAATAGATGGGAATGATGAGAACCCGGCGTCTATCATCTCACATCTATTCTTTTGCGCTCGAACTCTTTGAGAAGTGGCGCGAGCTTTTCGATGATGTACTCGTGAATCGCGCCGTTTGAGGCGACGAGGCCGTTGCGATTCTGCACGTCCGGCTGATTGTAACCGAGCGGCCCGCCGAAAAGGTCTGTCATGCGCCCGCCAGCTTCGCGCAGTATCACCTCCGGCGCGCAGGTGTCCCACTGCTTCGTGCGTGGGCTGAGATGAATGTAAACGTCACACTGCTGCTCGATGATAAGGCCGACCTTGATGCCGACCGAGCCTCGCTGCACCTCTTCTTCGATGCCGAGCGCACGCACAACCACGTCCATGCGCGGACTTCTGTGGTTGCGACTCGCGGCAAGCCGTACCCGCCTGATTTCCGTTTTATCAGAGACGCGCGCACGCTCAACCTCAAAACCCTTGCGCTCTATCCACGTGCCCGCCCCCTCGACCGCATAATACAGAACGTCCGGCAACGGTTGATAAACCACGCCGAGCACGCTTCGCCCATCCACCGCGAGACCGATCTGCACTGCGAAGTCTCCGTCGCGCGCGATAAAGCCGTTAGTGCCGTCGAGCGGGTCAACCATCCAGACGCGCCGCTTGCCCAAGCGCCTCACAGTGTCAACAGACTCTTCCGCGAGAATGCCATCATCAGGAAACTCGCGCTGAAGCACGCCGACGATCAAAGTGTTCGCAGCCTTGTCAGCCTGCGTGACAGGCTCCTGGTGATTGTCCGCATCAATCTTTCGCTCGATGTGGAGCGGCACGTCGTAATACTGAAGAATCATCGCCCCGGCATCGCGCGCCAACGCAAGCGCAACTTGTAGCTCGCGCCCATACATATCGCTTTTCGCTTTCATTCGTAAATCAAACCGCAGATGCACACAGATGCACACGGATAACCACAAAGACACAAAGGCAGTAAGAAACTTTCTCTTCCTCCCCATTTGTGTCTTTGTGCCTTCGTGGTTAATTCTTTCTCTAATCCGTGTGCATCTGTGTTCATCTG
>JAVHWL010000020.1:0-3133 GCA_032159825.1 Acidobacteriota bacterium
TCATCAGCTCGCAAGCAGGGCCATTCCCTGCTCTCTTCTTTGGAGCGCGTCTTCAACGGCAAGCCGATCGCTTTCCAAGAATCGAAAATCTGTCAGCAGAGCCGCTCCGGTACGTGAATAGTTACAGTTCGGTTATAGTTTACTACTATGCGCGAGCGTGAATGAGGCGGCGCACCCTGTCAGGAAAGAGCACGTCAATCTTCTGGGGTTCAATCAGCGCCGTAATCTCACCCTCACCGTAAGTCGTATGCATCATGGTTTGCCCTGCGCGGTAGGTGCGCGTCGGGTCGTAAGGTGAGAGGGTTTGCGCCGACGGGCGAGGTGAAGTGCGCGTGCTACCTTTGAAGGTGCTGATCGTGCCGCACTTCGGACAACTCACGCGCGAAATCTGGCCGCGGATGGTGACAGATGTCACAATGTGGCCGCGTTCCTCGTTGCATATCACGCATAACTTATCCGCTCGCTGGCCGACCATGTATATTTGCTTTTCCATAAAAGTTCTCCCTCTTCCCTTTCATTTGTACCTGTAAGTAATGCGACCCCTCGACAGGTCGTAAGGCGACATCTCAATGCTCACCCGGTCGCCCATCAAAATGCGTATATGGTTCTTGCGCATCTTGCCGGAAATCTGCGCCAGCACGATGTGCTCGCTGTTCTCGATCTGCACTTTGAAGAAGGCGTTGGGTTGTTTATCTACTACCACGCCTTCAGCCGGAATCAGGTCTTCTTTAGACAATTTTGTGTTCTCCTCAAGTGTTAGCTCACGCGTACCGAGCGGTCATTGACCACAAAAAACCTCCGAACGAATACTCGTGCCGGAGGCTTTGTGTAAAAGAGTCGCCGGAAGTAGCCAGCGGTGGATTAGTAGCGAGAACTGCTGCCGCCGCCATTGCGACTTCCGCCGAAACCGCCACGACTTCCGCCGCGATCTTCACGGGGCTTGGCTTCGTTAACATTCAACGCGCGCCCGCCGACTTCATAGCCGTTGAGTTGCTGAATCGCCGCATTGCCTTCTTCTTTGGAAGACATTTCGACGAAGGCGAAGCCGCGTGAGCGACCCGTTTCGCGGTCTTCAATGACCGAAGCCGACTCGACCGTGCCCGCCTGCGCGAACAACTGCTGCAAATCTTCGCTCGACGTTTGAAAAGCGAGATTGCCTACATAAAGTTTCATAGACATGTAGATGTACCTCTCCCCTTTGGGAGCGTTAAAAGAAGCTAAGAATCAAAGTGTGCTTCGATGGAAACGGATGCAGCGAAGGCTTCGGGTTCCGGTGCTCTGTCAGAGCGGCTTCTAAAGTTCAAATCGGCCTGCCCTCGAACCATCCAGAACGCCGCCGCCTGTTTGTGGCGGGGGGCGCATCAACCGTTGATGCGCGAGAGAAGGAAATAACCTTTAACCACTACTTAAGATGCCCCGGGTAGCGATTTGGTTGTAAGACAACATGGGCCTTCAGAGGCATTGCGATAACTGAATGCGTCGGTGGCGACCTTGGCTGCGTTTATGAATCGGCAGATCACTTTGTCAAAAGCGTTGGAATTGATTCAGCGCACTATTCCTGTTTGAGCAATGGCTGACCATCTAGCCGAGTGCGATAGCCGCGAACCATCACACCGGGTCGTCCCAAGCTTTGGCCGAACGTCTGAAGATTGAGCGGGTCTCGATAGCCTACACGCACGATCAATCGTGCCTCTTTTGTCTGGTTGATATAGGAGCCGTGAATCGTGTGGATATTAAAGCACACAACGTCGCCGCGCCTGGCCGGGACGGGTATTGTATCTTCCAGCCTGTATTGATCGGTCGGGAGATGAGGAGTGCATGGGCCTTCGGGAGTTTCCGTGATGTGTTCGAGCGCGCCTTGTTTATGTGAGCCGTCTAGAAATCGTATCTCTCCGTTCTCGTCAGAGGTATCGCTTAAATGGATCAGCGCATCAATGTATTGCCCGTTCTCATGATGATAAAATGCCCAATCCTGGTGCATCGGGAAAGGATGCCCCGTCTCAGGAGGCTTAACGTGCAAGGTGCTGTGGTGAAGCTCTACGTTTGGCCCAAGCAGATCGCTCATCGCCGCAGTCAGATTTGAATTAGTGATCGCACGGCACCACGTCTCGGAGTAGAGTTGTAGATCATGCATAGCGACCAACTTTGATTTCTCTTCCGTCTCAGCATCCATATAGACTTGACGCCAGGGTCCCGTCCACCCCTTATCCGTAAAAGCCCATTCCTGGATCAAACGATCTAGCTCACTCTGCAATTCATCCGTTTCAGTGCTTGTATAAACTTCCGGTATGCGTAGATAACCATGCTCGTTGTAAAAATCTACCTGTGCTTGCGAGAGGAAACGCTTGAGCGGCCTGTCGGGTGAAGTGGTGTGCTTTGCCGCTCCATTATTATCTTGATGTTTCTCGCTCAGTGTTTGTGAGCCGCGAAAGAGTTTTGAGATAGTCCCCAGCATAGCAGACCTCCTTCCCCATATTTGATTTGAGATATATTAGACCGCTGATCGGGATTTTGGAAGTTCTCCTAATTCTGAGCAGCCTGATTAACTCTTAACTGTACTTCAGGAGATACTACGCCCTGTCTTCGCCGCCAGAATTCACTTGAGGGCCAGCGTTGTTCGTAGGCATAAAACGTGGTGCGATTTTTCAAGTAAGCTTCGTAGATGGAATTGATTTCACTGGTAAATTGTTTGAGGGCGTCGCGGCGGCCTGTCAGGTGACGGTGAAGCGCGCTTCCGGCCTTGATGCCTGTGTAGAGGGCAGTACAAATACCTTGAGATGAGAGCGGGTCGAAGGAAAGAGCCGAGTCGCCAGCAGCCAGCCAGCCCATGCCTGCGGCGTGTTCAAGTCGCGCTGAATTCGCTCCTGTAGCCCAAGGCCCATCGTCAAGCGCATACCCGGAGTCCGTAATCTTCCTTCTGATATGTTCGGTTTGATTCAATAGCTTGATGAAGCCATCTGCGCTGCGCGCCAATTTGCCGGTCTGAATGTCTGCATCTGTAAAATAATGCGAATCAGGGGTTGAAAACTAACACGTAGACAGCGAAAGTCAGTTTTCCGAAACAATGAATCATCAAGCCTTCGGTTGAACGAACCCGTCCCGCTCTTTGAATGTCAGTCTTGTCGATCAGCCA
>JAVHWL010000004.1:0-100575 GCA_032159825.1 Acidobacteriota bacterium
AAAGGCATGGCTTTCGCCTGCACGATAGCCTTTCTCTAATGCAGCGCGTTGTGCTCTGCTCAGTTCGACAGTTTTGATTTTGCCCATAGTGGAGCATAGTTTAATCTATTTCTGTCTGAGTACTTAGATTATAATGCCATAATCGTTAAAAGGAATCACCCTGTCTCACACGCAGGGCGATTCCTTTTGGACGACCATTTATCTTCAATCAATTGCTAAGCACGGACTGAAAGTAGTGGGTTCACTCTTCACTTTTTCAAAACGTGCCGGAGCGCGCCTTCTAATTCGGGGTACTTAAACGTATAGCCTGACTCTTTCAAGCGCGCAGGCTCGACACGCTGGCTCGCAAGCAACGTTGCGTCGGCCATCTCCCCAAAGGCGAGGCGAGCTGCAAACGCTGGGACTGGAAAGATCGTCGGGCGTGAGAGCGTGTGGCCCAGGGTCTTTGTGAAATCGTGATTGGTGACAGCCTGCGGCGCGACGACGTTGACTGCTCCGCGCAGCGTATCGTTGACGAGCGCGTGTTCGATTGCTCCAACCGCATCGTCAAGCGCAATCCAACTCATATACTGTTCTCCGCTTCCGAGTTTTCCGCCAACGCCCATGCGAAACGGAAAAAGCATTTTGGGAAGCGCGCCGCCCTCTTTGCTCAGAATAACGCCGAAGCGCAAATTGACGACGCGGACACCTGCCTGCGCTGCCGGTTGTGTTGCCAGCTCCCACTCGCGGCACACTTCGGCCAGAAAATCCGACCCTGATGCGCTCTGCTCGTCCAGAATCTCATCGCCACGACTACCGTAGAAACCGACCGCCGAGGCCGAGACTAGAACTTTAGGCTTCTGCTTGAGCTTTGCCAGCGTTTCGCTGAGCAACCTCGTGCCTTTAATGCGGCTCTCACGAATCCTGGTTTTCTTCTCATCCGTCCAGCGTCCCTCTGCAATACTCTCTCCGGCCAGATGAACGGCCCCATCCAGACCTTCCAACTCCTCAGCCTTGAGAGTTCCCTGCTCAGGATTCCAGAAAACCTCCGCCGCGCTATCCTTCGGCGCGGCGCGCACCAGTCGAACGACTTGATGACCCTTTGCTTTGAGCGTGAGCGCCAGAGCGGACCCGACCAGGCCAGTTGACCCTGTAACAAGAATTCTCATCTCTTAATCTCCGTCGCGTGTTTATATAATTTCTCTTTCAAGATAACAGGCACAACGTTTCTTTCACATCTTGAAAGTCTATACAAATTGTTTTGGACTTTGACCCGGCAAACCTTTCATCAACCCGGCTCGCCGCTCTAGCCTTTCTTGTCTTTCGCCATGAAAGATGTAGAATGCCACCTGCCGAAACTTAAACCTGCGTGTCGCATTATCTGCTTTGCCGGTTTTCGTCCAAGCGGCTACTTCCGCTCGTTTTTCATTTGCAGCAGCTAGATATTTAATCGGTTATTGTGCCCCACGTGCTTAAGGGTCACAGTCAATTAGTATGTTCACTTTGTAACGGAGCAATACCTCGGTGCTTCGACTGAGACCTCTTGCTATTTCTCTTTGCGTGGTGGTCGCGCTCTGCCTGCTGGGTCTCCGGGTCACTACCTCGCAAACCGGCGGCCTGCGTCGTGTGACGAACACGACGGACGAGGGCATCAACATCAATCCCTCCTTGAGCGGTGATGGTCGGCGCATCGCCTTCGAGTCAACGGAAGACCTCGCGCACGCTGGCGGCAGTGATCATTTTCGCGCCATCCGCGCAGACCTTGCGAGCGATCCAGCCGTCTTCACCCAATTAAGCGGGACTCGCGCTCCCGCACCTGGTATTTCACAGGACGGCTCACGCATAGCCTTCGCTGCCAAAGAAGACCCCCTCGGCACAAACACGGACGGCAACTCCGAAATCTTCCTCTTCGACGGCTCAACACTTCGCCAGATTACCAACACAACCCCCGGCGACATTTCAAGGCGCATAGGCGATGGGAATTTCCAACCTTCGCTCACGGATGATGGGCGTCTCATAGCGTTCTCTTCCAATCGCAACCTGACAAGCCAGAACTCAGATGGCAACCTGGAAATTTTCATCTTCGACACGACCTCAAACACATTCACACAGCTAACGAATACGACGGGCACGGTCGGGGCAACAAATGCCAAGATCAGCGGCGATGGAGCGCGCGTCGCTTACATACGCAACAATGGCGCTCTGCCAGCAGCGCAACGCGACCTTGTGCTTCAAGATCGCACGGGCGGCACAACGCGCCTGATCGCCAGCAACGTCACGAACCTTGCCTTCACCTATGGTCGAGCAATCAGCGATGACGGATTGCGTATCGTTTATTCCGGCGACATCGCCACAGACAGCAGCCAGGTCTTTCTCTACGATGGCCGCACGAGCAACTCGACACGACAGATTACCGCGCTCGGCGTGAGAACGACTGAGGTGCCGCTTCACCCGACCATCAGCGGCGATGGAACGCGCATCGCCTTCGCCACACGTCGCCCTATCGCAGGCATCAGCAACTCCGACAACAGCATTGAGCTTTACACGTTCGATATTCCGACGGGCCAATTTGCGCGAGTCACGAATGCGCCATCTAACGCCGATGGCTTTGATGGTAGCAGTCTCGTCGCAGAGGTTGTCTCGTCCTTGAATGACGACGGCTCGGTTGTCGCATTCAATTTCCCGCGCTCGCTCTCCGGCACTGTCACTACCGGATTGGAAAACAACTCCGAGATTTATGTGACGGGAACTGCGGCGCGTCCTACCACAGGGTCGCTCACGGTTTTGAACGAAGCCTCGTTCGGTCACGAGCCTTCGACGACGAAGGCCATCGCGCCGGACAGCAACGCCGTTGCCCTCGGCGGCGCGCTCGCGTTCAATACGCAGCAAGCGCCTAAAGACAGCAACAACACGTTTCCGACGACGTTCGGCGGCACAACCGTCACCGTCAACGGTCGCCGCGCACAGATTACTTTCGTCTCGCCGACACAGGTCAACTTCATCGTTCCATCACAGACCGAAGTAGGCACGGCGGAAGTCGTCGTTACGAACGAAGAGGGTTTTCAATCGCGCGGCACGGTAACAGTCCTGCGCGCCGCGCCGGGCATCTTTACCAAGAGCGGCGACGGGCAGGGCGAGGGCGTAGTCCTTAACGCCAACATGCAAGGAAGCGGCACGTTTGATCCATCAGACGGCCAACTGCGTCTTATCATCTTCACAACGGGCGTGCGCCACGCAACGCAGGTCACAGCAAGCGCAGGCGGGCGCGCGTTGACGGTCGAATCATTTATGGCCTCGCCCGACATGCCCGGCATGGACGAAGTTCGCGTGCTCGTCCCGGCAGATTTGCGCGGCGCTGGAACGGTTAATCTGGTAGTGCGCGCAGACGGTCGTGATAGCAATCCCGTCACGATCATCTTCGCGGGCAATGCCTGCCGCGACATCGTTATCAATGAAGTTCTCGCAGACCCACCCGATGGTTCTACCGGAGACGCGAACCGCGACGGAGCCAGAGACTCAAACGACGACGAGTTTGTCGAGTTGGTCAACACGACTGCGAACAACATAGACATCAGCGGTTATCAACTGCTGACTCGCAGCACCTCTGCCACCTCTGACACACTGCGCCACACATTCGCGCCCGGCACTCTATTCCCGGCTGGCTCGGCAATCGTCGTCTTCGGCGGGGGCGGTCCCAATTTCGACCCGACCAATGCCGCATTCGGCGGCGCGCAAGTCTTCAAGACATCATCGCCAGGTGGGTTGTCGCTGACAAACTCCGGCGGCGTCGTCACCCTGCGTGACCCATCTCAGGCCATCGTCAATATCTTCTCCTACGGCGGCTCAACCGGGCTGAACGGCGACGCTAACCAGTCTTTAACTCGCTCGCCCGACGCCGGGACAAATTCCGAATGCGGCAACTTCACGCCGCACACGACCGCGCCGGGCAGCAACGGGCAACCCTTTAGCCCCGGCACGCGCGTTGATGGCTCGCCCTTCGCTTCGGGCTTGGGCCGGTTAACGAGCATCACTATCTCGCCTTCGTCAGCGAGCGTCGCTGTCGGGCAAACAACACAGTTCACAGCGCAGGCGCGCGACCAGTTCAATCGTCCCCTGACGAATGTGACGATCACCTTTGCTTCCGACAATACGAACGTCGCAACTGTTGACGGCGTTACGATGGACGCGACGACCGGTGTAGCCACAGCGACCGTGACCGGACGCAGCGAAGGCGCAGCGCACATCACTGCGCAGGCGACCAACGGCACTACGACGGTCACGAGTAGCCAGGCTACGCTCACCGTCAAGCCGCTCCCGGCTGTGGTAACGCGCGTCGAAGTCTCTCCGCAGAGCGCGACTATCAATCGAGGACAGACGCAGCAGTTCACAGCGACCGCGTTTGACCAGAACAACCAGCCCATCGCAGGCGCGACCTTCACATGGAGTTCAAGCGACACGAACGTTGCGACTATTAACTCAAGCGGGTTGGCGACGGGCGTCGGTCTAGGCTCTGTGACGATTACTGCGACGACTCCAGATGCTACGGGCGCGATGGTCTCAGGTACGGCGACACTGAACGTGCAAGTTCCTCTCGTCATCAACGAGATACTTCCCCAAGTCCCAACCGACAACGTGAGCACGACCGCAATCGAAGGTGACTCTAACCGCGACGGCGTGCGTGATTCCGATGATGACGAGTTCGTTGAACTGCTCAATAATTCAAATGCTCCTGTAAATATCTCTGGGATCATCATCTCCGACTCATTGAGCAATCGCTTCACATTCCCAGCGAACACGACGCTTGCGGCTGGACGCGCAGTGATTGTCTTCGGCGGGGGATCGCCTCCGACAAACGATCCGGCGTTCGGCGGCGCATTGATCTTCACAACCAGTTCGCTGGGCCTGACTGATGGCGGTGATACTGTTACGGTCAAACTGCCTGTTGCCGGAACCGACGTGACAATTGCTTCGCTGGCATACGGCACTGGCACTTCCGTTCCTGCGCCCGGCAGTCAATCGCTCACGCGCTCGCCAGATGCTGAAGTCGGCTCGTCAGGCGGCAGTTTTGTCGGACACACGACAGCCACCAATGCGGCAGGACGCACTTTCTCGCCCGGCACACGCGCAGACGGAACGCCCTTCGGCTCGCCCGCGATCACGCGCATCGAAGTCAGCCCAACATCTGCGACGATAGATGTCGGCTCAACGCAGGCGTTCACGGCGCGAGCCTTCAGCAACACGGGCGGCCCGGAGATTGAAGTACAGAACGTCTCCTTCATCTGGGATTCGAGCGACACGAGTAAGGCGACTGTTGCTCCGACAACTGGCGCGTCAACTGTGGCGAAGGGCGTAGCCTCCGGGAACAATATCAGCATCAGGGCGCGCGCCGGAGCACAACTTGGAACAGCAACGTTGACGGTCAACTCGACGCCTCCCGTGCTGACAAGCGTAACTATCTCGCCCACATCCGCAACGATCAATGCGGGACAAACGCAGCAATTCACTGGACAGGCTCTAGACCAGTTCGGCCAGCCCATCGGCGGTGTAACCGTCACTTTTGTGTCGAATAACACGACGGTCGCCACCGTTGATTCCGTCAGCCCAACATCAGCCACAGGCTCGGCGACAGCAACCGTGACAGGGCAAACAAATGGCTCGGCTGAGATCAGGGCGTCAGCAACTAATGGCAGCACCACTGTCACAAGTTCGCCTGCCACGCTCACGGTTGCGCCTGTTGCGAATCCGGGCGATGTGCTCATCAGCGAATTTCGTTTTCGCGGGCCGAGCGGGGCTAACGACGAGTTCATCGAGCTATATAACCGGACAACAGCGCCGATAGATATTTCAGGCTATAAAATTTTCAGGTCTAATAACGCTGGCGCTACCAACCTGACCGCGACCATCGGTTCCGGTGTAACCCTGGGGTCAGGCTGCCACTATCTGTTAACGAACTCTAATTCGAGCGGACCCTATAGCGGTTCGGTTGCAGGCGATCAGACATACGGCACAGGAGTCGCGGATGACGGCGGCATCGCGTTGACTATCCCCGGCGGCACTGCCACCACTGGCATCATTGACCAGGTGGGACTAAGCGCCGGGTCTGCATATAAAGAGGGCACTTCGCTTGCTCCGCTCACAACTAATACAAACCAGAGCTATGAGAGAAAACCGGGAGGCGCGGCAGGCAACGGCACAGATACGAACAACAACGCCAGCGACTTCTTATTAAATGCGAACAGCAGCAACCCGCAGAGCCTGTCCACAGGGTGTCTCGATCTGAGCACATCGGATTTGGGAATTAACAAGACGGACTCGCCCGATCCCATTACGACCGGCTCTGATGTAACCTACACCATCAACGTTATCAACAATGGGCCTGGGACTGCTCAGTCTGTCGTCGTCACAGACAACTTGCCGGGCAGTGTCACCTTTGTCTCCTGCTCATCAACAGGAGGAGGCGTTTGCAGCGGCACAGGCAACAACCGCACGGTCACATTCTCGTCGCTTGCAAGCGGCGCGTCCGCCACCATCACCTTAGTGGCTACAGCTAACGGCGCAGGCGGGACAACCATCACCAACACGGCCACAGTCGCCTCATCCACGTCCGACCCGAACACAGGCAACAACTCATCCACTGCCACGACAACCGTGCAGGCAGTCGCACCGACGGTCTCCATCAATGACGTTGTAATCACGGAAGGCGACAGCGGAACAAAGACCGTTGACTTCACCGTCACGCTTTCAGCGTCCAGCACACAGAGCATCATGGTCGGTTACTCTACTTCTTCGGCCAGCCCTGCGACAGCTACGGCGGACACGGATTACGTCTCAACGAGCGGCACGCTCACATTCGCTCCCGGTGAAACAACCAAGCCCGTCACCGTCACCATCAAGGGCGATACTCTGGTCGAGCCGGACGAGACTTTCTTCGTTAATCTTTCAGGTGCAACGAACGCGATTATTCTCGATGGACAGGGACAGGGCACCATCACCAACGACGATACGGCCAATCTCGTCATCAGCCAGATTTACCCTGGCGGTGGGTTGACAAACGCGATCTATAAGAACGACTTCATCGAAATCTTCAATCGCGGCACGACCACCGTTGATTTCACACTGACTCCTTATTCGGTGCAGTTCTTAAGCACAGGAGGCTCTACCTGGGCCAAGACTGATATAACTTCCAGCAGTATTGCCCCAGGACAATATTTCCTGATTCAGGAAGCATCCGGTGGTGCTGCGGGCGCTACGCTGCCGACGCCGGATGCTACAGGAACCATCAATCTCACGAGTACGACACCCGGCAAGGTCGCGCTTGTGCTTAACAACACACTGCTGACTGGCAACTGTCCAGGAGATGATGGGATAACTCCCTTCAATCCTACCGGCTCCGTTGACTTCGTCGGTTATGGCGGCAACGCTTCCACAGCCAACCATTGCTATGAAGGCTCTGGTCCCGCGTCTTTCACAACGAGCAACAATACGATTGCCGATTTCAGGAAGGCTGGCGGATGCACGGACACCAATGACAATGCGACTGATTTCCTGGTCTCCACGCCCTCGCCGCGCAACACCGGTTCTCCCGTGAATAACTGTAGCGGTGGAGCAGTTCCCAATCTTTCGATCACAGACGCGACGGTCACGGAAGGAAACAGCGGAACGGTGGCTGCAACCTTCACCGTCCAATTGTCAGCGCCCGCGCAAGGAACGGACGTTACCTTCGACATCGCAACCGCAGACAACACTGCGACGGTCGCCAACAACGACTACGTGGCGAAGACTCTGACCAGTCAGATCATCCCGGCGGGGCAGACAACTTATACCTTCAGCGTCACGGTCAACGGCGACGTGAACGTCGAACCCAACGAGACTTTTTTCGTCAATGTGACGAATGTGAGCGGGGCAACGGCAACAGACAGTCAGGGCGATGGAACCATCCAGAATGATGACCAGCCGACTCTCTCCATCAATGATGTCGCGCAGGCTGAAGGCGACAGCGGAACGAGCGTCTTCACCTTCACGGTCAGCCTCTCGGCACCCGCGCCCGCCGCAGTTACTTTCGACATCGCCACCGCTGACGATACGGCGACCATTGCCGATAACGATTACGTGGCCCGAAGTCTGGCGGGGCAATCAATCCCTGCCGGAAATCAGACCTACACCTTTGACGTGACGGTCAAGGGCGACACCATCATCGAGCCGAATGAAACTTTCTTCGTCAACGTGATGAATGTCTCCGGCGCGACTGTCACAGATGGTCAGGGCATAGGGACAATCCAGAACGACGATTCGCCGCCCGTACTTTCCATCAACGATGTCACACAGAATGAAGGCAACGCCGGGACGACCATCTTTACCTTCACCGTCAGCCTGTCGGCACCTGCCAAAGCGGGCGGCGTCACCTTCGACATTGCGACAGAGGACGCCACAGCCAGCGCCGGAAGTGACTACGTGGCGAGGAGCCTCACGTCACAGACCATCCCTGCGGGGAGTTCGACTTATACCTTCGACGTGACAGTCAACGGTGACACAATCTTCGAGCCTACCGAGACTTTCAATGTAAATGTGGCGAACGTCACGGGTGCGACTGTTGGCGACGCGCTAGGCATCGGCACGATTACGAATGACGACGCTCAACCCACGATAACGATAGCTGACGCTGCCTTAACGGAAGGCAATGCAGGCACGTCGCTCATGACGTTTACAGTGACGCTTAGCGGCGCATCCCAGTCAACAATAAGCGTCAGCTACGCCACCGCCGATTCCAGCGCCACGGTCGCCGACGCCGACTACGACTCGGCCAGCAATACGCTCAACTTCGCCCCCGGCGACACGTCGAAGTCGTTCACCGTGACAATTCACGGCGACACCAAAGCCGAAGGTGATGAGATGTTCCTGGTAAACCTGTCGGGCGCAACGGGCGCGACCATCAGTGACAATCAGGCGCTCGGCACGATCTTTTTGGACGACCCGTTCAGCATCGCTGCCTTGAACACAACCTACTCGGAAAACTTCGACACCCTCGACCAGACGGGCGTCTCAAGCACGACCCCGGTGGCATGGACGCGCGCCGAGAGCGGCACGAACGCGAACACGACATACACAGCCAACAACGGCAGCAGCACCACCGGCGACACCTACAGCTACGGCACAATCGGCTCATCTGACCGCGCCCTGGGCGGTCTTCGTACCAGCACCCCTTCCCTCGTGCCGACCGTGGGAGCATTCTTCCGCAACGACACCGGCTCTACCATCAATACGCTTCAGATTGCCTACACTGGCGAAGAGTGGCGGCTCGGCTCGGCTGGCCGCACAGATCAACTTGACTTCCAGTACAGCACGAACGCGACGAGCTTGACGACGGGGACATGGACGGACGTGAACGCTCTCGACTTCACGACACCGAACACCACGACCACGGGCGCGAAGGACGGCAACAACGTCGCCAATCGCACCGCGATCAGCAACACCATTACTGGCCTTACGCTTGCGCCTGGGGCGACCGTTTGGATTCGGTGGACCGACCTTGATGTCTCGGGTGCCGACGATGGGTTAGCCGTTGACGACTTCAGCATCACAGCAGGCATCAATACCCCCGCGCTCTCGATTAACGACGTGACGCTAGCCGAGGGAGGCAACGCGACGACGACCACCTTCACCTTTACCGTTAGCCTCACATCGCCAGCGGGGCCTAGCGGCGTCAGCTTCACCATTAACACCGCCGACGGCACGACTAACCCCGCGACCGCAGGCAGCGACTATGTTGCAATCGTCAATGGCAGCGGCAGCATAACGTCAGGCAACACCTCCACCACCGTCAGTGTAACAGTCAACGGCGACACTTCTGTCGAACCCGACGAAACCTTTTTCGTCAACCTAACGAACGTTACAGGGGCGACCGTTACAGACGGACAAGGTTTGGGAACGATTCAAAATGATGACAGTCCCGCACTCTCAATTGGAGACGTGACGCAGGCAGAGGGCAACAGCGGGACAACCACTTTCACCTTCAATGTCAGTCTTACCCAACCCGCTCCAGCAGGCGGTGTCAGCTTTACAATCAATACCGCCGATGGCACGACGAACCCCGCAACCGCAGGCAGTGACTACGTAGCCATAATTAATGGCAGCGGCAGTATTTTACCGGGCAACTCCACCACCACCGTCAGCGTCACGGTCAACGGCGATATGACGGTCGAACCTAATGAAACTTTCTTCGTCAATATCACGAATGTTTCAGGCGCGACCGTTTCAGATGGACAAGGATTGGGCACCATCACGAATGATGATGTCGCCGCCATCCCGCAGCCGACGGCGGGTCAGGTAATCATTAACGAAGCGCTCGTCACCTCTTCTAATACAACGACACGGCCAGACTTCGTCGAGCTTTACAACACGACGAGCCAGACATTAGACATCAGCGGTCTGGTTATCTCTTTCAGAGGGAGTGGGACGACGACTGCTGTCAGCACAGTCACACTCCCCGGCGTGGTCGGCAGCGGCACTACGACTATCGCGGCCAACAGTTATTTCCTTGTCGTGAATGGGGCGAGCGTTTTGAATAGCGCAGGCACCAGTTCGGTGGTAGCAGACTATAACGCGAGCGCGAGTACTTTTAATCTTAACGACACGACCGGGGCTGTGAAGATTGAACTCAACGCCGTCAAACTGGATGGACTTTCTTACCAGACGGGCGCGACGGCGGCTCCCGCTGCATTCAGCGGTTTTGGTGAAGGCACCATCTTTAACCAATCATCCAGCGCCACCACAAAAGACTTTAGCCGCTTTCCTAACGCGACTGACACGGATAACAACGCTACGGATTTCCACCTGAACACTAGCGTCTCGAACGTAACCCCGAAAGCGACCAACAATTAAATATCTGAGACCGGAGAAAAACTTTTCTCCGGTCTCAAATAAATTTCCTACCAATTATAATCGGTATTTATTTGATTACGCCCGCAATAGGGCTGGATGCGCTTGCATAGAGGCGCTTGGGCATTCGCCCGGCGAGATAAGCTAATCTTCCGGCTTCGATGGCGAGTCGCATCGCCTTCGCCATCTTCTCGGAATCTTGCGCTTCGGCAATCGCCGTGTTCATCAGGATGGCATCTGCGCCTAGCTCCATCGCTATCGCAGCATCGCTTGCCGTCCCGACTCCCGCATCAACGATAATCGTCGCATCCGGCAGTTGCTCGCGCATTATCGTCAGGTTCGCAGGGTTCTGTATGCCAAGACCTGAGCCGATGGGCGCAGCCAAAGGCATCACGGCGGCGCAGCCTGCATCCAGCAGCTTCTTGGCCGCAATCAGGTCGTCCGTGAAATACGGCAGCACACAGAAGCCTTCACGCACGAGCACGCGCGCGGCTTCAATCGTTTGCTCGTTATCGGGAAAGAGCGTCGTCTGGTCGCCGATGACTTCCAGCTTGATGAGGTCTGTGCCGAGAGCTTCACGCGCGAGGCGCGCTGTGCGTATGGCCTCTTCAGCCGTGTAGCAGCCCGCAGTGTTTGGCAGGATCGCAAGCTTTGGGTCCAGGTGGTCTAGAAAAGATTCCGAGCTTCGATCAAGCGGAACGCGACGAACTGCGACCGTCACCATCTCCGCGCCCGACGCCCGGTGCGCCGCCTTCATCTCATCGAAGGAGCGATACTTTCCTGTCCCGATAATCAGCCGCGAATTAAACTCACGCCCCGCAATCGAGAGCTTTTCATCCTGCGATTTAACTGCCGTTGACATAAACAATACCCAAAGCCCTTTTGTTAATCTGTTAAGAGGACTTTACAACAAAACAGTGATAAGTGATAAGTGATGAGTGATAGGTGATAGGAAAGAGTTTTTCTCTTATCACCTATCACTTCTCCTCTTCCTCCGCCGACGAAGTGAACAATCTCTACGCGATCCCCTTCTTTGAGGGTGATCTGCTGCCAGTCGGCTCGTCGAACCACTTCATGGTTTAGCTCAATCGCCAGGCGTTCAGGCGCAAGCGCGAGATGATGTATCAACTCTCCGATAGTTATTGGGGCAAGCACGTCGCGTGGCTCTCCGTTTACTTCTATCTGCAAATTTTACCGGCTTCCTCTCAGCTTCCCGCTTGATGAATCACGCGGCGCAGTTCCGCTCTCTCGCCCTTGAGGGTCGCGCTGACGAGAATGGCCGCGCGCCCGGTTTTGAAATACGGCAGCATGGCATAGAAGATAACGGTTCCATCGCTTGCGGTCTTCCCTGAAAAAATTAAAGGTCTAAAACTGGAGCCTAAAATTTTCAAGCTGATCGCAGCGCTAGCGACGCTTTCAAGACCCTTCGCCCCGCGCCCGACATGCAAATTTATTTTCACGAATTCGCCTGCGACAAATTTTTTCTCTTCAAGCAGAGTAATCTTGAGGTCCTCGTGGCTGTCCTTAGCCTCCGAGTAATCCACCACGCGGCTGTAATCCACTTGCTCCCAATCGGAGTTGGGAGGCGCTGGAGGGTTTACATCCTGTGCGGGAGATTCGCTCTGGACGGGCGGCGGAGACATATAAATAGATGGCGGCATGAAATCCGCGATGCTTCCCAGTTCGATTATATCCGAGTCTTCCTCGACCGCGACTTCTTGCGCCGCAACGGGCTGCTCGCTTTTTTGCTCTTCTTGTTTGGGAGGCTTGGCGCGGGTGGCGGATTCGCGTTCGGTCTGCCGCTTGAGGTCTTCGATGCGCCCGGCGTGTATGGCGGCGCAGATCAGTTTGTGTTGCCGCTGAAGACGCTCGGCAAGTATTTTCTCGTCAAAACCTGAAGCGATCAGATCATCGTAAAACGTGCGCTTGCTGGCGAGGATTGTTCCGCCCACATAGACCAGGGAGAGAAGCAGCGGCGACTTCAAACCCTTGTCCTCGGTCTGCACGTGATAGACCACGCCGTCATGCTCGACATCAGTGTTGAAGCCGGTAATCACAATCTTCGTTAGCTCACGAGTAATTAACGAACCCGTCAAATGGGACTGTTTCTGCGGGGCTGTTTTGAACAGTAGCATATCAATTTTCTGACGGTCAATCTTCTTCTCCGACGACCCATTAACGCGCCGGAAAGTCTGCTTGACACGTCTCACGCCATGCACTACGATGCACTTTGTACCATGATTCTCAATCTCCGTTCTTGTCGCTCTCGGCTGACTTTCATTAAGAGTGGGCTGCGGCGAGAGGTGTAGCTTTCGAGCGAGTGAAGTATGCGCGGATTTAATCTGAAAGATTACTTGCCGATCCTGCTGATGTTCGTTGTCGCGGCGGGCTTTGCCGTTGGCAACGTCGTTCTCTCGCAGTTCGTCGGCCAGCGCAAGCGCACGCGCACCAAGCTGATGCCGTATGAGTGCGGCAAGGACCCTGTGGGTTCTGCGCGCGAGCGGTTCTCGGTCAAGTTTTACTTGATTGCGATGCTCTTCATCCTCTTCGACATTGAAGTAATTTTCCTGATTCCCTGGGCAGTCGTCTTCAAAACGTTTGCGGCGAGCGGCTATCGCAACCTCGTTTACGTCGAGATGATGATCTTCGTCGCACTGCTGCTCGTCGGGTACATTTACGTCGTCAAGAAGGGCGCGTTCGATTGGGGTGAGCGGGCGCGGCACGAAGCTGAGGCTGAAGCTCGCGCGCTCAGAGAGATGCCGAAGAAGCGCGAAGCAAGCGCGAGGAAACGCGCGGCTTGAAAAGAGTCGAAAGGTTTTTTCTTTATGGGACTCGAACAAAAGATCGCCGAAGCATTGCCGGAAATTTTGACTACGAAGCTTGATTCGCTCATCAACTGGGCGCGCAAGTCTTCTCTCTGGCCTGCGACCTTCGGCCTGGCCTGCTGCGCCATCGAGATGATGAACGCCACCTCTTCGCGCAACGACCTGGCACGCTTCGGCTCTGAAGTTTTCCGCGCCAGCCCGCGACAGGCAGACGTGATGATCGTCTCAGGCCGCGTCTCGCGCAAGATGGCTCCCGTGCTGCGCCGCATCTACGACCAGATGCCTGAGCCGAAATGGGTCATCTCGATGGGCGCGTGCGCGACCTCCGGCGGTGTTTTCGACAACTATGCCATCGTCCAGGGTGTGGATAAAGTCGTGCCCGTAGATGTTTACATTCCGGGCTGTCCGCCGCGTCCTGAAATGCTGATTCACGCCGTCATGATGTTGCAGGATAAAGTTTCCAAGGAATCCTCGCGCGACCGTAAAGATGTGCAGGTGGAAGAGGCGCGCGAGGCTGTCCCGCCGGGAACACTTCCGGCTTCGGGTGTGTCGGCAACGAACGCCGCAGCCGCGCAGGAGGGACAATCATCACGACCGTACACAATTCCCTCGCGCCATGAACGCCGTCGCTCTTCCTGAAATAAACTTGAAAGAATCGCACCTATTCAGCAACATATTTGAGTCAGAAGCAGGACATGGAAAATGGAAGCTGACTTTCCCTCAGATAATTGAAATGACGAATTTCATCTGGACAGAGGAGGTATTGAATGAGGTCTAGAATAATATCAATCGTGATCTTGATTGCTGCTCTAGCGATAGTGGCTCTGGGATGGACTCAAAGTAGTCGGAGCGCAGAAGCATCGAAGTGGGAGTATCTGTCCTATCAAGCTTCAAGTAGCGGCCCAAGCGATCCAGAAATGAATAAAATGGGGGCAGAGGGTTGGGAACTTGTAGCAGTTGACGTTGGGGAATCAAGAGTATCAAGGTACATTTTCAAGCGTAAGAAGTAGAGACATCCGATGCCGCAAGAAGCCGAACTAGAAGAGGGCGCTAACGCGCCGGCAGAATCAACGCCGAGTTACAGTCTAACGCTGTCGCCGATGGTGTCAGCGTTGCAGCAAGGGCATTCCGAATGGGTCAGCGATATCGTTGAAGCCTTCGACGAAGTTACAGTCATCGTGCCGCGCGAAAAGATCGCAGAGCTTTGTTCATATCTGAAGACCGCTCCTGAGTTTGCTTTTAATTTTCTCTCCGATCTTTGCGGCGCTGATCGCGGGCCTGAAAAAGAGCCGCGATTTGAGGTCAACTATCATCTTTTCTCGACGACCAAACATCACCGCCTGCGCTTGAAAGTTCTCCTGAATGATGACGACACGCATGTTCAGACAGTGACTGGCGTCTGGCGAACAGCCAACTGGCACGAGCGCGAAACCTTTGATTTGATGGGCATCATCTTCGACGGCCACCCCGATCTACGTCGCATCCTTTTGCCGGACGAATGGGAAGGCCACGCGCTTCGCAAAGATTTCCCGCTGCGCGGTTATGAACCGTACAGTTTAACTTAGTCTGGAGTCTGGAGTCTGGAGTCAAAAGAAAAACATTTCTTTGGCTTACGGACTCCAGACTCCAGACTCCAGACTTATGAGCACAACTCTTCCGCCGCAATTCGAGGTCATTGATCGTCCGCTCGACACGCAGATGACGATCTCTATGGGGCCGCAGCACCCTTCGACGCATGGTGTGCTGCGCCTTGAGTTGATTCTTGATGGCGAGACGATAGTCAAAGCGACTCCCGACATCGGCTACCTGCACACGGGGATGGAGAAGCTCTTTGAGTATAAAAAGTATCAGCAGGGCATAGTCATCACAGACCGGATGGACTACCTGAATCCTCTGGGGAACAACCTGGCTTATGTGATGGCTGCGGAGAAGCTCCTGGGACTGGAGATTCCAGAACGCGCGCAAGTCATTCGCGTGCTGATGTGCGAGCTACAACGTATCGCCTCGCATCTGGTCTGGCTGGGGACACATGCGCTCGACATCGGCGCGATGACGGTCTTCTTCTATTGCTTCCGCGAGCGCGAGAAGATTTTGAACCTGATCGAGGCAGCTTCCGGCGGGAGACTAACGCCATCTTACTTTCGCATCGGCGGATTGATGATGGATTTGCCGTCTGGCTTCGAGCGCAGAGTCCAGCAATTCCTGGATGGTTTCCTGAAATCGGTTGACGAATTTCACACGCTTTTGACCGGCAACACAATTTTCCAGAGACGCACGCAAGGGGTCGGCTACATCTCCGCCGAGGATGCGATTGACTGGGGACTATCGGGGCCGTGCCTTCGCGGTAGCGGAGTTGATCTGGATATTCGCCGCTCCAACCCTTATACGGGTTATGAGAAGTACGATTTTGAGGTTCCGGTTGAGCAAGATTGCGATGTCTGGGCCAGGTACATGGTGCGTATGCGCGAGATGAAAGAGTCGTACAAGATAGTCGTGCAGGCGCTCTCTCGCCTGAAGCCTGGGTCGGTCAAGGCTGACGCGCCGAAAGTTGTCCTTCCCGACCGCGAAGCGATGAAGACGCACATGGACGCGCTCATACATCACTTCCTGATTGTGGCTGAAGGCTTCGACGTTCCCGAAGGCGAGGTCTATCACGCCATCGAAGCCTCGAAGGGCGAGCTTGGCGTCTACATGAAATCCAACGGCGGGCCGAAACCTGCGCGCGTACATTTTCGCGGCCCAAGCTTTGTCAATCTCTCCGCTCTGCCGCACATGGCCGAAGGAGAGATGATCGCAGACGTAGTCGCCATCATCGGCTCGCTAGATATTGTGCTTGGGGAAATTGATAGATGAGTAAACAGTGATAGGTGATAAGAGAAAACCATGTTCTCTCTTATCACCTATCACCTATCACCTATCACTTATTTTATGTCTCAGCAATTCACACCCAATAATCCGCTGCCGCAGGAGGCGAAAGTTCCGGCGGAGATAGCCGTCTTTTCGCCGGAGGTCGAGGCGGAGATTGATGGTCATCTGGCGAAGTATCCGTTGAAGCGTTCGGCCATTCTGCCTTTGATGTTCATCGTGCAGCGCGAGCGCGGAGGCTACCTTGATCCGCCGGGCGTGGCTTACCTGGCTGACCGTCTCGGCGTGCGGATCACGGACATCTGGGAGGTTGCGACCTTCTACTCGATGATTAACACCGAGCCTGTCGGGAAGTATCACATCCAGATTTGCAAGACGCTCTCGTGCAAAATCATGGGCGAGCCGAAGATTACCGAGCACGTTTGCAACCGGCTTGGCATCAAGCCCGGCGAGACTACTTCAGACGGACGCTTTACAGTTTCGCTCGTCGAGTGTCTAGGCTCGTGCGGGACTGCGCCGATGTTCCAACTCGGCTTTGATTTCCACGAGAACCTAACGACCGAGAAGGTTAACGAGATTCTAGATCGCTGCGAGAAAGACGAATACGTTTTTCAACACGGCAAAGGCGAGTTCTGATTCATTGTAGAAGCAATCAGACAAAGTGCAGCAGAAGCGCTTTCTATTTACGATTCACGATTTACCATTTACGAATCAATCATGTTTATTGGAGCCATCGGTTGCGAGCCACTTCAACTCCGGCGTGTCGGGTTGGAGAATTCACACACGCTCGACGTGTATCGTCAGAACGGCGGCTACGAGGCGCTCAAAAAAGTTCTTGACGGAATGTCGCCCGATGATGTGATCGGCGAAGTCAAGAAGTCTGCCTTGCGTGGGCGCGGCGGCGCAGGTTTCCCGACCGGCATGAAGTGGAGCTTCGTGCCGAAGGACTCAGTGAAGCCGAAGTATGTCGTCTGCAACGCGGACGAATCTGAGCCGGGGACGTTCAAAGATCGCTACCTGATGGAGCGCGACCCGCACATGCTCATCGAAGGCATGTTGATTGCCGCCTACGCGCTTGGCTCGAAGGCGACATACATCTACACGCGCGGCGAGTATCGCTATCTCATCGAGATTATGAATCGCGCTATTGATGAGGCGCGTGAGGCCGGACTCATTGGTGAGAAGATTCTGAAGACAGACTTTTCGTGCGAAGTCTACACGCACACGGGTGCGGGCGCATACATTTGCGGCGAAGAGACCGCGCTCCTTAATTCGCTCGAAGGCTTGCGCGGGCATCCGCGTATGAAGCCGCCCTTCCCTGCCGTCGCTGGTCTCTATCAATCGCCGACGGTCGTCAACAATGTAGAGACTCTGACCGCAGTGCCCGACATCATCAAGATGGGCGGCGAGGCGTATCAGAAGTTGGGAACTGAAAAGAGCGGCGGCACAAAGGTCTGGTCAGTCTCAGGCCACGTCAATCGTCCGGGCGTGTATGAGCTACCGATGGGCTACGTGGACATGGAGAAGTTCATCATAGAAGACTGCCAGGGGATAGCCAACGGGCGGCAATTAAAGGCTGTGATTCCGGGAGGCTCAAGCGTCTACATCATGCCTGCCTCAGACATTATCGGGAAAAGCGTGAAGATGGATTACGAGGGACTGGTTGCGGGCGGCTCTATGGTCGGCTCCGGCGGCTTCATCGTGATGGACGACACGGTTGACATCTTCGAGTCTACGAAAAACTTGATCGAGTTTTACAAACACGAATCCTGCGGCTGGTGTACGCCCTGTCGTGAAGGCACGGACTGGCTGGTCAAAATCTTCAAGCGCATCGCACGCGGTGAGGGCCGCCCGGAAGACGCGCAGTTGATTCTGGATTTGTGCGACAACATTGAAGGGAAATCTTTCTGCCCGCTCGGTGACGCAGCCGCGTGGCCGATACAATCGGCGATTAAAAAGTTTCCAGAGGATTTCAAGCGGCATCTGCTGCCGCTGACAGCATTCGCAGAAAGAAACGTCGCTGCTGGCTAAGAGTGATGATAAAGATTATCGAAGCACGCGCTCTTGATACCTACCGCCTTTACGTTAAGTTTTCTGACGGCGTAGAGGGTGAGGTTGACTTGTCTGCTTTAGCCGGGCAAGGGGTGTTCACGGCGTGGAACGACCCGGCATTCTTCAAGCGAATGAAGATCAGCTCAACAGGTCGGAGTATTGATTGGGGCAATCAAATAGACTTGTGTGCAGATTCAATTTATCTGAGCTTGACCAAGCAAACCGTACAGGAATTATTTCCAAAGCTGGCACCCGAGGGGATGCGTGCCTGAGATTTGCCGTTTTTACGGAATTATTATCAAGATGTTCTATGCGGATCATCCGCCGCCCCACTTTCATGCTGAATATGGTGAGCATGAAGTGCTGATTACGATTGGTGACGCGGAAGTTTTTGCTGGAAATCTGCCCACGAGAGCTTTGAGTATGGTTAAGGAGTGGGCGGAGCTACACCGAGAAGAACTGAACCAAGAGTGGGAAGCGGCACGTCGAGCGTTACCGCTAAATAGAATTGACCCATTGTCATAATATTATGTCCACGAACGAGCTAATCAAAGTCACAATCAACGGCCAAGATTTTCAGGTCGCAAAGGGTGCGCGCCTGATTGATGTCTGCCGTGAGAATGCTTTTTCGATTCCCTCCTTCTGTTATTACGCAGACCTGGCTTTGCAGGCTTCTTGTCGCATGTGCTTGGTTCGCATCGAGAAGATGCCGAAGCTGCAAACGTCATGCACGATTACCTGCACGGATGGGATGATCGTTACCACTGAGAGCGACGAGATTGAGAAGGCTCAGCGCGCGATGGTCGAGTTCCTGCTCGCCAATCACCCGCTCGATTGCCCTGTGTGTGATCGCGGCGGCGAGTGCGAGTTGCAGGAGATGGCGTTTGATTGGGGAGGATTGGAAGAACGCTTCTCGGAGCGTAAGAACGCGCAGCCTGAAAAGTATCTCTCGCCGATGGTGGCTAACGACCCGCAGCGTTGCATCCTGTGTAAACGCTGCACGCGCGTCTGCGATGAGTGGATGGGCGAGGACGCTATCGAAGCGGGCGGGCGCGGCGCGAACACAGTCATCGGAACATTCGGCGGATGGCTCAACTGCTCACAGTGCGGCAACTGCATCGAAGTCTGCCCGACCGGTACACTGCTAGACGCGACATATCGTCACCAGGCTCGCCCCTGGGAACTAGATCAAACAGTTTCGACCTGTTCATTCTGCTCCGACGGCTGCGAGATGTCCCTGGGGTCGCGCGGAGGTGAACTGATGCGAGCCGTTGCGCGTGACCGCTATGTCAACGGGCACAACGGCGAGTTCCTTTGCATCAAAGGGCGCTTCGGTCATCCCTTCGTCAATCATGAGGAGCGGCTTCGCACGCCCATGATTCGTTACAAGAAGGGTGGGAAATTGATTCCGGCAACATGGGACGATGCTATCAAGTTTACAGCCTCAAAACTCGAAGAGATTGCTAATGCTCACGGTGCATCATCCATAGCGGTTGTCGGCAGCCCGCGTATCACGAATGAGGCCAACTATGCGCTCTACAAATTCGCAACAGAGGTCGTCGGCACAGAAAACTACACGGCGACAGACGCTTTCAGCCTCTCTCCCTTCTTCGATAATCTGGGAAGCCAACTTGCTACGCACCGCGATATTCGGTTTGCTAAAACCATCCTGCTCATCGGCGGCGAGCCGGAAGAGTTGCAGCCTCTGACGGGCAAGCAGATGCGCCAGGCTGTGCGTAACGGCGGCGCGAAACTCATCATCGTCAATAGCCGCGAGATCAGGCTCAAGCAACAGGCCGCTCAGTTCATACACATACGTCCGGGCGCGGAAGATGCGATGGTGTTGGCGCTGGCCGACCCTGCTCAAGATAAACTTGCGGCAGGCAAGATGGGTGTTGAAGCAAGCGAGATTGAGAAACTGCGTGAGGCGTTGGACGAAACAAAGGGCGATGTGGTCATCATGTTCGGCGGCGAGTTGAGCCAGGCGGGACAGGCAATCATCGCGCAACTTCCTTACGCGCTCAACACGGAAGAAAGGCGCGTGCTCCTGCATCCTCTGCCGCTTTACAACAACAGCGTCGGCGCGCACGACATGGGCTTGCTGCGTGGAGGCAAGAGCGCCGTGCAGATTCTTGATGCGGCGGGCGAGACGGTTCGCGCGATGTACGTTGCGGGTAGCTTCCTTCCCGAACATACACGAGGGCACGAAGACGCGCTCTCTAAACTGGATTTCCTCGTCGTTCAAGAACTCTTCGAGACCGAGACGACTAGCTATGCTGACGTAGTATTGCCTGCGGCATCCTTCGCCGAGACGGATGGAACGTTTACGAACAACGACGGTTTCGTTCAGCGCGTGCGCCAGTCAATTCCGCCTGTCCATCAAGCGAAACAGGACTGGATAATTACCACGCAGATCGCTAAGGCGCTTGAAGTGGATTTCGGTTTTCAGATGTCTGCCAGCAACGTCTTCAAGGAGATTGCGGCGAAGATTCCAGCTTACAACGGACTGCGCTACCCGCTTCTCAAAGACGAGACGAAGCCCGTGCAGGTCAAGCATCCGGTGGCCGAGCGTCGTGACCTGACAAAAGAAGCAGACGGCTTGCGACTGGGCGTTGAAGGAATGAGCGAAACGGCTCAGAAGATTATGGGAACGCCCGAAGTCGGCCATGAGCTTTTCAAGCCTGGAACTTTGACGGGCAAAGTCCCGCAGTTCCCTTTGCTCGCGGCTGGCAACCCGGAGCCGCCGAGCCTGGCGATTTCACCGCTTTATCAAATTACGATTGACACGAGTTTGCGCCGTGAAGCTGTAGCAGGAGACTGAAAAAGCCGTGAATCGTGAATCGTTAATCTTAAATAGAAAAAGCTTTTCTACTATTAACGATTCACGATACACGATTCACGATTCACGAATCATGGATTGGAATAGCCCTCTTATCCAAATTATCTTGAAGTTGGTGGCGATCACGGTTGCCTTTGTCGCAATCCTGATGATCGTTGCTTACACGGTGCTGGCTGAGCGTCGTGTTCTGGCTTTCATTCAGGGCAGGCTAGGGCCAAACCGCGTCGGCTATGGCGGAATGCTTCAGCCTTTCGCAGACCTGCTCAAGTTCATTCTTAAAGAAGACATCGTTCCAGACAAGTCAACGCGCTTCGTCTATTTCCTCGCGCCCGTGATAGCGATTGTGACGGCGCTGATGACGATGATCGTTTACCCGTTCGGCCCGGAAATCAACCTGCCCTGGCTTGGCCCAACCAAGCTCGTTATTACTCAGTTCGATGTCGCGCTGCTTTACGTGCTCGGCATAACATCGGTCGGCGTTTACGGAATCGCGCTCGCAGGTTGGTCTTCAAATAACAAGTACAGTCTGATGGGCGGCCTGCGCTCGTCCGCGCAGCTTATCTCTTATGAACTCGCTTTAGGGCTTTCGCTGGTCGGGGTCGTTCTATTAAGCGGGACGCTCAACCTTTACAACATTGTCGAGCAGCAATCCGGCTGGTACGGGATGCGCTGGAATATCTGGAAACCGGAGGGGCCGCAGATAATCGGCTTCATCGTTTATTTGATCTCAGCCATTGCCGAAACCAATCGCGTTCCCTTCGATCTGCCGGAGGCGGAGACGGAACTCGTCGCGGGTTTCCACACGGAATACTCCGCGATGAAGTTTGCGCTCTTTTTCATGGCCGAGTACGTCAACATGCTGACGGTCTCGATGCTGGCGACGACGCTCTTTCTGGGTGGTTGGAATGGCCCCGGAGTCGCTTCGTTCCCAATCCTCGGCGTCTTTTACTTTTTAGGCAAAGTCATCTTTTTCCTGTTTCTATACATCTGGCTGCGCGGGACGCTGCCGCGTTTTCGCTTCGATCAATTGATGAACTTCGGGTGGAAGTTCCTGTTGCCCGTCGCCATCTTGAACATCATCCTAACGGCTACCTGGGCTTATTTCGCCTACGCTCCGTAAGACTAAAAGCGACCGGGACGCTCTATATATTCGGTCTAGAGGTTTCTCAATTTCTAAGTAATGGTTGCGCTTCTCTTCATACTTTTCGCCGGACTCGCCATCGGCTGCGCCCTTTCGATGGTGGTGCAGCGTAATCCGCTTTACAGCGCGATCTCGCTGATCGGCGTCTTTATCTCGCTCGCCTCTCTTTACGTGATGCTGGCTGCGCCCTTTATCGCCGCCGTGCAGATAATCGTCTATGCGGGCGCAATCATGGTGCTGGTCGTCTTCGTCATCATGCTTCTTAATGTGGAAGAGGAAGAGCGCAAGACTCTTCGTCTTCGTTTTCTGATTCCAACGGCTGTCTTGCTCGCTGGCGTACTCATTGCCGAAGCAGCGTTCGTCATCTTCTACGTGCAGGCGGACTCTTCTGTACTGCCCGACCCAAGCACTTCTGAAATAGGTCTGACGGCGGAAATCGGCCAGGGACTTTTTACGACGTACCTGCTGCCCTTCGAGATTACTTCCGTGCTGCTTTTGATGGCGATTGTCGGGGCGATGACTCTGGCGAGGCGGGCAAACATTATTCCGGCTGGCGCGCACGTCGTTCCCGGAGCGCAGGTCCTAACGCGAGCGACCGTTGACCCGCACGCCGTCGGCGACGCAACGCCGGTCATCACGAATTCGACCGCCGAGGCCGCGCGGCTCATGGGTGAAGATGATCCGCACGATCTATCTGAAAGGTGATAGGTGATAAGTGATGGGTGATAGGTAATAAGAAAAAGCTTTTCTCCTATCACCCATCACTTATCACCTATCACTTGGATTAAACATTATGGACACTGTTCCGCATCTTTCATGGTATCTGGCGCTCTCCGCCATCCTGTTCACGATTGGCGTGGTCGGCGTCATCATTAAGCGCAACGTGATTTCGATGTTCATGTGCATCGAGTTGATGCTCAACGCAGTCAATCTCACGTTCGTGGCGTTTTCGAGCTACTTCCGCGACGTGACGGGACAGCTTTTCGTCTTCATCGTGATGACGGTCGCGGCGGCAGAAGCGGCTGTGGGCTTAGGCATCATCATCGCCATCTTCCGCAACCGCGAATCGCTGGACGTGGACGAGGCGAATATTTTGAAATTGTAAGAAGATAGTTACCAGTTTTGAGTTTTCAGTTTCCAGTTAAAACAGGACTCTGAAAACTCAAAACTGAAAACTCAAAACTGCTAATGATTCGCTACATCATCTTTGCGCCGCTGGTTGGAGCAGCCATTAATTGGTTTGCCGGTCGGCGTGTGCGTAAAGAGAGTTTCATTGGAACGGTCGCCTGTGTAGCGGTCGGCATCTCGACTGTCGTCGCGTTTATTCTCGCCTTCAAGTCTGGCGGCGCGCTCACGGCTGATACTGCTCCGGGTGTCGCGCCGGTCGTGGATCATCTCTGGACCTGGTTGGATGTCGGAGGCTTTCGCGCGGACTTCGGCTTTGCAATGGATCGCTTGAGCGGCATCTATGCGCTCTTCGTCACGTTCGTCGGCTTGTTGATTCACATCTTTGCGACAGGCTACATGCACGGCGATCAAGGGTTCTATCGCTTCTTCGCCTACCTGAATCTCTTCATGTTCTCGATGCTGACGCTGATTCTCGCGGACAATCTGCTCTTGATGTTCGTCGGGTGGGAAGGCGTCGGCCTCTGCTCGTATCTTTTGATTGGCTACTACGTGGATCGCAAGGAGGCTGGCGACGCGGCGAAGAAAGCGTTCATCGCTAACCGCATCGGCGACTGGGGCGTGGTGCTCGGCATCATGCTCGTCTTCTTCCTGACATCTGCGGCTGGCAACGGCTCGATCAGTTTCTTTACCAATCAGGCTCAGGGCATAACAAGCGCACTTCAGACAATCGCCCACATGCCAGTTGAAACTTTCGGCTGGGGTACTCTCTTCGCCGGAGGCATAACCTCCGCCGCGATACTTCTCTTCATCGGAGCGACGGGCAAGTCTGCCCAAATTCCTTTGTTCGTCTGGCTGCCGGACGCTATGGCCGGGCCAACACCTGTCTCCGCTCTGATTCACGCCGCGACGATGGTCACGGCTGGCGTTTACATGATCGTGCGCTGCTCCGCCATCTACACACACGCGCCGACGGCTATGTTCATCATCGCCATTGTCGGAGCGGCGACCGCGATCTTTGCCGCCACCATCGGCATTGCCCAAAACGACATCAAGAAAGTTCTGGCCTATTCGACCGTCTCGCAACTTGGCTACATGATGCTGGCGTGCGGTGTCGGCGCGTTCGTCGCAGCGATTTTCCACGTGATGACGCACGCCTTCTTCAAAGCCCTTCTTTTTCTCGGCTCAGGCTCAGTGATTCACGGCATGCACCACGAGCAGGACATGCGGCGGATGGGGGGCTTGCGGAAGTACATGCCCATCACTTTCATCACAATGCTCATTGGTTGGCTCGCCATCAGCGGCATCCCTATCTTTGCCGGCTTCTTCTCGAAAGACGAAATTCTGTGGAAGACCTGGAGCGCAGAAGGTCTTGGAGGGAGCGCCGGAAAAATCCTGTGGGCGGTCGGCGCTGTCACGGCGCTTCTGACGGCCATCTACATGACGCGCCTGATGGTGATGACCTTCTGGGGCAAGGAACGATTCGCAGAGGCTCACGCTGGCGGGCAGGCAGACGAAGCCCACGCCCATGCTTTCGATGAAGGTGATAAGCCGCACGACGCCGCGCTTACATCGGCTGGCGACCGTCCGCATCACGAGTCGGGCGAGCATGTGGATGAAGCTAGGGATGAACACACTGTTCATGCCGGAAGCAGCCATGATGCGCACGGGCACGGCCCCTTCAAGCCGCATGAGTCGCCCTGGACGATGACGATGCCGCTCGTTGTGCTGGCAATTCTTTCCACAGTCGGCGGGCTTATCGGCATTCCTTACGCACTCAGCGGCGGCAAGGTGGACAACTATTTCGAGAAGACGCTTGAGCCTGTTATCCAAAACGCAAGCGAGGGCGGCGAAGGCGCGCGTGCGGAAGGTCAGGCAGAGAGACCGCGTATGCTCTCGAAAGAGCCGCAGCCGCATGATGGAGCAGCGCCGCTATCTGTTGGCGAAGGCTCTCAGGGTGAGTCGAACGGCGAGCGCATTTCCACTTCGGAAGAGGTCGGCCAGGAAAGACTCTTTACGGGCATCTCCGTGTTGATTGCATTAGCTGGCATAGGCATTGGCTGGACAATCTTCAGAAAGCGACCGCTCATGCAGATGCCGCGCTTGCTTGAAAACAAATATTACGTGGACGAAATTTACAACGCGGCTCTGATTAATCCGATCAAGGTCGGCTCGCGTGAGGGTTTGTGGAAGCTCTTTGATGTCGGCGTGATTGACGGCATCGTCAACGGTCTTGGGCGCGGCATCACAGAGGTTGGCCGCGTTGTGCGCTACCTTCAAGTAGGGTTTGTGCGAAGCTACGCCGCGATCATCCTACTCGGCGCGCTCGCCGTCATCGGTTACTTTACTATCAGGATTTTTATTCACTAGCGGGATATGCAGCAATACTTGCTCACCATTTTAATTCTTCTTCCCGTCGTCGGCGCGATTGCGGCCATCGGGCACAGCTTCGTGTATAAGCGCGAGACGGATTATCGCTGGATAGCCCTGGGCTTTTCTGTCGTGACGTTTGCGCTCTCGCTTCTGCTTTTGAATGGAGATACGTCGGGCAGCGGTTTCCAATTCGTGCGCGACGTTCCCTGGATTAACGCCATCGGCGCGCGTTATCACGTCGGCGTTGACGGCATCAGCCTGTGGCTCGTTCTGCTGACGACGCTATTGGTCCCGATCTCGATTCTTTCAAGCTGGACTTCTGTCAAAAAGCGCACGCTCTCTTACTACGCATTTCTGCTCGTGCTCGAAAGCGCGATGATCGGTGTCTTCGTCTCGCTCGACCTGCTTCTCTTCTACCTCTTCTTTGAAGCCTCGCTCGTCCCGATGTTTTTCCTGATCGGCATCTGGGGCGGCGAGCGTCGGATTTACGCGGCGACCAAGTTTTTCATCTACACGGCTATCGGCAGCCTGCTGATGCTCGTCGGTATCATTGCGCTCTACAAACTGACCGGATCATTCGATTACGTCACGATCTCAAACGCATTGAAGGCCGGAACGACGAAGCTCATCCCCGGCACACAGGGGGAGGCTCTTCTCTTCCTCGCTTTCGCTTTAGCGTTCTGCATCAAGGTCCCGCTCTTCCCCTTTCATACGTGGCTGCCCGACGCGCATACGGAAGCTCCGACCGCAGGGAGCGTGATTCTCGCGGGCGTGCTTCTCAAGATGGGGACTTACGGGCTGCTGCGCTTTAACCTTGCTTTCTTTCCGTCGGCGGCGCGAGCCTTCGCGCCTTACATCATCACGCTCGCCATCATCGGCATCATCTACGGCGCGCTCGTAGCGATGGTGCAGCCTGATGTGAAAAGGCTCGTCGCGTATTCGTCTGTCAGCCACATGGGTTTCGTCGTGCTCGGCATCTTCTCTTTCACGGAGATGGGAATGCAGGGCGCGCTCTACCAGATGCTCAATCACGGCGTCTCGACGGGCGCGCTCTTTCTCTTCGTCGGGATGATTTACGAGCGGCGGCATACGCGCATGATCTCTGACTTCGGCGGGCTGGCGAATTCGATGCCCTGGTTTTCGGCTCTCTTCGTTATCGCGTCGCTGTCCTCCATCGGATTGCCGCTCCTGAACGGGTTCATCGGTGAATTTCTGATTATGATCGGGACGTGGACATCAAACGCTGTGATGTGGCCCTGGATTGCGACGATGCTGGCGGCAACGGGCGTGATCTGGGCTGCGGTTTACATGCTCTGGATGTTGCAGCGCGTCGTCTTCGGTCGCATCACGAATCCTGAGAACGCGAAACTAAAAGACCTGAACGCGCGCGAGATTGGGCTGCTTGTTCCGCTGCTCCTGCTGATGCTCTTGATGGGCGCTTACCCGCGACCGTTTCTTAACCGCTCGCGCGCCAGCGTTGCGGAAGTACGCACACGCATTGAGGAACGCCAGCGCGGAGGCACGATTGCAGCAGAGATTGATAAGTAGTGAATCGTGAATCGTAAATCGTGAATAGACGAAAGCAGGTTTTCTCTATTCACGATTTACGATTCACGATTCACGAGCAGACGACACATGAAGAAACTTTATTCGTACCCACTCTTGTTAGCTTCTCTCTTCTGCGCGCTGGCGATTTCGGCGCGTGCTCAGGAGATGGCCGGTGCATCTAACGCCGAGCAAGGGCAAACCGACATCAAGCTCAAGGGGGCAGATGGCAGGACTTACGACACGGCGAGTTTGCGTGGCAACGTCTTGCTTGTCTCGTTCGGCGCGACGTGGTGTGAGCCTTGCCGGGAGGAGTTGCAGGCGCTTGAGCAGTTGAAGAAGGAGTACAGGGACAAGCCTGTGAAATTCATCTGGATCAGCATTGAAAGCCAGGACGAGGTTTCCGATGGAGCATTGCGCGATTACGCCAAGAAGCTGAAGATTTCGTTTCCCGTCCTGCGTGATCCAGACAAGGCCACGTTCTCTCGCTTCTCAGCGCGGCTGCGTCTCCCGACAATTCTTTTCTATGATAAGTCTGGAAAGTTATCTACGCCAAATCACGTCGGGATGGCAGCGATTCCTATCTACCTGGCAAAGATGCGCGAAAGACTTGATAAACTTCTAATGATGGAAGCTGCGACAAACGCGAACGGCAGATAGTTTTATACTGATATTTCAGAATTGAGACAATGGGGCTAACACTCGCATTTCAAATTCTCCAACCGGACGTTAACTTCGGCTTGATCTTGCCGGAGGCTATCGTTTGCGGCGTCGCCGTACTGGTCATGCTGCTGGATGCTTTCGCGCGCCCCACGCAGAGATGGTTGACGGGGGGCATATCGCTGGGTGGATTGGTAGCCGCTGCCATTGCCTGCATCTCTATGTGGGCGAACATGACGGGCGCAGCGCCGCAGGGCTTTCATGGCATGATCGTGCTCGACGAGCTGCGCCTGAGTTTCACTCTCATCTTCCTATTTGTTTCAGCTCTCACCATTTTAATCTCGATGGTCTGGGTCGAGAATGAGAAACTTCCGGCGGGTGAATTTCATTCGCTTCTGCTCTTCGCCACAGCCGGAATGATGCTGATGGCTTCGGGCAACGATCTTGTCATCATCTTCCTCGGCCTGGAAATTCTCTCCATCGCCACCTACGTGATGGCCGGATTCCGCCGCACAGACTTGCGCTCGAACGAGTCTTCGCTGAAGTATTTTATTCTCGGCTCGTTCTCTTCCGCATTCCTGCTCTACGGCATCGCTCTCGTTTACGGCGCGACCGCCACCAAAGGCGGGCTGCCCGGAACGACCAACATCACGGAAATCGCTGTGCGGCTGGGCGACGCGCGCTACCCTGAATTGCTGCTGGCGGGCGCGGCCATGATGCTCGTCGGCTTCGGCTTCAAGATTGCCACTGCGCCCTTTCACGTCTGGACGCCGGACGTGTACGAGGGAGCGCCAACGCCCGTCACGGCTTTCATGGCGGCAGGGCCGAAAGCAGCCGGGTTCGCTTCGTTCCTGCGCGTCTTCATCTTCGGCTTTCCCTTTGTCGCCGCCGCTGGCACATCTCTGGCGACGCAGCCCAACACAGTCTGGGTGAACACGATGGTTGTGCTGGCGATGATCACGATGTCTGTCGGCAACATCGTCGCCATCGTCCAGAACAACGTCAAGCGAATGCTAGCCTATTCTTCTATCGCTCACGCGGGCTATGCGCTCGTCGGCTTCGTCGCCGCAGGCGCGACCCACGAGATGTCTGTCAGAAACGACGCGCTCGCGTCAGTCGCTTTTTACATGCTGACTTATGCCGTGATGAATCTTGGAGCGTTCGCTATCGTCACGTTGATTGCGCGCAAGAATGATCGTCGCACAGAGGTTGAAGATTACAACGGGATAGGCTTTCGCGCTCCCGCTCTAGCCTTCACGCTCTCGCTCTTTCTTTTAAGTCTTCTCGGATTGCCTCTGACGGCAGGCTTCATGGGCAAGGTCATGGTCTTTCGTGCCGCACTTAACGAAGGCTTCTATGCGCTCGTCGTCGTCGCAGTCCTGAACACGGCTATCTCCGCTTACTATTATCTACGGCTCATCATTGTGATGTTCTTCCGTGAGCGGACAACCGAGTGGACTGCGCCGCGTGTGCCCGCGAGTGTCGCGCTGGCTATCATCATCTCTGTCGTAGGGGTCTTTTACCTGGGACTATTCCCAAACAAAATTATTGATGCATTCCAGAAGCGGGCAGTAGCCGCGCGGGTTTCGCGTTGAATTCTGCCACCAAAGTTGCTGTGCCGAAGACGGGTGAAAGTGTTGCTTTAGAGACTGCGCTGAAAAAAACTGCTGCGCGCCCCTCATCCTTCACACACATCGCTGACGAGATCAAGACGGAACTCGGCGAGAGATGGATACCGCGAATCTACCGCGAGCGAATCTTGCCGATGCGGACACGCGCCCATAATTTGCACGCGCAGGCGAAGAAAGTGGGCGTCGAGATACAACACACGCTGCTCGGTGTTGAATTGAAAATCGGGCGTCACCGCTTGATGTGTCCTGATCTGGCGACGGCTCGCTACCTGGCTGTCTTTGCCCGCGCGGGCTGCATGGATGTCGCCGTGCCTTATGACATCAGCCGGATTTCCAATCTCGCCGATGAACTCGAATCATCGTGGCATCGCATGTTACTATTAGTCGAGAATGCTGCGGAGCGCAGGAGCGCAGCTTTCAGTTCGCGGTTGCGTAATCTTTTAGTCAGCGATCTGAGACGAGAGATACAGGAAGCAGGCGCGGGAACAGCAATCCCCCAGTTTAACCAGAACACGAAACAGCGGCGCACATAAAAGGGCTTGCCGTTGAGCTTGGACAACTCTTAAACATGGCGGACGAAATATTGCTTAACGAAAACATTCCGATTGACAAACCAGAGCCACTCCCATTCCCTTTCAACCAGCGGACATTCTGCCGTTACGAGCCTATCGAGAAGCGCATCGAAGCGGCCCGCGTCCTCGTCATAGACGATCTCTTGCGCGATGAGGATGATCTTTCCGAGGTCGCCGTCAAAGCGTGGGGACGCCAGCTCAAGACCAACCTGCAATTTGAACGTAAGATTGCCGGGTTAGCTCTCGATAACATTCGCAACAATGTCTCTCGACTGGTCAAAGAACCCGTCATGCGTACCGCGCATTTCTCCGAGATCGCAGATGCGGAGAAGGATTTTCGTCCCGACGCAATCGTCTTGAGCGGGACGCTGCGCGACTTCGACTATTACAATCCAATCTTAATCGAAAATTTCGCCAAGTATATCCGCACGACGCGCACAGCCGTGCTCGGCATCTGCGGCGGACATCAACTTGTCGGGATGAGCTTCGGCGCGCGTATTCAGACGCTCAACCACATGGAGCAACACGAGAACCGTGATGGCAGACCTTTCGAGTACCAGTATCGTTTCATACGCATCACCGAGCCGGATGATCCGATCTTCAGCGGCATACACGACACCGATTCCGGCGTCTGGCAGGACTACACGACTGAAGCCAACATCCTGCGCGTCTGGCAGAATCACGGCCTCCAACTCGATCACATCCCTGAAGGATTCAAACTCCTGGCGACAGCCTACCTCTGCCGCAATCAAATGATGGTCAAGCGCACCGACGGCCAACTCATCTACACCGTCCAGTTCCACCTCGAAAAATCCTTCGAGGATTGGGACAAGACCCGCGCCACACGCTGGGAACACCCCAACGAATCCCGCGACGGACGCATCATCTTTGAAAACTTCCTGCGTGAATCTCTCAAACACGATAAAGAAGGCTAAAGGTCAAAGTCATGGGGCGTCTAATCTATAAACCGTCTGGCAGACTAATTCAGTTATGAGCCAAAATCTATTCCCAGAATCACTATTTGAGTTTGCATTTATCCCACATATAGAAGACCGGCTTAATGAATTAGTGGGGATGGCCGAACCAGAGGAATGGGGTTATCAACATACGGAAAGCCAGTATGCTCATCCTGTTCTTTATAACTATCTTCAATATACATACAGGCGTGTTGCTGAAGAGGGAAAAATCGCCACTTCTCCAGATGGGGAATTTGCAACTTTCAATACGGGATTGGTAACAAGAAATCAGGAGCCAATCTATATCTTATTCAATAGAAATATGTTGGATGGAGCTAGGCAACAATGGCATATACACCGATTCTGTAGAAGAGCTGAGTATGATCTGAACCGTTTCCCAAACCTGCCTGATATGGCCCATTACTTCGATGAGCCTGCTGCGTTAGTATTTGATACTCGTAAGGAATTCCGCGCTAACATCGAGCATATAATCATTGATAATAGAGAGCGTTTCCCCGAGCCATATCGAAGTATGGATGACTATGCCCTACAAACTTTTTTGAAGGGGGCCATTGATAATTCTAAAGAAAGAGTCAGGCGGAACTACAAGACTGCAATCCCTCAGTATTATCGCGGGCGAATACAGTTGCTTTTACCACTTTGTATCTCAAATCCAGACAAAGCTGACTTAGCCCTTGTTGTAGAAGATCACGGCAATTTTTATAGGGCTTCTACCTGTTTGACTCTGGACATGGCTTATAATAATGCTGGGCAGTTAGCCAGACCTGACCGCGATTGGTTACAGCCTTAAAATTCACTGCTGATTTCAGATGGTTAGTTGAGACTGCACCTAACAATTATTTAACTCGGTGCTTGGACAGCATCTTTCTCAAGGTGATGCCTGATGTAGATTGATTGCCGCTCGTTCGGCGTGACGGAAACCAAACGAGCTAACGCCGACGATAAAGGCAAAAGTGAGGCGGAAGCCTTGATTAAATTGGCTTCCGTCTCACTTTTGCCTTTTAACTTTTGCCTTATGCTGCGTGCGTCGGCAAGCTCATATCAACGTCGCGCGGGACGTTCTCCATCGTTCTTTCAATCAGGCGATCCACGACGGCCTCCAGATTGTTCGTCTCACGATAGACCTGAAGCTGCTCGTCGGCTGACGTGCCGCGCTGGAGAATGGTGTGGACGTGCTCGACCTCTTTGCGCGAGCCTAGATCATCGAGCACGTCGTCAACGAATTCCAGAAGCTCAAGGATGAGGTCGCGCACGGGCACTTCCTTCTGTTTGCCGAAATCTATCATCTTGCCGTCGAGTCCCCAGCGCACGGCGCGCCACTTGTTCTCTTGAACCAGCATTCGACGGTAGAGACGGAATCCCAGGTTCTTCTCGATCAGTTTATTGAGCTTGGCGACGATAGCTTGAAAGAGCGCGGCGATGGCTATGGTGTCGTCAACGCGCGTCGGTATATCGCAGATGCGGAATTCGAGCGTCGGGAAGTACGGGTGCGGGCGGACATCCCACCAGATTTTCTTACCGTCATCAATGCAGCCCGTTTTAACCAGGAGGTCAACGTAATTCTTGAATGAGCTGTGAGAGCTGAAATGGTCTGGAATGTCTGTGCGTGGAAACTGCTTGAAGACTTCGGAGCGATATGATTTCAGTCCGGTGTTCAGCCCAACCCAGAAGGGCGAAGAGGTCGAGAGCGCCAGCACGTGAGGCAGGAAATATCTTGCGGCGTTCATAATGTGAATAGCGCGCTCAGGGTCGGCGATTCCGACGTGAACGTGCAGGCCGAAGATGAGCAAGGAGCGCGCCACAGCCTGAAGCTCCTGCACAAGCACCTCGTAGCGTTCGTCCTCGAATATCTGCTGATCCTGCCAGCGTGAGATCGGATGCGTAGAGGCCGCGACAATCTCAAGCCCCTTATTGCGCGCGAGCTTTGAGATGATTCCACGAAGTCTTGTGATGTCGGCGCGGGCTTCCTGAATGTTCTTGCAGATGCCGGTGCCGACTTCGATCATGGACTGAATCATCTCAGGCTTGATCTGCTCGCCCAGAATCATCTTGCCTTCATCCAGAAACTCTGTGACGCGAGAGCGCAACTCGCGCGTCTGCGGGTCAACAATCTGGAATTCCTCTTCAATGCCGAGCGTGAATTGTTCAAACATGGCTCAAGTCTCCTTTTGGCCTTTAAGACCGGAGGGCCGCAAGCTTTGCGAAGAAATTTTGAAAACTGAAGTGTCTTCAGCTAACTGAAATGGCCGGGTTATTATCAAAGTAAAGGAGCGCGTTTCCGATTACGCGCCAGTTGGGTGTTTCTTTGCGAATCTTTTCATGCAGCTGGTGACGCCACGCATTCACAGGCGAAGCCCAGGGATTATAAAGATCAAAGTGGGCTTCCCAGTGCTGCGCTTCTTTATTCGCGTAAAGAATGTGCAGCGATGCAAGCACCCTCCCGCGTTCGATGAAGCCCCCGGCTGTGTTGCGATGGCGAGCGAACCACGTCGAAAAGTTTGAGCGCCGCTCAAGTGTTGATTTGATAAACGGCCATGCTGTGAAGTGCATCCCGACCCCGTTCTCGCCCCAAAGGTTTTCGACGCGATGCACTGTATCCCACAACTTGACCGCGAGCAGCCGACGAACGAGGATCAAGAGCGCTTGTTGCTTATCAACTTCCAGCGAATCAAAAACGCTTTCATCGTCTGCGCCTCCATACAAACCTTCTAACCTGCGATCAAGAGCCGCGCGATTAACTTCAGGAAGCTCTCGCCACCTGAGCTTAGATGGTTGTATGTCTTTCGACTCGATCATGGCGCTGGCAGTTCACGCTCCATCAACGCGCGATCCTTTTCCGTTAAGCCCTGAAAGCGCACACCGACGCCGCGACCGGGGTTGCTGTACATGACTTCGGCGTTGACTATGACTTGCTGATCGTTGCTCAAAGGAATTCTGAGCGTCAGGACAGAGCCTTCGGGCAATACGGTCTGCGTATTCATGTACAGACCGCCGAGGCTGATGTCTTTCGTGCTCGCCACGCCCGTCGCATCTGCACCGTTGAAATAGACATCAACGATCAGCCGCGCACGATCATGCTGACGCCTATCTTCGGGTCTCTGATTCGCTTGGTCGTCAAACTCTTCAATCACGAAAAGTGTCTCCTGCCTCTACTCCAAGCTGTTCGAGCATCCCTATTGTAACCGATTTTGAAGTGATAAGTGATAGGTGATAGGTGATGAGTAAAAGCTCTTTCTTATCACCTATCACCTATCACTTATCACTGCTCTTTCCCTTTTCGCTAATAATAAATGTCGGGACCATGCCGCCGCCGGAACTGACGTTGGCAAGCTCTGTGAAGGAAAGCCTGGTGAAAGCCGAGCCGACCTTGCCGTAGAAGAGCAGCGGGTCCAGGTCAACCAGTTGCTCGGCAAACTCTATGGAGCCGTCTTCCTGTAGCGCCGGAAAGACTTCACGCGCGGTCGGCACGCGCTCTTGAACCAGATAGTCGCCGTTGGCGAGCGCGTTTCGGATTCCCTCATCCCAGGTAATCCCGTCCGTGTTCCAACCAATGTAGATACCGTGCCCGCCGTAATCATCGTTCGGCTTGAGCACCAGGCGGTCGCTCGTCTTCGAGATAAAATCGAGCAGGTCTATTTGCTCGTCGTGAAACTGGCTCTTTCCGGCGCGCACACGGCGCGTCCAGGGAACGTGCGCGCGTATCGCCGCGCGTTCCTCTTCCGTGAAGAGTCGCGCGTGCCGCTCGTCCGTCAAAACCGCGAAGAGAGCTTTCTTGTGAACCAGTTTCGAGCGAAAGCTGTTGACCATGCAGATTGCGCCCGCGCGGTAAGCATCTAGGAGCGCAGGGCTTTCCTCTATGACGGGAATATACTCGTTGACGAGCAGCCGCTTGTAAACGATGTCAATCTCAAAATCGCCTGCGCGCAGACGATTGTTCTTCCACTCAAGCTCGTCCGGCGAGGAGATAATCGCCGGATAACCTTCCGCTTCAAAGAACTCTTTGAAAAGCTCAAACTCCTTAATAGTCGGCCTGTCCTTGAGATCAACGATAGCTATGCGCGGCGCATGGTCGGGCTTGCGCCCCAGGTATTCACGGTGCGCGCGAAGCAACACGTCGAGCATCAGGCGACGCCCGTAGAGAGGGCGCGTGTTGTATTTCTCATTGAAGCGTCGCATCACCGGAAGCTCTGAGAAGATGTCGTAGGCTGCGTCGGCGTAGGCGATTCCGGCGGGGCTTTCCCCGTTTAACTCGACGAAGCTATAAGCCTTGTCGGTGAGAAAGGAATCGAGCCGCGCCGTCGGAGACACCTCGCTGTAGCCCGGATTAATCTGGACAAGCTCCCTTTCCTTCTCTGTCAGTCCAAGCTCTGAAAGCAACTCATCATCTTCGACAGCCGCGTCTTTTACTTTTTGGATGGCCTTCCAGATTGTCTCGCAGGTGCGCGTGACTCGCGCGAAATCTGTTTCCGTGACGAAATGCGGTCTGAGGTACGGCGAGAGCGGGCGTCCGCCAAAGATTAAACGCGCCTTCTCCAACCCTTCATGGAGCATAGCGCGCGAAGATTCCGCGAGATCGTCTCTGGTTAAAAGCTCATGGTAATGTGAAACGGCATTGTTCAGCATTGAGTCAGGCGCAATCTTCCTGCCGGGAGACTGAAATTAACGAGCTTGTGGATGCGACTAGAGTAGCACAGATTGATGCGGGGCGACCAAGAGATAGAAATCCCGGTAGTGGTTCAGTTGGAGGCTACACAAACGAGTCAGCTTTTCTACATCGTCATTGGTGTGAGCATCGCCTTCACTTCTACGAATAGCTGACTAATCATCCAATTAAACTCCAGCGCCCTAATTCGCCATTCTGTAATGCAGCGCCTCAGTATCTTAGAGAGAGGCGTGAAGAAGTCGTTGTTCAAATGGGTTAGAACAAGATTGGGCGAACGTGCTTCCGTAAACGATCAAGCTCGCTTGTGTTGTGTTGAAGGAGAGGGTGTCTCCAAGTTGTATCAGTTTGTTCGCGGCAATCTTTTGCCAACTTCGACCCTAGTGTTTCGTAAGAGTCGAGAGTAGCCTTCTTAAAAGCTTCGGGTTCACTCCAGACACCGAGAACAAAGACCCTATCAGCCAGACTCTTGGGAATAGCAGCTTTCGCAGTTTTCAGCCTACTTTTCTTACGATCAAAATCAATCAGCAGAACCATAAACCGATTGGAATTACTATTCATTTTAATGACATGGTCTGAGTTGAAAAGGTTCAGTACGTTCTTCCAACCGCGCGCCACATCAAGCACCTGCATCTGCCGAGTCTTGTTAATCTCCAAGTGAAAGCCATTCGCCAATTGCTGGTTAGCGCGGTCTTCAGGAAGCACGAAGATGTGTGGCAGGTCCTTGTTGACGCTCATAATTCCACATCACCCCTAGTAAGCGCGCTGATGAGATCTCCGTGAATTTGAAGTTCACTGAGTGGCCGGACAATTGTGGGTTCAAGGTGGCTCCTCCTGTGAAGAAACAGTGTGTTCTCTTCAGAAAAACGGCGAATTGCTTCAGGACTGTGTGAGGTCGCGATAAACTGGCCGCCGGATTGGAATGCTTGGCGAATAGCCAAGACAAAGTGCCCGACTTCGTCTGGGGCAAGATGGTTGTCCGGTTCATCCCAGAAACAAAGCACTTTGTCATAGGCTTTTTGGGTGGCGAGCACCAAAGCACATATCATGAAACATTTTTCACCGTCGGACAGATCCTCAAACGGAAGGGTTAGGCTCACTGAGTTATTGGAGAATTGGACGACAAGGCTTCGAGAGTCTGTGCCAGTCACCGGATTCTTTATGTCCTTCAGATCAGGCATCACTTGCTTAAGATAAGCATCAATTTCCGTGTATGCAGCCGGTGCATAAGCCAGCAGACCTGAAAACCACGCGCCAAAGTCAGTGACCTGCGGATTTGGCTGTAGAGTCTCTTTTTTGGAGTCGCCTAGAATCAAGCTGGGTATTGGTCGGAGGATGAGAATGCGAGCGGCCCACTGCTTGAAAATATACAAAGGATCATTCGTTGACCGTTCCTGAACTATCGGCAGAGCTACTAGGTGCCAATCGATGAGGAAATTCGCCTCCTTCTCCTTGCCCGTCTTTGCAAGATGCACTTGCGCCAATTCTCGGGTGTAGATGGGTTTGCCCCCAACCACGAGTTTCTCTTCGAGTACGCGCAGTTCTTTGAATCCCCTCGGAAACTCAAAAGCAATAACGTACTCGTAGATATTGGCGTCCAACTCGACTGCGATTTCGAATCGCATAGGCATGTCTATGCGTCCGCCAGCGAGATCCTTCGGCTTCACAAGATCGTCTACGCGGTTCGTACCTCTAGCAATCCTCTGTAGAATTTCCAGTGCAAGCCCAACCGCTGTCTTGCCCGCACCGTTCTTCCCAATTAGCAAGACGGACGAGTGTCCCCAAATAGGCAACTTAAAGTTTTCTAGGCACCGGAAGTTATGGATGTAAAGTCGATGTATCACAAACGGATAATACTCCGCTTCTGAGAGCAGGCTCAACCTGAATTGTGCATGCTCCCATCACTCCCAAGAGCCATTTGGGAGACGGCTGGCACTTTTCAGACTGACCACTACCGAGATTCCGATGAGTGAAGCGCACAAAAGCGGGATAGAATGTAGACTAGGTCAGTACTTCCTGCCGCAAGTGGTACTGACCTAGGTTACACTATATAGCAAATCGCCCTTACTTTTTATCTTTCTCATTTTGTTGGATGGTGATTTCCATTCTCTGATTATCTCGCACGATGCCTAGCGTCAGCTTCTGTGGATTGCCCTGGGGCAGAGTGTAAAAGAATGCGGTTTGGCCTACAGGTTTGCCTTCCACGATCTCGATTACATCGAAAGCTTTGAGTCCGGCTTGCGCTGCCGGACTCGCGGGGTCAACGAAGAGGACAAGTATCCCGCCGCGCGAGCCTAAGTGCGTTGCAGCCCTCGCAGAAAGAGTAGCGGTTTCAATACCGCGAGCAACCGGAGGGAATGGGTTCGTCGTTTGGAGATTGGTCGAATACTCTTCGGCCAGTTTCATCGCCCGCGCTGGATTCAAAGACTCGCTGAGCTTGACGGAGACCACCAACGGCTTGAACTTGAAAGCTTCCGGCGAGATTAACGTGCCGGTTGGCGGAAACGGAGGCATCGCTGTCGGTGTAGGCAGAGGCAGTAGTGGTGCAGTCGGCTTTGGAAATTGCCCGCGAAAGAACGTGAAGTTGACGGTTGCGCCGCTGCCCACCTCGTTGAGCACGTAGGAAAAGTCTTCAGCGTTTTTAACTTCAAAATCGTTGACGCGGACGATGACATCGCCGGGGCGCAAGTCGGCCAGAGCAGCCGGAGTTCCCGGCGCAACCGAAGTTAAAAAGATTCCTTCCATCTTGCCTTTGAGCGCCGCAGCCTCCGGCTCACTCCACCCGCTTGGGAAGAATTTTTCCAGAGGCATGGCCGCCACAGCCTCGCCTCGCACGCCTAGCCAGGGACGCGGAACGCTCGCCTGTCGCGCCAGCACACGCTCGGCGGCGCGTCTCACTGCTCCAGTGGGAATCAAGCGCGCGACGTTCGCATTGATTGTCTCAACGATACCGACCGCTTCGCCCGCTTCGTTGAGCGCAATGCCTCCGACAATTTCAGGCGATAGGTTCTGCGCTTTGATTGTCAGATACTCTATTCTGCCCGTTGAAGCGCGCGTGATTCCGGCAATCTTTCCTTCGATCTCACCGACGCGCAGAGAGACTATGGAGGGCGTTGCGCTCGATCCTTTAATGACGCGCATGGGAGCGAAGAGACGAACTGTTTGCCCGACGGCCAACTGCTCTTCCTTAACGTCTGGCGAGACCGGAACGTTGAGGCCGGAAATTTTGAGCAGCGATAGGCCGGACAACCCATCAAGCCCGACGTACCTGGCGGCGTACTGCTTGCCGCTCGATTGCGCGACGACGAAGCCAGTGGATTCAAGCGGCGTCAATACTCTTGGGCTGGTTGAAACTGCGGTCACTCTTTGCGCCACAGGAGCGAGAGGTTGACCAGGGATTTGGGGACGATAGACAGGGGTCGGAGAGAAAAACGTTGCTGCTTCAATTTCGGCTTCTGCCTGCGGAATCCGCGCGACGATGCTCTGCCCGTCACCCAGGGCGAACCCGGCAGTAATGCTCGTCACGGCATTAGAGGCTGTCACTACGTCTTCGTCCACCATTGCGACTGCTTCACCATTACGCTGAAGCAACGCCAGCGCTTTGATGCCGTTTAAGCGATGCACGACCGTCACGACCTGCGGAGATTGCCGAGTCGAAGGCTCAACCACCAACGTGTCGGGCGGAAGCGCAGACGGCCTGGGAGTTTTCGCCTGCGCGTGCGCGATCATGCAGGCGAGGCTCGACAATGCAACCAGGAGGCACAACCTTTTAAGACTTCTGTAAAGCAAGATAATCTGCTCCAGTTACTCTTCCTTAATTCTATAGCGTGATTACCAGATACCCTGGGGATTCGGGAGACGCGAAATATTTCGTCCCGTAAAATCCTGTGAGCCGAAGATGACAGGCTCAAGGGTAACGCTGCGCTTGCCGCCGACTTTATCGTCCACGAAAACTCTCACCGATTGAGACGGCGAACGCACGGTCAACTCAAGGAGCGGGTTCGTAGATACGGCGGACGGCGATTCACCGGCAGGTGTAATCTTTGGCGCAGCGCGAGAGCCAATTTCATTGGTGATTATCTGCGCGCCACTTGCATCAAGCTTTCTCGGCAGGCGCACAATGTTTTTATTGTTGACAGCCAAACTCGGATGAGGGCTATTGCTGCCAGCCGGAAGAGTAACTAGCGGCACGGGCTTCTCTTCCTTCTGGACATTAGCGGGTTCAGGTGAAACTCCAGAAGCTGTCGTTATAGCGGGAGGGTTAATGGTATCTGTTTCAGGTTGTCTCGCAGAGTTACGATCAGCAGCCATACTCGGCTGATTTGTAGCAGCAGGTCCCGACCTGAAATGATTGTAAACGACAACTCCGGCAAGAAGCAGGGCGAAGGAAGCAGCCAGGCTGATAACGCGCGCGCTGGCGATGAAAGACCGCAGCGAGAAACGATGATTCCCCGCGTCTGTGCTTGCAGCGAGGCGAGCGCGCAGGCGAAACTCGAAATCCGGCGGCGCTGAAACAGGCTCCAGGCTTCCCACGAGTCTTCTCAGAGACAGGCGCTCATTATAGAAAGCACCGCACGGCGAGCACGCATCAAGGTGCGCGCTCGCTGCCTTGCTCAAGCTCCCGCCCATCTCCAGCTCTTCAATTTCCATCCGGCATGATTGGCAATTCATGGTTTTCCTAACGCTCCTACTCACAAATAATCTCTCAGCTTGTCGCGTAAAAAACCTCGCGCGCGGCTAATGCGTGATTTGACCGTTCCCTCGCTCGTCTCCAAAATCCGCGCGATCTCTTCGTAGCTTTTACCTTCAACGTCGCGCAGCACAACCGGAGCGCGATATTTCTCCGGCAGTGTGGAGATAGCTCGCGCGACAGCCATCTTCCGCTCGGTATCAACGAGCACGGCATCTTGCAACGGCTTAACGTCGGGCGGATTAAACTCGCGCGCTTCCTGCCCCTCGGTCTGTTGGAAAAATCCCGTCAACGAAACTAGGCGACGGCGCTTTCGTTTGCGTAGCTCGCTGATCGCCAGATTGGTTGCGATGCGATAGATATAGGTCGAAAACGCATAGCTCGTCTGATAGCGTTCAGCCGCCTGATAGACGCGCACGAAAGTCTCCTGAGCCATATCAACCGCGCCGTCGTAGTCGTTGAGCATGCGGTAAATGTAGCTCGTGATCTGGTTGCGATAACGACTGACAAGTTCCGCGAACGCCGCCTCGTCGCCCGTGCGCGTAGCTTCTAAAAGAGCGTGATCTGATAAGGTTTCTTGGGCCACGACTGTCTGCGGCACAGTCGTGCCGAAACGCAGATCATCAACTGAAGTCAGCGTGTTCATCAAGGCAGGAAGGCTCTGAGCGTTCACGATTACAACATTGGCGCGAAAGGCGCATTTCCTTGCGCCCCACGCCGGGTCGGCCTCTCCGGTCTGAAATTATACACCTACGGGTACGACCGCCCGCACACAGATACACGCACCGGCACGAGTGGAGTTCCCAAAAGCAGGTTAAAATTTATGGGTTTGTTGGGAATTCGGGGTGGAGGAGAAAGTCAGAATTTAACCACAGGGGCACAGAGACACAGAGAAGAAGAATTCTGGATAGATACTTGGAAGCTCAAATCTGTTCTCTGTAATTTCAATTCCTTATGCTTTCTCTGTGTCTCTGTGCCTCTGTGGTGAATCACCCTCTGAGAATGGGCTAAGGCTTGGCCGCAGAGGTCTGGGCTTCAGGGTTCTTGAAGATCGTATCGTCCATCTTGATGCCGTAGGTGATGCTGAGGACGTTTGTCTCCTGTTTTTGCTTGCCGTCCTCGAAAAAGATCGTGCGCTTGGGAACGAGCGTGCCCTGAATGTACTGGTAGTCGTAAAACTTCCTCATGTACTTGACCGGCTTGCCGCCTTCCGTCGCAGGCTCTTCATATTCGAGCCGGAGGACGCGAAAAAATTTCTGGCTGATGTAGTAGCGAGTGTGCCGCTTCTCTTTGTCTGTCAACTCAACAACGTAGAGATCAATGTTCTGCTGTTTGTCTTTCCCAACCAGAGCAACCGTTGAGCCGTCCTCTTTGTAGCGCAAGAGGGCATCAATGCCGTGCCACACTTGCGAAAGAAAACTTGTGGTCGCATCAGAGCGCGGGGTGAAGGCCGAGCCGTTGATGAAGCCCCAGGTCTTTCCCTCGCCGTAAACGAGCGCGTATTCAAGAGTCGCCGTCTTCTGGTCTAGGCGGATTTTATCCTTTTCAAGGTTCTCGCCCCGAATGAACCGGCGCTCGTAGGTTCCGTCCTCCGTGTGCCCGTCGTCTGTGATGCTCGTCGTCTTGCCGCGTTCCCAGCCGTTGCGCCTGACCAGCGTCAGACCTGCACGCCCGCCGAAGACGGCAATAGTAGTTTCTACGATCTGGTCTAGAGTTAATTCCTTCTGATCCGCGCGTGCCTCGACCGGACTGAGAAAAGTGAAAACTCCTGCCAGGAGCGCAAGTATGAGGGCAAGATTTATGATGCGTCGCAAACTGAAAAGTCTCCTTCGGGTTAATCGGTGTGAACGGCTATCGGGGAAAGTCAGGCCATCCGGTTCGCTAATTCTAACACAGCCATCTGGAAAAGTCGGTCGCCGGGATAAGTTCATGGCGAATCTTATTGATGCGCCAAACTGCGCGTGCGGATGCCCGTCTGAGGTTTGACAACCGCATACGCTGGCTTGTAGAGTGCACGGTTTTCCATAGGAGTCGAAAGCAAACAGTAGCGGGCGACAAATATTTGGCTTCCTTTTTCGCCCCTTTAGGTCAGGCTCTTTAATTTGAAAGGATACTCTGTTATGAAGAAAGTAGGGATTCTGGTTGGCCGCGAGCAGTCATTTCCAGAGGCGCTTATCAGCAGCATCAACGAGCGGGGCAAAGGCGAAGTTATCGCAGAATTTATCGTGGTGGGCGGCGTGCGTTACGACCACCAGCGCCAGTACGATTTAATCATTGATCGCATTTCACACGAAATTCCCTTCTATCGTGCCACCGTGAAACGTGCTGCGCTCGAAGGGACGATCATCATCAACAATCCTTTCTGGTGGTCGGCTGACGATAAATTCTTCAACTTCTCGCTCGCCGCCAAGCTCGGCGTCGCCATCCCCAAGACGGTTTTACTCCCGCAGAAAGACTATATCAAAGGCGTCTCCAGCGAGAGCTTGAGAAACCTGGAATTTCCGCTCGATTGGCAAGGCATAGTTGATTATGTCGGGTTGCCCGCGATCCTGAAACCCTTTGACGGCGGCGGCTGGAAAAACGTTTCGCGCGTCAACTCTCTTGAAGAACTCTGGTTCGAGTACGACCAGACGGGCACGCTCTGCATGACCTTGCAGGAGTTCATCCACTTCGACCAGTTTGTGCGCTGCTACTGCATCGGGCAGGAAGAAGTGATGATTATGCCCTACGATCCGACGAAGCCTTACCTGTCGGGCGAGCAATACATCAACGACCCGAACTATCTCTCGGCGGAACTCACAGAGCGCGTTGTCAACGACGTGCGAACAATCTGCCGCTCGCTCGGTTATGACATCAACACGGTCGAGTTTGCGATTAAAGATGGTGTGCCTTACGCGATTGATTTTATGAACCCTGCGCCGGATGCCGACCTACATTCGGTGGGCGAGTTCTATCACAACTGGGTGACTAAGGCCGTGACCGATCTTGTCTTCAAGCGTTTGGAAGAGGCTGGCGAGCAACCGCGCTATCGCTGGGACGCGCTGCTCAACCCGGAGCCGACTAATCAACCGTTGCGCGCCCACGCAGCTACCGCCGCAACGACTGAAAGCATCATCCCTGCCCCGGTGCGCGAGATCGGCTCGGAGATAGTATCGGGCGTCGGCAACATCGTTAGCGATGCGGCTTCAGCCGTCTCAGAGATTGTTGAATCGGTCGTCTCCCCGCAATCCAAAACCTCCAAGGACGCGAAGAAAGAGAGCACGACTACAACCCGTAAAGCTACAACTAAGAAAGCCTCGACTTCACGCGCCAAGAAAACCACGACAGAATAATTCAAAATGCAAAATTAAAAATGCAAAAGTGAGGAGAAGCCGATTGAATCAATCAGGGCTTCCGCCTCACTTTTGCATTTCACATTTTTAATTTTGAATTATTCCGTCGTTCGTGCTTTGCGCCGGTGTACGAGAAATTGTGTGATAAGAGAGACGCCGATCCAGGCGATGAGCGATGAGGAGGCGAGCGACCAGCCGACGCTCTCGATTGCGTCGTCGAAGGATGGGCCGACGAGGGCGAGCATAATGCTGGCGAGCATCATCCGTGCGGCGAGTCGCCTTGCGCGCTGTAAGTTCTGCAACCAGCCGATACGTCGTAACTCGGCAGCCAGATAATCATCATCACTATTGAGGCGCGCGTAGTAGTCAGACTCGCGCCGGGCATACCGAGCTAAAGCTTCGTCAGGAGCGATTCGCGCCGCCGCGTCGTAGCGATGAACGACATGCGCCAGCTTACCGTTTCTTAACGCAACCTCGGCCAGGCCAATCTCAGCGCGAAAGGCGCGCGGATTATGTTCGAGCGCACGCTGAAAGGCGCGTGACGCATGCGCCAGTTCGCCGTACTCGTAGAAGCTCTCGCCGATGCGTGAGAGCAAAGGCGCGTCATCACCCGCGCGGCGCGCAGCGAGGCGTAGGCAAGCGCGCGAGCGTCCCATCAGCCGCGCATCACGCGCCGCGGCAGCCTGCGAACGCAGGTAGCGCGCAAACTCGTAGAGCAACCATCCATCTCGCGGGATGACTAGAAACGCGCGGCGGAAAGCCTCGGCAGATTCACGAAGGCGTCCGGCGGCGCGCAGTTCGTTGGCGGCGAGACGAAGCAGCCGCCCGCGCTCGACATCAATCGTAGAAGGCTCCACACCTTCAGCACGCCCGTGCCGCTCCTTCTTCGCATTATGGTCAAGATCGTCAGTCGCGCCTTCCAGCACTTCCGGCGAGGCGATGCGTAGGAGTTGAAGGTTGGCGCGCAAGGTTCTCGAATCAGTCAGATAATCGCGTAGCTCGCTCGAACGCGCGTCAACTTTGTCGTAGCCGAGAAGCGGGAAAAGCGTTCGCACCATCTGGCGATAGGCGTTGCCGCCGGAAGAAAAGACGAAGCTGTAGCCCTTACCGAAAATTTCGCTGCGATAGCGATAACGCACACGCCCGCTACGCCGCAGCGTCCGCACCGCGCTCGTTTCGACTCGCTCAATCTCATCAATATCAAGGCGCAGGTTGCGTCCCCTGATGAATCTGAAGAGCAGAGGAACCAGCCCTCTGCGTGTGAGAACCTGCCCGTCAAAACTGATCCTATCTGTGAAAGCGAGCGCGGGTGTGATAATCCAGGCCAGAGCAATCATAATCAACGAAGCGAGGTCGTACTGTACGCGCAGGAGCAAAGTCGCAACGAATGTGAAGACACAGGCCGCAGCCAGATAACCTCCGGGTGAGACCCGAACGCTGGCTAAACGCGCACGCCTCGCCGGTGGAGCCATGCGCTCGCTGGCAGCATCAACGACTGCGCCCGGAATTGCCGATTGTGCAGTTTCGTTCACTTCTTGTTTCCCGTCTCAGTATCACAAGCGACCGGCACATCCAGAGAGAAGGTTCCGCGTCCGCTTGCGCTCGGCTCAGTGTAGCGTAAGTCGGCAAATTCTACGAGCAGTCCGCTCAGACAATCCCCCTCGACGCGAGCCGCCGGAAAGCGCGCGAAGTCTAAGAAGATTCGCGCACGCTCATCTTGAGATGCGCGAGCCAGAGCTTCAGCTTCCCTGCCCTGCGGCTTTTCGTATCTCGCCAGCTCGGTTTTTAATCCGTCATCATTCCCGGATAGAGAAACGTAAAAACGGTAAACGGAGCGATCTGTGTCAGCAACGCACTGCCAGCGGAAAGGGTCTGCGAGCGTCGGCATGGCAGCGACGCGGCTTAATGCTTCACCATTCTGTATTGAAATCTGCTGCGCGATTGTTTGCGCGCGAGCGAGCGCTGACCGGTGAGCAATTGCGAGGCTGCCCCAGTAAACTACAATCAGAGCGAGCGCAGTGACCGCAATCGAGTAAGACCGCTGCCGGGGTAACTTCGCTACACGTGCAATGAAAAGGCCAAAGATTGCTGCAATCCATAAAGCACGAAAAATGTTGGAATGAAGGAGTCCCGCATTTTGAAGCGGTAGAAAAAGAACGAACCCCGTTATGATGAGCGCGAGCGTTGCCCAGAGGGAGATTTGCCACGTTCGTTTCGAGGTCAGCAGAAAAGCCGCTCCGCCGAGTAAGAGCCAAATCCAGGGATCAACGATAAAAACCAGATCACCATAAAACCATTGCCCGCTCCAGGGGAGAAGCGGTCGCACCCCGTAGTTGTTCGTCCAATCCATCAGGGGATGGCTCGCGCTCAAGATCAGCGATGCGATGAGAAGTCCGCGAAACTTTACGCGAGGCGAACGCTTGCGGATTCGCGCAAGGATTAGATCGCCCGCGTAAAATAGAGCCGGAATGAGAAGGGCGAGCGTGAATGTGCCGATAATTGAATGCGTGATGCCGCGATGGTTATGTAGATAAAACCATTTTCCGCCGAGCGTCGCCAGGATGTCCAAATCGGGCGCGTTAGCCGCCAGCACGCAAACCGCTGTAGCCCCCGGCGACAAACGCTCAAGCCCGGCCTTTGCTGCGACCAGACCAACGAGCGAGTGCGTCAGGTTATCCATTAGGGAAGTCTGGAGTCTGGAGTCTGGAGTGTGGAGTCCGAGGTCAAAAGCATTTCTCTTTCTTTTGACTCCAGACTCCAGACTCCAGACTCCGTACTGTTACATCGTGAAGTTGCTCGGCAGAGGTGGCGGGGTTAGTTGTGCGAAACGTGCCGGGTCGAGCTTTTCAAGTTCGGCTGTGGCCTGGCGTGCAGCGGATGATTCAGGAACGGGCTTGCCGTCTTTGTCTTTCGCCTTGCGTGATGTCTCGACCAGATTGAAAAGGATGTCAGCGGCTTCCTGCTTCTTGCCTAGCCTCTCATAGGCCATTGCCAGGCGCAGGTTAGCGGTGTTGGGCGTGATGATGGTGTTGTTGAGCTTGACGAGGTCGCTGTAGATGGCGGCTGCTTCATCATACTTCCCGTCGGCTTCTTTGGCCTGTGCGATGGCGAATTTTGAGAGAGTAGCGATGTCCGGCTCTCCGCTTTTAGTCAGACCGTCCAGTTCAGTTATCGCTTTGGCGCGGTCAACTGCGAGTTCATTAGTGGCTGCGAAGTAACGCGCATACTCTGCGGTTGAGCCTCCATAAGTAGCCGCCACTTTCTGAAACTCTTCGATGGCCTTTTGTGAGCGCTCTTTCTCCGTGCGGAAGCTTGGCTCAGTCGAGCCGGGTACGGGTGTCTCCACGACGGGAGCTTCCGTTATCTTAATGGCCCGGCCAAGCGCCGCGCGCGCCTCGTCGTTGCGGCTCCCCCGCCAGGTCACAAAGCCCCAGGTGATGAGAGCAATCGCAATTAATGCCCCGATGCCATAAAGAATCCTTCGCCCCTGGCCTTCAAGCCCATGAGCGGCGCGATCTACGTAGCCCATCGTGGTGTCGCGGAACTTGTCGTGCTGAAGTTGACGCGCACGCTTCTTCTTGTACTTTGCCACTTCTTTTCCTCTCGCAAGAACGCACGGTGAAGCACGTTCATTTGACGGTGGTTAAAGCGAAAGAAACACTCTAGCCGCCGCTGTGAGGGGTTGTCAAGCAAGCCGAAAAGCGCAAGTTTGACCGCCACAAACCAGCGTGCTACGCTCGCGCTCAAGAGGCAAAACTTAGCCACAGAGGCACAGAGGCACAGAGAAACCATGAAGTCGGAATACGAAACGCTGAAGGAAAGACAAAGGCTCTTCAATTCATCGCTCATCGTTCAACGTTTATCCTTCCTCTTCTCTCCGAGTCTCTGCGCCTCTGTGATTGGTTCGGGGTTTTGAAATGCACTCTCATCCGGTCTGGAATATTTTGGAACAAAGAGCATTTTAAGGGTGTCTAATGGTTCGACTGTCAAAGAAGCGACCACGTTCTTCAGGGACGCTTCCCGCCGCTGGGGGACACTAGGTGAGCTACGGAGAGCCAATTGCCCTCCGGGGGCAAGAGTTGGAGCAGGTTGCTTCGGCAACCTCCAGCGACGCGCGTCAGACGGTCGAAACGCAGTTCATTGAAAGATTGCGCGCGGGCGATGCGGCAGCTTTCGAGCGCCTGGTTGAGGAGCGCTCACACGATGTCTATGCCCTGCTCTTTCGTCTGACGGAAGATGCGGAAGAGGCGCGCGACCTGACGCAGGAAACCTTCCTGCGCGTTTTCCAGAGCATCGCACGCTTTCGCGGCGACGCGGATTTGAAAACCTGGATTTACCGTATTGCGATTAACCAGGCGCGCAATCGCTGGCGCTGGTGGCGCAGGCGACGCCGCGACTCGACATTTTCGCTCGATTTGCAGGACGAAAATCACGAGCAACCGTTCAGCGCCCGTCTTCAATCTGCCAATATTGACCCTGAGCAGGAGACGCTCGCGCGTGAACGTGAAACGGTATTGCGTAATGCTTTGCGCACGCTTGGCCGCTCTTATCGAGAGACTGTCATCCTGCGCGACGTTGAAGGGTTGAGCTATGAAGAGATCGCCGCCACGCTTGAGATCAGCGTCGGCACAGTGAAATCAAGATTAGCGCGCGGACGCCTTGAGTTGCGCCGCAAACTTGGAAGCTCTTTGTAAATCAGTTTTCAGTTTACAGTTTTCGGTTTTCAGTTCTCTTTGTTGGTAACTGAAAACTCACAACTGAACACTCAAAACTGCTATCAGCGAATGGCTGACCCGCCCCGGCTCACAAACAACTCGGTGCCAAATGGGTCGAAGTGACGAAGGCGGTCTTTGGCGCGGGGAGAACTGAAAGGCTCCATCCTTTGAGCGAGAATTGAAAATGAGGCCAGCAACGCCCGTTGAAAAGTTCGATCATGGATGAGGCCAAAAGGGAAAGCCAAACTCAAGACCGAAAGAGTTGCTTCCTTGAACAAAGGGAGCAGCCGGGGTCGGCCAGCCATTCGCCAGGAATTTTTGATTTTAGATTTTAGATTTGCGATTGGAAGAGGATTCAAGGTTCTTAATTCCCTGTCCAATCAAAATCAAAAATCGCAAATCTAAAATTTAATTATGAATTGTCAGGAGACACAACAATCGCTTTCGCTCTACGCCGACGATCAGCTTGCGCCGCCCGCACGCGCTGCATGCGATGACCATCTGCGTGAGTGCCCTGTCTGCCGTGTTGAGCTGGAAGAGATGCGCGAGCTAAGTCGCAGTCTGGCTTCGCTCACGCGCCCCGTGCCGCCGCCCAACCTGGCATCTTCTATCAACTACTCGCTCTTGATCGAAGCCGGAGCGAGAGAGCGGCTGCCCGTTTTGCCTCTCGGTGTGAGGCTCGCGCGCTGGCTCAAGCCACGCATCATGCCGTACACGGTGGGGTCGTTTGCTTCCATACTCCTCTTCACCGTGATGTTCAATGCGCTCAGACCGCACTTGCAGGCTTTGGCTGAAGCTGCTCTCGCCGCGCGTGCCGAAAACGTTTCCATTAAAGTTGTCTACGTCGGAGGAACGAACGGGCCAAACATCAACCAGGCGATGGGGCCAGAGCTTTACGCAGCCGAGCGAGCGCCCTATAACGACGAATCGCCGAGCCTCAACCCACGTGGTGCTCTAGCCGCGCTGACCCGCTTGCACGCTCATCAGAATGAGGGCGACGATGACATGATCGTCGTCACGGACGTTTTTAGCGACGGCAGAGCATCGCTCTCGGATGTGGTGCAGCCTCCGCGCGACCGCCGCATGCTGGACGACTTTCAAGTCGCATTGCAGCAGAATGCCGCTTTCGTTCCCGCCTCCTATGACCGCCGCCCCGAAACGATGCGCGTCGTCTTCGTCGTACAAAAGGTGGATGTTCCCGAACGCAATTTCTAAATAGCAGGCAGCAGGCAGTTGGCGGTTGGCAGTAAAAGCAAAGGCTCAACATCCTTGTTTTTACTGCCAACTGCCAACTGCTCTCTTGCTTGACGCTCCGCGCACGGGCGTGCTAGTTTGCCGTTTCATTCACGATACGTTAGAAAGCATCATTCATCTCGACCGGAGAGGTGTAAGCGACACACTTTGTCTACGACGCCTGCACTAAAACAGACGACACTCAACGCCGCGCATCGCAAGATGGGGGCGCGGATGGTGGATTTCGGCGGTTGGGACATGCCCGTCCAGTATCCAGCCGGAACTGTCGAAGAACACTTGCGAACACGCACGCACGCTGGCCTCTTCGATGTCTCGCACATGGGCGAGATTGACGTGCGCGGGCTGGAAGCCATCTCTTTCGTCAATCGTCTGACCTCCAACGATGTCACGAAACTCGTTGACGGCCAGGCTCAATATTCTGCCCTGACCACACCCGATGGAACTGTCATTGACGACCTACTCGTTTATCGCTTTACAGAGGACCATCTGTTGCTCGTCGTCAACGCCTCAACCACAGAGAATGACTGGGACTGGATCAAATCTCACCAAAAGGATGAGAGGGTTGAATTGCAAAACGTGAGCGCCGATTACTGCCAGATCGCCTTGCAGGGGCCTGACGCGCTTCGCATCTTGCAGACGCTCACCGAAACAACGCTCGACGAGATCAAGTATTACCACTTCCGCAAGGGCAGCGTTGATAATGTTCCGGCGATCATTTCGCGCACGGGCTACACGGGCGAGGATGGCTTTGAAGTTTATGCAGCCTCGGACAAGGCTGAACAGTTGTGGAACAAGATTCTGGATGCAGGCAAAACGGGCACGCCCGAAGGCGTTCTGCCATGCGGACTGGCCGCGCGCAACACGCTGCGGCTTGAGTCTGCGATGGCGCTCTACGGCCATGAGATCAACGAGACGACCACGCTTCTTGAAGCCAATCTAGGCTGGATTTGTAAATTGAACAAGGGCGATTTCATCGGACGCGAGCGACTGGCGAAGCAGAAGCAGGAGGGCATCCGCAAGCGGCTCGTCGGCTTTGAGATGACCGAGCGCGGAATTGCGCGTGACGATCAAGAGGTCTTGATTAACGGCGAGCGAAGGGGCCGCGTCACGTCTGGCAGCCCCGCGCCTTACTTGAAGAAGAATATCGGCATGGCATACGTTCCGGTTGAATTCGCAAACGAAGGCCAACAGATTCAGATAGACGTGCGTGGCCGCGCCGTTGGCGCGCAGATAGTCAAGATGCCTTTTTATAAACGGGAAAAGAAGTGATAGGTGATAAGTGATGGGTGATGGGTGATAAGAGAAAAGCTCTTTCCTATCACCTATCACTTATCACTTATCACTCAAACGAGGAGAAACTCATGGCGAACGTTCCAGAGGATTTACATTACAGCAAGGATCACGAGTGGATCAGGGTCGAGGGCGACGTGGGCACTATCGGCATCACGGATCACGCGCAGGACTCGCTTGGAGATGTGGTCTATGTCGAGTTGCCTAAAGCCGGGGAGAGTTTCGAGGCTCATGAGTCATTCGGCTCGGTCGAGTCGGTCAAAGCTGTCTCGGAGATTTTCACGCCAGTCGGCGGTGAAATCACGGAGGTTAACGAATCTTTGCAGGACGCGCCGGAGAAGGTTAACACCGATCCTTACGGCGAAGGCTGGATGATACGTGTTCGGATGAAGAATCCGGGCGAAGTTGATAGCCTGCTGAACGCCGCCGAGTATGAAGATTTTACGAAAGCCGAGGAGACAGAATAAAAGTTGCGTTACATTCCAAATTCGCCGGAAGAGCGCGCCGAGATGCTCAAGACGGTCGGCCTCAATTCGGCGGAAGAACTTTTCGACTCGATTCCGATTGGCCTGCGAATCCGCGAGCAGTTAAAGACGCCGCCCGCGATTTCCGAGATGGAGTTGATAGCGGGCTTTGAAGAGTTGGCCGCCCGCAACACAGCCGCACACCGTCCCAGCTTTCTAGGCGCAGGCGCTTACTCGCATTATTCTCCGACCATCGTTGACCATCTCATCTCGCGCTCGGAATTCTTCACGGCCTACACGCCCTACCAGCCTGAGATTTCGCAGGGGACGCTGCAAGCAATCTTCGAGTTTCAAACTCTCATCTGCCAACTGACGGGCATGGACGTTGCCAACGCTTCCATGTACGACGGCTCTACGGCTCTCGCGGAAGCTGTGCTCATGGCCGAGCGCGTCACGCGCCGCAAGAAGGTCATCACGTCGGCGGCTGTTCACCCGGAATACCTCGAAGTCGCGGACACCTACGTTCAGCACTACGGCATTGAATTGAAACTTGCCGAGACGGACGCGCAGACCGGATTGATTTCCGCCGAGGGCTTGAACGAGTTGGACGAACAAACGGCTGCGCTCGTCGTTCAATCTCCAAACTTCTTCGGCTGCGTCGAAGATGTTCGCGCACTGGCCGAGCGCGCTCACGCAGTCGGCGCGCTTCTCATTGTCGCCGTGACAGAAAGTATCTCGTTCGGTTTTCTGCGTTCGCCCGGAGCGTGCGGCGCAGACATCGTAGTTGCCGAAGGACAATCTTTTGGCGTTCCGGTTTCTTTCGGAGGCCCTTTTGTCGGGTTGTTCGCCACGCGCGACAAGTATGCGCGCCAACTCCCAGGTCGGCTCGTCGGCGAAGCCTTCGATAAGCAGGGGCGTCGCGGCTTTGTGCTGACGCTCGCCACGCGCGAGCAGCACATCCGCCGGGAGAAAGCCACATCCAACATCTGCACCAACGAAGGCTTGATCGCGCTCGCCGCGACCATCTACATGGAGACGATGGGACGGTGCGGGCTACAGGAAGTCGCAGAGCAATGCGCGCAGAAGGCCGCTTACGCCGCGCGAAGTATCGCCAGACTTGAAAACTTCTCGCTTCCCTACTCCGCGCCGCGCTTCAACGAGTTTGTCGTCCGCGCTCCCATTGAAGCTAAAGAACTCCTGTCGCGCCTGGGCATGGAGAAGAACATCACGGGCGGCCTTGCGCTTTCACGCTACTACAAGGATCGTCCCAATGATTTTCTGGTCTGCGCGACTGAGACCAACTCGCGGAAAGAGATTGATGCGCTTGTCGCTGGCCTGGAAAGTATTGCCAGTTAGATTTGGTTTTCAACGCAGAGGACGCGGAGGGTCGCAGAGGATGACGGGGAATAAATCTCGAATCTTAAAATCCGTTTTTCCAAATTTCTTTCTTCCCTCTGCGTCCTCTGCGTTGAAAAAATAACTTAAAATGAATTCAACTAACATCACTAAAGCCACATCACATATCACACAAAACGAATCTCTCATCTTCGAGCGTTCGCAGACCGGGCGTAAAGGTTATCGCCTGCCGCCGCTCGATGTTGAGGAAACACCGCTGGATGAAATCGTCCCTGCATCTCTCAGGCGCGACGACGATCTGGAAGGTGTGCCGGAGGTGAGTGAGGTTGATGTCGTCCGCCATTTCACGCGCATCTCCACCTGGAACTATTCGATTGATCTAGGCATGTATCCGCTCGGGTCCTGCACGATGAAATACAACTCGCGCCTGAACGAGAAGGTGGCGCGCATCGCAGGCTTCGCTAACCTGCACCCACTTACACCGGAAGAAGACGCGCAGGGCGCTCTACAACTAATCTACGAATTGCAGGAAAGCCTCTCGGAGATAACCGGACTCTCAGGCATCTCTCTGCAACCGGCTGCGGGCGCGCACGGCGAGATGACAGGCGTGATGATTATCCGCGCCTTCATAGACGCGCGCGACGGCGCGGGCGCGTCCGCCAATCGCCGCACCATGCTCATCCCTGACTCAGCGCACGGCACCAATCCTGCTTCCGCGAATCTATCAGGCTTTACAGTCAAGACGATTCGCTCAACCGCTGATGGCTTCACAGACCTCGACCACCTGCGCGAGCTATGCGCGCATGGCGATGTCGCTGGCCTGATGCTGACCAACCCGAACACGCTCGGCCTCTTTGAAAAGAACATCAAGGAAATTTGCCAGATCGTGCATGATGCTGGCGGGCTTGTTTACATGGACGGCGCGAACATGAACGCGCTGGTCGGCGTCGCTCGTCCGGGCGACATGGGCGTGGACGTGATTCACCTGAACCTTCATAAAACTTTCTCGACACCTCACGGCGGAGGCGGCCCCGGCTGCGGCCCTTGCTGCTGCACCAAAGAGCTTGAGCCGTTCCTGCCCGTTCCGCGCGTCGTCAAAGATGGCGACAAGTTTCGTCTGGACTCTAGTCGCCCTCAATCCATCGGTCGCGTCAAAGCGTTCTTCGGAAACTTCGGGATGATGGTGCGCGCACTCGCGTACATACAGACGCATGGCCCGGACGGGTTGCGTGAAGCGACCGAGGCTGCGGTTCTCAATGCGCGTTACGTCGCGCAAGGTCTCGTTTCGGATTACGACAAACCCTTCGAGGCCCAGCCCATGCACGAGGTCGTCTTCACAGACAAGCGGCAATCCCGCAAAGGCGTTCACACACTCGACATCGCCAAGCGTCTGATTGATTACGGCTTTCATCCGATGACGATCTATTTTCCGTTGATCGTGCAGGGAGCGATGTTGATTGAGCCGACGGAATCCGTCGGGCGCGCGGAATTAGACCAGTTTATCGAGGCGATGCGCTCGATTGCGCGCGAAGCCCTTGAAGACCCTGAAACCGTTCTCAATGCTCCGCACAGCACACGTATCGGTCGGCTCGATGAAGCCGCCGCCGCACGCCGCCCCGTTCTTCGCTGGAAACCGAAGGAAGCCGCAAGCGCCGCATAAAAGAGACCAACAACTTCTTCCTACCAGACTCCCTGATTCCTTTGCTCGCGCCTTGAATCTTATTGTAAGATGGCGGGTGAGGGGCGACCGATTGTCACGACTGCTGAAGCTTTAGAGCGGTCATGCGCGGTCGCCTGATTAGTGCCCAGCAGATGTTTTTGGTTTGAAGTTCGCTTTATGGCAAGTAGTTTAGTAATTCATATCGCGGCAGGCGAAGATAAACACACCGAAGTTCTTTCGCAAGACCGTATTCGTATTGGCGCAAGTGAAGATTGCGATCTGCGCCTGCGCGCCTCTTCTCTTCCTTTGGACGCCAGCGCCAATGGGGTCGTGCTCGAACTCGCGCGCACCAACGGCCACTATCGCGTCAAAGACTTCGATCAATCCCTCGACCTCAAGCACAACGGCAAACCTCTCGCGCTCAACTCAAAGATTAAAGACGGCGACGAGGTGCGCTGCGAACCGGGGCTGCTGGCCCTCTCTTTCTTCCCGGTGCGCGATCTTCCGGCTGTCATCAACAGCCGCCAGCAGATGCAGGTTGCGCCTTTCATCGGAACTGCTGCCATCGAATCTGCCGCCACTGCACGCCGCGACGACGCCAAAGTCTTCCTGCGTGAGTTCACCAGAGAGCTTGTCAGAGAGATCAAGATCACGACGAAGATCGTCGCGCTCGTCATCGCGCTGGCGCTCGTCGGAGGCATTCTTTACCTGGGCTTCGGTCTTTACAACGAGTTGAAACGCAATCGTCGCGTTGTCGAAGATCAGCGAGGGCAGATAGATCAGGTCAGGCAGCAAATCTCGAACACCAGCAATGAGATTAAAAACATAGGCCGCTCTAATCAAAATATTTTGGACAGCCTCTCGCTCGCGCCGAAGCTGCGCAACGATTTCGGCGGCGGCGTCTGCATGATTTTAGGCGTTTACTACTTCGCCGAGGCTGGAACGGGACGCCCCCTTCGTTATCCTGAAATTCGGACTAATGACGATGGCACGGTTGTTCAAACGGGCGATGACCGCGTGCAGCTCACGCCTGAAGGAAAGGGAGCTATAGCCGAGTTTGAAGCCGTCGGCACAGGATTTTATGTTGGCGGTGGATACATCCTGACCAATCACCACGTAGCTCAACCCTGGCTTGCGGACGAGCGCGCGCAGATTCTGACCAGCAGCGCGAACGGGCAGCCTCGCTTAAAAAAACTGCTGGCTTATTTCCCGGATCACACGCAACCGCTCACTCTTAAATTCAAGACGGCAGCGCCGCAGGACGATGTTGCAGTCTGCACGTTTGACATGAAAGATGCGCCGGTTGATATACCCGTGATTCCTCTTGATAAGAATTCCGATGCTGTCGCCATCGGGAAAACCGTCGTGATGATGGGCTATCCAAACGGCCCTGATCGTCTGCTCGCGCTGCGCGACGACGCCGAGGCATACATGATTCGTGCGCGTTGCGGTGGGTCGCTCGGATCACTGCTTGGCTGCTTATCCGAGAAGAACCGGATTCAGCCTTTGACCACTCAGGGCAACATCACGGACCTGGACGTTCACCGCGTTGTGTACGACGCGCGCACGGCTGAAGGCGGATCGGGCGCTCCACTCTTCGGGCAATCGGGTCGCGTCATCGGCGTTAACTTTGCGATATTCACCGAGAGTACGGCATCGAATTTTGCTGTGCCGATTCGTTTCGGTTTCGCGCTCCTACAACGCGCCGGATGGGTGTCGCCGGATGCGCCGACTGAAGCGAGCCTTAACGAAAACACAAACGCCAATCAATCTACCACTCGCAGCAGTGCTACGACGACAGCGAATTCATCCCGGCAGGAACGCTAAAACGCGGGCGCGCGGATTCTCTCTCTCCTCTTCATATCCACCTGGCGGGCAAGCTCGTGCGGTTTTTGACAGAACGCTTGGAGTCAGTATAACCTTGCGCCTTTTGTTGCTCGCAACTCTTGTTCGTTTAATTTGATGAACGGTCGCAGGACATTTATTTTACAGTCTGGAGTAATCACAAAACCCTTGTCCGCATCGGCAGCAACGGTCGTTACCGCAAAAATAGCCCCGGAGCTTTTCGTCGGCAGAGGTGTACGCACAGCCAGCCGCACGCTGATTGTTTCTGCTCTCGCGTTAATCATTCTCGTCGGCTTCGGCTTTCGCGCTGTCAATCTGGGCGCAGAAGGATTGAGTGAGGACGAGCTTAACAAGCTGCACGCGGTTGAAGACTACCGGGCGCATGGCTTGACGGCAGCCAACGGCGAGCATCCGATGTTGATGAAAGCTCTGCTGACCGCGAGCGTCGTCGCCGCCGAACACTGGAACTCCACCTCGATTGTCGCAAGCCACCCATCGCTCAGAATGTCTACGGAAGCGGCGCTGCGTCTGCCCGGAGTTATTCTTGGCGCTTTCACATCGCTCCTCATCTTTCTAGTAGGCTCCGAACTCTTCGGCATCGAAGTCGCTCTCCTCGCGGCAGCATTATGGGCGCTTGATCCGAGCGGCATTGGTTTCAATCGAATCGCTAAGGAAGATACTTTCTTTCTCTTCTTCTTTCTCCTGGCAAATGTTTTCTGGCTCAAGGGGCAACGCATCGCCGAATCAGGAGAGGGACGCCCCAAGCTTTATTACTGGGCTACAGCCGTAGCTTTCGGAGCGATGTTAGCTTCAAAATATCTGCCGCACTTTATGGCTATCAGCGGCAGCTATTACTACATCTTTCAGGGTATCCCGGCGACGCGCTGGCGAATGGGCAAGAAGAAGTGGTTGATCTTCTTTGCGATTATGGGCATCGCTTTCGTGATCTTTAATCCAACAATCTTGCTGCCCGGCACGTGGCACGAGATGCGAGTGTTTGCGGGCGAGCAGCGCATCGGGCACGACAGCTACGAGTTTATGGGCACGCTCTATCGCAATCAGATGACACTCTGGCTGAAGGGATCGCCCTGGTATTTCTATTTCGTCTTCATGGGCGTCAAGATTTCTCTGCCGGTCATCCTGGGCTTTCTCATCGGGCTACCGCTTCTCTTCACCAAGCGTCTGGGCGACGGAAGATTCTTTATTCTCTTCTGGCTGATGTACTGGTTCATGCCGTTTACTGTGATGGGCGGGAAATTCACGCGCTACTTTACGATGGCCCTCCCGGTTGTTCTCATCACCTCAGCCATCGGCATACATTGGGTCGCGCACTGGGTTGCGCAGCGTCTGGGTAACTTTGCCAAGAACGATTCCGCGAAGGCGATTCTGCGCGCCAGCCTCGCATCTCTGGTGCTGATTTTTCCGCTCGTCGCCTCGGCCAGCGTCTCACCCTTTTATCGCCTCTACACAAACGCGCTCGGCGGCGGGGAAGAACGCGCCGGGAGTTATTTCCCACACGATGAATTTTACGATGCGCGTGTGCGCGAAGCTGTCAATGAAATCAGCGCGCATGCTCGCCCCGGCGCGCGTGTCGCCAGCGAAACTCCTGCACTAATCTCCTATTATGGGCAACTCGCGGGGCGCAACGATCTAGTCGTACTCTCGCTTTCGGATAAAGAGGCATTGAAGCAATTTGAAGCGGGAGATTACGTCATAGTTGCGCGCGGGCGTCGCTACTTCAGCAACGAGGCTTACGTTGCAAGGCTAGAGGAAACGAGCGAGCCGGTTGCGAGCATTTCGCTCGGCACTGTTCCAGCCATCCGGCTTTACGTTCTTAATGAGCCTTCGCTGACCGCCGTTTCAGAAACGCTGAAATGAGAGACGAAGAGTCTGGCGGCAACTATTTATTATCTGTTTTGCATCGGAGACTGACAACGCCGTGCGAAGTCAGTAAGATGTGACGGTTGATGAAGTGTCATACTGCAATCAACATGTGCGGGTCTTAAAAACTATAACGAGTTTTGATTACGGGCAACTTAGAGACACAGAGTCGTCAAGTGATGGTAAACTCAAGCTCACGGCATGATGGTTGCCATGTTTCCCGTTGTTAACGTCGGTTCAGGCTAAAACGTCTTAAATGTGCTGCATTTTCGTGGCAGGAGCCGCAGACTTTACGCTCCAGATGAAACCTTTTCGATAGGGATGGAAACGTACCAAGGATGAAAAAGGTTCCCTCATCAAGAAGCGCGCGACGAGCCGCCAGCATTTTTTTTACTCTCCTTCTAGCGCTCTCGCCCGTCACACAATTCGTCTCGTTAGCTCAATCTCCTCCAACGCAAACCGAGACTCGCGCTGCACCAGTCGAAACACCGAAGCCGGGTTTTCGTCTGGAGCGCATGCCTCTGCCTGGTAGCGCGGAATTGCTGACCATCTTCGGGCAACTTGATGGTTTGAATCATGAGGGAGGGCAGTCCACTGAGGTTCCGCTGGTCAGCGTGGTGCGCGACACGCTCGGCGATGATAATCCTGAGAATGATCGCCTGCGCTACGTCTGGATGTTGACCTACACGAAGCCTTCCTTCGGCCAGCGTCTGGCTTCGGCAGTTCCCTTTCTCTACAGTCGCGTCGGCAACAAGAAGCGCGCTGGAAAAAGCGAGCCGCCGCCGATCATGGATTTGGCTGGAACGGAACGAGAAGTCTGGGAAAAGTTTTTCTGGACCGCGCTCCAAACCATCCTGCTTGATTCTTACGGCACTCCTTTGAAGGCCGCGACGCGAACCTATCGTCAAAACTTGAGCGACTATCGCAAAGCGCACATCGTTCGCGCGCTCGCCATTCTCTCGCTCTACGAAGCCGAAACCGGCGCTCCGTCTGCTTTCACCCCGACCGAGACAGCAGACATACAGGCTCACCTGCTGCTATCGGAAAAAGCCTTCGGCGGCATCGTTGACGACATCTACCTTCAGCGCGTTTTTGAGAAACAGACGACCCTGACGCGCGACCTGCGCGGCCATAACTGGGAACTCATGCGCCAGCGGGCCGAAGCCGAGTCGCTCTACTTCGACCCGCTTGAGATGCCTGACGGCAGCACAACGCACGCGCTTCTCTGGGTCGCGCGGCCTGATCTTGAAAAGAATCGTGATCGTCGGTTTGACGGGCGCTTCCTGAATATCTCAAATCCCTGGCAGGACAAACGGCTGCAAACCTGGAAGGGTTATACCGAGACCAGATACTTCGACGCAGAGAATCGCCCCGTTGCGCCAAACTCGGAAGGCTCTCATGCAGTCGAGATGATTCCGCTTGCGCTTTACGGGTTGGACTTTCCCAAGATTCCGATTCTGCTCGTTGATTTCCGAGACGAAGCGAACCCGAAACGCCGCGAGATGTCGCGCCGTGTGCTGGAAGATGTCGCGCGCAACGTGCTCTCGCTCTCGCGTCTTACTCTTCCCTATTTCCTCGGGCGAACCGTCTATGATTACGTCACGGGTAAACGCGGGATGGACATCAACCAGCAGTCGCGGCTGAAAACTTACTCTCAATTAAAACTCTTGCTCTCTTTGAGCGAGTCGCTCGACCCGCAACTGCGCGACGAGATCAGTCGCCGGTTGGAGCGCGTTTCGCTCAACCCGCTCGAAAATGGATTGAACGCCGAAGCCCAACTCGCGCGTGACCAGTACACTGCGCTTGTCGCTTATGCCAAACGGCCAGACGGCTTGCCCGCGCGTCTTGACCGCGACCGGCGCGCGGAGATGGTTCCGCTCAAGCACGGTCAAACCGCTCAGGTCTTTCTGCGTCTAGCCAACCTGTTGAGCTTCGGTCTCTACACGCACAGGGAGAATTCCACGCCCGAACTGGTAGCGCAGATGGACACCAGGCGACAACTTGCTTTCCATGAACGCTTCCTGCGTGAGGTTGCGAAATCAACCCCGCAGATCGAGGTGGTCTGGGATATAGAAGACGTTCGCCGCTCGCTTCGCTTTATAGCTGAGCACGGGTCTGATGCCTCCGGCAAAACGGCTTCAGTCGCATCGCGCATCTTCACACGCACCGAAGATGAGGAGACGCGCAACCTCTCACTGAATAGCCTCTATCGCATTAACAACGAGACTGCCAAGAAAGAACTGCTTCGCATCTACCGCGATCAGAAACTTGAGGCACGCTGGCGAACCCAGAGCGCAGAGTATCTTCGCCTCGCAGTCAAAGAAGAACAGCGCATCGCCCCTGCTGATGCCAAAGCGATCTTGAGCGTGGTTAATGAGAATCAGTAAACGAAGAGTAGGCAGCAGGCAGTGGGCAGTTGGCAGTAAAGAGCGAGCGAGCGCGAAGTGCCCAGCTTTTGCTTTTAACTGCCAACTGCCCACTGCCTGCTGCCTACTGCTTTTAGCCCTGTTCGCTAACGCTTCGGCTTACGCTCAGGCGAAGCGCATAGTGCTTCTCAAGGTTGACGGGTTGCAGCCCGATATAGTTGATCGCTTCGTGCGAGAGCGAAACCCGCGTACTGGCAAAAGCCTCCTGCCCTGGACTGAGCAAGTCTTCTACAAAGAGGGCGCGCGCCTTGAGAACTTTTATGTTCGCGGGATGAGCTTGTCTGCGCCCTCCTGGTCAATGCTCGATACGGGTCAGCATTTGCAGATTAAGGGCAACGTCGAGTATGACCGCTTCACCCTGCACACGTATGATTATCTAAACTTCCTTCCTTTCTACATCAGCAACATCGGGCAACGCCGCGTGGACATGCCTGGGCCGGAGACCTTAGACGATGCGGGGTTGCCGCTTCTGGTTGATGCTTATCCTCCAAGCGAGCGTTACATGAGCTTTCAGCTTTACCAGCGAGGCTTGCGCTGGCGAACTTTGCAGTACGGCGCGCAGAACCGTTTTCTGAAGAACCCGCGTGAGCTTTTAGACGAATGGACGATGGGCTTTGAAATCCGCAACACTATTTTCGATCAACTTGAGCGCGAGTTGGTTGAGCGATTGAATAACCCCAGCTTTCGTTATCTAGACCTCTATATCACCGACTTCGACCACATGGCGCATCACAACCGCGACCGTGAAGCTCATCTCTACGCTCTGCAAACTCTCGACGGAATCATCGGGCGCATCTGGACTGCGATTCAAAAAACTCCACAGGCGAAGGACACAGCGCTCATCCTGGTTTCCGATCATGGCTTCAACACAGACGAGCGCATTTACAGTCAGGGCTACAATCTGGTCAAACTGTTAGGCAGCGCGGCAGGCGGCGGACATCACGTTATCACCAAGCGACGGCTTATGCTTGAATACTCCATCAAGGGCTTCTATCCGCTTGTCCCGTTGATTACGACCACAACCTCCGACTCCTTTTACTTGAAAGGACAGAGCACAGACTATCCAACCGCGCTCCTGGATTTCGACGGCAACGAGCGCGCCTCGATTCACCTGCGCGATAGCGACTTGAATGTTCTCCATATCCTTTTGCAGCAACTTCAACGTAAAGACCTCGCGCCTCAGTTTCGCCAGGCAACGATGAACGCCTTTTTCAAAACCCTTGACCGGCGGAGAGCCGAATGGCAACAAGAGCTGGGGCATTTGAACGAAGAGATCGCCGCGCTGCACCGCGCAAACCAGAAGCAGCGTCAGATTTTCGATGCCCAGGTGAAGAAAACAAAGGAAGAGAAGAAAAAGGCGAAGGAGGATGAGGACGTTGGCGGCAACGAGGAAGCCCGGCGTGTGTTCGCTCGCCTGGATTCGTCTGAGACAGACGAGCACAAGTACACGGAATATGCGCGGACTCTGACAAACCTGCTCACACTGCGCCCGGAGAACCTTGAGCCGTCGCGCATTCATATCGAAGACGTGATTGCCAAAGGCGCGATGGGCACACACAACAGCATTCACGCTCTGCAAAATTATGTAGTCGGCTTTGCTCCTGGCGGGCCTCAGTTGGCGGCGGACGGTTCCCTCGACATGCAAAAGAGTTTTCAGCGAGTTGACTATTTCGCCCTGCTGAACAGTATCGCTATGCGAAACAACGTTCAGCCGGAGGTTGATCCGCGCCCCATAGATTTCGTCGCCGTGCGTCTCCCGCGCGAGTCTTTGGCCCCGCTCCTTGAAAGAGACTTACAACCCACTGGCGACGTGGTGTGGATTTATGATGGAGAGAATCAAGCCCTCATTCTTTCCCGCCAGGATGAAGCCGGACGATTGAGCCTGCGTTATCTTCCCATCGCTAATTTGAAGCAGGACGAAAAGGGCGCGATTAGCTTTGAGCGCGTGGAGTGGCGCGCGGGGCTGCCGTTGAAAATATGGGAGGACGCAAACCTTAACGTGCCTCAAGGCACGCACAACGCCTGGCTGAATGAATGGCACACAGACCTTGAATGGTTGCGCGCCTTACATAAAACCGCATACTCTAACGGCATCATTGGCCTGCATGAACAGCTTGCGCGCCATCCGAACGAAGCTTTTGAAACGGATGTGCCGGGTCTTTCGGATGATGAGCGAACTTTGCGCCGTTTTCGCCGCGAGCAACGAGAGCTAGTCGAAGCAGACTTGCTGGTGCTTGCTAACAATCATTGGAACTTCGACGTGCGCGGGTTCAATCCCGGCGGCAATCACGGCTCTTTCTTCCGCATCTCGACACACTCGACGCTGATGCTGGCCGGAGGCGAGAGCACAGGCATCCCGCGCGGTCTGGTTATAGAAGAGCCATACGACAGCCTGAGCTTCATGCCAACAGTGCTGTCTTTGACGGGGCAACTCAAAGATGACAGGGTTCCTGTTCCGGTTCTCTGGGAGCGCGGTTTCCGGCGATTTCCCGGACGCATTATCACAGAAGTTTTGAAGGGCGTAGAGCATGACAGAAAAGTCTCGCCCGTAGCTGAAGGAGTGGCGACCGCGCCTTGACGACGACGGATGAGCAATTGAAGAATGACCGGCTCGTGGAAGATGAGAAGCTGGCTAAGGAGAGCGAGCCGGGAGTTCCCGGCTCAGGCGGTCTTCGCGGCAAGATCATCTGGCTTCAGGGCATAGCCTTCCTGCTGGGGCTTGCGCTGCTCGTTTACGTCATCAGGCGCGTCGGAGTTCAACCGATCTTCGACGCGCTCCTGCGGATAGGCTTCGGCTTCTTCATCCTCCTGGGCATCAGCGGCCTGCGCCACGTCCTGCGCACACTCGCCATGCGCGCGGCCATTGACCCGGAACATCGTCGCTTCAGTTTCCGTCACGCGCTCGCCGTTCGCTTGGGCGGCGAAGCCATCAGCTTTCTCACCTTCACAGGCCCACTGCTCGGAGAAGCAACGAAGGTTGCGCTTCTCAGAAAGCGCGTCCCCATCGTCTACGGCGTCTCGGCGCTCGTCGTAGACAACATTCTCTACAATCTTTCGGTCGTCTTCTTCATCCTGAGCGGCGCGGTCGTGATGCTGCTCTCTTATGAGCTACCGTTAATCATCCGCTATATTCTGTTCGGGATTGCAGGGGTTTCGCTGCTTGGCATTCTGCTCTCAGCCTGGGCTGCGAGCCGCCGCATCATGGTGCTGACGTGGATTATTGATAAGCTCGGGCGTTTCGGCTTTCACCCCAAAGCTCTAACCTCGCGGCGCGATCACATCTCCGACATCGAATCGCACGTCTATGATTTCTACTCGCACCGCCCGCGCGCGTTCTTTGCGATGATCGGCTTCGACCTGCTCTCGCACGCATCGAGCGTCCTTGAGGTTTACGTCACGCTGCGTATGCTTGGGTACTCACCTTTCGTGCATGCGGCTTATGTTATTGAGTCGCTGACGAAGGTCATCAACTTTGTCTTCGGCTTCGTGCCCGCGACCATCGGCGTTTATGAAGCGGGAACGGAAGTGATCCTGACTACTCTCGGCTATGCCGCTGCGACCGGCTTAACGCTCGCGCTGGTTCGCAAAGCCGGGACACTCTTTTGGACTGTAATCGGCCTTTTCGTCCTGGCCTGGCGCGCTGTGCCGAATGCCACGCGCCGCTTGATGGACAGAAGCCCACGCTTTAGGAAACTTATGGACAGCCTTGTTCTCTCAAACATGTCGCACAGGCCCGCGCGGACAATCGTCAGTATCTTTGGAATCGGAGTTGGTGTCCTGCTGATAATTTTCACAGTCGGGCTGGCGCACGGAGTCTTGCGCGAGCGCGGGCGTCGTGAATCCAACATCGGCGCGGAGATCATGGTGCGCGCCTCCGGGACGTTTTCCATGAGCGGCTCGCAGCCGTTTGCGCTGCCCGTTTCGCGCGCTCATGAGCTTGCTGGCGTTGAGGGTGTGCGCGCTGCCGTTCCTATCGGTCAGAACATAGTCAAAAGCGATAGCGGGTTTGGCAATCGCCTTGTTGATGGCATTCCGTTTGATGAGTACGCGGATTTAACGCATTTGACGATCAAGGAAGGCACAGCCTTCACGCCCTGCGCTCCCGCATCGTCGCTGGATTGCAAGGATCAGGCAATGGTTGATACTGTCTGGCTTAATGATAGGAAAGCATCTGTCGGCCAGACAGTTGAACTCTACGAGCGCCCTTTTCGCATCGTCGGAGTTTACGAGCCGCCCGGCGGTGGACGCATCAAGATTCCGCTCTCAACCATGCAGGAGCAGGTTGCAGGCGAAGACCACTGCACGGCTGTGCTGGTCGCCTGCGCTAATCCGGCGGAACAGGACTTGGTTGCCTCACGCATCAGGCAACAGTTTCCGACAGATCAGATCATCTTCACGCGCGACCTGCCTGAGCTTTACGCTTCGAGCGTGCCTGCGCTCAACATCTTCATCAAGGTCGTCGTCGCCATTGCTTCAGCGATTAGCCTGCTCGTGATTCTGCTTGCGATGTACACAACCGTCACAGAGCGGACACGCCAGATTGGTATCCTCAAATCGCTCGGCATGTCTAAAGGAACAATTGCGTGGGTGATTGAGAAAGAGGCGATTCTAGTCAGCCTGCTCGGAGTGATTACCGGAATCCTGCTGACCTTGATTCTGCGTTTCGCCGTCATGCGAACGACGACGCTCGTCGTAGAAATCGAGCCGCGCTGGATTATCATTTCATTCGCCGTCGGACTTGTTGGTGGAACAATCGGCGCGCTCTATCCGGCCCTGCGCGCAGCGAGACAAGATGCAGTTGAGGCGTTGGGTTACGAATAAAACATCTGGATGCTTGAGCGTGATGTCGTTTTTTAAGCTCCGCAGGAGCGAAATATAGTAGCCCAGGGCAACGCCCTGGGATTACACGCATAGATTATTCATCAAGCCCTGAAAGGGCGGAATAACATATTCCGCCCTTTCAGGGCTTGATGAATAAACACGCCCTCGGTTCCTGTGGCGCTGCCACAGGCTATCATATTTCGCCCCTTCGGGGCTGATGTTGAAATAGGTGAAAAGGTCACACTCACCGGAAAACCTCTTTACCTCACTCAGACATCTTCCTTCGCATTATCTACATCTCTACCCCTGGCAGCCTGACAATAGAATTCCTCGCCTGTGACCAAAAAGGCTGCCGGAGGCGTCTCCCTAAACGTCTAATTGGCCTACCTACGCTTACGGAGGATATATGTCACCATTAGCTCACAAAGCTCCACTCTTTAGTTTCAAGATTTTCCTGACACTCTCGCTTCTCTTTTACGCTCTCAGCGGCGTTGTCCCGGCGCAAGAAGGTGTCTCCTCGGCTGCTGCGTCTCGCACACGTTACATGGCCGAGACAGGATTGATCCCCTCATCGCGTGAAGTCGCTGTTGAAGAGATAGTCAACTACCATCGTCACCAGATCGGACGCCCCAGGGCTGGTCAGGCGGTAGCAATGGATGTGCGCTGGGGGAACGATCAAATGTCTGCCGTCGAAGGCGAAGCAGTTTTACAGGTCGGGTTCAGCACTGCGCTGGCAAACGACCGGCAGCAGTTGCGCCCGATCAATCTATCGCTCGTGATTGATAAGAGCGGCTCAATGGCGGATGCTGATAAACTCTCCAGGGTAAAAGATGCGCTTCTGACCCTGGTTGATCAACTGCGCGAACAGGATGTTCTCTCCATCGTCGTCTTCGACTCGGAAGCGAGTGTGCTGATGCCTGCGCGCACCCTCGTTGATCGGGAGGCCGTCAAGCGACTGATTAGACAGATCGAGCCTGGCAGCTCCACCAACCTTCATGCCGGACTGATGCTGGGCTATCACGAAGCCCTCAAGAATTTTGACCGGGACTCAACTAATCGGGTCGTTCTTCTCACAGACGGAATTGCCAACCAGGGTGTAACTGAGCCTGAGCGGATTGCCCGTGATTCCCTCACCTTCAATGATAGAGGCATAGACCTTTCAACCATCGGCGTTGGCCTTGACTTGAATAAAGACCTGCTCCGCCAACTCGCCAAGAGTGGACGCGGGCTGTTTCATTTCGTGGCCGACGCTCAGGACATCAAGAAAGTTTTCATCAAGGAAGTTCAGAGTTTGGTCTCCCCTGTAGCAACTGAGCCGAACGTGGAGATTGATTACCCATCGGGTTTAGAGCTGGCGCAACTGTACGGCTATGAGCCTCAGTTTGGCAGGAACTCAGTCACGCTCAAACTTGATAACATGAACAGCGGCCTGACCCAGGTAGTCTTGCTGCGCTTTAAGCTTGCGCGCACGCCGCCGCGCTTTACGCATCTGCCGGTAACGGTTCGCTTCACTTACTATGACCTTGAGCAAAAGAAGCAAGTTGTAGAGACGCAGGATTCCTACCTCGTAGTGAAAAATGGCCCTCCGTTAGACATGCTGAAAGATGAAGAGGTGGGCAAAAACTACAGCATCGCTTTGCTGGCGCAGGCGATTCGAGACATGGCAGCGGCCTATGAAGCTCAACGCTATCAGGAAGCGGAGAGGCTGCTGAACGCCGCGATTGCCAGAACATACCAGCGCTACCCTAACCTCGAAGACGAAGACATCTCACGAACTTTGATGATCGCCCAGAAGTATCAAGAGGTACTCAGGAAATATACTCAGCGGCGGGACTCTAAGAGCGATATGTGAGCGAGAGGTTGAGGGCATTCGACATAAGGGGTGATGGTTTTCAGCCCCGTCAGGGGCGATATATCATTAGCCCACGGCGTCAGCCGTGGGAACAGAAGCACAATTTAATTCAAAGCCCCGGAGGGGCGACATAATATGTCGCCCCTCCGGGGCTTTGAATATTTTATCTGTGCCTTAACCCAGGGCTGACGCCCTGGGCTACTATCATATCGCCCCTCCGGGGCTATGGTTCGACGTGGCTTTTAGCTTACATCCAACTAGCGTTATCTAGCGTGCGAATGCTCCTCTACCGGCAATCTACTTTGAGAGTTCAAAGCAACAACCGTCGGCGTTAAGAGTTCGTATGCTGGCCCGAACATCTCAAGCGCGCTGATGCGTAGCTCTTTCGGGGCGCGAGCCATGAACGCCTCTATGTCTGCGATTGAGCGCGGCAAAGCTTTCGTCATCCACTCAACGCCGTCCGCCGTCACGACCATATCATCTTCAATGCGGACGCCGATGTTCTTGTACTTCTCAAAAGCCGGACGCACAGCGGCGATGAACTTTTCGTTTTCCGGCGTCTTCGGCAGATTGTCGAGCGCATCGGCGCGAACGTAGATGCCCGGCTCGTTCGTGAAGACCATGCCCTGCTCCAGTTTGACGTTGCGCCCGCCAACGTCGTGGACGTTCATTCCAAGCCAGTGCGACGTGCCGTGCATGAACCAGATGCGATACTGGTCGGAATTCTTGTCCGTAATCAATCCTAAGCGTAGCAACCCATCCTTGACCTTCTCGACCGCCGCATTATGTACGTCGGTCGGGAACATTATGCCGGGGTGTGTCACTCGCGCCACAGCCTCCTGCGCGTCGTAAACTATCTGGTAAACTTCAGCCTGCTCTTTCGTGAATTTGCCGCCCACTGGAAACGTGCGCGTCACGTCCGCAGTGTAATGCCCGTATTCCGCGCCGACATCCATCAGCATCAGGTCGCCGGGCTTCACCTGTCCCTGCGATTCTTCATAGTGAAGCGTCGTCGCGTTGGGGCCGCAGCCGACGATGTCAGGATAGCCCCAGTGATCCGCGTTGCGACGCTTGAAGGTATAAACGATTTCGCTCTCGACCTCATATTCCCACTGCGAGCGCCCTGCGACGGCCATCGCACGCTCGTGAGCTTCGGTCGTGATGTCAATCGCGTGCTGCAATAGCTTCAACTCCGTAGGCGACTTTCTGAGGCGCATCTGCGCGAACATCGGCGCAGCATTGCGAACGTTGAAGCCGCCCGCAGATTTCGCCCACTGCGTAGCTATCACCTGCTCCTGTTTATACTCGCGGCTGCTGTCCTCACGCGGCAAAAGCAAATATAGATTCGCATCGTCTTTCGCCATCGCTGCGAAAAGTGATTCATAGCCAGTCGTCTTTGCAGGGACTAAACCAGTGCTGACCATCGCTGCGGTCTGTTGTGCCCCTGACTGCGTTGTAGGTGAATTGGTAGTCGTGGCATTGGCCGGAGTTTGACCTGTGACAGGACGCGCTGGTGTGGCTGCGGCGGCAGCATCAGTTGTTTGAGGCGCAAGCGGGACGGGGGGAGTAACGGGCTGCGTGCTTGCGCTAGCGTTCACAGACATAAACACGGCTTCGTTCTTTGGGCGATAAGCCTGGCGATTTCTGAGGGCGCGCATGAATGGCTCAAACTCCTTCGCTTCCCAAATCTCGCGTATGCCGGAGGCAGCTTGCGCCTCTTCCGGGCTGTACATGTGCCCTGTCCAGGTCTCGGCTGCCGGGTCGCGGCGCGGGAGGAAAAGTATCTCGCGCACCTGCGTGTTGCCGGGCATCAAGACAAGCGTTGCCTCCTTCTGCTTCAAGTTGGTCAGGTAGTAAAGATTGTTCTCTTGCCTGTATTCATAATCCACGTCATTCGTATAGACGCGCGGCTCAGTGCTGAAGAGAACCAGAACACCGTTTGGGCCGATCTTCTCCGCCACACGCGCACGGCGCGCGGCCAATTCAGCCAACCGCTCGCCGTCATCGAAGACGGGCGCAGGCGGAGCGACCCGAATCGCGGGCGGCAAAGCTCTATCTTTATCTCCGCCCGACGCTGCCGACGTGGAAAAGGTTGCGGCAGCCAGAAGCGAGACAAGAACGATAACAGCTAACGGTTGACTATATGAGCGACGAATATTCACTGGCTTTATCTCCTCAAACTACCGAAAGGATATTTATGCAGGGGCGGTGAACTGAAACAGCGTTTGTGATTCTCTCAAAGTGGCAATATAACTCTTCTCTGCTGGTTTTTGAAACTTCGTCAAGGCAGCTTTCTTTAGCGGCGAAGCCGCAAAGACCGGGATGCATCTATGAATGTATTACTTCCTTGATAAATCATTACCACTGGCAACCACCTTGACAGCCACATCGCGCGTCGTCTTATTCCCGAAGAAGTCTGCTGCGAAGACTCGCAGAATATAATCCCCTTCAGGCAGCGAGGAAGTGTGCCAGAAATTTTCCGCTGCCGCGCGATCACGCATGGTATTGGTGACGATGTAGGCAAAGATTGTGTCGCCTGTCGCTCCCGCTTTACTCCCTTCGGCGTATGCGACAGGAACAGCCCTGCTATCATCCGGCAAACTCTCGAAAGAAATCGTCATCAGCGGCTCCGCGAAACCCTGCGCGGGTTGACCGTCTGCACCAAGCACCTGATAACCGAGTTGATAAAGTCCCAGGCGACGCCGCGCAGCATTACCATCCATCTGATCGTAAGCGCGCACGACAACTCTCACGTCCCCGCTCACAGTCAAAGGCTTCCCTGCCGTCTCTCCGCGCTTCTCTTCTTTTGTCGCAGAAGTAGGAGCGAACTCTCTTCCCTGGCTATCAAAAAGCCGGATACCATCTTTCTCGATTACCGGCGCGACCGTATCCTTCACCCCCGGCAATTCAAGCGCGGCCAGCGCGTTGAACTCCGAGCCTGTCGGCCCCGCGATCAGATGCACGTGGTTTTGATTATTGAGCGTGCCTATCGCATCCCCTGCATTAAACCGCGTCCCGCGCCGCACTCTAACTCCTGTAACTTTTCCTGCCGCGTCGTGCCGCAAGCTAAACCGCTCGTCGGCGAAAGCGCGATCATCCTTGTCGCGCCCGATGCGTAGATGTATGTAACCGAGCGTGGGAAAGCGTATCCGCTCGCGCACTCCACCAACATCTTCAACCGCAAGCGGGCGCAGGATTCGCTCGGAGCGAACCGCACGCGCAGTCTCTCCATAAGCGCCGGGAACATCAAGTCCATTGTGAAAATGCGCTTCATTGCCCTCGCCGATTTCACCGCGAATCTCTCCGAAGGTGGCCGCAATTTCGCGCGGCCTGTCCGCCGGTTCGTAAGGCCAGCGTGGAGGAGCCTGTGAACGAAACTCCGAAGCCTTCGGGCGCAGCGCATCAATCGCTTCGCGTGTTAGCTCAACGCCGCGCGAATCGCCCTCTCTCGTCACAGCGCGGATGAGTTTGTTGCCGGTATCCGCGATGAACAACGTCCCGTCCGTAGAAAAAGCGATGCCCGATGGACGATTGAGACGCGCATGGTCGAGCGTGCCGTCGGATAAGCCTGTGCCAGCGAGACCCGTGAGCGTAGAGACTCGCGGCCAGAGACCGAACAGGCAAGCACGCACCTCTGAGCCTCCGGCATCGGCAACATAGATCGTCCCTTCATCATTAATCACAACGCCGGTGGGTTCAACGAATGTGGCGCTAAGCAGAGACGCATCAAATGAACCCTGCGCGCCTGTTCCGGCAATGGTTGTTACTGCGCCATTGAGTTCAATCCGGCGCAGGCGACGATTTCCCGTATCAGCCACGACCAATGTTCCATCCAGGTCAACGGCAATCCCGCACGGCGTATCGAAGCGCGCATCCGCCGCGTTCGTCGCGTCAGCGAAACCCGGCTCGCTGCCACCCGCAACAGTTCTCACTCTACCTTCCGCGTCAATCGCACGGATTCGATCATTGTAGGTATCTGCGACGAAGATCGTCCCATCACGGCTGACGGCCACGCCAATTGGCCCATTGAATAAAGACTGCGCGCCGATTCCATCAGCGAAGCCTGCCTGGTTTTCAACTCCCGCTATGATGTCCACACGCCCGCTCTGCGTTTCAATACGCTTGATTGTGTGCGCGCCTGTCTCTGCCACGATGAGCGTGCCATCGGGCGCAAACGCCATCCCTGAAGGCGTGTTGAGATTCTCTGCGACAACCTTTGCCGCTCCGTCCACAGCCAACTGCCAGATGCGCCCGGTCTCGCCATCTGAGATATAGATTGTTCCATCGTGACTAACGGCAATGCCGAACGGGTCGCCAAAGCGAGCGGAATCAGCGCCTGCTGTTGCTCCGGCAATTGTCCGAACGGCATTAAACTGCTGACGCTGTGGCTGCGTTCGTGTGCATGAGACTGTGAGAATCAGAAGTAGACAAAGAAGTGTGAAAGCGCGAATGTTCTTTTGCTGATTCAACAAATTGCTCGTCTGGTTTGAGTTTATAATATGGTTCAAGCTGATAAGTGGATGCGGAATCCTAAAGAGTGTGCGCGAACTTAGGGAAGAAAAGATTCACCACAGAGACACAGAGGACACAGAGGGGGCACAGAGAAAGGCAAGCCTCCGTGCATCCTCTACGCTCTCTGTGTCTCTGTGGTGAACATCCCATGCTTTGCGCTCAACCAAAATCTACGCTAACGATTTTGCCTGCTCGCCGCCACTGAAGGCAAACGCTGTTGAGTGTTGCGAGCGGTTAGGCGTATGCTATGCGCCATGAGCACACCTTTTCCCGCTGACATTGATGATGATGACAAGATTATTGATATCGGGCCGACGAAACCGAAGCGCAGTCGTAAGCGAATCTGGTTGATCGTGGCTGTGATCGCGCTTCTCTTCGCGCTTACTCGCTCCGTCTCAATCTACATCTCTGCCATCTGGTTCGACTCCATCGGCTATTCCTCTGTTTACTGGTACATCTTTCGCGCGAAGCTGTTCATCTTTCTCATCTTTGCCGTTCTAACCATCGTCATCCTGCGCGCAGCCTTCTGGCTGCTCGAACGAACATTCTCCGCGAGCGCGCTCGAACCTCGGACCATCATGGTCAACAACCAGGCTGTCCAAGTCAATCCGGGTCGGCTCTTCCGCCCCGTCGCCTGGATACTTTCAATCGTCCTCGGCCTCTTCTTCGGGCTGGGGATGAAAGACGGCTGGCGTCAGTTTGCGCTCTATCTCAATCAACCGGCAGTGCCCACGCCCGATCCGATTTTTCATAAGACGCTCGGCTTTTATCTCTTCTCGCTGCCTGTTCACCAGATGTTGAGCAGGTGGTTGATTATGATTTCGGTCGTCATCCTCATCATCACGGTAGTCTTCGCCATCCTCTCGGCCACACAGAAACAGGCGAGCAAGGCCGCAGCCAATGCTTTGCGCGGGACGAGCTACGCGGCGGCCTCTTACGCCCTCGCAGCGTTCCTGTTGCTCCTGGCCTGGCGCGTCTATCTCGCGCGCTTTCCCTATCTCTGGGAAGATCATCAATCGTTCTCCGGCGTCACTTACACCGAAGACAACTACACCCTGCCTGGCTTGACCTTTGTCGCTATAGCTCTCATCGTCGCCGCAGCCCTTATCCTTCTCAACGCTTTCACCAAACGTAGGCTGCGTTTTGCAGTGGGCGCAGTCGCGCTTCCGATTCTCGTTTATGTAGTCGCAGGGATGTTGATTCCGGCTTATGTGCAGAGTTTCGTCGTCAAGCCGAATGAGCTGGGGCGCGAGACTCCTTACATCGAACACAACATCAACTGGACGCGTCGAGCCTTTAAGCTCGAAGGCATCGAGATACGCGACTTTGAGGCGGACACCTCAATTGCCGCCCTCGATCCTGATAACAACCGCGCGACCTTCGACAACATACGACTCTGGGATTGGTCTGCCCTGCGCGACACACTGCGCCAGATACAAGAGATTCGCCCTTACTACGACTTTCAGGACGTTGACGTTGATCGCTACAAGGTTGGCGGGCAGACGCGACAGATGATGCTGGCCGCGCGCGAATTAGACGTGACCAAGCTCCCAGAACAATCACGCACCTGGATTAACGAAAAACTTATCTACACGCACGGCTACGGCGTGACGATGAACACATCGAATGAATTTACGCCGGAAGGCATGCCGCCCTTTATTCTCTCGAACATGCCGATTGAATCGAGCGCACCGGAAATCAAACTCACGCGCCCGGAAATCTACTTCGGCCAGAAGACAACTACGGACGTTTACGTCAAGACCAATCAGAAAGAGTTCAACTATCCGCAAGGTGAGATAGACAACACAAACATCTACGAAGGCACGGGCGGCATTCCGGTTGGCGGCTTTTTTCATCGCATGCTTCTCGCCTATGCGCTCGGCGACATCTCCAAGCTTCCATTCTCTGATGCCATCACGCCCGACAGCCGCGTTCTGATGCGCCGCAACATACGTGAGCGTGTCGAAGCCCTCGCGCCCTATCTGGTTTATGACAATGACCCATACATCGTCGTCACGGACGATGGCCGACTCTTCTGGATCATTGATGCTTTCACGGAATCGGAGACCTATCCATACTCCAGACATCATCAAGTGGGCGATAAGACCGCCAACTACATCCGCAACAGCGTCAAAGTTACCATTGACGCTTATAACGGCGATGTTAATTTCTACGTCTTCGATTCGGAAGACCCTTTGATTAACGCTTATCGCGCGATCTTCCCCGCGCTCTTCAAAGATGCGAGCCAGATGCGCGCGGACCTGCGCGCACACGTTCGTTATCCTGAGACGCTTATCAGGACGCAGGGCAACGTCTTCGGTCTATATCACACGGCGAATGCCAGCGTCTTCTTCCAGCGCAACGATGTTTGGAGCGTGGCAAGCCAGTCCTCTGTGAATAAGGACAAACAGACGCAGACCGAGCCGCTCGAACCCTACTTCGTGCTGATGCAACTGCCCGGCGAGCAGGTGCAGAACGAGTTCGTAGAGATTCTGCCATTCACGCCTGCCAACAAAAACAACATGATCGGCTGGATGGCTGGACGCAGTGACGGAGATGCTTACGGCAAGCTGCTCGTCTACAATTTTCCTAGATCAAGGTTAATTGACGGCCCTCTTCAAATAGATGCCCGAATTAATCAGGACCCGCAGCTTTCGGCTCAGTTCTCGCTCTGGAATCAGCAAGGCTCGCGCGTCAGGCCCGGCAACCTGCTTGTTATACCGATTGGCCGCTCGCTCCTTTACGTCGAGCCTGTCTACCTGCAAGCCGAGCGCAGCCCGATGCCTGAGCTGCGTCTTGTCGTGCTTGCCACACAGGAGCATCTGGTCTTCGGCTCTAATTTCCAGGAAGCTCTGACCAAGCTCTTTGCAGAGGGCGCGAAACCCGCAGAGCAAGCAAAGCCCGGCGAGCAGCCCAAAACTGAACAACCCAAACCGGAGCAAAAACCTTCGGAGAACCCGCAGGGGAGCATGCCACAACAGGCGCTGCCCGCGAACGCGCAACAACTCATCAACCGCGCGGCGGCTGACTTTGCCGACTATCAAAAGCTGACCTCTGAAGGCAAACTCGGCGAAGCCGGACAGAAACTCGAATCGCTCAAACGCGATCTGGAAGAGTTAAAGAAGACAGCAGGCAAACCGTAAATGTGGAAGTTTCCGGCAGGGTTTTTCTCAATGGGCAATTCTCAAATGGAGCGCGTTCTGATTGTCGAAGATGATGAGACGCGCTGCCAGTGGTTTCATCAAAAATTCTCCTCACACCTGCGCGACGTGACGTGCGACGTGAAGCAGGCTATTCGTTGGCTTGCCGAGCGCGAATACACCACGATTCTTCTCGATCACGACCTCGCGGATGAACACTATTTTTCTGATGAGCACGACGACGAGCGCACCGGCTACGCCGTCGCCGCATGGCTCGCAGCCCATCCAGACAGCCAGCGAGACGCGCTCATCGTCATCCACTCGCTCAACTACACGGGAGCGCAACGCATGCTCGACATCCTGCATGATGCCGGGCGCGATGCCGAGCACGTTCCGTTTCACTACCTGCAATCGGAATTAAGGGTTTAGAAAGCGAACAGGAGAGAAGACCATTCTAAGTGCCTTCTCTTCTGTTCGCAGATAGAGGTTTGTAGTTTTGTGAGTCGGTCGCCTGCTATTGACCCACAAAGTTGTAGACGATAACGCCCGTAACTTTGACGGGCTGTCCTGACAAAAGAGTTGGCGAAAACCGCGCCTGGCGTACCGTTTGAACTGCTGCCTCTTGCAACAAAGGATGCCCTGCGATAGCACGAGAAGAAATCACATAGCCATCTTCATCAATTGTGACGAAGACTTTTACTATTCCTGAAGCATGAGCCGCTCTAGCAATCGCCGGATAAGCAGGCTTTGGGAGACTGATTGCTTTACCATTAAGTATGCCTCCCCTGATTGTAAGTACGCCTCCACTGATTGCGGACTTTGGCGCTTCCCACGCTTGCTCACTGACAACTGGCGGAGGCGCTTCGGCGACTAAGACGGTTGGATTGCTCCTCTCCCCGGCAAATGGAGACAACACGCCCCGCAGGAATATGCTGGCAGCAACGCCGACAGCAAAAGTTAGAACTGCCACGATGATTAAGGTAAAAGGTCTGCGCATAGTAGTTTCTCCAAGAAGGAATTAATACCTTAGATGCCTGAGGAGACAAAAAATTCCCGACCAAATGTACTATACCACCGGACGAAACGATCCGTCTTTAGAAGTTGCGCGCTCCACTTGAGCATTAGAAAGTTTACACCCTGAAGCTTCTCTTTCACCTTTGCCTTATCAAGGATGACCGCTTCCCTTCGCCTTTATTCTCCGAAGTGCGTTTCTCCCACTCTCGTCCGCAGACGCGACAGCGATAACGATTCTTCTCCTCTGGATTCCCCTGCTCGGCCTGATCCAGATAAGCCGCGATGTAGGCAGGCACGCTCGCGCCTTCGAGCCGTTCCAGAGTCTCACAGGGACATTTCGTTTGACTCATAATTACTTACTGATGCTCACGGAGTATTCTCCAACAATTTCTTTGCCTCTGTCACAGCTTCCTGATGTTCCGGCAAAAAATTCGGGTCCGGTGTTGAGTTGATAATAATTTCGAGTTGCTTGCGGGCATCCTCTTTGCGATTGACGGCTAGATAGGCTTGAGCCAGGCGCAGGCGATAGAGCGAATTATTCTCGCCAAAGCGTAAGCCTTTCTCTAAAACCTCGACGGCATGTTTTGAATCTCCGCCGAGCATCCTGGGCGTCTCAAGATCAATCTGTCCGAGCGCCATGTAAGCGCTGCCACTCTGAAACCCTTCGTCTAGTTGAATCACCCTTTCCATCTCGCTGCGAATTTCCGTCACCGAAGTTAAGCCGCTCAACGTGCTCGCCTGGGCTTTCCCGCCAAGATTCGCGCCGAGCCAGAAATGGCCCTCCGGCTTCCCATCCTGCAATTTGATAGCACGTCGTCCAGCCTCTATGCCCTCGTTGAAGGCCCTGTCACGCTCGCTCGTATCATTCGTATGAGCGCCCAGATGATAGTTGAGCCTGGCAAGCTTCCATGCCGCATCGTAGCTGTTTGAGTCGGCAGCCAGCGCACGACGCAACTGTATGATTCCCTCGCGCGCTCGCGCCAGATCAACTCTTTGCGCGTAGAGGAGGTCTGCCTGCGCGATGAGGTCTGTCGCCCCGGCTGTATCATGCGTTGTCTCGCGCACCTCAGATTGCGACGAGCAATTGGCTGCGACCGATAGTAACCCGGCAACCAGCAATACGTGGCAGAGCCGCTCTAACCCGCTTCTATTTTTCATTCCTTCTCCTGGCCTAAACCTTTTAAGCTCACGCAGATAATTTTTTGGCTTGACAGTTTGCTTACCCAAATTCGCCCGAATAGGGTATATTTCACGCTCTATACTACATGCCCGGATAAATCTCCGGCACGAAGCCGATTTACAAGACTAAGCGCGTGGCGCTTTCCGTGGAGGACTTCTGTGGCAGCGGCTGCATTCTATGATCTCGAAGGAACTTTAGTCAGCACCAATCTCGTTCATACGCTCGGATTCTACGCGAAGAACCAGCAGGGGCTATTTCGTACTTTCAAAAAGAGCGCGACCACGCTTTTGAGCATCCCGATCTTTGCCGCCACAGATCAGTATAGCCGAAAGGTCTTCAATGATCTCTTTTTCAAAAGGTACAAAGGTGAATCCGAAGATCGTTTGCGTTTCTTTGCTGAAGAGCTTTTTGAAGACGTGCTGAAGCCCGCGATTTTTCCGGGCACATTTGAGTTGATCGAGAAATCGCGTAGCCTCGGTCTGCGCCAGGTCGTCGTCACAGGCGCGCTCGATCTCTCTGTGATACCGCTGATGAAACACTTGGGGATACAAGACTTCGTCACGAACCGTCTGGAATTCGTCAATGGGGTGGCAACCGGGCGACTGCTTCCGCCCGTAGTCGCGGCTGCAACGAAAGCATCATGGATACGAACTTTCGCCGAGCGCGAGGGCCTGAGCCTCAGCGACTCCTACGCCTACACCGACAGCATGTCAGACCTTCCCATGCTCTCCGTCGTAGGCCATCCGGCAGCCGTCAACCCCGACATGCGCCTGCGCCAGACAGCGCTGCACCACGATTGGCCGATACTGAATTTGAAGTGATAGGTGATGAGTGATGAGTGATGAGTTAAAGACTCTCACTCATCACTCATCACTCATCACTCATCACTTAAAAGATGAGCTTACAACTAAGACGCAAGACCCATGAATCCGTTGTCTATATTGATAGCGACAGCGCGCCGCGCATCATTCCTTCGGGCGAGGATTTCATTCTCGAAGACCTGCCCATCGGCACGCGCGTCATCTACCCGAAGCCTCCGATCATGGGGCTGCCGAATCGTGAGGCCGCGATTCGTTATGCCCTGAATCACCCGCACGATTGCGATCCCTTATTCGCGCAGCTTTATCCGGGCATGCGCGTCACGATTGCTGTGGACGACATCAGCCTGCCGCTCCCGCCGATGGCAACGCCGGACATTCGTCAAACGGTGCTGGAAATTCTCGCCGATATGCTCGCCGGTCACGGCGTTGATGATGTGCATATCATTATCGCCAACTCGCTGCACCGCAAGATGACCGAGTGGGAGATGAAGCGGATGGCTGGGTCGAAGATTTTCGATGAGTTCTATCCAGACCGTTATTACAACCACGATGCCGAATGGCCCGAAGGCTTAATCACACTCGGCGAGACCAAACACAAAGAGCCGCTCAAGATTAATCGTCGCTGCGCCGAAAGCGATCTGGTCATCTACGTCAATATCAATCTAGTCCCGATGGACGGAGGGCATAAATCCGTCGCCGTCGGTCTCTGCGACTACGAATCCCTGCGCGTACACCACGAGCCGCAAACCATTCGTGACTCCGACAGCTACATGGACCCTGCGCGTTCCGAGCTTAATCACAAGGTCATGCGCCTCGGCAAACTTGTTGACGAGAAGATGAACGTCTTTCACATCGAGACGGCCATCAACAATCGCATGTACACGGGAACTCTCGATTTCCTGCTCAAGAATGAGGACGACTTCACTTCGTTTGATCGTCTCAAGTTTGAAACCATGCGCCGGACGATGAGCAAGCTGCCGCGCGCTGCGCGCCGCAAGATGCTGCACTCCATGCCAGCGCAGTATGAAATGATCGCCTGCCATGCCGGACGCACAGAGCCTGTTCACGAAAAGATTATCGAGAAGGGTTTCGATCAATACGCGATTCCGATTAAAGGGCAATGCGACATCCTGGTGACAGGCATCCCGGACATTTCGCCTTACAACGTTTACTCGATCTTGAATCCGCTGCTCGTTCAGGTCATGGCGCTCGGCTACCATTTCAATTTCTATCGCGGTAAGCCTCTGCTCAAAAAGGGCGGCGTGTTGATTCTTAATCATCCCTGTTATGACGAGTTCGACCATAATTTTCATCCGAGCTACATAGAGTTCTTCAACCGCCTTCTGCCTGAGACGCGCGATTCCTTTGTGCTACGTGAAAAGTATGAGCGCGAGTTTGCGAACAATCCGAGCTACGTCGAGATGTACCGGCGCGGCAACGCCTATCACGGCGCGCATCCGTTCTTCATGTGGTACTGGGGCGAGAACGGCCGCCAACACGTCGGCCACGTCATCGCAGCGGGCGCAGAGAACGCGCACGTCCCCGCCATGCTCGGCTGGGAACGCGCAGACAACCTGACCGAAGCGATTGCGATGGCGCGCAGCTACATGGGACGCTCCGCCGAAATCACCATGCTGCACCAACCGATGATCGGGATTGCTGATATGGAATAGGGGTAAGATGAAACTATCTCCAACAGAAATTTTTCAGGGTCGTAAAATCTTCCTGATCGGAAGCACCGGCTTTCTAGGCAAAGTCACGCTCTCGATGCTGCTCCATCGCTTTCCGAACATCGGTCGCGTCTATGTCACCGTGCGCGCACGCTCAAAAGAAGAATCACACACGCGCTTCTGGAATAACGTCATCACGTCCCCGCCCTTTGATCCTTTACGCGAGCGCTACGGCGACGCCTTTGAAGATTTTATCCGCGACAAGGTTTCAATCGTCGGCGGCGACATCGGCGAGACCAATCTCGGCTACACTGAAGAGCAGGCGCAAAGCATTGCGGATGATGTTGACGTGGTTATCAACAGCGCGGGCAACGTGACCTTCAACCCGACCCTGGAGAGCGCGCTTCGCACCAACGTGGTCGGCACGGAAAACGTCATCAAGTTTACGAAGCGGATGAAGCGGCCTGCGCTCGTGCATGTCTCGACCTGCTTCGTGGCTGGCAATCGTTCGGGCGCGGTCTGGGAGAGCGACCCCGTCGTCGGCTACTTCCCGCGCCGCGATGAAGACGAGATGCAGGGCGTGGAGTTCGCTGTCGAACACGAGATCAGGGACTGCGCCAAGCTTGCTGACCGCGTTCGTGAGGAAGCCAGAGACGCGATGATGGCGGCGCGCTTTCGTGAGCTTGCGCGCAAGCGCCTGATCGAAGAAGGCCGCGACCCTGACGACCTGGACGCTATGGGGTTGGCCGTTGCGCGTGAGCGAAAGGTTTGGACGCGCACGCGCCTCACAGACCTGGGCGTTGAGCGCGCCGCATGGTGGGGCTGGCCCAACATCTACACCTATACGAAGAGCCTGGGAGAACAACTCGTCGCCGCAGAAGACGGCATCGTTCGCTCAATTGTTCGTCCAAGCATCGTCGAGTCGGCACTCTCTTATCCTTTCCCCGGCTGGAACGAAGGTTTTACGACGACCGCGCCGCTCATCTTCATTGCCCTCAAAGGTCAGTCGCTGATTCCCGTCAACGAGAAATTGATTCTGGACATTACGCCCGTGGATCAAGTCGCCGCCGTGATGCTCGCCGTCTCCGCACAGGCTTGTGTTGAAGAGCCGCGCCTTGTGCATCAGGCCGCGACCAGCGATTCAAACCCGAACGACATGCGCCGCATTGTCGGCCTGCTCGGTCTCTATAAGAGAAAACATTTTCTTGAAAAAGATGCGGGCTTCAAGATCGTCAACCAGGTCGCCGCGCGCATGGAGACCAAGCCCGTCACGCCCACGCATTTTGGCCGCACCTCGACGCCGATGATTAATACGGCTGCGAAGAAAGTCTCCACTCTACTTGACCGCATGCGCCCGCGTTGGGGCGGAGGACGCATCACTGAAGTGATTGATCGCGTTAAGCAGAACGTTGATCGCTTTGAAGAGTTGACGCACGAAACTGCTGAAGCCTTCGAGATGTTTCGACCCTTCATGGTCGAGAACGCTTACATCTTCCGCGCCGACAACGTGCGATCCTTGATGTCGCGCATACGCAAGGACGAACAACCCTTTCTAGCCTGGCATCCTGAAAAGCTCGACTGGTACGACTACTGGATGAACACCCATTTTCCCGGTCTCAAGAAATGGGTCTTCCCGAAACTCGAAGAGGACATGCGCGCACAACCCAAGCGCGTCTATACCTACCGCGACCTGCTCGAACTCTTCGAGACGACCACCAAGCGCCACGCCACGCGCGTCGCCATGCGGATTGAGCGCGACGGTCGCAAAGAGCAATACACCTATGCGGACATGCGAGAGCTTGCCACGCGCGCCGCTGCTTTCTTCGCAAGCGAAGGTATCAAGCAGGGCGAGCGTATTATGCTCGTCAGCCACAACGCGCCCGAATGGGGTATGACCTACTTCGGCGTTATCAAGGCCGGTGCGATCTGCATCCCGGTTGACCCTGAAAGCTCTACGGAAAAAATCATCAGCTTCGCGCGGGCCGGAGATGCCGCAGGAATAGTTTTGAGCAAGGAGATGCAGGAGAAGCACGCGGACCTTGCCGCGCGACTGGCTGAAGCTGGGCTAACCGAAACACGCATCTGGCAATTTGAAGAAATCTTCGCCATGCCGGACGAGCAGACGGAAGACGAGCGCATCGCGCTGCTCCCGGCGCGCGTGCAGGCTCAAACAATCGCTTCGCTCATCTTCACGTCGGGCACAACAGGCCAGCCCAAAGCCGTCATGCTCTCGCACAGGAATCTGACGAGCATGACTTCTATGCTCTCTTCCATCATTGACATGAAGACGAGCGACGGCGTGCTTTCGGTTCTGCCGCTTCACCACACCTTCGAGTTCTCGACAGGTTTTCTCGCGCCCCTCAGTCGCGGCGCGCAGATTACCTACATGGAGGAACTGACGAGCGAGGCTCTGAAGCGCGCCATCAAGAACGGGCACGTCACGGGTATGGTCGGAGTGCCTGCCGTCTGGGAGTTGCTCCATCGCAGCATCAAGACCAAGCTCAACGAACGCTCCGCCTGGATAGGCAGCACCGCCGATCTACTCATACGCGCCAACGCATGGCTGCGCGACAACACGCCGCTCAATCTAGGCCAGCTCATCTTTTATCCGATTCACCAGGGCCTGGGCGGTCGCATCCGCTACCTGATTAGCGGCGGCTCTGCCTTGAGCGAGCAGGTTCAAAAAGACTTTCACGGCCTCGGCTTCACAATCCTTGAAGGCTACGGACTCACGGAAGCATCGCCCGTGCTCACCGTCACGCGCCCGCAGAACAAGCTCGTGGCGGGAACGGTCGGCAAGCCTTTGCCCGGTATCGAAGTTAAGATTCTTGATCCGAACGCGAGCGGCATCGGCGAAGTGATAGCTCGCGGGCCAAACGTGATGATCGGCTACTACGAGAATGAAGATGCCACGCGCAAGACTCTCATCAACCGCTGGCTGCACACGGGCGACATCGGCAAGCTGGACGACGAAGGCAACCTCTACCTCGTCGGACGCTCGAAAGAAGTCATCATTGACACGAGCGGCAAAAACGTTTACCCGGACGAAGTCGAAGAATCCTACGACACCACGCCATTCATCAAGGAGTTGAGCGTCATAGGGCTGCCCGACGGCATCGGCGAAAAAGTCGCCTGCATGGTTGTGCCTGACTACGAGCACGACGCGACGCTTTCACGCGAAGAGGTTCGCAAGCGCATCGAGGAGCATTTCCGCGACGTTTCATCCACGCTTCCCTTCTACAAACGCATTAAGGTTTATCATTTCTGGGACACCGATCTGCCGCGCACGGCAACGCGCAAGGTCAAGCGCACGGAAGTCCTGGAAACGATGCAGGTGCTTGAAAAGAGCGCGAAGGCAACCTCGCGTGTCGCGGCGCGCGATGAGAAATCCGGCGATGCAACGTGGCTGCTCGACATCGTGTCCGCCGTTTCAAATCGCTCGCGCTCTGAAATATCTTTCAACTCGCGCCTGGTTGATCTAGGCTTCGACAGTTTGATGTACGTCGAGCTTGCCACTGCCATTGAGAATGCGGGCGGCATACTCACCTCCCCTGATACGCTGATGGAAGTACACGACCTGCGCGAACTCGCCAGCGTCGTCACACGTCAATCCGCAGCCGCGAAACAGAAACAAACAACAGCGCGCGTCGAAAAAGAGCGCGAGGTGGACGACGAGATTCACATTCCGGCCTTCGTCCGCAACGTCGGGAATCATGGCCTTGACGCTTTGCAGCGCGTCTTCTATGACAAGTTCCTTCATACGAAGTATGAAGGCAGGACCAACATTCCCGTCCACACCAATTTTATCGTGGCGACGAATCATGCGTCGCACCTCGACATGGGACTAGCGAAGATGGCTCTCGGTGAAGCCGGGCGCGACATGGTTGCGCTGGCCGCCGCAGACTATTTCTTCGATAACAAGTACAAGCGGGCTTACATGGAGAACTTCACCAATACCGTTCCCATCGAGCGCAGCGGCAGTCTACGTCAATCCTTGCGCCACGCGCGTTCGTTTCTAGAGCATGGCTACAACGCCTTGATCTTCCCTGAAGGGACGCGCTCCCTGACGGGCACGATTGCCGAATTCAAGCCGATCACAGGCTATCTGGCTCTGAGTTGTCGCGTCGGTATCCTTCCGATTTACCTGCACGGAACTCACGAGGCGATGCCGAAGGGATCGAACATGATTAGAAGCCGCGACATCGGCGCGCGCATCGGGAGATTTTTGACCTACGAAGAACTCGCGGAATTGACGAAGGATATGCCCCGCGCCGAAGCCTATCGCCTGATTGCCGCGCTTGTCCAGCATTCGGTCGAGAACCTGCGCGACGGCACGCGCCACGCCTTCGACGCCAAAGCCCTGCGCCGCCGCTGGAAGAGCGAGCGACGCACGCGCACCGCAGAAACAGAAGAGAAAGACGAGCACCTGACTGCCATCGGAGATTAAAAACAGTGACGAGTGACAAGTGACGAGTGACGAGCAAGAGCTTGTCTTTAACTCGTCACTTGTCACTCGTCACTTGTCACTGTTTTTATGACGACGAAAACCAAACAACGCTCACCTCGTAAGACTCCGGCAAAATCAAGAGCGAAGAAAACTACGGCAATAATCCGGCTACCACAGCCGAAGACGCTCATCACCGGTGGCACAGGTTTTCTCGGCTCGCATCTTGTGCGCCAGCTTCTGGAAACGGGAGCGAAGAACATCCGTGTGATGGCGACTAAGATTCCTGCGTGGCTCTCTGAACTCGATGTGGAAACATTCGCAGGCTCGATTACAGAGGCTGAGGACGTTGCCCGGGCGGTCGAAGGCGTCGGGGAGATTTATCATCTAGCAGGGCGCGTCTCGCGTGAGGAGGAAGACGCGCATGAGATGTATTCGATTCACGTTGACGGCACGCGCATCCTTTGCGACGCGGCGCAGGCCGCCAATGTGAAAACAATCGTGCTCGCTTCGACGAGCGGCACGATTGCCGTCAGGGAAAAGGGCGACGCCGTGCCTGATGAGTCGGGCGCGCAACCTTTAGACATCATCTCGCGCTGGCCCTACTACGCCAGCAAGCTCTACCAGGAGCGTGTCGCACTTGAGCGGTTCAACGGCACGGGTCGCCGCCTTGTCATCCTCAATCCCAGCCTGCTGCTCGGCCCAGGAGATGAGCGCCTTAGCTCGACAAAGGTCGTGCTTGATTTTCTCGCGCGCAAGATCAACGCCATCCCGACGGGCGGCCTGAGCTTCGTTGACGTGCGCGATGCGGCGACGGCCTTTCGCGCCGCGATGAAAGACGGCAGGCACGGTGAGCATTACCTGCTCGGCAGCGCCAACTGGACGTTTGATAAATTCTTCAGCCGCCTCGAACGCCTGACGAAAGTGCGCGCCCCGCGTTTCTCTTTTCCTTCAAAGGTAGCCATCGCAGGCTCGCAAATCATTCACGCCTTCTACAAACAATGGGACAAAGCACCTCCGGTCGAACCCGCAGAAGTCGAAATGGCCGAGTATTTCTGGTATCTAGACTCAACCAAGGCCGAACGTCAGCTAGGCTTCACACCACGCGACCCCGGCGAGACGCTGCTCGATACAGTTAAATACCTGCGCGCGAATTTCCTCGGCGGCGTGACCTTAAACTAATTATTAGACCGCTAACGATAATCTAATATGCGTTAGGCATGAACAAACCTCCACAGCAAAGGGTGGAAGTTATGTGAGGAAGAAATTAACAGGCGTCTAATCTAAAACCGCACGGGCGCATTTGTAAGAGGAAAATGCGAAATTACGCCCGAATATGATAATGAAGTCAGATTAGACGCCTCAAAGGGCGTAATTTGTGACGCCTCTTAGGGCGTCTAATATGCGTTAGGCTGCTGACACTTTCTAGCATTTGCGGTCTTTTGTCAGCGAAGAGCTTTGCAGTCCGAAGAAAACAATTGATAATGGCTTGCGACAGGTGATATTTCAGATTCGGCGCGAGCTGGAGAAAAATCGGAAAGGATTGAATCTATGGCAAACACCACGAAGAAACGTCAAACAAGGAAAGGTTCAAAGAGTGCTAAGGCAAGCAAGGCCAAGGCTGCCGAAAGCTCCCCTACTGTTGTCAATAAGTCATTTAGAGAGATCTTTGCCGATTTATTTGGAAGCCTGCCTCCAGACTATGAGCCTATCGTAGCGTTCAGGAAACTGAATGATGAGCAAAGAGTAAAGGCGTCACGAAAAATCATTCAAGATTCCATTATCGATGCGATCACACTACCCGATGAGCGATTTCCCCTCGCGATTGCAGAAAGTGAAACACTCTTGAAAGGTTATGCCACGCTAGACGAACAACATCGGGCGGAGATTCAGAAACTGATTGAACAAATAACCGCGTACCTGCGAGATTCGACTCGCAAGCGTCCCTTCAATGCTCTCATGTTAGCCGCGCCTGGTGCAGGCAAATCGCATTTTATCAAGCAGCTAGCCAACTCAATGAAGAAGGATGGCGTACAGGCAGTCACTTTCAACATGGCGACTATGCAGTCTGCCGACGATATGGCACAACCAATTGATGAGCTACGCAATCTTAAGGTCAACGATCGTTTCCCTCTTCTATTCTTGGACGAGTTCGATAGCGATCCTTCACGCTATGCCGCCCTCCTTCCTCTCTTGTGGGACGGCGAACTTCAGATCGGGCATCGCGACTTGAAACTAGGGAAAGCTGTGATAGTTCTCGCCGGGAGTAATCCGGGCCTTCCTAAAGCAATGGATCAGTCAGCGAAAATGCGCTTAGAGGCAGACACAGGGGAAGGGATCATTCCGACTGGAAAGCTGATTGATCTGTTATCACGAATCAATGGCGGCGTGATAAACATTCCAGATCTCGATCTTCGTTCAGAACGTCGTGATCGTCGCGTGGACAAGGTGTGCGTAGCAATTTCACTAATCAAAGCCAGATTTGGACAGAATATAAATGAGGTGCCACGTTCGCTACTTCGATTTATTGCACAAACAGCATTTCGCTATGGAGTCAGAAGCATCGCGCACCTGATTGACGTTATCGAAAGTGCTGCCTTTGAAAATGAGGCTTTGAAAGGTGATGCGTTAGGCATTCCGATTAAGAGTGAGAAAGCGCTTCAAGAGAGTAGCTTAAGGCTGCATCTGCTGGATAAGGATCAGGGGTTTGGTATTGTGAACCGTTGGAAGGAATTTTCAGAAGACAAGGTAGTAGTGAATGTGAGGGAGTCTCCGTTCCAATACATGATATCTTCCTGATGCAGCGCCGCCGTTACGCGAACTTGGACGGAATTAACCCCGCCGCCTAACAGGACATGATACAAGTCCGAATCGTCCGGTGTATAATTCTCACGCCTCGCATGAGGTGATGAGAAAGATAGGGTGAAGGTCGAGAATGAGTTTGGAACTCTCTTTAGAGAAGATTCCGTCTAACAGTGTGACCTACTTTTGAACCCTTGCCCGCATCATGGATTGGGACATTGATCCCGAATAGGAGCGTGGAACTACACCGGGCGGTCTGCGGCTTTCATCAACCTCCACCACTAAAGGAGGTAAGAAGTGATGCGCCACATCGGAGTTGACCTGCACAAGACGAACTTTGTTGTCTGTTTCTTCTCGGAAGATGAGACCACTCGCCTTGAGACGTTTCCTTTAACCAAGCTCGGACTTGATCGCTTCCAGCAACAACTCAAGCAGAGTGATGAGGTGGCGGTTGAAGTCACTTCTAACATCTACTATTTCTATGACCAGATCAAGAGTCAGGTTCACAGGGTCGTGCTCGTGGACACCTACCGTTTCTCAATCATTGCCAGATCGAAGAAGAAGACCGATAAGGCTGACGCGCAGGCGCTAGCCCGCTTCCTCAAACTGGGGCATCTTCCGAGTGTGCCTCTGCCGTCACCGAAAGTCAGAGAGTTGCGCCACCTCTTGCAAGCCAGAGAGACGCTGGTCGGGATGACAACTAAACTCAAGAATATGGGGCACGCAGCACTGACACGTAATGGCATCGCACTGTCGCGCGCCGCCTTTGCCACACCTGGCAGTCGCAAGCGACTCTCGCAGCGTAATGACTTGGCAGCAGCAGACCGCACGATTATGGAGGCGGGCTTGCGCCAACTCACCGCCCTTGAAGCAGAGATCGCACAACTTGAGGCTGAGATTATCCGCGTCGGGCAGAGTTTGAGCGGGCTGAAGAGACTCTTGCAGGTGCACGGCTTGAATCTGCTTGCCGCCATCAGTCTGCTGGCTGAGATCGGAGACATCCAGTTGTTTGAGACCTCAAAGCAACTGACGGCCTATGCTGGTTTAGTAACCTCGATCAGGCAATCGAATGAGCATACCCGCCGAGGGGCGATCACCAAGCAAGGCAGAAAGAGACTCAGGACTATTGCCATCCGTGCCGTTCTTTCGATGGTCAATAAGACAAAGACTCCGTTGATGGAGTTCTATCAAAAGAAGAAGCGGGAGAAGGGCGCTGGCAAAGCTATCTGTGCAACGGCAAGAAAGCTACTCACGATCATCTTCGTGATGCTGAAGAAGGGGTTGGACTATTGGTACATCCAAGACCGGCTCTATAATCGCAAGCTACGTGCGCTCAATGCTGCCGCATAATGCAACTTGAGTGTTGACTTTCATAGGAACTCATTCAACCGGAGCGGAATCAGCTTGTCTTTTATCGTTAACTTGTCCATACCGACGTTGTGTGCGCGCCTGGTTAATCCGGGCGTTGTGGCGCTGAGTGTCGCAAACGTTCTGAAACAAGAAGGGATAAATTATGCCGAACCGCTTCGCAAAAATCATAATTATTCTTACTGTGCTCATGCTTGGCGACTTCGCTTTTCGCAGGCTGTTAATATTTCCGCATGCGCAGGCTCAATCGCTCAGCGCACCATCACTCAAAGATAACGAAGAAGCAAAGCGCTTATGTGATGAAGACCAAGCCGACCGCACTCCGCCTCAAGGAAAGGAGATAGATTGGGCAAAGGTTGGACCGCGTGATAAAGCACGGCTCAAACGAGTGAAGGAAATCTACATGCAAAACCTTCTTCAAACCGCCAACGACTATGATTGCGCCGCCACCGTCTTGCAACATGGTGACGTGCCGGAAGATTTTCTGTTGGCGCACGAATTTTGGGTTGTCGCTATCAGTAAGGGCAAAATTGATAAAGACACGTTAGCGATGGCGGCGGCCAGCGAAGACCGGTTTTTAGTGAACATTGGCAGGCCACAGCGTTTTGGCACTCAGCTTCACTCAGAGAATGGCGGACCAATCTTGCTGTATCCGGTAGATGCTGGCGTGAGTGATGATTTACGGCGTTTGATGGGTGGTCATTCGTTAGCAGAGATTAAGGCGCATGTTGTAGAGATGAACAAGAAGTGATGGGGTGCGAGCGGCATAACAACCCAGATAGAACGCCTTTTATGATTGTTTGATTACCTGTTCTTGAATGTTTCAAACTCTGAGCGAATTCCAGCAATAGCATTGATGAAGACATCAGGCGCGTTCGCCTGTCCGGTCTGACCAGACAGGCGAACGCGCTTGTGTTTAAGGTGTTACTTTGTTGGCGCTGGTTTGCGTTTGCGCGTTAGGCCGGTTTTGCGGTCGCTCTTGCGTGTGTAGCCGAAGGCTTCGTAGAGCGGGCTGTCCGGGCCTTCGGTCGGGTCGGCCAACACACCGTTGGTGGCGAGTTGGATTTTAAGCAGAGCGGTTTCATCAGCGGCCTCGCGTTGGGCTATGGCCTGTGTGAGTTGGTCTTCGAGTTCTTCTATGCGCTGGCGTGCGTCTTGTGCGGGTTTTACCGCCGCCTGGAACTGAGCGAGCGTCATCCCGCCGAACGATTTGTTGGGCGCGAGGGTTTGCCACGCATTCAGTATTCTCTCAATCTTCTCCTGATTGTTCTTAGGATTGGTAGGCATGGAGTAAGATTACCTTTCTGTGCGCGATGGGCGCACGGTTAGTGGGTGAGTGTTGATAGGACGCCGGAAGGGGTGGATGAATATTTCCTTCACGGCGCGTGAGTTACACCGGAAAACGCGATTTTGTTGAGGAAAACCACAAATCTCAACATCAAAAGCGAGGACGCGCGCCAGGTAAAGTTATTTTTACAGCCGGAACATTAAAATTCAAGCCCTGAAGTTTAAGAATAAAGGCAGGAACGTTGATATTCAGGCGCGGAACCCTCGGAATAAGGCTCGGAATGCTGACATTCCAGCTTAGAACATTAACATTCCAAGTCGGAACATTGAGATTCCGAGCTAGAATATTGAGATTCTTGTTTAGAACATTAAAGTTCTAGCTCAGAATGTCGAGGTTCTTGTTCAGAACATTGAGATTCCCGGTTGGAATCTCAATGTTCCGGCTCGGAAGGTCAGTACCGCCTGCGGTAGCGGGCGGGTGATGTTGATACTAATACCCGCCCGCTACCGCAGGCGGTACTGACCTGAAGCACACTCAAGGACAACGCACGCGCAGCGCCTTTGGCAGAATCTCAAAAGTAGCTGGCAGACGACCGGCCAACTCTCCGTCAATCTCAATCGCCACTTCCTTATCTTTCCGTGCAGCACGCGCGGCGACGACTTTAGCGCGCGACTGATACACCTCTTCCATCTCAAGGTGAGTCCCTCTGTAGAGCTTGTGCGCGTTTGTCAGAATCTTCAGTGCGCCGAGATCGCTGATGGTAACGACATCGAATTGCCCGTCGTCAAGCTTTGCCTCCGGCGCAACCTTCATCCCGCCGCCGAAGTAGCGAGCGTTGGCGACACATAGATTGCTGACCGAGAGGCGGTGTTCGCGCCCGTCGTCCAGTTGCACGATGACTGTTGTTTTGGGTGAAGCAAGGGTTGTCTGCGCTGTGGCAACTGCGAAGGAGAGCTTGCCGCCGAGCCAGCCGGAGTGGGCAGCAGGCAGCCAACGAGAGCTACTTGATTTCACGCGCTCGATGATGTCCGTACTCATGCCTAAAGATGCGACGCCGAGAAAATATCTGGACTCCTCTGCGCCTTCATGGTTGAGGTAAGTAGCACGACCAACATCTATTCGCCGTGTGCGCCCGTTGCGAAGCACACGGGCAGCGTCGGCTGCGCGCGCCGGGATATTGAGTGTGCGACGAAAATCCCCGCCCGTCCCGCTCGGCAAGATTCCCAACTCGACATCGCAGCCCGATTCAAGGATTCCGTTTGCGACCTCCGATATAGTTCCATCGCCGCCGCACGCGATAATTAAATGTCTTCCCTCTTTCGCTCCCTGCTCTGCCAGGCGGCGTCCATCACCCGGCCTCTCCGTGAAGACGCAATTAAACGCGCCGAAGTGCGTCGCCAGATCGCTCGCCATCGCAGGCCACGAACTATGCGTTGAGCTTCCAGCCGAAGCAGGGTTGACAATGACGAGAGGTAATAAAGTCATAAGTGATAGGTGATAGGTGATAAGTGATAAGTGATGAGTAAGAGCCTGACTTTAACTCATCACTTATCACTTATCACCTATCACTGCTTTACAGTCTTGTTCGCCGAGTTCTGCGATCTTGCTCATGACGAATTCTGAAATCTCTTTATAAGTGCGGACGTGATCTTTCTTCGCAAGAAACTCTGTCAGATCGAGCGGCGGGCCGAAGTGTATGCGAATTGGCTCGCCTCCGTTCCAGTTGGCGTTAATCTGCCGCAGAATTTTGTTGCCGAGTCCGGCGATGAACACAGGAACCACTTGCGGCGCGGTCTCTTTGATGAGTTTGCCGACGCCGGGTTGAGCGCGCAAGTATGAATAAGGATCAGAGTTGAGATTACGCATGCCTTCCGGGTGAAAGCCTATGACGTTCCCAGCACCGCTCCGGCAAAGCTGCGTCAAGCGTCGCAGCGAATATTTATCAAAGACGCGCTTCTCATTTTCCGCGAAGATCGGCGGGTACATAGACCACCAGCCGACAAGGAAGTTTACCATCACACCGAGCAGCGAATCATAGAAGAAGCGCCCGCGCACAGGAAAGAAGAGTTTCATAGGTCGCCTCGTTCGACGAAAGAGAACGGACGAGACGGCGTACATGTCGAAGAATGAGCGATGATTTGCGACGAGCAGGAGCGGGCGCTCAGAGACGGTGGCCTCAAAGTGTTCGAGGCCGTAAACGTTCATCAAGTTATAGGTCGCCAGATAAATCCAGAGCGAGCCGATATGACGTTGACACCATGTCCAGAGACGTTTCCAACGTCCCTGATTCATCTCGTGTGTCTGAAGAAAAGCGAAACGCTCTATCCTTGAGAGGACGGCGAGTTCTTCAGGCGTCGGGTCAGATTCGAGTCTGGAGTCTGGAGTCTGGAGTCTGGAGTCCAAAGCTTTACGTTTCGATTTGGTAGTTGCCGAAGTTTGACTCTGGGAGCTAAAACGATTGTCCAGCGGACTACAGACTCCAGACTTCAGACTCCAGACTTCGTTTAGTCTATCGAAAAATACTTCGCCTCTTCGTGATGCACGATGATCGCGGAGGTTGATTGCTCAGGGTCGAGCTGAAACTCTTCGGTCAACTCCACGTCAATGCGCGAGGGGTCGAGCAGCTCAAACAGCTTCGCCTGATCTTCAAGGCTCGGACAAGCCGGATAGCCGAAGCTGAAGCGTGAGCCTTGATACGCCTGGCGAAATAGCTTGTTCAAATCTTTGGCATCCCTCTCAGCAATACCTAACTCTTCCCGTATGCGTTTGTGCCACAACTCCGCGAGAGCTTCCGCGCTCTCAACGCTCAAGCCATGAAAGAAGAGATACTCCGTATAATTGTCAGCCTTGAAAAGCTCTTGCGAATACTGGCTCGCGCGGCGTCCCATCGTGACGAGGTGAAAGGCCACCACATCCATCTTGCCTGAATCCTTTGAAGCGAAGTAGTCCGCAAGACAGAGACGCTTGCCCCCCGGTTGACGTGGGAAAGTGAAACGCATCCGCTCGGTCTTTTCATCGTCTTCGTAGATGATGAGGTCGTTGCCGGAAGACTGGCACGGGAAGTAGCCATAGACGACGCGCGGCGTCAGCAGACGTTCGCGCTTTGAGCGTTCTTTCAAAATGTTGTAGGTCGGGCGGACGTGCTCCGCAACCAGCTTGCTATATTCTTCCGCGCTCTTCTTTCCCTGCTTGAATTGCCATTGACCTTTGAACAACGCCGTCTCGTTCACATATGCGAACACATCATCGAGCGGTATGTCATCAACGACGCGCGAGCCGTAGAATGGGGCGCGCGGAATCGGCTGGTTCGGACTAATGTCTGAACGCTTTGTGTGCGTCGTGTCGCCTGAAACTTTCGCAACGGCGCGAGGAAGCGTCTCCTTGCGTATCCCAAGCTTGGCGTCTTCGCCGACCAAATCTTCCGCATCATCTGCCGCACTGTTGCCATTGCCGCTTGCGGCTGCGGCGGACGCAGATTGCGCTGGAAGGTTTTCACGCATCGTGCCGCCGGTTAGCTCATCCATCGTATGCAGACCGGCGAAGGCGTCCTTTGCGTAGAAGAGCGCGCCGTTGTAAATCGAGCGTAGATCGTCCTCGACATATTTGCGTGTCAGCGCAGCGCCGCCGAGCACGACCGGGATGGTGATACCGCGCTCGTTCATCAGTTCAAGATTGTCGCGCATGATGAGCGTGGATTTGACGAGCAGCCCGCTCATGCCTATGGCGTCGGCGTTATGTTCCGCTGAGGCACGCAGGATGTCCTCAATCTGCTGCTTGATGCCGAGGTTGACGACCTTGTAGCCGTTGTTCGTCAGAATAATGTCAACCAGATTCTTCCCTATGTCGTGAACGTCGCCCTTGACGGTCGCCAGCACCATCGTGCCCTTGGTCGTCGCGCCGCCTTTCTTTTCCATGAACGGCTCAAGAAAGCGCACGGCAGTCTTCATCACTTCCGCCGATTGCAGGACGAAGGGAAGCTGCATCTGGCCGCTCCCGAAGAGATCGCCGACGACTTTCATCCCATCCAGCAAAATGGTGTTGATGATGTCGAGCGCGGGATAGCTCTCAAGAGCGAGCTTGAGGTTGTCTTCAAGTCCCTGCTTTTCGCCATCAATGATGTGACGCTTGAGACGCTCTTCCACCGGAAGCGCGCTCATATCCTTCTTCGTGGTCTTGGTGGAAACTCCCTCGAAGAGTTTCGTGAACTCGGTGAGCGGGTCATACGTGCAGATGTCGCCGTCAAACTTACGCTCGTCGTAAATCAACTCGCGCGCTACTTCCAACTCGCGCTCGCCGATGCGGTTGAGCGGGAGAATCTTGCTGGCGTTGACGATGGCCGCGTCCAATCCAGCCTCGACTGCATCATGCAGGAAGACGGAATTGAGCACGACGCGCGAAGCGGGGTTCAGCCCGAACGAGATGTTCGAGACGCCGAGGATGGTGAAACAACCGGGTAGCTCTGCCTTGATGCGCTTGATTCCTTTAATGGTTTCGAGAGCGTTGCGACGATCCTCTTCAATGCCCGTCGAGATTGGGAGCGCGAGCGGGTCAAAGAAAATATCGCTCGCAGGGACGGCGTACTTGCTTGTTGCCTGATCGTAAGCGCGCTTCGCTATCTCGAATTTCCCTTCGGCTGTGCGCGCCATGCCCTGCTCGTCTATTGTGCCGATGACGACACTCGCGCCGTAGCGCTTGCATAGTTCGAGAACTTTGGCGAAGCGCGGCTCGCCGTCTTCGTAGTTGGTCGAGTTCAGAATACACTTGCCACCCGCGTGCTCAAGCCCCGCCTCCATCTTCTGCCACTCGGTCGAGTCGAACATCAGCGGGATCTTGTTATTGGTCACGAGGCGTGAAGCGAGTTGATGCATATCGCTCACGCCGTCGCGCCCGACATAATCCACATTCACGTCGAGGATGTGCGCGCCTTCGCGCTCCTGCTCGCGCGCCAGAGAAACTAGGCCGTCCCAGTCTTCCCGGTTCAGCAGGTCGCGCATCTTTTTCGAGCCGCTGGCGTTGACACGCTCGCCGACGATCAGGAAAGACGCATCCTGAACGTAGGGTTGCTGAAGATAAATGGACGAAGCCGCCGGGACGAGTTTCGCGTTGCGCTCTTTCGGCGTCACGCCTCGCATCGCTTCGACAACCTGTTTCAAGTGAGCGGGCATTGTCCCGCAGCAACCGCCGACGATGTTAACGCCGAAATCTTTGACGAAGTGGACGATCTGAGCGGTGAAAGATTCAGGCGTCTCGTTGTAATGCTGCGCGCCGTCTTTGACTTCCGGTAAGCCTGCGTTCGGGATCACGGAGACAGGCATGGGCGCATTCTCGCAGAGATAGCGTATGCTCTCGGTCATGTGCTTCGGTCCCGTGCCGCAGTTCATGCCGATGACATCAATGGGGAAAGGCTCAAGCGCAGTCAGAGCCGCGCTGATCTCCGTGCCGTTGAGCATCGTGCCGAAGATTTCGATGGTGACTTGCGCGATGACAGGGATGCGCCGCTTCGCCTGCTCGAAGTGGTCGAAGATTGCTGCCAGCGCAGCTTTCGTCTGCAACACGTCCTGGCAGGTTTCGACTATGAAGAGGTCAACGCCGCCGTCAAAGAGGCCGCGCACCTGCTCGCTGTAAGCGGCCTTCAGGTCTCTGTAGGTTATGTGGCCGAGAGTCGGCAGCTTTGTTCCAGGCCCCATAGAGCCTGCGACCCAGCGCGGTTTATCTTTGGTCGAATAGTCGGCTGCGACTCGACGCGCTAATTCGGCGGCCTTGAAGTTCAACTCGTAAGCCAGGTGCGCGATGTTGTATTCGCTTAAGACAACCGAGGTCGAGCCGAAAGAATCTGTCTCCACCACATCACAACCGACTTCAAGAAATGCGGAGTGAACCTTTTCGACCGCTTCCGGTTTGCTGATTACCAGATACTCGTTGCAGCCTTCAAGCTGCGGTCCGCCGAAGTCGTCAGGCGTCAAGTCCTGCAACTGAATATTCGTGCCCATCGCGCCATCGAAAACGACGATGCGCTCTTTAATTGTTTCGAGAAAGTTACTCATATTTTAGATTTGCGATTTTAGATTTTTGATTTGCGATTAGGTAAGGAAAACAGACTTGGTCATTTTCCAATCGTAAATCAAAAATCTAAAATCTAAAATTACAAAACTCAAGCCCCGCGCCGAAACAACGCGGGGCTTTTCAGTCTCAAAGCCTATTTGTCTGGTCTTCTTCTGGAAAGACTCGCCGAGCTGTTTAGCAGTTTATTTTACGTGGCCGCAAGTTGCCTTAACTCACCACGTTTGTCGGGCCGTATTGAAACATTCAGCGCGGCGCATGTCAAGACGAGCGTCTTATGTCCTGGCGAAGCTGGCCGTGCCATCTTCGGCAAGGTTGGCAATTGCCGTGATTAACTCTGTCGGTTCGACCGGCTTCGGAACAAACATATTGAAGCCAGCCGATAATGCGTGCACACGATCCTCAACCCTGACGTATGCGGTCAACGCCACAGCCGGGATTTTATTCCCGCTCGCCGCTTCCAACTCTCTGACCTTACTAATGAGCGAGTAACCATCGTCATCCGGCATCGCCAAATCAGATACCAGCACGTCCGGCCTGAACCACTTCAATGCTTCAAGAGCTTCAGCCGAAGAAGCGGTAGTCTGAACTGTGGCTTTATACGTTGTCAGTATCACGGCGAGCATCTGAAGAGTGTCCTGATCGTCATCCACCAGCAGCACCCGCAGACCATCCAGGGAAGGAAGAACCATGACGCCTGCATCATTAGCTTCATTCGCACGCAAGCTCTCGGCATCTCTTCTACGGCTTTTCTTTCGCTCAGGAGAAGGCGCAAGAGGAAGCTTGACTGTGAATGTTGAGCCAAGACCATCTCCGGGACTCTCTGCACTGACTGTGCCGCCGTGAAGCTCTACCAGATGCCGCACAATCGCCAGCCCCAGCCCAAGTCCGCCGTGCCTGCGTGTGCTGCTGCCATCAGCTTGTCGGAAACGATCAAAGATGAAAGGAATGAATTGGGGACTAATGCCCTGTCCCGTGTCGCTAACTTTGATTTGCGCGCTTGTGCCTGCGCGCTCCAGACGCACACTCACGCGCCCGCCCGTTGGAGTGAACTTGATAGCGTTTGAGAGCAGGTTCCAGGCGACCTGCTGCAAACGGCCTGAGTCGCCTGAGACATAACGCGCTGAAGGATCGAGTGTCACCTCTAGTTGAATATCTTTAGAGTCCGCCGCTAACAGCACGGAGTCAATAGCCGAGTTGATGACAGACGCCACATCCACCGGCTCAATATTAAGGCGGAGCTTACCCGTGACCACGCGCGATACGTCGAGTATATCTTCAACCAGTTGCGCCTGTGCCCTGGCGTTGCGTTCTATTGTCTCTATTGCGCGCGCGACGGTAGCTTCGTCCAGGCTGGTGCTGCGAATCATGTGCGCCCAGCCGAGTATCGCGTTAAGGGGAGTTCGCAGCTCGTGTGAGACTGTGTCCAGAAACTCGTCTTTCAGGCGATTAGCGTTCTCAGCTTCGGCACGCGCCATTTGCTCACGGATAAGCGAAGCGCGAAGCTGTTCCTCAACTTCCTTACGCTCGTTGATCTCAGCCTGGAGCGACCTTGCCTTCTGCTGCAACACAGTGATGGCGCGGAGGCGTTCATCAGTGCTGTCGAGCGCAGTGTAGCTCTCGGCAGGGATGACGCGGGTGTGGCCCGCGCACACGTGGCCGAGCCGCTCGGCGAAATCCTCTCCGTTAAAGCCATTCAATGTATAGGCGCAGAAGAGCGAGAATGGATGAGTCTTGCCCAGGTTGTTCCAGAGTTCTTCCAGGCGGATCGCGGCATCGCAGTTTCCCTCGGCCCACAGCAGCGCAACCATCTCGCCGAATATTCGCACGCGGGGCCGACCCTCAGCGGCTCGCTCAATGATGCTTCCAATCACCTGGAAGCAAAGCTCCGCGTTAGGCTGTCCGTCAACCATGAGCTTCGACAAAGTTTCGTCCGCATCCAACGGAATATATTGTCCTGTTGCGCGCGCTCTGAATATATCCAACCCGGATTCCTGCAATAATTCCTCAAGCCCCATACGGTGTTCTTTCGTTGCCACAACGATAACCGCTTCGCCCGCGCGAAGACCCGCGCCGACAAAACCGCTCAACGAGTTCAGGAGAAACCCGTCCGTCTCGTAGAACTGGACGAAATGCTCAGACTCACTCATCTCGCTCCAATCCATGAGCGGCGCGAAATCTCGGACAGCGATGTCGGCGGAGCCTGGTGGAATCACCTCACGAAAAGACATGTCATTGTTTATTGCTTTTGACAATTAAGCCTCCAGAGCGAGTAAGCTGTATGCGTCTATGATCGGGGGGGAATTCAAACTTCAACTAAGGTTACAGCACGTAATAGCATTACCGGCGAGTGAGACATTGCGCGGGGGGGCAACGTGTTCATTTTACCCCAGTTTCCATTTGAAAACTAGGCTTTATAAAAAGGGAGGGGTTAAATTATTTCACAACTTTTCTTAACCAGCTCCTGGTCTCTATTCCCTTAGCCCCATTTTATGCTACTTTCATTCCGACTTCTGACCTTTGTGGCTTCTGACTTACGCTTTCAAAACTATGCGCCGTGCGATCTATCCAGGCTCGTTCGATCCGGTCACTAACGGCCATTTAGACATTATCGAACGCGGCTGCAAGCTCTTCGACGAAATCATCATTGCCATTCTCATCAACCCGGACAAAAAACCTTTCTTCACCATTGATGAGCGGCGGGAGATGCTCGCACAGGTCATCACAGAGATTGAGCATGGTTCCTGTCATCTTCTCGTAGAGGATTTTCGTGGCTTGCTGGTTGATTACGCAGTCGAGCGCGAAGCCGATGCGATTGTGCGAGGGATTCGGGCAATTTCGGATTACGAGTATGAGTTGCAGATGGCTTTGATGAATCGTCGGCTTGAGCCTCGCATCGAGACAGTCTTCATGATGCCCGCCGAGGCTTACTCTTACGTTAGCTCGCGCCTCGTGAGAGAGATTTTTCTGCTGGGAGGAAAGATCAAGGGACTCGTTCCGTCTTCTGTCGAAGCGCTGATGCAGAAGAGATTCGATAGAAGTTGAAAACTAGGCTTTCGGTGCGTGATATACTTGCGTATGCTCTGTCAACGCCAAGCGCACAGCGGCGCGGGGTCTGACGCTTCCAGCTAGCGGCCTGCGTTATTCTCTAATTGAATTCATGACGACAAAAACAGCCAGTGAAGTCTTCCCTGTTTCCGACAACGTAGCAAAGATGCGCGCATCTTCAACGCTCGCTGCTATGCAGGCGGCGGTAGCGATGCGCGCGGCGGGTCTCGACGTAGTTGATCTCGGCGCGGGCGAGCCGGACTTCGACACACCGGAGAACATCAAACAGGCTGCTGCCGAAGCCATGCGTCAGGGCAAGACCAAGTACACGCCAACCGCCGGGACGAGCGATCTTCAACAGGCCATCATCAGTTTTTATCAACGCGAATTCGGCGCAAGCTACGACAAACGGGAAGTGATGGCGACCTCCGGCGGCAAGCAGGCAATCTTCAATGCGGTTGTCTCCCTCGCAAACCCCGGCGATGAAGTCTTACTACCCAAGCCTTACTGGGTAACGTTTCCAGAAATCGTTGTCTTCGCCCGCGCAACACCTGTCTATATCGAAACCGTAGAGACGGATTTTGTGCTGACGGCAGAACAGGTCGAGCGCGCTATAACTCCACGCACCAAGCTCATCATTCTCAACTCGCCCTGTAATCCTTCAGGCCGCATTATCCCGCCCGGCGAGTTCAGGCGCATCATGGAAGTCCTGAACGAGCGCGGCGTCTACGCCATCTCCGACGAATGCTACTTGCGCTTCGTCTATCCACCTGCCGAAGTCTTCAGCGCGGCGACGCTGCCGCCGGAACTTCGCTCCAGGCTCTGCATTGCCGGGTCGTTCTCCAAGACTTACGCGATGACGGGCTGGCGCATGGGCTACTCGCTGGCGCGATCCGAATGGACGCGCGCGATGCTGAATGTGCAGGGTCATTCGACGAGCAATCCCAACTCCATTGCCCAGGCCGCTGCGACAGAAGCATTGACAGGCCCGCAGGAGTCCGTCGCCAAGATGCTCGCAGAATATGGCAAGCGTAGAGACTGGCTGACGAAAGCTCTCAGCGACATTCCGGGTTTTCGCTGCATCCTGCCAGAGGGCGCGTTCTATGCTTTCCCGGATGTGCGCGGTTGTTTGAACAAAGAGGTCAAGACTTCCGGCGAATTCGCGGACAAATTACTGAACCGGGAACAGACCGTGGTGACAGACGGCGCGGGCTTCGGCGCGGAAGGTTTCATACGCATCTCTTATGCGACCTCTCTCGAACGCTTGCAGGAAGGCATTCATCGTATCCGACGAATCGCTGAAAGCCTGACTTAGAATCTTAAAAAAAAAGCGGCGTCTACCAGAGACGCCGCTTTTTAGTTTAAGAGAAACCTGAAAGCTTTCTAATAAAGATTAAAGTTGTACTCGATCTGGATGTACTGCGAAACAGCGTGCCCGTCCTTCATGGCAGGCGTGAACCTGATCTGGCGGGCTGCCGCGATTGCTCTTTCAGTCAAACCATTGGGCAGGCCGGAGACGGCGC